>NZ_JAALXU010000015.1:0-1433 GCF_013317225.1 Neorhizobium sp. AL 9.2.2
TGCTCTTGATGTTGGAGTGGACGGCCCCTGAACGGCATCGAAATGTACCAGAATGAGCTGTTTAGATCTCAATCGAAGGGTCCGCCCATGGACAAGATTATTCGTATTGGCATGGATACGTCAAAGCATGTTTTTCAGTTGCATGGCGTAAATGCTGCAGACAAGCCGGTCTTGCGTAAGAAAATGCGCCGCAAGGAGATGATCGACTTCTTCACGACCTGCCCGCCAACCTTGGTCGCGATCGAGGCCTGTGGTGGTTCGCATCATTGGGCGCGCTTACTCACCTCATTTGGACATGAGGTAAAAATGATCGCGCCACAACTCGCCAAGCCATATGTCAAGTCAAGCGGAACAAGAATGACGCTGCCGACGCCGAAGGGCTGTGCGAGGCGATGAGCCGCCCAACGATGCGGTTTGTTCCGGTTAAGACAGTGGATGAGCAAGCGGCACTCATGCTGATCAGCGTCCGTACCCGTCTGATAGCCAACAGAACCCAACTCGCCAACGCTATACGGGGCTACGCCAATGAATTCGGCATTTCCGCAGCCAAGGGGCTAGCACATATTCCGATGCTGCTCGAAAGGGTACAAGTTGAGAAAACTGTGCCAGAGCTCGCACAGGAATTGTTCATGAGCCAGGCCGAGGAATACGCTCAGCTGGAAAAGAAGATTGCGGCTGTGGAGGCCAAGGTAAAGGCATGGCAGCGTAACGACGAACGCAGCAGACGTCTCAACACCATTCCCGGCATTGGCCCAATCGGTTCGGCTCTTTTGATCATGAAGACACCCGCTCCGGAGCTGTTCCAATCTGGCCGCCAGTTCGCAGCCTGGATAGGGTTGACGCCAAAAGATCACTCGACCGGCGGCAAGCTGCGGCTCGGTGGTATCACGCGAGCCGGCGATGAAGCTCTGCGGGCCGTCTTGGTGGCAGGAGCAACCGCTGTCATTCATCACGCGCGGCGATCTGGTAAGGCTTCTCAATGGTTGGCGGAACTGCTCAGACGTAAGCCGCCTAAACTGGCAGCTGTCGCACTTGCCAACAAGATGGCGCGCATAGCCTGGAAACTCATGATCTCTGGGCAAACATACAGATCTCTGGGCAAACATACAGCGCACAATCAGGAGCAGCTTTGACGGGATGCGCCACATGAAGATTGGCGAGCAAGAACCCTGGATATCCTGATCTTCACCACGTGTTTGTGATACAACAACTTGCAGGATAATAGCAGATGGTGTGATCGATCGATCCGGGACACAGGATACTCCGGAAATCCCTTTGGCTCCTCAAGGCCGCCTTGATGTTTGGGACCTGTGTTGCGGAAACCATCTTGGCCAGCGTTCATGTGCGGACGCAACAACAGGCCGGACATATGGACGCAAGCGATCTGGTCAAATTATCTCGAGATATCTTGCAAGTCGGGGGCCGTCCACATA
>NZ_JAALXU010000017.1:0-1089 GCF_013317225.1 Neorhizobium sp. AL 9.2.2
GGAACGATCAGCTCGACTTCAACGGTGACGTTGTCGCCTGGCATAACCATTTCCGTGCCTTCAGGAAGCGAAACGATACCGGTCACGTCCGTTGTACGGAAGTAGAACTGAGGACGGTAGTTCGTGAAGAACGGCGTATGACGGCCGCCTTCTTCCTTCGTCAGGATGTAGGCTTCTGCCATGAACTTCTTGTGCGGCTTGACCGAACCTGGCTTGCACAGGATCTGGCCACGCTCGACGCCGTCACGCTGTACGCCACGGATCAGAGCGCCGATGTTGTCGCCGGCCTGGCCCTGGTCGAGCAGCTTGCGGAACATTTCAACGCCGGTAACAGTCGTCTTGGTCGTGGCGCGGATGCCGACGATTTCGACTTCTTCACCAACCTTGACGATGCCACGCTCGACGCGACCGGTCACGACCGTACCACGGCCCGAGATCGAGAACACGTCTTCGATCGGCAGCAGGAACGGCTGGTCGATCGGACGCTCAGGCGTCGGGATGTAGGCGTCAACAGCTGCCATCAGTTCGCGAACGGCGTCTTCGCCGATCTTCTTGTTCGAATCTTCAAGAGCGGCCAGAGCCGAACCCTTGACGATCGGAATGTCGTCGCCCGGGAAGTCGTAGGACGACAGAAGTTCGCGGACTTCCAGTTCGACGAGCTCGAGAAGCTCTTCGTCGTCGACCTGGTCAACCTTGTTGAGGAACACGACGATTGCCGGAACGCCAACCTGACGAGCAAGCAGGATGTGCTCGCGGGTCTGTGGCATCGGGCCGTCGGCAGCCGAGCAAACCAGGATCGCGCCGTCCATCTGCGCTGCACCGGTGATCATGTTCTTGACGTAGTCGGCGTGGCCGGGGCAGTCGACGTGTGCGTAGTGGCGGTTTGGCGTCTCGTATTCGACGTGTGCCGTCGAAATGGTGATGCCGCGGGCCTTCTCTTCAGGAGCAGCGTCGATCTGGTCGTAGGCCTTGAATTCGCCGAAGTACTTCGTGATCGCCGCAGTCAGCGACGTCTTGCCGTGGTCGACGTGACCGATCGTGCCAATGTTGACGTGAGGCTTATTGCGCTCAAACTTGCTCTTTGCCATT
>NZ_JAALXU010000018.1:0-770 GCF_013317225.1 Neorhizobium sp. AL 9.2.2
CGCAGCCCGTGCGCCGAAAACTCCCCAGGCTCCAGTCCAGCCATCTCCGCCCGTTGTTTGACGATCTGGTTGACTGCACTCGGCTCCAGCGCGCGCTTCGAAACATTCCCCCAGCGATCGATCTTGCGAAAAATGCTCCCCGCCTCGATCCTTCCGGCCGCAAGCCAGGCATTCAGCGCATCCACAGGTCTACCCGTCAGATAAACGACCTCATCGCTTTCGGCACCTGACGTCTTGGTGCGACCGAGGTGAATGGCGAGAGAGGGGAGGGGAGGGGCCCCCTCGACGGTGATTGGTGGCTCGGCGGTGAGCTGCTCCCTGCGCAGACCGGCAATCTCACTGCGACGCCGTCCGCCCGAGGCAAAAGCCACCATCAGGATTGCCCGGTCGCGGATATCACGAAGGTTGTCGGTGCTGCAGGTCGCGAGCATATTTGCCAAGACGTCGCCGGTCACCGCCTTGGCGCTTTTGCGTTTCCTTGGCCGCGGTGTCGCGCGGACAGCAAGACGGATTGCGGACTTCAGCGAAGGGGAGGAGAAGACACCCGTCAGCCCGCGCCATTTCGTCAGCGTCGACCAGCTGGCAAGCCGCCGGCGCACCGTATCGGGCGCATGCGGCCCTAGCGATCTGAGAAACCGTTGTTCGCGCAGGCTCTGCTCGACATCGGCCGGCATTCCGTGTTGGGGGTCGATGTCGCGCTGATCAGGCTGCCAGAGATGGTGGGCGACGAATTTCAGAGCCAAGGCTTCGGGTGCCGGCCAGGGGAGGGA
>NZ_JAALXU010000019.1:0-651 GCF_013317225.1 Neorhizobium sp. AL 9.2.2
GGTTCTGTCGCGAACTTTTTACCGGATTTGCAGCCAGTTTGGTCATACCATAGGTCTGGGCCAACGATGAGCAGCAGGTTGAGTTTCCCGATCATGGTCGATTTCAAAGGCAGTCACTCCCCGAAAGACGTGATCTTATACGCGGTGTTTTTCTACGTCAGATATGCGGTCTCCTATCGTGATTTGGAAGAGATTATGGCTGAGCGTGGTGTTGTCGTTGACCACGCGATGCTGAACAGATGGGTTGTGAAATATTCGCCCTTGATTGCCGCCCAGGCCCAGCGCCGGAAATCCGCGACCAGCAGTTCCTGGCGAATGGACGAGACCTATATCCAGGTCAAAGGCAAATGGACCTATTTCTATCGTGCTGTCGATAAATTCGGCAAAACCCTTGATTTCATGCTGTCCGAGCGCCGCGATGAGGCTGCGGCCAGCGCCTTCTTCGCTCGCATGATCGAGAACAATGGTTGGCCCGAAAAGGTCGTCATCGACAAGAGCGGCGCCAATCTGGCAAGATTGCAAAACATCAACAGGCTGCTGCTGTTGCAGGGATGGTTCTGGCTGATCGAAATCCTGCAGGTCAAATACCTCAACAACATGATTGAGCAAGATCACCGGTTTATCAAGAAGCTGACCCGACCGATGAAAGGC
>NZ_JAALXU010000020.1:0-621 GCF_013317225.1 Neorhizobium sp. AL 9.2.2
GTTGGTTAGAGCACACGCTTGATAAGCGTGGGGTCGGTAGTTCGAGTCTACCCGGGCCCACCATTCATCTTGGTGAATGTGGTGCTGGTCGGGGTGGCGGACGCAGTCGATAAGATCGTGTGGGTTATGGTGTTGATGGACGGGCTTTATGCTAATTCCTATTGGCTTTTGCCTCCGTTTAAGAATTGGGGCTTTAGCTCAGCTGGGAGAGCACCTGCTTTGCAAGCAGGGGGTCAACGGTTCGATCCCGTTAAGCTCCACCATATTTGGTCCTGACGTAGCCTGCTCGAGTTTGAGTGTGGCTGCAGTGTAGCGCAGAGCGCGTCGCCATCTAGGATATTTGCACTGGCAAATATCCGGGTTTGGCGCCCCTGCGGAGCGCCTTCGGCGCGTGAGCACAGGAATTGTCTTCTGAAGAAATAAAGGTTTGCACGACGCATCAGCGTTTGTGCCTGTTCTGCAAAATTGTGAAGAGAAGATTGATCTGGATGCTTCCAGGTATTTTTGGGTTTTGACCCAAAGATGTCCGAGCCCGGTTCTGATGATACCAAGGATGACCTAGCCGGTCGGATCTGGAGGAAGAGCTGGAGTAGGTAGGAAGCATGTCACTCTGGTCGGTCG
>NZ_JAALXU010000004.1:0-10930 GCF_013317225.1 Neorhizobium sp. AL 9.2.2
CAGCGGCCGGAGCCGAAGGGCGAGCTCGAGCACGTGAACCCGTTTACGCTCGTCGTTGCCGTGGCGCTGTCGGCGCAGGCAACCGATATCGGCGTCAACAGGGCGACCCGCGAACTGTTCAAGATTGCCGACACGCCGGAAAAGATGCTGGCGCTCGGCGAGGACGGCGTGATCGCCCATATCAGGACGATCGGCCTCTATCGCAACAAGGCCAAGAACGTCGTCGCGCTCTGTCGCATGCTGATCGACGAGTTCGGATCCGAGGTGCCAAGCACGCGCGAGGACCTGGTGCGCCTGCCGGGCGTCGGCCGCAAGACGGCCAATGTGGTGATGTCCATGGCCTTCGGCATCCCGACGCTTGCCGTCGATACCCACGTGTTTCGCATCGGCAACCGCTGCCTGATGGCGCCCGGTAAAACGCCGGATGAGGTCGAAGAGCAGTTCCTGAAGGTCATCCCCGACCAGTACCTGTTCCACGCCCATCACTGGCTGATCCTGCACGGCCGCTATACCTGCAAGGCCCGCAAGCCCGAATGCGAGCACTGCGTTATCGCCGACCTTTGTCGGTCGCCCGAAAAGACCTGTCCCATCCCAGCACCGCTGGTCGAGCTACCGCCTCAGGTGATCGGCGTCTGAAGCCGGAAGGACGGGTCGCGCTTCGATACCTTCTTGTGCAGATGCACCATCAGCCCGGCCGCAAACAGCGGCGTCAGCAGGTTGATGAAGGGGATCGCCAGGAAGCCGGCGATCAGCAGGCCCGCCACGAACACGGTAGAGGAATGCTTCGAGCGGAAAGCCCGCGCCTCTGCCGGCCGCCGGAACCGCATCGCGGCGAACTCGAAGAACTCGCGCCCCAGCAGATACCCGTTCACCAGGAAGAAGGCGATCAGGTTGACGCCGGGAATGAACAGCAGCAGCAACGCGATGACATTGCCGATGATGACGATGCCGAGAAACTGGATCGACCCGAGGATCGCCTGACCGAGCGGCATTTCCCGGCCCGGCACATCACCGGGATAGTCGCGCTTCTCGATCACCGCCGCCACGTCGTCGAGAAACAGGCCGGCAATCAGCGCAGTGATCGGCGCGATCAGCAGAGCCAGCACCAGCGCCAGTCCGATGCCGGCCGCGATCGCCGCAAACAGCGTCAGCCATCCCGTCCAATCAGGCACATCCGGAAAAAAGGCGGCAAACCACGGCCAGAGGTAGAGAGCGAAGAGCTCGCGCAAGCCGAACCACAACCCGATCAGGATCAGGAATGTCAGCCCCAGCGTCTTCCAGAAGGCCGATCTCGTCTCGGGCGCAAACAGGTTGATCAGCGATAGGCGTGCGGCGTCGAGGATCATCGGCGTCTCCAGGTTAGGCTCGCAGCATGTAGGTCAACCATCGCCCTGGAACAAGCGCCGGTGGATATAGGAATCTCGCCGCGAGAATCATATACTCACCGGCAGACACCCGCACCGGGCGTGGTAGTGACGGAGATCCGCATGACAAGCCTGCTGCTCCTTGGCGCGACCGGATTGGTCGGCGGCCACGTCCTCGAACTGGCGCTCAAGGACGACCGGGTCACCCGCGTCGTCGCGCCCACCCGCCGGCCGCTGCCTCCGACCGCCTTGCCGGCCCATCCGAAGCTCGAAAATCCCATCACCGATCTTAGCAGCGGTCTTCCCGACGCGGACTGGTGGACCGTCGACGCGGTCATTTCGGCGCTCGGCACCACGCGGGCAAAGGCGGGATCGGACGAGGCCTTCCGTCTGGTGGATTACGCCACGCCGCTCGGTGCGGCCCGGCGCGCGCATGAACGAGGTGCGACCCGTTTCTCGCTCGTCTCGTCCACCGGCGCCAATTCGAAGTCCAGCCTGCTTTACCTGCGCACCAAGGGCGAGCTTGAAGATGCCATCCGCGCCACCGGCTTTTCCATGCTCACCATCGTCAGGCCCGGCCTTTTGGGTGGCGACCGCAGCGAATTCCGGCTCGGCGAACGGCTTGCCAGCATCGCGCTGAAGATCGCCCATCCCCTCCTGCCGCGACGGCTGCGCATCAGCCCGGCCCATGTGGTGGCAAAAGTTCTGCTGGATGCAGCGATCGGCGGTGAAAAGGGCGAGCGCATCGTCGAGGCGGATCAGCTTTCGGGCTGAGTTGCAGCTTAGTCCAGCGACCGCAGCTCTTCGCGGTGACGGATCATCGCAAGGAACCGCCGGTAGTCGCGCTCATAAAGGTCTCGTCCCGTGCTGGGTAGCCGCTCGCTGCCGCCGCTGTTCATCGCATGTCCGGCATCAAGCAACGAGCCGTGCAGACCGCCCGCGACCGCGGCAGCCATGGCCGTTCCGAGCAGAACCGCATCGCGGTTGTGCGGGATGACCACCTTGCAGCCCGTTACATCCGCATAGAGTTCCACCAGCAGCGGGTTGTTCACATGCCCGCCGGTCACGTGCAGCGTCTCGAACCGGTACCCAAAGTCAGCCATCGCATCGAGAATATGACGGATGCCGAGCGCGATCGACACGCAGGTCCGCCAATAGCGGCGGCAAAGCCCGTCGAAGGACGTATCGAGCGTCAGCCCGCTGATGACGCCGGTCGCATGCGGGTCCGCAAGCGGCGACCGGTTGCCGTGAAAGTCGGGCAGAATGTGCAGATCCGGCGCAATCTCGTCATCGCCTGCTGCCGCCCGCATCTCGCCGACACGGGCAATGATCCGCTCATGCAGCTCGGTGGTCGGCTCGCCGCCGGCTGCGTGCATCATGACGATATGATCGAGCAGCGCGCCCGCCGCCGACTGTCCGCCTTCGACCAGCCAATGGTCGGGCAGTACCGCCTCGTAATACGGGCCCCAAAGGCTGCGACCGGGTTTCGGCTCCCTGGTGAAGGCGACGATGCAGCTCGATGTACCTCCGATCAGCGCAACGCTCGTCTCCAGCGACGAGCCTGGCAGGCTTTTCGCCCCAACACCGCCAAGCACGCCATAGGCACCCGCGTAAGCGTCGATCATTCCCGGCGCGACCTGAACGCTGGTATCGAGGCCAAGTTCGGCCGCCGCCTTTTCGCTGAGAGGACCGATAGAGCCGCCGACCCCGATCGTATCGTCCGGCAGACCGCCCTTCTCAATAAGGTCGTCGAGCCCGGCAAGCGCCAGATAATCCGCGCTCCAGCCCGGCGTCTCATGCGCCAGGTAATTCCATTTGGCCGTCAGCGTGCAGCGCGAACGCGACGCGGAACCTGTGGCTTTCCAGGTCAGGAAATCGGCAAGATCGAAGAAATAACCGGCCCGGCTCCAGCTGTCTGGAAGGTTCTGCTTCAGCCACATCAGCTTGGGCATTTCCATTTCCGGCGAGATCGATCCCCCAGCGAAATCGAGCACCGCATGGCCGCTTCCAGACAGCGTTTCCGCCTCGGCGATTGCCCGGTGGTCGTGCCAGACGATCGTATCCTGATGCGCGTTGCCGCTGACCGAAACGCTCAGCGGTGCGCCGTCGCGGTCCCGCGCCACAAGCGAGCAAGTCGCGTCAAAGCCGATGGCCGCCACCTGGGATGCAGAAATCCCAGCCTCGGCCAACGCCGCTTTCACGGAGATGCAGGTTGCGGACCAGATGTCTTCGGAGGAATGTTCGGCGTGCTTATCCCGCGGGCGGAACATCAGGATCGGATGTTTGGATTTCGCAATCAGCGTTCCGTCGCGGCCGAACACGCCGGCACGGGCGCTTGCCGTGCCGATATCGACCGCAACGAGAAAATCACGCATCCCGATTTGTTTCCTGTCCCTGTAAGTCGCGCAGACTGTCCCCGTCGCGTCCCGCCAGCCTGAAAGCCGAGCTTCAGGTGTTTGCGGAAACCGAACCGTTGCGATCCTCGATATATTTTTGGACAAGGTGGAGCAAATCCGGCATCGCGTCAAACACGACGTCGGGCGATAGCGCCTCGATCCGGTCACGGTATCCGGAAGTGTGGGTGTGCGATCCGCCGGTAAAGGCGAATGACGCCATGCCCGCCCGCTGGGCCGCCTCGATGCCCGCGGGGCTGTCTTCAATGACGATGCAATCTTCCGGCGCGAACCCCATTTCGCTTGCTGCCAGCAGGAAGAGGTCCGGCGCGGGCTTGCCGTTCTTCACCATTGTGGCGCTAAAGATATGGGGATCGAGCTTGTCGATCAGGCCGGTGATCGTCAGCGACAGCCGGATGCGGTCGGGATTGCTCGAGGATGCGACGCAGGCTTGAAGCCCGAGCGCCTCGAGCGTTTCGGCGATGCCGGGGATCGGCTTCAGCTCGGCCTTGAACAGGCTGTAGAGATCGGTGCGCATACCCTCGAGAAATTCCGGCCCGGTGTGGAAACCGTATTCCTCGTCCATGACCTGGCGCATGGTCGCCAGGCTGCGGCCGAGGAAGCGCTCATAGGCTTCCTCCTCGGCCATTTCGATACCGTGGCGGTTGAGCGCAGCCACCAGAACCCGCACCGACAGCGGCTCGCTGTCGACGAGGACGCCGTCGCAATCGAAGATCACGAGATGGCGTGGTTTGATTGCGCTAATTCCCGTCACGGTGTTCACCTCAATCCTTGACGAGCTGGTCGTCGAGATAGAGCTGCAGCGTCTTGGCCGTGCCCTCCGTCCAGAGCGTCTTCAGCGCATGCGCAAACCGCTTGCGGAACAGGTCCGACGTCGAGACCTCGCCGAAGATCTCGTCGAACACCAGAAACGCGTCCGGATCGTCCTTGGCCTTGATCGCGGCAGCCTGCAGTTTTTCGGCACTCGTATCGTTGAACACGATCTGGCGACCGCTATCCGACGTGCCCGCAAAATAGCGGCACCACAGGGCAGACACAAGCGAGAGCCCGACAATGTCGAGGCCCTGGTCCAGCCGGTCGCGGGTCGATGGCAGGATAAACTTCGGCTGGCGGTTGGAACCGTCCTGCGCCAGGCGCGGAATGGTGTCGCCGATCTTCGGGTTGAGGAAACGGTGCTCGATCAGGTCGAAATAGTCGTCGAGGCTGGTATCTGGAACCGGCGGCACGATCGGGATGATCTCTTCCTTCTCGAGCTTGGCAAGGAAAGCCCGGATCAGCGGATGCTCCATTGCCTCGTGCACGAAATGGATGTCCAGCAACTCGCCGGGATAAGCGATCGTCGCATGGCCTCCATTGAGGATGCGCAGCTTCATCAGCTCGTAGGGCGCGACGTCGGGCACGAACTGAACGCCGACTTCTTCAAGCGCCGGACGGCCGAGCGGGAAATGATCTTCCATCACCCACTGCTTGAACTCTTCGCAGAACACCGGCCAGTTATCGTCGATATTGTAGTCATTCTTCAGGATATCGACTTCGCGCTGACCGGTGGCCGGCGTGATGCGGTCTACCATCGAATTCGGGAAGGCGACATTGTCGTGGATCCAGGTCGCAAAATCCGGATCCGAAAGCTTGGCGAGACCAACGACGGTGTTTTCCGTCACGTGACCGTTGCCGGGGATGTTGTCGCAGGACATGATCGTGAATGGCGCAAGGCCGCGCGAACGGCGAAGCTTGAGGCCGGCAAGGATCAGCCCGAACACCGTCTTCGGCGCATCCGGGTTGCTGCCGTCTTCCACCATGGCCGGATGGGCCGGGTTGAAGTGGCCGGACGCGTCGATGAAATAGCCGCCCTCGGTGATCGTCATGGAGACGATGCGGATGGTCGGATCGGCCAGCTTCTCGATCAGCGCAGCCTTGTCATCAGGCGCGATGATGTCGATCATCGGCGCGGTCACGCGGGCGCCGGTCTTGTTGTTGTCCTGCTCCACGACGGTGGTGAGGAAATCCTGCGCCTTCAGCTTGTCGCGCATGGCGGCATCGGACGGCATCACGCCTGCGCCGATGATGGCCCAGTCGTGGCCCTTGCCGATGTTGAACAGGTCGTCCAGGTAGATCGCCTGGTGGGCGCGGTGGAAGTTGCCGACGCCGAAATGTACGATGCCGGGGGAGAGCGTCTTCGGATCGTAGGCGGGCACGCCAGCGGTCGCTGCGGCATCCTTGAGAGTTGCCAACGAAAGCTTCACAGTCATTTTCTCATACTCCGATTGGCCTGCTGTTCAGGCCTTTGGGATCATTCAGGCCCGGATCGCAAGACCCTTGTCGTCGAAGCGATGCAGTTTGGTTTCATCCGGCGTCAGGTAGACGGTGTCGCCATAGCTCGCGCCGAACTCGCCGCCGGCACGCGCCGTGATCGGGCCGATACCTTCAACGTCGAGATGCAGGAACGTGTCGGCGCCCAGGTGTTCGGCAACCGAAACACGGCCTTTCCACAGACCGCTGTCCTTGGAAAGCCCGATATGTTCGGGACGCACGCCAACGGTCTTGCCGTTTTTCGCCTTGGCGTAATCGCCTTCGAGCAGGTTCATCTTCGGCGAACCGATAAAGCCTGCGACAAACAGATTGCGCGGCGACTTGTAAAGCTCGAGCGGCGAACCGACCTGCTCGATATTGCCGCGGTTGAGCACCACGATCTTGTCGGCCATGGTCATGGCTTCGATCTGGTCATGCGTGACGTAGACCATCGTGGTCTTCAGCTGGTTGTGCAGGTCGCTGATCTCAAGACGCATCGTGCCGCGCAGCGCCGCATCGAGGTTCGAGAGCGGCTCGTCGAACAGGAAGGCCGATGGTTCGCGCACGATCGCACGGCCGATCGCCACGCGCTGGCGCTGGCCGCCCGAAAGCTGGCCGGGGCGACGCTCGAGATAATCGGTGAGGTTGAGGATGTGCGCCGCATCGGCGACCTTCTTGTCGATCGCCGACTGTTCCATCTTCGCCATCTTGAGCGGGAAGGCGATGTTCTTGCGCACGCTCATATGCGGATAGAGCGCATAGGACTGGAACACCATCGCAAGCCCGCGTTCGGCCGGAGCGGCGTCCGTCACGTCGCGACCATCGATCTTGATCTGGCCGCCGGTCACGTCTTCAAGCCCCGCAATGAGACGCAGAAGCGTGGACTTGCCGCAACCCGACGGTCCGACGAACACGACGAACTCGCCGTCGTTGATTTCGAGATCGATCGACGGGATGACCTTGGCTTCGCCGAACGTCTTCGACACTTTGGAAAGAGTAATGCTGCCCATGAAAGTGATCCTTACTTAACCGCGCCAAACGTGAGGCCGCGAACGAGTTGCTTCTGGCTGAACCAGCCGAGGATGAGGATCGGCGCGATGGCCATGGTCGAGGCCGCCGAAAGCTTTGCCCAGAACAGACCCTGCGGCGAGGAGAAAGAGGCGATGAAGGCCGTCAGCGGAGCCGCGTTGGTCGTGGTCAGCTGGATCGTCCAGAACGCTTCGTTCCAGGCAAGGATGATGTTGAGGAGCAGCGTCGAGGCGATGCCGGGAACCGCCATCGGCGTCAGCACGTAGACGATTTCCTTCCACAGGTTGGCGCCGTCCATCCGTGCCGCTTCCAGGATTTCGCCCGGAATTTCGCGGAAATATGTGTAGAGCATCCACACCACGATCGGTAGGTTGATCAGCGTCAGCATGATGGTGAGGCCGATGCGGCTGTCGAGCAGGCCGAAGTTGCGGAACAGGATGAAGATCGGCAGCAGCACCGCCACGGCCGGCATCATCTTGGTCGACAGCATCCACATCAGGATGTCCTTGGTGCGTTTGCCCGGCGCAAATGCCATCGCCCAGGCCCCGGGGATCGCGATGATCAGCGCGAGGATGGTGGAGCCGACCGACAGGATCACCGAGTTCATGAACGGCTTGAAGTAATCGCGCTGCGTCTGCACCGTGATGTAGTTCTCAAGCGTGCCCGATGGGATCAGGCTGAAGCCGGCGATCGCTTCCTGCTCCGTCTTCAGGCTGGTGATCAGCGCGTAGAGGATCGGGAAGAAGATCAGGAGTGCGACGACCCAGGCCAGGATTGTCCAGCCGATCTTCGCTCCGGTTGTTACTTTGCGAGCCATGATCGTTCCTCCTACTTGTCCAGGTTCTTGCCGACGGCGCGCATCAGGAAGAAGGCGACGATGTTGGCAAGCACGACGGCGATGATACCACCCGCTGCACCCCCGCCGACGTCATAGCCGAGACGTGCGGTGCGGTAGATCAGGAAGGTGAGGTTGGTGGACGCATAGCCCGGACCGCCATTGGTGGTGACCAGGATTTCAGCGTAGATTCCGAGCAGGAAGATCGTCTGGATCAGGATGACGACCGTGATCGCGCGCGAAAGATGCGGCAGCGTCAGGTAGATGAACCGGTTGAAGAAATTGGCGCCATCCATTTCGGCGGCTTCCCGCTGCTCGCTGTCGAGCGACTGAAGCGCCGTCAGAAGGATGAGCGTCGCAAACGGCAACCATTGCCAGGCGACGATGATGATCACCGCAAACAGCGGATACTGGGCAAACCAGTCGATCGGCTGAACCCCGAAGAACCGCGCGAGATCCGCCAGCACGCCGTAGCCCGGATGCATGATCATGTTCTTCCAGATCAGCGCGGCCACCGGCGGCATCACGAAGAACGGCGAGATCACCAGAATGCGGACAATGCCCTGGCCGAAGATCGGCTGGTCGAGCAGAAGCGCGATCGCGACACCGCCGATGACGGTAATGCCGAGCACGCCGAGCACCAGCAGCATCGTGTTCCAGATCGACTGGAAGAAGGCCGGATCGGTGTAGAAATACTGGTAATTGAAGAAGCCTGCGAAGCTCACGTTCTGCGGCGTCAGCAGGTTGTAGTTCTGGAACGAGTAGTACAGCGTCATTGCGAGCGGTACGGCCATCCAGACCAAAAGAACGATGACGGAGGGCGCCATCATCAGGCGTGCCAACGTCTTGGTATTTTGCGTTGCCATCTTTGAGGCCCCTCCCCGGAGGTAAGCGCGCCGCACGCGGCCAGAGGAGGACGCGAAGGCATGATCTTGTTTTTATAGGGTAGCGTGCTGGAACAGCGAGATGCAGTTCAGCATCCAATCGTCATCCTGTGATCTGCTGCCCGGCACGGATGCCGGACAGCAGTGTCTTGACCAAGCTTACTTGATGTAACCGGCGCGGGTCATGTCGCGGGTTGCCGTTGCCTGAGCGGCGGCAAGCGCGTCATCGACCGTGGACTGGCCGGCGACAACAGCCGAGAACAACTGACCGACCGTGGTGCCGAGAGCCTGGAATTCAGGGATCGCGACGAACTGGCCACCGGTATAAGGAACCGGCTTGACCGTTGGCTTGGTGATGTCGGCAGCGTCCATGGCAGCAAGCGTCGGAGCTGCGAAGGCAGCGGCCTTCTGATAGTCCGCGTTCTTGTAGAGCGAGGTGCGCGTGCCCGGAGGAACGTTGGCCCAGCCTTCCTTGGCAGCAACAAGCGTCGTGTATTCCTTGCTGGTTGCCCAGGAGATGAACTTCTGAGCCGATTCAGCCTTCTTGGACGATGCCGGAACGGCAAGGTTCCAGGACCACAGCCAGTTGCCGTGGTTGGCAACGCCTTCCTTGCTTGGGAAGAGCGCATAACCGACCTTGTCGGCAACCTTGGAGTCCTTCGGGTTCGATACGAACGATGCTGCGACGGTCGCGTCGATCCACATGCCGCACTTGCCCTGCTGGAACAGCGTCAGGTTTTCGTTGAAGCCGTTGGAAGAAGCGCCCGACGGGCCGGAATTCTTCATCATGTCGGCGTAGAAGGTAAGTGCTGCCTTCCATTCCGGCTGATCGAACTGCGGCTTCCAGTTTTCGTCGAACCAGCGTCCGCCGAACGAGTTGGTCAGCGCCGAAACGAAGGCCATGTTCTCGCCCCAGCCGGCCTTGCCACGAAGGCACATGCCGCTGATGTCGGCCTTGCGGTCGGTCATCTTCTTGGCAGCGTCAGCGATGAATTCCCAGGTCGGGGTTTCCGGCATTTTCAGGCCGGCTTTTTCGAACAGGTCCTTGCGGTACATGATCATGGCGGATTCGCCGTAGAACGGTGCCGCATAGAGCTTGTTTTCAACCGAAAGACCACCGCGGATCGCCGGCAGCAGGTCGTCCATGTCGTACTTGTCGCCGAGACCTTCGAGCGGCAGAAGCCACTTCTGCTTGGCCCAGATCGGAACTTCGTAGTTGCCGATCGTGACGATATCGTACTGGCCGCCACCGGCCGCGATATCCGTCGTCACGCGTTCGCGCAGGACGTTTTCTTCGAGCGTGACCCACTCGACCTGGATGTCCGGGTTCGCCTTGGTGAACTCGGACGTCAGGCCCTGCATGCGGACCATGTCGCCGTTGTTGACTGTCGCAATGGTGAGGGTTTCGGCAGATGCAGTCGTGGCCACAAAGGCCAGAGCTGAGCAGGCGCCCAGCAGAATAATTTTCATAGTCATATCTTCCTCCCGAGAAGATGGAATGCGAGCATTCGCTTTGCTCATGGGCAATTACCCACATAAAGCTAGCGCAAGTCAATGGGAATTCATCGCTGCGATGCAACCGAAAGCGACAATTCACTGAAATTTCAGGCAGAATTCTATCTGCCGCGCTTAAGCAGTAAGCAGATACCGCGCTGCGGCCTCGTCGGTGATGATGCCGTTGAGCAGTCCGCCTTTCAGGGCTGCGCGCATGGCGACCCACTTCTTCTTGCCTTGGGCAATGCCAATGACACAGCAGGTCTCGCGCGACGGGATCGGCACGGAGGCCACCCGGCCGTTGACGGCACTGTCGAGCAACTCACCCTGCTGATCGTAAATCCAGCCGCAAATTTCACCCGCGGCACCGCGATCCACCAGCGACACCATTTCGTCGCGATCCAGAAATCCGTCGACGCAAAGCGGCGCATCGACGCCGAGTTCGCCGATCCCGACAAAGGTGACGTCTGCTTGCGCCCCGAGCGCAAGCGTCGAGCGCACGAGCGCCTGGTCATGCAGCGTGTCGCGCTCCTCGATGGAGGCACAAAGGACCGGCAGCGGCATGGGAAAATGCCGCGCCTTGATGGCATCGGCCATCGAGAAGATGACGTTGTAATAGGC
>NZ_JAALXU010000005.1:0-45240 GCF_013317225.1 Neorhizobium sp. AL 9.2.2
GTCGCGCTCCTCGATGGAGGCACAAAGGACCGGCAGCGGCATGGGAAAATGCCGCGCCTTGATGGCATCGGCCATCGAGAAGATGACGTTGTAATAGGCGGCCGACCCGTCCGGCCCGATATTGCCGGTCAGCGACACGATACGGTGCTGCGGGCATTCCATCGGCGGCAGCTGATCGACAGCGGCTTTCAGCGTCCGACCTGTCCCGACGGCGATGATGATCGGATCCGGCCGTTTCAGCCAGCGCTCGATCTCGCCCGCCCCGGCTTCGGCAATGCCGACGGTGGACGAGCTGCCGCCCGGATCGCTTGGCACGATTTCCGCATGCTTGAGATCGTATTTCTTGCGCAGCCCTTCAGCGAGTTCGAGACAGGCGGAGATCGGATGGTCGAGCCGGACCTTGATCAACCGCTCGGCAACCGCAAGCGACACGAGCCGCTGGGCCGACTGGCGGGAAATGCCCATGGCATTGGCGATCTCGTCCTGGGTCCTCCCCGCGACGTAATAGAGCCAGCCCGCGCGCGCAGCATCGTCGAGCCGGCCTTGGGTGTCAGACCGTTTAGCCATGGCAGTAAATCTCCTCTTGTCGATTTGCTGACATGTTTTTCGAGGGGCTGTCAAATGGGGATGGCGCAACGACGCCCTCAAAGAGAGCTTTTGCCCAGTGCCTCGGAGATCACCGTCTCCATCATTTGATAATTGCTAATCTGCGCCTGTTTCGACGCCTCGATCCATCCCACGGGATCGATTTTCGTCAGATCCAGCCAATGACCGGCCTGTCCACAAAGCTGCTTCAGATAATGCGCCTGCGTGCGCCCATTGCCCTCGCGGAACGGATGGACATAGTTCACGTCGCCAATGATCGGCGCGACTTTTGCGGCAAATTCCGGTCTCTGAAGATCATGCAGATAATTGCCAGCCATGATGCGTCGATGCACATCGGCCATGCCGGTCTCGATATACTGCCGGAACTGGAACTGGCTCGCCCCTTTGGAAATCTCCACGGTCCGGACCTCACCAGCCCAGTCGTAGACGTCCTGGAAGAGATGACGGTGGATGGCCCGCAGATGCTTCAGGTCGAAATCACCCGTGGGGATTTTCTGGATGCTGCGGATGGTGGAATATCGACGTTCCGCAAGGTCCAGCCCGGCTGCATCGCGAATATCGAACTTGTTTCGTAACAGCGTGGTCCCCGGATAGACGTAAGGATCGTCACTCATCGGGGTTTTGAGTCATCGGCGGAACGCCGCTGGCGCCTGTTCTTTAGCGTCCAAGTCTGCTCGCCGCCTCAAGTCTCGGCGCACGTAATCGAGCTGCTGTTCGACCGAAAACCCCTCCCGATCGAACATCTCGAACATGGCTATATCGTCAGCGTCGAGAGGGTTGCCCTCGATCGTCTGCAGATGCGCTGCTTCCAGTGTCCGCTGGCGGATATCATCCCTGTCGCTCATGCGGCGATCATACTGCAGATCGCGAAATCCGACAAATGATAGATGCGAGGCGGCGCACCGGTTCGCGCCGCCTTCTCTGTTGTTCGTCGCTGTCCGCCGTCAGGCCACCTGCACGAGATGGCCAGCGCCGACTTCGCGATATTCCCGCACCGGCGGCACGAAATCGACCGCGCGGATCGGGCTCTTGATCTCTTCGGTGGAAAGGTTGCGCTTGATCCGGCGCCGTGACGGATCCGGCACCGGCACCGCCGACATCAGTTTCTTCGTGTAGGGATGCTGCGGGTTTTCAAACACCGCCGCACGCGGGCCGATCTCGACGATTTCGCCCAGATACATCACCGCCACCCGGTGGCTGACGCGCTCCACCACGGCCATGTCGTGGGAGATAAACAGGAAGGCGAGGTTGAGAGACTGCTGCAGGTCGAGCAGCAGGTTGCAGACCTGCGCCTTGATCGACACGTCGAGCGCCGACACCGCTTCGTCGGCAACGATCACCTTCGGATCGAGCATCAAAGCCCTGGCGATCGCGATGCGCTGCCGCTGGCCGCCGGAAAACTCGTGCGGGAAGCGCCGCATCATGTCGGCCGAAAGTCCGACCTTTTCGAGAAGGTTCGCCGCCTTTTCACGCGCCTGCGCCTTGGTGCCGAGCTTGTGCTCGATAAACGGTTCGGCGACAGCCGACCCCACGCTCATGCGCGGGTTGAGCGAGGCGAACGGATCCTGGAACACCATCTGGATCGACCGGCGCATGGTTCGAAGTGCATGCTGATCGAGGCTCATCACGTCATAGCCGTCCACCTGCACGGTACCGCTGGTCGGGGTGATCAGCCGCGTCACGGACCGTCCGGTGGTCGACTTGCCGCAACCGGATTCACCCACCAGCGCAAGCGTTTCGCCGGCATAGAGATCGAACGAGACCTTTTCCACCGCATGCACTGCCCCGGACTTGCGTCCGAGAAGGCCGGAATGGATGTCGAACCGCGTCGTCAGGTCCTTCACGTCGAGGATCGGCGTCTTGCCCTTGGCAACCGTGTCGAACACTTCGCCCAGAACCTGCTGTTCGCCTGTGTTGACATCGATCAGCGGAAACCGCATCGGCAGCTTGCTCTGCCCCATCGAGCCTAGCCGCGGCACAGCCGACAGAAGCGCCCGCGTGTAGGCATGCTGGCCGCGATGGAAGATATCGCCAGTCTGGCCGGTTTCCACCGCATCGCCGCGGAACATCACGATCGTCCTGTCGGCCACTTCCGCCACCACGCCCATGTCGTGGGTGATGAACAGGACCGACATGCCCTCCTCTTCCTGCAGCATCTTGATGAGGTCAAGGATCTGCCCCTGGATCGTCACGTCGAGCGCCGTCGTCGGCTCGTCGGCGATCAGAAGCTTCGGCTTGGCCGCAAGTGCCATGGCGATCATCACGCGCTGGCGCATGCCGCCGGAAAATTGGTGCGGGTATTCGTCGAAACGGCTCTTGGCGTTGGGGATGCGAACCTTCTCGAGAAGCCGTATCACCTCCGCCTTTGCCTCGGCCTTGGAGATGTTGGTGTGAACCGTCAGCGCCTCGGCGATCTGCTTTCCGATCGGGAAGATCGGATTGAGCGAGGTCATCGGCTCCTGGAAGATCATCGAGATGTCGTTGCCGCGCACGCGCCGCATCTCTTCCTCCGGCAGGGCAAGAAGCTCCTTGCCCTGAAGAAAGACCTGCCCCTCGATGCGGCTCGAATTCTTCTGCAACAGCCGCATGATCGACAGCGACGTTACCGATTTGCCGGAGCCGCTTTCGCCCACGATCGCAACCGTCTCGCGCGGTGCCACATCGAACGAGATGTTGCGCACAACCGTCTTCCATTCGTCGTTCACCTTGAACGACGTCGTCAGGTTCTTCACAGACAGGACCGGAGTGACCGATCCGCCAGACTGTTCCATCGCAGGTCCGGAAAGCAGCATGCATGTTTCCTTGGTTTAGGCGGCCCCGTCGCGACTGAGTGGCGGCATCGCGAGGGGCCGGTCGGAAGAGGTGACGATCAGGCGGCGAGCGCCGTTTCGGCAAGCGAAACCCAGTAGCTCACGCCGTAGGGAATGGCCTCGTCGTTGAAGTCGTAGGCCGCATTGTGAAGATTGGCGGTATCGCCATTGCCAAGGAAGATGAAGGCACCCGGCCGCTGCTCCAGCATGTAGGAAAAGTCTTCAGCGCCCATATGCGGTGCCGCATTGGCGTCGACCTTGCCCTGACCTGCCACTTTCGAGGCGATCCCGACGGCAAAATCGGTCTCGTTGTCATGGTTGAAGGTGACCGGATAGCCGCGATTGTAGACGACCTTGGCCGTCGCACCATGCGCGATCGCCGTCGCTTCTGCCACTTCCTTGAGGCGCTTTTCGGCAAAGTCGCGCGTTTCCGGCAGCAGCGTGCGCACGGTGCCGGCCAGCGTCACGAAGGCCGGAATGACGTTGCTTGCCTGGCCGCCATGGATCGATGCGACCGTGACCACCAGCGATTTGAGAGGATCCGTCTCGCGCGACACGACCGATTGCAGCGCGATCACCACATGCGATGCGGTCAGCACCGGGTCGATCGAAAGATGCGGCTGGGCGGCATGGCTGCCACGGCCGGAAATGGTGATCTCGAAAGTATCGGCCGCCGCCATGATGCCGCCCTTGCGGATCGAGAAACTGCCGACCGGGAGCGCCGGTGCATTGTGCATGCCGTAGACTTCCTTGATGGAAAACTTGTCCATCATGCCGTCCTCGATCATGGCAAGCGCGCCCGCGCCGCCTTCTTCGGCGGGCTGGAAGATGACAGCAACCGACCCTTTGAAATTGCGGGTTTCGGAAAGATACTGCGCAGCACCCAGAAGCATTGCGGTATGTCCGTCATGGCCGCAGGAATGCGCCTTGCCCGGCGTTTTCGAAGCCCACGGCACGCCCGATGTCTCAAGGATCGGCAGCGCATCCATGTCGGCGCGGAAGCCGATAACCGGGCCATCGCCCTGGCTGCCCTTGATGATGCCGACGACGCCCGTCTTGCCGATGCCGCTCTCAACCACGTCGCAACCAAAGGCTTTCAGCTTCTCGGCAACGAAGGCGGATGTGTAGTGAACGTCGTAGAGAAGCTCCGGATTCTCGTGCAGATGGCGTCTCCATTCTGCAACCTGATCCTGCATTTCGGCGACGCGATTGATGACAGGCATTTGGGCAATCCTCTAGATTTATTGGTATTTCCAGTCTCGAAGGCTGCGATATTGCGACGGCTTCGTTGGAATTTGCAAGCGTCAATTTTCGCCCTTGAACACAAAATAGGCCTATGCTTAGATGGCTCAAATTTTGATCACCTCAGCATATTGCGGGTATCAAATGTAATATACGACCTACTTTTCAGGAGGATGCGGGAATTCTAATCTGCGACGCGCCAGGGAAGACAGGGCGCCATGCAGCTCGACGGCATCGACACCGGCAAACGGGCGATCCGGGCACTAAAATCGAGACAAATCAACATCAAGGGGAATAGCAGCATGAAGAAGTTGAAGCACCTATTGGTCGGCACGGTGGCCGTGCTCGCCCTGGGTGGCACCGCAGCCCACGCCGAGCGCGGCACTGACGGAGACCTGAAGGCCCTGTTCTGGCAGGCCGTTTCCACGTTGAACCCGTATCTTTCGGGCGGCACGAAGGAAGTCTTTGCATCCTCGATCGTGATTGAGCCCCTCGCCCGCTACGACGAAAAGGGCGAACTGGTTCCGTGGCTCGTCACCGAGATCCCGACGGTCGAAAACGGCGGCGTTGCAAAAGACCTTCTCAGCATGACCTGGAAGATCAAGCCGGGCGTCAAATGGTCCGACGGCACGGCGTTTACCGCTGAAGACGTGATCTTCACCTGGAAATACTGCACGGCGCCGGATGGCGGCTGCGCCCAGGCGGCCCAGTACGAAGGTGTCAAGAATGTCGAGGCGATCGACCCGAACACCGTCAAGATCACCTTCACCGAACCCAAGCCATACCCCTACTCGGCCTTTGTCGGCGCCCAGTCGCCGGTCATCCAGGCCAAGCAGTTCAAGGATTGCGTCGGCGCCAAGGCTCCCGGCTGCACGGCCGCCAACTTCGGACCGATCGGCACCGGCGCCTTCATGGTCGCCGATTTCAAGCCGAACGACGTCATCACCTTCAAGGCCAACCCGAACTACCGCGATCCGGCAAAGCCCGCCTTCGCGTCGATCACCCTGAAGGGTGGCGGCGATGCGGCATCGGCTGCCCGCGCCGTGCTTGAAACCGGCGAATACGATTACGCCTGGAATGCCCAGGTCGAGCCTGAAGTGCTGCAGACCATGCTCGCTGCCGGCAAGGGCCGTCTTGAAATCTCGTTCGGCACCCAGGTCGAGCGTATCAACCTCAACCACTTCAACGCCGATCCGTCGCTGGGCGCCAAACGCTCCACCAAGGAAGCAGGCCCGCATCCGTCCCTGAGCGATCCGGCCGTGCGCCGTGCACTGTCGCTTGCCATCGACCGCGACATCATCGTCGAGGCCGGCTACGGCCAGTCCGGCAGGGCAACCTGCAACATCGTGCCCGCACCGGAAGTCGTCGCCTCCACCAAGAACGACAGCTGGTGCCTGAAGCAGGATATCGAAGGCGCCAACAAGCTGCTCGAAGATGCCGGCTGGAAGAAGGGTTCCGACGGCATTCGCGCCAAGGATGGCGTACGCCTTTCCTACCTCTACTCCACCTCGACCAACTCGGTTCGCCAGGCGACCCAGGAACTGGTCAAGGCGATGTGGGCGGAAATCGGCGTTGATGCGGAACTCCGCAACGCGTCTGCCTCCGTCTTCTTCGGTGGCGACCCGGCAAGCCCGGACACGTTCCAGAAGTTCTATGCCGACGTCGAAATGTACACCAACAACTTCGATGGCACGGATCCTGAAAAGTATCTGGCGGAATGGCTGTGCGACAAAATCCCTGGCCCGGCAAACGGCTGGCAGGGACAGAACATCCCGCGCTACTGCAACCCTGACTACGACAAGCTGGTCGGCGAACTCTCCAGAACCGCCGATCTCGACAAGCGCGCAGCGCTCGCCAAGCAGCTCAACGACATGCTGACCGAGGAAGGCGCGCATATCACGCTCGTCCACCGCGGTGACCAGTCGTCCTTCGCAGCCACCCTCGAAGGCATCAAGATGAACTCGTGGGACAGCCAGGTGTGGAACATCGCTGACTGGTCGCGCAAGAAGTAAAGCAAAGCAGCCGGCAGCACACAAAGCTGCCGGCGTCCTTCCCGCTTGAGACTGGCATGATCTTTCCGAACTTCGGGCTCGGGAAGATCCGATGCGGCACATCAGGACTTCGCGCCCTATCACCGCACTATGCGGCATGATCCGGCGTCGTCTGGAGTAATTCGTACATGTTCACATACACGTTGCGACGATTGTTCTTCGCAATACCGACCCTGCTGGTCATCAGCTTCGTCATTTTCGCGTTGCTCGATCTGGCACCAAACGATCCGACCGGCGACCTGCCTCTGACGATCCCGCCGGAAGTCCGCGAACAGATCCGCGCCTCGCTCGGCATGGATCAGCCGTTTTTCATGCGCTATCTCTACTGGCTGCAACAGTTCTTCATCAACGAGCCGCTTAATATTCTCGAACGCCTCACAGGCTGGCAGTTCGGCGATGGTCAGCGCATGCGTGTCCTCTCCTGGGCTACCCGCAGCCCTGTCGTTGATCTCATCGTCCAGCGCCTGCCGCAGACGCTGTGGGTCGTCGGCCTCGCCTACCTGTTCGGCATTCTGATCGCCGTTCCGATCGGCGTCATCTCCGCCTACAAGCAGTATTCGATCTTCGACCAGGTCGGCACCTTCGTCTCGATGGTCGGCTATTCGGTGCCGACCTTCTTCACCGGCGTGCTTCTGATCGTCATCTTTTCGTCCTACCTCCAGTGGTTCCCGTCGGTCTACGACACCAATCTGCAGGTCACGAACTTTGCGACCTTCGTTGCGCAGGCAAAGCAGATGGCCATGCCGGTCGCGGTTCTGGCGCTCTACAATGCGTCCCAGATCACCCGCTTCGTGCGCGCCTCCATGCTCGACAACCTGCATCAGGACTATGTCCGCACCGCCCGGGCCAAGGGCGTCAAGGAAAACGTCGTGCTGCTCGTCCACGTGCTGCGCAACAGCCTGATCCCGGTCGTGACGGTGATTGCGCTCGGCGTACCCACCATCTTCTCCGGCGCCATCATCACCGAACAGATCTTCCGCGTGAACGGGCTGGGGCAGTTGCTGATCGTCGCCGTCCAGGGCGCCGATATTCCTCTCGTTCAGACACTGACCTTCATCTTCGCGGTGCTGATCGTACTCTTCAACCTGATCGCCGACGTTCTCTACGGCATTCTTGACCCGAGGATCCGGTATGACTGACGCGACAATCGCAAACCCCGCACCCGCCAGGGCGTCATCCCCAACACGCTCCGCGATGGCCGACATGTGGCGGCAGTTCCGAGCGCATAAGGGCGGCGTCGCCGGCCTCATCGTCTTCACCTTCATCGTTCTGGCTGTCTATGTCGGCCCCTATATCCACAGGGTCGCGCCCAACCAGCTGAACATCCGCGAGAAGAACCAGTGGCCGTCGCTGGCGCATCCGTTCGGAACCGATAACCTCGGCAAGGACATGCTTGCCCAGGTTCTGGCCGGCGGCCGCATCTCGCTTGCGGTCGGCATCACCGCCATGCTTCTCGCGCTCTTCCTCGGCACGCTGGTGGGGGTCCTCTCGGGCTACTTCCGCAGGCTCGATGGGCCGTTGATGCGGTTGACGGACCTGTTCCTGGCCCTGCCGCTTCTGCCGCTCCTGCTCGTGATCCTGCTTCTGTTCCGCGATACGCTGCGCGCAGCCTTCGGACCGGAGACCGGCATCTTCATCCTGATCGTGGTCGTCATCGGCGTCACGAGCTGGATGCACACGGCACGTATCGTGCGTGGCGATGTGCTTGCGGTCAAAAGCCAGGAATTCATCCTGGCGGCGAAATCGAGCGGCATGCGGGAATACCGGATCGTGCTGCGGCATATCCTGCCCAACGTCCTGTCCTCGATCATGGTGTCTGCGACGCTCGGGATCGCCTCGGCCATCATCACGGAATCGTCGCTGTCCTTCCTCGGCTTGGGCTTCCCGTCGGATTTTCCGACATGGGGACGATTGCTGTTTGACGGCGCCAACTTCCTGCAGCTGACGCCATCACGCGTGCTGTGGCCAGGCCTTGCGATTTCTGCAACGGTTCTGAGCGTCAACTACATGGGCGATGCAATCCGCGATGCGCTCGATCCGAGAACCCTGAAGCGCTGATTTCAGCGCTCCAGATACGACCCGGAACGGCGGCGAAAGCCGCCGTTTTCCGTTGCGTCGTCCGCTCTCATTTTTTCTTCGATTTTTTGAAAATATGCCGGAACCTAATTCCCGGACGCCCGTTCTACTGATGTCTGAAGGCGACCCCCCGTCCCCCGCCCTACAAAGAGCCTTCGGACATACTCTTCAATCCCCCTCGAAGAGAAGAACTGGCTCGGCTCCCTAGTGGAACCGAGCCAGCTCCGTTTTGGGCAGCCGCTATCGCCGGCACGACTTGTTCCCTTGTGACGTGAAAACATGGCGCCAAGCAACGAGCCTCGCATGGGGCTATCCCCGTGGCTCGACATTCGCGAACAGCCCGATGCTTCGATCATCGGGCCTTCGCATCATGTGGGGAATTGGTTGGCCCGACCTTCAGTCGCTGGCGCCTTCGAGCGGAAAGCTCAGGCGGTACTGAATGCGATCGTTGGAGATCACATATCGTGCCTTCCCGTTGACGGACGCAGGTACCACCCGTTCGAGAACGGTGCTGCCGAAATGCGATCGCATCCCGTCCTCGCTGACGTCGACGCTGTCGTTTTCAATCAACGCCTCGTCCCAGACGATCTCAAGAACGTCATGCCCATCCACGTGCACCCGGTTGGCCGCCACTTCGATCGGCAGGCGGCTGCGCATGACGGAGCCGTGACTGACGGCGTTGACCACCAGTTCGTGCAGTGCCAGCCCCACATGCAGCGATGCATTGGGCGTCAGCAGCACGTTGTCACCGCCCATGCGGACGAGATGCTTGTTATCAGGAAGATACTTTTCGGTCTGTTGCTGAACCAGATCGAAAAGATAGGCGCCGCGCCAACTCGAATCGGTGATAAGGTCCTGACTCTGCGACAGCGAATAGAGCCGCCCACGGAACTTGTGCAGGAAAAGATCGAGCGACCCTGAATAGCGCGCCGTCTGCAGCGCGATGCTCTGGATGATCGCAAGCAGGTTCTTGGAGCGGTGACTGACTTCGCGCAGCAAGGCCCGGAGCAACCGCTCACGATGCCGCTCTTCCGACCGGTCATTGATCGTGGTGACCAGATGCAGGTTCCCGCCTTCGACGCCGACGGCCTGGACGCGGAATTCGAAGACCTGGTCCGAACCCGCCGTGACCTCGATATGGCCTTTGCGGCCAAGCTCGGTCATTTCCGATTTCAGCGTGTGGAGTTTCGCGGCCACGTCGTCGCCGAACAGGCTCGCATCGCTTGGCGCATCCACGCCTTGAAGCGACCAGACCTGAGGCAGGTTGGCAACGAGAAGGTAATTCTGCTGGGTGTCCTGGATAATGATGCATGCGCCGAGATCAATCAGCGCTGGCATGAAAAACTCACGCAACTTGTCATCACTCTGACCAGCTTGCTGCCATGTCAGCGGATGCGTCACTTGGTAAACTCCGTTGCGACTTCCAGGCGAACGGAAGTCTGAATATAGACTTCCGCAACTCATTCAAGTTCAAAATCTTATAAAGTGTCGGTCTTGTCGAAACAACCCAACCCTTTGGTAATCCTTAGCTCTAACGAGACGTACCAACCAGGCCAAATCTCTTTTTCAATATCCGCAGGTAAGTATCCCACGGACGCTTTAAATCAAGGGAAGACATCGCTCGGCATCATAGCGGGAAAGCAAGCGGGGCGTTCCGATATCCCAGAACGCCTCTCTTTGGGGTTTGTTCCTGCCTAAAATCGATCGATGGCAGATAGATCAGGCAGCAGCCTTAACCGCGTCATTGAAGAACAAGGCCTGGCTGATCAGAGCCTTCACCATATCCGGATTGAAAGGCTTGGTGACGAGGAAAGCAGGCTCAGGCCGCTCGCCGGTCAGCAGACGCTCCGGGAATGCCGTGATGAAGATCACAGGGACATTGGAGGACTTCAGGATCTCGTTGACCGCGTCGATGCCGGAGCTTCCGTCCGCCAGCTGGATATCGGCGAGAACCATCTTCGGCTGCGATGTCTGGAACAGCGATACCGCTTCCTTGTGGGTACGGGCGATACCCGTGACGCGGTGACCAAGGTCCTGTACCATCTGCTCGATGTCGAGCGCGATCAGCGGCTCGTCTTCGATGATCATGATATCGGTCGCGACCTGGCGGGAGATTTCGCGCGAGGCTTCGTCGAGAAGCTTGTTCACTTCACCAACGCTGATATCGAGAACTTCAGCCGCTTCCTCAATCGTGAAGCCTTCGACCGAAATCAGAAGGAAGGCATGACGGGACTGCGACGGAAGGTTCGAAAGGTTAGCCGCTGCGCGCTGTTCCCAAGCAAACGGCGAGTCGATCGGCCGGATCTCGATTGAAGTGGAACCAAAAATTGCGACAAACAGTTTGTAAAGCGATACACGATCCTTAGACGACTCCGGAAAGATGGAGACGTCCGCGATCAGGGCCTCGAGGACCGCCGCGACATAGGCGTCTCCCGATGTCTGCGATCCGGTAACGGCCCGCGCATAGCGGCGCAGATATGGAAGATGAGACGCAACGCGTGAGGTCAGTGACATAAAAAAATACTCCCCGGGACCCAATGAGGGCAATTGACGGACTAATAACGTGGGTACTTAAAAAAAGTTCCGCAAGGGTGGAACTTTTTTTCGATCCGCGAATTGTGAGGTGACGATATCGAACAGGCCATTTGAGTGATGAGTGACGACAACACAAAAAAAGATGACATGACAACAAGCCAATCTCAAGAAGCAAGGCCTGGGTCAGTGTCTCCCAACGCCTCGATCTCTCGCAAACTGCGTGAATTTTATGACGCAGTCCAGGAGGAGGGTATCCCCGATCGCTTCCTCGATCTGCTCGAACGGCTCGACCATGCCGAGCGCAACGCCAAGTCGGTGGATGCGAAATGAGCCAGGAAGAAGACAACGACGATCGCATTTTCAAGCGCGACCTTTTGGCATCGCTGCCGAACCTGCGCGCTTTTGCCGTCTCGCTGACCGGTCGTCACGACAAGGCCGATGACCTTGTCCAGGACACGATCATGAAGGCTTGGGCGAACCAGAAGAGCTTTACGGCCGGCACCAACATGCGGGCCTGGCTGTTCACGATCCTGCGCAACGAATTCTACAGCCAGATGCGCAAGCGTGGCCGCGAAGTGCAAGACAGCGACGGCCTGTTTTCCGAACGCTTTTCCGTGCACCCCGAACAGTATGGTCGCCTCGACCTGCAGGATTTTCGTGCAGCGCTCGACAAGCTTCCGGACGATCAGCGCGAAGCGATTGTTCTCGTCGGCGCCGCAGGCTTTGCCTATGAGGAAGCTGCAGAGATCTGCGGTTGCGCTGTCGGCACGATCAAGAGCCGCGTCTCGCGCGCCCGTACACGCCTACAGGAACTGCTTGGCGTATCCGGCGAGGTCGATTACGGCCCGGATGCCGGTGACGCAGCCATCACGTCCCGCGCCTTCGGCGGCTGAGGGTTTGGCGAACTGCATGTAAACTCATAGACGCCGCCTTCACGGGCGGCGTTTTTGTGTGTTTCGCGTAGCGCCAGACAACTGCCCGCCTCCGTGTTTGCAGAATTCTGAATAGCACGCATCCCTTCGCTCCGCGCGAGCGTCGACCAGAGCCTCATGACAATCCGACAAGACACAAAAAAAGCTGCCGGAATTTGTCCGGCAGCTCGATGATCGAAAGACGAGTAACGGCTGGTGTTACTCTCCAGGATTTGTAAAGCGACGACGCGTCCTGCCACCGCTCAGGGCGAGGAAGCCGAGGCCCCCCGCGATCGATGCAAACATCAGGGGCTTCGACTTCAGAAGAAGCGGAACCGCTGTGAGTGCTGCCGTCAAAGCCAGCGTCTTGCCGCTATTGGCGGCCACTGCCTGCTTCTTGCGCTTGACTTCCGCTCTCGCGGTGAGCGTCACCGAAAGGTAGAAAATCACGGCCAGCAGCAATGCGCCGCCTGCAACCACCAGAAGCGCTATGGGAAGGCCCCAGAACTGCGACAGATGAACGGCAAGTGCCGCAACGCCCAGCACATAGGCCGTCAGCACGAAAAGTGCAGCGAGCCCATACAGCATGATGTTTCGCTTCAGCCGCTCCGTAAATGCCGCGATATCCATCGCGGCAAACGAAGCGATAAGGGGACCAAGGCCCATCATCTTTAGCGACGCGACAGAAGAGCGAAGACGAAGCCAACGCCGGCTGCGATCGCGATCGACTGGATCGGTGCCTTGCGGATCTTCGCTTCCAGGTCGCGCTCGAACGAGATCGCCTGCTCGCGGGCAGCTTCAACCATCTGCATGGACGCATCGGTCGCATCGGATGCGGCGCGACGGGCCTTGCCCTTCACTTCACTCGCCGTGCTGCTGCCGACGGCGCCGACGGTCTTGGCAAGCGACGAGATATCTTCGCGGAGCTGCTGCAGCTGCGCTTCGATGTCAGACGTCGTAGCAGCACCGGCGGCGGTGCGAGCGCGGGCAATTTCGGCATTCGTGGAAGTAGCTGCGGCCATGGAGATCTCCTGTTTCTACGGATCTTGGCGCCGCGCGGAAGGCGCGGGCTTTGCGGAAAGGTTCAAACGACATGCAAACTGTGAGGCTTGGCGAAGATCGGGATATCAGGCCCGGTCATGTTCGAAAGGTTGCCTCCCGCACATCATACTCCACCAGACGCAAAGTGCACGCATTCGTCTGCCAAAATGAAACGCGGCGAAACCGTGAAGGTTCCATCGCCGATTTTTGCGCTCGGACCGTCACTCGATGCGCAGATCAGGGCCTAAGTCTCGGGTCTGGCCAGTTGGTCACGCCGCCGGTCCACTGCTCAAACGCATGCGACAGCTTCAGAACGAGCAAGTCTGCGAACCGGGGCCCGACGATCTGCAGCCCGATTGGCATTCCGCTGCGGGAGAAACCGCAGTTGATCGAGGCGGCCGGCTGCTCCGACATGTTCCACGGCACCGTGTAGCCGATATGCTCGAACGGTTTCAAGGGATCGTTGGTCGGCGATGCCCAGTCGGCCGGATAGGAGACGATTGGGTTGGTCGGCGACAAAACCGCATCGACGCCGGAGAAGAGTCTCGCACAGGCCTTGCGCATCTCGATCGTCTGGTTGAAACCGCGCACCGCCTCGACGCCGGAAACCGAAGCCCCGCCCTTTGCCCATTCGAAGATGTAGGGCAGGATCTGCGCCTTGCGCTCGTCCGGCATCGCCTCGATATCGCCCCAGAACCGCGCCCGCCAGAAACTGTCGAGCCCGTCCAGCATCGTCCGCGTCATGACGGGCGCAACCTCCACGATCTCGGCCCCCGCCGCCTCGAACCGCTTTGCCGCAGCCGTCACCGCCGCGCGGACCTCGTCGTCGAGAGAGATCCCGATGCCCGCATCCAGCATAAGCCCGATCTTCATCCCCTTGACGTCGATGTCGAGATCCACCCAGTCGAAGGCGTTGGGCGGCAGCGATGTCGCGTCGCGCCAGTCGGGGCGCGACAGGGTCGCCATGGCGATCGCACTGTCTTCCACCGTCCGCGTCATCGGCCCGGCACAGCGCCCGACAAAGAACGGATCGACCGGAATGCGGCCCTGGCTGGGCTTGAAGCCGAAAAGCCCCGTCCAGCCGGCCGGCAGCCGGATCGAACCGCCGATATCGGTGCCGATATGCAGGGGTCCGAAGCTCGAAGCCGCAGCAGACGCGGCGCCGGCGCTGGATCCGCCGGGGTTCTGCGTCAGGTCCCAGGGATTGCGGCTCAAAGGGTGAAAGCTGGAAAGACCTGACGACAGCATGCCGTAATCGGGACATGTGGTCTTTGCGAAGATCACCGCGCCGTCCTCGCGCAGCCGTGCAGCGGCGGGCGCATCGCTGGCCGCCGCCGTCAGCTCCGTCGCGGCGGTCCCGAGCGGCACCGGATGCCCTTTCGTGGCGATCAGTTCCTTGATCGTCACCGGAATGCCGTCGAGCATCCCCAGCGTCTCGCCCTTCGCCCAGCGCTCGGTGGAGGCTTTCGCCTGTTGCCGTGCGCTTTCCGGATCGTAGAGGTAGAGCGCCTGAACTTGGTGTTCGAACGCCGCAACCCGTGCCTCGACCACCTCCCAGTATTCGAGCGGCGAAAGCTTCTTCTGCGCATAAAGAGAAAGAATGTCCCGGATCGTCAGTTTCAAAAGGGCGTTCATGAAAAGTCTTTCACTCAGGTCGTCGTTTAAAAATCAGGGTGTCGAGCGCGGATCGAGAAGGTCGCGCAGACCATCACCGAGCATGTTGAGGCCCAGCACCGCGATCGCGATCGCCAGACCCGGCATCAAGGCGAGCCAAGGCGCCTGTCCAAGGAACGTCTGCGAATCCGCAAGCATCCGCCCCCAGGTCGGGTTCGGCGGCGGCATGCCGAGCCCGAGATAGGAAAGCCCCGCCTCGGTCAGGATCGCGAGACCGAGCTGGATCGTCACCTGCACGATGATCTGGTTCGAAATATTGGGCAGGATGTGGACGAAGGTGATTGTCAGCTTCGAACGCCCCATGCCGATAGCCGCCGCTACATAGTCGCGCGTCCAGATCTGGCGCGCCGCGGCAAGCGTCAGCCGCGCAAACACCGGCACCATGAACGTGGCAATGGCAATGACCGCCGTGAACCGGCCTGATCCGATAAAGGCGCCGAGCATCATTGCCGACAGGATTGGCGGAACCGCGAAGATGATATCGCAGCCGCGCATCACGATCTGCTCCACCCAGCCGCGCCGCATCGCCACCACCGTGCCGACAGCCGTGCCGATCGTGGCACCGATCGCCACCGCAAGCAGCGCCGTCGACAGCGAATTCCAGGCGCCGACCATCAGCGCGGAAGCCACATCGCGTCCGAACTGGTCGGTCCCGAGCAGGCCGAATTCGAACGGCGGTTTCAGCTTGTGGATGATGTTCATCTTCGACGGCGGATAGGGCGTCCAGACCAGCGATAGCAGCGCCACCAGAAACAGGAACAGCGTCACGACAAGTCCGGCAAGAAGAACGGGACGGCGCAGCAGATGCCTCATTTCACCCCCACCCTCAGCCGAGGATCGATCACCAGGTAAAGGAGGTCGACGAGGAAGTTGACGACGATGACAAGGGCCGAGAAAAACAGGACGACGTCCTGCATCACAACGATATCGCGCTGCGCCAGCGACTGGTAGGCGAGCCGACCGAGACCCGGCAGGTTGAAGACATTCTCGACCAGAACTGCACCGGCGATCAGAAAGGTGAACTGCATGCCGATCATCGTCACCACGGGCACAAGCGCATTCGGCACCGCATGGCGCCAGAGGGCTGCCCCCTCGCCCAGTCCCTTGGCGCGGGCGGTGCGCACGTAATCCTCGTTCATCACGTCCAGCACCGCGGCCCGCGCAACGCGTGTCAACACGCCCGCCTGCGGCAGTGCCAGCGCGATCGCCGGCAGCAGCAGCGCCTGCAGCCCGGCCAGCAGTCCCGCGTCCCAGCCCGGAAATCCACCCGCCGGCATCCAGCCGAGCAGCGTCGAAAACAGGATGATCGACAGCAACCCCACCCAGAAGGCCGGCACGGCGATACTGACGTAAGAGACTGCGCCGACAACGGCGTCGAACATGCCGTTATGCTTTTTCGCGGCCTGCACGCCGAGTGGCACGGCAATTCCGACCGACATCAGAACCGCCATCAGCGCCAACGGCAGCGTCACCGTCAGCCGCTCCGCGATCAGCCCCGCGACCGGCACGCCATAGGTATAGGACTGCCCGAGATCGCCCTGAAAAACACCCCATAACCAGGCGAGATAACGCACCGGCAGGGGCTGATCGAGCCCCATCTGGGTTCTGAGCGCCGCCAGCGTTTCCGGGCTTGCTGACGTCCCCAGCACAATCGCCGCGGGATCACCCGGCAAGAGATCCATGACGACGAAGATCAGCAGCGACACGACGAGAAGCGTGACGATGAGCGACAGGATGCGGCGGATAAGGATGGAGATCATGGGCCGCACCCTCCAACATCCACCATGCCTACGCCAGTCGCCCCTCCCCACCCTCCCCACAAGGGGGAGGGCTTAACCCAGCCGAACCGCCGGGCCACGATCGAGGCAATCGGGTGCCGCATACCTTCTCCCCCCTTGTGGGGGAGATGGCCGGCAGGCCAGAGGGGGATTTCAGTCATCCGCGATTAAGCCCCATCTTTCCCAAGGCCACCTCATCGCAAAGCTTAACGCCTCTCGCGTTGTCGGAAACGTCACCGGCGCAGATCACGGCGAGACGCATCGTCATTCTTCCCAGAACACCTCGGTCAGCACGTTCGATGGGATCGGCTCGTTCTCCCACAGCCCCTTCAGCTTCGCGTCCCATATGCCGAGCTTCGGCATCACGAACAGGAACAAGGCCGGGACGTCCTCTGCCAGGATCGTCTGCGCCTCGCCGTAGAGCTTGTCCTGTTCCGCAGGATCGGCGGTCGCCTCGACCTTGGCGAGGATCTCGTTGAAGGCGGGGTTCTTGTAGTGGAAGTAATAGGGGTCGCGGGCGTAGATATCGATGTCCATCGGCTCCGCATGGGCAACGATGGTCATGTCGTAGTCGCCGGCTTTCAGCACGTCCGATACCCATTTTGCGGGAAACTCGGTCGTCTCGATGTTCATCGTGACGCCGATTTCGGCAAACATCGCCTGCAGGATCTGCGACGAGCGCTGCGCATAAGCCATCTGCGGCGCCTTCATGGTGAAGGAGAAGCCGTTCGGATATCCGGCCTCGCTCAAAAGCGCCTTCGCCTTTTCGGCGTCGTAGGGGTAGACGCCGGTCAAGTCCTTGAAGCCGCGGTCGTTGGGCGTGTAGTGGCTGCCGATCGGCGTGCCGTAACCCGACCATGCACCTTCGACAACGGTCGCACGATCCACCGCCATCATCAGCGCTTGGCGAACCTTCTTGTCGTCGAATGGCTTGCGCGAATTGTTCATGCCAGCCACGACCTTGAGCTCGGTATTGCCGATCACGGTCGCAAGCTTCGTGTCGCCCTCGAAGGAGGAGACCAGTTCCGGCGCGCCGAATTCCGGAAACGCATCGACATCGCCGGCCTTCAGGGCCGCTGCCTGCGCCTGCGGATCGGCGATGAACCGGAAAACCGCTGTCTCGAGCTTCACCGAAACGGACTTGTTCCAGTAGTCAGTGTTCTTCGCCAGATCGACCTTCGAGCCCTTCTGCCAGGACACGAACTTGAACGGACCGGTGCCGACCGGCGTGGTCTTGTTGTCGGCAGCGGATTTCGGCTCGACCATGACAGATGCCGGCCAGCCGAGCCAGTAGAGCAGGCTGCCCGCCGGCTGCTTCAGCTTCAGCACCAGCGTTGCGGCATCGGGCGTCTCCACTGTCTCGATCGAGGCGAAATAGCGCTTCTGCGGATTGACGCTGTCGGCGCCGCGAGCCCGGTCGATCGCAAATTTCGCAACGGACGAGTCGAAGGCGACGCCGTTGTGGAAGGTCACGCCCTGGCGCAGCTTGAACGTATAGGTCTTCCCATCCGAGGAAATCTCCCAGCTTTCCGCAAGCTGCGGCTGCACCTTGCCGGCGCTGTCGACCGTCGTCAGGCCCTCAAAGATATTCTGCCAGCTCACCTGCCCGATCGCGACAGGGGCGGCAATCGTCGGATCGAGACCAATGGGTTCGATCGTCATGCCGATCGTGACCGACGTCTTTGCCGCGGCAAACGCCCCGCTTCCCATCGAGGCGGCAAGGCCAAGCGCAACAGACGCCGCAATCACGCTCCGGCGCGAAAACACACCCCAACCAGCAACCGTCTTCATGGCATTGTTCCCCTGCTTATTGATCTCTTAACCGCGATCTTACGGGCATTTCGCAGGTGCACAATAGCATTCTGCCGCCCGCCACAAGGATTAGCCGCGGCTGAAGCCTTCGCTCGCCACCAGCAGCTGTCGGGTGTAATCCGCCGAGAACTCGCGGTTTTCAAGCGCCTGCGCCGGCACGGTTTCCACCACCTTGCCGCTCTTCATCACCGCAAGACGGCCGCACATATGGCTGATCACACCGAGATCATGGCTGACCATCACAAAGGTCAATCCGCGGTCGCGCTTTGCCTGCTCCAGCAAATTGAGGATTTCCGCCTGGATCGACGCATCGAGCGCCGAAGTCGGCTCGTCCAGCAGCAGGATCTTCGGTTCGAGGATGAGTGCCCGGGCAATCGCGATGCGCTGCCGCTGGCCGCCGGAAAGCTGGTGCGAATACCTGAAGCGGAAACCCGCTCCCAGCCCGACCTCATCCAGCGCGCGGGCAATCCGCACATCGACGTCGCTAAAACCGTGGATCGCCAGCGGCTCCAGCAGCAGCCGGTCCACCGTCTGGCGCGGATGCAGCGATCCGTAGGGATCCTGGAACACCATCTGGACAGTGCGGTAGAATTCCTTGGTCCTCGCCTGCCCCGAATAGGTCTTTCCCGCGACCGTCAGCGAGCCACTGTCGAACCCTGCCAGCCCGGAAACGGCGCGCAACAGCGTCGATTTCCCCGAGCCCGATTCACCGACGATCCCGAAACTTTCGCCCTCTTCCACATCCATGCTGACATGATCGAGTGCGGCAAAGTCGTCATAGGTGACGAGCATGTCTCGGATGGAGATGATGGCACTCATAGCGACCACTCCGGCTTGCGGTCGAGCACCGGCAGCGGATGCCGGTTTGAGCCTATCGTCGGCAGGCAATTGAGAAGCCCCAGCGTATAGGGATGGCTCGCCTTGGAAAGATCGGCAGACGCCAGTTCCTCCACCACCCGTCCGGCATACATCACCAGCACCCGGTCGCAGAAGGAGGAGACCAGACGCAGATCGTGAGACACGAAGATCAGCCCCATGCCGCGCTCGGACACCAGCTTGTCGAGAATGTCGAGAACGTCGAGCTGCACGGTCACGTCGAGCGCGGACGTCGGTTCGTCAGCGATCAGAAGCTCCGGCCCGCAGATCAGCATCATCGCGATCATCACCCGCTGCCCCATGCCGCCGGAAACCTCGTGCGGATAGAGATTGTAGACGCGGCCCGGATCGCGGATCTGCACCGATTCCAGCATCGCAATCACGCGGTCCTTGGCCTGCGATCCCGAGACCTTTTCATGGGTCTTCAGCGTTTCAACGATCTGCCGACCGATGGTCATGACCGGATTAAGCGAATATTTCGGGTCCTGCAGGATCATCGCGATCTGCTTGCCGCGAATATGCCGCCGCTCGGATTTCGGCATCGACAGAAGATCGCGACCTCGAAATTCCAGCTTGTTCGCGGTGATCTTCGCATGCCCCGCCGTCAGCCCCATGATGGCGCGCCCGGTCTGCGACTTGCCGGAACCGGATTCCCCGACGATGCCGAGACGTTCCTTGCCGAGCGTGAACGAGACGCCGCGCACAGCGGTTACCTCGCCGGTGCGGGTCGGAAACGTCACGCGCAGGTCGTCGACCGCAAGCAGCGGCGCTTCGGTGGTAGCAGTCATGTTGACGGAAGGATTGCCCATCATCATTGGCCTTTCTCCGTCATTGTCCGGCCTCCTTCGGATCCAGCGCATCGCGCAATCCGTCGCCGAGAAGGTTGAAGCCGAGGCTGACGATCAGGATGGCGATACCGGGCATGGCGGCTACCCACCACTGGTCGAGAATGAAACGGCGACCGGATGCGATCATCGCGCCCCATTCCGGCAGCGGCGGCTGTGCACCGAGACCCAGAAAGCCGAGGCCGGCGGCGGTCAGGATGATGCCCGCCATATCGAGCGTGACACGCACGATCAGCGACGACATGCAGAGCGGCATGACGTGGCGCAGCACAATGCGAAACGGCGAGGCACCCATCAGCTTCACCGCCGAAATGAATTCCGAGTTGCGGAACGTCATCGTTTCGGCGCGGGCGATACGCGCATAGGGCGGCCAGGACGTAACCGCGATGGCAAGCACCGCGTTCTCGATGCCGGGTCCCAATGCCGCGACCAGCGCCAGCGCCAGAACGAGCTTCGGAAAGGCGAGAAAGATGTCGGTGATCCGCATCAGGACCGCATCCACCCAGCCACCGGCGTAACCGGAGACAGTGCCGACGATCAGCCCGACCGGCGCGGCGATGACCGCGACCAGCACCACCACGAACAGCGTCAGCCGCGATCCGTAGAGCAGCCGCGAAAGGATATCGCGGCCCTGGTCGTCGGTGCCGAGCAGGAAGCCGGCCGAACCCGGCGGCAGCAGCCGCGAATTGCGCAGGTCGCCCTGCACCGGGTTATGCGGCGCAAGAACGTTGGCGAAGATGGCGATGAAAATCAGGCCCAGAATGATGAACAGGCCAAGCAGTGCCAGCCGGTTTTCGGAAAACTGGCGCCAGACCACATAGGCACGGCCGACACGGGCCTGATGCCGGGAGGTCGGCCGGTCGGACAAAAGCCACGCCCGGCTATAGGGTTTCAACGGTTCAACGACACTCATCGGCGCGTCCTCGGGTCGAGCGTCCGATAGAGAAGATCGGAAAACAGGTTGATGGCGACGAACACCATGCCGATCACAAGTGTGCCGCCCAGCACCGCATTCATGTCGGCATTTTGCAGCGAGTTGGTGATGTAGAGGCCAAGCCCCGGCCAGGAGAAGATCGTTTCGGTCAAAACCGAGCCTTCCAGCAGGCCCGCATAGGAAAGCGCGATGACGGTGATCAACGGCACGGCCGCATTACGCAGCGCGTGGAACCAGATGATCCGCGTTTCCGAAAGGCCCTTGGCCCGCGCCGCGACCACATATTCCTGCGAAAGTTCGGTCAGCATGAACGAGCGCGTCATGCGGCTGATATAGGCGAGCGAGAAATAGCCGAGCAGGCATCCGGGCAGGATGATGTGACGGAACAGGTCCCAGACCACCTCCCACTCCCGCTGCCAGATGGCATCGACCAGAAAGAAGCCGGTCACGGACGTGAACGTGTATTCGTAGGCGATGTCGATGCGGCCGGGATAGGCGACCCAGCGGAGCTTCGCATAGAACACCACGAGCGACAGCAGTCCCAGCCAGAAGATCGGCACCGAATATCCGATCAGGCCGATGATGCGCACGATCTGGTCGGCGATCGAGCCGCGCTTGACGGCCGCCAGCACGCCGAGCGGCACGCCGATGACGGAACCGATCAGCGTGCCGATCGTGGCAAGCTCGATCGTTGCCGGAAACACCCGGGCAATATCGGTCATCACAGGGTTCGTCGTCAGCACCGAGGTGCCGAAATCGCCGGTCAGCGCCTGCTTTATGTAGATCCAGAACTGATGATAGAGCGGCAGGTTGAGGCCCAGTTGCTCGCGCACCCGCTCCACCACATGCGCCGGCGCACGGTCACCGACGATCGCCAGCGCCGGATCGATCGGCACCACGCGGCCGATGAAAAAAGTAACGGCCAACAGGCCAAGGAAAGTGGTCGCCGCGGTGATCAGAAACCGCAGCGTACCTTTGACAATGGAGGGAGCACGGCGCCTGTTGCGCCGTGTCACAGTCGTTACATCGGGAAGCGTCAAGGAAATCGTCCCCTATCGGCTATTCCTTCGAGACCGGAGCAACGAAGTTGGTGTCGAAGCTCGGGCCGAGCTTGTAATTCTTCACCTTGGATGAATAGCCGGCCACTTCCGTCTGCTGGAAGACGATCACGAACGGGCTGGTGGCCAGAACCTTTCTCTGCAGGTCCTCGTAGGTGGCCGCGCGCTTGGCGGCATCCTTTTCGAGAAGCGCGCCCTTGCTGGCGTCAGACAGTTCCTTCGGCACGTCCCAGGCATTGCGCCAGGCGAGCGTCTTCGTCGTGCCCGTATCGGCATTGTCAGGATTGACGGTAAAGGTCTCGGCATTCGAGTTCGGGTCGAAATAGTCCGAACCCCACTGGCCGATATAGATGTCATGGGTACGGGCGCGGAACTTGGTCAGGGTCTGCTTGCCATCGCCCGGAATGATTTCCAGCTTGATATTGGCCTGCGCCAGCGTCTGCTGCACGCTTTCGGCAATGCCGGTCACCGGCTGCGTGTTGCGCACGTCCATGGTCACGGTAAAGCCGTCGGCAAGACCCGCCTTAGCGAGCAGTTCCTTCGCCTTCGCCACGTCCAGCTTGTAGGGGTTGTCGGAGAGAGCGCCGAGCTGGCCCTTCGGCAGGAAGGTCTGGTGGATTTCGCCGATACCCTTGATCAGCGTCGCGCCGATCGCATCATAGTCGACGAGATACTTCATCGCCTCGACCACTTCCGGCTTGGCGAGGTTCTTGTTCTTCTGGTTGAGGCTGAAATAGTAGACGGTGCCCTTCGGCGCTGAGGTGAGCGAGATGCCCTCCTTCTTCGACACGGAGTCCATGTCGTTCGGCTCGAGATTGCGGGCCACATCAATATCGCCATTCTCAAGCGCAAGGCGCTGGCCGGAGCTTTCCTTCATGTGGCGGTAGATCACCCGCTTCAGCTTCGGCTTCTCGCCGTAATAATTGGGGTTGGCTTCCATCACGACGGCTTCGTTGGCGCGCCATGCGACCACCTTGAACGGGCCGGACCCCGCATAGCCGGTCTTCATCCACTCATTGCCAAAATCGGTGTCGAATTTGTATTCGGCCGTCGGGGTGACGGATTTCGCATGCTCCATCACCACCTTCTTGTCGACCACCGCGGTCACTGTTGCGGTCAGCACGTTGAGCACGAAGCTCGGCGCATAGGCCTTGTCGACGACAAAGGTAAACGTGTCGGCGCCGGATGCCTTCGCCTTTTCGGTGACGTTGTCAGCCTTCAGGCCGAACTGGGTCAGAAGGAACGCCGGCGACTTGTCGAGCTTGACGGCGCGCTCGAACGAGAAGGCGACGTCTTCTGCGGTGATCGGGTTGCCGGAGGCGAATTTGAGGTTGGGCTTCAGCTTGAACGTATAGGTCATGCCATCGTCGGAAACGGTCCAGCTGTCGGCGAGATCGCCGATCACCTTCGACGTGTCGGACGGATCGAGCGTCACCAGCTTGCTGTAGCTGTTGGCGGTCACTTCAGCCGCCGAAAGCTCGAAGGCTTCGCCCGGATCGATGCTGATAATGTCGTCGATCGCAAAGCCTTCGACCAGCGTATCGGCCGGCGTTGCGGCCATCGCCTCTCCGGAAAGACCATAGGGTGCGGCAAACGAAAGCAGCGACAGCGCTGCGGTCGCCGACAGCATTCGAAGAGTGTGGGAGCGAAGATGAAGCATGTGATTTCCCCTGTTCCGTACGTTGCGGAAGCCTGTTTCTAACCCGTTCGAAGCCCGTCTTCCGAGCCTATTCCTGCCAAGCCTTGCCCAGAACCCTCAACCAGTTTTCACGGCAAAGCTTTGCGAGATCCTCGTCAGCGTATCCCTCAGTTTTGAGGGCCGCAACCAGATTTTGATTGCCTGCAGCATCGCTGATCTGCTGCGGTATCGTGGCGCCGTCGAAGTCCGATCCGAGCGCCACGCAGTCGATCCCCATCCGCTCGACCATGTAGTTGATGTGGCGCACCATGTCGGAAAGCGGGGTCGCCGCATCGTCGCGCCCGTCGGGCCGCAGCATGGTTACCGCATAGTTCAGCCCGGCCAGACCTCCGCTTTCCTTGATCGCGTCCATCTGCCTGTCCGTCAGGTTGCGGGCAACCGGCGTCAGCGCATGCGCGTTGGAATGGCTGGCGATCAGCGGCTGGTCGGTGGTCTTCGCCACATCCCAGAACCCCTTCTCGGTGATATGCGAAAGGTCGATCGCGATCCCGAGCCGGTTGCATTCCTTCACCAGCCGGAAGCCCGCATCGGTCAGCCCCGGCCCCGTATCGGTCGTCATCGGAAACGCGAAGGGCACGCCATGGCCAAAGATGTTGTGGCGGCTCCAGACGGGACCGAGCGACCGCAGGCCCGCCGCATGGAACACGTCAAGATTGACAAGATCCGCATCGATCGCCTCACAGCCCTCCATATGCATCACGGCGGCAAAGACACCGTCCTCGACCGCCTTGCGGATTTCGCTGACGGACCGGCACAACCGCCAAGCCCCGGCCCGGTCGAGCCGCAGTGCGATGGACGCCATTTCCAGTGCGATATCGAGCGACGGCGCATAGTCGAGCGGCGCTGCCAGCGGCGTCGCATAATGTCCGTCCGCATCCGGATCCGACAGAACCAGATCGCCCGAGGGAATGTAGATGGCGCAGAGCCCACCTGCGAGACCGCCCTTTTTCGCGCGCGGCGCATCAATATGCCCCCCCGCCGTCCCCCCGGCAAACTCCGCCGCCGGATCCCCACCAGCCTTCATGTTCCGCCAGAGCCGCAAAAGCACATCGTTATGGCCGTCGAACACCAATTGCATGATTTCATTCCCGATATCGTGATTGTCAGAAGCGGTGGGTGATCGCGATCCTATCCCGCCGGCCGTGTTTCGCAAGGTGGAAATGCGCTCTAATGCACCTGTCGAAATAACAGCCCGATCAAGAGCTCCCCGCATTGCGGACGCGATGGCACTGGATTCCTGTGACAAGCTCCCTCATCACTTTGCTCGTCACAGGAACCCAGCCGCGCGAAGTCCTTCGCGTGAGAGAACGCTTTTTGGACTGACGTCACACCCCCCACGACCCCTCGCCCGCCCTTACCAGCATCGGCGTCCCAAACACCCCTACAACCCTCTCCCGCCACTCGGCCCCGAACCCGTCGAGCCTGTCATGCCAGCGCAGCGATTGCAGCATTGCCGCCCCGATCGCGACCGGCTCGATGCCCTGCGACGCCAGCAGCGTCAGACCGGCGACGATCGAGGTACCGGAGGAAATGACGTCGTCCACCAGCACCACGCGCTTGCCCGTGATGAGAGGCAGCATGCGCGGATCGACATAGAGGCGCTTCACCTGGTCGGGTGTGGTGATCGACGACAGCGGCACAGACATCGTCTCGTCGTACCAAAATTTCCTGGAGGTCCCCAGCGGAACGTAGCGCGGCAATCCCAGCGCGCGGGCGACGGCTGAGGCGAGCGTCAGGCCAAGCGTCGGCAGGCCGACGATCACCTCGGGGCGGTAGGGTTCGAGTTTCTTTGCGAGATCCGCCGCCAGCGCATCCTGCACTTTAAAACTCGCCTGGTTGATGATCAGCGAGGCGAGTGCGTGTTTGCCGTCGGCGAGCGGGCGGATCGGCAGGCGCAGCTGCCGCCCGTCATCGAGGCTGACGGGAAAGAACCCAGAAAACGGCGCTTCGCATGAAAACGTGCCCGCCGGATGCATCTCCTGCCAGAAGTCGTGCGGCTGCATGAACGCCCCTTATCCGAGAATTTCGAGAACGGGGCTTTCCAGCACCTTGCCTGTTGCGACATCGGCGATGCCCCTGTCGGTCTGGTGCGGACCGGGATTGCAGGCAAGCGTTGCGCCAAAGCAGGCCTTGAACACGAGATAGGGCGGCGTCCAGTCGACGATGCCATCCATCGCGGCGCGGATGGCCCGAAAGCCGTTGGCCACCTCTTCCATCGGCGCTTCCGAGACAAGGCCGGAAAGCGGCAACGGCAGCAGTACTTCCACCTTGCCTTTGATCGCCACCGCCATGCCGCCGCCGGCAGAAATCACCGCATTGGCGGCAACGGCCATATCGACTGGATCGGCGCCGAACACGGTCAGGTTATGGCTGTCATGCGCAAGCGTGGTGGCAAAAGCGCCGCGCCATGTGCCCCAGCCGGTGAGGAAACCGACCCGGGTGCGGCAGTCCGCCCGGCCGTGGCGGTGGGTCACGGCAATCAGCGTCGCACCCTCAGGCGGCACCACGAAACCATCGACGACATCGGCATCCGCTGTCCCCCAACGGGTGAACCGTGGCCGGTCGATCGTGGCAAGGCGCACCTTCGTGCCCTCCGACCGAACCCGGAAATCGTCTGCCTGCAAAGGCTTGAGCTTGACCGAAGCCGTCAGCGGGGCCGGATCGGTCGGTTTGATCTCGACCGAAATCGCTCCGCGGCAGCCAACTTCCGTACCGCTGGCCAGCACATGCCGGGGGCGAAATTCCGTGAGATCCTCGAAGATGGCGATATCGGCACGACGCCCGGCGGCAATCAGGCCGAGATCGGCGCGTCCGATGCGCTGGGCCGCGTTCAGCGTTGCGGCCTGAAGCGCCCATTCCGGCTTCATGCCGTAGCGCACCAGCCTGCGCACCACATCGTCCAGCCCGCCGCCATCGACGAGATCGTCAGGAAACACATCGTCGGTGCAGAGCGTCAGCGTCTGCGGCAGACGGCCGAGTTCGCCAAGCGCTGCGACGAACTCCGGCAGAAGATGGTCATGGCTGCCGCGCAGCTCCACCGTCAGTCCGGCGCGCAGCTTGGCGATCAGGTCGGCGCCGGAAACAAGCTCGTGGTCGGAGGTGATGCCGGATGCCATGAAGGCATTGAGATCCGCATCGGCAAGCCCGCGGGCATGGCCGCAGACCAGCTTTTCCGCAGCCAGCGCCACTTGGACGATCTCGCTCATGCGCGGGTCGCGATCAATCACGCCGCGCATGTTCATCACTTCGGCCAGACCGGCGATCTTCGGCCAGTAAAGCATTTCCTCGATCGCATCAGCGTCGAAACTGGCGCCCGCCATTTCGAGCCCCGGCGCCGATGGCACGCAGGACGGCGCAAGAACCAGGCACCGCAGCGGCAGCGATTTGACCGCCTCGACCGCCCAGCACACGCCCTCGATACCGTTGACGTTGCCGAATTCGTGCGGATCCCACACGACGGTCGTCACCCCGCGCGGCAGCACGGTTTGTGCGTAGGTGGCGGGCGTTACCATCGAGCTTTCGATATGCATATGCGTATCGATCAGCCCCGGCGACACAAAGGCACCGCCGGCATCGATCACCCGGTCGGCATCGCTGCGGCTAGCAGGCGCGTGGACGCTGGCGATCAGCGGCCCGACAATGCCGATATCGGCCGCGCGGAGTTCGCCCGTCACCATGTCGACGAGGGTGCCGCCGGTGATCAGGATGTCGAAAGGCGCATCGCCGCGGGCAGCGATCACGGCCCGGTCGCGCAAGCCCGCATCGGTAAACCCGTAGATGTCAGTCACGATGGTCTTCATCTCGCCGCTCATCACCACGTTGCCTCCGCCTTGAGGGTTTCAAGGATCGTATCGCGCGCCTTTTCGACGTCTATCTCGGCCGCATAGGATCCGTTGAAACCGCTAACCTTGGCCGCCCGGGTCTCCACCACGGTCCGCCCACGCGTCACGGTACCGGCGGTTTCCATGTCGATGCGCGCCTCGCGCCAGGTGACGTGATCCGGATAGGCGAAGGCGAAAGCGGCAACCGCATCGTAAAGCGCCATCGCCGGCCGGCCGCGGCTGGTGGCGATCTCGACGAAGCCGGCCAGGAGATCGGCCACCAGCGTCGCATTGCGTCCGCCGGCAGCCCGGATCGGCGCCACATCGTCTGGAAAGCACAAAACCTTGCGGCAGATATCGAGATCGACCATCCTGAGCGGGATCTGATGCGCAAGCACGATGGCCACAGCTTCCGGATCCGCCCAGGCGTTGAATTCGGCAGATGCTGTCTGATTTCCGGCGGTCAGGCTGCCGCCCATCCAGGTGAGATCGGTGATCTTGGCGGCAAGATCCGGCCGTGCCAGTGCAACGGCTGCGATATTGGTGAGCGGGCCCATCGCCAGGATCCGGCGTGCGTCGCCGTCGCTCTTCTCCAGCCACCGGCACAGCGCCTCGAATGCATCGTCGTGAAATGTGTCGGGCATGTCCGGCAGGTACAGACCGGCGCTTGGCATGCCCTCATTGCCCAGCACGTCCTGCGCCGTCTCAAGCCTGCCCATCACCGGAAAGGCGCGGCCCGCATGAACCGGGAACGGCCACACGAAAGCAGCACATGCGCCAGCCGCATTGCCGCGCACCCGCTCGATCGGTGCATTGCCGAACACAAGCGAAACCCCGTCCACGCCGAGGCCCGCATGCGCCGCGACCATGATCGCCGCGATGTCGTCGAACCCCATATCGGTATCGATCCAGATGCCCATGGCTATATCTCCTCAGGCAATGCGCGAAAGGTGCGCGGCCTTGTGTACCGGCAAGTCGAAGGACAGGTCCGAGCCGGACACATGCACCGGTTCGGAGGCATCCACCTCAGCCTTGATCGGACCGAGCGCGCTGTCCAGCAAATATTCGCGGGAATGGCCGGCAAACGATGTGCCGCGCACGGTTCCGCGAAACGGGCCGGTTCCAAGCGTCACCATGCGCGGACGCCAGGCGAGACCCGCAGCCGAAGGTGCCTCGGTTCCGGGTGCGGTCGAAAGCGGCACGCTGCCATTGGCGGTCTTCAGCGCGCCGCCTTCCAGCGCAAGGATGTTCTCGAACCCGACGAAATCCGCCACGAAGGAGGACGTCGGCCGGTTGTAGATATCTTCAGGCGTGCCGATCTGCTCGATCGCGCCGTTCTTCATGACGACGATCCGGTCGGCAAGCGACAGGGCTTCCGCCTGGTCGTGGGTGACGAAGATCATCGTCACGCCGGTCTCGCGCTGGACGCGCTGCAGTTCGGTGCGCATTTCCAGCCGCAGCCGGGCATCGAGGTTGGACAGCGGCTCGTCGAGCAGCAGAACCTTCGGCTCCATCACCATCGAGCGGGCAAGGGCCACGCGCTGCTGCTGGCCGCCCGAAAGCTCGGCCGGCTTGCGGTCGGCAAATTTGGCAAGCCCGACGGAGGCGATGCCGGACTGCACCTTGGAATCCAGTTCCGCGCCCTTCATGCCCTTCAGCCGCAACCCGAAGGCAACGTTTTCGTAGACGGAGAGATGCGGGAACAGCGCGTAGGACTGGAACACCAGCCCCACGGCACGCTTGTTCGGCGCCGTGCGCGTCATGTCCTCGCCGTCGAGGATGACCTTGCCGGATTTCACAGGCAACAGCCCGGCGATTGCCCGCATGGTCGTCGTCTTGCCGCAGCCCGAGGGGCCAAGCAGCGCGATGAGTTCGCCGCGCCGGACCGACAGGTCGAGATCGGCAACGGCCACGCTGTCGCCATAGGCAAGCGTCAGCTTTTCAAGCGAGAGATAGGATTGATCAGACATAGCGGGAAAATCCGAGAAAGCGTTCAGCAGCAAAAACGATGCCGATGGACAGGAAGGCGAGCAGCGACGAGAGCGCCGCAACCGACGGATCGAAGACGATTTCCATATAGGCCATCATGTCGATCGGCAGCGTGCGCACACCGGGACCGGACAGGAACAGCGATACGGGCACCTGGTTGAACGAGGTGACGAAGCCGAGGATGAAGGCCGAAAGAATGCCGCCCTTGATGTTGGGCATGACCACCCGGAAAAAGGCACCGAGCCGGGACGAGCCCAAAAGCACCGCCGCCTCCTCGATATCCGAGCGCAGGTTGTCGAGGCTCGCCGAAACGACGCGCACTGCATAGGGCAGGATCAGCGCGGTATGGGCGAGAAACAGCGCAAGCGTAATGCCGACGCCGAACGGCACGACCACGTAGCGCAGCAGCGAAAGGCCGACGATGATGCCGGGCACGATGATCGGCGCGGAAACGATGGTGCGGATGATTTCCGCCCCCGGCAGCCGGTAGCGCGACAGCGCGTAGGATGCGGGAATGCCGAGCACCAGCGCTGCCGCCGTGCCGCCGATGGCCAGAAACATCGACATCGCGAACGAGGCTCGAAAGCTTTCGACCGTGAAGACCTTGAGGATCCACTGCAGCGAAAAGCCTTGCGGCGGAAACGCCAATGTCTCGCCAGCCGAAAACGACGCCGCGACGATGATCAGAAACGGCCCGATCAGGAAGGTCGCCAGCAGAAACAGCGTGGCGGGGACAAACAGGCTGCGAGCGGTCATCGGGCGGCCTTTCTCTGCGTGTTGCGCGCCGTTGCCACCCGCTTCAGGAGAAGGTTGGCGGCAAAGCTCATGACGATCAGGATGCAGGCAATGACGCTTGCGGCGACGAAATTGTTGCTGACGGCAACCTGCTGGTACATCAGCGTTTCCAGCATCAGCACCTTGGAGCCGCCAAGGATGGCCGGCGTGATATAGGCGGTGAGGCAACCGGTGAAGACCAGCGTACCGCCGATGACCAACCCCTCCTTGGTGAGCGGCAGGATGACCTTCCAGAACACCTGGAACCAGTTGGCGCCGAGCACTCTTGCTGCCGGAACCGCATCCTTGGGCATATTCTCGAGCGCCGAGATCAGCGAGATGATCATCAGCGGCAGAAACAGCTGCAGCAGGCCGATAAAGATTGCCGTTTCGGAAAACAGGATGCGCAGCGGCGCCTCGCTCAGCCCCAGCGCCTGGAAAGCCTGGTTGACGATGCCGGTCCGGCCGAGAATGACGATCCACGCATAGGTGCGCGCCACCGGCGAAATCATCAGCGGCAGCACGACCAGCCCGGTCATCCGGCCCTTTGCAGCGGGCGACAGGCTGACGATGGAAAACGCCGCCGCATAGCCGATCACCGCCGAAACCACCGTCACCAGCGCGCCTAGCTTCAGCGTGCGCAGGAACACCGCCTGATTGAGCGGCGAGGAGAAGAACTCGCCGTAAGCCGCAAACGTCCAGCCGCCATCAAGGCTCCTGAACCCATCGGACAGAAGGATCAGCACGGGCACAATAAACACCGCCGCCGCAAAAATTGCGGCAGGCAGCGCAAGTGCAAACGCCTCGGCCCGGTTTTGAAACATGCGTGGTCTCCGGTAGTATCGTCGAACTGTGTCACGTCATCATTCCCGCGCGCTTCGCAGGCCGCGCCCTTTCAGCCCGGAACCCGGGCCGAAAGGTTTGCGGCGCCGCAAGGCGCGCGGTTTGCTGAAGCTTACTGCCCGACCTTGTCGTTCCAGGTCTTGATCCAGCCGGCGCGGTTATCGAGAGCGATGGCCGAGGGGATGAACTTGAGGCTTTCGGCGGTTGCCTTGCCGAAGGTAAGGTTGCCAGCGATCTCGTCGGATACCTTCACCTCGCTATTGGCAGGGCTGTCCACCAGCTTTTCCGCAAGCTTGGTCTGGATCTCGGTCGACAGCCAGAAATCCATGAACTGCAGCGCCAGGTCGCGGTTCTTGGAACCCTTGGTGACGACCATGACATTCATGCCGCCGGCCTGGCCTTCCTTAGGCGTCGCCCATGCCATCGGCAGGCCGAGCTTGGTAAACGGCGACCAGGCGAAACGACCGGCGGGTGCCGCCCAGATCTCTTCCTGCTTCATCAGCTGCACCAGCTGCGAGGACTTCTCGTAGAAGGTGACGATCTCGTCCTTGTTCTCGCCGATCGTCGCAATCGGGGCGGCAAGATCAGGCGTATCCTTGCCCAGCGCCTGGCCGAGCATATAGAGCGTCGGCGCGGCGCCATTGGTGGTGATGTTCGGAAACGCGATATGGCCGACATATTCCGGCTTGAACAGATCCGCCCAGCTTTCGATCTTCATCTTGTCCGACCGGTAGACGATCGAGTTGGCGTAGAACGTGTAGCCGACGCTCTTGCCGTCCTGGTTCGGGTCCTTGGCGATGTCATAAAGCGCGTTGAAGCTCTTGAGCTTGGCCGTGTCGATCGTGTCGGTCAGATCCTTGCGGGACGCAGACAGCGCATCGGCCATCGAGACGACGGCCATGTCGATGACCGGATTGGCCTTGTTGGCCTCCATCTTGGCAACCCGCTCGACGCTGTTGCCGGTCTCGACCACCAGCTTGCAGCCGCAGATCGCCTGGAAGGGATCATAGACGATCTGCTTGTATTCGTCCTGCGCCAGCGCATAGACGGAAATGGTGAGCGTCTTTTCCTGGGCCTGGGCAAGGCCTGTCGTGGCAAGCAAAACTGCGGCGGATGCGGTAATCAGGGTCTTCATGGGTCATTCCCTTCCAAGGCTGGGGATGCGGGTGAAAATTCGGGGCGGGAAACGGATGCGGTGGTCTGGCGGGCAACGAGTGTCATCGGCACGCGATCGGTCATTGCAACGGCTGTGACGCCGACCGTTATGGTCGCGGCATCAGGCTCGGCCGCATCATCGCCGATCACGCCGACCAGCGCGCCGACGGCAATCTCGGCAATCGCCGCCATATCCTGGCGCACGGTGGTAAGGCCCGGCGAAACCACCGACGACCAGACGAGATCGTCGAAGCCGGTGACGCTTGCCTGCTGCGGAATGCGGATGCCGGATTGCTGCAATTCGGTCAGCGCACGCAGCGCATGCAGATCGCTCGTGGCGGCAAAGGCGGTAAAGCCGAGCTCGACCTTCTGCTGCAAACCGAGCGAACAACCGGCTCCCGCCAGTGCCTCAAGCTTTTCGATCCAGATCGTCTCGAAGCGGGCACCCTTCGGCAGGCGCGATTTCATGCCGCCGATGCGGTCGTTCTGAACGTTCGAAAGTGGATTGGCGCCGATCAGCACGAAATTCCTGTGGCCGAGCCCGACCAGATGATCGGCGACCACCTGCCCACCCTGCCAGTGATCGGAAGAAACCGTGTTGCCTGGAGTCGACGGACTGTCGATGACGGCGACCGGGCAACCGAGGTCGGCAATGCGGGTACCGAGCCGCGGGACGATGACGATACCGTCCACCTGACGCTCGACCAGCCGCTGGATCGCCAGCGTCTGCATCGAACTGTCACCACGGCTGTCGGCGATCAAAACGCCGTACCCGGCATCGGCTGCAGCATTCTCGATCGCCTGTGCGATCTGCGGGAAAAGCGGATTGGCAATATCGGGAAGCACCAGCCCGATGACGCGGCTGCGCCCCGTGCGAAGCGCCCGCGCCGTCACGCTCGGCACATACCCAAGCTCCTCGGCCTTCGCCCGGATCCTCGCCCCAAGCTCCGGCGAAACCCGCCCCTTGCCCGACAACGCATTCGACACGGTCGCAGCCGACACGCCAAGGGCGCTCGCTATCGCACTCATGTTCGAACCGGGGCGGATGGGAGCCATCGAGGCGCTCTGATTAATCGTTTAATCAGAAAAGCAGAAAACGGATGAGGAGTCGAGTCCCGCCGGACGGTTGCAAACTCACGCCCTGGGCGGCCAGAGCGAAAATCCGGCACCACAGCATGCGCCTGGGGGCGCACCCAGCGTGAAGCGGAGGGCTTGGTCTACAGAGGGGTCAATCCGCGACCGAAGACATGGTTGGGGTATCGCCTGCGGTCATGGCGTGCATCGTTGACCGCCGTCCTGTTCGCTCGATCCTCGAAACCCGTTGGCGATATCTGCGAGCGTCACGCCGGCAAACCTCTTGCGCAGCAGGTCCTCTGCTTCGTTGAAGACGTCCGTCAAAGTCCCGTTGACCGCCTGTTCGATCGGACATCCCGGCATGTCGTAAGCGGGTCCAACCGCAAAGATGGACGGTTCTCCGACCGCCCGGTAGATATCGAGAAGCGTCAGTTCCTCGAGAGGACGGGCCAGGGTCCAGCCGCCACCATGCCCTTTTACGGAGCTGACATACCCTTCGTCGCGCAATCCCGCCATGGTGCGCCGGATGACGACAGGGTTGGCGTCGAGCATCTGTGCGATCATCTCGGATGTCATCGCCCCGTCATGTCGTCCCATATGGATCAACACATGCAGCATGCGCGATAGCCGACTGTCCTGCCTCATCCTCTGCTCCCTCTCGTGCTTTCCCCACCGACACTAGCATGATCGTCATTCACGATACAATCGAAGTGCCATGAGGCTTGACCCATCTTTTCACGACACTTATGTTGTTGCGAGACAGAGGAGAAAATCATGAGCGACACGATCTACGACGTCATCATCATCGGGGGCAGCTACGCCGGCCTGTCGGCAGCGCTTCAACTCGGCCGCGCGCGTCGAAAGGTTCTGATGATCGACGAAGGCCTCAGGCGCAATCGGTTCGCATCCCACTCGCATGGCTTCCTCACCCAGGACCATGTCGATCCCGCTGAAATTGCAGCCGAGGCCCGGTCACAGGTCATGGAGTACCCAACGGTGGATTGGGTCTCGGGTCGTGCAGAGACCGTTCAGCGCAACGGTGAGAAAGGCTCCGGAGCGGCTCATGTCACCGTTTTGGTGAGGGACACCTCTTACCGTTCGCGCCGGCTGATCCTGGCGCTGGGCGTACGCGACATTCTTCCCGACATCGCGGGGTTGAAGGAGCGTTGGGGCAAGAGCGTGTTCCATTGCCCCTACTGCCACGGCTACGAACTCAACCAGGGCAAGATCGGCGTCATCGCCGGCTCGGCGCTCTCGATGCACCATGCGCTGATGCTTCCCGATTGGGGACCGACAACCCTGCTTCTCAACCAGGCATTCGAGCCGGATAGAGATCAGCTTCAATCCCTCGCAGCACGCGGCGTCGTCATCGAGCGCTCCCCCGTGAAGGCCCTCACCGATCACGCCGATGTGCAGCTTGCAGATGGAAGGACCCTGTCTTTCTCCGGCCTGTTCGCGCTTGCTCCCTTCGAGGTCTCCACCTCGATCGCGCAGCAGCTCGGCCTCGACATGGAACCAGGCCCCCTTGGCGCCACCATCAAGACTGATGCGATGAAGGAAACCAGCCTGCCCGGCATCTTCGCCTGCGGCGACGCCGCGCGGCCCATGGCCTCTGTTGCACTCGCGGTCGGCGATGGAAGCCTGGCGGGCGTGGCTGCTCACCGGTCGTTGCTGTTCGCGACCATCAACGATGAATAGGCTCAAGGAGCGATGGATGGATCATGGTGAAGGGGCGGGACGCACCGTTCCGTCACCCTTCACCACCCCACCACCTCCTGCCCATACCGCGCCACCTCCTCCAGCAGCCACTCCCGAAACGCCACCACCGGCCTAAAATCGCGTTTGCTGATGGGTGCGACCGCGTAATAGGCGCTGGGGCTCGTAACTTCATGCGGGAAGGCTTCGACGAGCTGGCCGCTTGCAAGTTCGCTATCAATCAGGAACAGCGGCATCAGCGCGACGCCCAGCCCCGCGATCGCTGCCTGCGCAACGCTTGAGAACTGTTCAAAGCGCATCGCCTGGGAGGGTGCCGTGTCGATGCCAAGGCTTGCGAACCAGTGGCTCCAGGCGCCGGGTCGCGAGGCCATGTGCAGAAGCGGCAGCCGCAGCAGGTCTTCGCCCGCGCGGATCGGATGGCTGGCCAGAAACTCCGGCGAGCAGACGGGCGCCACCATTTCGCTCATCAGATAGGTGCACTCGGCCCCCGGCCAGTCGGGCGTGCCCACATGGATCGCCATGTCGATGCCCTCGCGGTCGAAATCGAACACCCCGATGCGGGTCGCGAAATTCAGCGTCACCTGCGGATGCCGGGCCACGAATTGCGGAATGCGCGGCATCAGCCAGCGGGTGCCGAATGTCGGCAATATCGCAAGGTTCAGCTGGTCGCCATGCCGTTTGCTCATGGCGGCAAGCGAGGCCGAGCGGATCTGGGAGAGCGCAACGCTGATCGACTTGGCATAGTCCGCCCCGGTCTCGGTCAGCACCACGCCGCGGCTGGTACGCTCGAACAGCGGCATGCCCAGCTGCTCCTCAAGCCCAGAAACCTGCCGGCTGATAGCCCCTTGCGTCAAGGACAGTTCTTCGGCGGCCGCCGAAAAACTGCCGAGCCTGGCAACGGAATCGAAGGCGGCAAGCGCCGAGGTGGACGGCAGAAGCTTTCGCGACAGGGTGAGCATGCCCTATGACTATAGATCATGACGGGTTGAGTAAACGGGTCTTGCCCTTGCGCGCCCCACGGCGATAATCGCCATCAACAGAATTGCTGAAATCCGGAGGCCCGAGAAGCATGGCGTTTAACTGGAACGATCCCTTTCTCATCGAAGACCAACTGAGCGACGAAGAGCGGATGATCCGCGATGCGGCCGCAAGCTTTGCCAAGGCCGAACTCGCGCCCCGCATCAACGATGCCTATCTCGACGAGACCACCGACAAGGACCTGTTCAAGCTGATGGGCCAGACCGGCCTTCTCGGCGTGACGCTGCCCGAGGAATATGGCGCCGCCAACGCTTCTTATGTCGCCTACGGCCTCGTCGCCCGCGAGATCGAACGCATCGACAGTGGCTATCGCTCGATGATGAGCGTCCAGTCCTCGCTGGTGATCTATCCGATCTTCACCTACGGCTCCGACGAGCAGAAACAAAAGTACCTGCCCGGCCTCGTCTCCGGCGATCTGATCGGCTGTTTCGGCCTGACCGAACCGGACGCCGGCTCCGACCCCGGCGGCATGAAGACCCGCGCCGAAAAGATCGAAGGCGGTTATCGCCTGCGCGGCGCAAAAACCTGGATCTCCAACGCCCCGATCGCCGATGTCTTTGTCGTCTGGGCAAAATCGGAAGCCCATAACAACGAGATCCGCGGCTTTGTGCTCGAAAAGGGCATGAAGGGTCTCTCGGCCCCGAAGATCGGCGGCAAGCTTTCGCTGCGCGCCTCGATCACAGGCGAAATCGTCATGGACGGCGTCGAGGTGACCGAAGATGCCATCCTGCCCAACGTGTCGGGCCTGAAAGGTCCGTTCGGCTGCCTCAACCGCGCCCGCTACGGCATTTCCTGGGGCGTGATGGGCGCTGCCGAAGACTGCTGGTTCCGCGCCCGCCAGTATGGGCTGGATCGCAAGCAGTTCGGCAAGCCGCTCGCCGGCACCCAGCTCTACCAGAAGAAGCTCGCCGACATGCAGACCGAGATCACGCTCGGCCTGCAGGCATCGTTGCGCGTCGGCCAGCTGATGGACCAGCACAAGATGGCCCCGGAAATGATCTCCATCGTCAAGCGCAACAATTGCGGCAAGGCACTCGATATCGCCCGCCAAGCCCGCGACATGCACGGCGGCAACGGCATCCAGATCGAATACCACGTCATGCGCCACGCCCAGAACCTGGAAACGGTCAACACGTATGAAGGCACGCATGACGTTCATGCTCTGATCCTCGGCCGTGCGCAGACGGGGATACAGGCGTTTTTCTGAGGGGGATTTTGGTGAAACGCAGCATGCCCGGCCCGCTTTTGCGTGCCGGGCTTTCTTTTGCGCGAGATGCGGATGGGGGCGGCTGGTTCTCACAAGAGGCGGCCATGGCTGCGACCTAGAGAAAAGACCGAGTTGGCGTCGTAAGCGGACTGTCCGAAGGCTAGGTGCCGAAGGGCGATATCGGACTTCGAATCATGTGATGGTGCTTCGGTCCGAGTTTGACCCAAAGGCAACCTCTTGTCGGAGGTCGTGATCCGACTATTTGCCGATCTGGTTCAATTGCCGGTCGAAGTCCGCCGGATCGAAATAATCACGCCAGACGGTGATCATGCCGTTCTCCACGGTCACTGTCCCCATGACGGGCAGCGTGATCCGTCCGCCGTTTTCGTGAAGGAAGATGTCGATCCGCTCGTTCAGCACGACGTTTCCCGCCGCCGCGATGTGCACCACCTTCCAGTCGACAGTAAACTTGTTGCCGATGCCGAAATCGCGGTGAAATTTTCGAACGCTCTCGCGGCCGGTGATATCGGGAAAGGGCACGTTGTCGTAGAGGACGTCTTCGGCGAGCATGGCGATGGCCTCGTCGATCCGATTGGCACTCCAGTGGTCGAAAAACGTCTGTGCTATTTCGATGGCTGTGGTGGACATAGCGGGCTCCTGAATTGTTGAAGAGACGGCGCGGAAGATTGTTAAACCTTAGCCGAATTTGACGAGGTTGTGCGCCGGCAACGGGCCGCCCGGAAACTGGACGAGGCGGCTCCCGACGGCGAGGTCACCGAGATCGATGCCGAAGAAGTCAAGACGGTCGATCAGCGCGCCGATCTCCGCTTTGGCCGATGCATCATCGCCGGAATAAAACAGCACGCGTCTGCCTCCTTCGCTGGTCGGGTCACCGGCGAGCACAGCGGCTGACAGATGGTTGAACGCCTTTACGACCCGAGCACCAGGAACCATCTCGACGAACACATCCGACGACGTCCGGCCGCCGAGGTCTGCGGGCTGGAACAGCGGCGCTTCGATCGGGTTGTTGGTATCGACGACGATCCGACCGTTCCAATCGGGCAGATCGGCCATTGCCGCAGGAAGCTTCGACCAATTGACGGCGATGAAGACGATGTGTTTCGATGCGGCTTCCTCGCGCGAGCCGGCGGTAATCGACGGGCCGAGCGAGGCGACGAGTTCGGCAAGCGTTTCAGGGCCGCGGCTGTTGGAAAGCGTGGCTGCGATGCCCTTCCTCGCGAGAGTTATCGCGATGGCGCGACCAATGTTTCCAGCGCCGATAATTCCGATGGATGTCATGAATTTGTCTCCTTGTTGAAAATGGTCGATCAGGCTGTCTGTCCGCCGTCGACGTTGAGTGTTGCTCCGGTAATGTAGCTGGCGTCCGGGCCGGCGAGGAAGGCGACCGCCGCGGCAATGTCTTCGGGCTTGCCGTAGCGCCCAAGCGCCGCAAGTCCCTTCAAAGTGTCCGCGAAGGGGCCGTTTGCCGGGTTCATGTCGGTGTCGATTGCACCGGGCTGAACCAGGTTGACGGTAATGTTGCGCGGGCCGAGATCACGGGACCAGCCGCGCGTATAGGCGCCCACTGCAGCCTTTGTTGCGATGTAGTCGGCTGCACCCGGAAAGGGAATGTGAACCGCGCCCGTTGTCCCGATCGAGACGATCCGTCCGCCGTCCTCCATGAGAGGAACTGCTGCGCGGACCGCGGCCGCGACACCCTTGACGTTGATGTCGATCTGTCGATCGAACGCCGCAATATCTGCATTCGGATCGCCGACACCGCCGGTGACGAAGACCCCGGCAGAATTGACCAAGATGTCCAACCGGCCGAACGCTTCATGCGCCTGTCGCACAAGGTCTGCGACCTCGGACGCATTGGCCTGATCCGCCTTGATTGCCACAGACCGACGCCCAAGGGCCTCGACCACGCGCACGAGCTCCTCTGCCTTGTCGCCAGAGGCTGAATAACTGAACACCACATCCGCCCCGTCATGGGCCAGGCGCTTGACGATGGCTGCGCCGATGCCCCGCGACCCGCCGGTCACGAGAGCAACCTTGCCGAGAAGAGGCTGAGAATTCCGTGTCATCTGCTCGCTCCTTGCGATGTTTGATGACCCAGATATGGACGATCCAATTCCCTTTGATTAGCTGGAATTGACTTGTTATATCTTCAACGATCACTTGAAGGGCGCGGCGATGGAGACACTGGCTAATCTTGAATCCTTCGTGCGGAGCGCCGAGCATGGCAGCTTCTCGGAAGCGGCCAGACGCATGTCGCTGACCCCGGCCGCCGTCAGCCGCAACGTCGCCATGCTGGAGCGCAACCTCGGTATCCGGCTGTTCCATCGCTCGACGCGCAAGCTGGTTCTCACCGAGGCGGGCGAAAGCTTCAGGCTGTCGGTCGCCGATAGCCTGGACACTATCCAGGCTGCGATCGGAGGTGCGGCTGTGCAGGGTGAGCCGAAGGGTGTGCTCAAGGTCAGCCTGCCGCCCACCCTCGGCGTGCTGCATATCCTTCCCCATCTGCCGGAGTTTCTGAAGCTCTATCCGGGTGTGAAGCCGGAATGTCATTTCGATGCCAGACCCGTCGACCTTGTAGCCGATGGCTATGATGCAGCGATCGGCGGAGGCTTCGATCTGAACCCGGGCATTGTCGCCCGAACGCTCGCTCCGGTGCACATCATTGCGGTGGCATCACCGGGCTATATGGCAGGTCGCGTGCCGCCGTTCGACCCGGCGGGGTTGAAGGCGCTAGATAGCATCGTGATGCGTTTGAGGCAGAGCGGACGCATCCGCCAATGGACGATGCGCGATGCGGCCGGCCGTCAGGCGGCTGCGGAGTTATCCGAAACTCTGGTCGTCAACGATCCCGCCGCCATGCTCAGCGCTACCGTTCTAGGGGTGGGCGTCGCGCTAGTTCCGAAAGCAGACGCCCAGCCTCATCTCGAGGCCGGGCGTCTGGTCCGGCTGTTGCCGCAGTGGTATTCCGACGCAGGCGCGATTTCGGTGTACTTTGCAAGCCGATCACAGCTCCCTGCAAAGACCCGTGTCTTCATCGATTTTGTGGCAGCTCTGGCAGAGCGCAATCGGTGGCCAGAGCAGTTTGCCGGCAGTCTCGGGTAACCGCATTTGGCGCACTGGGGACATGACGCCGCCGCCGAGACGATGTCTGCTTTTGTGCAGGTACGGCGACGACCTCTATGGCCGACAAAAGGGCGCATAGCGGCAACACAACAGCAACCATGCATGCCCACCCCCCTCACCACCCACGCCGCTTTTCGTCATTGGCCATCCCCCACCCTTCGGTGTATCACAAGTCCCTGCCGCCACTCGGGCGTGGCGATGCATGAACAATGCATGGAACGGAAAACCCGATTACCCGCACAGCGAACCCGAAACGGCGTTCGATGTCGGCGATCGGCTCCGGCTGGTGCGCCAGGCCCACGGGCTGTCGCAGCGGGCCTGCGGTGAAGGCCGGCGTCACCCCCTCGGTCACCTCGCTGAAGAAGATCCTGGAATCGTTCGGGTGTTTCACGAATTCTACGAGCCGAGCGGCCGGTTTGGGGTGGAAGCGCCATACGGTCCTCACCCGTACAGCGTTTCGGCCACCTATCCCTGTGCGGTCGGTCGCAGCACGATCTCTCCCACATCGACATTCGAGGGCTGAGCGATCGCAAACGCAATGGCATCAGCTATGGCGGATGCCGGGATCGCCGTGGCCTTCATGCTGGCTTCCCCTTGTGCCCGCATCGCGGGGTCGGTCATCGAGGATGGGAGCTCTGTGTCGACGTACCCAGGTGAAATGCCCGTCACGCGCAGCAATGGACCAGCCTCCTGACGAAGCGCTTCGGTGATTGTCCTCACGGCGTTCTTCGACCCAGCATAGACAGCCATCGTCGGTACGATCTTGATTCCCGCTGTTGACAGTGTGTTGATGAAGTGGCCGAAGCCCTGACGACGAAAGAGCGGCAAGGCGGCTGCGATCCCGTAAAGGACGCCCTTGACGTTGACGTCTATCATCGCCTCCCAGTCCTCGACCCTCAGGGCGTCCAGCGGCGAGATCGGCGCTATCCCGGCATTGCTCACGAGAACATCGAGTTTGCCAAATTTTTCGACCGCAAGGGCCACAAGCCCGTCGACGTCCTGACGACGCGTGACGTCGGTGACGATAAAGCATGCCGTCCCACCCCGTGACACGATAGAATTGCGCAGGGCTTCCAACCGGTCGGCACGCCGCGCACCAAGGACAAGGGTCGCTCCCCGTTCCGCCAGATGCAGGGCCGTGGCCTCGCCAATGCCGCTGCTTGCCCCGGTGATCGCGACGACTTTTCCCTCGATACCCATCATGCTCAATCATCCTTTTCTTGAAGGCTGATCTTTGCATGACAAATCGAGGCGATCTATGCTGCAACGACCCTAAAATCGTCGCGATCGGCTCAATCTGATGGACCCGCTGTCCGAAGTCTTTTCCCTCATCAACATACGAGGCGCACGCTGCACACGGTTCGAGGCAAGCGGACGATGGTCTTACCGCTTTCCTGCCAAGCCTGCAGTCAAGTTCGGCGCGGTCCTGGCCGGTGACTGCTGGATCGACTTCGGCGAAGGGCAACGTCACCAGCTTGCCGCAGGGGACTGCTTCCTGCTGGCCAACGCGCCAAGCTACTTCCTGGCGAACGATGATCACGTCCTTTCCGACGATGGAATGTCGGCATTCGATTGGGCGCAATCTGACGTCGCTCGCCACGAAGGCAATGACACCGTGTTGATCGCTGGCACCTTCAGTTTTGAAGAATCCGATGCTGACCTGCTGCTGGATTCGCTGCCAACCTTTCTGCTGATTCCGTCGCGCAATGCTTCGGCAACCGTCGTCCGCTCCACGCTCGCTATCCTCGATATCGAAATCAAGGGGACGCAGATCGGCGCCGCCGTCCTCACCGACAGGCTTGTCGATATTCTCCTCGTCCAGGTCTTGCGGGCGGCATTGATCCAGGACGATGGCGACAGTTTGGGCTGGATCAGCGCACTGGCCGATCCCCGGATCGGCAGGGCAATCGGGTTGATGCATCGAGATGCTGCCTATCCTTGGAGCCTGGAAACTTTGGCAGCATCGGTAGCGATGTCACGATCGGCCTTTTCCAAACGATTCAAATCTTTGGTGGGTCTCGCGCCGCTTGATTATCTTCTTCGCTGGCGGATGCGGCTGGCGCGAAATGCGTTGCGCCGCGGATCAACCGTCGCGACCGTTGCCTCAAAGGTCGGGTATTCTTCAGAAAGCGCTTTCGGGCACGCGTTCAAACGAATTTACGGAATAGCCCCCCGACGATACTGGCGAAGCGTCGAGCCTTAAGCGTCAAACCCTTCATTGCGACCCTTCATCCGCCCACGTCCCCTCACCCCCACGCCGCTTTTCGTCATTGGCCACGCCCCACCCTTCGGTGTATCACAAGTCCCTGCCTCCGCTCGGGGCGTGGCGATGCATGAAGGCGCGCACGAAGAATGCATGGAACGGAAAACCCGGAAACCGATCACCCGCACAGCGAACCCGAAGCGGCGTTCGATGTCGGCGATCGGCTCCGGCTGGTGCGCCAGGCCCGCGACATGCACGGCGGCAACGGCATCCAGATCGAATACCACGTCATGCACCACGCCCAGAACCTGGAAACGGTCAACACGCATGAAGGCACGCATGATGTGCATGCGCTGATCCTCGGCCGCGCCCAGACGGGAATTCAAGCGTTCTTCTGAGGCGGATTTTGTTGCGAACCATGCCCGGCCCGCCACTGCGTGCCGGGCTTTTTTCGCGATATGCGGATGGGGTGGCAGCTTTGCGCCAACAGTTGATGTCCTCGGCCATCGGTGAGACCAACGACGCGGATCTCCCTGCCGACTTTTATGAACGTTCCTACACGTCGGGGAGACAGGTGAAATGCCCTTGGAAGGCTGGTAATACGACAGGCAGCAATACCGGAGGCAAGAGCAATGACCAGAGAAGAAATTCTTAGCTATTCCCAAGCGGTTTGCGATGGTCTTCGTGAGGACGACGATGGGGTGAGACGCGAGGTTCTCACCCATGCGGGAAGCCGTTGGTCGCTCGGCGTCATACACACGCTCGGCGTCTATGGCAGGCTTCGCCACGCAGACATCGGAAAACGAATGCACGGCGTAACGCAGCGGATGCTCACGCGCACGCTACGCCAACTCGAAAGAGATGGTCTCGTCACGCGTCACGATCTCGTTGAGGTGCCGCCTCGGGTGGAATACGAACTGACCGAACTGGGAATGGGTCTTCTCATTCGCATGATCCCGCTGTGGACGTGGGTCGTGGAGAATTCCGAACAGTTTCGAACGTCACGCGAGGATTTTGATGCCCGTCCGCCAGAAAAGCCCTCCTGGCAGACGTTTTAGCAATCGAGACATGCGCCCGCTCCGCTGGTGTCGGCGGCACGGTGTTCGACCTCGTAATGATATTGTTGCGGATCAACTCTCATTGGGAGCGCGGCTATACCGCGCTCCCGGTCTGTTATCTTCCATCGATCTGCATCTCAGAGGCCATGTCACTTGCCGCTCAGGTTCGCGTTGATCCAATCGGACACATCCGTCACCTTGATGCCTTCGCTCGCGTTGAATGTGCCGGCCTTGTCCCATGCCATTCCTCGCCCGATACCAAAGGCTGCGCGGTACTTGCGCATCATGTTTTGGGGGTCATTTGCCAGTTCTTCCATCAGGACGGGAACAGTCCATACGGACCGGTTGAAGCGCCGGTTCAAACCCGCCTCCAGCTTGTCGGCAAGCTCGCCATAGGTGACGGTATCGCCCGCCAGGAAGACGATCTCGTTGCTGATGGTCGGCTCGTAGAAGACGATTTCAGCGGTGAGCACGCCGATGTCGTCGGGCGTCGTCAGCGTGACAGCGGTATCGGAGCTGCCAAGAGCGTTGACTGCGTTCTTTTCCAGATCAACGACGCCGAATTCTGGTTCGAAAAGATAACTCATGAACATGCCGGTGGAGATGATGACCCAGTCCGTCTTGCTCTGAGAGCGAAGGAGTTCACGCACATCGAGTTGAGCGTCGAAGATGTCCTGCGGACCGCCTCGACCAATCGCCTCGAAATCGACACCGAACTGCCAGGGGAAATAGCGCGGAATACCGGACTGCAACGCCGCCTTGGCCAGTTTCATCGGTGTATTAATCCCAGCCGCGTAGCCAGCGCAGCCAATCACGGTATCGTACTGTGCAAACAGAGATGCGAGTTCATCGATCGAGCTATTGACCAGATCACCTGTGACGATCTCGATATCCAAGTTGCGGATTTCGGTGACGTCGCGCTGTTTGGCTATCGAGTCTGATTTGATGGCACTGGCGCGAAGCAAAACACTTATCTTTGCGTCTTCAATGCCCTTGGCGCGACGGGCCAGATTGCGAAGGACGGGCATGCCGAGTTCCCCGGCCCCGAGCACGAGAATGTTTCGTGACTTCACATTGGAAACTGTCTGGTTCATCGATTTCAATCCTTCAAAACGCTACGTCACCGCTACTTGGCAAGGCGGAACGACGAAGAAAAGAAGGTACACGGATGATACTGCAGCGAAATAGAAGGACAACACTCCCGCTGCATTCCTCTTGCGCACATAATCGTCTACCCGCCCCCCTCTTCCCGAGCACTCACCCCACACCG
>NZ_JAALXU010000001.1:0-1345236 GCF_013317225.1 Neorhizobium sp. AL 9.2.2
CAGTTCGGTCCCTATCTGCCGTGGGTGTAGGAATATTGACAGGATCTGTCCCTAGTACGAGAGGACCGGGATGGACATATCTCTGGTGGACCTGTTGTCGTGCCAACGGCATAGCAGGGTAGCTATATATGGAAGGGATAACCGCTGAAGGCATCTAAGCGGGAAACCCACCTGAAAACGAGTATTCCCTATCAGGGCCGTGGAAGACGACCACGTTGATAGGAGGCGTGTGGACGTGCAGTAATGCATGAAGCTTAGCCTTACTAATAGCCCGATTGGCTTCATCGTTCTCATTGACTATGCTCATCAAGGTGCTGCGCACCTTGATGATGACATCTGTTTTGTCCTGACGCGTGAACAACGCTCCGGACGGGCCGTGACACTGGTCACGACGGCCTCTGGCCTTGCGGAGCTTTGCTCCGACAAACCAGACGGCAAACAAAGACGTGTTCAACTAAGACAAAAGGGGGTTCGCCTCCGCCAGCTTCTCGATAAAGCGTTGCAATGGTCGCCCATTGCCACGCATACATTGCCCTTAATCGACCTGGTGGTCATTGCGGGGTGGCTGCACCCGTTCCCTTTCCGAACACGGCCGTGAAACACCCCTGCGCCAATGGTACTCCGTCTTAAGACGCGGGAGAGTAGGTCGCTGCCAGGTCTATTAAAGGCAATGCCATCCATAAGGATGGACCAAACAATCTTCTCACACATAACAAACCGGCCCCTGGCCAAACCAAGGGCCGCTCCCAAAGCGGCCTTTTGTCGTTGCTGGGGTTTAACGAAATAATGGGACGTTCGGTCTGTCGCCGGTGCGTCCCTCACAGGAGACAAATCCTTCGGATTTGCTCCGGCACTACACGTAAACCGCAACGCAGTTTACGCAGACGCGAAATTTGGCAACGCCAAATTCGCTTGGCGCGGGGTGGAGCAGCCCGGTAGCTCGTCAGGCTCATAACCTGAAGGCCGCAGGTTCAAATCCTGCCCCCGCAACCAAATCATCATTATCGAAAAACACCCGTAGCCATAAGCTGCGGGTGTTTTGCGTTTGTACTGACCGAAGCGCACTAACGACCGATACGGGTCTGCCAAAGACGGATGGCGACAGATGGGATCGGTCTTGCTGGCCTTCTCCTCAGACAATCCTGACAACTCTTCGAGCGACGCTCGTGTTGCTAGCCTCTGCCAGGGCTTAAGACAAATCTGCACGGGCGCAGGTTTCAGTGCTCAAACGAAATTGCGAGACCGCCTTTCCTTCCTTGAGGTTGCAGGTTTGCCGTTCGCTGCACTATCGTGCAAGCCGATTGCCTGATGGAGGTTACCGTCCAAGGGCGGCGGGCTGCCGAAAGGTTTGCCGCTGACCGACATCCCCTCCGAATAGGATGACGTTTGGACCAGTAGGCGCTGAGGCCATGACAGGCTGTCAGTGAAACAAAGGAATGACATGTCTGATTTCGATTTCTTTTCCGCAAGGCGCCCGTCGACCCTGTCGACCGGCGCGATGATTGCCACGTCGCATCCGCTCGCCACCGCAGCCGGTCTGGAAGTCCTGCAGGATGGCGGCAATGCTGTCGACGCAGCGATTGCGGCTGTCTCCGTCCAATGCGTCGTCGATCCCCTGATGACCGGTATCGGTGGCGATTGCTTTGCGCTCTACGCACCTGCGGGCGGTGCGGTCAAGGCGCTCAACGGTTCGGGCCGCGCGCCTGCCGCCGCCTCCGTTGCAGCCCTTACAGAGCTCGGCATAAACGGCGAGATTCCCCAGACAAGCCCGCATTCGGTCACCGTCCCGGGTGCCATTTCCGCCTGGTGCCGTCTCCACACCGACCATGGAACTCTACCGCTCGAGCAATTGTTCATGCGCGCGATCGGCTATGCGCGTTCCGGCTTTCCCGTCACGCCTCGTGTCGCGATGGACTGGAAGGGCAATGAAAAAGTCATCGCCGGCGACAGCCACGCCGCTGCGGTGTTTCTGCCTGAAGGCAAGGCGCCCGTTGCAGGCGCCGTCATCCGCCAGCCGCTTCTGGCAGACCGCCTCGAGGAGATTGCTGCAGGCGGGGCTGCCGCCTTCTACGAAGGGGAAACGGCGGAAAAGATGGTTGCCCATCTGCGCTCCCTCGGTGGTCTGCACACGCTCGAGGATTTCGAGGCCGGCACGGATGGCGGGAACTGGATGGATCCGGTCAGCGCCAGCTACAAGGGTTTCGACGTCCACGAGTGCCCGCCGAATGGACAGGGGCTGGCGGCGCTGCTGATCCTGAAGATCGTCGAAGGCTTCGATCTCGCCGCCATGGACGAGGCGGATCGGATCCATGTCCACGCGGAGGCGACAAAGATCGCCTATCATCACCGCGACGCCCTGATTGCAGACCCCGAGCATTGCGCGGGCGTTGCCGAACAGCTGTTGTCCGATGAAGTCGCTGCGACGCTCCGCAGCCGTATCGACATGAAGAAGGCATTGCCGCCGGTTCTGTGGGACGAGCCAGAACACAAGGACACGATCTATCTCTGCGTCGTCGATACGCAGGGCAACGCGATTTCCTTTATCAACTCGATCTTCCATCCCTTCGGCTCGACGCGTCTCGACCCGAAGACCGGCGTGCTGTTCCACAGCCGTGGCGCGTCTTTCCGGCTGATCGAGGGGCATCCGAATGCGATCGGCCCGTCGAAGCGCCCGATGCACACGATCATTCCCGGCATGGTGACGCAGGATGGCAAAACGGTGATGCCGTTTGGCGTGATGGGCGGCCATTACCAGGCAGCGGGTCATGCGGCCTTCCTGTCGGGCGTGATCGACAGAGGTCTCGATTTGCAGGCGGCCATGGACGTGCCGCGCAGTTTCGGCTTCGGCGGCGTTTTGGAACTCGAGCCCACCGTCAGCCCGGCGGTGCGGGCAGATCTTGAAGCGAGAGGCCATGTGCTGAAGATCGTCACCAGCCCGATCGGAGGCAGTCAGGCCATCCGCATCCGCGACGGCCTGCTCGAGGGTGGGTCGGACAGCCGCAAGGATGGCATGGCGCTCGGCTTCTAGCCATAGCGGCGTATTCCATTACCGTCGTTCGGAAGTGCAAAAAGCCCGCCGAGTGCGGGCTTCTTGTCGTTCTAGCGGACGGAGGTACGCCCTAGCGCCACTGTTTCATTTCCGCATCCACTAGCGCGCGCCATGCCTGGGAATCGATCAGAGCCTGCGGAAACAGGCCCGGGATCTTGAAAAACGGGGCCGAGGGCTGCTCGTCCGAACTCTTCGCAGCGGCGGAGAGAAGCTCGTCGCGGCGCGGATCGTTGCAGTCCTGTAGCCGGCAAACGGCCGCAAGCCAGACGCCGACGACGTGCGCATAGGCCGCCCCATCCTCGCCTTGGCCGAGAACCTCGACTGCGGGTCCGAAAATACGCTGCGGGATCTTCTGGCTCGTATCCATCGCGATCTGCGCGCAGCGATGCGCGATTGTCGGATTGGCAAAGCGTTGCAGAAGCTGCTGGATATAGGCCGAAAGGTCGATTCCCGGCACCGGGTCGAGCGTCTTGACCACGGTGTTGAGATGTCGCTCGACATCCGCAACATGCCGTTCGACCGTCATCACGTCACGGGTGCATTCCAGCCCGTCCAGCAGGCCCAGATGCGCAAGCAGCGTATGCGAACCGTTGAGAAGCCGCAGCTTCATTTTTTCATAGGGCTCGACATCGACGGCAAAGAGGGCACCGGCGGCCTCCCAATGCGGCCGGCCGGAGACGAACTCGTCTTCGATCACCCATTGCAGAAACGGCTCCGTATCGAGCGCCAGCGTATCTTCGACGCCAAGCAGACGCGATGCACGCTGCCGGGTTTCCTCCGTGGCGGCGGGAACGATCCTGTCCACCATGCTTGATGGAAATGCGCCGTTCTCGGCGATCCATTCGGCCAGAGCCGGGTCGCGTCGGTTTGCCATGTCGAGCACCAGCCGTCGCAGGATCTTGCCATTGGATGGAAGATTGTCGCAGCAAAGCACGGTGAAAGGCGCGACATCCAGGTTACGGCGAAGCGCCAGCCCTTCGACGATGAAACCGATCGGGCCGACAGGCGCCTGCGGGTTTTGGAGATCGGCGGCAACCGACGGATGGTCAGGATCGAGGCCACCTGTCGTCGGATGCAACCCGTAGGCTTTTTCGGAGACGGTGAGTGTCACGATCCGGATGTCGGGGCTGGCGAGATAGGCTAGAACCTGGTCGCGCTGGTCCACAGCGGAGATCCAGTCGACGGTCGAACCGATCACCTCGGACCGATCGCCCTCGGTGTCTCGCACGGTGATCGAGTAAAGCCCGTCCTGTTCGGCCATCGCCCGGACGGGCTCCGGCGAGCGCAGATTGACCGCAACGATGCCCCAGGGGCCAAACTCCGCCTCGAGCGCCTTTTGCGTATAAACGGCCTGATGCGCGCGGTGAAAAGCACCGAGCCCGAAATGAACGATACCGGGGCGAAGTTTCGTGCGGTCGAAGGTTGGACCGGACACGGTTTCCGGCAAGGTCGTCGCGGATGAAAGTCTCTGCAGGGTCATTCTATTGCTCCAAATTCCGGATGGCTGAGCGCGCGCTCGATGCCGCGTAGTTCCGCCAGACCCTTGAGCCGGCCGATCGCCGGATAGCCCGGCTGGGCGCCACGGGTGAGATCGTCGAGGATCTCCTGACCATGGTCCGGCCGCATGGCAATCCTGTGATCCTCACGTCCTTCGCGATGACGCCGCTTTTCTTCCTTCAACAGGGCGGCAATGACCGCCACCATGTCGGTTCCGCCTTCGAGATGTTCGTCTTCGAAGAAGGAGCAGGGCAGGGAGTCATCATCGCGCGTCACGTTGCGCAGATGGACGAAATGGATGCGGTCGGCAAAACGTTCGGCAATCCGGGGGAGATCGTTATCCGCACGCGCACCGAGCGAACCGGAACACAGCGTCACGCCATTGGCGCGGCTGTCGACCGCTTTGAGCATATGAGCGTAATCGTCTTCGGTCGAAAGGATACGCGGCAGGCCAAGCAGCGGCCACGGCGGATCGTCCGGATGAGCGCAGATGTTGATCCCCACCTGTTCGGCGACAGGCACGACTTCGGAAAGAAAATCGACGAGGTTCGACTGAAGCTTCTCGCGGTTGATGCCGTGGTAAGTCCTCAGCTTTTCCAGAAGCTGGTCGAGCGAATATCCGTCCGCCGAGCCCGGCAGCCCGGCACCGATGTTGCGGCCGAGTGCTGCGATCCTGTCGTCCGCGAGCTCGGAGAAGCGCTTAGCCGCCTTGTCCTGCAGGGCTTCCGGATAATCGGCGGCCGCATCCGGTCGCTTCAGAATATGGATGTCGAAGGCGACGAAATCGACAAGATCAAAGCGCATCGCCTTCGCGCCGTGCCGGGTTTCCCAGCGCAGGTCGGTGCGGGTCCAGTCGAGGACCGGCATGAAATTATAGCAGACTGTACGAATGCCGCTTTGCGAAAGGCGACGCAGGCTTTCCTGCCAGTTGGCCACATGGGCACGCCAGTCGCCGGTCTGGGTCTTGATCTCTTCCGAGACGGGCACGCTTTCGACCACATCCCAGTAAAGACCGCCGGCCTTGATCTCCGCGTGTCGCTTCTCGATCTCGTCGGCCGGCCACACGGCCCCCGTCGGAATGTGGTGCAGGGCGCTGACAATGCCCTCCGCGCCGGCCTGCGCCGCATCCCTCACCGAAACCTTGTCGATCGGTCCGAACCATCGCCAGGTATGTTTCATTCTGTTCTTCCCGTTTCATGGTCGAAAAGTGCGATCTGCACCTTGCAGGCGACGGAACGGTCCGAAGCCTGTTCGAAGGCGCTTAGCGCGTCCTCGAGTGGATAGGTATGCGAAAGGATCGGCCGCACATCGATGGCGCGCCGCGAAATCAGATCGACCGCTTCTGCAAACTCGCGATCGAAGCGCTGCGAACCGCGCCAGTTGATTTCCTTGCCGACCAGCATGTTGAGCGGGATCGTGATGTCGCCCGTCACGCCCACCTGAACAAGAGTTCCTCTCGGCTTCAGGGCTGCAAGAGCGGTGCGAAGCGCCGGACCGGCGGCAGAGCAGTCGAAGGCCACATCGATCGTGCCTTTGCCTTCGAGATAGGGCGAAAGCGCTTCCGCGTTTTCGGCGACGTTGACCGTATCGGTCGCGCCCATCGCGGGAGCCCGGGCAAGGGCTGCGTCGGCAAGATCCGTCACGATGATCTCAGCCGCCCCTGCATACCGGGCGGCTGCGACGGTCAGAAGGCCGATCGGACCGGCACCGGTCACGAGAACGCGCTTGTTTCTGAGATCGCCCGCCTGGGAGACCGCATGAAGGCAGACTGCGAGCGGTTCCGCGCAGGCGGCTTCGGCCGGCGAAACATCTGATGAGACCGGATGGCACTGGATTGCCGGCACCACCAGATGATCGCGGAACATGCCCTGTTCGTGCGGCAGGCGCATAGCGCTGCCCATGAACCGCATTTCGAGGCAGTGGATTGGTTGGCCGAGACTGCAATAGTGGCAATGGCCGCAGGGTTGCGAAGGATTGACGGCGACCAGGTTGCCGACGCTGAGGCCGGAAACGCCATGTCCGATCGCTTCGACGAAGCCTGATGCTTCGTGTCCGGAAATGATCGGTTCGCGCACGCGGATCGGGCCGAAGCCGCCGTCCTGGAAGTAATGCAGGTCCGAGCCGCAGATGCCGCCCATCGCCATGCGCAGGAGCACTTCACCGGGGAGAGGAGCTTTATAACCCTCGCTCTCAACCTTGAGATCGCGTTTGCCATGCAGGCGGACGACGCGGGTAAGCATGGGGATAGCCTCGTTTCGTGCGTTTCGATCGGTCATTCCGCGCCGGTCTGGCCGACGCGGAATGTGTGTGTCGGTATCAGCGGATCAGGCCCATTTCAGTCGGCAGCCACAGCGTGATTGCCGGCACGAAGGTGATCAGCACCAGTGCGAGCAGCAGCGGCACCAGCCAGGGCAGGATGGCCATCGTAGTGCGCTCGACGGACAGTTTCGCGACGCGGGACAGGACGAACAGCACCATGCCGAGCGGCGGGTGCAGCAGTCCGATCATCAGGTTCAGCGTCATGATCAGACCGAAATGCACCGGATCGATGTCGAACTGCAGCACGATCGGCAGCAGGATCGGCACCAGAATGGTGATGGCGGCGATCGTATCGAGGAAGCAGCCGACGAACAGCATCAACAGGTTGACCAGGATCAGGAACACCCACTTGCTGTCGGTCAGGCTGGTGATCGCCGTCGACAGAAGCTGCGCCGTCTGGCTGACCGTCAAAAGCCATGCAAAGACGGAGGCCGCGGCCACGATGAACAGCACGGAGGCCGTCGTTTCGATCGTGTCGAAGGTTGCCTTGGCAAGCGATTTGAGGGTCATGGTGCGATAGCGCACGAGGCCGAGGAACAGCGACCACAGCACGGCGGCAACGGCTGCCTCCGTCGGCGTGAACCAACCCATCGTCATGCCGCCGATCAGGATGACCGGGGTCATCAGCGCCATGACGGCGGAGAAGTCGAAATACCAGTCGCAGGCGAGAAGCACGACGAGCGCGATCAGGATCGACAGGTTGAGCGATAGCCCGGTCAGCGTCAGCAGATAGATACCAAGCGGCACCATGGCCACAACAAGGACCTCCGTCGATGCGCTGAGGATATTCCTCCAGCTGAACGGCGTATCGGAACCCCAGCGTTTCACATAGGCGAAGATGGCAACGGTCAGCATCATCAGCACCGTCATGACGACGCCCGGCACGATGCCGGCCATGAACAGGGCACCGATCGAAACGTTGGCCATCATCCCGTAGATCACGAAAGGCAGCGATGGCGGGAAGATAGGACCAAGCGTTGCCGATGCCGCGGTAACGCCGACGGCGGCCTCGATCGGATAGCCGTGGTCCTTCATCGCCTTGATCTCGATCGTGCCGATGCCGGCAGCGTCGGCAAGCGCCGTTCCGGACATGCCGGAAAAGATGACCGAACCGATGATGTTGACCTGCGCCAAACCACCTTTCATCCAGCCGACCAGCGCGACTGCGAAAGAGTAGATGCGGCCGGTCACGCCGGCGCTGTTCATCAGGTTGCCGGCAAGAATGAAGAAGGGAACGGCCAGAAGCGGGAAGCTCTCGACACCGGCAATCAGCCGCTGCGCGACGATGATGTCAGGCGCAACATTGTAAAAGACGATGTAGAGGACCGACGAGGTTGCCATGGAGATGGCGACCGGCAGACCCAGCACCATCAGGAGAAGAAACGAACCGATAAGCAGCAGCATGAAATCAATCCTCGGCGTTCTGGAATTCTTCGGGGCGCTCGAGCACCGAATAACCGCGGCGCATGTTGGCGACGAAAACCTGGATGGAGCGCAGCAGCATCAGCACGAAGGCAACCAGCACGCTGTAGAAGACGATGTTGCGGGGCAGGTTTACGGTGACCATCTCCTCGCCCTCGACGATTTCCATGTACCGCCACATCAGCCATGATCCGTAGGTAAAGAAACCGACCCGGATAATGTCGACCAACGTCGCCATGATGCGCGTCACATGTGGCGGCAGGTAGTGGTAGAGAACGTCCACCTGAATGTGGCGCGACATGCGCACGCACATGACGGCACCGAGGAAAACCACGCCGATCAGGCAATTGACGGCGATTTCCTCCGTCCAGGCATAGCTGTCGTTGAGGACGTAACGGGTAAAGAACTGCAGGAAGACGCAGCCCGTCATCACCCAGAACAGGGCAAGCGTGACCCAGTCCTCGAAGGCATAGATTTTAAGGTCCACATCGACGGGCGCTTCGTCGAATGTATGGGCAAGCTCCTCAGGGGTCACCTGAGTGTGGATTTCCGGGGATGTCGACATGGATCCGATCCAGTTTCACGAAGGGAAGGCGCGGCTCTCGCGAGCCGCGCGAACGTTGGCGTGATCCGCGTTACTTGATGGCGCGGATGGCTTCCCAATCGGATTTCGCGTAGCCGAACTCTTCGAAAGTGACCTTTTCCAGCACGGTCTTTTCGAAGTCCGCCTTGTCAACGGTCACGACGTTGAGGCCGCGCTTCTTGAAGTCCTCGACGAGCGCCTTTTCGCGTTCCTCGATGATCTTGGTGGTGCGGGTTGCAGCTTCCTGCGTCACTTCCGTGAAGATCTTCTTGTCTGCGTCCGACAGGCTTGCCCAGCGGCTCTTGGAAATGACCGTGTTGAGATGGTCGACGATGTGACCGGACAGAACGATGTTCTTCTGGACTTCAAAGAACTTCTTCGCCTCGATCGTGGTCAGCGGGTTTTCCTGGGCATCGACCGTGCCGTTCTGCAGGGCGAGATAGACTTCTGCAAAGGCGATTGGCGTGGTGTTGGCGCCGCAGGCCCGTGGCATGGCAAGGTAGGCCGGAACGTCCGGAACGCGCATCTTGACGCCCTTCAGGTCGGCGCATTTTTCGATCGGCTTGTTGGATGTCGTATGGCGCGTGCCGTAATAGCTGACCGCGGTGATGACGTTGCCGGTCTTGTCTTCATAGCCCTTGGAGAGACGCTTGAAGACGTCGCTCTTCACATAGGCGATCAGGTGCGCCGGATCGCGAAAGATGTACGGGAAGTAGGTCACGCCGATCGGCTTGTAATCGCGGGCCGCGAAGCTGGAGCCGGAAATGATCATGTCGACCGTTCCGAGCTTCAGACCCTGGTTGATGTCGGCTTCCTTGCCGAGCTGCGACGCGGGGAAGACGTCGATCTTGTAGCGACCTTCGGTCCGCTTGGCGATTTCGCCTGCAGCCCATACGGATTCCGTATGGAAAGGCTCCGAGGTCTCATAGACATGCGCCCACTTGAGCGCTGTCTGCGCCTGTGCGCCGATTGCCGACGCCATGACGACGGCGGCGGCACCTAAAATAGTGGTAAACTTCAACATAACTTTCTCCTCCCGAATTGAAATCTCAAACTATCGTCTCGATCCGCCGCCTCCTCGCGGTCGGATCAGTCGTTCCTCGTCGGCTCCTCTCCGAAGCTTTCCGAGAATCTCTTCTGCGACAGCGTCAAATGCTGCCGCATGGCCTCGCGCGCATCGGCGGGGTTGCCCGCCGCAAGCGCGTCGCGAATGATCTTGTGTTCTTCGAGTGCTGCCTTCCAGGTGTGCGGGCCTTCGAAATAGCTGGCCAGCTTGGTGAAATACGGCGACAGCCGCTTGTCGTAGATCAGGCCGGTAAAGCGGTTGAGCGCCGAATTGCCGATCATGTCCGCAATCGCCGTATGAAACGCCCGGTCCAGCGCCAGCGCCTGGTGCGAATCGTCGAGCGAACCCTCCATCTCCGCAAGGATCGAATTGAGCTTTGCGATGCTCTCGCTGTCGGCCTTGCGGGCTGCCTCTTCGGCAATAGCGCTCTCGATCAGGCAGCGCGCCTGCAGGATTTCAAAAGGACCATCGCTGTCATCGGCGGCAAGGATTTCCGGCTGCCGGTTTGATCTGGCGCTGACATAGACGCCGGATCCCATGCGGATCTGGATCAGACCCTCGACTTCGAGCACGATCAGGGCTTCGCGAATGGTGGGGCGGGACACGCCAAGGCGCTCGGCAAGCTCACGCTCGGCCGGCAGACGCTCACCGGGCCGGACTTCTCCGGCTTCGATCAGCGTACGAAGCTGTTCCGCGGCCTGCCTGTAAAGGCGGCGCGGCTCAAGGGCGACAAACATGGTGTCCTCCACGCATCCTCCCGACGCGCAATGCGGTCAGATTGTCTTACCAATTTTGGGAAGTCAAGTGCCATCAACCTGTGACTGTGCCGGCATCTCCAAAACCGGCAGTTGCGCCCCGTAGCGACCCGCAAGAACTTCGAAAGCGGCGTGTGTTGCCGGATCGAGCGTGACGCCAGATGCTTCTCGATCCGCCGCAACCACCCATTCCCGGTCGCCCGGCGCCATGACTCGGCAGTCGGCGCGGGCCGGCGAACTGCGCAGCACATCCAGATAGCGTGTCATGCCCGCATCGAACGTCTCCCGATCGCCGAACGCCTCCGGCAGGATCGCAAAGACAAAGGCTCCGAGACCACGAGGCGTCGAAAAATCGGGACCGCCCATCGGGGCGAGGTCGAAACTCAGGCTCATGCCGGTCACGACAGCGCTGAGAATTTCGGCGAGACCGGCGAGACCCGCCCCCTTGAAGCCGAATTCACCGCCGAGCGGTGCCAGCATCTCGGCTTTGTCGGCATCGAGTGTGTCGATGCCCGAAACATCTGACGCCACCGACTGCGGCAGGGTCGTGCCCATGCTGCGGTAGAGGAGAACGCGGTTATAGGGAATGGCGCTGGTCGCCATGTCCAGCAACCACGGATCTTGCCCTTCCACCGGCACGCCGACGGCAATCGGGTTGGTGCCGTGGAAGCGCGATGCACCCTCATGCAGGCGCACGAAACTGTCGGAATTGCAAAAGGTAAAGCCGATCACGCCCTGGCGGGCCGCCTCCAGCGAATAGGCGCCGGCCGGGCCGAAATGCGAACTGTTGCGGATCGCCACAGCGCCGATGCCGAACTGACGCGCGAGCGCGATTGCGCGGTCCATCGCCGTATAGGTCGCGAGTGCGCCATGCGCATGATCCGCGTCCAGCGTCTCCACCGCACCAAAACCGCCAACGGGTTTAAGCTTCGGCGCCTTGTTGAGCCGCCCGCCTTCAAGCGCGGTCACGTAATGGTCGAGAAGACGCACCCCGTGACTGTCCACGCCATAGCGGGTGCCGTGCATCATCGCCCGCGTGGCAGCGTCCGCCGTTGCACCGTCGGCACCGCAGCCCAGAAGAACCTCGCGGCAGAAGCGATCGAGCTCGACAAGTGAAACGCGCGCTCTGTCATTCCCAGTCGGCATGTCAGGACATCCTCCACAATGTCTTTTGTCTACACTAGACATTCGATTTGGAAGATGCAATCCATGCACTGCGATTTCGATCGGTCGCATTTCATTTGCTGGAGAGCCGAATGGCTGGCCCGTCCCCGAGGCTTCATCAACGTGTGTGCGAGATACTGGCATCCGAGATCGCCTCCGGTGCGCTGTCTCCCGGCGCGTATCTGACCGAAACCAGCCTTGCCGAACGCTTCGGCATCAGCCGGGCACCCGCGCGCCATGCCCTGGGTGAGCTGGAGCAGCGCGGACTGATGCAGCGCGTCCCGGGCAGTGGCTACCAGATCTTATCCACGGAAGGTGGCGCCGCGCCCGTCGCCGCGTCGGGCCATCCTGCCGGTTCCGACGAGAAGATCCATTTCCTGTCGAGCTGGGAACTGATCTACAGGCAGATCGAGATCGAGATCGTCTCGCGCACCTCGCTTGCCAGCTGGCGTATCAACGAAGCAGCGCTTGCCGCAGCCCACGGCGTCAGCCGAACCGTTGCACGGGACGTGATGGGAAGGCTGCAGCAACGCGGCGTGGTGCTGAAGGACGATGCCGGCCGTTGGCTGGCACCGGGCCTGACGCCTGTCCATATCGGCCAGCTCTACGAGCTGCGCTGGGTGCTGGAACCGCTGGCTCTCGAGCAGGCATTTCCGCATTTGCCCGATGGCTACGTGACCGGATGCATCGAGTTCGTCGAGCAGGCAATCGCCGCTGCCGAGACGGTCACCGGCGACATGCTCGACCGCGTCGAACATCAACTGCATTCGGAGCTTCTCGGATATTGCGAAAACCGCGCGCTGATGCAGGCAATCAGCCTGCCGCAGGCGATTTTGGTCGCCCACCATTTTCTCTATCAGCCGAAGACCACCGGCTATGATGGCGAACCCTTCCTGCTGGAGCATCTGGACGTGCTTGCACCGCTCGCTTCCGGCGATATCGGCGCCGCATGCGAGGCGCTGGAGAAGCATCTGCGGATCTCACGCGACCGCGCAATCGCCCGCATTAGGGCTGCAGCATCGAGAACCATCGCCCTGCCTGACCTGCCTTATCTGGAGCGGCAGGGGCACGTCAAAACAGACTGATGTCTACCACCGGGAGGAGGAGCCCAAGAATGAAGATCAAATCCGTACAGCCATTCATCCTGCATCTGCCGCTGACCTCGGACTCGATTTCCGACAGCACCCACAGCATCACTCACTGGGGTGTCGTCGGCACCGTGATCGAAACCACCGACGGGCTGAAGGGCTACGGCTTTACCGGCACCCATGCCCATCTGGCCTCCGACCGGCTGATCACGTCCTGTATAAGGGATTGCTACGCGCCGCTGCTGATCGGCGAGGATGCCAACGAACATCAGCGTCTGTGGACCAAACTCGCACGCTATCCGTCCCTGCAATGGGTCGGCCGTGCGGGGATCACCCATCTGGCGCTGGCCGCCGTCGACGTCGCGCTCTGGGACCTCAAGGCGAAGCAGGCCGGCGTGCCGCTCTGGAGCCTGCTCGGCGGGGCAAGAACCGATCGTCTCGAGGCGTATAATACCGATATCGGCTGGCTGTCGTTTTCGCTGGAGGACCTGCTGGCCGGGTCGGCGCGCGCCGTGGAGGAGGACGGCTTCACCCGGATCAAGCTCAAGGTGGGTCATGACGATCCAAATATCGACGTCCGCCGCCTGGAAGCGGTGCGCAAGCGGCTGGGCCCAGATGTCCGGATCGCCATCGATGGCAATGGCAAATGGGATCTCCCGACCTGCCAGCGGTTTTGCGAGAGAGCCCGCGATCTCGACATCTACTGGTTCGAGGAACCGCTCTGGTACGACGATATCGCCGGCCACGCGGCGCTTGCGAAAAGCAGCACGATCCCGATCGCGCTTGGCGAGCAGCTCTATACCGTGGATGCGTTCCGGGCCTTCATCGCAGCCGGTGCCGTGTCCTACGTTCAGCCTGACGTCACGCGTCTCGGCGGCGTCACCGAATATATCCAGGTCGCGGATCTGGCGCTTGCCCACCGGTTGCCCGTTGTGCCGCATGCGGGCGAGATGAGCCAGGTTCACGTCCATCTCAGCTACTGGCATCCGGCCTCGACGATCCTTGAATACATTCCCTGGATCAAAGATCACTTCGAGGAACCGTCCAATGTCGATGCCGGCATTTACCGTCGGCCACAGCAGCCCGGTGCCAGCACGACGGTGCTGAAGGAAAGCTTCGAGCGATACGGCAAGAGCCTCGGCTGAATGCGAAAGGCCGCTGGCGTCAATCGCCAGCGGCCTCCTGTACAACGTCGACAAACGCCGTCAGATCTCGAAGATATTCTCGAACGATTCCGGAAAGTTCTGCCGCGCCAGCTTTTCGTTGATGATAAGCATCGCCTCATAGGAAAGCGGGTCGAACGTCTTGTCGGCCGGCAGCACTTCGCGCCCGAACAATAGGCTCAGGCGTGCGGCATCGAGATTGCCGCGCTCGAAGGGTTCAGTGCCGAAGTGATGCCACAGCGCATGCAGAAATGCCCCGTCGATCTTGTGCTCTTTCGTGCCGGGACGTGCCCGGCGCGGCAGAGCCTTGATCGGCGTCACGCCTTTCGGATTGGCGCGACGGATGGTGAACTGCACCCCCGTGCTTGGCATCCCGCCCGGAAAGCCTCGGTGTTTTGTCATTTCAGGCAGGTTTGCCATGTTCGTATCCTCAAGTCCTATGCGGCTGACCGGCTTTTAGCCGATCTTGTCTTGTGTCTTCGTATCGAAATCCGAAGCGTCGTGGCGCTCATGCAGCTGCTCGGATGGCTCGCCGGAAGTCCGGTTGACCATGCGGCCGCGCTTGACGCCAGGCCGTGCGAAAACCTCCGCCGTCCAGCGCTGCAGGTTCTCATAGCTCTTTACCTCGAGAAAATCACCTGCATCGCCGTAAACCTGGCCGAGCGCCAGCGTGCCGTACCAGGGGAAGATCGCCATGTCCGCAATCGTATACTCGTCGCCCGCCATATAACGGTTGTCGGCAAGATGCCGGTCGAGCACGTCGAGCTGGCGTTTCGTCTCCATCGCATAGCGATCGATCGCGTATTTGATCTTGATCGGCGCATAGGCGTAGAAATGCCCGAACCCACCGCCGAGAAACGGTGCCGAGCCCATCTGCCAGAACAGCCAGTTCATCGTTTCCGTGCGGGTGCGCAAATCCGTCGGCAGGAAGGCGCCGAACTTCTCCGCCAGATAGACGAGGATAGAGGCCGATTCGAACACACGCAGCGGCTTGCCGCCATCCTTTGGCGCATGGTCGCAAAGTGCGGGGATTTTCGAGTTCGGATTGATGTCGACAAAGCCGGAGCCGAACTGGTCGCCCTTGCCGATATTGATCATCCAGGCGTCGTATTCGGCCTGTGTGTGACCGGCTGCCAGAAGCTCTTCCAGCATGATCGTCACCTTGACGCCGTTTGGCGTGCCCAGCGAATAGAGCTGCAGCGGATGCTTTCCGACCGGCAGTTCCTTGTCCTGCGTCGGGCCGGAGATCGGGCGGTTGATACTGGCGAACTGGCCGCCATTGCCCTTTTCCCAGGCCCAGATCTTTGGCGGCTCGTAGCCGGCAGGAAAATTGTCGGCAGGAGTTTTCTCGGTCATCAGGGCGGTCCTTCCTGAAAAATTGCTCTTAAAATACGAACGATGCCTGCGATATAGGAAAAACGAGAAGAGATTTCCCGTTTTATAGCGCCATCGTATCGCGTTTTTTGGTGCTGGTCAGGATCTCTCTATGCTGCACCATCGTGTTCCGAACGAGCGGCAATGGTTAACCACGTACACGCAACTCCGCGATCGGTTCTTGTTCAGTTAACCGTTGCACCGGCACTGTCCAGCTATTCGAGGACACCCGTGCCTGCTTCAGGCGGAGACGTGTCCCACAACAAACAGGGCGAACGGTTTTTCCAGCGACGAACTCAACGTTGCGGCGAAGCTGGAAAAGGTGGTGGACATGGCACTCAGAGCGGTCGTATCGATAGAAGAGGGTGTTTCCGCAGACGCCTCGGCGTTTGCCGCGCGGCTGGACGCTGCCCGTTCGCGCCTTGAGGAACGCTTCACCGAAGGCGGACGAGCGCTTCTTTCCATTCTCGACGTTCTCAACCGCTTGGTCGCCTCGCTCGATCAGGCCGAGAGCTCGCTCGACGAAGAAACGGCGAACGCATCCCTGTTCGAGCTCACCCAGACGGTCGCGCGGCTTTCTCAGCTGAGCGAAAACGAGAAAGGCCGACAGGTCCAGTTCACCCTCATTTCCGACGCCCAGGGGCACCTGAAGGGCCATGCCGAGGACATGCAGGAAACCCTGCGCTATCTGCGCACCTTTGCAGTTACTGCAAAGATCACCGGCGCCGGAATTGCCGACTTTGCAGGATTTGCTGAGGAAATCCTGCAAAGGATTCAGGACGGCACCCGTCAGGTCAATGATTTCTCGGACAAGGTCCAGTATCTCGGCCAGGGACTGGGTTCCTTGATCACAAGAGGGAAGAGGATTGTAAGCTCCTACGAGGACACAATCCCGCAGATCGCAGCAGGACTGTCGAACGGCGGCGAGGCGATCGCTCTCAATCGCAGATCGATGATCGAACAGGCCGCAAGCGTCCGGGCAATCGCGCGCGGCATCCAGACCAAGCTCGCCTCGACGCTGTCTGCCATGCAGATCGGCGACACAACCCGCCAGAGGATCGAGCATTGTCAGTCAACGCTCACGCTCCTCGACGATTTTCTGGCCTCACCGGACGCTACGCCGCTGACCAATCCTCAGCGCGACAACCTGTCCGCTGTCATCCGGAGGCTTGTCTCCCATCAGCTCAGGCAGTCCATCGATCATTTCGAGCGTGACACGGCAAAGATCGTCGCAAGCGTGGCGAGTTTCCGTTCAGATCTCCAGAAGATCGATGCAATCCGGGAAACGATGGCAGAAGGCCAGGGCGGCGCCGCCGCCATGCGCCAGCTCGACACCGGCGTCGGCGTTGCGCGCGAAGCGGTTCGCCAGATCGAAGCCGTTGCCGGCGAGGCGACGGAACTCAGCCGGTCGACCGGCCAGACCGTAAGCGAGCTCGTCACCAGCATCGGCGTCGTGCAACTGGTCCGCACCGATATTCACTACATGGCCCTCAATACCAATCTGCGCTGCGGCAGGATCGGCGATCAGGGCAAGGCGATCAACGTGGTAGCCGCCGAACTGCGCAATTACGCGGGCGAGCTGGATGGTGCCGCCGACAAGATCCTCGTTCATCTCAGAATGCTGGAAGAATCTGCGCAAAAGCTCAGCGCCTGCGAAGATACGGGCGGCTCGCTGGATCTTCGGCTCGAACAGGCACTCGACAATATCTGCGTTGTCGGCGATCGCATGGGGACCGAAATGTCGCTGCTTGGCGAACACAGCCGATCCGCCGTCGGCGAAATCGATGCCTCGCTTGCTCGGCTTGATTTCAAGGTTGAGCTTGGTGAGGTTTTGCGGGCCTGCGTGGAAGAGGGCGAAGCCTTCGCAAGCGCCCGGCCACTGGCCGCCATCGAGCCTGCCCTCATCGAACTCGGGGCTCGCATTTCCGCCCTTTACACAATGGGTTTGGAACGTGAACTGCACGCGAAGATCATGGGAACCACACCCCTTGGCGAAGCGTCCCTCGTCTCGGTTGCATGAGTGACGACACGCTGTTTTCAGGTGTCCTCGGCATCGACGGCCTCCAAGTCAGACCGATTAAATACCCGCTGGACCTTGACCTTTCGCCGGGCCTTTGTCATGTGACCGCCTTCATTTGACGAAGCGCCCCATCGGGACGAGCCCCGGCGGCGTTATACGAAAGAAACAACATGACCAAGCCCACATCCTCGGCGCCGTCGCAGCGCATGCTTCGTGTTGGCGAACAGGTACGCGCCGCCATCACCCAGGTCCTGCAACGCGGCGAAGTTCGCGACGACCTGCTCGAGAAAACCGTGATTTCCGTTTCGGAAGTGCGGATGTCGACCGATTTGAAGGTCGCGACGGCCTATGTGACCCCACTCGGTGTCGCCGACCATGACGGCGTGATCGCAGCGCTCAACCGGCATGCCAAATATATCCGCGGCCGCATAGCCGGCCAGCTCCGGTCGATGAAATACATGCCGGAAGTGCGCTTCCGCGATGATACCAGCTTCGACAACTACAAGAAGATCGACGAGCTGCTCCGGTCTCCCGAGGTCCAGCGCGACCTGAATGGCGACGAAAACAAAGACTAGAAATAACAATCAAGAAGTATTGATGTCCAAACCCCGCAAACCAAAGGGCCGGCCGGTTTCCGGCTGGCTTATTCTCGACAAGCCGATCGATTTCGGCTCGACCGAAGCCGTGTCCAAGATCAAGTGGCTGTTCAACGCCCAGAAGTGCGGCCATGCCGGCACGCTGGATCCGCTTGCGTCAGGCATGCTGCCGATTGCGCTCGGCGATGCGACGAAGACCGTGCCCTATGTCATGGACGGGCGAAAGATCTACGAATTCGCCGTCACCTGGGGCGAGGAACGGTCGACCGACGACCTCGAAGGCGCTGTCACCGCGTCGTCCGACAGCCGTCCGAGCGAAGATGAGATCCGCGCGCTTCTGCCGAACTACACCGGCACCATCAGTCAGATCCCGCCACAGTTTTCCGCCATCAAGATTGCCGGCGAGCGGGCCTATGATCTGGCCCGCGATGGCGAGATCGTCGAGATCCCGTCGCGCGAGGTCCAGATCTTTCGCCTGACGCTGCTCGGTGTAACCTCGGACAAGGCGCATTTCGAAGTGGAATGCGGCAAGGGTACCTATGTTCGGGCGCTCGCCCGCGACTTCGGCCGCGATCTGGGCTGCTACGGTCATATCTCGGAACTGCGCCGCACCTTCGTCGCGCCCTTTGCCGAAGACCGCATGGTGCCGCTCTCCGAACTTGTGGCGCTGGAACAGATCGAGGATCGCGACGAACGGCTGGCAGCCCTTGATGCCTTCATGATCAACACGTCTGAAGCGCTTTCCAGCCTGCCGCATCTGCCTGTCACAGACGATCAGGCCCACCGCATCAAGATGGGCAATCCGATTATCCTGCGCGGCCGCGATGCACCGGCTGACGAAGCGGAAGCCTATGCGACCGTGCGTGGCAAGCTGCTTGCCATCGGCGAGATCGGCCAGGGAGAGTTCCGTCCCAAGCGGGTGTTTGGCTGAGCCTCTTCCATTCTCTCCTTGAATGGTCTATAGGCACCGCCAGCAAAAGCAGGCTTTTCCGCCTGTTTTGCGTTTCACGGCCAAGACTGGACGACATCCCGGCCTTAGGCGACCCATAATCCTCATATTCGAAAGGATAACACGATGTCGATCACTGCAGAGCGCAAGGCCGAACTCATCAAGGAATACGCAACCGTTGAAGGCGACACCGGTTCGCCGGAAGTCCAGGTTGCGATCCTCACCGAGCGGATCAACAATCTGACCGAACACTTCAAGGGCCACAAGAAGGACAACCACTCCCGTCGTGGCCTTCTGACCATGGTTTCCACACGTCGTTCGCTTCTCGACTACGTCAAGAAGAAAGACGAATCCCGTTACAGCAAGTTGATTGCTGCTCTGGGCATTCGCCGCTAAAAAATTACCGGCGGGCGCTCAATCGGGCGCCTGCCGGTTTCTCATTCGGGCCAAGCGTCCGATGGAATGTTTGCGATGCGCTTTATCTCGCGCCGCAAGAATGCCCGCAGACCCGGATGGGCCGGATCTGCAAAAACCAAACCGTTGACCTGTCATGGGGCAGGATTGCCGGATGCTTTCGACCAGGGATCACTCAAAGACCCTGATCAGACGTCGACCACCGAAGTCGCCGACCCGAAGCCTCCCGTTGTCTTGCCCGTGATCTGTCACATCGATTGCGGTCGACTATGCACTGCGCCGGCTACGGCACTGCGCGTGCTCCCGCATTAAAGGACACCATATGTTCAATACCCACTCCGTCGAAATCGAATGGGCAGGCCGCCCGCTGAAGCTTGAAACGGGCAAGATCGCCCGCCAGGCTGACGGCGCGGTTCTCGCCACCTACGGCGAAACCGTCGTTCTCGCCACCGTTGTTTCGGCCAAGTCGGCCAAGCCTGGCCAGGACTTCTTCCCGCTGACCGTCAACTACCAGGAAAAGACTTATGCCGCCGGCAAGATCCCGGGCGGCTATTTCAAGCGCGAAGGTCGCCCGTCGGAAAAGGAAACGCTGGTTTCCCGCCTGATCGACCGTCCGATCCGCCCGCTCTTCCCGGAAGGCTACAAGAACGAGACCCAGGTCGTCGTTACCGTCATCCAGCACGACCTTGAAAACGATCCGGACGTCTTGTCGATGGTTGCAGCATCCGCTGCCCTGACGATCTCTGGCGTTCCCTTCATGGGCCCGCTTGGCGGCGCACGCGTCGGCTACATCAACGGCGAATACGTTCTGAACCCGCATCTCGACGAGATGGACGAGTCGGTTCTCGACCTCGTCGTTGCCGGCACCCAGGACGCCGTCCTGATGGTCGAGTCGGAAGCCAAGGAACTCAACGAAGAGATCATGCTCGGCGCCGTCATGTTCGGCCACAAGGGCTTCCAGCCGGTTATCGACGCGATCATCAAGCTCGCTGAAGTTGCCGCCAAGGAGCCACGCGATTTCCAGCCGGAAGATCATTCCGCGCTCGAAGCCGAAATGCTGCAGCACTTCGAAGCCGAACTGCGCACCGCCTACAAGAACACTCAAAAGGCTGAACGCTACGCTGCCGTCGACGCCGTCAAGGCGAAGGTCAAGGCACACTTCTTCCCGGAAGGCGTAGAGCCGAAGTACCCGGCCGAAGTCATCGGCGCGACCTTCAAGCACCTGCAGGCGAAGATCGTTCGCTGGAACATCCTCGACACCAAGAGCCGCATCGACGGTCGTGATCTCGAGACCGTTCGCAAGATCGTGTCGGAAGTCGGCATCCTGCCGCGCACCCACGGTTCGGCCCTGTTCACACGCGGCGAAACCCAGGCGATCGTTGTTGCGACGCTCGGCACCGGCGAAGACGAACAGTATGTCGATAGCCTGACCGGCATGTACAAGGAACGCTTCCTTCTGCATTACAACTTCCCTCCCTACTCGGTTGGCGAAACCGGCCGCATGGGTTCCCCAGGGCGTCGCGAAATCGGCCACGGCAAGCTCGCATGGCGCGCGATCCGTCCGATGCTGCCAACGGCTGAACAGTTCCCCTACACGCTCCGCGTCGTCTCCGAGATCACCGAGTCGAACGGCTCGTCCTCGATGGCAACCGTCTGCGGCACATCGCTTGCTCTGATGGACGCTGGCGTCCCGCTCGCAAAGCCTGTTGCCGGTATCGCTATGGGCCTGATCCTCGAAGGCGAACGCTTTGCCGTTCTCTCCGACATCCTCGGTGACGAAGATCATCTCGGCGACATGGACTTCAAGGTTGCAGGTACTGTCGACGGCATCACCTCGCTGCAGATGGACATCAAGATCGCCGGCATCACCGAAGAGATCATGAAGGTCGCGCTCGGCCAGGCACAGGGTGGCCGCAAGCACATCCTCACCGAAATGGCCAACGCCATCACCGAAGGTCGCTCGGAACTCGGCGAATTCGCACCGCGCATCGAAGTGATGAACATCCCGGTCGACAAGATCCGTGAAGTCATCGGTTCGGGCGGCAAGGTCATCCGCGAAATCGTCGAAAAGACCGGCGCCAAGATCAACATCGAAGACGACGGCACGGTCAAGATTGCCTCCGCCTCCGGCAAGGAAATCGAAGCGGCCCGCAAGTGGATCCATTCGATCGTTGCTGAACCGGAAGTCGGCACCATCTACGAAGGTACCGTTGTGAAGACCGCCGACTTCGGCGCCTTCGTCAACTTCTTCGGCGCCCGCGACGGTCTGGTCCATATCAGCCAGCTCGCTTCCGACCGTGTTGCCAAGACCCAGGACGTGGTCAAGGAAGGTCAGAAGGTCTGGGTCAAGCTGATGGGCTTCGACGAGCGCGGCAAGGTTCGCCTGTCGATGAAGGCCGTCGACCAGGCCACCGGCCAGGAAGTCAAGAAGGCTGACGGCGAAGCTGCCGAATAAGCCCTCGACCTATCGAGAGATCGAGGCGCGGAAGGAATAACTTCCGCGCCTTTTTTGTTTTCACCGACGACACGACCGCCCGAGATCCGATCATGACCCGAGAAGCCCTGAAGACCCTTTTCCATCCCTTCGCCACCGACGCGATCCAAACGCCCGGCGAGGGTGAGCGCATACTGTTTCTGGGTGCGGAAGCGGGCAATGCCCTGCCTGACGGGTTTGATGCCGAGATCACGGCCATCCAGCCGTTCCGTCCACTGTTCCGCAGCCTGCGCGACAACGCGTTTCCCGAGCCCGAGGGCGAGGATTACGACGGTGCGCTTGTCCTGTGCGGCAAGCATCGCGGCGAAAACGAAAACCGCATTGCCGAAGCACTTGCGCGGGTGAAGGTCGGTGGCCTGATCGTCGTTGCCGGTGGCAAGGAAGACGGTATCGCACCCATTCGCACGATGCTGCTGAAGCTCGGCATCACGCTGGACTACGCGCCGAAGTATCACGGCGTTGCCATCTGGTTCGGCCGGCCGGAGGATGCGTCTGGCGCGATCCAGGCACTGAAAAAGACAGCTGTGACGGTCGACGGTCGATTCCAGGCCGCTCCCGGCATGTTCTCGCACGACCGCATCGATCCGGGCTCCGAACTTCTGGTAAGCCGCTTCCCGACGGATTTCGACGGCAATGCCGCTGATTTCGGTGCCGGCTGGGGTTATCTTTCGGTGATGCTCGCCGAGCGTTCGCCCCGCGTGAACCGTATCGACCTGTTCGAGGCCGATCACCGGGCGCTGGAATTTGCAAAACAGAACGTTGCGCATAACTGCCCGGATCTCGAAGCCCGCTTCTTCTGGCAGGATCTGGGAACCGAGCCGCCAAAGGAAAAATACGACCTCGTCATCATGAACCCGCCCTTCCATGAGACGCAGGCCGCCGATCCGGAACTGGGCAAGACGATGATCCGCACGGCTGCAGGCGCGCTCAGAAGCGGCGGCAGGCTTATGCTGGTCGCCAATCGCGGCATGCAATACGAGCCGGTGCTCGAGGAAGCGTTCCGGGAATACGGCGAAACCTGCCGCAACGCCCGCTTCAAGATCCTCTGGGCGAAGAAGTAGCTTCACCCCTCAAAATCTAGGATTGCCCGCCCCGACAGCTCGAATGCACACTGAAGTTGCGTTGGAGCGGTCGGGGTTTTTGTATGAAAGGCGTTGTTTCAGCACTTCTGCTCTTGATCGCCACTGAAACGGCGAGCGCCGAAGAGCCGCGCGCCAGTGTTCGCTTGACCTGGGAATGGTTCAACACCGCGGAAACCTATCGCAAATACAAGGTCAAAGGGCCGGATGACCTTCGCATTGCCGCGCATTACTTCCGGCTCGCGGCCAAGAACGGCAACGCTGCGGCAGCATACAAGCTCGGTGAAGCTTATGAGATAGGCTCAGGTGTCCCACTCGATCTTCCGGAAGCGCTCCGCTGGTATCGCCAGTCCGCCGACGCTGGCGACATGCATGCGGAGCTGAAGGTCGGCTGGTTCTATCAGAAGGGCTTGAGCCTGCGGGCTGATCCATCACGGGCTGTCGAATGGTACGAGCGCTCCGCCAGCAAAGGCAACCTATGGGCCTATCACATGCTGGCCTTCATGTTGATGGACGGGGAGGGGGTCGCAAAGAACCTCGCCCTTGCGCAAAGTTATTTCGAAAAGAGCCTGCCTTTCACGCACGATCACTGGGCGCAGCTGAAGCTGGCGCAGTTGATCCGGTCGAGCGATCCACGTCGCTCCAAAGAACTGCTCAAGCAGTCAGCGAGTGCCGGCAATGCCGACGCGGTCCGGGAATTGAACTCAAATTGAAAGTGCCCGCCGTCCCAGGGATCGCACGCGTCGGATGCTACTGCGCGTCGGACTTGCGCAGTCTGTCGAGGCTTGGCAGTGAGGTGATGCTGTATCCGGCGTCCACGTAATGCACTTCGCCTGTCACACCGCGGGAGAGATCGGACAGCAGATAGAGTGCCGATCCGCCGATGTCCTCGATCGTGGCAGTGCGGCGCAACGGCGCGTTCTGCTGGTTCCAGGCGTAGATCGCCCGTGCATCGGAAATCCCGGCGCCGGCAAGCGTGCGCACGGGGCCTGCAGAGATTGTGTTGACGCGGATGTCGTTCGGGCCGAAATCGGCGGCCAGATAGCGCACCGAGGCTTCAAGCGCTGCCTTGGCAACGCCCATCACGTTGTAGTTCGGAATGACGCGCTGTGAACCGTTATAGGTCAGCGTCAGCATAGAGCCGCCATCAGGCATCAGGGCTGCGGCGCGCTTGGCGATTTCCGTGAAGGAAAAGCAGGAGATCACCATCGTACGCGAGAAATTCTCGCGCGTCGTGTCGGCGTAGAGGCCCTTCAGCTCGTTCTTGTCGGAGAAGCCGATGGCATGAACGAGAAAGTCGATCGTGCCCCAGCGTTCGCGCAGCGCTTCAAACGTTGCGTCGACCGACGCGATATCTTCGACGTCGCAGGGAACCACGAAATCTGAGCCGAGTTCGGCGGCAAGCGGTCTGACCCGCTTGCCCAGCGCTTCACCCTGATAGGTGAAAGCCACTTCCGCACCCTGTGCCGCGACCGCCTTGGCAATTCCCCAGGCGATCGAGTGGTTGTTGGCAACGCCCATGATCAGGCCGCGCTTGCCCTGCATGATCCCGGACATCAAATTATCCGTTATGACGCTGGAAGACGAGCGTGGCGTTGGTGCCGCCAAAGCCGAACGAGTTGGAGAGCACAGTGTCGATCTTGGCATTGTCGATCCGCTTGCGAACGATCGGCACGCCGTCGAATTCCGGATCCAGCGTCTGGATGTGCGCGCTTTCACCGATAAAGCGTTCCTGCATCATCAGCAGGCCATAGATCGATTCCTGCACGCCGGCACCGCCGAGCGAGTGGCCGGTCAGCGACTTGGTCGACTGGATGTGCGGGATCTTGTCCTTGAACACTTCGCGGATGGCGCCGATTTCCTTGGAATCGCCAACCGGTGTCGAGGTGCCGTGGGTGTTAATGTAGTCGACCTCGCCTTCAACGTTGGCAAGCGCCTGACGCATGCAGCGGATGGCGCCTTCGCCTGATGGTGCGACCATGTCATAGCCATCGGATGTGGCGCCGTAGCCGGTGAGTTCTGCGTAGATCTTGGCGCCGCGCGCCTTGGCATGCTCCAGTTCTTCAAGCACGAGAACGCCTGCACCGCCGGCGATGACGAAACCGTCGCGGTCGGCGTCATAGGCGCGCGAAGCCGTCGCCGGCTGGTCGTTGTACTTGGAGGACATGGCGCCCATCGCGTCGAACAGGTTCGACATGGTCCAGTCGAGGTCCTCGTGGCCGCCGGCGAACATCACGTCCTGCTTGCCCCACTGGATCATCTCCGCGGCATTGCCGATGCAATGCGCAGACGTCGAGCAGGCCGACGAGATCGAGTAGTTGACGCCGTGGATCTTGAACCAGGTCGCAAGCGTCGCAGACGCTGTCGACGACATCGCCTTCGGCACGGCAAACGGACCGATCCGCTTCGGGCTGTTGTTCTTGATTGTCGTTTCGGCCGCTTCGATCAGGGTGCGGGTGGAAGGACCGCCCGAACCCATGATGATGCCGGTGCGCTCGTTCTCGCTGTAATCCTTTTCCTCAAGTCCGGAATCGGCCAGCGCCTGCTTCATCGCCACATGGTTCCACGCTCCACCCTGGGAGAGGAAGCGCATGGCGCGGCGATCGACGAGTTCCGTCGTATCGATGTTGGGCTTGCCCCAGACCTGGCACTTGAAGCCGTGCTCGGCGAAATCCGGCGAGAAAGAAATACCGGACTTTGCCTGCCGCAGGGATTCGGTGACTTCGGCTGCGTCGTTACCGATCGAGGACACGATACCGAGCCCAGTGACAACTACCCGTCTCATTTCATCAAACCTTTGTTGTTTTCGACAGCTGCGCTTTTCAAGCAGTTCAGGCGGTCTTTTCCTTGGACAGACCCACGCGGAGGTCCGTCGCCTGATAGATGGTCTCGCCATCGGCCTTCAGCCAGCCGTCGGCGGTGCCCAGCACGAGGCGACCCCTCATGACGCGCTTGAAGTCGATGCCATATTCCAGAAGCTTGGTGTCCGGGCGGATCATGCCCTTGAACTTCACTTCGCCGGTCGAAAGCGCCATGCCGCGGCCGGGTTCACCCAGCCAGCCCAGGAAGAAGCCGGTCAGCTGCCACATGCCGTCAAGGCCAAGGCAGCCCGGCATGATCGGGTTGCCTTCGAAATGGCAGGGGAAATACCAGTCGTCCGGACGCACGTCGTATTCAGCGCGGATGTAACCCTTGTCGAAGGCGCCGCCGGTTTCCGAGATCTCCGTGATCCGGTGGACCATCAGCATGGGCGGCAACGGCAGCTGCGCATTGCCGGGACCAAACAGATCACCGTGGGCGCAAGAGAGGATTTCTTCGTAGCTGAAGCTGGACTGTCTGGTGGACATGAATTTCCGTTTCCCCCCGTTTGAAGCTTTTGTTTCCCAAGCTTTAGAGCAATATGGGCCGAAATTGAAGTCTTGCCATGACAACACAGGTGCTGTCTGGGGAAGACTGCAGCTGCGGAAGCATCGCATTCAGGTCCGCATATAGGAAGCGGAGAGCGCAAACCAGTGGTAAAACACCGAAAATTAGCGTTTTTGCCGACCGCGGAAGGACGTGCTAAGGGACACTATTGAAAGAATTCATCTTAAAAGTTATATCGGAAATCAGATTAGATCCCGTGTGATGAAACGGTTGGAGCCGAAGCACATATGGCGGATGCCATGCCGAACATCGAGATTAGATTGCGCCATTGCGGCCTTCGACCGACGAGGCAGCGCGTCGCGTTGGCGGATCTGTTGTTTGCAAAGGGTGATCGGCATCTGACGGTCGAGGAACTGCACGCGGAAGCCACGGAAGCCGGCGTGCCGGTCTCGCTCGCCACCGTCTATAATACCCTCCACCAGTTTACCGAGGCAGGCCTCATCCGCGTTCTCGCGGTGGAGAGCGCACGCACCTATTTCGACACCAATATTTCCGATCACCATCATTTCTTTGTCGAAGGGCGCAACGAGGTTTTGGATATCCCGATCAGCAATCTGGAAATCGGCAATCTCCCGGATGCGCCCGAGGGCATGGAAATCGCCCATGTCGACGTCATCATCCGGCTGCGCGAAAAGCGCGGCTAATCCTTGGCCTTGCCCTTGATCGCCTCGTCTGCCGGTCGCCCCGGACGTGACTTGTAGCGTGGCAGCGTCCAGCCGTAATGGATCGCGCCGCCCCGCAAGGCGAAGGCGACACATACCCCAAAGCCTGAACTGACATATTGCGGGAAACCGAGCGCTTGTGCCGCCGTGAACGCGGCCGCGCCGGCGATCGCGGCCGTGATATAGATTTCCGAGCGTAGCAGCACGGAAGGCTCGTTTGCGAGAAGATCGCGCAGGATCCCGCCGAATGCCGCCGTCAGCGCGCCGGTGATGATCGCGATCGTGGGTGATCCGGTCGCGGCCAGGCCCTTGGCCGCACCCAGCACGGTGTAAGCGGCAAGGCCCACCGCATCGAGCCAGATCAGTAGGCGATAGCGCCATTCGACCCGGTGTGCCGTCAGGTAGACGAGAACGCCGGTTACGACGCAGATCAGGATATAGGTCGGGTCGAGAACCCAGAAGACCGGGGTCCGGCCAAGAATGATGTCACGCACCGTGCCGCCGCCGAGCCCGGTCACGGCTGCAAAGAACAAAAACCCAATGAGATCGAGCTCCTTTCTTGATGCCGCAAGCGCACCGGTTGCGGCAAACACCGCGATGCCGGCATAATCGAGGATCATCAGCAGGGACATTCCATTCTCCAGCGTCGCGCAAGTGCATTGCTCTAGATGATCACGCTAACGACGGCAACGGCATCTCCGGTCAGGTCCGATGATGTCATGAAAAGATGATTTGAGAATATGGGTAGGTGCGGTGAATAAGGTCTTGATACTTCTGGTCGCTCTCGTCCTGCTGCCGACCTTCGCGTCAGCCCAGCAGAAACTGTTCAGCGATCCGGAAGTCACGGAAAAGAGCCATTTCCAGAAAACCTGCGGAAAAGTCGAGTTCGGTCCGGGCTTCGTCAAACGTTTCGACATCAACAATGATGGCATAACGGACGTCGTCACCGATCACAGCGACCTGACGTGCGACGGCGTTCGCGGCCCCAAATGCAATGCAGATGGCTGCCCGCAGAACTTCTACGTCCAGGCGAAGGAGGGCGGCTATATCATGATCGCCACCGCCCAGATCTACGGCTACGATTTCGTCCAGTATTTCGGCAACATGGTGTTCATGCTGCAGATGCATCCGCGGTTCTGCGAGCGCACCGATGCCGCGCCCTGCGTCATGCGGGTCCGCGTCCGCGGCGGCCGTTTCGTGACGATCTCGAAACAGTAATCGCGGCCCCTTTAGGGATCAGGGCGCCTTGATGCTGTCGATACGGCCCGCGAACCTATAGCCGAGAACGGCCATCCACTCCCGCGCGGCCGTCGCCGTCAGCTGCGTATTGAGCGCCGGCTGGGTGAAATCCAGCTTGGCGGATACGATGCCGCTGGTGCGAAAGTCGGTGGGCCAAGGCCGGACCGCTATTCCCGCCTTCTGAAACAGGGCGACGGAACGGGGCATGTGGAAGGCCGAGGTGATCAGCGCGCAATCGCTGAAGCCACGCTGCTTCAGAATTTCAGCTGTATTGAGCGTATTCTCGTAGGTGGTGCGCGATGTGTTTTCCTTCACCACCCGGTCCGCTGCTATGCCGAAGGCCGTGAAAAACCGTTCGGACGCTTGCGCTTCGCCTTCATAGACGCCGCTGAACGACCCGTCGCCGCCGGAAATCAGGATGCGCGATTGCGGAAATTCCAGCGCCAGCCGACCCGCTTCGATAAACCGGTCAGCCGCCTGGTTGAACTCGATGCCACCCCGCGCCGCCGTCACTTCGCTCTCGAAGGCGCCGCCGAGAATGATCATGCAGGAGAGGTCGGCAGGATCGGTTGCCGGCTTCGGGTAGCGAGCTTCGAGGGACTGCAGCGCCAAAGCGCCCGCCGTCGTATAGAGCGTCACGAACAGGGTGAGCGCGCACAGAAGTGCCGAGATGCCGGAAAGCTTCCGCCAGCCGAAAAACGCGAAGAGAGCGGCAAGCGCCGAAAGCAGGAAGGCGATGGAAAGCGGCTGCGCGAGCAGCCAGATCAGCTTGGAAATGAAAAACATGGACCGTCGTCTGTTTGAGTCCCGGCCAGTCTATCCTGTCGCGGGCCGATGGTGAACGCAGCAGCAGTCACTCTGTCTTGAGATAGGCTTCAACGCCGCGCGCTGCGGCAAGACCCGTGGCAAAGCAGGCAGTCAAAAGATAGCCGCCGGTCGGCGCTTCCCAGTCCAGCATTTCGCCGGCCGCGAACAGACCCGGACGCCGCTCCAGCATGAAGCCGCTATCGAGCTCGTCCCAGGCGATGCCACCGGCCGAGGAGATCGCTTCCGCAATCGGGCGAGGACGCAGCAGCGGGATCGGCAGCGCCTTGATCGCCCGCGCCAGATCCTCCGGCGGCATCCGGTTCACATCCGGTATCAGCTCGCGCAGCAAGGCCGCCTTGACACCGTCGAGGCCTGCACCCTTGCGCAGCCGGTTGGAAAAGCTCGCTTTCGCATCCTGCCGCGAGAGGTCGCGCACGAGACGCTCAAAGCTGCGGCCCGGCACGAGGTCGACATCAAGAGCCGCCTTTCCATCCCTGTTGATCAGCTCACGCAGGACTGCCGAATGCGCATAGACAAGGCTGCCTTCGATCCCGTGTTTCGAAATCACGAACTCGCCCTGATAGGTGCCCGCATCCGATCGCGTCGAGACGGATTTGAGCGGTGCCCCGGCAAAACGCTCGACGAACACGTCGCTCCACGCAACGTCGAAGCCGCAATTGGCCGCCTGGAACTCCGTTACCGCAATCCCCTCGGCCTTCAGCCACGGCACCCAGGCCGCATCCGAACCCAGCCGTGGCCAGCTTGCGCCACCAACCGCCAGAATGACCGCATCCGGGCGGATGAGAAGGTCGCCATCAACAGTTTCAAATCGGTAACCGCCGCCTTCGAACCCCGTCCAGCGATGTCGCGTCTTCAGCGCAACGCCCCGATTGCCCAGTCGGGCAAGCCAAGCGCGCAGCAGTGGCGATGCTTTCATGGCAACCGGAAAAACCCGGCCCGACGTTCCGACGAATGTTTCCGTTCCGAGCTCCTGTGCCCAGGCGCGAACATTCGATGGCGTGAACGCGTCGAGCGCCGGTTGCATCCGCGACGAAGACGAGCCAAAACGACCGGAAAACCGGCCAAAATCCTCCGCATGGGTGATATTGAGCCCGGATTTTCCGGCCAGCAGAAACTTCCGCCCGAAGGTCGGCATCGCCTCGTAAACGGTCACGGAAAACCCTGCGGCGGAAAGATGCTCCGCCGCGATCAGTCCCGCCGGCCCGCCGCCTATGATCGCAACCTGTCTGGTCATGATCTCCGGTTACGGCAGATTACGGCGTTTTGCCATAGCCCCCGGCCGTCGGCGTTGTTACCGTCACCGCTTCGCCCGCCTCGATCACCGTCTGGGCACAGCCCGGAAGTGTCTCGATCGAGCCGTCGAGCCTGCGCACGGTGGTGGTGCCAAGCTCTCCCTCTCCGCCGCCGTCAAGGCCGTGCGGGTGGAGCGTCCGATGCGAGGAGAGGATGGCGCAATCCATCGTTTCGAGAAACCGGATCGTCCGCTTGGTGCCGTCGCCTGCCGCAAACTGTCCCTGTCCGCCGGAATTGTCGCGGATATGGAAATCTTCGAGCAACACCGGGTAGCGCGTCTCCAGGATTTCCGGATCCGTGAGACGCGAGTTGGTCATGTGCACATGGACAGCGTCGGTGCCGGCAAACCCGCTGCCGTCGTTGAACCGGCCGGCCGGCGAACCGGAGCACAGGGTCTCGTAATACTGGTAGGTGGCGTTGCCGAAGGTCAGGTTGTTCATCGTCCCCTGGCTTGCAGCGATCGCACCCAGCGCGCCGAACAGAGCATTCGTCACGTGCTGCGACGTCTCGACATTTCCGGCAACGACCGCTGCCGGATATTGCGGCTTGAGCATCGAACCATCAGGCACGATGATGCGGATCGGCTTCAGGCACCCGGCATTCATCGGGATCGAGCTCTCCACCATCACGCGGAACACGTAAAGAACGGCCGCGCGCGTCACCGGTTCGGGCGCATTGAAATTGTTCTTTTTCTGCTCGCTGGTGCCGGTAAAATCGACCGTCGCCTCGCGCTTTTGCCTGTCGATGGTGATCTTGACCCTGATCGTGCTGCCCTGGTCGGTCGCGTAGGAAAACTCCGCGTCGCCAAGCTTTTCCAGAACACGGCGAACGCTTTCCTCCGCATTGTCCTGGACGTGGCCCATATAGGCCTGCACGACATCGAGCCCGAACTGCGCGATCATCCGGCGCATTTCGTAAACGCCCTTTTCGTTGGCAGCGATCTGCGCCCTTAAATCTGCGACGTTCTGCGCAACGTTGCGGGCAGGGTAGGGATGGTCGGACAGGAGGTTGGTAATGCCCGCCTCGTCGAACCGGCCGCGGTCGACCAGAAGCACGTTGTCGAACAGCACGCCTTCCTCATCGACGGTCGTCGCCAGCGGCGTCATCGATCCCGGCGCGGTCCCGCCGACATCGGCATGGTGGCCGCGCGAGGCGACGTAGAACAGGATTTTCTCACCCGCGTCATCGAATACCGGTGTGACCACGGTAATATCGGGCAGATGCGTGCCACCATTGTAAGGCGCGTTCAACGCAAACACGTCGCCGGGACGGATCTTGCCCCGGTTCTGCGCGATGATGCTTTCGACGGAGCGGTCCATCGATCCGAGATGAACCGGCATATGCGGTGCATTGGCGACCAGAGCGCCGTTCTCGTCGAACACGGCGCAGGAGAAATCCAGTCGTTCCTTGATGTTGACGGACGACGCCGTGTTCTGCAGCGTCACGCCCATCTGCTCGGCAATCGACATGAACAGGTTGTTGAAGACCTCAAGCAGAACCGGATCGGCCTGGGTGCCGACAGCCTTGCCACGCGACAACGTGACGATGCGCTTTAGGACCACGTGGTTGAGCCGGGTCACTTCGAATGCCCAGCCATCCTCGATCACGATGGTCTGGTGCGGCTCGACGATCAGGCAGGGACCGTTTGCCCGCGCGCCGGGTCTGATGTCGGCACGGCGATAGACAGGTGCCTCGCGCCATGCGCCGGTGGAATAGAAACGCGTGCGCTCCGCAGCCGTTGGAGCCGCGTCGTCCAGCGCAAACTCGGGCTCCGATGCATCGGCACCGCCACCGATCGCCTCGACCTCGTAGGCCTCGAAGATGATCTCGCGGTTTTCGAAGATAAAGCCGAACTGCTTCCGGTGGACAGTCTCGAACGCTGCCGTCATCTCGGCGGCATCTGTCACCGCGACCGAGAGGGTCGTATCCGTGCCCTGATAGCGTAGATGGGCACGGTGCAGCACCTCGGTCTGCGCCTGCGCCACGCCCTGCGAACCCATTTCCGCAAGCACGCTGGCGGAAAGTTCGTCGCGAACCGGATCAAGCGAAGCCAATGCTCCGGAAAGCGGCCGCGAAACCGTACGCTGGCGGGTAGCGCGGATATCGGCGAGACCCATCCCGTAGGCGGACAGGATGCCGGAAAACGGATGGATCAGGACCGTCGAGATACCGAGCGCGTCCGCTGTCAGGCAGGCGTGCTGACCACCGGCGCCACCGAAACAGGTCAGCGCGTAATGCGTGACGTCGTAGCCGCGCTGGACACTGATTTTTTTGACGGCATTGGCCATATTCTCGACCGCGATGGCAAGGAAACCGTCCGCCACCTGTTCCGGCGTGCGGCCATCGCCGACCACCGTCGCCATCTCCTCGAAGGCTGTGCGCACGCTGCCGGCATCCAGCGGCTGATCGCGGTTCGGACCGAAAATCCTAGGGAAGAGTTCTGGGGAAAGCTTGCCCAGCATCACATTCGCATCGGTGACGGTGAGCGGGCCGCCGCGGCGATAGGCTTTCGGGCCGGGATTGGCGCCAGCGGAATCCGGGCCGACGCGGAACCGACCGTTTTCGAAATGCAGGATCGAGCCGCCGCCGGCCGCGACCGTGTGGATCGACATCATCGGCGCGCGCATCCGCACGCCCGCAACTTCGGTCTCGAACGAACGTTCAAGCTCTCCGTCATAGTGCGAAACATCGGTGGACGTGCCGCCCATGTCGAAGCCGACCATTCTGTCGAACCCGGCAAGTCGCGAGGTTTCGACCGCGCCAACGACGCCGCCGGCCGGGCCTGACAGGATTGCGTCCTTGCCCTGAAACAGTCGTGCCGCGGTAAGGCCCCCAGACGACTGCATGAACATCAGCTGCGGTCCCTCAGAACCGGCAGTCTCCGCATCCGTGCCAAGCTCGCTCGCCACCTGATCGACGTAGCGGCGCAGGATCGGTGACAGATAAGCGTCGACGACGGTCGTATCGCCGCGGCCGACCAGCTTGATCAGCGGCGAAACCTCATGGCTGACAGAGACCTGGGCAAAGCCGATCTCGCGGGCGATCGTTGCGACCAGCTGTTCGTGAGCCGGATAACGATAGGCATGCATGAAAACGATGGCAATGGCGCGGTAGCCCGCATCGAACTGCGCCTGAAGGTCTGCGCGCACCGTCGCCTCGTCCGGCTCCGCCTCGACTTCTCCGTCGGCACGCACGCGTTCGTCGACTTCCACGACCGCCGTGTAGAGCAGTTCGGGCTTCACGATCTTCTTGGCAAAGATGTCGGTTCGGGCCTGATAACCGATCGCCAGCGCATCTTTGAAGCCGCGTGTGGTGACGAGCAGCGTCCGCTCGCCCTTGCGCTCCAGCAGCGCATTGGTGGCGACGGTCGTTCCCATTTTAACAGCGCCGACCAGTTCGGCCGGAATAGGTTGCCCAGCTTCGACCTGCAGCAACTCGCGAATGCCCTGCACCGCGGCATCGCGATAGGCTTCGGGATTTTCCGAAAGGACCTTGTGGGCCACAAGGGTTCCATCCGGCTTGCGCCCGACGATATCGGTAAATGTGCCGCCACGATCGATCCAGAAGTCCCACTTGTCCTGCGTCATGCAATGCCCCCATAACGATCAATTTGAGGCCACGAGAACATTTCGTCGATAAAACGTCAATGATCGATTGACAGGAAAATGCCCAGTACGGCATCATGCCTTTATAACAGGCAAAGTGGCCAGAAGAGCCGCGCCGCAAAGGCAACCGAGGGGAAGCCATATGAGCGATCTACGCATTCTTGTGCGGAGGGCAAACCGTGTCCACCGTTGATCCACGCCACAGCATCTTCCCCGAATGGCTCCGCAAAGGGTTGGACGGTTTGTACCTCGTGTCCGGCTGGCTGGCCGGCCTCTTTTTGGTCGCGATCTTCCTCATCATGCTTGCGCTATCCGCAGGCCGCCCGCTTGGGATAGACGTCCCGGCCGGCGACGATTTCGCATCCTGGGCAATGGCGGCGTCTGCCTTCCTCGGTCTCGCCCATACATTCCGCTCCGGCGAAATGATCCGCGTCGGCTTGCTGGTGGAAAGGTTCACCGGCCGTACCCGCCAGATGGTCGAGATTTTTGCCCTGCTGGTTGGGTCCGCCGCTGCCCTCTATTTCGCCTGGTACGCTTTCGACATGAACGTCACGTCGTGGCGGTTCAACGATCTTGCCCAAGGCGTCATCGCCATGCCGCTGTGGATCCCCCAGATCGGTTTTTCCGGCGGCCTGATCATCCTCGCTGTCGCCATGACGGACGAGCTTCTGCATGTGCTTTTCGGCGGGGCACCCCGCTATGAAAAGCCGCCTGCGGAAACGGCCGAAGAAGTAATTGAACGCGCAATGCAGAGCGGGGCCTGACGCATGGGAACGATTGAACTCGTTGAAATCGCCGGCGTCGTCCTCGTCGCGCTGCTGGCGCTTCTGGCCGCCGGAGTCTGGATCGGCTTCTCGCTGCTCATCTGCGGCCTGATTGCCATGCTTTTCGTGCCGGGCATCCCGTTTGGCGCGGTGCTGGCCACCAACTCCTGGAGCAACGGCGCGTCCTGGTCGCTGGCGGCGCTGCCGCTGTTTGTCTGGATGGGCGAAATCCTTTTCAGGACAAAGCTGTCCGAAGAGATGTTCCGGGGTTTGGCACCCTGGCTTGGCTGGCTCCCGGGCAGGCTCATGCATGTCAACGTTCTCGGATGCGGCCTGTTCGGCTCGATCTCCGGTTCCTCGGCTGCAACCACGGCGATGATTGCCAAGATCGCCCTGCCGGAGTTGAAGAAGCGAGGCTATGACGAGATGGTCAGTCTCGGCTCGCTGGCCGGTGCCGGCACGCTCGGCATTCTCATTCCGCCGTCGATCACCATGGTCGTCTATGCGGTCGCCGCCAACGTTTCGATCATCCAGATCTTCCTCGCCGGATTCCTGCCGAGCCTGATCGTGATGGTCCTCTATTGCGGCTATATCGTCGTCTGGTCACTGCTCAACCCCGACAAGCAGCCGCCTGCGCCGCCGAAAATGAGTTTCAAGGAGAAACTGAAGGAATCAGCGAACCTCATTCCGGTCAGCCTCCTGATCATCCTCGTCTTCGCAACGCTGTTGCTCGGCTGGGCCACGGCAACGGAATGTGCGGCCTGGGGTGTGGCCGGCTCGCTCGCCATTGCCGCCTGGTCGAAAACGCTCAGCTGGAAGTCCTTCTGGGACAGCGTCATGGGCGCGACACGTCTCACCTGCATGATCATGCTGATCCTGACGGGTGCCGGCTTCATGTCGATCGCCATGGGATATACCGGCATTCCGAACGCGCTGGCGGCCTGGGTCGATAGCTTCAACCTCAGCCCTTACGCGCTGATCGCGGTGCTGACGATCATGTATATTCTGCTTGGTGCGGCACTGGACGGCCTTTCGATGATCGTCCTCACCACGGTTGTCGTTCTGCCGATGATCCAGCAGGCCGGCTTCGACCTCGTCTGGTTCGGCATCTTCCTGGTGCTGATCGTCGAGATGGCGGAGGTCTCTCCGCCCGTGGGCTTCAATCTCTTCGTCCTGCAGACGATGAGCGGCCGCGATAGCCTGACGGTGGCAAAAGCCTCGCTGCCATTCTTTTTCCTGCTTGTGGCGACCGTCGCCATCATTACGGTTTTCCCGGAAATCGTGATGGTTCTGCCGAAAATGGCATTCCCGGGTTAATCACAAAGAGGGAACTGAAAATGAAGGTCACTGGAAAACTCGCCCGCCTCGGCATTGCCGCAGCCGCGCTCCTCGCGTCCACAGCATCGTCTTTCGCAGCCAACTGGGTCCTGCCGTCCGCCTATCCACCGACCAACTACCATGTCGAGAACCTCAACCAGTTCGCCAAGGACATCGATGCGGCCACCAAAGGTGAGCTGAAGATCACCGTTCATCCGAATGCCTCGCTCTTCAAGGCCCCCGATATCAAGCGCGCGGTCCAGACAGGCCAGGCCCAAGCGGGCGAAGTGCTGCTGTCGCTGCACGAAAACGAAAACCCGGTCTTCGGGATCGACGTCGTGCCGTTCCTCGCCACCAGCTTCGAACAGTCCAAGAAGCTTTACACGGCCTCGAAGCCCGCCATCGAACAGGCGCTCGACAAGCAGGGCCTGAAGCTCCTCTACACCACGCCATGGCCGCCACAGGGCCTCTTCACCAAGAAGGACGTCAACACCGTTGCCGACCTGAAGGGTCTGAAGTGGCGCGCGTATAATGTCGGCACATCGCGTATTGCGGAACTGGTCGGCGCCCAGCCGGTCACCGTCCAGGCCGCCGAACTGCCGCAGGCTCTGGCAACCAGTGTCGTCGATGGCTTGATGACATCCAGCGCCACGGGCGTTGACAGCAAGATCTGGGAATCGCTGACCCACTATTACGATACCCAGGCCTGGATCCCGAAGAACGTCATCTTCGTCAACAAGGCTGCGTTCGCAGCCCTCGACGCCGCCACGCAGAAAGCCGTGACGGATGCGGCTGCGGCTGCAGAAACCCGCGGCTGGTCGATGGCCGCCGAAAAGACGGCGTCCTACATGGAAACGCTGAAGAAGAACGGCATGCAGGTTCTGGAACCAAGCGCCGAACTGAAGACCGGTCTTTCCGAAATCGGCGCCAAGCTGACCGAGGATTGGTCCAAGAAAGCCGGCGCAGATGGCGCCGCCATTCTGGACGCCTACAAGAAGATGTGATTTCGGAAGCGCCGCGGCAATCATGCCGCGGCGCCCTCTCATTCCGGAGAAGTTCATGTCCGAACCGATAGACACTGTTGGCCCGATCGTTTCTTCGGAGCACCTGGCAAGCGGCGCGCTGCCGGCTCTGTCCGAAATCGAGTTCGGCCTCACCATGCTCAATCACGCTTTCAGTCGCTGGATGGTGCGCTGCATGGCGGCATCCGGCGTGCCCGACCTTTCGACCGTCGACATTCTCGTCCTGCACAACGTCAACAGCCGCAACAAGCCGAAAACGCTGGCAGATATCGCGCTTGTCCTCAATATCGAAGACACCCACGTCGTGACCTACGCGCTGAAAAAGCTGGAACGGCTGAAGCTGATCAAGTCCGGTCGGCGCGGCAAGGAAAAGCTGGTCATGGTGACGGAAGCGGGTGCTGCCGCCTGCGCCCGCTACAAGGCGATGCGTGAAAGCCTCCTCGTCAAATCAGTGCTGGCAACCGAAGTGTCCGCAGACTCCTTGTCGGATGTCGCAGCCCGCCTTCGCGCCCTGTCCGGCCATTACGATCAGGCCGCCCGCGGCGCCGCGTCTCTCTAGCGACAAAACGCTAAGACAAAAGCGTTCTCGTCAGAGGGTGGTGCGGATCGGATAGCCCGTCCAGCACTGTGAAATGGTTTCGGTCCGGCTCTTCGACCGCTTCGGTCTCGGCCCCCAGACCCTTCCAGATATTGGCAAGCAGGGCGTTCTGGCGAAGGAATTCCGAGCGCTCGTTGCCGCCCACCCAGCAGGTGAGGCGCGTGTTCGGGAGGGGTTCCAGCAAGGCCGGGCTTTCGCGCTGCGCCTCGTCAGGATCGATCCGCTGCTTCTCGTTCATCTTCGTCTTCATGATCGGGCGAAGGTCATGCACGCCTGAGATCGACACCGTGTTGACGATGCGGTCGCGAACCGGCTCTGCGAGCGGCGATGTGGTGGTGATCATCCGTGTGACGAGATGCCCGCCGACCGAATGCCCCGCAAGCCGTATTGGCCCCCCCACCAGATCTGCCGCGGCTGTGATCGCCTGGCCGATCTCGAGGGTGATTTCAGCGATCCGGTTTTCCGGCGCGAGCGTATAGGCTGGGAGTGCTACCGCATATCCGCTTTCCAGCGAGCCATGGGCGAAATGCGACCAGTAGCTATTGTCGAGCGCGATCCAGAAGCCGCCATGGACATAGACGACAAGGCCTTCCGGCTTTCCGGCGGGAAGCAAGAGATCGAACCGGTTGCGCAGCTTGTCGCCATAGGCGATGCCGAGCTTCGCACGTCCTTCGTTCAAAAGCGCGTCACGATACAGTCGTGCCGGCTCCACCCATGCGGCAGGCCAACGATCGCCCTTTGGTATGTTCGGGCCATTGGCATAGGCGTCGTCCCAGTCGATGATCCCGTGGCGCATGTGATTGTCCCCTGTTCGATCCGACAAGCGTCATAACCCGCCCCCGATGTCTCTGGAAAGCCTGCCTTGCTGTTCCAAGACTTCTCCATGTCGGCATAGTTTGCTTTGTGATGCTTTTTGCGCTTGCACGCGGTGGAAGTTTGCCGGCGAATGTGGAAGGTAACGGGTTCACCGCCATCGACGGATTGGCGGAGCAGGGGATAAAAAAAGGGGAGAATGACGATGAAGAAAATCCTGGCAGCCGCCACGATGGCACTCGGCCTCGGCGCATCCGGTCTGGCCATCGCCGAGCCGCTCAAGATCGGCATGATCACTACGCTATCCGGCGGCGGTGCAGGCCTCGGCGTCGATACGCGCGACGGCTTCATGCTGGCGATCAAGCAGTCCGGCAACAAGGATATCACCGTCGTCACCGAGGATGATGCGCAGAAGCCGGAACTTGCCGTGCAGATCGCCGACAAGATGATCCAGAGCGACAATGTCGACCTGCTCACCGGCATCGTCTGGTCGAACCTGCTGATGGCCGTCGTGCCTGGCGCGGTCGCGCAGGACAAGTTCTACGTCTCGACCAACGCAGCACCTGCGGCGCTGGCCGGTGCCGGCTGCAACAAACTGTATTTCAACGCTGCCTATCAGAACGACAATCTTCATGAAGCTGTCGGCGAATATGCCAACAAGTCCTACAAGAAGATGTTCATCCTGGCGCCGAACTATCCGGCCGGCAAGGATTCGCTGACCGGCTTCAAGCGCTATTACAAGGGCGAGCTGGCGGGCGAGGTCTATACCAAGGTCGGCCAGACCGATTACGCCGCCGAAATTGCCCAGATGCGGGCATCGGGTGCAGACGGCATCTTCGTCTTCCTGCCGGGCGGCATGGGCATTTCTTTCATGAAGCAGTTTGCCCAGTCGGGCGTGAAGACCCCGGTCATGGGCCCGGGCTTCTCCTTCAGCCAGGACGTCCTGCCGGCCATCGGCGATGCGGCGCTCGGCGCCAAGGCATCGGGACAGTGGGCTCCGGATTTCGATACCGACGTCAGCCGGAAATTCGTCACCGACTTCAAGGCCGAATACAATCGCCTGCCGTCGATCTATGCGCTTCAGGCCTATGATGCCGGTCAGCTGATCGCGTCGGCCGCTGCCAAGGCCGACGTCAAGGATGCCGAGGCCTTCCGCGCCGAACTTCTGAAAGCCGATATCAAGTCGCCGCGTGGCAAGTTCAAGTTCAACACCAACCAGCATCCGATCCAGGACATCTACCTGACGGAAGTGGTGAAAAAGGACGGCGTTCTGACCAACAAGACGGTCGAGAAGATCTTTGCCGATCATGGCGACGCCTACGCCAAAGACTGCAAGATCTAAGGGAAGCATGTGACCATCTCGCTTGCTCTCGAGCAGCTGCTGAACGGTATCCAGCTCGGCGTCATGTTGTTTCTCATGTCTGCCGGGCTGACGCTGATCTTCGGCGTCATGGGCCTGATCAATCTCGCCCATGGCTCGCTCTACATGGTCGGCGCCTTCGCCTGCGCGGCCGTTGCAGCATTGACCGGGTCGTTCTGGCTCGGTCTCGTCGCCAGCCTTGCCTGTGCGGCGGCAGCCGGTGCCATCGTCGAACTCCTGGTCATCCGCAGGCTCTATGACCGCGATCATCTCGATCAGGTGTTGGCGACCTTTGCACTGATCCTGATCTTTTCCGAAGGCACCCGCTGGCTGTTTGGCTCCTTCCCGCTTTATCTCGATATTCCGCCGTTGCTGCAGGGCGCGGTCGCTCTGCCGGGGGATGCAACCTATCCCGTCTACCGCCTGGCGATCATCGCTGTCGGTGCCTTGGTGGCGCTCGGCCTTTATCTGCTGATCGGCAAGACCCGGCTCGGCATGCGAATCCGGGCCGGCGAAAGCGACCGCGAAATGATCGGCGCGCTCGGCGTCGATATCCGCACGCTCTATACGCTGGTCTTTGCACTGGGCTCCGCTCTGGCGGGACTTGCCGGCGCAATCGTCGGCCCGCTGCAATCTGTCCAGGTCGGCATGGGCGAACCGGTCCTCATCCTCGCCTTCGTGGTGATCGTTATCGGCGGCATCGGCTCGATCAAGGGTGCGCTCGTTGGCGCACTGCTCGTCGGCATCACCGATACGCTCGGCCGGCTTCTTCTGCCGCAACTGTTGACCCTGTTCATGGACCCGTCCCAGGCGGGCATGATCGGCGGCGCTGCGGCATCCATGCTGATCTACGTGGTCATGGCGGTCATCCTGTCGGTAAAACCTCGCGGCCTGTTTCCGCCAGCCCATGCATGAAAGCCGTTCAACGATGGTGCTGACCCGCGAAAACGCAGTCAATCTCACGCTGGCTGTGCTGCTGCTCGCTGTCCCCTTGATCGCGAGCGCGCTCGGCCAGCCGTTCTATGTGACCCTTGCGACCCGGATCGCCATTCTGGCGCTGGCAGCCCTTGGCCTCAATCTTGCGCTTGGCCTCGGCGGCATGGTGTCGTTCGGCCACGCGGCCTTTTTCGGCATCGGAGGCTATGCCGCCGGTATTCTTGCGAGCCACGCGCTATCAGGCGAACCGCTTCTGTTTGATCTGCCGGGCACGGCGCAGATGCCGATCATCTGGCTTGTCGCCGTCATTGCAGCCGGTTTGGTTGCCTTGGCGATCGGGGCGCTCAGCATGCGAACGTCAGGCGTCTATTTCATCATGATCACGCTCGCCTTCGCGCAGATGGTCTATTATTTCGCGATATCCTGGCCGGCTTACGGTGGCGAGGACGGGCTTTCGATTGCGGTGCGCAATCAGTTTCCCGGCACCAACACGATGCGCCCGCTGAATTTCTTCTTCGTCGCTTACGCCGTGCTTTTGGCCGGCATCGGCCTTTTCGCGCTGATCCGTGCGTCGCGTTTCGGTGCGGCTCTGGTCGCCACCCGCCAGAACGAGATCCGCGTCGCCGCCCTCGGCATTGACCACTACCGTATCCGGCTCGCAGGTTTCGTCATCTCGGCCATGATCACGGCCCTTGCCGGCGCGCTCTACGCAGATCTCAACCGCTTCGTCAGCCCGTCCATGCTTGCCTGGCACATGTCTGGCGAACTGATTGTGCTGATCATTCTCGGCGGCACCGGCAGGCTTTTCGGGCCGCTCGCCGGTGCAGCGCTTTATGTGGCGTTCGAGTTCGCGCTGGGTGGCCTAACCGAACGCTGGCAGTTCTTCCTCGGTCTCATCCTTCTCGGCGTGGTGCTCTTTGCCCGCGGCGGATTGCTGGGCCTGCTTGCCGGAAAGACGAAACATGGTTGAGCCGGTTCTCCAGACAGACAATCTCGTTAAGAGTTTCGGAGCACTTCGTGCCACCGACGGCATCACGCTCGACCTGAAGCCCGGCGAAATCCACGCACTTATCGGCCCGAACGGTGCCGGAAAATCGACCCTGATTCACCAGATCTGCGGCACGCTCAAGCAGGATAGCGGCACGATCCGCCTCGCGGGTGAAGACATCGGCGCACTGAGTGCTGCCGCTCGCGCCCGACGGGGGCTCGGTCGCACGTTTCAGGTGTCGTCGCTGGCGCCGGAGTTTTCAGCGCTGCGTAATGTCATGCTGGCGGTTCAGGCGAGGCAGGGGTCGAGTTTCGGTTTCTTCCGACCTGTCATGCGCGACAGATCGCTGATCGATCCTGCGATGGCGATCCTCGAGCGCGTCGGTCTGTCCGACCGGGCACGCCTGCCGGCGGCCGAGCTTTCCCACGGCGAGCGCCGCCAGCTGGAGATCGCCATGGCGCTGGCCTTGCAATCGAAGGCCCTGCTTCTCGACGAGCCGATGGCCGGCATGGGCCCGGAAGGTTCGAAACGGCTTACAGGCTTTCTCGATACGCTGCGCCAGGAAGCGCCGATCCTGCTCGTAGAACACGATATGGATGCCGTCTTCGCGCTGGCCGACCGGATTTCGGTTCTGGTCTATGGTCGCATCATCGCAACCGGCACGGTCGACGATATAAGGCGTGATCCGGCGGTGCGCACAGCCTATCTGGGAGATCATGCCTGATGCTGCTCGATGTCCAGAATATCGCGACCTACTACGGCAGCAGCCAGGCGCTGTTCGGTGTCGAATTTGCGGTGGCGGAAGGCGAGGTCGTGGCACTCATGGGCCGCAACGGCATGGGCAAATCCACGACCATCAAGTCGATCTGCAATCTCTTGAGCCCGAAAACCGGCCGCATCCTCTTCGATGGCAAGGACACCGGGAAGCTGGCGCCCTACAAGGTGGCGCGGCTCGGTGTCGGGCTTGTCCCCGAGGGGCGCCGCTGTTTCCCAAATCTCACCGTTCACGAAAACCTGGTCGCCGCGGCCCGACCCGGCGAATGGACCGTCTCAGAGATCAACGCCCTGTTTCCCCGTCTGGAGGAACGGCATGCGCAGATGGCGAGATCGCTCTCCGGCGGCGAGCAGCAGATGCTGGCGATCGGTCGCGCGCTGATGACCAATCCGCGCCTGCTGATCCTCGACGAGGCGACGGAAGGGCTTGCACCTGTCATCCGCCAGGATATCTGGAAGGCGCTGCGCCAGCTGAAGACGAACGGCCTGTCCATTCTCCTGGTCGACAAGACGCTGTCCGAGCTCTTGCCGGTTGCCGACCGGTGCGTCATCCTCGAAAACGGCAGAAGCGTCTGGACCGGCGCCCCAGCCGATCTGACACCAGGGTTGCAGGATCGATATCTCGGAGTGTGAGCAATGACGGACGATCTGCAAACCATCGTCGACCGGATCCACGCCAAGCTGCAGAGCCGGCTGGGCGAGGGCAAGGTGGCCGACTACATTCCCCAGCTTGCCCATGTCGATCCGCGGAAATTCGGCATGGCCGTCGTCACGGTCGATGGCAAGGTCCATAGCGCAGGTGACTGTGCCGAACCGTTTTCGATCCAGAGCGTGTCGAAGGTTTTCACGCTGACGCTCGCACTCGGCAAGCATGGCGAAACCACCTGGAACCGGGTCGGTCGGGAGCCATCGGGCTCTCCCTTCAACTCCATCGTCCAGCTCGAACAGGAGGCTGGAAAGCCCCGCAATCCCTTTATCAATGCTGGAGCGATTGCCGTCAGCGATCTGGTCCTTGCCGGTCACACGCCGCGCGAGGCGATCGGCGAGATCCTGCGCTTCGTCCGCTATCTCGCAGATGACGAGACGATCGTGATCGACCCGTCGGTTGCCAAGTCCGAAGAAGCGACCGGCTACCGAAATTTCGCGCTTGCCAATTTCATGCGCTCTTTCAACAAGCTCTCGCATCCGGTCGAGCATGTGCTCGGCGTCTATTTCCACCACTGCGCCATCTCCATGACCTGCACCCAGCTGGCGCGGGCCGGTCTATTCCTCGCCGCCAATGGCCGCAACCCGATGACCGGGCACACCGTGGTCTCAAGCCAGCGGGCACGGCGCATCAACGCCCTCATGCTGACCTGCGGCCACTATGACGGCTCCGGCGAGTTCGCTTATCGGGTCGGGCTTCCCGGCAAGAGTGGTGTCGGCGGCGGCATCATGGCCGTGGCGCCGGGACGCGCATCAATGGCCGTCTGGTCTCCAGGTCTCAATCAGAACGGCAATTCGCTGGTCGGTTCGCTGGCGCTCGAAATGCTGGCGGATGAAACCGGTTGGTCCGTGTTCGGGCACTGACACAACACTCCCTTCAAAACAGAAAGCCCGGCCTCCTTTCGGAAGACCGGGCTTGTTTCGTTGAGGGAAGGCTGAGGTCCTCAGTCTTCGCTGGCTGCCATCTGGTTCAGCACGTTGCCGCGTCCGCGCATGCGCAGCACCAGCGGTACGATCAGGGCAGCCGCTGCCACGAGCAGCAGGCCTGCGGCGATCGGCGAGGTGAACAGCACCGTTACGTCGCCCTGGCTGATCGACAAGGCGCGGCGCAACTGCTGCTCGGCCAGCGGGCCAAGGATCAGGCCGACGATCACAGGCGCGATCGGATAATCGAACACGCGCATGATGTAGGCGACGAGACCGAAGACGAGCAGCATGCCAAGCTCGAACACCGACGGATTTGCGCCAATCGTGCCAAGCGTCGCAAACACGAGAATGCCGGCATAGAGCCAAGGCTTCGGGATCGTCAGCAGCTTCACCCACAGACCGACCAGCGGCAGGTTCAACACCAGCAGCATCAGGTTGGCGATGAGAAGCGAAGCAATCAGTCCCCAGACCAGCTGCGGGTTAGTGACAAAAAGCAGTGGGCCCGGCTGCAGGCCGTATTGCTGGAAGCCGGCCAGCATAATGGCAGCGGTCGCCGACGTCGGAAGACCAAGCGTCAGAAGCGGCACGAGCGTACCGGCGGCGGATGCGTTGTTGGCAGCTTCCGGACCGGCAACACCTTCGATCGCACCATTGCCGAACTCTTCAGGATGCTTGGAAAGACGCTTTTCGGTCGCATAGGAGAGGAAGGTGCCGATTTCTGCACCACCGGCCGGCATTGCGCCGATCGGGAAGCCAATGACGGTCCCGCGCAGCCAGGCTTTCCAAGAGCGCGCCCAGTCCTGGGCGGTCATCCAGACGGAGCCCTTGATCGCTTCCACCTTGTCGGGAGCCTGGGCACCCTGGGCTGCGATAAACAGCGTCTCGCCGATCGCAAACATGGCAACCGCCATGGTCGTGACCTCGATGCCGTCGAGAAGGTCAGGTACGCCGAAGGAGAGGCGGTTCTGGCCGGTCAGCTGATCGATGCCGACAAGCGACAAAGCAAGGCCGATGAACAGAGATGTCAGGCCACGCAGCGTCGAGTTTCCGAAAGCCGAGGAGACTGTGACGAAGGCGAGAACCATCAGCGCGAAATATTCGCGCGGACCGAACACCAGGGCAAGCTTCACGATATAGGGTGCAACGAAGGCAAGCGCGAGCGTGGCGATCAGACCGGCCACGAAGGATCCGATCGCAGCTGTTGCCAGCGCTGGCCCCCCGCGTCCTGCACGGGCCATCTTGTTGCCCTCGAGCGCGGTCACGATCGAGGCGCTTTCGCCTGGCGTGTTGAGAAGAATCGAGGTCGTCGATCCCCCATACATGCCGCCGTAATAGATGCCGGCAAACATGATCAGCGAGCCGGTCGCATCCAGCTGGTAGGTAACGGGCAGAAGCAGCGCGACGGTGGTTGCCGGACCGATGCCGGGCAGCACGCCGACCATCGTGCCGAGCGTTACGCCGACGAGCGCGTAAAACAGGTTCATCGGCTCTGCGGCAGAGGCCAGACCCTGAAGAAGGAATTCGAAAGTGCTCATGGATTAACTCTCTGGCTCCAAGTTAAAGGAGCAGGTTTTCCAGCGGACCGGCGGGAAGGGAAAGCTGCAGGACGCCCGCAAACAGGTACCAGATGGCGAGACAGATCGCGATGCCGATCGGAATGCTGATATGCAGCCGACGGGCACCGAAGCCGCGTGCGGCGAAAGCGAAAAGCAGGCCCGTCGCAATCGAGAACCCGACGAACCGGATCAGGATCATCTGGGCGAGAAGCCCGGCGACAACCCAGGCGACGGGACCGAATTCCTGCCGTTCGCGCGCGGGGAAATCCCGACGGAATGCCGCAAAGACCGTCCAGATGGCAAGGCCGATCAGGCCGAAAGCGATCCAGTAGGGCACGGAGGCGGGGCCGACAGGCGAGTAGCCAGTCGTACTCGTCAGCCGCGACACATCGATGAAGATGACGGCGGCGACGATCGCGAGTACGGCTGCAATGGCAAGCGCCGCCCAATCAGGGCGGCGCTGTTCGGTAGTCGTGTTTTCAGAACTCATTTGACCAGTCCGATGTCCTTCAGGATGGTTTCCGTCGCAGCGATATCCTTGGCGAGCTGCTCATCGAAGGCCGGACCGGAGAGGTAGGTGTCCATCCAGCCCTTGGTCTTCAGGTTATCCTGCCAGGTCTTGGACTTTACCAGCTTCTCGATGTCGGCAGTGATGGTCTTCTTCTGCTCGTCGGAAATGCCGGGAGCAGCGGCAACCATGCGCCAGTTCTGCAGCACGACGTCGAGACCGGATTCCTTCAGCGTCGGGGCATCAATGCCGTCGATCTTCTTGTCGGACGAGATCCCCAGCAGGCGCAGCGAGCCGGCCTTGATCTGCGATTCGAACTCGCCGTAGGACGAGATACCGGCCGTCACCTGGCTGCCCAGGATCGCGGCAAGCGCTTCGCCGCCACCGGAAAACGCGATGTAGTTGATCTTGGTCGGGTCTACGCCGGCAGCCTTTGCAATGAGGCCAGCGCCGATATGGTCGGTGCCGCCAGCCGAACCGCCACCCCAGGATACGGAACCCGGATCAGCCTTCAGCTTGGTGACCAGATCCGCCATCGTCTTGATGTCGGAAGATGTCGGGACGACGATCACTTCGTATTCGCCGGTGAGGCGTGCGATCGGTGTGACGTCTTTCAGGGTTACCGGCGACTTGTTGGTGAGGATTGCGCCGACCATGACGTAACCGCCAACCATCAGAGCGTTCGGGTTGCCCTTCTGCTGGCTGGCGAACTGGGCGATGCCGATCGTGCCGCCGGCGCCCGGAACGTTCATGACCTGGACGCGGTTGGAGATCTTCTCCTGCTGCAGGGCGACCTGCATGGTGCGGGCCGTCTGGTCCCAGCCGCCGCCCGGCGCTGCCGGTGCCATGACCGAATAGTCAGCCGCTACGGCCGGGAAGGCGACTGCGCCCGCGAGGAAAGATGCGATGAGAAAATGTTTCAAGGGTATGTCCTCCGTTGACGTCCTTTTGGACGAAATCTTTGATGGCGCAACGGTAGGATCGATTTGAGCGGACTGGTGCCGTCCGTTGATCTCCTCCCGTCACCGATCGAGTCCGCCTCCGAACGGGTCTCGAATGGTTCTAAGGCAGCATAACAAGCTGACATCTACCTGACATTTCCCTGACTGCGTCTGTTTGACAAGGGTAAATGCCTCAAAATCGCCAGAATTGATCACTGCTGGCGCAAGACCTCGTTCCATTTCGAGATCAGCCGCGCCCGTTTCACCTGATCGAGATAGACCATCAGCCCGAGGCTGACGGGCACCGGCTTCAATTGGCCACCCAGCATCTCGCGCATCGTCGTTGCGGTGTTGTTGCCGGACACTTCGGGACTGACGGCCGGGATCTGCAGTTCGCGGGCCATAATCGTCTGGCCCTCCTTCGACATGAAGAATTCGAGGTAGCGCTTTCCGAGATCGGCACGTTGAGCGGCTTGCGGCACCAGCCCGATACGCGACATGACCACCGTATAGTCCTTCGGCAGGACGATCCCGACATTCGGGTTCCGTGAGGCCCAGTCGGCGGCGTAGGATCCGACGATATTGTAACCCATCAGGAAACGGCCATCCGCCACCCTCTCGAGGATGGCGCCGCTTGTCGAATAGAGTTTGACGCCCGCTTCGCCCATCGCCCGCACCACCGACCAGATGTCCCCGAACTGTTCCTGGTCGCGCGACATGAACAGGAAGCCGACACCGGAGCGTTCGATATCGTAGGTGCCGATGCGGCCATGCGCCTGGTCACCCTGGCGCGCCAGAAACGCGATGAACTCGGCGCGGGTGGCAGGCGGCGCCTCGTTCTTGAAACTCGGCTTGTTGTAGACGAACACGGCCGGCTCAAAGGTCAGCGCGTAAACCGTATTGCGCCAGTTCGCCCATTCGGGCCATCGCCCGCTCATCGGCAGATCGCTCGCCTGGGCGTAACCGTCATTGGCGAGCTTGACCTGGAGATCCATGGCCGACGAAAACGCGAAATCGGCGGTCTTGCGGCCCGCGTCGGTCTCCCGCACGATCCGGTCGTAGATCTCTCCCGTCAGCATGTCCTCGTAGGACACCGCCACATCCGGGTTGGACGCCTGAAAGCCTGTGATCATCGGCTTGGCAAGAGGCTCGTCCAGCGACGAATAGACGGTAAGGACAGGCGCATCCTTGTTGCCCGAAGGGGCAGGAAACATCAGCACTTCCGCGACGGCCAGATGCGGCGCAGCGATGAGACAAAGACAGAGGAGAAGCTTTTTCATTGCGGGCAAGAATGCCCGACCCGGGCGCTTGCGGCAAGCCGTTGGAAATCCATCACTGGCGTCCGGAATGCAGGGCTCGCGGTTTACCGCGCCCCTGTTGTATTGCCGGTCGCCGTTATTACCTGTGAATGGCGATTTCCCCACCAGCCCTTTGAGGTCACAACCATGTCGCTTTCCCTATACGACGTCTCCGTCCCGGCCTTTATCCGTGGATTTGCAAATCTCTCCGAGATCCTGAAGAAGGCCGAAGCCTTCGCCGACGAGAAGGGCATTCCCCACAGCCAGCTTCTCGAAGCGCGCCTGATCGAGGACATGCTGCCGCTGACGGGTCAGATCCAGCGCGCCAGCGACACGGCCAAGTTCGTCCCGGTGCGCGTCGGCCAGCTCGAAAACGTCGCGATGGAGGATAACGAAGTCACGTTTGCCGATCTCCATGCCCGCATCGACAAGACGGTCGCCTTCCTGAAGACTGTCGTTCCCGCCAGCATGTCCGGTCGCGAGGAGGCCGAGGTCGTGCTGAAGACCCGGTCCGGCGAGATGAAATTCACAGCCACCGACTACGTTCTCGGGTTTGCCCTGCCCAACTTCTATTTCCACCTCACCGCCGCCTACGCGATCCTCCGCCACAAAGGCGTACCCATCGGCAAGACCGATTATCTCGGCCGCAGCTAGGCGAGCTAACGGCAGACGCTGCTGTGTCCAGTGACAACCCCGCGTCCCGGCGATAAGAGTCAGCCGGAACGGGGAAATGACGGTTTGCGTATCCTTCTTGTCGAAGACAATCAGACGCTGGCATCAGGCCTTGCCGCGATTTTGCGCGGCAGCGGCTATGTGGTCGATCTCGTGGCCGATGGAACATCGGCGGAGGCAACGGTCGCGGCCGAAAGCTACGATCTGGTCATCCTCGACCTGAACCTTCCCGAAATGGATGGTCTCGATGTTCTGAAGGCCATGCGCGCCCGCCAGAACCGCGCGGCGGTGATGATCCTCACCGCCCGCGGCACGCCGGAAGAGCGGGTAAAAGGCCTCGATCTCGGCGCCGACGATTACATGACGAAACCGTTCGACGTGCCGGAGTTCGAGGCGCGAATCCGCGTCCTTCTTCGCCGTCAGGCGGGCCTTCGAAGCTCTGTCGTCACCTATGGCGGCGTCACCTTCGATCTGACGTCGCGAACCTTTTCGAGCCAGGGTGTGCCGCTCGATATCCCCGCCCGCGAGGTGGCCCTTCTCGAACTCCTCTTCATGCGGGCCGGAAAGGTCGTGTCCAAGGAGGCGATCATTCGGTCGCTGACAGGGTTCGACGACGACCTCTCGTCCAATGCGATCGAGCAGTATGTGAGCCGACTAAGAAAGCGGCTTGCGGTCTACGGCCTGACCGTCAAGACCGCCCGCGGCATCGGCTATTATCTCGAGAAAATGGCCTCTCCGGAATGACGCCGACAGCCGCCTATTCGCTCCGCCGCCGCCTCCTAGCGTGGCTGCTTCTCTCGACGGCGCTGATCGGTGGCGTCGCCATGTTCGACACATGGGATGAGGCGCTCGATACGGCCAATGAAGTGTCCGATCGCGTGCTTGCGGGGTCGGCTCTCGCGATCGCCGAGCGCGTGATCGTCGCGGAAGACGGAGCGCTCGAGGTCGACATCCCCTATGTGGCGCTGGAAATGCTGACCTCTGCCGCGCAGGACCGGGTCTTCTACCGCGTCGACGGGCCGCCCGGCACCTTCATCACCGGCTACCAGAACCTTCCCTCCATCGCGCGTCGGGAGGGCCAGGCGGTGGCGTTCGAGAACGCCAGCTTTCGGGGCGAGCCCATCCGGGTCGCCGTCCTTGCCAGATCCGCGTCGACCGGCATCCGCTCGGTTCCCTTCGTCGTCACGGTCGCCGAAACCACCATGGCCCGTGAACAGCTGACGCGCACCATCCTGATACGCTCGGCGCTGCGAATTCTCTTCATGATCATCGGTGCCGCCGTGATCGTCTGGATCGCCGTCACGCTGTCGCTTCGGCCCCTCTATCGCTTCAGCGAAGCGATCGCCGAACGCAGCCCGGACGATCTGCATCCGATCGGAGAAAGAGTGCCGAACGAGGTTCAGGGCTTGGTCGATACCGTCAATTCGTTCATGGTGCGGCTCGAAGGCGCGTTGAATGCCCTGCGCCACTTCACCGGCAATGCCAGCCACCAGCTCCGAACTCCGCTCGCAATCGTGCGCACACAGCTCGCACTTGCGGACCGGGCGGACGATCTGGCCTCGGCAAAGACCGCAGTCCGCAAGGCGGATGAAGCGGTCGCCGGTGCCGAACATATCCTCGCGCAACTGCTGCTGATGGCAAAGATCGATGCGGCAGGACGCTCGGCAGCGTTCCGCAAGCTCGATCTCACTGATCTCGTTCGCGGCCTGACGGGAGATCATGTTCCGGGCGCCGCCGATCGTGGCATCGACCTCGGGTTCGAAGGAGAGGGCGTAACGCAAGTCAATGTCGAGCCGCTGCTGATCGGAGAACTGGTGAAGAACCTGATCGTCAACGCGATCCTTCATGCCGGCTCCGGCACGGAGGTCACCGTCCGCATCGAACGGATCGACGAGACGGCCCGGCTCGAAGTGGAGGATAACGGCCCGGGAATCCCGCCCGAGAAGCGAGCTATCGTGCTTGAACGGTTCGGACGTCTCGGCCGCGGCGATGCATCCGGCACCGGTCTCGGACTGCCGATCGTCGAAGAGATCGCCCGCCTTCACGGCGCAACCCTGTCGCTTCACGATGGCTCAGGCGGCACAGGCTTGAAAATCCGGATCGATTTCCCGCTGGCGGGATAGGCCCTTCAGTCCTTAAGCGTACGCGCATTCTCCTGAAATCCAGGTGCTCTTCATGGAAAGATCCGCGCCAAGCACGACGAAATCCGCATCATATCCCGGCTTTAGAAAGCCTTTCCGGTTCTCGATGCGAGCAGCTTGCGCGGGATAGGCAGATGCCATGCGCAGGGCCTCCTCCAGCGACAGGCCGAGATTGCGGTGCACGTATCGAACCGACGAGATCATGTCGATATCGGCGCCGGCGAGTGTTCCGTCGGCAAGGGTCAGCCGGCCATCCTTGCGCAGGATTTCGCGGCCGTTGAGCGTGAAGGATGTCATGTCGGTCCCGATCGTCGACATGGCATCGGTCACCAGGAATATCTTTCCGGGACCTGCCTTGGCCCGCAGCGCTGCCCCCATTGCCGCGGGATGGACGTGGATGCCATCGGCGATCAGGCCTGCATAAAGCGCTCCGGTATCGAGCGCCGCCCCGACCAGCCCCGGTTCGCGGTGACCGAGCGGGCTCATGGCGTTGAAGAGATGCGTGACCGTGCGAATGCCGGCCTTGGCATAGGCCGTCGCGACGTCGTAGCTCGCTTCCGTGTGACCGAGGCTGACGATGATGCCGTCGTCTGCGAGCTTTGTGACCTGTTCTTGTGTCACGCTTTCCGGCGCAATGGTCACCATCAGCACATCGAGCGCCCGTCCGCAGGAGAGCATCAGATCGAGGTCGCGATCCTCCATCGGACGGATGAGCGTAGGATCATGCGCTCCCTTGCGGGCAACGGACAGATGCGGTCCTTCCAGATGCAGTCCAAGAAAACCGCGAACGCCGCGGTTCTTCGCATCGATGCCGGCGGCAACGGTACGGGCGGAAATGTCCGGTGTGTCGGTGATCAAGGTCGGCAACAGTGCCGTCGTCCCGAACTTCGCATGGGCGGCGCAGATCGTGGCGATACCCTCGACCGTCGGCTCTTCGTTGAGGAGCACGCCACCGCCGCCATTGACCTGAAGATCGATAAAGCCCGGAGCGATGATCTCGCCACCGTTGACCCTTTCGATCTCGGGCGAAAGCGAAGCCGAAGGCTGGATGCGATCGATCCGGCCGTTCGAAAACACGACCGCGGCATTCTCATGCCATTCGGCGCCGTCGAAGATGCGGTTTGCGGTCAGGGCCTTGAGATCGGTCATAGGGTTTCGGTGACTTTGTTGAGGGCTGCCGGCTGATCGGGATCAAACCCCTTCGACCGCGACCAGGCTTCGACGAAACCGTAAAAGGGCACGATCAGCGCCAGCGCGTCGGTCAGCGGATGGCCGGTTGCGACAAAGGGAAGCTTTCGGGCAGCCGTGACCTTGTCGGAGGTCGCGTAGGCGAGCGCGCCCTTGGCCGCGAAATTGTCTGCGATCTGCACCGCGGAAGCTTCCGCCGCGTCCCTCGCGGCAAAGGTCAGTACCGGAAAGCGCTTTTCGACGAGCGCCACCGGACCATGCAGGACTTCGGCCGCAGAATAGGCCTCCGCATGCATGTTGGACGTTTCCTTGAATTTGAGCGCAGCCTCGCTGGCGATTGCTAGCGCCGGGCCACGGCCGAGCATATAGAGCGAATCAGCGTCGCCGAGTTCGCTCGCAAACGCGCTCCAGTCGAGCTTGATGGCTTCATCGAAATGGCCGGGCATGGCGCGAACCGCCGCCTTCAGCCCGTCGTCACCGGTCCATTCGGAGAGAAGGGCGAGACCGGCGACAATCGAGCTGACGAAGGACTTGGTTGCCGCAACGGCAATTTCCGGACCCGCATTGATGTCGACCCCATAAAGCGATGCCTCGGTGATCGGCGACGGGAGCGTATTGGTGAGCGCAATCGTGACCGCTCCTGACCGGGTCGCAGCCTCCGCCATCGCGACGATGTCGGGGCTCTTGCCGGACTGGGAGATGGCGATCGCAGCGCCACCGCCAAGCTGCAGATTGGCACCGTAGATCGAGGCGAGCGATGGTCCGAGCGAGGCAACCGGGCGTCCCGCCGTCAGCTCGATCGCATATTTGATAAAGGTCGCGGCATGGTCCGAGGAACCGCGCGCGATCGTTACCAGGAAGGCCGGATCCTTGTCGCGCAGGGCCTTGCCGGCCTTGGCAATGTCTGCCGCCGAACGGTCGAGCAATCGGGCTGTCGCCTCCGGTATCTCGTCGATTTCCTGGCGCATATGGGTCTTCATCGTCATCCTCGTCTGATCAGCTGTCGCCAAGCGAAAGCTCGGCCACGAAATCATAGGCATCGCCCCGGTAAAGCGAGCGGGTAAGCTCCACCACCCGGCCGGAGGCCAGGTAGGAAACGCGTTCGATCGACAGGCCCGCCGCCTCGATGGGCACTTCAAGCAGGCCAGCGTCGATCTTTTTCAGATTGGTCGCGGAGATCCGCTGGATGGCGCGTACCGGTCGCGCATCCTTCTTTTCAAGTTCCGCATAAAGCGACTGCTGGAGCGATACCGGGTTGGGCAGGAATTCTGCCGATATGCTGGCGCGCTCGATGGCAAGCGGCATGTCGTTCCCAAAGCGCAAACGTCCGATCCGGGCAACCATCGTGCCGGGTGCGAGACCCAGCATCATCATCTCTTCGGGCGAGGGATGAAACAATCCGCGCTCCAGCCATTCCGATCGGGAAACCAGGCCACGCCGTGCCATGTCCTCGGTAAACGATGTCAGCTTGGTCAGAGGTTGCTCGACGCGCGACAGCGGTTTTACCACGAAGGTCCCGGATCCATGGCGGCGGGTCAGAAGCCCGTCCCGGACAAGATCGTCGACGGCCTTGCGCACCGTGACGCGGCTGACGCTCGCATAGTCGGCGAGATCCCGCTCCGCGGGAAGCGCGTCGCCGTGACCGAGCTTGCCGGACCGGATCGCATCTTCCAGGCTCTGGCGCAGCTTGAGATAAAGCGGGCCGGAGCCGCCGGACTGCAGGCCGTCGAGGGGCAAGATGGCCGTCAGCGCCTCGCTCATGCGCACGCCTCCATCCGGGCTCCAGATGCAAAGGCCTTGACGGCCAGTTCGACGGCGCCGGTCATTGCGTCGGCCCGCGGCTCGGAAAGACGGAGCCTGTGCCTCTCGGCAAGATAGGGAGGATAGAGCGGTGCAAGGCCACCAAGCAGGCAGAGTTTTGCTTTGTCGCCGCTCAGCGCCATGACGGCATCGAGCGCTTCGTCGATCCCGGCAGCACCGGTATGGAGGATCCGCAAAGCCGTCTCGTCGCCACGGCGAGCATAGTCGAAAACCTTTGGAGTCTGACGACCGAAGTCGCCAGGCTTGGCCAGCCGCGCGAAATCGACGATCAGTTCCGGATTGTTGTCGAACTCGGCCAGGATCGCCTCGCAGAGCGGCGTCATCGGCCTTATCCGGTCGAAGGCAAGCAGGGTTTCCTGCAGCGCGAGCTGCCCGAGCCTTGCGCCGCTGCCGAGATCGCTCACCTGAAACCCCCAGCCGGCGATGGATCTGAACTGACCGTGGCTGCGGATGATGTAGACGGTCCCGGTCCCAACGATGCCGATCGCACCGTCTTCGTCACCGATCGCGCCCTGCAAGGCGATGACGCCGTCAGAAACGATCTGCGATCTGGCAAAGGGGAGACGTTCGGTCACATAGCCCACCGCGCCGCCGACATTGTTGCCGGCAAGACCCAGGATTGCAGATGCGGATGAAAGATCCGGCGTGAGCCCGGCATCTTCGAACGCCAGCTCTGCGGCTTCAGCAATATGCCTGAGGGCAGTGTCGGGATCGGTCAGGATATTGGAGGCACCGCTCTTGCCGCGGCCGAGCAGGGTGCCGTTCCTATCGGCCAGCGCCGCCCGGCAGCTTGTCCCGCCGCCATCTATCCCGATCACGTAATCCGCCATGGATACCTCCACGAAGAATGATACCAAAAAAATACCATTTACCAAGCGCGAAATTATTGATGCGGACAGAGCGGCGCTAACACGCTATTTTAACTCGATTATTAGTCCTAAACGCCAGCTGCCATGTTTCAGTTGGTAACTTTCGTTAATTTCCTGCTGGACAATTGGTATTTTTTTGGCATCATTTTGCTTGAGGGAGAAACGGATGAGCCAAACAGCCACCGAAGCCAGGCATGGGAATACGGAAGGGCTCGATACGCGCGCCCCGACCGAAATCCTTCGGCTTCTGGCGTCCGGTCAGCAGCAGGCGGCCAAGAGCGTCGATGCGGCGATCCCCGCTCTTGCGGATGCCGCGGAACTCGTTGCGTCGGCTCTGAGGCGTGGCGGAAAGCTTGTCTATGCAGGCGCCGGCAGCTCCGGCCTGATGGCCATGGCCGATGCGCTCGAGCTTCCCGGAACCTACGGCATTGCACGCGAGCAGATCGTCCTTCTTCTTGCCGGCGGAACGTCCGTCCTGGCTGACCTGCAGGGTGCGCCGGAGGATGATATCGCCCTGGCCGATCAGGATGCAGCGATCATTGCGGCGGGAGACTGCGTTCTCGCCGTGTCTGCAAGCGGCTCGACCCCTTACGTGCTGAAGATCGTCGAAATTGCCGGGGCCCGTGGCGCAAAGGTCGTGGCACTCGCCAACAATCCCGATGCACCCCTTTTTGACCATGCCGATGTGGCCGTCCTTCTCGAAACGCCGCCGGAACTGGTGGCGGGGTCGACGCGCATGGGCGCGGGGACCGCACAGAAGCTTGCATTCAACATGCTGTCGACGCTGGCTGCGATCAAGCTCGGTCACGTGCATGACGGACACATGGTCAATCTGCGCGCCGACAATGCCAAGCTGCGCACCCGCGCCGCCGGCATGGTTGCCGATATCGCAGGCGTGACTGCCGACGAGGCGGTAAGATATCTGCAGGTGGCGGACGGATCGGTGAAGATCGCCGTGCTTCTGGCTGAAGGCGCCCCCGATATCGACGCCGCACAATCGCTGCTTATTCGTTTCGATCAGGTGTTGAGGAAAGCACTTGCGGAACTGAAGATGACGGAAACGACCGAGACTCGCGCCGCAAGGCGCTAACCAATAAGGGAGAACAGCATGAACAGCCTGTTGAAAACAATTCTTTTGGCCACGACGGTGCTCGCGTCTGCGGGCGCAGCGTCTGCGGCAGATGTCACGCTCAACATCGAGAGCTGGCGCAATGACGATCTGGCGATCTGGAAAGAAAAGCTGATCCCGGCCTTCGAAGCGAAGAACCCCGGCATCAAGCTCAACTTCTCGCCGACCGCGCCGACCGAGTACAATGCCTCGCTCAACGCCAAGCTCGATGCAGGCTCTGCCGGTGACATCATTACCTGCCGTCCGTTCGATGCCTCGCTCGAACTCTTCAACAAGAAGCAGCTCGTCGATCTCACCAGCCTGTCGGGCATGAGCAATTTCTCGCCGGTCGCCAAGGCCGCCTGGTCGACAGACGACGGCAAGTCCACCTTCTGCGTGCCGATGGCATCCGTCATCCACGGCTTCATCTACAACAAGGACGCCTTCGACCAGCTGAAGATCGCAGTGCCGAAGACGAACGAAGAATTCTACGCCGCGCTCGACAAGATCAAGGCTGACGGTACGTTCATCCCGCTTGCCATGGGCACCAAGGATCTCTGGGAAGCCGCAACGATGGGCTACCAGAACATCGGCCCGAACTACTGGAAGGGCGAGGAAGGCCGCAAGGCGCTGATCGAAGGCAAGCAGAAGCTGACCGATCCGGAATGGGTCAAGCCCTACGAAGAACTGGCCAAGTGGAAGCCTTATCTCGGCGACGGTTTCGAAGCCCAGACCTACGCCGATAGCCAGAACCTCTTCACGCTCGGCCGCGCGGCGATCTTCCCTGCCGGTTCATGGGAAATTGCGCTGTTCACCAGCCAGGCCCAGTTCAAGATGGGCGCTTTCCCGCCGCCGGTGCTGAAGGCTGGCGAAACCGGCTACATCTCCGACCATCCGGATATCGGCGTTGGCTTGAACACCAAGAGCAAGCATCCGGAAGAAGCCAAGAAGTTCCTCACCTGGGTTGCTTCGCCGGAATTCGCCGAGATCTACGCCAATTCTCTTCCGGGCTTCTTCAGCCTAAATTCGTCGCCGGTGAAGATGGCAGATCCGATGGCGCAGGAATTCGTTTCCTGGCGTGAAAAATACAAGCCGACGGTCCGCTCGACCTATCAGATCCTGTCGCGCGGCACCCCGAACCTCGAAAACGAGACCTGGGTCGAATCGGCCAACGTCATCAACGGCACCGATACCCCGGCCGTTGCCGCCGAAAAGCTCCAGAAGGGCCTCGACAGCTGGTACAAGCCAGGTAAGTGACAAGCTTACCCTCCCCTTGATGGGGAGGGTCGGCGCGACGGGCCGGGGTGGGGTGATCCTTGTGCGTGTGGTGTCACCCCCACCTGCAGCTTCGCTGCGACCTCCCCCTTCAAGGGGGAGGTATCGTGATCATGCTGCGCCAGCGCAAGCACCGAGAAAACAGGCAAAGCCATGAGCGACATCCACCCTTCATCTGCCCTGCAGCCGGCATCGATCAAGCGCCCGTTCCGCTGGCATATCGTCGTCTTCATGGCGCCGGCGCTGCTGGTCTACACGGCGATCATGATCCTTCCGCTGATCGAGACGCTGCGGCTTTCGTTCTACAACACTGTCGATGGTGCCCAGTCCTTCGTCGGCTTTGCAAACTACCAGGTCCTGTTCGGCGACGTGCGCTGGGCGCGCGATTTCTGGAATGCGCTCACCAACAACCTGATCTTCTTCGCCATCCACATGTGCGTGCAGAACCCGATCGGCATTGCGCTCGCAGCACTCCTGTCGCTGCCGAAACTGCGTTTCGCCGCCTTTTACCGCACCGCGATCTTCCTCCCGACGCTTCTCTCCTTCGTCATCGTCGGCTTTATCTGGAAGCTCATCCTCTCACCGATCTGGGGCGTTGCGCCCTGGCTGATGAGCCTTGCCGGTGCCAAATGGCTGTTTGCGCCCTGGCTCGGTCAGTCCGGGCCGGCGCTGATCGCGGTTTCCCTGATTTCGGTCTGGCAATATGTCGGCATACCCATGATGCTGATCTATGCGGCGTTGCTCAGCATCCCGGAAGAGGTGGTCGAAGCTGCCGAATGCGATGGCATTACCGGCTGGAGCCAGTTCTGGAAGATCAAGCTGCCGCTCATTCTGCCGGCGATCGGCATCATCTCGATCCTGACCTTCGTCGGAAATTTCAACGCCTTCGATCTGGTCTACACGGTGCAGGGCGCGCTTGCGGGCCCTGATATGTCGACGGATATTCTCGGCACGCTTCTCTACCGCACCTTCTTCGGTTTCCAGCTGCAACTCGGAGATCGCTCCATGGGGGCAACGATCGCAGCGGTGATGTTCGTCATCATTCTCGCCGGCGTCTCGTTTTACCTTTTTGCCATCCAGCGGCGCATGCGCCGCTACCAGTTCTAGAGGGCGTCCAGACATGTCCAACAAGGCACGCTCTTCACCGATCCGCTCAAGCCTCGTGCATCTGGCTTTGATCGCCTACACGCTGATTGCGCTGTTTCCGGTCTTTCTCACCATCATCAACTCGTTCAAGGATCGCAATTCGATCTTCCGCAATCCGATGCAGGTTCCCACACCGTCGAGCTTCAGCCTGATCGGCTACCAGACGGTTCTCGGCCAGGCGGATTTCATCGGCTATTTCCAAAACAGCATGATCGTCACGGTCGTCTCGATCGCTCTCGTGCTGCTGTTCGGCGCGATGGCGGCCTTTGCGCTGTCCGAGTATCGCTTCCGCGGCAATACGCTTCTTGGGCTCTATATGGCGATCGGCATCATGATCCCGATCAGGCTCGGCACGGTCGCGATCCTGCAGGGCATGGTCGCGTCGGGCCTCGTCAACACGCTCACCGCGTTGATCCTCGTCTACACGGCGCAAGGCATCCCGCTTGCGATCTTCATCCTGTCCGAATTCATGCGCTCGGTCTCCGACGACCTCAAGAATGCCGGGCGCATCGATGGTCTATCGGAATATGCGATCTTCTTTCGCCTGGTCCTGCCGCTGATCAGGCCGGCCATGGCAACGGTTGCCGTCTTCACCATGATCCCGATCTGGAACGATCTCTGGTTCCCGCTGATCCTTGCACCCTCTGAGGCCACCAAGACGGTGACGCTCGGATCGCAGATCTTCATCGGCCAGTTCGTCACCAACTGGAACGCGGTGCTGGCAGCCCTGTCGCTCGCCATCCTGCCGATCCTCGTCCTTTACGTCATCTTCTCGCGGCAACTGATCCGCGGCATCACGTCTGGAGCCGTCAAGTGAGTTCAACCGAAAAGCCGATCCGCGTTCTTGTCGCAGGCCTCGGCAATATGGGCCGCAGCCATGCGCTGGCCTATCACAACAACCCGGGCTTCGAGATCGTCGGTCTCGTCAACCGCTCGAAGCCGACGCTCGATCCGGCCCTTGCCGGTTACGAGATCCACGCCGATTTCCTGACAGCCCTTGCCGAGTTGAAACCGGACCTCTGCGCCATCTGCACCTATTCGGATAGCCATGCGGACTATGCAGTTGCCGCCTTCGAAGCCGGTTGTGACGTGTTCGTCGAAAAGCCGCTGGCAACCACGGTTGCCGATGCCGAGCGCGTCGTTTCCGCCGCCAAGGCCGCGGGCAAGAAACTGGTGATCGGCTATATCCTGCGCCACCATCCGTCCTGGATCCGCCTGATTGCCGAAGCCCGCAAGCTCGGCCCGCCCTATGTGTTCCGCATGAACCTCAACCAGCAATCGTCAGGCCCCACCTGGGATGTCCACAAGGCGCTGATGCAGACGACGCCGCCGATCGTTGATTGCGGCGTTCATTATGTCGATGTCATGTGCCAGATCACCGATGCCAAGCCGGTGGAAGTGCGCGGCATGGGTCTGCGCCTTTCCGATGAAATTGCGCCCGACATGTATAATTACGGCCACCTTCAGGTGATCTTCGATGACAAGTCGGTCGGCTGGTACGAGGCGGGCTGGGGGCCGATGATCTCCGAAACTGCGTTCTTCGTGAAGGACGTGATGTCGCCGAAAGGCTCGGTCTCCATCGTAATGGACCCCAATGCCAAGTCCGACGATATCGACACGCATACCAAAACCTCCGTCATCCGCCTTCACAGCGCCGAGACGGGCCCGGACGGCAGGTTCATCAGGCCCGACGAGGATATGACGATGGCGGGCGAGCCCGGCCATCAGGAGCTTTGCGATTTTGAGCAGGCCTATATGCTGAAGGCGATCCGCGAGGATATCGATCTGACCAGGCACATGGATGATGCGGTCCAGTCGCTGCGCATCTGCCTTGCGGCGGATGAAAGCGCAAGGACCGGCAAGCCAATCTATCTCTGAAAGCAACGCAAGCAAGACAGCCGGGCGGACAAACGTCCGCGATTGCACCAAACGACAGAAGTGGGAATACGCTCGTGGGTTCGCTGCAACTGAAATCCATCCGAAAGGCCTTCGGCGATCATGAAGTGCTGAAGGGCATCGACCTCGAGGTTCAGGATGGCGAGTTCGTCATCTTCGTGGGTCCATCCGGCTGCGGCAAGTCCACGCTGCTGCGGGTCATTGCAGGCCTTGAAGATGCGTCATCGGGCTCGATCCGGATCGACGACCAAGAAATGGCAACCACCCCGCCCGCCAAGCGCGGCATCGCCATGGTCTTCCAGTCCTACGCGCTCTACCCGCATCTGACGGTGAAGGACAATATGGGCCTCGGACTGAAACAGGCAGGAACGGACAAGGCCGAGATCGAGACGCGGGTGTCGAATGCCTCGTCGCTCCTATCGCTCGATCCCTATCTCGCCCGTCGTCCGGCGGAACTGTCCGGCGGCCAGCGCCAGCGCGTCGCGATCGGCCGTGCCATCGTGCGTGAACCGAAACTCTTCCTGTTTGACGAGCCGCTGTCCAACCTCGACGCGGCGCTGCGCGTGCAGACCCGGCTCGAGATCGCCCGCCTGCACCGGCGCCTCAAGGCAACGATGATCTACGTCACCCACGACCAGGTCGAGGCGATGACGCTCGCCGACAAGATCGTCGTCCTCAGCGCCGGCGCGATCGAGCAGGTGGGGTCTCCGATGGAGCTCTACAACAAGCCCGCCAACGTCTTCGTCGCCGGTTTCATCGGCTCGCCGCAGATGAACTTTATCCCGGGCGAGACGCTTTCCGAAAGCGGCATCAAGACCATCGGCATCCGGCCGGAGCATATCGCTCTGTCGCGAGAAAGCGGCGACTGGAAGGCCAAGGTAGTCCATGCCGAGCACCTCGGCGCCGATACCATCCTCTATCTCGAAACCGAGACGGCGGGCCTCATCACGGTCCGTCTGTTCGGCGAGCATCGCTATGGTCCAGACGACATCGTCTTTGCCACACCGGATAAGGCCTCGCTGCACCGGTTCGACGAAAACGACAAGGCGATCGGTTAACCTTTAAATCGGCCGTAACCAGTTCCGTGTTCCACTACCTCCAATGCGGGAAAGCGAACCTTTGCGCTCCTTCCGCGTTATGGGGATGGAGGAAACGGCAATGACGGTAATTTTAATTCTGATTGCAGCGATCGCCACTCTCGCAGGGACCGGCGCCCTGGTGGTTCGCCAGATCGCGGATGCTCGCCGCCAGCAGTACCAGGACGAGGTTCTGGCCTCAGATCTCGGCTATCTGCGCGAAGTCGAGCGCACCAAGAAGCGCTTCCGGCACGCGGCCCACAAAACCCGCAAACTCGCCGCCCGCCGCACCCGGATCCATCAGACGAAAGCTGCGCACAGCACAGCCGCGTACTTCGCGAATTAAGCCTTGGTGTCACAAGGTAGGCTTTGCGATGGAGGTCGCTAGCTGACAGTACGTGCAAACTGGCTCGCGAACTTGACGTTGTATGCGTGGAGATCGCCTTCGGGCGTGATCACCAACTCGGTGATGTTGGCGCGCTGGAAGGTGTCGTCAGCGGTTCGATCGTTGATCTTCAGACTTACGGTCAGCGCGCCGTCGATTGTATCGATCAGCTTGTAATCGTAAGCGATTTTTTCGCCGAAGCAGATGATCTTGCTGCCCTCGACTATCAACACCGAATTTGAGTCTTCCACGTCCGTCCACCGGCCCTGCATTTCTGCAGGAAATGGTGCATCACGTTCGAGCCGATCCATCACTGACCTTTCGATGCAAGTTGGTGCCGTCGTTTCACTCGACGATGGGTGCAGCAATCGTGAAGAGACCGAGTGTGTAAGCGCACCGGGGTATCAAAAACCTTCGGCGGCTTTCAATACTTCATTCTGAGATTGTTCAATCAAAGGAAAAGATTTGGTGGAGCTAAGCGGGATCGAACCGCTGACCTCTTGCATGCCATGCAAGCGCTCTCCCAGCTGAGCTATAGCCCCATCAGGGTGGTCCGGGTTTTTCCGGTCCTTGGGAACTCCGAAGCAGCGATGCTGACCGGAGTGGCGGCTTATTACGTCCGGTTTTCGGAGAGTGCAAGCCTGTTTTTCAAAGCCCGGCAATTTTTCTTCAAATTACCGGGCTTTAGTTCAATAAATCAATTCTCGTCGTCGTCGCCGCCGACGCCCACGATGCCGGTCACGTCGTCGTCTTCATCGTCTTCGTCGGCTTCGAGGAACGTGTTGTCGTCATCGTCGCCGATATCGACGTCATCGTCGTCGCCCAGATCCGGGATGTCGTCGCCGGTTGCCGCATCGTCGGTGTCGTCGGCTGCGACGGGCTCGACAGTTGGGTTCTCGACATCGACTTCCTCGACGTCTTCTTCTTCCGCCTGCTCCAGCTTTGCAGCGGCGCTGTTTTCGGCGAAGAACGACAACGGCCAGGATTTGCCGCTATAGGGGGAAACGACGGGATCGCGGTTCAGATCGTAAAACTTCTTGCCGGTATCCGGGTCGGTGCGCTTGGTTCCGAGTTCCGCTTTAGCCACTATCAAAGCCTCATGAGATGGCCGAACAGGTCGGCGAAGCCGCATAAAGCGGCAATCAATGGGTGAAAAATCTAAGCCGGTCCCCATAAGGCCTGACGGGCTCCATGTCAAAGACTAACTTTTCCTGAATTCCTTGGCAGGCAGGCTAATGACCCGCCTTTTGCTTTGTGATAACGACGGCGGAAATCAAAGGCATACGAGCAAGGACCGATCATGTCGCATGGGATTGCCCTCAAACCGGCAAAGTCGAGAAGATCGACAAACCTCACCGGGACCGTCCGCATCCCGGGCGACAAGTCCATCTCTCATCGTTCCTTCATGTTCGGTGGGCTGGCTGCCGGCGAGACGCGGATCACCGGCCTGTTGGAAGGCGAAGACGTCATCAATACCGGCAGGGCCATGCGTGCCATGGGTGCGAAGATCGAAAAGGTCGGCGCTGAGTGGATCATCCAGGGCACCGGCAACGGCGCGCTGCTGGCACCACAGGCGCCTCTCGATTTCGGCAATGCCGGCACCGGCTGCCGCCTGACGATGGGTCTGGTCGGCGTCTACGATTTCGAGTCCACCTTTATCGGCGATGCCTCGCTGTCCAAGCGGCCGATGGGCCGGGTGCTCGATCCATTGCGCGAGATGGGGGTTCAGGTGACCTCGATGGACGGCGACAGGCTGCCCGTCACGCTGCGCGGCCCACGCACGCCCAACCCCATCGTCTACCGCGTGCCGATGGCCTCGGCGCAGGTCAAGTCCGCAGTACTGCTTGCCGGCCTCAACACGCCTGGCGTCACCACCGTGATCGAACCGGTGATGACGCGCGACCACACCGAAAAGATGCTGCAGGGTTTTGGCGCTGATCTGACCGTCGAAACCGATGCGCACGGCGTCCGCACGATCCGGCTGGAAGGTCGCGGCGCTCTCAAGGGGCAGGTGATCGACGTTCCCGGCGATCCGTCCTCGACCGCGTTCCCGCTTGTGGCTGCGATCCTGGTGCCGGGATCGGACGTGACCATCATGAACGTCCTGATGAACCCCACCCGCACCGGTCTTATCCTGACGCTGCAGGAAATGGGCGCGGATATCGAGGTGATGAATGCCCGCAGCGCCGGTGGCGAGGATGTGGCCGACCTGCGCGTCCGCGGCTCCGACCTCAAGGGCGTCACTGTTCCCGCCGATCGTGCACCATCGATGATCGACGAATATCCCGTCCTCGCGGTCGCCGCAGCCTTTGCCGAGGGAACGACGACGATGCTCGGTCTCGAGGAGCTGCGCGTCAAGGAGTCCGACCGTCTCTCGGCCGTTGCCGAAGGTTTGAAGTTGAACGGCGTCGATTGCGATGAAGGCAAGGAAACGCTTGTGGTGCGCGGGCGTCCAGGCGGCAAGGGCTACGGCAATGCGTCCGGCGCTGCTGTCGTCACCTATCTCGATCACCGCATCGCCATGAGCTTCCTCGTTCTCGGTCTCGCATCGGAGCATGAGGTCACGGTCGACGACGCCTCGATCATCGCCACCAGCTTTCCGGAGTTCATGGATCTGATGACCGGTCTCGGCGCGCAGATCGAGAACCACATCGACGGAAAGATCTGAGGCCCACGCCAATGTACCAGCCGCCGCATTTCCGCGAAGACGATCTCGGCACCCAGCATGCGCTGATCCGCGCCTATCCGCTGGGCATGCTGATCACATCTGGAAATTCCGGCCTGCTGGCCAATCCGGTGCCGTTCCACCTCGATGGAGAAGCGGCAGAAAAAGGCGTGCTGCGGCTGCATCTTGCCCGGGCGAACAGCCAGTGGAAAGACATCCGCGATGGCGCGAGCGTTCTTGCTGTATTCCAGGGTGCTGACAGCTACGTGACACCGTCCTGGTACAAGACCAAGCAGGAGACAGGTAAGGTCGTGCCCACCTGGAACTACGCCATCGTTCAGGCCCGCGGTCCGGCCCGCATCGTCGAAGATGCCGGCTGGCTGCTTGCCCAGATCGAGGCAATCACCAGCCAGCATGAGAACAGCCGGCCCATGCCCTGGTCCGTCAACGATGCGCCAGACGATTTCATTTCCGCCCAGTTGAAGGGTATCGTCGGTGTCGAGATCGAGATCTCGGCGATCGAAGGAAAGTGGAAGGTCAGTCAGAACCGCCCGGTCGGCGATCGTGAAGGCGTTGCCTCTGGCCTTGATGATATGCCCGGTCAGAACGCAATGGCCGATCTTGTACGCCGCTACGGAGCTTCCCGCCTGACATGAATCCTGCAGACAACACTACGCCACTGGTGATCGCAATCGATGGCCCTGCCGCAGCCGGCAAGGGAACCCTGTCGCGCCAGATCGCCGAAACCTACGGCTTCCAGCATCTCGATACGGGCCTCACCTACCGCGCAGCGGCCAAGGCGCTGCTCGACCGGGGTCTGCCCCTCAACGACGAGGCCGTTGCCGAGACGATGGCGCGCGACGTTGAACTTGCAGGTCTCGACCGCGAAATTCTCTCGGCCCATGCGATTGGCGAAGCGGCCTCGAAGATCGCCGTCATGCCCGCCGTGCGCCGGGCGCTGGTGGAAGCGCAGCAGGCGTTTTCGAAGCGCAAGCCCGGAACGGTGCTCGATGGTCGCGATATCGGCACCGTCGTCTGCCCCGATGCACCGGTGAAACTATACGTCACCGCATCGCCTGAAGTGCGCGCCAGACGCCGTTACGACGAGATCGTTGGCCGCGGCGATGCCGCAGATTTCGACGAGATTTTTGCCGATGTGCGAAAGCGCGACGAGCGCGACATGGGGCGTGCCGACAGCCCTTTGAAGCCTGCGCAAGACGCGCACTTGCTTGATACGTCAGAAATGGGTATAGAGGCCGCGTTTCAGGCCGCGAAGGCGATTATCGACGCCGCCCTGAAAGGATGATGACCGACCGGATAACCGGCGTCGCATTCGAGCCCGATATCTTAGTCCTTGCGCCGGATTGCCTCTGAACATGACGAGGCGGGCTTGGATTTCGGGTGTGATCAACACGAACCCACGGCGCAATGTGTCCTTGATTGGACACGACCAGGAGATTTCATGGCAGTAACTAACCCGTCGCGGGAGGACTTCGCAGCCCTTCTCGAAGAATCCTTCGCAACCAATGATCTGGCCGAGGGCTACGTTACCAAAGGTCTGGTAACGGCGATCGAAAAGGACATGGCCGTTGTTGACGTCGGCCTCAAGGTCGAAGGTCGCATCGCGCTGAAGGAATTCGGCGTCAAGGGCAAAGACGGTTCGCTGAAGGTCGGCGACGAAGTCGAAGTCTATGTCGAGCGCATCGAAAACGCGCTTGGCGAAGCAGTTCTGTCGCGCGAGAAGGCTCGCCGCGAAGAGAGCTGGGTCAAGCTCGAAGTCAAGTTCGAAGCTGGCGAACGCGTTGAAGGCGTTATCTTCAACCAGGTCAAGGGCGGCTTCACGGTCGATCTCGACGGCGCTGTTGCCTTCCTTCCGCGCAGCCAGGTCGACATCCGTCCGATCCGCGACGTGACCCCGCTGATGCACAACCCGCAGCCCTTCGAAATCCTCAAGATGGACAAGCGTCGCGGCAACATCGTTGTTTCGCGTCGTACGGTTCTCGAAGAGTCCCGTGCAGAACAGCGCTCGGAAATCGTTCAGAACCTTGAAGAAGGTCAGGTTGTTGACGGCGTCGTCAAGAACATCACCGATTACGGTGCGTTCGTTGACCTCGGCGGCATCGATGGCCTGCTGCACGTGACCGACATGGCATGGCGCCGCGTCAACCATCCGTCGGAAATCCTGTCCATTGGCCAGCAGGTCAAGGTTCAGATCATCCGCATCAACCAGGAAACCCACCGCATCTCGCTCGGCATGAAGCAGCTCGAGTCGGATCCGTGGGATGGCATCGCTGCCAAGTACCCGGTTGGCAAGAAGATCTCCGGTACCGTCACGAACATCACGGACTACGGCGCATTCGTCGAGCTGGAGCCAGGCATTGAAGGCCTGATCCACATCTCGGAAATGTCCTGGACCAAGAAGAACGTACATCCCGGCAAGATCCTTTCGACCACGCAGGACGTCGACGTTGTCGTTCTCGAAGTCGATCCGTCGAAGCGCCGCATCTCGCTCGGTCTCAAGCAGACCCTCGAGAACCCATGGCAGGCATTTGCGTTCAGCCATCCGGCCGGCACTGAAGTCGAAGGCGAAGTCAAGAACAAGACCGAATTCGGCCTGTTCATCGGCCTCGACGGCGACGTTGACGGCATGGTTCACCTCTCCGACCTCGACTGGAACCGTCCAGGCGAACAGGTCATCGAGGAGTTCAACAAGGGCGACGTCGTCAAGGCTGTCGTTCTGGATGTGGACGTCGAGAAGGAGCGTATCTCGCTCGGCATCAAGCAGCTTGGCAAGGATGCTGTCGGCGAAGCCGCAACATCCGGCGAACTGCGCAAGAACGCTGTCGTTTCGTGCGAAGTCATCGCCGTCAACGACGGTGGTGTTGAAGTGAAGCTTGTTGCTCACGAAGACATCACGTCCTTCATCCGCCGCAACGACCTGGCACGCGATCGCGACGATCAGCGTCCGGAGCGTTTCTCGGTTGGTCAGGTTTTTGACGCCCGCGTCACGAACTTCTCCAAGAAGGATCGCAAGGTCATGCTGTCGATCAAGGCTCTCGAGATCGCTGAAGAAAAGGAAGCAGTTGCACAGTTCGGTTCGTCCGACAGCGGCGCTTCGCTCGGCGACATCCTCGGCGCGGCTCTGAAGAACCGCGGCAGCGAGTAATCGTTGTAGCTTGAAATGCGAAAGCCGCCGGATCGAAAGATCCGGCGGCTTTTTTCATGCCCGCTTTTTGGGGTCGCACCGTGGACTGTCGGCTCAGGCCCACCCTGCCATGCGCCAATAGAGTTCGTTCGGACGGCGATCGTCGGCGCTGGCATCCGGGGATGCGGCCTCCTCGCTGCCGGGATTGTCGTCGTCGGAAGGTTCGTTCCCGTCATCAGGGTGATCGAAAGCCTGGCCCTGGCTATGGTCGCCTTCGCCATCCTCGTCGATTGCCGTCACCGGCTGAGTCTTGCGGTTTTCGCGCCGCGGCTCGTCGTCCGCCATTGGGTAGGGGACAAACGGCAGGCCAATCGCCTCGCGCTGGACGAGCGGCAGCGGCACCGGCATCGGCTCGATGTCAGGCTCTGGCGCCGCCTCCGGGGCTCCGCTGGCTTTTGCGGCCGTGGTGTGACGTTCGTTTGCAATGCGCAGCAGATCGTCCTCGGCATGGGTTATCCCGGCCGTATGCATTGCGTCTATGTCCGGAGCACCCGCGGCAGGTTGACCCTGTCCGCCGGTATGTGCCACCGCCCCACTGCCGCCTCCGCCAAACAGGTTCTTGAAAAGCGCCGCTGTCGAATTGTCGACCGGAGCTCCTGTCGCCAGCAGCGCCGCCTGAAGCGCGCTTGGTGCTATCGCTGACACCAGTTGTGCCAGATTGCTTGGCCATTCCACAGCGGGTTTCGCTACCGGCGCCGGTTCGGCATCGCCGATCGGGATCTTCATGTCGGTGTCGAAGGCATCGATAACCGCTGCGACCAGAGCCCCGGTATTCGTCACGGTCGCGATGCCCGGCACGGCGGTTTGCGGCAGGGCTCCCGGCAAGACTTGCGGCATCGGCTTCGCATCTGCGGCTGCGATCGACACGCCTTGCGCAGGCACCGGGCTCGCGTCCGGCTTGACCGGAACGGCATTTGGGACGGCGGGAGACGGCATGGCGGTTTTGGATTGAAGGTCGGCGGTTGCTGTCGAGAGACCTTCTGTTCGCACAGGCATCGGCCGCGCAAGAATCGCCTCGCGGGTCGGCTCTTCCTGCAGATCAACGAGCGGCGGCAGCAGTTGGGGTTTCTGAAGCTCCGTACCGGGAACCTTTGTGTCAGGAGCCGCGCTGGCTGACCCGCTCGTGGGTGGCGAGAACGGAGCGATAGCTGGTGCCGCTGCACTGGGAGCCGGCGGCGCTGCACTGGGAGCCGGCGGCGTTGCACTGGGAGCCGGCGGCGTTGCACCGGGAGCCGGCGGCGTTGCACCGGGAGCTGGTGACGTCACCGACTGCGATTTTGCTCCGATATCAGGCAGAGCGGCGGGGGATGGCCTTGGGTTCTCTGTACTTGCTGTGTCCGGAGAAGAACCGGGCAGAGGAACTGCCGGCGATGCGGGGCTGGGCGTCGAGGGCTGGAGCGCTGAGGGAGCGGCCGATGATGGGCCGGGCAACGTAGGGCCGGGCAAGGAGGGGCCAGACTGGGCAACTGCCGGCGGGACGCCGGGCCGCGTCGCAGGGGAGGGTGTCGCGCCGTCTTTTGGAAGGCTGGCGATTTCATTCTGTCGATAGGAGCTGACCGCTGCATTCTCCGCCTGATCGCTATCCGCTACCAGCGCTGCTTCGAGCGACAGGATCAGTCGTGCTGCATCGAGACCTGCAGGGTTCTTGAGAATTTCAGCCAGCAGCGACACGGACATGCCCTTGACCAACTGGCTCAGCGTCTTCTCAAGCGCTGCAACCTCGTCCGCACTCATGGACTGCACGGCGACAGTCAGGCGCTCTGCATAGTCTGCCAGCAGCTCGCCGTCGTTGCGCGGTATCTGCAGGATTTGGCCGATCGTTTCGGCGAAGATGGATGACCCGTAGGCAAGCTGCAACTGTCCGGAAAGCGACAGAAGGTTCAGGCGACCACCTGCAATCAGTCCATCGTTCGCGGACATCTCAGGGTCTGGTCCTGCGGATGCAGCGATCGGACGCGTTGCCGCAACCGTACGGACCGGAGAGAGTGGGTCGGCCTGCATGCTTTGCGTAGCACTGACAGGAGTCAGCATGGCGCGCTTCCATCTGTCGCGTGTGAAAGGAAGGGACAACTCGGCCGCACACGACCGTACGCGCAAGGAGCACGCCGAAACTGCGCCGCCATCTCATGGCGCACGATTTGCCGATCAGCAATTTTAAGCGCGCTATGGTTAAATCATCGCTAATCGCCGGATTACACGGGCCGATGATCAGCTATGCGCAAAAATGTCGGTCTCACCCCAGCCGAGCAGATCGAGCTTGGCTCGGGTCGGCAGGAACTCGAAACACGCCGTCGCGTGTTCGATACGCTCGTCGCGGAGAAGGCGCTCGGTCAGCTTGTCGCGGAGCGTATGGAGGTGAAGCACGTCGGACGCCGCATATTCGAGCTGGGCCTGCGACAGGGTTTCGGCAGCCCAGTCGGTCTGCTGCTGCGCCTTCGAGATATCGACGTCCAGCAACTCTCTCAGATTGTCCTTGAGGCCGTGTCGATCCGTATAGGTCCGCACGAGCCGCGATGCGACCTTGGTGCAGAAGACAGACGTGGTCGTAACCCCGAACGTGTGAAACAGAACCGCAATATCGAAGCGTCCGTAGTGAAAGATTTTCTGTCGGGCGGGATCGGCAAGCAGTGCGACGAGATTGGGAGCTTGCTTCTGCCCGGCTGCGATCCGGATGACGTCCGCGGTTCCGTCGCCTGGTGAGAGCTGCACGACACAAAGCCTGTCGCGGCGCGGGACGAGGCCAAGCGTTTCCGTATCGATTGCGATCGCGCCTGTGTAGCGCGCAGCGTCAGAGGCTGGAATATCTTCTTGATGGTACCGTATCGACGTCTTCATGCGTGTCTCCGCTGTCAGGCTCTATGCGGGATAACCTAGAGGAAAGCTCCGGCGGAAGCACGCGGCCGCACCGTCTTATCCCGGACAATGGCTATCGCTTGGCGACGACTAAGCACGAACGCGTGAGCAATTGCCCAGCAATGCAGCAAACGCATTGCTGCATTGCAGCAGAGCCTCTTGGCGCACCGGAAAGATATGGCTAGAAGTTTGGTCATCGAACGACGCACCTCCTCCTCCCAGTGTCGTTCGATACGGATCAGCAACACCCTCCTCCTCCCAGTTGTTGATCAAGTTTAAAGCCTGGCGCATCCTCCTCCCGCGCCAGGCTTTTCTCGTTTTATGCCCCCCGAAAATCTTCTGCACGACTGACGCTGCCTCCGCAGAACGCCTTGCTGCAGAATAAGAAAAAGCCAGCGCATCGCTGCACTGGCTTTTCCGGCATCGCGTTCGATCGTGACGTCAGCCCAGAGCTTCTATCGCCTTCATCACGTCGTCGTCGATCTTGAGACCGTGCTGGATGCTTTCGGCGCGAAGACCGCGGCCGCGCCGGCCGGGCAGGCGGACACCGTCCTGCTTTGCCATTTCGCTCGCCAATGCCGCAAAGCGTTCTGCCGCGCCGCCACCCGTCGTGGCATCCGGATCGATGACGATCAGCGACTGGCCAAGCGCCGGCGGAGGCCCGGTCTCATCGAACAGCGAGCTTGCCTGGTAGGAGTAATGCGCCCCGCCGATGCCGGCCGCCATCACTTCGACCATGAGTGCAAGCGCTGCCCCCTTGGCGCCCCCGGATGGCGCCATCGTTCCCTTGATCGCGGCAAATGCGTCGGTTGTCGGATTGCCGTCGGTGTCGAACGCCCAGTCGTCGGGAATACTGGTGCCCTTCTGGGTCGCTTCCATCACCTTGCCGCGGGCAACCTTGGAAAGTGCTAGATCGATGACCAGCGGCTCGTCACCGGCTATAGGCGCCGCAAAAGCGATCGGATTGGTGCCGAACAGCGGCACCTTGCCACCCCAGGGGGCCATGGAGGCGGGCGCGTTGGCAAACATCATCGCAACCAGCCCCTGCTCGGCAAAGCGCTCCACGGTCAACGCCATGACGCCTGCATGGTGCGAACGGTTGATGGCGGCAAAGGTGATGCCCTGTTCGCGCGCAATCGCTGGAAGTTCCAAGACAGCGAGATCGAGCGCCGGATAGGCAAAGCCAAAGTTCGCGTCGATCGCAAGAACTGCGGGCCTTGGCCTGATCGCCTCAGGCCGAGCAGTGCCATCCACTTTGCCGGTTCGCACCTGTTTGACATAGGCCGGGATGCGGCGAAGCCCGTGACCGGACTGGCCGGCGGCTTCCGCCTGCACCAGGGCGCGGGCAACCGAGCGTGCGGTGCTATCAAGCACGCCGTTGGCTTCGAAAACGCCGCTCACCAGCGTTTCGGCTTCTTCAAGGGTAATCTGCATGGACAAGCTGTTCCGGGAGCGAGTGTTAAGGAGGGCAACCGAACCCGAAAGCACGGCTACTTGCACTCTACCGACTGAGTGACGAGGCTTGCAACACCTGCCGGTGCGATCGGAACAGGTGATGCGCGCCGAACGGCTGAGACGACGTAGTCGTCGATACGCGTATCTCCAGACGATCTGGCAACGGACACGCGCCCGATATTGCCAGCGCTATCGAAATTGAAGCTGATCGTCACGATCCCCTTCTGGTTGGACGGGCAGCGGCGGGCATTACGGGCTATCTTCGTGCGCACGCGGGTCATCCAGGTGGACGGTGACATCGTCGAGGCCACCGATCCGCTCGAGGTCTGCGCAGCGGCAGTGCGCTCCGACGGCTTTGCCTGAACCTTTGCCTGCGCCTTTTCCTTCTGCGCCTGCGGCTGACGCCGTGGCTTTTCTACCTTCTGGACCGGCTTCGGTGGTGGTGGACGAGTGACCGGCAGCGGGACTTCCACGTTCTCCAACGCTGCGGTGACCTTCTGCTCGATCGGATCGACAGGCTCGGGCGGCGGCGTTTCGACGATCTCCGGCGGCGGGGGCGTTTCCTCCGGCAGCGGCGTCTCGATCACGGGTTCCGGCGGCGGTTCGGGTGTCTCCTCAGCCACTTCCGGTGGCGGTTCGACCGGTGGCGGCTCCTCGATGGGTTCGACCTCTTCGACCGGCTCGGTCTGCTGGGTCTCGACCAGTTGCCGGTCTTCGGTGTCGGTAGCGATCTGCTCTTCTTCCGGGATCGCCGCCTCCGGCTCCGGCGCAAGCTCGATCATGATGGCGGCCTGCGGACCGTTGTCGGCAAGTTCCTCCGGCTCTTGCCTCATCAGAAGCGCTGCGGCGGCAATGTGGACCGTGAGCACAAGGATAGCGGCAGATCCCCACAGCGCGATCTCGCCGATCCTGCTCGCATATCCTCTGCGCTGCATGGCAAGGCTCATGGCGCGCCTCCGGTGGCCGGCGAAGCGGCTGGCGCAGGCGCTGCCGGTGCGGCGGGTGTAGACGCTGGCGCCTGTTGGGCACCCGACGCGGCCTCCAACCCGACCAGCGCAATCTTCAGGTAGCCGGAATCGCGCAGCAGGTTCATCACTTCCATGAACTGCCCGTAATCGACGGCCTTGTCGGCCCGCAGGAAGATCCGCGTATCCTTGTTGCCTTCGGTCTGACGGTCGAGATTTGCGGCAAACTGTTCGCGCGCGACCGGATCGTTGCCGATATTGAGCGACAGGTCGTCCTTGACCGTCACGTAGAGAGGCTCGTCCGGTCGTTCTGCGGGCTTGGCGCTGGAGGCGGGCAGATCGACATTGACGTCGACCGTCGACAGCGGCGCGGCCACCATGAAAATGATCAGGAGCACCAGCATGACGTCGATAAACGGCGTCACGTTGATCTCGTGATTTTCGGGAAGTTCATCGCCGTGATGTTCGCGAATTCCGCCTGCCATGGGTTTATTCCCCCGCGACCAGAGACATCGACGCAGGCCTGCGTCCGCCTGGCGGCACCTTGCGGAAATCGAGATCGCGGCTGACCAGTCGCTCGACACCGGCCGCGGCATCAGCCAGCAGCTGGCGATAGCCGGTGACCGAGCGGGCGAAGGCGTTGTAGATGATGACAGCAGGAATTGCCGCGACCAGACCAAGGGCGGTCGCAAGCAGCGCCTCGGCGATGCCGGGCGCCACGACCGCAAGGTTGGTCGTGTTAGACTGCGAAATGCCGATGAAGGAATTCATGATGCCCCAGACCGTGCCGAACAGTCCGACAAACGGACCAACCGAGCCGATCGAGGCGAGAATGCCCGTGCCGCGCGCCATGCGCCGTCCGGAATAGGCTTCGATGCGCGACAGAACCGAAGACACGCGCTCCTTGACGCCACCGGTTTCCGCGTAATCAAGAGCTGCTTCGGAAAGCTCCACCTCTTCCGTCGCGGCACGCAGCATCAGGGCCGCAGGCCCGCCGCGACGGCCCGTCGTCTCAAGCGCTTCCGGCAGCGTATGCGCGCCTTGGATGATTTTCAGGACACGCTTTGCGCGGGTACGGGCGCCCATCAGCTCCAGCGTCTTTGCGATCCAGATCGTCCATGTCAGTAGGGACGCGATGGCAAGGCCGATCATCACGGCCTTCACCACCCAGTCGGCCGCCATGAACATGCCCCAGGGCGAAAGATTGTGAGGAATATCGGCGCGTGCTTCGGGGGAAGGTGCACCCGTTGCAGCCGGAGCCTGCTCGATTGGCGTCACGGAGGGAGCAGCAGGTTCTGCCGGGGTTGCGTCTTGAACGGGTGGCGGGGTCTGCTGTGTCGTAGGAGCAGCGCTTGGAGGAGCAAGGGCCGGCGCCGTCTGTTGTGCCGGACCAGGCGCTTCCGGTGCAGGCGCCTCGACCTGCGCGACCGCATTTGTCGTCATCAGCATCAAGGCCGCAATCGTTGTCACGAGGGGACCGGGCCCGGCAACGCGCAACTGCTTCCTGTAGAGGTGAGACTTCGGGACAACGGACATGGCAGCGATACTCCGACTGGTCGCCGGAAGGCTCAGGTGGCCCAACGGCTCGATATCATTCAGCCGGTCCGAAAACTGAGGGCGGCGGCTTGCCGCTATGCGATAATAAACATGAGTGTGGTTGGCAACTATAATCGGGAGAGTATCGCTTAAATTTGACCGCTTCCGTCATGATTTTGTCCGCATGGCCATGCTGCCAGCTGCAGCCTGTCTCCCAAAGCTCCGCAAACGAAAAAACCGCCGGAGATTTCTCTCCGGCGGTTGATGGTTTCGGCAGCTCTAAACTTACAGCGTGCGCGTAATGTGCTCCACGCGGAAGCACTCGATCGTGTCGCCTGCGCGGATATCTTCGTAGTTTTCGAACGCCATACCGCATTCCTGACCCATCGGCACTTCGCCGACTTCGTCCTTGAAGCGCTTGAGCGTCTTGAGCTTGCCTTCGTGAATGACAACGTTGTCGCGCAGCAGTCGGACGCCTGCACCACGCTCGACCTTGCCTTCGACGACGCGGCAACCTGCAACCTTGCCTGTCTTCGTGATGTTGAACACCTCGAGGATCTCGGCATTGCCAAGGAAGGTCTCGCGACGTTCTGGCGAAAGCAGACCCGACATCGCTGCCTTCACGTCATCCACCAGATCGTAGATGATGTTGTAGTAGCGGATCTCGGTGCCGGCACGATCGGCCGCTATGCGCGCCTGTGCGTTGGCACGGACGTTGAAGCCGATGATCGCTGCTTCGGAGGATTCGGCAAGCGCCAGATCCGACTCGGTGATAGCACCTGCGCCCGAATGGACGATGCGGGCGCGGACTTCGTCGGTGCCAAGCTTGTCGAGAGCGCCGATGATGGCTTCGACAGAACCCTGAACGTCGCCCTTGATGAGCAGCGGGAATTCCTTGTAGCCGGTATTCTGCAGCTTGCTCATCATCTGTTCGAGCGAACCGCGCTGACCGGACTGGCGAGCAACCGCCTTGTCGCGGGCAAGCCGCTGGCGATATTCGGAAATCTCGCGGGCGCGGCTCTCGTTTTCAACGACGGCAAACTTGTCGCCGGCAGCAGGGGTGCTAGAAAGGCCGAGCACTTCGACCGGCATGGCCGGGCCGGCTTCCTTCACGTGAACACCCTTGTCGGTGACGAGCGCGCGGACGCGGCCCCACTGATCGCCGGCAACGATGATCTGGCCAGGCTTCAGCGTGCCCTTCTGGACGAGCACGGTTGCAACCGCACCGCGGCCACGGTCGAGCTGAGCTTCGATAACGATGCCTTCTGCCGTACGGACCGGATCTGCCTTGAGGTCGAGAATTTCGGCCTGCAGCAGAACTGCCTCGAGCAGCTTGTCGAGATTTGTCTTGTTCTTGGCCGAAACTTCGACGTCGAGAACTTCACCGCCCAGCGATTCCACGAACACTTCGTGCTGCAGCAGCTGCTGGCGCACCTTGTCCGGGTTGGCTTCGTGCTTGTCGATCTTGTTGATCGCCACGATGATCGGAACACCGGCAGCCTTTGCGTGGCTGATGGATTCGATCGTCTGCGGCATCACGCTGTCGTCGGCTGCAACCACGAGGATCGCGATGTCAGTCGCCTGGGCACCACGGGCACGCATGGCCGTAAAGGCGGCGTGGCCGGGGGTGTCGATGAAGGTGATCTTCTGGCCGTTCTGTTCGACCTGATAGGCACCGATATGCTGGGTGATGCCACCGGCTTCACCCGAAACTACGTTGGCCTGGCGGATCGCGTCGAGAAGCGAGGTCTTGCCGTGGTCGACGTGACCCATGATCGTCACGACCGGAGGACGCGACACCATTTCGCCGGCGTCGTCCATCTGGTTGAAGATACCTTCTTCAACGTCCGATTCCGAAACGCGCTTGACTGTGTGGCCGAATTCACCGGCAATGATTTCAGCGAGATCGGCGTCGATGACGTCGCCGGCCTTCATCATCTGGCCTTCCTTCATCAGGTACTTGATAACGTCGACGGCACGTTCTGACATGCGCTGCGACAGTTCCTGAATGGTGATGGTTTCAGGCAGGATGACCTCGCGCATAACCTTTTCGCGGGTTTCCTGCATTTGGCTGCGGCGGAACTTTTCCTGCCGGCGGCGCATGGCAGCCATCGAACGACCACGGCCGGTGCCGTCATCATCAGTGCTGGCAGCGGTGATCGTCAGCTTGCCCTGGCGACGGCCTTCTTCGACCTTCGGGCGTGTCGGTGGCTTGGCAGGAACGGGCGCTGCAACGCGGCCGCGACCTGGAATGGTCCGGGCAGGTGCGCGATCCTCTTCCTCGTCGTTGCGGCGACCACGTCCGATGACGGGGGCGGCAACAGGTGCGGCTCCCGGTGTCGGGCGAGCCGAGTTACGGTTGTCCTGGGTATTGGCGTTGCGATCTGCAGCGGCTGGCGCTGGCGCAACCGGTGCCGGACGCAGAGCTTCCTCGGCGGCGCGTGCCTTGGCTTCTTCGGCCAGACGTGCTGCTTCGGCTGCTTCTTCGACCTTGCGGCGCTCGTCTTCTACCTTACGGCGCGCATCATCCTCGACGCGCTGCTTGGCTTCGACCACATCGCGCGCCTGGGCTTCGACGAGTGCTCGACGGCGTGCATCCATCTCGCTTGCGGACAGGTCGTGCAGGACAGCACCACCCGAACGCTGCGGCTGGCGCTGCGGCTGTGACGGCTGCTGCGGACGCTGGCCCTGATGCGACGAGGGACGCTGACCCTGCGATGACGAAGGGCGCTGGCCCTGCGAAGAACCGGGGCGGTATCCCTGCGATGAAGGCTGCTGGACGCGCGGCTGCGGCGGGCTAGGCTGGCTGACGGGTGCAGCAGGGGCGGGGGTTGCAGGTGCGGCGGCGGCCACAGGGGCGGCTGGTGCCGGCGCTGCAGGGGTTGCCGGCTGCGGGCGTGGCGCTACAGGAGCGGCTGCCTCGACTGGCCGAGGGGCCGGTGCTGCGATCGGTGTAATTGGCTTTTCGTCGAGCGGACGGGTCGGACGGCGCTTGACCGTCTCGACGACGACCGCCTTGGTCCGGCCGCGACCCATGTCCTGGCGCACAGTACCCTGGGTCACACCCGATGGTTTCAGGGTAAGGGTCTTCTTCACGCCCAGTGTCTTGTCGTCGTTGTTATCAGTCATTCCGTTCCTGTTCCTTCGGACAGGAACAGATGGAAGCCATCAGTGCCTGTCGTTCAATTCGTACATATCGATGTGCGTCCGGCAAAAACCGGTAACCGCGTCATTGTTTCGGCATGTCAGCGACACCTTTTGTCTGGGACAGACCGCCCTTGCGGTACTGTTCAAGTAGGTTTGCGCGTTTCACTACACCTTCACCCGCCTGTCCCGCAAGCGCGCAGGCATGGATAAAAGCATTCTGGCCCATCACTTCGTCCAGTTCGGCCCCCGTGAAGAGCAAAAAGGATGGAATTTCTTCCTCGGCATTCGAGCCGAATTTGAAGGCCTTGCGGGCCTGATCGATCTTCCGGATACCGTCTGCCGCAGCGTCTGAGGCATGAAAGACGGCAATCGCGCCGCCGGAGCGAACTGCGGCATCGACCTTCGTCGCGCCCGAAATAAACTGGCTCGCCTTGCGGGCCATGTTCATCATGCCGATCAGATCGGCCGCGAGCAGTCTGTCGACCGTCGCACCCAGATCGGCATCCGCCTTTGCGTCGGTCTTCAACGCGCGGGCGAAGGATTTCTTCTGGACCGCCCGGTCGATCAACGCCCGTTCGGCCTTTACCCAGCAGCCCCGCCCGGGAAGGCGACGCTTGAGATCGGGAACAACCTGGCCATCAGGCCCGGCCACGAAGCGGATCAGCGTTTCCGGTGATCCGGCTTCACGGGTGACGATGCAGGTACGGTCATTCACGATAAGCTCGTCGTCTGCATCGTCGTCTGGTTCATTGCCAATCGGGATCATTCCCGCTCGGCGGCAGGCGCCTCCTCGGCGTCTTCGGCCTCTGGTGCTTCTTCGGTGGCAAGATCAGCCTCGGTGATCCAGCCAGCCAGCAGGCGGGCCTGCACGACCATGTTTTCAGCTTCGGTGCGCGAAACTTCGAACTTCGAAAACAGACCTTCGAACTTCTTGGTCTCGCCGTCCTTGCGCTCGCTCCAACCGACAAGATCATCGGCCGCGCAGCCGGCAAAATCCTCGATCGTCTTGATGCCGTCTTCGCCAAGCGCGACCAGCATCTGACCGGTCAGGCCTTCGATCTGCTTCAGCTCGTCGGCAACACCGAGTGCGACGCGCTTTGCATCGTTTTCAGACTCGATCCGCTCAAGATATTCGCGGGCACGGGTCTGGATCTCGGTCGCGGTATCTTCGTCGAAACCGTCGATGGAGGAGATTTCGTCGAGCTCGACATAGGCAAGCTCTTCAACCGCGGCAAAGCCTTCGGACGCCAGCACCTGGCCAACCATCTCGTCGACATCGAGCGCGTCCATAAACAGGTTGGTGCGCTCGTTGAATTCCTTCTGGCGGCGCTCCGATTCCTCGGCTTCCGTCATGATGTCGATATCCCAGCCGGTCAGCTGCGATGCAAGGCGCACGTTCTGGCCACGACGACCGATCGCCAGCGACAGCTGTTCGTCCGGAACCACGACTTCGATCCGCTCGCTGTCCTCGTCGAGAACAACCTTGGAGACCTCAGCCGGCTGCAGCGCGTTGACGATGAACGATGCCGGATCCTGGCTCCACGGAATGATGTCGATCTTTTCGCCCTGCAGTTCGCCGACGACGGCCTGAACGCGCGAACCGCGCATACCGACGCAGGCGCCGACCGGATCGATCGACGAGTCGTTGGAAACGACAGCGATCTTGGCGCGCGAGCCCGGATCGCGGGCAACGGACTTGATCTGGATGATGCCGTCGTAGATTTCAGGCACTTCCATGGTGAACAGCTTCACCATGAACTGCGGATGGGTACGCGACAGGAAAATCTGCGGGCCACGCTGTTCGCGGCGCACGTCGTAGACATAGGCTCGAACGCGGTCACCGTAGCGCATGTTTTCGCGCGGGATCATCTCGTCACGGCGAATGATGCCTTCGCCACGACCGAGGTCGACGATGACGTTGCCATATTCGACGCGCTTGACGGTGCCATTGACGATTTCGCCGACGCGGTCCTTGAACTCGTCGAACTGACGGTCACGTTCCGCTTCGCGCACCTTCTGGACGATAACCTGCTTGGCAGACTGGGCAGCGATACGACCGAAATCCATCGGCGGCAGCGGATCGGCGATGAAGTCGCCGATCTTGGCGTCAACGTTGCGATCGAGCGCCAGCGTCAGCGGGATCTGCGTGCCGTAATCCTCGGCGACGTCGACCACTTCCAGCAGACGCTGGAGACGGATCTCGCCGGTCTTGGAATTGATGTCGGCACGGATGTTGGTTTCCGAACCATAGCGCGAGCGGGCGGCCTTCTGGATGGCGTCGGCCATCGCAGCCAGCACGATTTCGCGGTCGATGACCTTTTCGCGGGCTACTGCATCTGCGATCTGCAGAAGTTCAAGCCGGTTTGCGCTCACTGCCATTGTCGTTGGTCTCCGTAAGTCGAGCTATGTGCGACCTTCTCAAAGGAAGGCGTGCTGTCGGTTATTCTTCGTCAGTGTCTTCGTCGGTTTCGTCGTTCTGATTGGCGGCCTGCTGCTTGGCCGCCTTGTCAGCCCGCAACGCGTCGCGGATCAGTTCGTCGGTGAGGACAAGCTTTCCTTCGGACAGCGCCGTAAACGGAATGAGCAAATGCTGTGTCTCGCCATCGGCGACCTGATCGCGGTCGATCGTGAAGCCCTCGGACGTGACGTCGGTGATCTTGCCGCGAAAACGCTTGCGATTGTCGACCAGGATCGACGTCTCGCATTTCACGATATGGCCGTTCCAGCGCTCGAAATCGGACTTGCGCACCATCGGGCGATCGATGCCGGGCGACGATACTTCGAGATGATACTCGCGATCGATCGGATCTTCCACATCGAGAACGGGCGAGATCGCCATCGAGACGGCTTCACAGCCCTCGACATCCATCGTGCCATCGTTGCGTTCGGCCATGATCTGCAGCGTCGCGCCATTCTGATTGAGCATCCGGACGCGCACGAGGCGGAAGTCCATGGATGTCAGAACGGGCTCGATGATCTCGGCCACTCTGAGTTCAAGCCCGGTCTCGACGATCAGGCGCGGTTCGCTGTCGGCTTGTGGCATGCGCCCTCCGAATTCGTGCTCCCTGTCCGGTTTCCGGACGAGGGGGAGAAAAGCGATCGCCTAACAAAAAAGAGCGGGTCCGGGAGGGCCCACTCTTCATCGGACGATCAAGAATATGGCCTGCATATACGCTTTCACACCGGCGATTGCAAGACCGCCGCAAGACTCGTCGCATTCGCTCCGGTCCGTGATGGGGTTGGTGACGGCAGATCTCCATCATCAGGCATTTTAGGACATGACGCGGGTGGAATTTGTGGTCTTCAGGTCTATAACCCTTTGGTGACAGTGCCATGATGGGAGGAAGAGACTTGCCCGATCGGATTTCGACGCTGGCGCCGTTTCGGCTGCCGACGTTCCGAATGATCTGGATTGCCAGCATCGCGTCGAATTTCGGTGGGTTGATCCAGGCCGTCGGTGCCGCCTGGATGATGACGGCGATCGCCAGTTCGCAGGACATGGTGGCGCTGGTGCAGGCGTCCAACGCGTTGCCGATCATGCTGTTTTCGCTTGTCGCCGGGGCATTGGCCGACAATTACAATCGCCGAAGCCTAATGCTGACGGCGCAGGTCTTCATGCTGACCGTGTCGATTGCGCTGACGGTGTTTGCCTATCTCGGCCTGCTGACGCCGTGGCTTCTTTTGATGTTCACCTTCCTGATTGGCTGCGGCACGGCGCTCAATAACCCGTCCTGGCAGGCCTCGGTCGGCGATATCGTACCACGCGAAATCCTGCCGACCGCAGTGACGCTGAACAGCGTCGGCTTCAACATCACCCGCAGCGTCGGCCCGGCGATCGGCGGCGCGATCGTCGCAGCAGCAGGGGCTGCCGCCGCCTTCGCGGTCAACGCGATGAGCTATTTCGCCATCATCTACGCACTGGTTCGCTGGAAACCGCAGCGTGCCGACGATTCGCTTCCGCGTGAAACTTTGCTGCGGGCGCTGTCTGCCGGCCTTGGCTACGTCGCGATGTCGCCGAACATTCTGAATGTGCTGCTGCGCGGCCTGCTGTTCGGTCTGACCGCAAGCGCTATTCTGGCCCTTCTGCCGATCGTCGCCCGCGATCTCGTGTCCGGTGGCCCGTTCACCTACGGCATCATGCTGGGCGCTTTCGGCATCGGCGCCGTCGCCGGTGCCATTGCCAATGCGAGGCTCAGGGAAAAGTTTTCGAGCGAGTGGATCGTCCGGTTCGCGTTCGTGGGCTTTGCCGCAAGCTCCGCCGTCATCGGCGCAAGCACGAATACGACGGTGACGGTGATCGCCCTCCTGTTCCCCGGCGCCTGCTGGGTTCTCGCGCTATCGCTGTTCAACACCACCGTCCAGCTCTCCACCCCGCGCTGGGTCGTGGGGCGGGCCCTGTCCTTCTACCAGACGGCAACCTTCGGCGGCATTGCTGCGGGCAGCTGGATGTGGGGTCTACTTTCCGAAAACTTTGGCGCATCGGTTGCACTGTCCATCGCGAGCTTGGCCATGCTCGTCGGCGCTCTCGTCGGATGGCGCATGCCGCTGCCACAGTTCGGCGATGTCAATCTCGATCCGCTCAACCGCTTCAACGCGCCACTTCTGAGCCTCGCGCTGCAGCCACGCAGCGGGCCGATCGTACTGCAGATCGACTACCTCATCGGCGAGGCCGATATCCCCGAATTCCTGACCCTGATGGCACGCCGCCGCCGGGTGCGCATCCGCGATGGTGCAAGGCAGTGGGCCTTGATGCGCGATCTCGAACATCCCGACGTCTGGACGGAGACCTATCATACCGCCACCTGGGCGGACTACGTGCGCCACAATCAGCGGCGCATGCAGATGGATGCGGAAATCTGGGACGCGATCCGCAAGCTGCATCAGGGTGAAGAAGAACCGAAGGTTCATCGCATGATCGAGCGTCAGACGATCCCGCCGCCCTCCGACATCATGCACAAGCCGCATATCGACCTTCACCACTAAGGCGAAGGCTGTGGTCCGTTACTTGAGCCAAGTTTTCAGCGATGCATCCGGATAGCAGGTCGGAGTCAGGCCATTCTTGGCCTGCCAGTCGCCAAGCGCCCGGCGGGTTTTGAAACCCGGCAGACCGTCCACGTTGCCGACATCATACCCCTTGGCCACCAACGCCTTCTGCATGGCAAGCACGTCGGAGCGAAGCATCTTGCCGACGTCACCCCATGAGCCCTCAAAGGCGCCGGCACCATGGGCGATACGATCGGCCAGATTGCCGATGAACAGCGCATAGAGGTCGGAGTTGTTGTATTCCTTCAGCACGTAGAAATTTGGCGTGACGACGAATTCCGGTCCGTTGCGGCCGGCAGGTACCAGCATCATGCCGGATGCCTTGAGATCGGCGGAAGGAAAAGGCTTGCCCGACACGCGGGTGATCCCGGTCGCCGCCCAGGCGGAGATCGGCTTGGCCAGATCCGGGCCTTCCTGGGCGCAGGAAACCTTGGCAGGAATGGAAACCTCGAAACCCCAGTCACGCCCGCGCTGCCAGCCTTCCTTCTGAAGATAGTGGGCGATCGATGCCAGCGCGTCGGGCACGGAATTCCAGATATCCGGATGCCCATCCTTGTCGAAATCGACGGCGTATTTCAGGTAGCTGGTCGGCATGAACTGCGGCTGGCCGAGAGCGCCCGCCCACGATCCCTTCATCGTCGCCGCATCCACGTCGCCGCGCTCGATCATCGTCAGCGCCGCGATCAGCTCCTCGCGGAACATCGGCTTGCGGGTGGACATGAAGGCCTTGGTCGCCAGAACCTCGATCGCTGAATAGGGAAGCCGCGCCTTGCCGAAACCGGACTCGCGACCCCAGATGGCGACGACGACTTCGCCTGGAACGCCATAGGCAGCCTCGATCCGCTTCAGCGTTGCGGCATGCGTCGACGCAAGGCCGCGGCCGGTCGCCGCCAGTCCCTGCAGCCGCTTTTCGGAGAAATAGGCGCCCGGAGAAGAGAACTCCGCCTGGCTCTGATCCTGGCTTTTCGGCGGCTTTGATCCCGGCGGCACCAGATCAGGCAGGCTCCAGTTGAGCGAGATCCCGCTGAATGCGGTCTTCAGCGTCCGCTCAGAAATGCCGGCCTTGCGGGCTTCCGGCCCAAGATCGCTGGCGATCCATCGCTGGAACTGCTTTTCCACATCGGGCTTGTTCTGGGCCATGACGGGTAGGGGGAGCAGGCAAAGGATGGCGCCAAAGGCGATGAGTGTCTTGCGCATGTTCTCTCCTCAGATCGCCGTTCGTGCCCGAAGTGCCGCCGTCAGCGTGCCTTCGTCGAGATAGTCGAGCTCGCCGCCGACAGGAACGCCATGCGCCAGCCGGGTGATCTTGACATCGATGCCGGCCAACTGGTCGGTTATATAGTGTGCTGTGGTTTGTCCCTCGACCGTGGCGTTGACGGCGATGATGATTTCCTTGACCACGCCTTCGCTGACCCGGTCGATCAGTCCGCGGATGTTGAGGTCATCGGGTCCGACGCCATCGAGCGGCGAAAGCGTGCCGCCCAGCACGTGATAGGCCGCGTTCATCGCGCCTGCGCGCTCCAGAGCCCAGAGATCGGAGACATCTTCGCAGACGATCAGCGTCGACTGGTCGCGGCGGATGTCGGTGCAGACGGTGCAAGGATCGGACGTATCGACATTGCCGCAGCGCGAACAGATCTTCACCTTGTCATAGGCCTCGCCCATCGCGTTCGACAGCGGACCGAGCAGCTGGTCTTTCTTCTTGATGAGATGCAACGCCGCCCGGCGGGCCGAACGGGGCCCGAGACCCGGTACTTTCGCCAGAAGCTGGATGAGTTTTTCGATTTCGGGGCCGGTGACTCGCTTTGCCATGGTTCTCCTTTAGCCCATATGCAGGGGAAACGGAATCGACGAAGGACCAGCCGAATGAAACTTCTTAGCCTCTGCCTTGGTCATCCGGAAAAGCTTCCGGGCAAGAGCTACAAGACCGGCATCAACAAGATGCCGATGAAATCTCCGGTCATGATCGACGTGGAAGGCCTGGTCGGCGATGCCGTCTGCAACACGAAATATCATGGTGGCCCGGAGCAGGCGATCCTGCTCGAAGGCAGTCTCACGCTCGACTGGTGGCAGTCGGAACTCGGCCGCGATCTGCCGGATGGCACGTTTGGCGAAAACCTCGTCATCGAAGGGCTCGACAACCGCGACGTGGCCGCCGGTGACTGTTTCCGCATCGGTGCCGAGCTTGTGCTGCAGGCGACATCCGCCCGCACGCCCTGTGCGACGCTTGCCGCCAAGATGGGCGACCCGACATTCGTCAAAGCCTACAGGACGGCTGCTCGCCCCGGCATCTACTGCCGGGTGCTGACGCCGGGTTTCGCATCGGCGGGCGATGCCGTCGAATACAGTGCGTACCAGGGAACGAGGGTTTCCATTCCGGAACTGCTGGCTAAATTCGGCAAGCGTCTGGGGGATGATGACCGGCAGCGGTTTTTATCCGCACCCATCCATGCCGATATGCGAGAGGCAATCGAAGCCGGAAAACCCGCCAAATTCTAGCGAAAAGGCGGGTCTTGCCGACAGGCGGTTCCTAGAGGGAACGCCGATCTCGTCTTAGAACGGCAGCTTCATGCCGGGCGGAATCGGCAGTCCGGCGGTCAGTTCCTTGGTCTTTTCAGCGGTGATTTCCTCGGCCCGGTCCTTGGCCAGCTTGTGGGCCGCAATGATCAGGTCTTCGAGGATCTCGGATTCGTCTTCCTTGAACAGGGACGGATCGATCTTAAGACCCAGCATGTCGCCTTTGCCGTTCATCCGGATGGTGACGAGGCCACCACCGGCCGTGCCTTCGACTTCCAGAGCGGCGATATCCGCCTGCATCTTTTCCATCTTGGCCTGCATTTCCTTGACCTTGCCCATCATGCCCATGATGTCGCGCATCGGGATCTCCTCTTCCTGATTTTTAAAGTTCGATGTCGTCGCCCGGCAGGATATCGCCCTCGGCGCTTTCCACCACGGCTGGCGGCGGCAATTCGTCTGCGTCGATTTCGTCCTCGCTCACGCGGATCCGGACGTCGGTGATCTTTGCGCCGGGAAACTGCGACAGGATCGCTGCGACATCCGGGTCGGAGCGCGCATCGGTCAGCCGCGCTTCGCGCGCCGTTCCCTCTGCCTCGACCAATGTCGGCGAACCGTCTTCCTTGCTGAGGGAGACGATCCAGTGGATGCCGGTCCATTCCTTCAGCTTGACGCCGAGTTCACCCGGCAGCGTCGTTGGTCCGCCGTCGGTCAGTCGCATATCGAGCCGGCCCGGTTCGATCTTCACCAGCCGCACGAAATTGCGCACGAGCGCCTTCAGCTTCGCGTCGCGATTCTTGGAGCAGAGATCGACGATGTCGGCCAGCGAGCGCACCGCAACGCTGGGCTCGGGCTTCTCCTCGACACGGCCGACCGGCATCTCGCGCGGGTTGTCGTTCGGCACGGCTTTCAGCATCGCGGTCGGTCCGCCTGACGGCATCCGCTGCGATTGCATATCGATCCCGCGGGCATTAAGCGGCGGCTGCGATGACGACGTCTGGCCTGCGCCATTGCCGCCGCCGTTCCCATTGGGCGCGCCGCGCTGGCCATCGCCACCGGAAAGGTCGGCAAGCCGCCGCGCCGCGTCTTCCGGCGAGGGAAGGTGGGCGGCATGAGTGAGGCGGATCAGCACCATTTCGGCGGCACCGGCGGGGCGGGAAGAGTTCTCCGCTTCCGGAATGCCCTTGAGCAGCATCTGCCAGATCCGCGACAGGGTGCTGACGGCGATCGTCTCGGAAAATTCGCGACCGCGCACACGCTCCACTTCGCTCAGCGAAGGATCGTCCGCCGCTTCCGGGATATATTTGAAGCGTGTGACGAGATGGGTGAAGTCTGCAAGGTCGGTCAGAACCACGACAGGGTTGGCGCCGGCCTCGTATTGGGCGGTAAATTCAGAAAGGGCAGCCGTCACGTCGCCCTGCACGATCTGTTCGAACAGATCGACGATGCGGGCGCGGTCGGCAAGCCCCAGCATGCCGCGCACGGTATCGGCCACCACATGGCCTGCGCCATGGGCAATCGCCTGGTCGAGAAGGGACAGTCCGTCGCGAGCCGAGCCTTCGGCCGCGCGCGCGATCATCGACAGCGCCTCGGTCTCGGCCGGAATACCTTCCTTTTCCAGGATGGTCGTGAACAGGCCGACCAGATCGGCAGCGCTGATCCGGCGGAGGTCAAAGCGCTGGCAGCGTGACAGGACGGTAATCGGCACCTTGCGGATTTCGGTCGTCGCGAAGATGAATTTCACATGCTCCGGCGGCTCTTCGAGCGTCTTCAGCAGGCCGTTAAAAGCCTGCGTGGAGAGCATGTGCACTTCGTCGATGATGTAGACTTTGTAGCGCGCCGAGACAGGACGATAGCGCACCTGCTCGATGATCTCTCTGATGTCATCGATGCCGGTATGCGAGGCCGCGTCCATCTCGATCACGTCGACATGCCGGCCTTCCATGATCGCCTGGCAGTGCTCGCCGGGGATCCGCAGATCGATCGTCGGGCGGTCGATCTCGGCGGTCTTGTAATTGAGAGCGCGCGCCAGAATGCGGGCAGTCGTCGTTTTGCCGACACCGCGTACACCGGTCAGCATATAGGCCTGCGCAATGCGGCCAGTCTCGAAGGCGTTGGTGAGAGTTCTCACCATCGGCTCCTGGCCGACCATCAGGTCGGAAAAATCCTTGGGACGGTATTTGCGGGCGAGAACCCGGTAGCCACTGCCGGAAGGCGTGGGCGCAGTCGGGTTGCTGGAATATGTCGGCCCGTCGTCGCTCATGAAAATCCTGCCAGCCTGTACGGGCCATTCCGGCCGTCAGAGACTGAGCGCGCCGGATGCTGACCAAGATGAGAGGGTGGGAGGCTGGCACGGCGACCCGTGCCTGGCTCGTTAGGGCTGCTTCCTTCCGGACCTGACCCGGTTGGCGAGTGGCTCGTCCACCACCAACCTCCCACCGCTCATATCGTCAATAACGCTTCCAAATGCAAGCCAAGCCTGTAAAAAACTACGACCAGATAAAAACATTAGGAGGAATGCTTGAGCGAGTTCGAACTGGACGGGCGCATTGCGCGGGACTCCGATCTCATCGCCACCCTCGATCTCTGCCAGCTGCGGATCCAGAATGACAGCCGCTGGCCATGGCTTGTCATGGTACCGCAGCGGGCCGACATGACCGAGATCTTCGAGCTTTCAGAAGCCGATCAGGCGCACCTGTCGGCCGAGGTCAATCAGATCGCGGCGGCTTTGAAAGCCACAACGGGTGCGACCAAGATTAACGTCGGTGCGCTTGGCAACATCGTCCGGCAGCTCCATGTTCATGTGATTGCCCGCTTCGAAGGCGATGCGAACTGGCCGGGCCCGATCTGGGGATACGGATCCGCAGAACCGTATGACAGCGAAAAGAGGCAGGCCCTCGTGAACACACTGATGGAAAAGCTTTCCCGATGAGCAGCATATTCGATACCGATACACCGCATCCCGATCCAAGCAGTCTCACGGCGTTCTCCGGCAACAAGCTCGACCGGCAGGCGGAAAACCGGGAAGACGACTGCATCGAGAAGGCGCTGTCCGTCGATGGCACCCATATCCTCGCCTTTTCCGGCAGCCGGGTCATACTGAAGCACGATGGCCAGATCCTCGATCCGCTGTTTGCCGCCTACGAGCTGGCGGAGCTGAAGCCGGATTTCGACCGGGCCGTGCTGCTCGGCCATCACGAGAACGGTGAGCCGCGCGTCGCTGTCCCGGTCACGATCGCCGATGAAGAACTCGCAAGCCATTACAAGCCGACCGAGGCACGCGCTCTCTTCCGGGAAGGCCTGCTCGATGACGAGCTTCAGGGGGAGGTCGCCCAGGCGGTGTCGCTGCTCAACTGGAATGCCGCCAATATCTTCTGCGGAAAATGCGGCTCGCCCACCGAAATGAAGATCGGCGGCTACAAGCGCGTCTGCACACAGTGTCAGCACATGATGTTTCCGCGCACCGACCCCGTCGTCATCATGATGACGATCGATGAGGAAAACGACCGCTGCCTTTTGGGACGCAGCCATCATTTCCAGGAGGGTATGTATTCCTGCCTGGCTGGCTTCGTCGAACCCGGCGAAACGATCGAACAGGCCGTCAGACGTGAAACCTTCGAGGAATCGGCGATCGAGATCGGACGCGTGCGCTATCACGCATCGCAGCCCTGGCCGATGCCGCATTCGCTGATGATCGGCTGTTTCGCCGAGGCGACGTCGACGGAGATCACCATCGATGCCCACGAAATGTCTGACGTTCGCTGGTTTTCGCGCGCCGAGGTGCAGGCGATGCTGGAGGCAGGCCCGGATGACAAGCCGTTCGGCCCCGCCAAGGGAGCGATTGCCTATCGGCTGATGCGCGACTGGATCGACTGGAAGCGCTGAAAGGAGCGCTTCCGCCCGTCAGCCTTTCTGCAGCGCGCCGCGCATCGGATGGCCCTTGTAGGTCCCGAGAATGCGGACCTTTTCGGAGAAGAAGCGCAGTTCTTCCAGCGCACGCCGCACGGGGGCATCGTCCGGATGCCCCTCGATATCCGCGTAGAACTGCGTCGCCACGAACTTGCCGCCCAGCTGATAGCTTTCGAGCTTCGTCATGTTGATGCCGTTGGTGGCAAATCCACCCATCGCCTTGTAAAGCGCAGCCGGTATGTTGCGCACGTTGAACACGAAGGTGGTGACGATCACGTCGTCCGCCTCGTTGCGCTGCACCCACTTCTCGTCGCGCGACAAAACCACGAAACGGGTGACGTTGTTTTCCGTGTCCTCGACATTTTCTGCGAGGATGTCGAGCCCGTAGAGACTGGCCGCAAGCCGTGGCGCAAGGGCCGCCATCGAGCGGTCGCCCTTTTCGGAAACGAGTTTCGCAGCACCCGCCGTGTCGCCGGCAACAACGGCCTTCCAGCCATTGGCGCGGATGATCTTGCGGCACTGGCCAAGCGCGTGGATATGGCTGTGGACGGTGCGGATTTCTTCGCGCTCCACACCCGGCAACACCATCAGCTGGAACCGGATCGGCATGAAATATTCGCCGACGATATGCAGACGCGATTCCGGCAGCAGGTAGTGAATGTCGGCCACACGTCCGGCGATGGTGTTTTCGATCGGAATCATTGCGAGATCCGAATCACCGTTCTCCAGCGCCTGGAACGCATCCTCGAAGGTCGGGCAGGGCAGGGGTTCCATGTCCGGAAACATGTCCCTGGACGCCATATCGGAATTGGCGCCGAATTCACCCTGGAAGGAAATGCGGTTGGTCGAGGCATTCATGAGGCTGATCCGTTACAAACCGCGGGAGGAAAGGATGGCACGCGCCTTTTCAAGGTCGGCCGGCGTGTCGACGCCCAGCGGCACCGATGCGACGATTTCGGCATCGATGCGCATGCCCGCTTCGAGTGCCCGCAACTGCTCGAGCGATTCGCGCTTTTCGAGCACGGAAGGGCCGAGCGCCACGAATTTCTCGAGTGCAGTGCGGCGGTAGGCGTAAAGTCCGATGTGATGGTAGAGCGGTCCGTTGCCGTAAGGGGCTGTGGCTCGGGTAAAGTAGAGCGCCTTCAACCGCGTGTCTGAGAGAGGCGAACCGACGATCTTGACCACGTTCGGATTGGTCTTCTCGTGCTCTTCGGTGATTTCGACGGTCAGCGTGGCGATATCCGTCTGCGGACTGTCCAGCAGCGGCTTGAGCGAGGCGCGCACGGCATCGGCGTCCACGGTCGGCAGGTCGCCCTGCACGTTGATCACGAATTCCACCTTGCCATCGGGGTCCGCCTTGGTCAGTGCTTCGAAGATGCGATCGGAACCCGACTGGTGGTCTTCACGGGTCATGACCACCTCGAACCCTGCGGCTTTCACCACATCAAAAACGTCCTGATGATCGACGGCAACGACGATGCGGCCGACATTGGCCTCCTCGGCGCGCTTTGCGACCTGCACGATCATGGGCAGGCCGGCGATGTCTGCGAGCGGCTTGCCGGGAAGGCGCGTCGACGCCATTCGTGCTGGAATGAGGACGAGCGTCCGGTCGAAAGCCGTGTAAGTCATCGTAAAACCTTCCAATCCAGCCTGTGCAGTGGCAAAAAGTCTCAAGCAGAACGAGCGTATCGTGTTGCAAGGCCTCTGCAAAAGACATAGCTTCCAAACAAATTCAAGGTGCCTGCTTTGGGACGGCGGGCCGGTGAGGAGAATTTGCTGATGAATCCCTATGTAAACATGTCGGTAGGCGCATTGCTTGCCACGGTTTTCGTGATGATGTCCGTATCGATCGCGTCGGAGGGGATTTTCCACTCGCCGTCGCCTGAGAAGGAAGGATTTGCAATCGCCGCGCTGGAAGAGCCAGCCGGCGGCGAAGCGGCTGCCGGTGGCGGTGCCGCGGAAGTTGTCCCTGTTGGTCAGCTGATGGCGGGTGCCGATGCCGCTGCCGGCGCAACGGTATTCAAGAAGTGTCAGAGCTGTCACTCCATTGAAAAGGGAGGCCCCAACAAGGTGGGTCCCGATCTATGGGGTGTTGTGAACCGTCCGATCGCCAGCCATGAGGGCTTTTCCTACTCTGCTGCCATGAAGGATTTCTCCAAGGGCGGTGCGGAGACCTGGACGTTCGATCACCTCAACCACTTCCTCGTTGCGCCCAAGGCCTACGTGAAGGGGACAGCGATGGGCTTTGCCGGATTGAAGAACGACAAGGAACGCGGCAACCTGCTTGCTTATATCCGCGAACAGTCTGATAGCCCTGCGCCACTGCCTGAACCCGGCGCTGCACCCGCTCCCGCCCCGACGAACTGATCCCACCCGGCGGCAGACATTCCGATCACGACAGCAGCCAACCCCAGAAGCTTACGGTGATAAGGCCGAACGCTGTCGTGATGCTGATGGTCGAGGCCGCAAGGCTTTGTCCGGACCTGAACCGCTGGGCAATCAGCCAGGCATTGATGCCCGTTGGAACAGACGAGGTCAAAACCAGAGCGGCCGCCCAGTCCCGCGGCAGCCCGATCGCATGGCTTGTGGCGAACACGATCGCCGGCATCAGGGTAAGCTTCAGGACTGCAACGGCCGTGGCGAGATTGATATCGCCACGGATCGGATAACGGGTGAGCGCCATGCCGATTGAAATCAGCGCCACCGGCCCGGCTGAGGCGGCGATCTGGTTGACGACAGGCAGCACGGACGTGGGGATCGAGAAGCCCAGAAGATTGAACGGTATCCCGATCGCGATCGCGATCACGAGCGGATTGCGGACCAGGTTGCTGGCGACCTGCCGCAGAACCACGGAAAGCGTGCGCTTCTGTGTGCCGTCGACCCGCGCAGTTGCCCCCTCCATCAGGATCGAGCCGGCGATCATCATGATCGGCAGATGGATGGCGAGCAGGATCGAGACGGCAAGAAGCCCTTCCTTGCCAACCATGTGATCGATCAACGGCAGGCCGATGAAGATGTTGTTGGCAAACGCACTCGACATGCCCGCGATGACGCCGACCTTGGCATCCCGTGCGAAGAACCGCGTGGCCATCAGATGCCCGGTCGTCCATGTGACGGCAACGGCAATGAAATAGGCGCTCCACAGCCCGAAGGGAGAGACGCCGCCAAAATGGGCGTCCGCAACCGTCCGGAAGATCAGCATCGGAACCGCGATCTTGAAGACGTATTCCCCCAGCGCGTCACCGGTTTCGGCCTTCAAAAGCCCGGTTTTGGCGGCGAGCCAGCCCATCAGGATCAGGATGAAGACGGGCAGCACATTGGCGAAGACTGACGACACGGAGGCGGCTTTCGGAGGAGACTGTTATCTGCGTCTAGCGCAGATCTGGCTGAACGACAAATGCGTCGGGCGCAAACCCGTTGCAGGCGAAAGCCGAAAACAGAAAAGCGGGGCTTGATCCCCGCTTCCTTCCCCGGTCCAGCCAGGGGTGTCCAAACGCTTCGTCGCCAGTTCATCCGTGGTCGACATCAGCAATCGGATGATCGTTATCTAGCGGCTCACCATGACGGGAGAATGACAGCTGCGGATTTTTGGAGCCTTAGTGCCGACAGCGTTTTTTGCTTCCCATCACGGCTAAAGGCGAATACCCGTTCTCTCATCCATTCATTCGAAAGAGGATCAGAGCCGGATGCCGAAATTCGACGTGCTAACCATCGGCAATGCCATCGTGGACATCCTCGCGCGCTGCGACGATCAATTCCTCGGCGACAACGCGATCATCAAGGGTGCGATGAACCTGATCAATGCCGAGCGCGCCGAACTTCTCTACTCGAAGATGGGTCCTGCGGTCGAAGCCTCAGGCGGTTCCGCCGGCAACACAGCGGCCGGCGTTGCCAGTCTCGGCGGCAGGGCTGCCTACTTCGGCAAGGTCGCCAACGATCAGCTCGGCACCATTTTCCAGCATGATATCCGTGCCCAGGGTGTCCACTACGAAACAAAGCCTGACGGTGTTCATCCACCGACCGCCCGTTCGATGATTTTCGTGACGCCGGATGGCGAGCGTTCGATGAACACCTATCTCGGCGCCTGCGTCGAACTCGGTCCTGAACATGTCGAGGAAGACGTGGTGGCCGAATCGAAGGTGACCTATTTCGAAGGTTACTTGTGGGATCCGCCGCGCGCCAAGGATGCGATCCGCGAAGCAGCCCGCATCGCCCATGCGCATGGTCGTGAAGTCTCGATGACGCTGTCGGATCCGTTCTGCGTCGGTCGCTACCGCGAGGAATTCCTGGAGCTGATGAAATCCGGCACCGTGGATATCGTCTTTGCCAACAAGCAGGAACTTCTGTCGCTCTACGAGACGGACGATTTCGAGCTCGCCCTCGGCAAGATCGCTCACGATTGCAAGCTGGCGGCTATCACGCTGAGCGAGGAAGGTGCGGTTCTCGTGCGTGGCAAGGAACGGATCGCGATCCCGGCCTATGCCATCGAGGAACTCGTCGATACGACCGGTGCCGGCGATCTGTTCGCCGCCGGCTTTCTCTACGGCTATACCGCAGATCGTTCGCTTGAGGATTGCGGCAAGCTTGGCTGCCTGGTCGCGGCCATCGTCATTCAGCAGATCGGGCCGCGGCCGATGGTCTCGCTCGCGCAGGCGGCGAAGGAAAGAGGCCTTATTTAAAGGCCTCTCCCGGGTAAGCGCCCCAGATTTCCGCCTGGGCGATCCAGCCCTCTGCACCATTCGCTTCTGCATGGCACCAGTCGCCATTGCATTCGCTGATCTTGATCATCACGCCGGGCTCGAGCTTTGCAGTGAGGCCGGCGGATTGCTGCGGTTCGTTGCGCATGTTGACATAGATGTCCTTGCCCTTGCCGCGCATCCACGGCGCTGCAACGGCCGTGCGCTCGCCTGATAGCAGGGCCTGGTTGACCCAGCCCTCCGTGCCCTCGGCATCGCGAACACGGCGCCAGTTGTCGTATTCCTGGATGATTTCCATCGGGGTTCCCGACTTCATGTACATCCATGACACCGCATAATCCGTGCTCGGACCGATGCGGATGTTCACCTTTCTCGATTTCAGGCTGACGAAACGGGGAAGCGGCAGACCGCTTGCGCCCTTGGCAACGCCCTGTGCAAGTGCGCCGTCGGCGCCGGAAAGGCAGGTGAGGAGCCCGATCGAGGCTGCAAGGAAGGATGTAAAGAATGTTCTGCGCATGAATCTCATTCCGGCTGAAATTCCACAAGCGTTCCTGTCCATGCGAGGTTTTGTTTGTCTTCGCCGACGGGTCTGTTAAGAAAACGCCCTGGATGCCTCCGACTATTGCGCACCTTGGTTAAGGACGTCCTAATGGCAGCTGATTGCAATGCGGCTTTGAAACCATGACAGCGAAGAAAAAACCCCAGGTTTACATCACTCGCAAACTTCCGGACGCCGTTGAAACGCGCATGCGCGAGCTTTTCGACGCAGAGCTCAATATCGACGATTGTCCCCGTTCGCGCGAAGAGCTTATCGCTGCTATGAAGACCGCCGATGTGCTGGTGCCGACGGTTACCGATAGGATCGACGCAGGGCTGATCGCGGAAGCAGGCCCGCAGCTGAAGCTGATCGCCAGTTTTTCCAACGGTACCGATCATATCGATGTGGATGCGGCCGCGAAGAAAGGAATCACGGTCACCAACACGCCGAACGTCCTGACCGAAGACACGGCCGACATGACCTTGGCGCTGATTCTTGCCGTCAACCGACGCCTGGCGGAAGGATCGCGGATCCTCACCGACAAGCCCGGAGACTGGGAAGGCTGGAGCCCGACCTGGATGCTCGGCCGGCGGATCTGGGGCAAGCGTATCGGCATCGTCGGCATGGGCCGCATCGGCAGTGCCGTGGCGCGCCGGGCCAAGGCCTTCGGCCTCGCCATCCATTATCACAATCGCAAACCGGTCAGTCCAGCCACCGAGGAAGAGCTGGAGGCGACCTATTGGGACAGCCTCGATCAGATGCTTGCGCGCGTCGATATCGTCTCGATCAACTGCCCGTCGACGCCGGCGACCTTCCACCTTCTCTCGGCCCGCCGGCTGGCCTTGCTGCAGCCCGGTTCGATCATCGTCAACACCGCCCGCGGCGATATCATCGACGAGGCAGCGATGGTGCAGCTACTGCGTGACGGAAAAATTGCCGGCGCAGGGCTCGACGTCTATCAGAACGAACCGGCCGTCAATCCGAAGCTGGTCAAGCTTGCGCGCGAAGGGCGTGTGGTTCTGCTGCCGCATATGGGCTCGGCAACGATCGAAGGTCGCATCGACATGGGCGACAAGGTGATCATCAATATCCGCACGTATTTCGATGGCCATCGCCCACCGAACCGGGTTCTGCCCGGCCGGAACTAGGTTGTCTGCGAAAGCCGCTTCCGCATCTCGATCGATGTCGTTCTGGCATAGCCCGCATGGGCATTCTCGGCCGTCTTCACGAAGCCCCACCTCGCGAAGGTCGTGTGATTGCCGGTAAGCTCGATGCGGGTCTCCAGCCTGAGCGCAGGCAGGCCGTGTTGCCGCGCGATATCCTCCGCCACCGAGAGCAGCCGCCGGCCGAGACCTCGGTTCTGGAACGCAGGCGATATCGCCAGCTTGCCCACATAGAGACATCCGGGTTCAGGCTTCAGAAACACGCAACCTGCAAGCTGTCCCTCTTCCACCGCGACGAACGCAATTTCGTCTCGCGCCTTTTGCGCGAGCGAGGCGGGCGTCAGCCGGTGAGCTGAGGAGGGCGGATCGATCACGCCGTCCATGTAGGCGAAGGATGACAGGATGAGCGTCAGCAGGTCTTCCCAGCCGGTGAAACTCTCGTCGATGCGAACGATCTCAGTCATTCGGTAGCCGTCCGTGTCGCACGGCGCTTGTACTTGATCACATCGAACCGGGTTGCCAGCGCATCGTAGAGCAACAGGCGTCTAACCAGCGGCTCGCCGATCCCTGTCACCAACTTGATCGCTTCCATCGCCATCAGCGTCCCGATCACGCCGGTGAGCGCACCGACGACGCCAGTCTCCGCGCAGGCGGGGATAAGGCCTTCCGGCGGCTGCTCGGGAAAGAGGTCGCGGTAGGTGGGGTTGAGCTCTCCGTCCTCGCCGGCCTCGTAAGGTTTCAGCACCGTCACCGATCCGTCGAAGCGCCCGACCGCACCCGTCACCAAGGGGATGCGGGCCGCTTCCGCCGCGTCCGCTGCTGCATAGCGCGTGTCGAAATTGTCCGAGCCGTCGATCAGCAGGCGGAAACGGGAGAGATGCATCTGAGCCCAGTCGGCGGAGAAGCGCTCCTCGAAATCCATCACCCGCGTATTCGGGTTCAACCGGGCGATCGCCTCTCGGGCACTCCGTGTCTTCATCTCGCCGATCGTGCCGGTATCGTGGATCACCTGTCGCTGCAGGTTGGAGAGCGAAACGCGGTCGTCGTCGACGATGCCGATCGTGCCAACGCCGGCCGCTGCGAGATATTCGAGAATGGGCGCCCCAAGACCGCCCGCACCGATCACCAGCACACGTGCGCTCTTGAGCTTCTGCTGGCCCTGACCGCCGATCTCCGGCAGCAGGATATGGCGGCGATAGCGCTCGATTTCATCTGGGCGGAGCGTGTCCGAATTCTGGTTTTCCATCATGGGATCATAGCACCGCAGAAATCGAGTGTAAGCAGGTTCAGCGGGTTATGCCGCCATGGGAAACTGTCAGGAACTGCGCCCGATCGGCAAGCGCTGTAAACATGTGGCGATCGGTGCCGGTCATGAAGGCTTGCCCGCCCAGTCCATGCACGAGATCGAACAATGTAGCGCGCCGTCCCTCGTCCAGATGTGCTGCAATCTCGTCCAGAAGCAGGATTGGCGCATGGCCGGTCATATCCGCCGTCAGGCGGGCATGGGCAAGCACGAGCCCGATCAGCAGGGCTTTCTGCTCCCCGGTCGAGCAGCGCGAAGCCTCAATGTCCTTCTCGCGGTGACGAACGGTTAGGTCGACACGGTGCGGACCATCCAGTGTTCGTCCCGCTGCAGCGTCGCGGCCACGCCCTGACGCGAGCATGGCGAGATATTCATCTTCGAGGTCCGCCGCGGGCCGATCCATGGCACCGTCCAGAAACCCTTCCAGCGAAAGCTCTGGCGTTGGAAACGGCGTGTCGCCGAGATTGGCAGACAGCGTCTTCAGCAGTCCCAGCATCTCGTGCCGGGCCGCCGCCATGGATATGCCGAGACCCGCCATCTGCGCCTCGATTGCGGAAAGCCACGCAGGGTCGAACCGTCCTTCGGACAGCAACCGGTTGCGGCTGCGCATGGCACGTTCGAAATCGCCCGCCCGCCGGCCGTGACCTGCATCGAGCGAGAGAACCAGTCGGTCGAGAAAGCGGCGGCGGTCGGCCGAGGGGCCGGTGAACAGGCCGTCCATCGCCGGCGTCAGCCACAGGGCACGAAGATGGTCGGAAAGTTCCTCCGTCGATTTTGCCGGCGTGCCGTTGATGCGGAGCTTACGGCTGACACCGTCGCCGTCATTCGCTTCGATGCCGGTGCCGATCGAAACCTCGCCTTCCATCCCGTCCACATCCGCAAAGACGCTGAAGCCTGCGGCAGCACCGACGCGCGTCACATCGCTCAGCACGGCGCGGCGCAGGCCACGGCCGGGAGACAGGAAGGACACGGCTTCGAGAAGGTTGGTCTTGCCTGCACCATTCTCGCCGGTCAGGACGACATGCCGGCCGTCGAGTTCGAGCGAAGCCTGGGTGTAATTGCGGAAGTCGGTCAGCTTCAGCCGGGAAAGGAAAGTCTTTTGCGCCATCTTGTATCGCGTTGTTTCCACGTAGGAGCTAAGGACTTCGCGCCAAGAAGGCAAGCGCAGGTCTGTAACTGACATCACCCTTAGCGAGTTGCAGGCCGTGCCCGCCGTTTTCTTCCCGTTCCAAACGCTGTAGTCTCGGAGAAAGCCTCAGCCGGAAGGATCCGGCGAATGCCCGAAATCGAGTGCGAGTGAATAGTGTGACCGATGACGATAGAATTTTGAAGCTGGAGGAATTGGCGGCGCATCAGGCCAAGGTCATCGAGGAATTGTCCGACCAGCTTGCCGAACAGTGGAAGGTCGTCGAGCAGACCCGCTCGAAGCTCGACCGGCTGACCGTACGCTTTCTGTCCCTCGAGGAAACCTCGCTGGAAGCACCGGCCAACACCAGGCCGCCACACTACTGACCGTCACGCGGCGGCGCGGGCAAAGCGCCTCAGGGCCACATATTCCCAGATTGCGACGGCCAGAAGCGAACCCGTCGCAAGCATCTGGATGTGAACGGTTGTCAGGCTCGCAACAAGCAGAAAGCAGGCAACAAGGACGGCAATGCCGGCACAATGCGACCATGGCACATGCTTTGTCGAATGCGTCTTTACCCAGATCATGCCGCTTAAGAACAGGATCGGACCGCCTAGAAGCGCGAAAGCCTGAGCAAGCGTTGCATGCTCGTGCGCATGCGACAGGGCGAAGTCTTCACCGACTGCGGTAAGGATGATGCCAGCGATAATCGGCAGATGACCGTAGGTGAAAAGATGATTCGCGGTCGCCTGTGGCTCTGAACTTTCTTCCGCCTTGTCGGCTGCCTTTTCCTGCCCGTCATGGAAGTAGATCCACCACATCAGCACGGTCGAAAGGAAGGCTACAAACAGCACGATTGGCGTCAAGCTGCTTTCCAGATGACTGGACGCATTCTTGCCCGTGGTGAGGATCGTTTCCCCAAGTGCGATGATGACGAACAGCGCGCAGCGTTCGGCCATATGCTCGCCGTTGATGTCAAGCGTTTCCGCAGGCGCGGCACCTAGCCCAGGCACCCGGTAACGTAGGATCGGTGCGATATATTCGATCGCCAGCGCAGCGATCCAGAAGTACACCCGGAGGGACTGTTCACTGAGGCCGCCGGCGATCCACAAAGCGCTTGAAACCGAAAGCCAGACGGTAATCCGCTGGAAGGTGACATAGGAGGCCCGATCGGCGCGTCGGAAGGCGTAGAGCGCAAACAGCGATCGAATGATCTGCATGGCCGAATAGGCGAGCGCGAAGGTCAGGCCCATGTCCTGAAACGCCCTCGGCAGGGCAATTGCCAGAATGACGCCGAGAAACATCAGGCCGAACAGCAGGATCCGCACCGGCTCTATTTCGGCATCGAGAAGATTGGTGACCCAGGTCGTGTGGATCCAGACCCACCAGAGCGCGAAGATGAAAATCAGCGCTTCGGCGGCGATCCCGAGCGAGAAATCCGCGGCCAGCGTTTCCGACAACTGGATGAAGGCGAAGACGAAGACCAGGTCGAAGAACAGTTCCGGGAAGTTGGCCTTGGTCGCCTGCTTGTCGTCTTTGCGAAGCCAGTAGTGTTTACCGTCCGTCATGTCTGGTCTCGATTGTTTCAGTCCCGCAACTACAGAGCGGGCTTGTTCAGCTCTATAATAATGGCCGGGCAGATTGCGGTGTCTATAAGGGTTTTAACGAAGAAAAACGCCGGCGCAGGGCCGGCGTTTTGCAATCTTCGTCTTTGCGACAGCCATCAGGTGTCGAAGAATTCCTTCATCCGGGCAAAGAAGCCCGTCGATTCCGGATTGTTCTCCTTGGACGAGATGTCCTCGAACTCCTGCAGCAGCTCGCGCTGACGCTTGGTCAGCTTCTGCGGAGTCTCGATCTGGATCTGGATGTAGAGGTCACCCGTCTGTGAAGATCGCAACACCGGCATTCCCTTGCCCTTGAGGCGGAACTGCTTGCCGGCCTGTGTGCCCTCAGGAACGGTCACACGTGACTTCGATCCATCCAGCGTCCCGACATCGAACGTGCCGCCAAGCGCTGCCGTCGTCATGGAGATCGGCACGGCGCAGTAGAGATCGGCGCCATCACGCTGGAAGAACTCGTGCGGTCGGACCGACAGGAAGATGTAGAGATCCCCGGTTGGGCCACCGCGCGCACCGGCTTCGCCTTCGCCCTGCAGGCGAATGCGCGTGCCGTCTTCGATGCCCGATGGAATGTTTACCGACAGCGAACGCTCTTCGGTGACGCGACCCTGGCCGTGGCACTTGGTGCACGGATCGGTGATGGTCTGTCCGCGGCCATGACAGGTCGGGCAGGTCCGCTCAACCGAGAAGAAGCCCTGGGATGCACGGACGCGCCCGGACCCTTGGCAGGTGCCGCAGGTCTTCGGCTGGGTGCCAGGCTTGGCGCCCGAACCCGAACAGACGTCACAGGTGATCGAGGACGGAACCCGGATCTGCGCCGTCTTGCCGGCATAGGCCTCGTCGAGGGTGATCTCCATATTGTAGCGAAGATCGGCGCCACGTTCGCGACCGCCGGAGGACCGGCGCGCACGGCCGCCGCCCATCATGTCGCCGAAAATGTCTTCGAAAATGTCGGAGAAGCCACCTGCTCCCGCGCCGCCGGAGAAGCCGCCACCGCCGCCGCCCATGCCACCCTGTTCGAAGGCAGCATGACCGAAGCGATCATAGGCCGCGCGCTTCTGGGGATCCTTCAGCGTCTCGTAAGCTTCGCCGATCTCCTTGAATTTCTTCTCAGCTTCCGCATCGCCGGGGTTCTTGTCGGGATGGTATTTCATCGCAAGCTTACGGAAGGCGCTTTTCAGCTCCTTCTCGTCAGCGGATTTGCCGACACCCAGCGTTTCGTAAAAATCTGCTTTAGCCATAAGCGGTAACCGGCTCCAGAAAGGGTTCCGGCTGCACGATGGCAGCCGGATATCTTAGTCGACTATCTAGCGGTATCCGTCAACGGAACCAGACTTAGGCCGACTTCTTGTCGTCCTTGATTTCCTCGTAGTCGGCATCGACGACACCGTCGTCCTTGCCGGCTTCGGCAGCGCCACCGTCAGCCTGCTGTGCCTCATAGATGGCCTGACCAAGCTTCATGGAAGTTTCCATGAGGGTCTGGGTCTTCGCCTGGATGTCATCTGCATCAGGCTCGGGAGCCTCGACAGAAGCCTTGAGCGCGGCAATGGCATCCTCGATCGCCTTGCGGTCGGTCTCGGTTACCTTGTCGCCATATTCAGCCAGCGACTTCTCGCTGGAGTGAATGAGGCTTTCGGCCTGGTTCTTGGCTTCCACACCGGCACGACGCTTCTTGTCGGTTTCGGCGTTCGCTTCGGCGTCCTTGACCATCTTCTCGATGTCGGCGTCGGACAGACCACCAGATGCCTGGATGCGGATCTGCTGTTCCTTGCCGGTACCCTTGTCCTTGGCCGAAACCTGTACAATGCCGTTGGCGTCGATGTCGAACGTGACTTCGATCTGCGGCATGCCGCGCGGAGCCGGCGGCAGACCGACGAGGTCGAACTGACCAAGCAGCTTGTTGTCCTGCGCCATTTCACGCTCGCCCTGCGAAACGCGGATCGTCACGGCCGACTGGTTATCGTCGGCGGTCGAGAAGGTCTGCGACTTCTTCGTCGGGATCGTCGTGTTGCGGTCGATCAGGCGGGTAAAGACGCCACCGAGCGTTTCGATGCCGAGCGACAGCGGGGTCACGTCGAGAAGGAGAACGTCCTTGACGTCGCCCTGCAGAACGCCGCCCTGGATCGCGGCGCCCATGGCAACCACTTCATCCGGGTTGACGCCCTTGTGCGGCTCCTTGCCGAACAGCTGCTTGACGACTTCCTGTACCTTCGGCATGCGGCTCATGCCGCCGACCAGAACGACTTCGTCGATTTCAGCGGCAGTCACGCCGGCATCCTTCAAGGCTGCCTTGCACGGTGCGACAGTGCGCTGGACGAGATCGTCGACCAGGCTTTCGAACTTCGAGCGGGTCAGCTTCAAGGTCAGGTGCTTCGGACCGGAAGCATCGGCCGTGATGAACGGCAGGTTGATTTCGGTCTGCTGCGACGACGACAGTTCGATCTTTGCCTTCTCGGATGCTTCCTTGAGGCGCTGCAGAGCGAGCTTGTCGTTCTTCAGGTCGATGCCGTTTTCCTTCTTGAACTCGTTTGCGAGATATTCGACGAGACGCATGTCGAAGTCTTCACCACCGAGGAAGGTGTCACCGTTGGTCGACTTCACTTCGAAGACGCCATCGCCGATTTCGAGAACCGAGATATCGAACGTGCCGCCGCCCAAGTCGTAAACGGCAATCGTCTTGCCTTCCTTCTTGTCGAGGCCGTAGGCAAGTGCTGCAGCCGTCGGCTCGTTGATAATGCGCAGAACTTCAAGACCCGAAATGCGGCCGGCATCCTTGGTTGCCTGGCGCTGGGCATCGTTGAAGTATGCGGGAACCGTGATGACGGCCTGCGTGACCTTCTCGCCGAGATAGGCTTCTGCGGTTTCCTTCATCTTCTGAAGGATCATCGCGGAGATCTGGGCAGGAGAGTAGGCCTTGTCCTGAGCCTTCACCCAAGCGTCGCCGTTGTCGCCCTTGACGATATCAAAGGGTACGAGGCCCTTGTCCTTCTCAACGGTCGGGTCTTCGTAGCGGCGGCCGATAAGGCGCTTCACTGCGAAGAGCGTATTGGTTGGGTTGGTTACAGCCTGGCGCTTGGCCGGCTGACCGACGAGACGTTCGCCGTCGTCAGAAAATGCGACCATGGACGGCGTCGTGCGCGCGCCTTCCGCATTCTCGATGACTTTGGAATCCTTGCCGTCCATGATGGCGACGCAGGAGTTGGTAGTGCCAAGGTCGATGCCAATTACTTTTGCCATATCTTCTCTCTCCTTTAAGCGAACTGTCGGAACCCCGTGAAAGGCATTCCTTTGACAGTTCCTCGACTGGGAATTTTCGCAGCACCGGCTGCTGTCATGCGGGGTATATAAGGACGGGTTTTTCGGACTGCAAGGCGGGAATTCGCCTGCATTCACGCAAAAAAATGCAATTTTCCTTCTGTCTTTCTAACGGGCTACTGGCCCATGAGGATATCGTACAGCGTCGTGCGACGCGTTTCCTGCGGCTGGTAGACTTGTCCGACGTCCGAAGGCGGCATCGGACGGCCGCCGACATCGCCGGGCGGCACCGGTGCCTGGCTATCGTAAGGGGCACGATATTCGCGGTAATCTCTGTATTCTCCGGGTTGCGCCCGGTTGGCAGAACCGCCTTCGCGATACTGTCGCGGCGGCGGTCTGTTGTCATAAACCGTCCCGGTGTTGCAGACCGCGTTGTCACCATAGGCGCAATCGGGCTGGCCCGGGGGGGCAGGCTGGACTTGCTGGCGCGTCGCGGGCGGAGGCCTGCGTGCCGGCTGTTCGAGAGAGGCTTCTCCACGAGGTGCCGCCTGCTGGACCGGCGCACGCGGAGCTGGCGGAAAATTATCCGGCGCTGGTGCTTCCCGCTGATCGCTCGCTCCCGGTATAATGCCGGAAATGATGTCGCCAATCGATGTCGATGGCGATTGTTCTTCCTCGACGGGCGGTGGCAGCTGAAGGCCGCTGTTGAAACCGAACAGTGGCGTCGGGGTATAGCCCTTCATTGCCACCGTCATGTATTCCTTCCAGGCTTTTGCCGGCAGGCCGCCACCCGTCACCTTTTTCATGAAGGCGCCGTCGTCGTTGCCGAACCAGATCCCTGTCGTCATGATGCTGGTATAACCGACGAACAGCGCATCGCGGAACGACTGGGTCGTCCCGGACTTGCCGGCAACCTGCCAGCCATCGAGGCGCGCGGCCCGGCCGGTGCCGTCACGGACGACGCCCGACATCATGCTGTTCATGGCAGCGGCAACCGGCGCGCTGAGAACACGCGGCGGGTTGGTGTAGTCGGCCTCATAGAGAACCTTGCCGTCCGTATCCGCGATCCGCTTCACGATATAAGGTGTCGCCTTGTAGCCGCCGTTCATGAAGGCCGCATAGGATGAGGTGAGTTCCGTCAGCGAGACTTCCGATGTCCCGAGCGCGATCGAGGCGTTCGGCTGGATGTCGGAATCGACGCCGAGCCGATGCGCCATCGACACGACCTTTTCAGGCCCCACCGCCATCACCAGTTGGGCGGCGACGGTGTTGAGCGAATGGGCCATCGCATAGGAAAGCGGAACCGGCCCCTTGTATTCCTTTTCGTAATTCTCCGGCGTCCAGTTGCCGATGCGGACAGGCGCGTCGTTGACGATCGTGTCCGGATTGTAGCCCGCTTCGAGAGCCGAGGCATAGACGAACGGCTTGAACGCCGAGCCCGGCTGGCGCTTGGCCTTGACGGCCCGGTTGAACTGGCTTTGGGCGTAATCGCGGCCGCCCACCATTGCGCGGATGGCGCCGGTCGCATCGACGGAAACAAGCGCCGCCTGCGAGGCGTTCAGCTTGCCGCCTTCCTTGTTGAGCACGTCTTTCAAAGCCTTTTCGGCGGCTTCCTCAAGACGCAGATCGACGGTGGTCTCGACGACGACATCGACCTTCGGCTCCCCGATCAGACGCTTGACCTCATCGACCACCATGTCTGCGGCGTAGTGCTGGGCGCCGTTCCAGGAGCTCTTGGCGTTGGAAGGCGGCTGCGCCATCGCGGTCTTGAGGTCGCTGTCAGTGATGTAGCCTTCTTCCCGCATCGTCCCGAGAACGACCTGTGCCCGCTCTTCGGCCGCTTTCGGATCTCTGGCAGGCGAAAGCCGCGAGGGTGCCTTCAAGAGACCCGCAAGCGTTGCCGCCTCGCCGAGGTTGACGTCCCGTGCCGACTTGTTGAAGTAGCGACGCGAAGCGGCCTCGACACCATAGGCGTTCGCGCCGAAGTACACCCGGTTGAGGTACATCGCCAGGATCTGGTCCTTGGTGAATTTCGTCTCCAGCCAGAAGGACAAGAGCACTTCCTGGATCTTGCGCTCGAACGTGCGATCCGGGGAGAGGAACAGGTTCTTGGCAAGCTGCTGGGTGATCGTCGAACCGCCCTGGATCGGCTGGCCTGTCAGGTTGTTGACGAAGGCGCGCGCCAGACCCAGCGGATCGACGCCGAAATGGGAATAGAAGCGCCGGTCCTCGATCGACATGACGGCCTGGGGCAGGTAGGGCGACATGTCTTCCAGCGCCAGCGCCTCGCCACCAGTCGTGCCGCGGTTGGCGATGACCGACCCATCGGTCGCGGTGATCTTCATGTTTGGCGGACGGTCTGGAATGGTCCAGCTGCTGGCAGACGGCATCTGCGCGCCGTAGTAGAGAACAAGTCCACCGATGCCGATCGCTGCCCAGATCGACAGGACGACGCACCAGTAAACCAGTCGTTTCAGGGGCGCGAAGAAGCCACCATTGTCGCCACCGCGATTTGACGATGCCTTGCGCGAAGACCTGTCGCGGTCGTTGGACGGGTCGGACTGCTTGCGTTTCTTGCGGGGCGGGAGATCGTCGTAGTCGTCTTCGGCCTTCTGCGCACGCCGGGTGGAGCGTCCATTGCCAATGATGCGGTCGTCCGCGTCGAGACGGAAGTCATCTTTGTCCTGCGATCCGCCAAAAGACGGTTCGACGCGTTTGTCCGATTTTCTGGCTGCCATGATGAGCCGGCATATCCCCGTTACGCGCATCCTGAATGCGCTGTTCTCACAAATTGTCGCCCGAGTTATCTCGCTGCAGTGTAAATGCGGCGATTTAAGGAGATGTAAAATCCGATCGGACGCTATTTAATATGAGTGCCGCCTAAAAAAGGCTGGATTTCTACGTAAAACAGTTGCTTTCTATATACGGTAATTTGCCTGTCGGATCGGTTTGAGTTCCACCTTGGAGGAGGGGAGTGCATGAACAGGATCGTTGAGGCTGTGGTCATCAATGGCGACCGGCGTGTTCCGGTCGGTCTCGTTAGCGTCAAGCAGGCGCTCGAGATGCCACATAACGGTGTCTTTTCCAGCGGCATGTTTGAATTCAGTCATCCGGCCTATGAGGCTGGAAAGACCGATGTGTTTCTGACGCGAGAGGCGCTGTCGAAGTTGCAGCTCATGTAGAAGCTCGGTGGCCTTGCCCGCAAACCCGCTACGGCGGCGCTGCATGCCCAGTCGCGTCTTGCGGACGGAACTTCATTCCGGCCCGTGGATTGTCTTCAAAAGGAGATGACCATGGCGAGAAAACCACTCAATGTCGGCTTCACCGGTGATATCGACCCTGAAACGGGCGTCGTTGAAAAAGCAAAATCCACAGCCGCGAAGGTGAAGGACGAAGCGGGAATGGTCGCAGCGCACGCTGTGGATCACCCGGCCGCTACTGCATCCGTTGCCGCATCCATCGGCGTGGCGGCATTTCTACTCGGTTATCTGCTGGGCGTTTCGTCCCGGCCCCACGACAGGCGACGCTGGCTTTGACCCGCGATCCGCGTCCAGCGCTAGCCCTGCCCGATGAGCGGATCGGAACAATCATTGGTTATAGCCGTTTCCTCTACACCTACCCTGAGACAAAGGAGGCATTCATGCCGAATCGTGACCCATTGCCAACTCCCGGCGTCGAGACTCCCCGTGGTCCCGTGGGGACTGGCGGAGTGCCCGACCGCACGCAGGAAAAGCCGCCGCTGACCCCGACGCAGGATCCGGGGGATACGAAAAACCCGCAGGATCCCACATTGGAGCCGGCTCTGATGCCGACGGGAGACCCGGCAGGCGCTGCCTGATTCGTGGTCCGAAGAAATTGATGATCTACGCCGTCCGGTGACAAGCGCGCCGGGCGGCGGGGCTCGCGATAAGGGTGTGGCTATTGTCAATAACCCCCTAAATTGTACCCGTGCGATCTTGTTATTGCTATTCAATTAGTCAGATCTCACACTGCCGGCTGCATCCACTCGTTTCCTTCTCTGAGGTTTGGAGGCTGCAAGCGGATAAGTCTTTTAGCCTGATCGCGGCTCCCAGGGGTATGGGGAGGAGCCTCGCCATTCGCACGTGAGGGGCAAATGCCAAGTCAGCTTATCCGCAAGCCGGTCAGTTCCGGCCAGCTCAACCTATTGCAGCAAGTCTTCGACGAGACCTGCTCCGAGCACCACATCGATAAAAGCAGTCCAGATGCAGAAGCACTGGCGCTCATTCTCGTCAACTCGCTTCAAAAGGGCGCCGACGAAAAAGAGAAACTGGCTGCATTGGCGGAAACTCTCGCCAAGGCGCGGTAGATTCCGGGTCGAACAGACATTCGGGCCATTCAAGGAACATATCCTGTCTTCGAAAGTTGACCGTGCTCTCGATCAACAACAGACAGGAGGCCAAAATGGCAGAATCCGTAAAGAGCCTGAAGCCAACCGAATCCCAGTCGCCATCCTTCGATCATGTGCCGAGCGAAAATTCGGCATTCAATTCCGAGATCGCCAGCCTCAAGTCCGAGATCGCCAATTTGCGTGATCTGTTGGCAGAAAAAGGCAGCGTTGCTTATGACCGCGTTGCAAGCCGCGCGTCCGATGCCGCAAGCTACGTTTCGGAAGAAGCAAATTCCGTGGCCGCCACTGTCCGCGAGCATCCTGCAGCAACCACGACCCTGATCACCCTGATTGGCGGTATCGGCTTTGCGATCGGCTATCTCGTCGCCAACGCGTCCGTCGACAGCAAGCAGGCCTGGTATCAGCGTTACATCAACGACCGCTTCTAAGAATACCTTATCCGTCTAGCCGGCCGAACTATCCGTTCGGCTGGCGCAGTCGATCCAGATGGTCTTGGTGAGTTCTGCAAGTCGGTCCGGATCTATCTTGATCGCAGCATTCGTTGCTCCAGCCGCGGGCACGACCTCAGGGTAATCCTTTAGCGAAAGGTCGCAATAGACCTGGAGCTCAGTCGCAAGACCAAACGGGCACACCCCTCCGATCGGATGGCCAGTTGCCGCCATGACCTCATCGCTGGCCAGCATCCGCGGTTTGGCGCTGAAGACCGACCTGAACTTCTTATTGTCGATGCGACTGTTTCCCGACATTACGACCAACAGCATGACGTCGCCCGCTCGCAGGCAGATTGTCTTCGCGATCTGGTCAGGATCGACGCCATGCGCGAGTGCTGCAAGCGGAACGGTCGCCGAACTCTGTTCGGTCTCGATGATCTCGATGTCAGGCGCGTGGGTCGCGAAAAAGCTGCGTACGGATTCAAGGCTCATGGGCGCAGCATGACGGAAGCGCATCCAGCGGGCAAGTCTCGCGAGGCATGCGATTCTTGCAATGCTGCGGTGCGAAATTACGTCTGTTTTTTGTGCGTTTCCGCTGTATGTTTAAATCATCGACGGACGCACTCCTCCTCCCAGCGTCCCCGATGGGGCCGGCAACACTCCTCCTCCCAGTTGTTGGCCAGTTTCAGAAGCCCGACGCACCTCCTCCCGCGTCGGGCTTTTCTGTTTTCTGAGGGGCTGGAGCGATGAGATATCTTAAGCGCCTGAAGCTCTCGAAAAGGCCCGCAACTCCAAGAACTTGCGTCGATGTAGCGGATGCAGGGCACCACGATCGCGTCTGGATCGATCGATTTGCGCCCGGTCCTGCAGGCTTGACGCCAAAACGGCCAGACCTTAAATCCTCTGCATCGATATTTGTTTGACAAGCCAGCACGTGGCTAAACTGCCCCGCCTGCGACGATCTTTCTTCAAATACGAAACACAAACGCCCCGGGAAATTCCGAACGGGGCAGTCGGTCATTTGCAAGAGAAAGGCATCGTTATGGCGACTGGTACTGTAAAATGGTTCAACGCAACCAAGGGCTACGGCTTCATCACCCCTGACGACGGTGGCAAGGACGTTTTCGTTCACGTCACCGCAGTCGAGCGCGCAGGCCTCGGCCAGCTGCAGGACGGTCAGAAGATCGGCTTCGAACTGACGACCGACCGCCGTTCCGGCAAGGAATCTGCTGACAGCCTCCGCGCCGTCTAAGATACCCGTTTCATTTATTTATAAAGGCCGGTCATCGACCGGCCTTTTTGCGTTCCGACGATGCCTTTCGAGCAAGGCACAGCGCGCTGTTAACCAAATATTAACCAATTGGCGAGACGATGAACATTAGAGCCAATGTCGTCGACGGCGGCTGTTTCGCATTGCATGCCCATAAGAGTGACCACGGATGTACTGGCACTTGTGATTGGGATCAGAAAGGTCGGGCTAGCCCGACCTTTTTCGTTTCGTATGAGTTGGACGTGTATCGGCAAAGGCGCTGTCTGCTGCGCCCCGCCGATGCCCTTACTTTGCGAGGGCCGTGATGATCCGGACCCAGGACCTGATCCCCTTGTGGTAGGACTTCAGGTCATACTTCTCGTTCGGCGAGTGGATCCGGTCGTCATTGAGTCCGAAGCCGACCAGCAGACTATCCATTCCGAGCATCTTCTGGAAATCGCCAACGATCGGAATGGAGCCGCCCATGCCGATGATGACGGCTGGATTTGCCCATTCGTCCGAAAGTGCACTCTTGGCCTTGGTCAAGGCCGGTGAGTCGTAGGAAAGCTGGATCGCAGGCGAGCCACCATGCGGGTGGAACTCGACGTTGCAGTCCGCCGGGATCTTGGATGTCCCATAGGCGCGGAACGCGTCGCGGATCTTGTCGGGGTCCTGCGTGCCGACGAGGCGGAACGAGATCTTTGCCGAAGCCTTGGCCGCAATGACGGTCTTGAAGCCGTCGCCAGTGTAACCGCCCCAGATCCCGTTGACCTCGCAGGTCGGTCGGGCCCAGGTCATTTCCAGAACCGAACGGCCCTTTTCGCCGGCCGGCTCTGAGAGCCCGATTTCGCCGAGGAACTTTTCGGCCGAGCGACCAAGCGTCTCCCAGCTTGCCTTGATGTTTTCAGGCGTTTCCTCGACGCCGTCGTAGAAACCCTCAAGGGTGATGCGGCCTGTGTCGTCGCGAAGGCCGGCGATGATGCCGGTGAGAATGTGGATCGGGTTTGCGGCAGCACCGCCGTAAAGGCCGGAATGCAGGTCGCGGTCGGCAGCGGTGACAGTGATCTCTTCGCCGACCAGTCCGCGAAGGGCGGCAGCGATTGCCGGTGTGTCAGTGTCCCACATGCCCGTATCGCAGACCAGGGCGAAGTCGGCCTTGAGCTCTTCGGCATTTGCTTCGAGGAAAGGCTTCAGCGACGGCGAACCGGATTCTTCCTCGCCCTCAAACAGGATGGTGATGCGGATCGGCAGCGCGCCATGCACGTCCTTGTAGGCGCGGCAGGCTTCGACGAAGGTCAGCAACTGGCCCTTGTCGTCGGATGTCCCGCGTCCGGTCATGATCTTGCGGCCACCCGGGAGCTCCTTCAGCTTCGGATCGAAAGGATCATGTTCCCAGAGCTCGATCGGATCGACCGGCTGCACGTCGTAGTGACCGTAGAACAGAACGTGCGGCGCATCCGGCGTTGCTCCCGCGTGATGACCGACCACCATCGGATGACCGGGGGTGTCGCGCAAGGATGCTTCAAAGCCCAGCGTCGTTAATTCCTGGACAAGCCACTCAGCAGCTTTGCGGCAATCGTCCTTGAAGGCCGGATCAGTCGAAATCGACTTGATGCGCACGAGATCGAACATCCGATCGATGCTGGCGCTGAGGTTCTGATCGGCACGGTCAAGAACGGGGGAAAGTTCGGTCATAACAATATCCTGTGTGTGGATGCTCGGCGCCGCTGTAGACGTGGCTTGCGACGCTCGTTCCGGAAACTAGCAAGCCTTTATGTCACCGTACAATGGAAAAGGCTGATTGGTGCAGGACAACTAGCGGGCAGTAACGTCGACTGCAACCTTGCACTGACAAGTCTCTGGCGCCCCCTAGAGCTTGCGGGCGTTCTCCAGAATCATCCGCATGTATTCGATCATCAGATCACGCTCGAACCGCTTGAACCCGGAAAACAGGGCCGCGTCGGCTTCCGCGGCCGCCTCCACCGCACGGGCCTCCAGGCTGCGGCCAAGCGCCGTCAGGGTAATGATCTTTGCCCGCTTGTCGTCAGGATGGGGGATGCGCTCGATGAGACCGTCGCGCTGCATCCGCGCGAGCGTATTGGCGACCGTCGCCTGCTCCACCTCGAGCTTGTCCAGGAGTTGCTTCTGGGTAAGGCCATCCTGCTGCCAGAGTTCCAGGAGAACGGGAAACTGGCCCGGGGAAAAGCCGAGGCTGCTTGAGCGCTGTTGCAGGGATCGCGCAAAACCCTTCGCAAGCTGGTTGGCGAGATAGGTTGCGGAATGAGAGCGATCGAATGCCATGGCTTCGGTATCTTGCTTCCCGGTTGAAAGTCCAAACAGACCTTGCCCGGAAGGATATATCGCACGCCGTGCTTTCGCCAACCCTGCAACGCTTCGCTAGATGCTGTGAGCCGCAAACAAAAACCGCCACGACCGGGAGGGGAGCGGTCGTGGCGGCATGATAGAAGAACAAAGGCCCGGAGAGGGGGGTGAGCCTTTGTCCGGTCTGACGCGGCAGGGGGCAAGCCGGGTGCCAGACTGCGGCGTGATCAATCGCCGGTAAGCTTGAAATGTGCGGCGGAATGCGGCTTTTCAAGGGATTGGTCTATTACAAATCGGTAACGTTGCGGTGAGCGTTCGGTGGCGCTGCCGGCGAACTTTTCGTGGACGCCGAAGATGCCTCGGGGTATTCCATCCCCATGAAAAAAGGCGATCATCTCTTCCTCATCGACGGCTCCGGTTTCATCTTCCGGGCGTTTCATGCATTGCCCCCGCTCACCCGCAAATCAGACGGGCTGCCGGTGGGCGCCGTGTCGGGGTTCTGCAACATGTTGTGGAAGCTTCTGACCGATGCGCGCGATACGTCTGTCGGCGTCACGCCGACGCATTTCGCCGTCATTTTCGACTATTCCTCGAAGACCTTCCGCAAGGAGATCTACGATGCGTACAAGGCCAACCGGTCCGCGCCGCCGGAAGAGCTCGTTCCGCAGTTCGGTCTGATCCGCCAGGCGACCCGCGCCTTCAACCTCCCCTGCATCGAGACGGAGGGGTTCGAGGCGGATGACATCATTGCCACCTATGCCCGCCAGGCCGAAGCGACGGGCGCCGACGTCACCATCGTGTCCTCCGACAAGGACCTGATGCAGCTGGTGACGCCGATGGTCCACATGTACGACAGCATGAAGGACAAGCAGATCAGCGTGCCCGACGTCGTCGAAAAGTGGGGCGTAGCGCCTGAAAAGATGATCGATCTCCAGGCTTTGGTCGGCGATTCGGTCGACAACGTGCCGGGTATTCCGGGCATCGGGCCGAAGACGGCAGCGCAGCTTTTGGAAGAGTTCGGCGATCTCGAAACGCTTCTTTCCCGCGCCGGAGAGATCAAGCAGGTCAAGCGCCGCGAAAGCATCATCGCCTTTGCCGAGCAGGCGCGCCTGTCGAGGCGACTGGTGGAGCTGCGCACCGATGTTCCCCTGGAGCTCGAACTCGATGCGCTGGTTCTCGAACCCCAGAACGGACCAAAGCTGATCGGCTTCCTCAAGGCCATGAACTTCGGAACGTTGACGCGAAGGGTTGCCACAGCCTGCGACTGCAACGCCGATGAAATAGAAGCGGCGGAGGTCGAGGTCGAATGGGGCGATGCCGCCCGCGGTCCAGACCTCGATGCGGGCGAGGCGGCGAAGGCCGACACGGGAGAGATTGCAGCCGCGGCGCCCGCCGAGCGAGCGGTTTCGACCCCTACAAAGGTAACCGGCGAAGCGACGCCAGTCTCCTTTGCCGAAGCTCGTATCGCTGCATTCGGGCAGGCGAAGCTCGATATGGAAAACTACGTGACGATCCGCGATGTGGAAGTGCTGGATGACTGGATCCGGGCGGCGCGCGAGACCGGTTTCGTCGCCTTCGACACGGAGACGAACTCGCTCGACCCGATGCAGGCCGAACTGGTCGGCTTCTCGCTGGCGATCGCCGACAATACCGACAGCCCGTCCGGTCTCGAAGTCCGCGCCGCCTATGTCCCGCTTACCCACAAGACCGGTGTCGGCGATCTCCTAGGCGGCGGTCTGGCCGAAAACCAGATGGCCAGCCGCGAAGCGCTGGATCGCCTGAAGCCGCTGCTGGAAGATCCGACCGTCCTCAAGGTCGCGCAGAACCTCAAGTTCGATTACCTCGTCATGAAGCGGCACGGCATAACCGTCCAGGCCCATGACGATACGATGCTGATGTCCTACGTGCTGGAGGCCGGAAAGGCCAACCACGGCATGGACGCATTGTCCGAACGCTGGCTCAATCATAAGCCGATCGCTTTCAAGGATGTTGCCGGTTCCGGCAAGAGCGGGGTGACGTTCGATTACGTCGATATCGAGAAGGCGACTGCCTATGCGGCCGAGGACGCGGATGTCACGCTGCGTCTCTGGATGGTGTTGAAGCCGCAGCTCGCCGCAGCGGGCCTGACGCGCGTCTACGAACGGCTCGAACGACCGCTGGTCTCTGTTCTCGCCGATATGGAAGAACGCGGCATCACGATCGATCGGCAAATCCTGTCGCGCCTTTCCGGCGAGCTTGCGCAGAAGGCGGCGGCCTTCGAAGACGAGATCTATGCGCTCGCCGGCGAGAAATTCACCATCGGCTCTCCCAAGCAGCTCGGCGATATCCTGTTCGGCAAGATGGGCCTGCCCGGCGGCGCCAAGACCAAGACCGGCCAGTGGTCAACCTCGGCAAGCGTGCTGGAGGATCTGGCGGCAACCGGTCATGATCTGCCCCGCAAGATCGTCGACTGGCGCCAGCTGACAAAGCTGAAATCCACCTACACGGATGCGCTTCCAGGCTACGTCCATCCGCAGACCAAGCGCGTTCACACGTCCTATTCGCTGGCATCGACCACGACCGGGCGTCTTTCCTCGTCGGAACCCAATCTTCAGAACATCCCGGTCCGCAATGCCGAAGGCCGCAAGATCCGCACCGCATTCATCGCGACCCCCGGCCACAAGCTTCTCTCCGCGGATTACAGCCAGATCGAGCTGCGCGTCCTCGCCCACGTCGCCGACATTCCGCAGCTGCGTCAGGCCTTCGCGGATGGCATCGACATTCACTCGATGACCGCATCGGAAATGTTCGGCGTTCCCGTCGAGGGCATGTCGAGTGAGGTCCGTCGCCGCGCAAAGGCGATCAACTTCGGCATCATCTACGGAATTTCCGCTTTTGGTCTTGCCAACCAGCTGTCTATCGATCGCTCGGAAGCAGGCGATTACATCAAGCGGTATTTCGAGCGCTTTCCCGGTATCAAGGACTACATGGAGCAGACGAAGGCCTTTGCCCGTGAGCATGGCTATGTGGAAACGATCTTCGGCCGTCGCTCCCATTATCCCGATATCAAGTCGTCCAACCCGTCGATGCGCGCCTTCAATGAACGCGCTGCCATCAACGCCCCGATCCAGGGGTCGGCCGCTGATGTCATCCGCCGTGCGATGATCGGGATGGAGCCTGCCCTGAAGAAGGCCGGTCTCGACGAAAAGGTCCGCATGCTGCTGCAGGTGCATGACGAACTGATCTTCGAAGTCGAGGATGCGGCGATCGAAGAAGCGATCCCGCTGATCGTATCGACTATGGAAGAGGCGACAATGCCGGCTGTCTCGATGCGGGTGCCGCTGAAGGTGGACGCGCGCGCCGCCGCGAACTGGGACGAGGCGCACTGATCTGGCTTGATCAGCCGTTGGGGTAAAGGGACAGAAGAGCTGTCGATAGCAGCTCGTCGGCGTATCGGTGCGCCGACTGGCTGCCTTCATCCGTCATGCCCAGTTCACGACAGCGGTGGTGGACGGTGTCGAGGATCAGGCTGGCAATGCCCTTGGCATGATCAACATTCGCGTTTTCGGAGGTATCCAACGCCATGGCGAGCGAGGTGATGGACACGATCTCGAGCACGGTCATCCGGGCTTCCAGATTGAGCCTTGCAGTTCCCGCAGCCTCCCCGTCGTCTAAGTCATCAAGCCTTCGCGTTTGGTCCATGCTGCGCCTCTTATGTTAGAAAGTCCACATAGAGGCAAAATCGAGACTGTAAAGTGCCCGTCGTGAAGATAGTCGCAAAATCACACGCGCCGGAAAAGACGTCGTTCCAGCGTGTCGATCAGTGTCTGGGCGGCTTCGCTCAGGGACCCGCTGTTGTCGATCGTTACGACCGAATAGTCGCCATCGACAGTGAGGGAGCCGCGCTCGAGACGCCGCAGGATGTCCTCGCGGCACTCCCGTCCCCGCGCTTCGAGCCGCGCGGCGAGCACGTCGCGCGAGGCAATGACGTTGATGACCAGCATGGCCGGATACGCTGAGTGGAAGTGTGCAAGCGCCGAACGGGAGCCATTGGCGATGACCAGACGGCCATCTTCGACAGCATCGAGCGTATCCTTGGGAATGCCATAGGATAGCCCATGCGCATTCCAGGACACGGCAAAGCGTCCGGCTTTTTCCATCGCAGCGAACTCGTCCTCCGAGACGCCGTCGTGGTCCTCGCCGCCGGAAGCCGGGTCCCGGGTGATTGTGCGGCGGGCAAACACCACGTCGTCACGATCCGCAAAATGCCGCGCAGCCTCCGCCATCAGCGTGTCCTTGCCTGCACCGCTCGGTCCAACCACGACGACGATCACGCCGCTTTTGCCACTGTCGCTATCTGTCGGGCAGCCGTCCATCAGGCGACCCGCCGACCTTCGCGCCAAACGGCGCGCGCCACCGGCACACCCTCCGGACGATGGACCCGGACCAGATCGGCGCGCAGGCCGGTGGCGATCCGGCCGCGATCGTCGAGCCCGACGGTGCGGGCAGGCGTCGCACTCACCATGGCAATGGCCTTCGGAAGCGAAATGCTGTCGACGTCATCGGCCAGAATGAACGGCGCATAGAGCAGGCTGAGCGGCACGTAATCGGAGGAAAGCACGTCCAGCACGTCTTTCTCAGCCAGATCGCGGGCGGCAATATTGCCGGAATGCGACTTGCCGCGCACGATATTGGGGGCGCCCATCAAAACGCTCATACCGGCCTGATGCGAGGCCTTGGCGGCATCGAGACTGGTCGGGAATTCGGCGAGCTTCACACCGTTGCCGATCGCCTCGTCCACATGCGCAAGCGTCGCATCGTCATGGCTGGCAACCGTAATGCCGTTATCGGCGCAGACCTTCGCGATAGCGATGCGATGCGGCGTCGAATTGCGCTCGGACTCCTCGACGCGCTTGTCGATGAAGATCTTGAAGGCTTCGTCGGAAAGCCCGCGCTTCTTCTGGTAGTAGAAGATGTACTGGTCCATCGTCTGGAACTGGCGCTGGCCAGGGGCGTGATCCATCAGCGAAACGAGCCTGACAAAAGGGTCGTTGGCAAAATCGGCGAAGTGATCCAGCACATTGTCGGCCGAAACTTCGCAGCGAAGGTGGATAAGATGCTCGGACCGCAGGCGGCCCTGGCGCTCTGCCGCCTGGATGGCGTCTGCCATCGCCCGCATCTCGCCCTGCTCAAAGCCGCCGTCTTCGTCGGATCCCATCCGCAGGCAATCGAACACGGTGGTGATGCCGGAAGAAGCGATCTGAGCGTCATGCGCCTGGATCGCTGCCGTCGCATTCCAGCGCACGCCCGGACGGGGCGAATAGTGCTGTTCCAGATGGTCGGTATGCAGTTCGACAAGCCCGGGGATCAGATAATCGCCCTCGAAGTCCTCGCCGGTCTGTGCCGAACCCTCGGAAATGTCTGCAATCTTGCCGTCCCGGATCTGGATGGAGCCGGTCACGATGCTGTCCTCCAACACGATGCGGGCATTTGTGAATACGGTCTCGACGGTCATGGGGTCGTCTTTCTGATATCGGAGGCCGGCGCCAGGGGCAGCCAGCGGTGAACTGTAAAATCTGCGCCCCGCTCAGGCTCTATGAAGAGCGCAATTCCGTTGATGGAGAGCGGTGCATTGGTAAAATCTGTAAATCTGGTTTCAAGCGCCTTGCGCATGGACGGCGCCTGTTCGGGCGGAACCTGTCCGGTCAGCGTCATGTGAAAGCGGAACTCGTCCATGACGTATGGGTAGCCCCAGGCCAACAGGTTATCGCGGTGTTCGGGTGACAGGGTCTCCGGCTTGCGCCGGGCAATATCGGCATCGGAAAGCGGCGCCCGGAATGGCTCGAACTCTTCGACCACGCGGGCGGCAAAGGCCTGGAGTTCCGGATAGACCTGGTCCGGCACCAGCGCAAAGAAACGGCCGAGCTGGCCGATGATGGCATTCGGAATGTCGAAAGCCGGTGTCACCGCCGCAAACGCCTCGAACGCCTCGATCAGTTCGGCCTCGCTGCGTCCTTCGGCAAGCTCGAACGGTGCCTTCAGCGTCGCATGAAAGGCGTAGCGCCGCGGATCGGCCGTCAGCGCGTGCACATCCTCTTCGGAAATGCCCTCGACGACCGCTGTCTCGAAGCGCTCATCGTTGAAGGCATCGCGGCCGAGCCAACGGGAGGCGGTCTTCGTCAGCGGATGATCCGCTGCGGGCGAAAAGTAGAGAGCATATCGCAAGGCATGGTTCCGGAATCAGAAAGGAAGCGACGTCCCGAGACTAACCATCTGTGGCGCCTCGAGACAGCCTTCGGCTAAAAGATTTCCATGACAGAATGATGATGCGGCAACCTTTTAATGTGTCGGGCCACCGATCAAACGTGAGCGGATCGCGTTGGACACATTGTCGAACAGGAACACCACCATCAGGATCAAGAGAACCATGTAGGCAACCTTGTCCCAGTCGGCATTGGTGCCCATCGCTTCGAGCAGCTTGAGGCCGATGCCGCCCGCACCGACGGCGCCGATAACAGTCGCCGAACGGGTGTTCGATTCCCAGAAATACAGCGACTGCGAGATGAACACCGGCAGCACCTGCGGCACGACGCCGAAGCGGTTGACGATGACGGAGGGCGCGCCGACCGATTTAACACCCTCGCGCTGCTTGTCGTCGACATTCTCGACGGCCTCCGAATAGACCTTGCCGAGCGCACCCGCATCCGTGAAGAAGATCGCCGCGATACCGGGGATCGGTCCGGGGCCGAAGGAGCGGGTGAAGAACAACGCCCAGATCAGCATGTCGACGGAGCGCAGGAAGTCGAACAACCGCTTCATACCCCAGTTGGCGGCCCGGTTGCGGGTAATGTTGCGCGCCGCGATGAAGGCGAGCGGGAAGGCGAACAGCGTTCCAAGCAGCGTTCCGACAAAGGCCATGACCAGCGTCTGCAGCAGCTTCGACAGAATGTCCGCATGCTGCCAGACATTGTTGCCGAGGAAGTCGTCGCGCATGTAGCCGATGTTCGAGCGGGCCGGATCCAGCCGCTCTCCGATCGTTGCAAAGTGTGCAAGCTCGCCCCAGCTCTTGCCCCAGAATGCTGACTTGGTGTCGAACAGGAAGTTCGCCCATCCAAGGAAGCGACGCTGCACATAGACCTGCGCCGGACGGATTTCCGTCTGGCCCTCAAAGCCGTAATCGACCAGCACCTTGGCTCCATCTTGGCGGAGTGCCGCAGGCGCATCGGCTGGCGCCGTCGCTGCATTGCTGTCGATCATGACCGGATAGACCGTGCCGTTCAGATAGACATCAACCCGGCCTGGCGTCACATCGAGACGATCTGCATCACTGCCATAGGTCACCCGGTAGCCGCCGCCTTCGGTTGGCTTCAGCCAGGAAATGTCAGAACCTTCGGCATACTGTCCACGGCTCGACCACTGCGGCTTGACGGTGCCGTCGTCCTGGAACCGCAGGCGCGGCTGGGCACGCCATGAATACCAGTCCTGGAGATAGAGCGAGGCTCGGTCCCACTGGCCGTTCCTGAAGGCGGGACCCACATTGAAGGCGAAAAAGCAGGCAACCAGATAGGCGAGGATCAGTCCGGAGCCGATCACCAGACCGTAGCGCTGCAGGAACGACCGTTGAAACACCTGCGGATAGGTTTCGCGCAGGCGCTCTCTGTCAGATGCGTTGATGGCAGGTACCGATGGCATCAGGCTGCTCCCCTGCCAAGTTCGAAGGACTGCTGACCGATCAGCCGGCGGCGAAGCCAGGAGGAAAACTGGTCGATCGCAATGACGCTGACGAGCAGCAGGATGATGATCGCATAGGTCTTGGCCGCATGATCGCGACCGATCGCAAGCCGGAACACCTCGCCGATACCGCCGCCACCGACCGCACCGATAATGGTCGAGGCGCGCACGTTTACCTCGGCGCGTAGCAGCGTGTAGGATACGAAATTCGGAAGCACCTGAGGAACGATCGCGAAACGCACCCGCTCGACCCAGGATGCACCGGCGGCCCGCAAACCTTCATCCGGTTTCATGTCCGAATTCTCGACCACCTCGAAGAACAGCTTTCCGAGCGCGCCGATCGTGTGGACGGTGATCGCGATGATCGCCGCGATCGGCCCGATCGACAGGATCGCCGTCAGAAGTCCGGCAATGACGATTTCCGGAAAGGCACGCAGGATTTCCATGATGCGGCGAACGACGAAACGCACAGGCCCGGCGCCGACAAGATTGGTGGAGGCGAAGAAGCAAAGCACAAAGGCGATGGCGGAACCGATGATCGTCGAAACCAGCGCGATGTTGATGGTAATGATCAGCTGGTAGAAGAAATTCGGGATGTAGAACGTGTCGGTAATATAGTGGCGATCGGCCGTGTAGTCGTATTTCAGCGAGCCGTCGGCGTAAGGGGAGGGAAGGTCGAACATCGCCCGGATGATTTCCATCGGGCTATCAGGCACGAAGCTGCGAATGAAATCGAACATATAGGGCAGGCGTTCGAAGAACTTGCCCGCATTGGCGTCATTGGCGAATTTTAGCGAGGCGAACAGCACGACCAGAAACACGCCAATCGTAACAGCGGTATAGACGCGGCGGGTTCGCAGCTGCTGCCGGTAATGCTGCATCATCAGGGATGCCGCCGGCCCCAGTCTGCTAGCGGGGTCCCCGCCGAGATTTCCGGTCGTCTGTTTGCTGATCGTCGCCATGCCGTGTCTCTCGTTGCAGAACGGCGGCACCTTCTGCAGATGCCGCCGCCAGGTCTTTTTCAGGGATGATCAGCCGCCGATAACGGACTTACGGGCGTCGACGATCGTCTGGTAGAAGGCCGGATTGACTTCGATGTAGTCCTTGTTCTTGCCCTGGGTGAAGGACTGGAAGCAGGCGAGGTTCTTCTTCGGCAGTTCCATGAAGAAGGCCTTGACCTTGGCCTTCATGTCGGCCGGAACCTTGTTGGAGACCATCAGCGGACCGTTCGGGATCAGTGGCGACTTCCAGACCTGGACGATATCGTCCATGTCGAGGTTACCCTTGGCGACCATCTGGTGCAGGTTGCCGCCGCTATAACCTTCTTCCCACTTGCCAACGCCCGAACCGAACGTCGTGCCGGCATCGAACTTCTTGTCGAGGACGGCGAGAACCAGATTCTCGTGGCCGCCGCCGAAGCCGGTTTCGGAGAAATACTGCTTGACCGGCATGCCGATTTCCTTCGGCAGCGCGACGTTCGGGACGAGATAGCCCGAGGTCGAATCCGGATCGGCGAAGCCGATCTTCTTGCCCTTGAGGTCAGCCAGCGTCTTGATGCCGCTGTCCTTGCGGGCAATCATGATCGAGTAGTAACCGCTGGAGCCGTCCGAACCCGTGTAGGTCAGGATCGGGTCGACAGCCTTGTCGTCCTTGAGCGCGATGGCTGCATAGGAAGCCGCACCCATCGAAGCAATGTCGATCGTGCCGCCGAGCAGGCCCTGGATAACGCCGTTATAGTTCGGCGACGGGAACAGCTTCACTTCGGATACGCCGGTCGCAGCCTTCAGGCCATCGGCAACGCACTGGGTGTTGCGGATCTGGTCGGCTTCGTTTTCCGAGCCGTCGAGACCGATGCGCAGAACCTTGACGTCCTGGGCAAGGGCGGAACCGGCGAGCAGGCTGAGCGTCGCGGCAGCAAGCATAGTTTTTCTGAACATGGTGATCTCCTGTTTCCGGATCATCCGGAGTTGGGTCGTGAAGCAACGCGCCCTTAACGTGGGCAGACGATCTGGATGCGGCTCAGGCCCTGGCGCTTGCCAGGCTGCCTATTCCGGCCGATTGCTTGCCCGCAGCCGCAGGGGCCACGGGATTGTTGATGCTGGTCGAGGTCATCGTCTCGTCGATGCCGGCACCGTCGCGGTCCGATCCGTAGATCTCGCTGACGGCCTGCGCGTTCAGCTGCGACGGCGTGCCGTCGAAGACGACGCGGCCGCCTGCCATCCCGATGATCCGCTCGCAATAGGCGCGCGCCGTATCGAGCGTGTGCAGGTTGGTGATGACGGTAATGCCCTCGCGCTCGTTGATGTCGCGCAGCGCGTCCATCACGATCTTGGCGTTGAGCGGGTCGAGAGAGGCGATCGGCTCATCGGCCAGAAGCATTTTCGGCGCCTGCATGAGGGCGCGGGCGATGGCGACGCGCTGCTGCTGACCGCCAGAAAGCGTGCCGGCGCGCTGCATGGCGGTCTGCTCGATACCGAGACGCTCGAGCGCGGCGATCGCAGCCATGCGCTCGTCGTCGGAGAAGATGTTGAGAAGGCTCATGATCGTGGATCGGTGGTTCAACCGGCCGAGCATCACGTTGGTCATGACGTCGAGGCGTGGCACGAGATTGAACTGCTGGAAGATCATCGCGCAATCGCGCTGCCAGTTGCGCAACCCGGCGCCCTTGAGAGCGGAAACCTCGAGATCGCCAAACCGAATGGAACCGGAGCTCGGCTCCTGCAAGCGGTTGATCATGCGCAGGAGGGTCGATTTGCCGGCGCCGGAGCGACCGATGACGCCGACCATCTGACCTTGAGGTATTTCCACGCTGACGGCGTTGACCGCGATATGATCGCCGAAACGTCGGGTGACATTCCTCAATTCAAACTTCATGTTTTTCAATCCGTCCCATTCCCTGGTGAGGATCGGATTAGACTTGGTTGATGAACCCTGAATGTCGGTTTTATGTAGGTTTTGTTACATGTTTGCCCGGCTTGAACGCCCTGCTATGCCGCATATTTCGCAAGGAAGGCCTCGGCAGAGAGGGCACGGAAATCGTCGAGTGCCGTGCGCAGCGTCTGGTGATCCCAGTCCCACCACGCGAGCCGGTCCATGCCGTCACCGACCTCCCTCGTGAACCGCTCCCGGATCAGCTTGGCCGGCACGCCGCCGACGATCGTGTAGGGGGCGACATCCTTCGACACCACGGCTCCGGCGCCGATAACCGCGCCGTTGCCCACGGTGACGCCCGGCAGCACGGTGGCACCATGGCCGATCCACACGTCATGGCCGATCGTCACCCGGTTGTCGCGGCGCCACTCGAAGAAGTCGGTGTCGTCTTCCGCGTCATCCCAATAGTTGGCGGCACGATAGGTGAAATGATGCAGCGTGGCGCGCCATGTGGGGTGGTTCGTGGCATTGATACGGACGGAAGCGGCGATGTTGACGAATTTGCCGATCGTCGCGCACCAGATGGAGCCATCCTGCATGATATACGAGTAGTCGCCGATCTCGGCTTCGTCGATGCGGCAGCGCTCGGAGATCTCAGTGTAGCGGCCGATCGTCGAGTTGCTGACGCTCGCCGTTTCATGAATGACGGGGTTGATACCGACCTTGGCACTCATGCGGCAACTGCCTTTCGGGGAGAAAACGCGCTGACATCGAGAATGCGGTCGGCAACGGCCTCGCGCACTTCCTCGTCGTGGAAGATGCCGAGCATCGCAACGCCCTCGGCTTTCTTGGCAGCGATCATCTCGATCACCACCCGCCGGTTGGTGGCGTCGAGCGATGCGGTCGGCTCGTCGAGAAGCAGGATACGGTGGCTGGTGATGAACCCGCGGGCAATGTTGACGCGCTGCTGCTCGCCGCCGGAAAAGGTGGCAGGCGGAAGCGACCAGAGTTCGTGCGGAAGGTTGAGCCTGGCGAGGAGTTCGACCGCTCTGTCCTTGGCTTCCGCCGCATCGATACCGCGGGCAACGAGCGGCTCTGCGACCACGTCGACGGCAGCCACACGCGGCACGGTGCGTAGGAACTGGCTGACGTAACCCATCGTATGCCGGCGAACCTCGATGATCGTGCGCGGATCCGCTGCCGCGATATCGACGATCTTCTCCTGGTGGTTCACCAGGATCTGGCCTGCATCGACGGCATAGTTGCCGTAGAGCATTTTCAGGATGGAGCTCTTGCCGATCCCCGAGGGTCCGCCGAGCACGACGCATTCGCCGCCGGCCACGGAGAAGTTTACGTCGTTGACGACCGGCAGCTTGATGCCGTCGCGCAGGTGCATGATGAAGCTTTTGGAGACTTCCGAGACGACGAGTGGAGTGGCCATCGGTCTGTCCTATACCTGGAGAATCGAGGAGACGAGCAACTGCGTGTAGGGCTCGCGGGGGTCGTCGAGGACACGGTCGGTGAGCCCCTGTTCGATCACATGACCGTCCTTCATCACCATCATCCGGTGCGAGAGAAGGCGGGCGACCGCGAGATCGTGAGTGACGACAATGGCCGAGAGACCGAGATCGTTGACAAGCCCGCGCACGAGGTCGAGCAGTCTTGCCTGCACCGAGACGTCGAGGCCGCCGGTCGGTTCATCCATGAACACGAGACGTGGGCCAGTCACGAGATTGCGGGCGATCTGCAGACGTTGTCGCATGCCGCCGGAAAAGGCGCGCGGTTGGTCGTCGATGCGGTCGGCGGAAATTTCCACGCGTCCCAGCCAGTCGGTCGCCGTTTCGCGGATCTTGCCGTAATGCCGATCACCGACCGCCATCAGCCGTTCGCCGACGTTCGCGCCCGCCGATACCGTCATGCGCAAACCGTCGGCCGGGTTCTGGTGAACGAAACCCCAGTCGGTGCGCATCAGGAAGCGCCGTTCGGCCTCGCTCATGTGATAGAGATCGCGAAAGTTGCCGTCGCGCATCCGGTATTCGACGCTGCCGGCGCTCGGCATCAACCGGGTCGACAGGCAATTGAGCAGCGTCGTCTTGCCGGAGCCTGATTCGCCGACGATGGCGAGCACTTCGCCCGGCCACAGATCGAAACTGACATCCTGGCAACCGATCCGGCTGCCATAGAATTTCGAAACGCCGCTGACTTTGAGAAGAGGATTGTCGCTCATTCCGCAGCCTCCTTGTTGGGGGCGAGCATCTCGCCGACATGGCCATGTTCGCGGCGGTCTTCGCAATGGTCCGTGTCCGAGCAGACGAACATCCGTCCGCCCTGGTCGTCGAGCACCACTTCGTCGAGATAAACGCCGTGTGCGCCGCAGAGTGCGCAATCCTGCTCGAATGTCTGGATCTCGAACGGGTGGTCCTCGAAATCCAGGCTGACCACTTCGGTATGCGGCGGAACCGCGTAGATCCGCTTTTCACGTCCGGCGCCGAACAGCTGCAGCGCATCGGACATGTGCATTTTCGGATTGTCGAATTTTGGGGTCGGCGAGGGGTCCATCACATAGCGACCGTCGACCTTGACCGGATAGGCATAGGTCTTGGAGATCCGGCCGTTATGCGCAATGTCCTCGTAAAGCTTCACATGCATCAGCCCGTATTCTTCGAGCGCGTGCATTTTCCGGGTCTCGGTCTCGCGCGGCTCGAGGAAACGCAGCGGTTCCGGGATCGGCACCTGATAGACCAGCACCTGGCCCTCGGTCAGCTTCTGCTCGGGAATGCGATGGCGCGTCTGGATGATCGTCGCGTCCTTCGTGTGGGTGGTTACCGCGACATTGGCGACCTTCTGGAAGAAGGCACGGATGGAGACCGCATTGGTCGTGTCATCGGCACCCTGGTCGATGACCTTCAGCACATCGTCCGGACCGATGATCGCGGCCGTCACCTGCACGCCGCCGGTACCCCAGCCATAGGGCATCGGCATTTCGCGCGAAGCAAACGGTACCTGATAGCCGGGTATAGCGATCGCTTTCAGGATCGCCCGGCGGATCATCCGTTTCGTGTGTTCGTCCAGATAGGCGAAATTGTAGGTGGCGAGATCGGCACTCATTCGGCAGCATCCTTCATCTCGGTATCGCCGTGGCGAGCGGCCTCAATCTCGGCGCGCATCTTGCGCACCATGGCAAGCTCCGCCTGGAAGTCGACGTAATGGGGCAATTTCAGGTGTTCGACGAAGCCGGTCGCCTGCACATTGTCGGAGTGCGAAATGACGAATTCTTCGTCCTGCGCCGGCGCCGTGATGTCTTCCCCGAGTTCTTCGGCGCGAAGCGCGCGATCCACCAGCGACATCGACATCGCCTTGCGCTCGCTCTGTCCGAACACGAGACCGTAGCCGCGGGTAAACTGCGGCGGTGCTATGGAGGAGCCCTTGAACTGGTTGATCATCTGGCACTCGGTCAGCTGGATGCGACCGAGCGAGACCGGGAAGCCGAGTTCCGGCATGTCCATTTCCACCTCCACCTCGCCGATCCGGATTTCGCCGACGAACGGGTGGTTGCGGCCATAGCCGCGCTGGGTCGAGTAGCCGAGCGCCAGCAGAAAGCCCTCGTCGCCGCGGGCGAGCGCCTGCAGCCTGAGGTCACGACCCATCGGAAATTCCAGCGGCTCGCGTGTCAGGTCTCCTGCCGCATGGTCATCGGGCAGGCCGCCGTCCGGCTCGATCAGTCCTTCGTGTGCGAGAATGTCGGAAACGCGCATGATCTCCTCGCCGGACGCCTCTTTGCGTGCAGGATCGGCGATCACTTCATCCGTCAGCAGCGAGGGATCGAGAAGCCGATGGGTGTAATCGAAGGTGGGACCAAGCAGCTGGCCGCCCGGCAGATCCTTGTAAGTTGCCGAGACGCGCCGCTCGACCTTCATGGCCGCGGTATCCACCGGAACGGAAGAGCCGAAGCGGGGCAGCGTAGTGCGGTAGGCGCGAAGCAGAAAGATCGCCTCGATCAGATCGCCACGCGACTGGCGCACGGCAAGCGCTGCCAGCGACCGATCATAGAGCGAGGCTTCCGCCATCACCCGATCGACGGCAAGGCCAAGCTGTTCGGCGATCTGCTCGATCGTGAGTGCGGGAAGCGCCCGGTCGCCGCGACGGCGGTCGGCAAGCAATGCGTGAGCGTTGGTAATGGCGGCCTCGCCACCCTTGACTGCAACATACATGGGTTTGATCTCCTTCGGCTTAGCCGGCAATCCGGGTGGTGCGCGGCAGGCACAGGAACTGCGCTCCGGCGGTGAGGATGACGTCGACTCCGCGGGGAAAGAGCGCCCTGTTGTCGTCCCAGAGCCTCTGAAACATATCCGGCAGTCCCGAGACTGCGACCGTCCTGGTGCCGAGGATCCCTGGTCCGGTCAGGCTCAGTTTTTCACCCTCGCCAAGAGCGGCGACTTCGAGGATCAGCGTCGTGGACCTGTCAGGGTATTCCTGGGTACCGGCGGCAAACAGGCCGAAGGAAGAGGGCGCTGTCCCGGCTTCGATAAAGGCAAAGCTGCTCTGCGCCTTCTCGCAGGTTATCGGTGCACCCGTATGGAAACCGATCCATTCCGGCATCGCAGACTTTGCAAGACCGTTGCTCAGCCAGACCGGGGTATCGTGATCGCAGAGCGTGAGCGCAATCGCGCCGGCAGCATTGCCGAGCGGTTCCGGCTGCCCGGCCTGAAGTTCGGTGCTGCTGATCGTTCCGGGCCGCGCCATTCCGTCCATCAGCGTTTTGAAAATGGTCTGGGACTGGAAGACCGGATCGGTGAACCCACCGGCGAGTGCTTGTGCATGAACGGCCATCAATCGTCTCCCCGAACCATTGTGAAGAAGTCGACGCGGGTTGCCGCGGTCTCTTCGGCGTTCTGTCTGTCCTCAGCGGCGATGCGGCTTTCCGTGGGTGAAAGAAGCGCCGTTTCGACGAAATTGCGCGTCTCTGCTTCCTGCCACAGGGCATCGAATATCGCAGACAGCCACGCCTTTTCCTTGTCGGTGCCGAGCGCCTGGGCATGGCCCGCCGTGCCGGAGGCAAGAAGGATCGTTGCGCGGGTGACTGTTGCTTCACCCAGATTGAAGGGCGAACCGCCGCCACCGATCCGGCCGCGAACCATCACCAGACCGGTTTCCGGTCCACGCACCGGCTTGACGGTTGGCTTTTCGGATAGCCCGTTCCACGCGGCCTTCAGTTCGTCGCACGAAGTCTGCGCCAGAAGTTCGATGCAGCGGCGCCGCTGTTCCGGTTCCGCCAGCGCCTTGTGATTTCCCGCAAGATCCATCGGTCATCTCCTAAATGTCTATTTATATAGACAACCATACAAATTACATGTACCAATAAAGGCGGCGTATAACAAGCGTGTGACAGGGGTACTGATCGGGTGATTGTTCAGAGGCAGAGCGGCGTCGCGTTGTGGCGGCAGATAGCCGACCGTATCCGCACGGCGATCGCAAACGGCGATTACGATGCGACCGGCAAGGTGCCGCCGGAGATCTCGCTGGCGGCGGAGTTCGGCGTGAACCGCCATACGGTGAGAAGCGCGCTGGCAGCGCTGGCGCAGGAGGGCATTGTGCGGGCCGTTCAGGGACGGGGAACGCTGATCGAGCGCAAGGAGCGGCTGAACTTCCCGATTTCCAGGCGAACCCGGTTCAGCGAGGGCATCGGTGATCAGGCGAAAGAAAAGGAAGGTCTGCTGCTGGCGGCGTCCGAGGAATCGGCGACACCGGACCTGGCGTCGCGCCTGCAGCTTGCGGTCGGCGCTGCCGTGATCCGGCTTGAAACCCTGCGCAAAGCGGATCGCCGTCCGGTATCACGGGCAACCGCCTGGTTCCCGGCCGATCGCTTTTCAGGGATCGCAGAGGCCTATCGCGAGAGCGGCTCCATAACCGCAGCCTTCGCGGCAATCGGCCTGACCGACTATCTCCGCGTCTCGACCGAGGTTACGGCGGTCCACGCCGAAAGCGGCGACCTTGCGGATCTGGAATTGTCGCCGGGGGCGATCATGCTGGTAACGCGTGCACTGAACGCAGATCCCGATGGCGTTCCCGTGCAATATGCGATCAGCCGCTTTCCGGCCGACATGGTGCAGTTCACAATCGAGAACTGACAAACGAAAACGCCGGCCCGCATTGTCCATGCGAGCCGGCGCGATCTTGAAGACTTGGCGCTTCTTAGTGGGCGGCCGACATGTCGCCCAGAACCTTCTTGGAAGCGACGGTCGAATCCGCGTTCAGCACGTAGACCATCGGCACACCGGTCGCGAGGTTGAGCTTGAGGATCTCTTCCTTGCTCAGACGATCAAGAACCATCACGAGCGAGCGCAGCGAATTGCCGTGGGCGGCAACGAGAACCTTTTCGCCGCGAAGCACGCGCGGCAGGATCTCGGTCATGTAATAGGGCCATACCCGGGCACCGGTGTCGCGCAGGCTCTCGCCGCCTGGCGGCGGGATGTCGTAGGAACGGCGCCAGATATGCACCTGTTCCTCGCCCCACTTGGCGCGCGCATCGTCCTTGTTGAGGCCGGAGAGATCGCCGTAGTCGCGCTCGTTCAGGGCCTGGTCGCGGATGGTTTCAAGGTCGGTCTGGCCGAGCTTGTCGAGCACGATCTTCAGCGTATCCTGGGCTCGCTTGAGGTCGGAGGTGAAGGCGATATCGAACTTGATGCCGGTATCGGCAAGCGCCTGGCCGCCGGTCTCGGCTTCCTGAATGCCGAGCGGAGTAAGCTCGGGATCCTTCCAGCCGGTGAAAAGGTTCTTCAGGTTCCAGTCGCTCTGGCCGTGGCGAACGAGGACGAGTGTACCGCTCATGAATTGAATTCCTCCGATAGTGTCAAGAAAGCCCGAGAACGTCGAGCATGGAATAGAAACCCGGCTTTTCGTCGCGCGCCCAGACGGCCGCAGTCACCGCGCCGCGCGCGAAGATCGAACGGTCGCGGGCACTGTGCGACAGCGTCACCAGCTCACCTTCGCCGGCAAGAATGACCGAATGATCGCCGACAACGGAGCCGCCGCGAAGCGTCGCAAAGCCGATCGTGCCGGCGGGGCGGGGGCCGGTATGGCCGTCGCGCACCCGAACCGATTGCGTGGCAAGATCGATGCCACGCCCGGCAGCCGCTGCCTCGCCAAGCAGCAGCGCGGTGCCGGATGGCGCATCCACCTTGTGCTTGTGGTGCATCTCGACGATTTCGATATCCCAGCCAATAGCAGGAAGCGCTTTCGCCGCATCGCGCGTCAGCACGCCGAGCAGATTGACGCCAAGGCTCATGTTGCCGGACTTCACGACCCGTGCATGCCGGGCGGCAGCCTCGAATTTTTCCTCGTGCTCCGGTCCGCAGCCGGTCGTGCCGATCACATGCACGATGCGCGCCTGTGCGGCGAGCCCGGCAAACGTCACGCTTGCTGCGGGTGCCGTGAAATCCAGAACGCCATCGGCGTCGAGAAACGCCTTCAGGGGATCGGTGGTGACGATGACGCCAAGCGGCCCGGTTCCGGCAAGATCACCGGCATCCTTGCCGACGAAAGCTGAGCCTTCCCGTTCGATTGCGGCATGAAGCGTGACGCCGTCGGTCTCGTGGATGATCCGGATCAGGGCCTGGCCCATACGGCCTGCCGCGCCAACCACTACAAGCTTCATGTCGTTTGCTGCCATGGGCGACGGGTTTCCTAGAGAGTTTACGAAAAATCTTTGACGGGCAGTTGCAGGTTGTTGAGGCGAGCGTAGAGCCCGTCCTTGCGCTGCGCAAGAACCTCATGCGTGCCTTCTTCCATCACCCGGCCTTCGTGCATCACGATGATCTTGTCAGCCTTGACGACGGTGGAAAGACGATGCGCGATGACGATGACGGTGCGTCCGCGCATGGCGGTATCAAGCGCCTTCTGAACGGCGGCCTCGGACTCGTTGTCGAGCGCAGACGTCGCTTCGTCGAGCAGCAGGATCGGCGCATTCCGCACCAGTGCGCGGGCAATCGAAAGCCGCTGCCGCTGGCCGCCGGAGAGGCTCATGCCGTTTTCGCCGACAGGCGTTTCATACCCGAGCGGCTGCGCCAGGATGAACTCGTGGGCATAGGCAAGTCTTGCCGCCTCTTCCACTTCGGCATCCGTCGCTTCCGGCCGGCCGTAGCGGATGTTGTCGCGGATGGTGCCTTCAAACAGGTAGGGCTGCTGCGAGACATAGGCGAGCTGATGGCGCAGCGACGACTTGGTGACCTCGGCAATGTTTTGCCCGTCGATCAGGATTGCGCCTTCCGCCGGGTCGTAGAAACGGGGAATGAGGCTGATGATCGTCGATTTTCCGGCGCCGGATGGACCGACAAGCGCCGTCGTCTGGCCACCTTCGGCCACAAGATCGACACCGCGCAGGATCGGGCTGCCACTGCCGTAGGAGAACACGACGTTCTTCAGTTCGACGCGCGCCTTGTCGACGACGAGGTCCTTGGCACCGGCCATTTCCCGCTGTGCCGGCTGCATATCGAGAAGGGCATAAATCATCTGCGCGTTGACGACGGCACGGTCGAGCTGCACCTGCAGCTTGGCCAGCCGTCGTGCCGGGTCATAGGCCATCAGCAGCGCGGTGACGAAGGCAAAGAAAGCGCCTGGAGGTACGTTGTCATAGATCGAGCGGAACGCCGCATAGGCCAGCACGCTGGAGATCGCAAAGCCGGCAAAGGTTTCCGTCAGCGGCGACGTGCGCTCCGACAGACGGGCGATACGGTTGGCGCGGCCTTCTGCCGCTTTGATGATGCGGCTCACCTTGCTGTCGAGTTCGCCTTCCATCGTGAAAGCTTTGACCACGGCGATGCCCTGGATGGTTTCCTGCATGGCGCCAAGCACGCGGCTGTTCTGTTCAACAGCCTCTCTTGTGGCGGCGCGAAGGCGTTTGGAAACGTAGCGTAGCGCATAGAGAAGCGGCGGTGCGACGGCAAAGACGATGAGCGACAGGACCCAGTCCTTCGTCACCATCACCCCGATCAGCGCGACCAGCGTCAGGAGATCGCGCGCCGTGGAGGTGACCGTCAGGTTGAGGACGTCACGAACGCCGTTGATGTTCTGGCTGATCTGGGCTGCAAGATGGGCGGATCGGGCTTCGGCAAAGAAGCCGACCGACAGCGACATCAGGTGCGAGTAGATCCGGCGCTGATAGCGGGCGACGATATTGTTGCCGATCTTCGACAGCGTCACGGCCTGGCCGTAGGTGGCAAAGCCGCGCAGCACGAAGGCGGCGAGGATCGATCCGCAGATCAGCCAGACGATATCCGCCCGCTTGTTGGCGAACGCCTCGTTGACGACCTTTTCCATGATCCACGCCGTGAAGGCTGTCGAAAGGGCGACCATCACCAGGCAGGATATTGCAAACGCGTAGGATCGCACGTGATCCCGGCCATTCTCGGCGATCACCCGCTTGAGCACGCTCACGATGGTGACGGAATCCACGTGGCGCTTCTTGTCTTTTGCGGCGTTCAATAGGGCGTTCCCGTTTCGGCGTCATGCCGGAGTATATTTCCGAAGGCGCTATTAAACGCTTGGGCAGGCTTTTGCCAGCCAATCGCGGGTGATTCCATCGCGCTGTTGCATTCGGGCACGTCGGCCCGGCGCAACTACCGCTGCCAGCAACGGCCTTCCAGCGCAATTCCGTAGGTCGCAGGCGAGCGCGCAAAGCTGGCGAGACCGGCAAGGGCCGCCTGCGGATGCGTGACGACAAAGGTCGGAATGGTCTTCATCAGCTCGTTGTGCGGCGCCTTGTCTTCGAACTCTTCACGAAACGCGGGCTTCGTCAATGCATCAAGGATCCGCGGCGAGATGCCGCCACCGAGGAAGACGCCGCCGCGTGCCATGAAGATGAGCGCGAGGTCACCGGCAAGGCGACCAAGATAGCGGACGAAAAGCTCGATCGTTTCGGCAGCCTGCGGGTTTTCGCCGGAAAGTCCCTGTTCGGTTACTTCGGGCGGAGCGTCCAGGCTCGGGGCGATGCCATCGGCAGTGCAGACGGCGTTGTAGATGTTGAGAAGACCGCGTCCGGAAATGATTTCCTCAGCGGACACCCGGCCGTCGATGCGACGCAGATGCGGGAAGATCTCGAAATCCCGCTTCGAACGCGGACCGATATCCACATGCCCACCTTCGCCGGGAACCGGGAACCAGGTGTTACGGGCATGGACAAGCCCTGCAACGCCGAGACCTGTCCCGGGACCCAAGACAACGCGCGAAGCCTCGGTCGCTTCAGTGATCGGACCGATCGGCTGGCGGTCGGCTGCAGTGAGCGAAGCGACGGCCAGTGCCTGGGCCTCGAAATCGTTGAGCACGAGAACCGTATCGAAGCCAAGTTCGCCGATCATCTTTTTCGGACGCACGATCCAGTCGCAATTGGTGAGGTCGATCTCGTCCCCGTCGATCGGGCCGGCGACCGCAAGGATCGCGCTGCGTGGCTTGTGCACGGAGTTCTTCAGAACGACATCGGCGATCGCATCGTCGATCGTTTCATAGTCTGCCGTCTGCACATGCGGGAACTGATCCGGCGCACTCGTTGCATCGACGAGAATGGAGAAGCGGGCATTGGTGCCGCCGATATCGCCGATCAGGATCGGGAAGGCGAATGTGTGCGGTTGCACTTCAGCCATGGCGAATTCTCTCCTCCTACTGGAAATCAACAAGCTTTTCGGCCGTGGCGCGGTTGAGCGCCATCGGGATATCGTAGACGGTCGCAAGCCGCGTCAGCGCCTTGACGTCGACGTCATGGGGAAGCGCGCTCAAAGGATCGATGAAGAAGATCAGCATGCCCACCTCGCCGGTTGCGATCATCGCGCCGATCTGCTGGTCACCGCCAAGCGGACCGCTTTTCAAACGGGTGACATCGAGATTGGGAGCGGCTTCAAGAACGCGGCCGCCGGTCGTGCCGGTCGCGACGATGCGAAACTTGGACAGCGCCGCCTGATGCCGGCGCGCGAATTCCGCCATCTCGTCCTTCTTCAGATCGTGGGCAATAAGCGCGATGCAGGGAAGCGTCGACATGGAATTCCTCTGCAAAGCCGTAGATCGGATTGCTGGCGATTGATGCTGGCCTTCTAGCCTGCCTCCGGCGGGAAGAAAAGATGGTCCCGACGGAATCCCGGTCAGCGCGAAGGACGCGGGCTTGGCAGCGGGACGTTGGAGCCCGGGCCGGGCATCTCGCCGCCCGTCATCGTATCCAGCCCGGTTGCCTCGGCAGGAAGCGGTACCGATGGCGAGTAGGCCATCCCACTGCCCTGGCCACCGCCTTGGAAAGTCGCGTCCTGCTCGGAGCGGGAGGGGGCGCTAAGAACCGCAGCGCAGGCCTTGGGAAGGTTGGACAGCATCACCTGGCGCGGCTTTACCGGCTTCTTGTTCGGATCCGCAGGCTTCGGCGGCGCCCATGGCTCCTTGGTAAACCACCAGGCGAGCGACTTGCTGTTGCAGTCGTCGGTGGAAGGCGTCGATGCCTGGCGTTCACAGCCTGCGGCACCCGGCGGACAGTTCATGCGGATATGGAAGTGTTCGTCATGGCCGTAAACCGGCCGCACCTTGCCAAGCAGGCTCCGGTCGCCGGTCCAGGTCTCGCACAGCTTCTTCTTGATTGCCGGATTGACGAAAACGCGCTGCACCTGCGGATAGCTGGCAGCCTGCATTACAAGACGGGCATGGGTCGGGCTCCAGCGGCGGCTGTCGACGGTCAGGAACTTGCTCTTGTCCAGCATCGAAGTGAACGGAATGTCTTCGCGCTGCGCCGGCGAAAGTGGCCGCTGCGGCTTCGGCGTGAACCAGATGTCGGCATCGAGCCCGATCTGGTGCGAGGCATGGCCGCTTGGCATCGGGCCGCCGCGCGGCATCGAGATGTCGCCCACCAGAATGCCCGTACCCCAGCCGAGACCGGCCGCATCGCGTGAGAACTGTTCCAGCAGGGAGATCATCGCCGGATTGCCCCAGCGGCGATTGCGCGAAAGGCGCATCGCCTGCCAGGTCGGCCCGTCCGTCGGCAAGGCCACGGCGCCGGACTGGCAGCCCTTGGCATAAAAGCCGAGCGGTTCGGCATCGCCTCGGTTGGGCAGTTTAACGGAACCGAACAGCTGTTTGGCGGTCCTTTCCTCCTGGGCGAACGTCGGTTCGGAAATCGCGCCGCAAAACAAAGCGGCAGCAGCCAGGCCCAGAATGGTCTTAGAAATCGGTCTCATGCACATCCGCCGCAAATCAAATCAGTCCTTCTTCTACCGTGAAATGCGATTTTGTTGAAATGGAGATCGCAACCGGTGCCGGATTTCGCGGATAAATCGCTTGTGACAGCGGCTGCCTGTCTTTTGCTGTTATTTGCCCTATGCTTCACTGCAACACGAATGACAAAGGGATGTTGCATGGGCTTGGCTTGGTGGAAGATGGGTTTTGTAACCGTGGCAGCCGTCGCGGTCATTGGCACATCCGTTGCGGCACAGGATGCAGGCACCAGGTGGCGGCATGGTGTCGCGCTGATGGGCGAACCGAAACTGCCTGCGGACTTTCCCAATTTCCCATACGTCAATCCGCAAGCACCCAAGGCCGGCACGCTCAATCTGTCGAGCGACGGCACCTACGACAGTTTCAACCCCGTTCTTGGCCTGCGCGGCCAGCCTGCGACCGGCCTGCCGATGGTGTTCGATACGCTGATGAAGCCAAGCGAAGACGAGGTTTCCACCTCTTACGGGTTGCTGGCCAAAAGCGTCAGCTATCCGGAGGACGTGGCATCGGCAACCTTCCGGCTTCGGGCCGAGGCAAAATGGTCGGACGGACAGCCGGTCACCCCCGAAGACGTCGTCTTTACGTTCGAGAGGATCAAGGAACTCAATCCGGTCCAGGCGGGCTATTACAACCACGTGACTGCTGCGGAAAAGACCGGGGACCGCGAGGTCACCTTCCGCTTCGACGAAAAGAACAACCGCGAACTGCCGTCGATTGTCGGTCAGCTGATGATCGTGCCGAAACATTGGTGGGAAGGTGCGAATGCCCAGGGGGTAAAGCGCGACATTGCCAAGACGACGTTGGAGCCGGTCGTCGGGTCCGGGCCCTACAAGCTCGCCAGCTACCAGGCGGGCTCAACCATCCGCTACGAATTGCGTGACGATTATTGGGGCAAGGCGCTGCCGGTCAATGTTGGTACCAACAATTTCCGTACGGTGAACTACACCTATTTCGCGGACCGCGACGTCGAATTCGAGGCCTTCCGTGGCGGCACCGTCGATTTCTGGCAGGAGAATCAGGCGACGCGCTGGGCGACGCGCTACGACTTCCCGGCCTTCAAGGAAGGCCGCGTCAAACGCGAGGAGCTGCCCAACCCGTTCCGCGCGACCGGCATCATGCAGGCATTGGTGCCCAACATGCGTCGCGACATGTTCAAGGACGAGCGTGTTCGCGAAGCGCTGAACCTTGCCTTCGACTTCGAGGAAATCAACCGCACCGTGATGTACGGTCAGTATGTCCGTCTAAACAGCTTCTTCTTCGGAACGGAACTCGCCTCCTCCGGCCTCCCGCAGGGCCGCGAGCTGGAAATCCTCAACGAGATGAAGGGCAAGGTCCCCGCAGACGTCTTCACCGCTCCATATGAGAACCCCGTAGCCGGCGATGCCCAGAAGGCGCGCGACAATCTGCGCAAGGCCGTCGGACTGCTCAAGGACGCAGGATGGGAACTGAAGGGCAACAGGTTGGTCAATGCCAAGACCGGGGCGCCGTTCTCGTTCGAGATCCTGCTCAGCAGCCCGCAGCTGGAACGCATCGTTCTGCCCTATACCCAGACCCTCAAGCGCATTGGCATCGATGCCCGAGTCCGCACGGTCGATCCTGCGCAATATACCAACCGGGCGCGCAGCTTCGATTACGACATGACCTGGAGCATCTGGGCGCAGACACTTAATCCCGGCAACGAGCAACTGTTCTACTGGGGCTCGAAATCCGCCGCGATGGAAGGAAGCCGCAACTATGCGGGTATCGCCGATCCGGCCATCGACAGCCTGATCAACAAGATCATCTTCGCCAAGGACAGGCCTGAACTGATCGCGACCACCCACGCTCTCGACCGCGTGCTTCTGGCGCACCACTATGTCGTGCCACTTTATTACATGATGGCGATGCGCATTGCTTACTGGGACAAGTTCGACAGGCCGCAGAACCTGCCGGAATACGGCATCGGCTTTCCGGATATCTGGTGGTCGAAAACCGCATCCAAGTGATGCGCGTCGGAAGGCTTGCGCCGTGCGACGCCACCTGTTCCAAATGACCCGATTGATTCGCACCTACGATGAGGATTGCCGTTTGACCCCTGCGCCGGATTTCGGTGATGCGAGAGCAGTCCCAGCAGACGTGCGAAGCGGACGTGCGTCCGGAGTTTTGTCCGGCATCGCGCCGCAGCCGAAAAGCAGGGTGCTCTGATGGGCGCCTATATTCTTCGTCGCCTGCTGCTGATGATCCCGACGCTGGTCGGTATCATGGCAATCTCCTTCCTTGTCGTGCAGTTCGCGCCCGGCGGGCCTGTCGAGCAGATCATTGCGCAGGTTCAGGGACAGGATAGCGGCGACCGCCTGTCCGGTGGTGGCGATATGATGGGCCAGGGCGGCGGTGGCGATGAATCGCGCTATCGCGGCGCCCAGGGGCTCGATCCGGAATTCATCAAGAAGCTCGAGCAGCAGTTCGGTTTCGACAAACCGCCACTGACCCGCTTTCTCGACATGATGTGGAACTACGCGCGCTTTGATTTCGGCGAAAGCTTCTTTCGCAACACGTCCGTGATCGACCTGATCATCGACAAGCTTCCGGTATCGATCTCGCTCGGGTTCTGGATCCTGATCGTGTCCTATCTGATCTCGATCCCGCTCGGCATTCGCAAGGCGGTCAAGGACGGCTCGACCTTTGATGTCTGGACGTCGGGCATCGTCATCGTCGGTTATGCGGTTCCGGGCTTCCTGTTCGGCATCCTGTTGATCGTGATGTTCGCGGGCGGTTCCTTCCTCGACTGGTTTCCCTTGCGCGGTCTCGTCTCTGATAATTTCGATCAGCTCACCTGGTGGCAGAAGATCATCGACTATTTCTGGCATCTGACCCTGCCGCTGATCGCGCTGTCGCTATCGGCCTTTGCCACGACGACGCTTCTGACCAAGAATTCCTTTATCGACGAGATTAAGAAACAGTATGTCACGACCGCGCGCGCAAAGGGTCTCAACGAGCGGCAGGTTCTCTATGGCCACGTCTTCCGCAACGCCATGCTGATCGTCATCGCCGGTTTCCCGAGCGCCTTTATCTCGGCCTTCTTTACCGGCTCACTGCTGATTGAGAACATCTTCTCGCTGGATGGGCTCGGCCGCCTCGGCTACCTCTCCATCATCAACCGCGATTATCCGATCGTGTTCGGCACGCTCTACATCTTCTCGCTGATGGGCCTTGTCGTCAGCCTGATCTCCGACCTCGTCTATACCTGGATCGATCCACGCATCGATTTCGAGCGGAGGGACGTGTGATGCAGACACCTGCCGTGACACCGTCCGAGGCAATCCCCGTCAAGCGCCCGCTGATGTCGCCGACCAATCGGCGACGGCTGGCCAATTTCCGTGCCAACAAGCGCGGCTTCTGGTCCTTCTGGATCTTCATGGTGTTGTTCGTTCTGGCGCTGTCCGCCGAGTTCATCGCCAACGACCGACCGATCATCGCGTCCTACAAGGGCGAGATACTCTATCCTGTGATGATCGATTATCCGGAAGAGAAATTCGGCGGCTTTCTCGCCACCACGGATTACCGCTCCGACTTCATCCAGCAGGAAATCGAGGCCAACGGCTGGATGATCTGGCCGCCGATCCGCTATTCCTATCAGACGGTGAATTCGCAGATCCCGCACTCGGCCCCCACGAAACCCTTCTGGTTGATGTCGGCAGATGAACGCTGCAAGGCGTATCCGCAGGGCACACAGGATCCCAATTGCAGCCTTGCCAACCTCAACTGGCTCGGCACGGATGACCAGGCGCGCGACGTGATGGCGCGGATGATCTACGGTTTCCGGCTCTCCGTCCTGTTCGGCCTGGCGCTCACCATCTGTTCGGCCGTCATCGGCGTGACGTCAGGTGCCATCCAGGGCTATTTCGGCGGCTGGGTCGATCTTCTGATGCAGCGCTTCATCGAAATCTGGTCGTCGATGCCGGTCCTCTATATCCTGCTGATCATCGCCGCCATTCTGCCGCCGGGCTTCTTCGTGCTGCTCGGCATCATGCTTTTATTCTCCTGGGTGGGCTTTGTCGGCGTCGTGCGGGCAGAATTCCTGCGCGCCCGCAATTTCGAATATGTCCGGGCTGCCCGCGCCTTGGGGGTCGGCAATGCCACGATCATGTATAGGCACCTTCTACCGAATGCGATGGTCGCGACCCTGACCTTCCTGCCCTTCATCCTGTCAGGCTCCATCGCAACACTGACCTCGCTCGACTTTCTGGGCTTGGGCATGCCTGCCGGATCGCCGTCGCTGGGTGAAATGATTGCCCAGGGCAAGAACAACCTCCAGGCGCCATGGCTCGGCCTCACGGCCTTCTTCACGATGTCGATCATGATGTCGCTGCTGATCTTCATTGGCGAGGCGGTGCGCGATGCCTTCGATCCGAGAAAGACGTTTGGGTGAAACCATGACCGAACCGCTTCTCTCCGTGCGTGATCTCTCCGTCGCCTTCCATCAGGGCGGCGCAACGACGCTTGCCGTCGACAAGGTGTCGTTCGACATCAAGCCGGGCGAGGTTCTGGCGCTTGTTGGCGAATCCGGTTCCGGCAAGTCGGTAACCGCCAATTCCATCCTCAAGCTTCTGTCCTATCCGGCGGCAAGCCATCCCTCCGGCGAGATCCTGTTTGATGGCCGCGATCTCCTGAAGGCATCGGAACCCGACCTGCGCCGCGTGCGCGGCAACGACATCACGATGATCTTTCAAGAGCCGATGACCTCGCTCAATCCGCTCCACACGATCGAGAAGCAGATCGGCGAGATCCTCGATCTGCATCAGGGCGTCTCCGGCCAGACGGCGCGGGGTCGCACGCTGGAACTGTTGAACCAGGTCGGCATCCGCGAGCCGGAAAAGCGCCTTCAGGCCTATCCGCATGAGCTTTCGGGCGGCCAGCGCCAGCGTGTCATGATCGCCATGGCGCTTGCCAACCGGCCGAAACTCTTGATCGCCGACGAACCGACCACGGCGCTCGACGTCACGGTACAGGCACAGATCCTCGATCTGTTGCGCGCGCTGAAGGGCGAGCATGGCATGTCGATGCTGTTCATCACCCACGATCTCGGCATCGTGCGGAAATTCGCCGATCGCGTCTGCGTCATGACCAAGGGCAAGATCGTCGAGGCAGGCAGCGTCGAGGACGTCTTTACCAAGCCGCAGCATCCTTATACCCAGCACCTCCTGGCGTCCGAACCGCGCGGCGAACCGCCGGTCGTCGATCCCAAGAGCCCTGTCGTGATGGAAGGCAAGGACATCCGTGTCTGGTTCCCGGTCAAGGCCGGTTTCATGCGCAAGGTGGTCGATCACGTCAAGGCGGTCGATGGTGTCGACCTGACGCTGCGCGCCGGCGAAACGCTGGGCGTCGTCGGCGAATCCGGGTCCGGCAAGACGACGCTGGGCCTGGCACTCGCAAGGCTGATTTCGTCTGAAGGCCGCATCGTCTTCATCGGCAACGATATCGGAAAATACAGCTTCAAACAGATGCGACCGTTCCGCGACCGGTTGCAGGTCGTGTTTCAGGATCCGTTCGGTTCACTCAGCCCGCGCATGCCGGTCGGCGACATCATCGCCGAGGGTCTCAAGGTCCACGAGAGCCAGCTTTCGGCCGACGAGCGGGATGCTCGCGTCGTCTGGGCGCTCGGTGAAGTCGGGCTCGATCCGGCCACGCGCTGGCGTTACCCGCATGAATTCTCCGGCGGCCAGCGGCAGCGTATCGCGATTGCCCGCGCCATGGTGCTGAAGCCGCGCTTCGTCATGCTGGACGAACCGACGTCCGCGCTCGACATGACCGTGCAGGCGCAGGTCGTCGATCTCCTGCGCGACCTGCAGAAGAAGCATAACCTCGCCTACCTCTTCATCAGCCATGACCTGAAGGTGGTAAAGGCGCTCGCCAACCACGTCATCGTCATGCGGCTCGGCAAGGTGGTCGAAGAGGGCCCGGCCGATCAGATCTTCCGGGCACCCCGCGAGGATTATACCCGCGCCCTGATGGCCGCCGCCTTCAACCTGGAAGCCGTCGAAGCCGGCGCCATCAATCAGTAATCTCAAAATCCGGGAACAGGACATGTCCGAAAAAGGCGCGGTCGTCATCGATCTCAAATTCGAGCAGCGTGAAATGCACGCGGCCCTTGAGGGAGCGTTTCCCGGGCGAACCATCCTGCATGCCGCAGACAAGTCGGCGGATCTGTCCCAGGCGCGCTATGCGGTCATGTGGAAGCCGGATGTCGATCTCTTCCAGCGCGCGCCGAACCTCGACGTGCTCTTTTCCGGCGGCGCCGGCGTCGATTCAATCCTGGCCACACCCGGACTGCCGGATCGCCCGATCGTCCGCTTCGTCGACCAGAGCCTGACGACACGCATGAGCGAATGGGTCGTGCTGCAGGCGCTGAGTCATCTGCGACAGATGCCGACCTACCTTGCCCAGCAGCGTCGCAGCGAGTGGCGCGAGCTCGCCCAGCCGGAGGCGAAGGACCTGACGGTCGGCGTCATGGGTCTCGGCAAGCTCGGTCTCGATTCCGTCGCCAAGCTGAAGATAATGGGCTTCAACGTCGTCGGCTGGTCACGCAGCCTCAAAGTGATCGAAGGCGTCGAGACGTTCGATGCCGATGGGCTGAATGCATTTCTCGGCCGCACCGATATCCTTGTCGGCCTCCTGCCGCTGACGCCGGAGACCCGCGGCCTGTTCGATTCCTCGCTGTTTGCAAAACTTCGCCAGGGCGGCGCTCTTGGCAAACCGGTCTTCATCAACGCCGGCCGCGGCGGCAGCCAGGTCGAGGCCGATCTCGTGTCGGCGCTCGAGACTGGCATGCTGGGTGGAGCGTCACTGGATGTCTTCGAACAGGAGCCATTGTCGAAGGAGAGCCCTTTCTGGTCCATGGACAACGTCATCGTGACGCCGCATGCAGCCTCCGCATCGGATATCCGCGCACTGTTTCGCAATGCCGAGGTGCAGATGCAGCGGTTCGAAGCCGGTGAGGCACTGCAGCACGTCGTGGACCGCACAGCCGGCTATTAGGCCATGTTCCCGATCCCGAAGGGCCGAAACGGAACCATTCGCACCAACCCGCGGTTTAGCTGGCATGGACCGGCGTGACGACGATGATGCCGGCAATGGAGGAGTGATCATGAACACCCGTTTCGATGCCGACAAACCCACACCGAACGTCTCGCGCGGCACAAGTTCCAACCCGAACGGCGCACCGGTTCAGGAAACTGCGACCGAAGCGCGGCAGGGTTCCTACGGCAAGCCGATGCTGATCGTGCTGGTTTGCGGTCTCGTTCTTGCGGTCGTCGCCTGGAGCGGCGCCGAGTGGTGGGGCGAGTCGACAGATGCTCCGACGGAGCAAACCGCCACGCCGCCGGCTGGTAGCACGACACCTGGCAACTCCACCGGCGCAGCACCCAGCAACGCACCGGTCACCCAGCCGCAGGCCCCGACAACCAATGATCGTCCCTCCGGAAATCCATGATTGGCCCGTCTCGTTCGGCCGCGATCTCGCGGCCGAATTGCGTTCTGGACTTGCCAAGTCATTTGCCGATAAGACTTTGCCCGGGATTGGCGCAGGGTTTCGAAATCTCGCGAGACGCCGATGTGGTGGAGCCGGCCGTCTGGCCGGGCAGGGGCAGGCATGACGAAGACTGATATTGCGACCAGGGTTTATAACCACACCTGGAAGCTGGACCCGATCATACGCAGTCTGATCGACACCGATTTCTACAAGCTGCTGATGTTGCAGATGATCTGGAAACTTTATCCGGACGTCAACGCGACTTTTTCGGTCATCAACCGGACGACGAGCGTCAGACTCGCCGAGGAAATCGACGAGGCTGCCTTGCGCGAGCAGCTCGACCATGCCCGCACTGTCGGTCTTTCCAAGAAGGAAATGATCTGGCTCACCGGTAACACCTTCTACGGCAAGAAGCAGATTTTCGAGCCGGAATTCCTGACCTGGCTGTCGACCTTTAAACTCCCGGAATACGAACTTTCCAAGCATAACGGCCAGTACGAGCTGACCTTCCACGGCAAGTGGATGGAGACGACGATGTGGGAAATCCCGGCATTGGCGATCATCAACGAGATGCGATCCCGCTCGGCCATGCGGACGCTCGGCTATTTTACGCTCGATGTGCTCTATGCGCGCGCCAAGGCGAAGATGTGGGAAAAGGTCGAGCGTCTGCGCACGCTTCCCGGTCTTCGTATCTCCGATTTTGGCACGCGGCGCCGCCACAGCTTCATGTGGCAGCGCTGGTGTGTCGAAGCCCTGAAGGAAGGGATCGGCGGCGCCTTTACCGGGACGAGCAACGTGCTCCTGGCAATGGATTCCGATCTCGAAGCCGTCGGCACCAACGCGCACGAACTTCCCATGGTGGCCGCAGCCTTGGCGGAGACAGATGAGGACCTGCGCCAGGCACCCTATCAGGTGCTAAAAGACTGGAACCGGCTTTATCACGGCAACCTCTTGATCGTGCTTCCCGATGCGTTCGGCACGGCCGCCTTCCTGCGCGACGCTCCGGACTGGGTTGCCGACTGGACCGGCTTCCGGCCGGACAGCGCACCGCCCATTGAAGGCGGCGAAAAGATCATCGCCTGGTGGAACAAGATGGGGCGTGATCCGCGAGAGAAGCTTCTGATCTTTTCGGACGGTCTGGATGTCGAAGCAATCGTCGATACCTACCGCCATTTCGAGGGACGGGCACGCATGAGCTTCGGCTGGGGGACAAACCTGACCAATGATTTTGCCGATTGTGCGCCACAGGAAATCGCCGGTCTCAAGCCGATCTCGGTCGTCTGCAAGGTGACCGAAGCGAATGGCCGCCCCGCCGTCAAGCTTTCCGACAATCCCCGCAAGGCAACCGGCGAACCGTCGGAAGTCGAGCGGTATCTCAAATTCTTCGGTCAGGAAGACCGCGTCGACCAAAAGGTCGTCGTCTAGTCATTTCCGCAATCAAAAAGGCCCGGCGAGGAAGCTCGCCGGGCCTTGTCTGTTTGGTGATGTCAGATCGAACTTACTGCTCGATCACCTGAACCACGGTGTTGGTTTCCGGATCAACGATGACGCGCTGGTTGTTGACGACCGTGTACGCGTATTTCGGATTGCTCGGCACAGGTGTCACGACGACGGTCTGCGGGATCCGCTTGCCGACGGCGATCGGCTGCTCGACCCTGTAGGCGGTGGTAGGCAGCGGCTGTTCCTGGACGTAGGTCACGACTTCGCGCGGTGGCGGGTCGATTGCTGTCCCGGCAACGGCGCCGATAACGCCACCAACTGCAGCGCCAACCGGGCCGCCAACGATCGCGCCGGTGACCGCGCCGCCTGCGGCGCCTGTAACAGTACCCTGCTGTGCAAAGGCTTGGCCGGTAAAGGCTGTCGCGAGGATGATGCAGGAAGCAAATGTCAGCTTCTTCATGGTGGTTCTCCTTTTTCTATACGCTCGGGCCTAACAACGGTAGAACTTGCAAACTCGTTCCGGAGCGGTTGTCACCTTTCGTAACCGGATGTAACGTTGTGCGGCGCTCTTGGCATCGGCGGATGTGGAGCAGGGCTTGCCTCTGCCGCGCTTCCGCCTATGTTTTCCTTCAACGCGCAGAGGAATTTGATGTGGAATACCGATTTCTGATTGTCGAAGACAGCTTGCTTGTCGCCATGGACATCGAGGATGCCGTCCATCGCAGCGGGCACGATGTCGTGGGCATTGCACCCGACATGACCGTTGCCTTGAACTACACCCGCGAGACCGACATCGCTTTCGTGGATGTCAGGCTGGCGGATGGGGAGACGGGTCCTGAAATCGCCAAGACGCTTGCCGAATTCGGCATCATCGTCATTATGATCACGGGCAATCCGGGTCTTGTCGCATCCGGAGTTTCAGGCGTTGTGGGCGTTATGGCGAAGCCCCTGACCGATCAGGCCTCCATGGATCTCATCCAGTTTGCGGTGGATCGCAAGAATGGCCGTCAGGGAACGCCGCCGGCAAGGCTGCGGCTGTTCCACTAATTGGTCTGTCCATAGCCGCATCAAGCGGTTATGACGTTACGCAAAGCAATTGCGGGACGATCGATGCGGTATTTCATCACTGGCACGGCGGGATTTATTGGCTTTCATCTGGCGCGGCGTCTGCTCCAGGATGGTCACGAGGTTCTCGGCTTCGATGGAATGACGCCCTATTACAGCCTCAAGCTCAAGGAAGCGCGCGTCGCCGGCCTCGTGCAGTTTCCCTCCTTCCGCCCCGTCGAGGCGATGCTGGAAGACCGGGAAACGCTGCAGGCGGCAACCCGCGAATTCAAACCTGACGTGATCGTCCATCTCGCCGCCCAGGCGGGCGTCCGCTATAGTCTCGAAAACCCCAAGGCCTATCTCGATAGCAATCTGATCGGCTCGTGGAACGTGCTCGAAGCGGCCCGCGAAGCCAATGTCGGCCACCTTCTGCTGGCTTCGACCTCCTCGGTCTACGGTGCTAATCCGGATATTCCGTTCCGCGAAACCGACAAGGCCGACGAGCCACTCACCTTCTATGCGGCCAGCAAGAAGGCAATGGAGGCGATGGCCCATAGCTACGCCCATCTCTACAAGATCCCGACCACGGCCTTCCGCTTCTTCACCGTCTACGGCCCCTGGGGCCGGCCGGACATGGCGCTGTTCAAATTCGTCAAGGCAATGATCGAGGATCAGGAGATCGAGATCTACGGCGAAGGCAAGATGAGCCGCGATTTCACCTATATCGACGACCTCGTCGATTCGATCGTGGATCTCGCGTCGATCATCCCATCTGAGGAAAACCGCGTCGCCGGTATCGACACGCTGTCGCATCAGGGTCCGTTCCGCATCGTCAATATCGGCGGTGGTCAGCCTGCCGGTCTGATGGATTTCGTCGAAACGATCGAGAAGATCATGGGCAAACCGGCGAAACGGAAAATGCTGCCGATGCAGCAGGGCGACGTCCCCCGCACCTTCGCAAGCCCCGACCTGCTGCTCGCACTGACCGGCCGCAAACCCGAGATCGGCCTTAACGAAGGCGTTCGCGCTTTCGTCGAATGGTATCTGGAACACCGCAGCCAGATCGACTAGCGCTCGGGATGTTCAACGGGGAAGTCTGAAGATTGGGTTGGGAAGTGATGGCGGACAGAGCGGGATTCGAACCCGCGATACGCTCTCACGTATACACACTTTCCAGGCGTGCGCCTTCAACCACTCGGCCACCTGTCCTTAAAACCGACGCAAGCCTTGGGCGAAGCAGCGGTCGGCGCGATATATACCAATGAATTTCCAAGGATCAACCGGAATCTGGACGATTTGCGCCAGTTGCACAAATCTTATGTCATGCGTTGTCACGGATCAGGCTTGCCACTATTTTGCTTCCTGCAGCGATTGAGTGCCATCAGGGGAGCCTGCGATGAGGACAGTAAGGTTTCTGATGCGGGCTTTGAGCCTCGCGGCGCTCATCGCAGCCGTCGTCGCCGGCACGATGGACTCGGTCAATTCGGTTTCCTCCTCCTCGGTCGTCATGACGAGCCTCGGCAATGCCTGGCTGAATTTCGATCCCGAAGGCCTGACGATGGCGGAGATTTCCGCCAATTCCTATGTCGGCTCGGATATCTGGCGTCCCTACGTGGCCCCGGTTCTGGCGCAGCCGGCCTTTGCGATCTTTCTCGGGCTGGCACTGTTTTTCTGGATGGTCGGATACAGGAAACCCGCGCCGTTCGGGCGTTTTTCTGCTAGATAGGGCAAGAGGCAGGCGAGGCGCGCCTCACTCGGGAGGTTGAAATGTTCTTGATCGATATGTTCAGCAAGAAAACTGTCATGCCATCGGTTGAAAAGGCCCTGCCCGGCAGAGAGACACCGGTCGCAACGTCGGACCATCATTTCGTCAACGGCCGCGCGCTGAAGGAACCCTATCCGGAAGGTCTGGATGTGGCGTATTTCGGCATGGGTTGCTTCTGGGGCGCCGAGCGGCTGTTCTGGCAAGTCCCGGGCGTTCATGTCACCTCAGTCGGCTTTGCTGGCGGCTTGACCCCGAACCCGACCTATCACGAGACAACAACAGGGCTGACCGGGCACGCGGAAATCGTGAAAGTCGTGTTCGATCCGGAGATTGTCTCCTACCGTCAGCTTCTGAAGCTGTTTTTCGAGGAGCACGATCCGACGCAAGGGATGCGGCAGGGCAATGATATCGGCACGACCTATCGGTCCGCGCTCTATACCACGTCGGAAGAGCAGGTGGCTGCGGCCGGCAAGGCGCTTGCCGCGTTTCAGGCTGCATTGACTGCTGCGGGGCGTGACGTCTCGATCACGACCGAGATCGCGCCGATTGGCAATTACTACTACGCCGAGGAGTGCCATCAGCAGTATCTGGCGAAGAACCCCGGCGGCTATTGCGGCTTGCGCGGAACAGGTGTGAGCTGTCCCGTCGCCTAGCCGGGCTGGCTGCCTAAAATCATCCCAGGCCGCTATGGATTTGAGCGACGTCGGCGCGAATTTGGTGAAGCCTTGAGCAGGGTTGCGACCTGCCTGTGGTTTTTTACCAAACGAAAAAAATCTCGTGAAATTTTCCAACACCCATGCAAGAGTATTCGACAGCCAAGCCTTCGAAGAGGGGGGCAGGTGACCGTGAGCGATACCTCTGTGAGGCGCTGCGGGAGGACCTAACTTAAAAAAACAGGGCTGAATGATGAAAAAAACACTTTTGAGCCTCGTCGCCGTGGCCGCGCTGTCGTCGACAGCGATCGCCGCTGAAGTCAAGCCGGCGCTCGTCTATGGCACCGGCGGCAAGTTCGACAAATCGTTCAACGAAGCAGCCTATGCCGGCGCCGAGCAGTTCAAAAAGGAAACCGGCACCGACTATCGCGACTTCGAGCCGAAGGACGATACGCAGGGCGAGCAGGCTATCCGCAACTTCGCAAGCCGCGGATATAACCCGGTCGTCGCCGTTTCCTTTGCCTGGACTTCGGCGATGGAGAAGGTTGCCGCGGAATTCCCGGACACCAAGTTCGTCATCGTCGATTCCGTCGTTGACCTGAAGAACGTGCGTTCCGTTCTCTACAAGGAAGAGGAAGGCTCGTATCTCGTCGGCGTTCTCGCAGGCCTCGCCTCGAAGACCGGCAAGGTCGGCTTCATCGGCGGCATGGATATTCCGCTGATCCGCAAGTTCGGTTGCGGCTATGCCCAGGGCGTCAAGGCAGCAAAGCCTGATGCGCAGGTGTTCCAGAACATGACCGGCACGACCGGCGCGGCCTGGAACGACCCGGTTCGCGGTGGCGAGCTCACCAAGAACCAGATCGATCAGGGTGCCGACGTCGTTTACGCGGCAGCAGGTGCGACCGGTCTTGGCGTGCTTCAGACGGCGGCCGACAACAAGAAGTTCTCGATCGGCGTCGACAGCAACCAGAACCACCTTCATCCGGGTTCGGTCCTGACCTCGATGGTCAAGCGCGTCGATCTGGCTGTCTACAATGCCTACAAGGATCTGAAGGACGACAAGTTCACGGCCGGCATCCAGTCGCTCGGCGTCAAGGAAGACGGCGTTTCGGCTGCGATCGACGACAGCAACAAGTCGCTGATCACCCCTGAAATGCAGGCAGCCGTCGATAAGGCTAAGGCTGACATCATTGCCGGCACCGTCAAGGTTCACGACTACATGTCGGACAACGCCTGCCCGATGTAAGCAGGTAACCATCAAAGGGCGTATGGCGATCGATGTCGTCATGCGCCCTTTTTGTATATCCAGTGGAAGGGCGGATCATTGAGCTTCGAACCTGCGAAAGAGCCGGCGATCGAACTTGTCGGGATCGACAAGAAGTTTGGCGCGGTGCACGCGAACAAGAATATCAACCTCACGGTTGCCAAAGGCTCGATCCATGGCATTATCGGCGAAAACGGCGCCGGTAAGTCGACGCTGATGTCGATCCTCTACGGATTCTATCAGGCCGATGAGGGCGAGATTCGCATCTCCGGCAAGCCCGTGACGATCCGCGACAGCCAGGCTGCGATCTCCTCGGGCATCGGCATGGTGCACCAGCACTTCATGCTGGTCGAGAATTTCACGGTTCTGGAAAACGTCATGCTGGGTGCCGAAGGCGGCCAGTTGCTGCGCCGGGGCGTGGCCAGCGCCCGCAAGGAGCTGAAGCGTCTGGAGGCCGATTACGGCCTCGACGTCGATCCCGATGCGGTCATCGAGGAATTGCCGGTCGGTCGCCAGCAGCGTGTCGAGATCCTGAAGGCCCTCTATCGCGGCGCCGAAATCCTCATTCTCGACGAGCCGACCGGCGTGTTGACACCGCCCGAGGCGGACCACCTGTTCAAGGTCCTGCGCGTGCTGCGCGACCAGGGCAAGACGATCATTCTCATCACCCACAAGCTGCGCGAGATCATGGCGATCACCGATACGGTCTCCGTCATGCGCCGCGGTGAAATCGTGGCCACCCGCAAGACTGCCGACACGACCGTCGAGGAACTTGCCGAACTGATGGTCGGTCGCCGTGTTTTGCTGCGTGTCGAAAAGGGCGAGGCCGATCCGGGCAAGGTTCTGCTGTCGGTCAAGAACCTCACCGTCAAGGATAGCCGCGGCGTGACGATGGTCGACGACGTGTCGTTCGAAGTCCGCGCCGGCGAGATCGTCGGCATTGCCGGTGTCGCTGGAAACGGCCAGTCGGAACTGCTGGAGGCCATCGCCGGCATCCGCAAGCCGTCCTCCGGCGAGATCATCGTCAACGGCCAGTCGATTGCCGGTTCAGATCCCGCCATGTTGCGCGCGCTCGGCCTCGCGCACATTCCGGAAGACCGCCATCATATGGGCCTCGTCCTCAAATTCGAGGAATATGAGAACTCCATCTTGGGCTATCATCGCGATCGCCGCTATGGCGGTGCGATGCTGGATCTCGACGCGATCCGCAAGCAGGCCGAGGAACAGATCGTCAAATACGACATCCGCCCCCCGAATGCGCGGTTGAAGACCGCCAATTTCTCCGGTGGCAACCAGCAGAAGATCGTCGTCGCCCGCGAGATCGAGCGCGATCCGGATGTGCTGATCATTGGCCAGCCCACCCGCGGCGTCGATATCGGCGCGATCGAGTTCATCCACAAGCGCATCATCGATACGCGCGATGCCGGCAAGGCCGTGCTTCTGGTCTCCGTCGAACTCGACGAGATCCGCTCCCTGTCGGACCGCATCCTTGTCATGTTTGCCGGCAAGGTCGTCGGCGAAAAGTCGGGCGAGGCAGGTGAGCAGACGCTGGGCCTGATGATGGCCGGGATCGCAGCATGATCCGGCCGGGAATGATATTTTTGGAGTTTACGATGCCTGGGCTTCTCCCTGCAAACGACTGGAAGGGAGAGGGCGCATGAGCACCGCATCCGTTCCCCTGCCTGGCTGGATCAATTACGGCGTCATCCCGCTGATCAACCTCGCGCTCGCCTTCTTCTTTTCCGGCATCGTGGTGTGGGCGATCGGCGAAAACCCGTTCGAAGCGCTGCAGCTGCTTCTGGTCGGTGCGCTTGGCCGCGGCGAAGGCATCGGCTTCACCCTGTTTTACACCACGAGCTTCATCTTCACCGGCCTGTCGGTCGCAGTCGCCATCCATTCGGGCCTGTTCAACATCGGCTCGGAAGGCCAGGCCTATCTCGGTGGTCTCGGTGCTGCGCTGGTGGCGCTCTCGCTCGATGCCTATGTTCCCTGGTACGTGACGATGCCGTTTGCGGTGATCGGGGCAGCACTCTTCGGTGCCGCCTGCGCCGCCATCCCTGCCTGGCTTCAGGCAAAGCGCGGCAGCCACATCGTCATCACCACCATCATGTTCAATTTCATCGTGTCGTCGCTGATGAACTACGTGCTGGTGCACATGCTGATCGTGCCCGGCAAGATGGCGCCGGAAAGCCGCACCTTTCTGCCGGGCGGCCAGTTGCCGAAGCTCGATTGGCTGATCGCGATGTTCGGCGGCAAGCTCGGTGCGGCTCCGCTTAACTTCTCGTTCCTCATCGCACTCATCATGTGCTTCCTGGTCTGGGTCCTGATCTGGCGCACCAAGCTCGGCTATGAAATGCGCACGCTCGGCATCAGCCCATCCGCCGCAAGCTATGCCGGTATCGGGTATTCGAAGATCGTCATGATCACGATGCTGATCTCCGGAGGCCTTGCCGGCATGATGGCGCTCAATCCGGTCATGGGCGCATCCGCCCGTCTGCAGATCGAATTCGTCGGTGGCGCCGGCTTCGTCGGAATTGCGGTGTCGCTGATGGGACGCAACCACCCGGCCGGCATCGTCCTTTCGGCGCTGCTGTTCGGCATCCTCTATCAGGGCGGTGCCGAGCTTTCGTTCGACATGCCGGCGATCACGCGCGACATGATCGTCGTCATCCAGGGCATGGTCATCCTGTTTGCCGGAGCGCTCGAATATATGCTTCGACCGGCAATCGTGCGTGCCTACCAGCAGTTTGCCCGATCACCGGCAGGGGGGAGATAGGCGCATGGATTATTTCGAAGTTTTCATAAGCATTCTCGGTTCTGCGATCCGCCTGTCGATCCCGCTGCTGTTTACCGCACTCGCTGGCCTGTTTTCCGAGCGCGCCGGTATTTTCGACATCGGGCTTGAAGGCAAGATGCTGGTATCGGCATTCGCCTCGGCCTGCGTCGCCTATTACACCGGCAATGCCTGGGCAGGACTTGGTGCTGGCATCGTCACCGCCATCCTGTTCTCCATGCTGCACGGCTTTGCCTCGATCACCAACCGCGGCAACCAGATCGTCTCCGGCGTCGCGCTGAACTTCATCGCGGCGGGCCTCACCATCGTGCTTGGCCAGGCCTGGTTCAGCCAGGGCGGACGCACGGGACAGGTTCCCGCATCCGGCCGCTTCTCCAGCATCACGCTTCCCGGCGCAGACATGATGCGTGAGGTGCCGATCATCGGTCCGCTCTATGCGAACGTGATCTCGGGCCACAATATCCTCACCTACATCGCCTTCCTGATGGTGCCGCTGTCCTGGTGGATCCTGTACCGCACGCGCTTCGGCCTTCGTCTTCGCGCGGTCGGCGAAAATCCCGGTGCGGTCGATACGGCCGGCATCTCGGTCAGCTGGCTGCGCTACAGAGCGTTGATCGTCACGGGCTTCCTCGCAGGCTTTGCCGGCACTTATCTGGCGATCGCGCAGTCGGCAGCCTTCATCAACAACATGTCGGCCGGCAAGGGTTACATCGCGCTTGCGGCGCTCATCTTCGCCAAGTGGAAACCGGTGCCGGTCATGTTCGCCTGCCTGCTGTTCGGCTTCCTCGATGCCTTCGCGAATTTCATGCAGGGCAAGTCGCTTCCGCTGATCGGCGAAGTGCCGGTGCAGATTTTCCAGGCGCTGCCCTATATCCTTACCTGCGTGCTACTCGCCGGCTTTATCGGCATTGCCCGCCCGCCCAAGGCCGGCGGTGTCCCCTATACCAAGGAGCGCTAATCGCGATGTCCGAATTTTCGCCACACGACCTGTTCGAAGCTGCCCGCGATGCCATGTCGAAAGCGCATGCGCCCTATTCGAAATTCCCGGTCGGTGCCGCCATCCTTGCCGATGACGGCAAGGTCTATCTCGGCGCCAATATCGAGAACCTGTCCTTCCCTCAAGGCTGGTGCGCCGAACCGACAGCAATCGGCGCCATGATCATGGGCGGCGGCAAGAAGGTGAAGTCGCTTGCGGTGATTGCCGAAAAGCTTCCGCTCTGCACGCCCTGCGGCGGCTGCCGCCAGAAGATCTCCGAATTCGCCTCGGCCGATACGCTCATCTATCTCTGCGACGAGGCCGGCGTGCAGAAGACCGTGACCATGGCAGAACTTCTGCCCTACGCCTTTGAGACGGATAAGATCGGATGAGAGACGTCATCGATCTGCTCGTCGACCGGCTGGACGGCCTCATTCCGCGCCACGCGGTCGTGCTGGGGTCGGGCCTTGGAACGCTGGTGGAAGAAGTGCGCGATCAGGTCCGCATCCCCTATACGATGCTGGAGGGCTTTCCCGTCAGCGGCGTCACGGGTCATGCCGGCGAACTGGTTGCCGGTTACCTCGGCGAAGAGCCTGTGATCATGCTGTCCGGCCGGGCGCATTACTACGAGCATGGCGATGCCAAGGCGATGCGCTTCCCGATCGAGGTGATGCGCGGTCTCGGTGTCCAGACCATGATCCTCACGAATTCCGCAGGCTCGCTCCGGGAAGACATGCCGCCGGGTTCGGTCATGCAGATCTCGGATCACATCAACTATTCCGGCATGAACCCGCTGATCGGCGAACGCGGCGACCAGCGCTTCGTCGGCATGACCTCGGCCTATGATGCGGGCCTGACGCTCGATATGCGCAATGCCGCAATACGAGCCGGCATTCCGCTGTTTTCCGGCGTCTACATGTGGTTCTCAGGCCCAAGCTTCGAAACGCCCGCGGAAATTCGCATGGCGCGAACGCTCGGCGCCGATGCCGTCGGCATGTCCACTGTGCCGGAAGTCATCCTCGCCCGCTATTTCGGTATGAAGGTCGCAGCCGCGTCCGTGATCACGAATTTCGGTGCGGGCATGACGGGCGCCGAACTCAGCCACGATGAAACCAAGGATATGGCCCCGGTCGGCGGCCAGCGGCTGGCTGCCGTCCTCAAGGAAATGCTGGCCTGATTCCCGTTTCAATTCAGCTGGATAGCTGTCCGTCGGTGGCCGTACTCGTCCCGACGGCTTGCATATAATCCTTTCAACGATAAATATGTCCGCTCTTTAAGGGAGGCAGATCATGGAACTGCATAGTCCACGCGAAGTAGCATCCTTTGCGCTCTCGCTTCTTGACCTTACGAACCTGCGCGACGACTGCGACGATGCCGCGATCGAGACTTTGTGCGCGAGGGCGCAGACACCCTATGGGGCAGCGGCCGCAATTTGCATCTGGCCGCGCTTTGTCGCCTATGCGCGCGGGATCCTGGGGCACGGGCACAAGGTTCGCATTGCCACGGTGGTGAATTTTCCAGGTGGTGACCTGCCGGTCGCCGCCGTGGTCGAAGAGACCCGGAAGGCGGTGGAAGATGGCGCCGACGAGATCGATCTGGTCATTCCCTATCGCAAGCTGATGGCGGGCGATGAGCAGGCGGTGACCGACATGGTCGAGGCCGTTCGCGCAGCCTGCCCGCAGTCCTGCCTCAAGGTCATTCTCGAGACCGGGGAACTGAAGGACGCATCGCTCGTGGGACGCGGCTCGGAACTGGCAATCGCTGCCGGTGCCGATTTCATCAAGACCTCCACCGGCAAGGTTTCCGTCAACGCGACGCTGGAAGCGGCAGACAGCATGCTGCGTGCCATCCGCGCGTCCAAGAAGCGCATCGGCTTCAAGCCGGCCGGTGGCATCAGCACGGTGGCGGATGCGGATCTCTATCTCCGGCTTGCCGAATCGACCATGGGCCCGAACTGGCTCATGCCGTCGACATTCCGCTTCGGCGCGTCCAGCCTTCTCGACGATATCCTGGGCGTGTTGAGCGGCGCACCCGCATCCCGCGCTTCCACCGGCTACTAGGCGTCATGATCCCGCAGGAGATCATCCGTCGCAAACGCGATGGCGAGGTTCTGTCATCGAATGACATCGCCGCATTCATCGCGGCGATGACGGATGAGACGATCTCCGAGGGACAGGTTGCAGCCTTCGCCATGGCCGTGTTTTTCCAGGGCATGTCGCGCGACGAAACGATCGCGCTGACGCTGGCGATGCGCGATTCCGGTCGTGTGATGCAGTGGCGGGATGCGGCGCGGCCAGTGGCCGACAAGCATTCGACCGGCGGCGTCGGCGACAACGTCTCGCTGATGCTTGCCCCGCTTGCGGCTGCCTGCGGGCTTGCCGTTCCGATGATCTCCGGCCGCGGCCTTGGCCATACCGGCGGCACGCTCGACAAGCTCGAGGCAATACCCGGTTACGACGTGATGCCGGATGAAACACGCTTGCGTGCCATCGTCCGGGATATCGGTTGCGCCATCGTCGGCCAGACACAGGAACTGGCACCCGCCGACCGCAGGCTCTACGCGATCCGCGATGTCACCGCGACGGTCGAAGCCATTTCTCTCATCACCGCCTCGATCCTCTCGAAAAAGCTTGCAGCCGGTCTCGAAACTCTGGTCCTCGACGTGAAAGTCGGCAGCGGTGCCTTCATGCGCTCAAAGGACGAGGCTGAGCTTCTGGCCCGCTCGCTGGTCGAAGTCGCCAATGGCGCAGGCCTGAAGACCGTGGCTCTGCTGACGGATATGAACCAGCCGCTTGCCGATGCAGCCGGTAACGCGCTGGAGATCAGAAACTGTCTCTCGGTTCTCAAGGGAGAGAAAGCAGGGACGCGACTAGAAAGCGTCGTGATTGCCGAAGCAGCGGAAATGCTGGTTCTGAGCAATCTCGTTGCGACGATCAAAGAGGCTGAAGAGGTTGCGCGACGGGCACTGGCATCCGGTGCAGCCCTGGAACGCTTTGCTCGCATGACCCATGCGCTGGGCGGTCCGGCAGATTTCTGCGATAGGCCGGCGGATGTCTATCTTGCAGAGGCACCGGTCATTCGCCCGGTCCTCGCCCCCGCCGATGGCTTCCTCGCCAGCTGCGAAACACGAGCACTCGGCATGGCGGTGGTGGAGCTCGGCGGTGGCCGGCGCCGTGCCGGAGACGCGATCGACCACCGTGTCGGTATCGATGCCATTCTCCCGCTTGGCACGAAGGTTTCCAAGGGGCAGCCGATTGCCATGGTCCATGCGGCGAGCGAAGACGATGCAGCACGCGCAGCTGCCGATGTCACCGCCTGCTATTCAGTGTCTGATGAAGCGCCTGTCCTGCCGCCTTTCATCCTCGGCCGGGTCGAGTAATCGCTAAGGGATCAGCGTCAGGCTGCCATCTTCGACCTGGAAGGATTTCAGTTTTTTCAGGAAGGTCATGCCGATCAGCGTGCTGGAAAGCGCTTCGTCGCGCAGCACGAAGGCATCGATCTGTCTGACGCGGATATTGCCGATCTCGATGCGATCGAGGATGATGCGGGCGCCGTCTGTCTTCCCGTTCGCCGTATTCATCTGATACCGGAAATCGAGACTGTTGACCCCGAAGCCCAGCTTGCGGGCCGTGCTTTCGTTGATGGTGACTGCCGATGCGCCGGTGTCGACCAGCCCTTCCACCGTCTTGCCGTTGATCCGGAACTGGCCGGTGAAATGGCCTCTGCCATCGGCCGACAGCCTCACCCGGCCGGGGGACACGGAAGCGGGTTGGGCCTTCGCAGAGCTCGGCGTTTCCGCAGTGCCGCTCGCAGGCTCCGGCACGCGATCAACAAGCGTCATCACCGCCGGGATCTGCGTTGCAAGCAGAGCTGCGAGGCCAGCGAAAACAAGGGTGCGCAGAAGCATGGTCATCCTTTGCGAGTTCGCCTTGAAGGTAGCAAAGGACAATGAAGAAATGGCCCGCGAAAAGCTTCGCAGGCCATTGCCATGAAATCTAGGTAAGCAAAGTCTGAACTGCGTTACTTCGTGCCGTACATCCGGTCACCAGCGTCGCCGAGGCCGGGCATGATATAGCCCTTTTCATTGAGGTGGCTGTCGATCGAAGCCGTATAGATCTTCACGTCGGGATGCGCGTCCTGGAAATTCTTGAGGCCTTCCGGTGCTGCAAGAAGGCAGAGGAAGCGGATGTTTTTCGCGCCACGCTCCTTCAGCTTTTCGATCGCGGCGATCGCGGAATTGCCCGTCGCGAGCATCGGATCAACGACAATCAGCAATCGCTCATCGAGATTTTCGGGCGCCTTGAAATAGTATTCGACCGGCTGCAACGTGTCATGGTCCCGGTAGAGGCCGATATGCGAGACACGGGCCGATGGCACCAGCTCGAGCATTCCTTCCAGAAGGCCGTTGCCGGCGCGAAGGATGGAAACGAACACGAGCTTCTTGCCTTCGACGACAGGCGCCTGCATCTGCGTCAGCGGCGTCTCGATCGTCTCCATGGTGAGGTCGAGATCGCGCGTCACTTCATAGCAGAGAAGCATGGAAATCTCGCGCAACAGCCGCCGAAAGCCGGCCGTCGAGGTTTCCTTCTTGCGCATGATGGTCAGCTTGTGCTGCACCAGCGGATGATCGATGACAGTCACGCCGTCCATGGTTTTACCTCTCTGTTATCAGTGTCTTCATCCGGGAAAATGACCGCGCGCGCAAGTCGTCATTGTGCCGCGGTAGCGTCAAACCGGGCAAGCAGTGCGCCGCGGGTCGCCTCGTCCACAAAAGCCGCCTCGATCGCGACACGGGTCATGGCATCAATTTCGGCATCGCTAAAACCCATGACCTCCGCCGCAATGTCGTATTCCCGGGCAAGCGAAGTCTTGAAGAACGGCGGGTCATCGGAATTGATGCAGACCCGCACACCAGCAGCCTTCAGGGCTTTCAGGGGATGGCTCTCGAAATCCGGAAAGACCTGCAGCGCGATATTCGAACCGGGGCAGACTTCCAGCACGGTTCCGAGCTCGACCAGCCGCTCGACCAGAGCGGGATCTTCGATGGCGCGAACGCCGTGGCCTATCCGCGATGGACGCACGAGATCGAGCGCGTCGGACACGCTGAATGCCCCGCAGACTTCGCCGGCATGGATCGTCAGACCAAGGCCCGCGTCGCGAGCAATATCGAATGCACGCGCATAATCGGCAACGCGGCCCATACGCTCCTCGCCGGCCATGTTGAAACCCGTGATCAGCGGGTTCCGGCATCGGGCGGCGTATTCCGCGGCGGCAATCACGCTGTCAGGGCCGAAATGCCGCTCGCCGGTCACGATGATGCGTGTCTCGATCCCGGTCTTTTCCTTCGCGGCGTGAATACCGTCGCAGAGACCGGCGAGATAGGCGTCGGCACCGAGCCCGATGCGGTCGCCATGATCAGGCGATACGATGATCTCGCTGTAAATCGTGTTGCAGGCGGCAAGCTCGCAGAGATAGGTCTCCGTCAGCAGCGCATAGTCGGCTTCTGTTCGGAACAACGAGGCGATGGCGTCGTAGCTCAGGATGAACTCGGAAAAATCCTTCCAGGTATAGGTGTCACCGGAGAGGAGAGGGGCGATGTCCACGCCGTATTTCTGGGCTTGCGCCCGTGCCAGATGCGGCGGCGTGGCACCTTCGATGTGGCAGTGGATCTCGGCCTTTACAAAGTTCTTCGTCACAGAAAACTCCATCCGTGTCTTCCGGCAGGAATGCCGAGATGGGCAGCGACTGTCTCACCGATGTCGGCGAAAGTCGGCCGAAGCCCGATCGAGCGGGAGCGAATGCCGGGACCGAACGCCATGATCGGCACCCGCTCGCGTGTGTGGTCGGTGCCGCGCCAGGTCGGATCGCAGCCGTGGTCGGCGGTGATGATCACCATATCGCCCGGTTGAAGCCGGCGATGCACTTCCGGCAGCGACCGGTCGAACTCTTCGAGAGCGGCCGCATAGCCCGCGACGTCGCGACGGTGTCCGTAGAGCATGTCGAAATCGACGAAGTTGGTGAAGACGAGATCACCTTGCTCGGCTTGCGCCATCGTGTCGAGCGTCGCATCCATCAGGGCGTGGTTGCCGTTTGCCTTGCTCACGCGGCTGATGCCCTGGTGCGCAAAGATATCGGCGATCTTGCCGACGGCGTGGACGGTTCGGCCCGCCGAAACCAGCCGGTCGAGCAATGTCGGCTCCGGCGGCAGCACTGAATAGTCGCGCCGGTTGCCGGTTCGCTCGAACGTCTCCGGCGTCTCGCCAGTGAATGGTCGGGCAATCACCCTTCCGATATTCAAGGGATCGAGCAGCGTCCGCACGGTCTCGCACAGCTTCAACAACCGCTCCAACCCGAAATGGGTCTCGTGCGCGGCGATCTGGAAGACGCTGTCACTCGATGTATAGCAGATCGGCTTGCCCGTCCGGACATGCTCTTCTCCGAGTTTTGCGATAATGTCTGTGCCCGAAGCGTGGCAGTTGCCGAGAATGCCCGGGATATCGGCTTCGCGGCAGATCGCCTCGACGAGTTCGGGCGAAAACGCATCGCCTTCGGTCGGGAAATAACCCCAGTCGAAGGTGACCGGCGTGCCGGCAATTTCCCAATGTCCCGACGGCGTGTCCTTGCCAAGCGACAGTTCGTTTGCCGCGCCGTGAAGGCCGAAGACGCGTTCGGGCCGCTGCATGCCGATCGGGTAGTCGCCGCTGGCAAGCTTTGCGATTTCGAGCAGGCCGAGCGAGGACATGTTCGGAAGGCTGAGCGGTCCCTGCCTCAAGCCGGCTCGGTCCGCGGCACCGGCGGCACAGAATTCGGCAATATGGCCGAACGTGTTGGAGCCAAGGTCATTATACGCCTGCGCATCCTGGCCGCCGCCGACGCCGAAGGAATCGAGAACGAAGAGGAAGGCCCGTGCCATCTGTCACCCGGAAATTGAAATCGCCTGTGCGGACAAGTGACACAAATCACCTGCCCGGATGGCGATACATATAGTCGCGCGATCATGTTGGCAAAGGGGAAGCAGAGGACCGCGTCAGCAGCCGTTACAGTCGATACTGGTTCCGACGCGTTGACGGTAGTAGTACTGGCGGCTGAGCGTGATCGTCTGGAGCTGAGGCGGAAGCAGTCCTGGCATGATCATCAGCAACTTGTGCGTAACCGATAGCTCTGTACGCACCAGAAACGTGCTGGCTGTGCGCATGTCGCTCGGAACGTTGACGGTGCTGCCCACCGCGTACGGCTTGCCGTTAGACTGATCCCACGACCAGGCAACGGTCGGATTGCTGTTTGCGTCCAGCTGCACGCCGGTGATCTTCAGGCTCAGGTTCTGCGGCGCGTAGGGCGCAAAGATGCTGCCCGTCACATCCTTCATTGTGGCAAGCCACGTCGGGGTCACGCTCGCCTGCTGGGTCGTAATGTCGGCAATCGTGCTTGCGGAACTCGCGGTTCGCTTGGAGACACTGAGCGCAATCGTCAGCTCGAATGCCGTGATGTAGAGAAAGATCAGAAGCGGCACGATCAACGCGAATTCGACGGCGCCCGCGCCCTTCGTGTCAACGATCAATGCCCTGAAGCGGCATAGCCATCCGGTCTGTGCAGCCCGCCTGGTTGTTGGGGTCGCCATCACGGATAGTCCTCGTTCTGGAATGCAGCCGTTTCGACGATCAGGAAGTAGTTGGGCCGTGTCCCGTTGGTTGGCCGGACATTGGTTATGTAGGGCCGCACCAGATCGGTGATGACCTCCCATTTGTAATAGGCCCTCAGCATATTGACGGTCTTTGGCCCGCCCGGCGAATAATAGTTGATGGAGGCCGTATCCAGTTCGCCGAAAGCGGTGTTTGCGGGCGTCCGGGGCACTGTCTTCGGGATCGCCGAAAAGCTCGTAAAGCTGCGAACGTCGAGCCAGAGTTTGTTCGGGGTGGCGATTTCCGATGCATCGCATTTGATGAGGATCGAGATCTCGTTGCAGAACGCGGTCCGGAATTTCGTCCGGTCATGGTAGGTTGTCCGGGTCGTATCAGTGGTGGTGATGTTGCCTGTTCTGATCTTGCGGGCCATCGTGTCGACGGCATTGGCAACCAGTTGCTCGCCGGCGAAGGCAACAAAGGTTTCGATGATGGCAAAGACGATCACGAAATAGGGGATGGCCAGGAGCGCAAATTCGATCGCCGCGGCACCATCCGTGGACCGGCTGAACCGGCGCCACGGACGCCGAGAGTGCGTCGCCGGCACGCGCGACGCGCCAGCGCCGTCAGTGTGCCTATCGTTCTGATGCATTGCCGCCCCCGGTCCATTCGAGCCGCAATACTAGGAGGGGAATATTGATATTCCGTTGCCGAATGGGATTAGAGTTTAGGCACCTGTGTCCACGTAGAGCAGGTCGGGCGACGCAGCTGGGCAATTTTCTGTCTGGCGTCGTGTCAGATCAAGGCCGTCAGGGCGTTGCACCAGCCGTATTCTTGAATTCCACATGCTGCTCGCAGTTGGGCGTGCAGGAGAGAACGGAGCGCTCGGTCTGACGGTACACGCGAACCGTATTGCCTTCGTCAATGGAGACGAGAATACGTTCGTCGGCAATTGCATTGCCGTCCTCATCGAGCAGGACGAGATTGGTCGTCCCAAACGCACGGCCCGTCAGGACGATGGTTGTCGGGTCGGCCACGGTCGCGTCGGCGACTTCCGCGTTGCCAACAATCACCTTGGCCACTGGCCTATCCAGTTTCAGTACCCGCGCGTGATTCATGAACACGCGCACAAGGCCGTCTTCCTGCGCCAATGCCGGGCCGCTGAGGCTTGTGGCAATGCCGCAAAGGCATGCGAAGGCAACGAGCATTTTGCGCACAACCATCGTGGTGGCCTTTGAATCGATGAACAGTCGTGTCTCAAAGATGGCGTGGAATGGTGAATGAAGCCTTAAGTAAACATCTCGAGGCTGAGCTTTCCGAAACGTTAACCAATGATGACAGGAGCAAGAGCGGCATTTTCGTGCCCGAACGCGGCTGCAAATATCCCATATCCGCATGTTTATGATATTTTATTAGGTAAATATAATGTTCGGGGACGCAGTTTTCGATTTGAATGATGCTGTTGGTGCGTTGTTTACCCAATGTGCCGTATCAGGGGAGTTAACACTTTGGAAAGGTTCTTCGTTAAGTCGATAGCAATCGTCTGGGGTTAGTTTGGGTTATCCGAACAGCGGAAAACAGTTGTCGGTAAGTGCTGAACCGTAGGTGGGAATAGGAGATTCCATGTCCAAGATTTTTGCTCGTTTTATGAAGGATGAGTCTGGTGCGACCGCCATCGAGTATGGCCTCATCGCAGCTCTCATTTCCGTGGCCCTGATCGCCGGTGCGACCACGCTCGGGGGCGCTCTGAACAACCAGTTCAAGAACCTCGCTACCAAGCTGAACCAGCAGTAAGTTCTTAAGAACCGTGATGTCTATGTGTAGACCGCCCCACCAGGGGCGGTTTTACAGCTTTAGGCCTTGATACATAAGATCGAGGGACGCGGCGCAAAAAGGATGCTTGAAATGGTTGTCATTGTAACCTTGATCGTTCCATTCTGTCTTGCGCTCGCTGCCATCAGCGATCTTTTCACCATGAAGATCCCGAACAAGCTGTCTGCCGCTATCCTCGTTTCGTTTCTCGTCTTCGCACCGCTGGTCGGTCTTGGATGGGCGGACTATGGGATGAGTATTACCGCAGCTTCCGCCGTGTTTGCTGTGTGCTTCATGCTGTTTGCGATGAACGTGATGGGCGGCGGCGATGCCAAGCTTCTGACGGCAACGGCAATCTGGTTCGGGTTTACGCCCGCCCTGATTTCGTTTCTGGTCACCGTCGCCTTCGTCGGCGGATTTATTACACTCATCTTCCTGCTGTTGAGAGCTAACGCCAATACAGCAATGGCAATGGGGATCCGCCTGCCGGCTTCGCTGGTGACAGAAAGCAAGATTCCCTATGGTATCGCGATCGCGATCGGCGGCTACTTGACCTTCCAGCAGTCGCCTGTCGTCAATCTTGTGCTTCTGGCCGCAAGCTAATCGACGCGCACGGCAGGGTAACATTGCGTTAACCCAAATCGTAAGCTTCCTATTAACCATAATTACACCATTCCGGCGCATGCTCTCGAGGATTGATTTGTATTCCTCCGAGGAAGCTCATGAAGCCCGCTCGTCTTATGATTCTCGCAGTCGCAGTTGTAGCGGCAGGTCTTGCCGGCCTGCTGGCGATGCGCCTTACTGGTCAGAAGGGCCCGGACCTCGTCGAGACGGTCATCCAGCGGGAGCCGACGACGAAAGTTCTCGTTTCGGCTGAGAACATTCCCGTCGGCAGCCGGCTCAATGACAAGTCGGTCCAGTGGGTAGAGTGGCCGAACGGCAGCGTCGTCGAAGGCTTTATCACGAGCGACGCCCGGCCGGATGCCATCGCCGATGTCGCCGGCTCCGTCGTGCGCCTGCCGATCTTCAAGGGCGAGCCAATCCGCGCCGAGAAGATTGCAGACTCCTCCAGCCGCATCATGTCCTCGCTGCTTCCGTCCGGAAAGCGCGCTGTCGCGACCGAGATTTCCGTCGCCACCGGTGCCGGCGGCTTCGTGCTCCCCAATGACCGCGTCGACGTGATCATGGTGCGCGAGAACAAGGACAGCGGCAATTTCATCACCGAAAACGTCCTCAACAACGTCCGGGTGCTCGCGATCGACCAGCAGATCCAGGAGGCGCCGGATGGCAGCAAGTCGGTGGTCGGAACGACCGCCACGCTGGAACTGACCCCCGATCAGGCAAAGATCATCACGGTGGCGCAGCAGATGGCAGAGCGCCTGACGCTTGCTCTCCGTTCGGTCGCGGATGCCCAGGAAGCCGATACGGTTGCAGCAGATTATCTGCTGCATGGCGGCGGCAAGGCAGAGGTCCAGGTCATCAAATCAGGGGCGATCGTCAAAAGTTCTGCCTCGCAGCAGACGAAGTGAACGGGGCGGGCACATGAGCAAGCTAAGAGCCAGAATTCGTAGGTCCTCGGTCGCCGGGATAGCCCTCTGCCTGTCGGTATCGGGTTTTCCAGGCGGATACGCGCCGGTCGGTCTGTCGGTCCGCGATGCAGTGGCCGCTTCCGATGCCAACCTTATCCGCATCACCGAAGGCGGCCCTGGCGTGAAACGCCGAGTCCAACTCGGTTTGAACAAGGCGCTGGTTGTCGATCTCCCGGCCGATGCGCACGACATCCTGGTCGCAGATCCTTCGCTTGCCGATGCGGTCACGCGAACCTCGCGCCGCATCTACCTGTTCGGGAAGACTGTCGGCCAGACCAATATCTTTGTGTTCGGCCCGAACGGCGAGGAGATCGTCAGTCTCGACGTCGAGATCGAACGCGACATCTCCGGTCTGCAGCAGAACCTTCGCCGGTTCCTGCCGGAATCCGACATCAAGGTCGAGATCATCTCCGACAACATCGTGCTGTCGGGCACGGTGCGCACGCCGCAGGATTCGTCGCAGGCGGAAAAGCTCGCGCGCGCCTTCCTCAAGGGCGGTGAAGCAACCACCCGCAACATCACCGCACAGGGCAATAACGGCGATGCGGATATCTTCGCCGAAAACCGCCAGCAGTCGCAGATCGTCAACCTTTTGACTATCGAGGGCGAAGATCAGGTCACGCTCAAGGTCACGGTTGCGGAAGTCAGCCGCCAGGTCCTGAAACAGCTTGGTTTCAACGGCTCGATCAGCGGCAACAAGGGTAGCTTTTCCTTCTTCAATCCTGCGAATCTGGGGAATGCTGTCAGCCTGGGAAGCCAGGGGGCATTGTCTGGCTCCGTTGGTGCAGCCACTCTCGCCACAACCATGAATGCCATGGAACAGGCCGGCGTCATGCGCACGCTTGCCGAACCAAGCCTGACGGCGATTTCGGGTCAGCAGGCTAAATTCTATGTTGGCGGCGAGTATCGACTGCCAGCGGAGCAGGAAGTCAACGTTGACGACGAAACCCGCAAGACGACGGTCAACCGATCCATCACCACCGTGGACTATGGCATCGAGCTGAATTTCAAGCCGATCGTTCTGTCGCCTGGCCGTATCAGTTTGAATATCGAAACCAATGTTTCGGAGCCGACCTATGAGGGTTCCGTAACGACGGGCAACGGCACAAGCCTGAGCGTTCCGGGCAACACCTACATGTCGATCCGCAAGCGCGAAGCCTCAACCACGGTCGAGCTTCCCTCCGGCGGTTCGATCGTTATCGCCGGCCTCGTGCAGGACAATGTCCGCCAGGCGATGTCTGGACTGCCGGGCATCTCTAAGGTTCCTGTCTTCGGTACGCTGTTCCGCAGCAAGGACTTCATCCGCAACGAGACCGAACTCGTCATCATCGCGACGCCCTATCTCGTAAGGCCTGTGGCCCGCAACGAGATCGCCCGCCCGGATGACAACTTCAATCCTGAGAACGACGCGGCTTCCTTCTTCCTGAACCGCGTCAACAAGATCTACGGCCGCAATGAGCCGGCCAAAAGCGGTGGCAGCCAGTATCATGGCTCCGTCGGCTTCATCTACAAGTAAGCGGGGATCGATCATGACCATCACATCGACATCGGCCTCCGCTGCAAAGCGTCGCCAAATCCGGTCTGCCCTGGGCATTGCGGCACTTGCCGCGCTTTTGTCCTCCTGCGGCAACAACATGACGACCGGCTCGGTTCCAGACGACTACCGCACCCGCCATCCGATCGTTCTGGCGGAGGGTGAATCGTCGCTGGATATTCCGATTGGATCGGGCGACGTTCGCCTGACGATCGGACTGCGCGACACGGTGAAGGGTTTCGCACAGCGGTTCGTATCCTCGCCTGCCGGCATCATCCAGGTCCAGGTTCCGCAGGGCTCATACAATGCCGGTGCTGCATCGCATCTGGCTGGCGACGTTCGCCGCACCCTGATCGCCAACGGCATCAAGCCGCAGCGCATCCTGATGACGAGCTATGGAGCCTCGCCGACCGGCGATGCGGCCCCGATCCGGCTTTCCTTCGTCACGACAAAGGCGATGACCGGCCAGTGCGGCAAATGGCCGGCAGACCTGTCGAACGATACCTACAACAACAGCAACTGGTACAATTTCGGCTGCGCCTCGCAAAACAATCTGGCCGCCCAGATCGCCAACCCGTCGGACCTGATTGCTCCACGCGGAATGACGCCGATCGATGCCACGCAGCGCGCCGGTGTGATCCGCAGTTACCGCGGCGAGACGACAAGCAGCGACAGTGGCAGCGGCACGACGATCAACATCAACGGCAACTGACGGCGGCCTTGAACCGGAGAGAACCATGAGCGCGATCAACTACGAAATTCGCGGTTCCGGCCAGGAGGAGATCTCGGGCGCCGAGCCGGAGCGGAATGGCGACATGGAGGCCCTGCGGCCTCTTCCACGCATTTCCATCCACGCCTTTTGCGAAAGCGACACCATGCAGCGGATGATGGACCGCATGGGCCGCGACCGGCGCATGGCAAAGGTCAATCTGCGTGTCACAAGCGGCAGCGTTGCTGCAGCCGCCAACATGTTTGCGTCGTCACCAACCCCGAATCTGGTCATTCTCGAGACCGATGCGGAGCCAAGAAACCTGCTGCACGAGCTGACACCGCTTGCGGAAGTCTGCGACCCGTCGACCCGCGTGATCGTCATCGGGCGCTATAACGATATCCCGCTTTATCGCGAACTGATCCGCAACGGCATATCGGAATATCTTGTCGGTCCTGTCGAGATGGCGGACATGCTGGCATCGATTTCGGCCATTTTCGTCGATCCGGAAGCCGAACCTCTGGGCCGTTCGATCGCCTTTGTCGGCGCCAAGGGTGGCGTCGGTGCATCGACCATTGCGCATAACTGCGCATTCGGCATTTCCAGCCTGTTCTCCACCGAAACCATTCTTGCCGATCTCGACCTGCCGTTCGGGACCGCCAATATCGATTTCGATCAGGATCCGGCCCAGGGTATTGCCGAAGCGGTGTTTGCACCCGAGCGCCTCGACGAAGTTTTTCTCGATCGCCTGCTGACCAAATGCTCCGAACACCTCTCGCTTCTGGCCGCCCCCTCGCTGCTCGACCGGGCCTATGATTTCGACAGCATGGCTTTCCAGCCGATCATCGAGGTCCTGCAGCGCTCGGCGCCCGTGGCTGTTCTCGATATCCCGCATGGCTGGTCGGAATGGACCCGTTCGGTTCTCGCGTCGGTGGACGAGGTGGTCATCTGCGCCGCTCCCGACCTTGCCAACCTGCGCAACACCAAGAACATGATCGATGCGCTGAAGAAGCTGCGTCCCAACGACCGCGCTCCGCATCTCATCCTCAACCAGGTCGGCATGCCGAAGCGCCCGGAGATTGCGCCTGCCGATTTCGTCGAGCCGCTTGAAATCGAACCGATCGCCATCCTGCCTTTCGATGCGCAGTTGTTCGGCAATGCCGCAAACAGCGGTCGGATGATCTCGGAGATCGACGCAAAATCTCCGATGGCCGAAACCTTCTCGCAGATCGCTCACATCGTCACCGGTCGGGTGGCCATGAAGAAGGCGAAAAAGGGCGGTCTCGGCAAGGTCATGCAGATTCTCGGCCGCAAATAGTCAGACGTTTAGGGACTGGATCAAATCATGTTTGGAAAGCGCGGAAACGAAGGTTCTGGGAAGAGCGTAGGCTTGATGCCGCCCGTCTCTGCGCCGCCTGCCATGACGCCGCAATCGGCCATGAAATCCACAGCACCGGAGATTCTGGCCGAGCCCGTGCGCGATACAGGCGGAGTACGCCAAGCCGTCGCACCGCCACCGCTTGCGCCACCGGCCGCCGGCCGTCGTCGCCAGGCCCGCACCGAACAGTATTACGATACCAAGAGCCAGGTTTTCTCAGCACTTATCGATACGATCGATCTGTCGCAACTTGCCAAGCTCGATGCCGAGAGCGCGCGCGAGGAAATCCGCGACATCGTCAACGACATCATCACGATCAAGAATTTCGCGATGTCGATTTCCGAGCAGGAGGAACTGCTCGAGGACATCTGCAACGACGTGCTGGGCTATGGTCCGCTGGAGCCGCTTCTGGCGCGCGACGACATCGCCGATATCATGGTCAACGGCGCCGGCCAGACCTTTATCGAAGTCGGCGGCAAGACGATCGAGTCGGAGATCCGCTTCCGCGACAACGCGCAGCTCCTGTCGATCTGCCAGCGCATCGTCAGCCAGGTCGGCCGCCGCGTCGACGAAAGCTCGCCGATCTGCGACGCCCGTCTGCCGGACGGTTCGCGCGTCAACGTCATCGCGCCGCCACTGGCGCTCGACGGGCCTGCCCTCACCATCCGCAAGTTCAAGAAGGACAAGCTGACGCTCGATCAGCTGGTCAAGTTCGGAGCGATTACGCCTGAAGGTGCAACTGTTCTGCAGATCATCGGCCGCGTCCGCTGCAACGTCGTCATTTCCGGTGGTACCGGTTCGGGCAAGACCACGCTTTTGAACTGCCTGACGAGCTATATCGACAAGGACGAGCGCGTCATCACCTGCGAGGATACGGCCGAACTGCAATTGCAGCAGCCGCATGTCGTGCGTCTTGAAACCCGGCCGCCGAACATCGAAGGTGAGGGCGAGATCACCATGCGCGACCTCGTCAAGAACTGCCTGCGTATGCGCCCGGAACGCATCATCGTCGGCGAAGTGCGCGGACCTGAAGTCTTCGACCTGTTGCAGGCAATGAACACCGGTCACGACGGCTCGATGGGAACGATCCACTCCAACACGCCACGCGAATGCCTGAGCCGTATGGAATCGATGATCGCCATGGGCGGCTTCACCCTGCCGGCTAAGACCGTTCGCGAGATCATCACCGGATCGGTCGACATCATCATCCAGGCGGCACGTCTGCGCGACGGTTCCCGCCGCATCACCCAGATTACCGAGGTGATCGGCATGGAAGGCGACGTGATCGTCACCCAGGACCTGATGCGCTACGAAATCGAAGGCGAGGATGCCAATGGTCGCCTGATCGGCCGCCACGCATCGACCGGTATTGCCAAGCCGCATTTCTGGGATCGCGCACGCTACTTCGGCGAGGAGCGCCGTCTGGCGGCAGCTCTCGACGCGATGGAAATGGTAAAATCTTGAGAGCGGATCAGAGATAGGTCTCGGGGGAGCGACGGATGTTCGGACTGGATATGACCGTTGTGTTGATCATCGCTCTGGCGGCCGTAGCCGCCGGTGCGGTCTGCTATGCGCTGCTGTTTTCCCGCATCGAGGTCGAGAAAAAGACCGATGCGCGGTTGAGCCGGGTCAAGAGTGCGGAAACCGACCTGACCCGCATGAAGGCATCGCGGGATCGGGTCCAGGAGCTTTCCAAGCGCCGCAAGTCGGTCCAGGACAGTCTCAAGGACCTCGAAAAGCAGCAGCAGGAAAAAAACAAGAAGATGGGCGACCGCAGCCTGAAGGCGCGGCTGCCGCAGACCGGTCTGTCTCTCACCGTCCCACGCTTCTACGTCTACAGCGCCGTGTTCGGACTTTTCGTCTTTCTGGTGACGTTGATCGCCGGCTTGCCGCTGCTTGGCGCCACCGGTGCCGCGTTTGCGGCGAGCCTTGGGTTTCCGCGCTGGGTCGTCGGTTTCCTGATCAAACGCCGTCAGGCCAAGTTCCTGGACGAGTTCGCCAATTCGCTGGATGTCATGGTTCGCTCGATCAAGTCGGGACTGCCTCTCAATGATGCCATCCGGCTGATCGCGTCGGATGGTCAGGAGCCGGTCAAGACCGAGTTCCGGCGCGTGGTGGACTCCCAGCAGATCGGCCTCAGCATCCCCGAAGCCTGCGCACGCATGCTGCAGACGATGCCGCTTTCGGAAGTCAACTTTTTCGCCATCGTCATCGCCATCCAGAGCCAGGCTGGCGGCAATCTTTCCGAAGCGATCGGCAATCTTTCGCGCGTCCTGCGCGAGCGCAAGAAGATGAAGGCCAAGGTGAAGGCGCTGTCGATGGAAGCCAAGGCTTCCGCGTGGATCATCGGCTCATTGCCCTTCGTCGTGTCGACGCTCGTCTATCTGACCTCGCCGGACTACATATCGATCCTTTTTACAGACCCACGCGGCCATATCATCATGCTCTTCTCCGCAGTCTGGATGGGCATCGGAATTTTCGTGATGCGCAACATGATCAACTTCGAGATCTGAGGAGAACCGCACGTGAAGGATCTCGCCGCCACTTTAACCGATCCGGCCATGTTGTTTGCGCTTCTGGTCGCCGTCGCAGTGTTTGCGACCTGCTACACGCTGGCGATCCCCTTCATGGAAAAGGGAACGCTCGACAAGCGCATGAAAGCAGTCTCGACCGAGCGTGATGCGATCCGTGCCCGCGAGCGCGCAAGAATGAACGATCTGTCGAAGGCATCGCTGCGCACCCAGAACAACCGCTCTGCAAGTCACATCGTCGACCGGTTCAATCTGCGCGAAGCGCTTGTCGATGCCAATACGGTGAACAAGCTGCGCGCCGCAGGTCTGCGCACCCAGAACGCCCTCAACTTGTTCCTGGCGGCGCGTTTCATCCTGCCGTTCTGCTTCCTCGCAGCAGCCGCGGTGTGGATCTTCGTGCTTGGCAATCTGGAATCCAAACCGATTGCCATCCGCATGCTGGCGGCCATCGGGTTCGGCTATCTGGGCTTCTACGCTCCCAACATCTATATTTCCAACCGTATGAAAAAGCGGCAGCATTCGATCAAGAGAGCCTGGCCCGATTCGCTCGACCTGATGCTGATCTGCGTCGAGTCAGGGATCTCGATCGAAGCCTCCATGCGCCGGGCGGCCGAGGAGATCGGCACCCAATCGCCTGAACTGGCGGAAGAACTGGTGTTGACCACGGCGGAGCTGTCCTTCCTTCAGGATCGGCGCACGGCTCTCGAAAACCTCGGCATCCGCACTCAGCTTGATATCGTCAAGGCGGTGGCGCAGGCGCTGATCCAGGCCGAACGATATGGTACGCCGATCGCCCAGGCTCTGCGCGTTCTGGCTCAGGAAGGCCGTGACGAACGCATGAACGATGCAGAAAAGAAGGCGGCGGCTCTTCCGCCGAAGCTGACCGTCCCGATGATCCTGTTCTTCCTGCCGGTCCTCATCGCCGTTATCCTCGGCCCGGCCGGCATCCAGGTCTCGGACCGGTTCTGACCGGCAGCCTGAGAACCGCCCTCATTGGCTCAAAAGCAAAAACCGCCATCCCGATGGAAATGGCGGTTCTGTTTCGCTGGAATTGTCGAAACCGGCTGGATCAGTTGACCGCCGTCGTGCCCTTGTCGCTGTCGGCGAGTTTGCGCCAGGAGTTCTGCTGGGAGAGTATGGAGCGCAGGTAGGTCACGTTGGCATCGGCCTGCTGCTGGGAAAGTTCCCGGCGGGCAATGCCCTCTGCCTCTGCGAAGCGGCCCTGCAGACCGACGACAAGCGCCAGGTTCTGGCGAACGCGGCTGTCGGCACCCGGCTGCTGCGAGGCGTTCTTCATGTAGCTTTCGGCAGTCTTCAGATCGCCGGAGAGAACGTAGGACATGCCGAGGTTGGACATGACCGTCGGCTCGTTCGGCCGTGTGTTCAGGGCCTGGCGATATTTCGCGCGAGCTTCCTGCGAGCGGCCGAGCTGATCGAGAACGGCACCTTCCGCCGAATAGAGGCGCCAGTCGGGATGGTCAGGCGTCTGCGCGCGGTTGATCGTTGTCAGTGCCTGTTCGAGCTGGCCGGCACCTGCCTGTGCCTTGCCATAGGCGGAAAGGACATCGCGGTCTGCAGGATGCGCAATCGCCACCTGCTGCATCACGGCGAGTGCCTGGGTGTTCTTGCCGGTCATGCCGAGAACGTTGGCGTAGCGCAGGCCGATATCCTTGTTGCTCGGGTTCTTGACATAAGCAGCGCCGATGGAGCGTTCCGCTTCAGCGAGTTCGCTTGCGTTCATGCCATCCAGCGGCGCAGCGGAGATCCTCTGGGGAATCGAGCCCGTCGTCAGCGTGTCGCGCTTGCTCGTGGTACACCCCGTCACAGACAGTGCCAGAAGAACGATCGCGGTTGCCTGCGCAAGCGGCGCGAGCGCGAACAGCCGGGACGAGCGAGACGGGGTGGCGACAGATGCAGTCATCGATGGCGATCTCGTTGGGGGCGTCGTTCAATCGTCGTCCGCTCTCGCAGCCGATTGTCGTCGGCGCTTTGCGAACACATTTGAAAGACAGGAATAAACTGTTAACCCTAACAGACCGTTAAAATGAACGTTTCCAGATCCTTGCGAAGGTTGCCATGACCCCATACCAGTATACCGTCCGTCCAGCATTGTTCAGCCAGAAGGGCGCTACGACCCGGCCCGTCCACGCCGTCACGCCCGCGGATCTGGAGAACGGTCGTCTCGACGCGGCGGTCACCGACTGGGCGAAGGCTGCAGGCTTCAAGGCCGAAGCCGGCGCATTCACCTTGCTGCCGGGCAAGGACGGCGGCGTCGCCGGCGCGGTGTTCGGACTGGGCAAGAACCCGTCGGAGCAACCCTTCATCGCGGGGAAGCTGTCAAAGCTGCTTCCGCCAGGTGATTGGCATCTGGAAGGCGAGGGCGTATCGCCCGAGCAGTTCGCGCTCGGTTTTGGTCTCGGCAGCTATTGCTTCAGCCGTTACAAGACTGAAAAGTCGAAGGATGTCCGCCTCGCCATTGGAGCTTCTGCGGATGCGGCAGATCTCGAGCGCCAGCTTGCCGGTGTGTTCCTCGCCCGCGATCTCGTCAACATCCCCACCAACGAGATGGGACCGGACGAACTGGACGCAGCCTTCCGGGCGCTCGGCGCGCACTACGGCGCAACCGTCACCACGATCGTCGGTGATGACCTGCTGACACAGAACTTCCCGCTCATCCACACGGTCGGTCGCGCCAGCGCCTCGCAGCCGCGTCTCCTCGAGATGCGCTGGGGCAAGAAGGGCGATCCGCGGGTCACGCTGGTCGGCAAGGGCGTATGCTTCGATACCGGCGGTCTCGACATCAAGGGCGCCGCCAACATGGCGCTGATGAAGAAGGATATGGGTGGTGCTGCCAATGTCATGGGCCTTGCGCTGATGATCATGGATGCAGGCCTTGCGATCGATCTTCAGGTTCTGGTCCCCGCGGTTGAAAACTCGATCTCGGCCAACGCCTTCCGTCCCGGTGATATCTACAAGAGCCGCAAGGGCATCACGGTGCAGATCGACAATACCGATGCGGAGGGCCGGCTCGTGCTCGCCGACGCGCTCGCCTATGCGGATGAGAACCCGCCGGACCTGCTGATCGACATGGCGACGCTGACGGGTGCCGCACGCGTCGCGCTCGGCACCGAACTCGCCCCCTATTTCACCGACGACGAGGATCTTTCCACCAGACTTACGGCAGCAGCAGGATCGCAGGCGGATCCGATGTGGCGACTGCCTTTGTGGATGGGCTACGACAAGGACATCCGGTCTCGCGCCGCCGACATCACGAACGCGCCTTCCGGTGGCATGGCCGGTGCGATTACCGCGGCGCTGTTTCTCAAACGCTTCGTCACGGCCGCAAAGAGCTGGGTGCATTTCGATATCTATGCCTGGGTTGCAGCGGACAAGCCGCATGCCTCCGTCGGCGGCGAAGCATTCGCGATCCGGGCGCTCTACAAGGTCATCAAGGACATGGCGGCGAGGTAAGGTCGCGGGCGCGGAAGATGCGGTGCCAAACGAAGCGGTAAGATCTCGCACCTAAGATGCTCGACACAAGCAATCTTGGAGGCGGGATGTCCGCAGACCTAACCGCAACGCAGGCACTCGGCCTCTGGCATCGCGTTTCGCTGGAACAGGTGAAGCGCGACGAGCGGGATCTTACCCTGCGCCAGTTGTCGATCCTCCTGCATATCTATCTCGTGCCGCCGCCCCACACGGTGCGTGGCTTGGCCGCCACCCTCGACGTCACCAAGCCGGTGATCACCCGCGCACTCGATACGATGGGTGCGCTCGGTCTGGTCGATCGGGTGAGGGACGAGCGCGATCGCCGCAATGTCGTGATAAAGCGGACCGTGGCCGGCGCCCTCTACCTCGAAAATCTCGGCGACCTCATCATCCGTGAAAGCCGCCGCACGGCTGCCGCATAGTGCGACGAACCTGCTGATAACTCCGATCTGACCCTGGAACACAAAAAGATGACCGATCTCGACAGACGCCTCCATGCCTTCCGTGCCGACCTTGCCGATGCGGCGCTCGAAGGTCGCGTCGATGCCCCCCGCTTCGTGCAGGGCGTCGCAGCCCAAATCGCCGTCCCCGTTGCCCCGCTTCGACCTTCACCGGATCTGGAAAGCGGGATCGATACGCAACTTCTGTTCGGTGAAACCGTGCGCGTCTTCGACCGCAAGGACGGCTTCGTCTGGGTCCAGGCCGATCAGGATGGCTATGTCGGTTACCTCCCGGACGTGATGCTCGACGTCGTCGAACAGGCGACGCACCGTATCGCCACGCAGCGCACCTTCGTCTATCCGGGCCCGGAATTGCGCAAGCCGCCGCTTCGCGCACTGTCGATGGGCAGCCGCGTGACGATCGTCGGCAAAAGCGAAACCCGCGGCACCCACTATTTCACGCTGGCCGGCGGCGGCGCCGTAATTGCCGACCACTGCCTGCCGATCTCGGAAGTTGCCGGCGACGACTATGTCGCGGTCGCTCTCCGGTTCCTGGAAACGCCCTATCTCTGGGGCGGGCGCACGGGCTTCGGCATCGACTGCTCCGGCCTCGTCCAGCTGTCGATGGCGATGATCGGCAAACCGGTACCGCGTGACAGCGACATGCAGGCAGCCTTTGGTGGGAGAATCGATGCCGAGGATCTCCGCCGCGGCGATCTCGTCTTTTGGAAGGGCCATGTCGGAATCATGGAAGACCCGGAAACCCTGCTCCACGCCAACGGCCACACGATGACTGTGGCGCGCGAAAATTTCAAAGCCGCTGTGGAGCGGATAGGCTGGCTCTACGGACAGCCGACCGATTACCGCCGCTTTCCATGATCCGGGCGCAACGATCACGCAAATGTGGGATCGCATCCGCTGGCACCGTGGCGTTGCACCTCTTATTTCGTGAAGGTGATAGAGTGCCGACAGGGACAGAAAAATGCTGAAGGGTGCATGGATTTTACCAGCCGCGATGCTGATGGGGGTCGTCGTAACGGCCCTTGTTCCTGATGACACGATGGCTGCGGAAGGCGACGTGTTCACCCAGTCGCCCCAGACCTTCTTCAAGAACCTGCCCGGCGTGAAACCGACGGAAAGCCTCGTCAAGTCGGATCCCGATTCCTATTCGTGCACCAGTGATATCGGCTACGTCTCGGAATTGAGGTCAGGGCCGGGCGCCCGCTTCTGGGATGACGTGCCGCGGCGGCTGTATCACTGCGAAACGAACAACGGCATTCGCTATACGGGCACGCAGATGCCGAATACGCACTGGGTCCCAGGCATCAACCCGCGGCATCTTCCGAAGTAGAGCGGAGGTGTTTACGAGGCTTCACACGTCTCTCTCGGATTGGGGTTGACGCCGAGAGGCAGTCGCTAGGTCATCAGCCCCCGGATATACTGGCGCAATTCGCATTCCTCGCGAGGGACGCGTTTGACGCTGAATATCCCGTCGAAGGTTGATACACCGATATGTGGAGAGCGCATCGACCGGGGTACGCGCTGAGCGTAGACCGCGCCGTTGCCTGATCTAATCTGGTCGATCAACTCCGGCGTAATTTTGATGGCCGTGCAGTAATCGCAGAAGGTAATCGGGTGAGCGTAGTTTACGCCCGCCATTGAAAGGCTCGCTGCGACGGTAGGAGGGATGACCTCTTCGCTATTGAACCCGCACGGAGCCATAGGAAAATTCTCGACGAATAGGCGCGCAATCCGAGCGAATATGCGATTGCTGTAGAACTGGCCTTCCGCCTGCCCAGCGAAGTACGACGTTAGCCCGAGACTGGCGACGAAGTTGCGGACGGACATATCGCTCGCGACGTCGGTGCGGAAACCTCCCCAATCGGCAGCAAGGTCGTAGATCTGGACATGAGACCCCATTGCATACCTGGACACATAATCACTAAGCCCTGGCTTCACGAGAAGTTCGTTGGATGAAATCAGAACGACGCGATCGAAGTCGGCGCCCCGCTCAAGCGCGTAGAGATAGTTGCTGACATGCGTATGGAGGAGGCCCGCGTTCCATCTGGTCTCGTATGAACTAGGATTGATCAGGACATTCGGGAGGTCGCACTCCCGACGAAACTCGTCCTGCAGAGCGGCGGCTCCCGCTGATATGTGGATGGCAATTGTTGAGCCGGGGCAGAAGTAATTAATGTTTGCGATTTGATCTCGCACGATGGCGGGCATTTCATGGACCGGCAGGGAAAAGAGGATTTTGGTCATCAACGGGCCTGGCTCAGAAAAATTGACGATGGCGTTAGAACACTGCGGCGACTTAACCATCTTCCGATTGTGACATCACGTTCTCCCAGGCTTCGTATCGATCAGCCGGCAAACTGACCGCATAGACGTTTTTCAACACGCACGCTCCGAGATGAACCGGCCGCAGGGCCCTTGGTTTAGCGCGCGCGTGGAGAGCTCCGTCGCCCGTCTTGAGTTGGTGAAGAACAGCTTCCGATATGTCCATCTGAGCGTTGGCAGCCGTGAACGTGATGGGCAGTGAGACGTTCGTGCCGGTAAAACCCAGCCACATGTTAAGCGTTGGAGGTAGGATCTGCTCCGTCGGAAACCCGCACGGATCCATCGGAAACGATTCCATGTACATGCGCTCCAGATGGGCGAAGACACGTCGGCTGAAGAACTGACCTTCCGCCTGCCCGCCAGCGAAGAGCGGAAGCCCAAGCAGGGACAGGAAGTGTTTCATACCGGCCGATTCTAAAACCTCAGGCCGAAACACAGACCAGTTGTTCGCGGTCTCTATGCTTTCGTAAAGCTCGGTCTGAGCGCCCGTTGTGAACCGCTTCGTATACTCGCCTAATCCGGATTTGATGAGCAGGTCCTCCGCTGAGAAAAGGACGATCTTGTCAAAATCTAGAGACTGCGCAACGGCATGTTGGAAGTTGCTGACATGGGCATGTAAAACGCCCTCCTGCGGCCTGATCTCATAGGAATTTGGATTGATGAAGACGTTGCAGGAGCCGCTGCTTTGAGGGACATCGCCTCCTCGAAATGTCGAGCCCCGCGCATGATGAACGCAGATAAACGACCCAGGCGAGAAACGATCGATTGCCGAAATCTGACGCTCGAGAACTTCCGGGCTACCATTGGCAGTGATCGAGAAAAGCAATTTTTCCATAGGGACACCTGGTCGTTAAATGGCGATTGCGTTGCATTCGACGACTGAGGACCGAGCATCGTTGCTGCTGCATGCGTTACGTGCATAGGCTGTCCTGAGGCTTATCTGGATCTCGGAGGATGGGAGCTGATCCGAGATTGTATCTCAGTCCGTGTTGCGACGTGGAGCATCGATCCAATGATCACTGGAGGCGCATTGGTGAGGCCCTCGACAGAGCAGAGGGCAAGGACCAAACCTCACTGGCAGATCAATAACCTTGAACAGTCTTTCCAAGACCTCATCCGCACCATCCATACCCTGGGGGCAATGGTTACGCATTGCGCGTGTCATGCGCCGCGGAGACGCAGACAGAACAAGACCTGCACAATCAGTGGCTTATAACTAAAGCCAATAGTAAAATGGGAATGGTGCCCAGAAGAGGACTCGAACCTCCACACCCTTTCGGGTACCAGCACCTGAAGCTGGCGCGTCTACCAATTCCGCCATCTGGGCGACGGAGAGCGATGTACGAGGGACACCGGGTCAAGTCAACAGGGTTTTTGAAGTTTTCATGTCAGGCCCCGAAAAACTTTCGAAAACCGTCCTAACCCGCGGTGTCGACTTCGGTTTTGGCTTGGTGTCGGTCGATATGGCCAAGGTCCCGGTCGGGGTCGAGGATATCGCGAACCCGCTGCTTCAATTCCTTGGGACCAGGAAAACCGCCATCGCGTTTGCGCTCCCAGATCAACGCGCCGTCGATGCGGATTTCGAATGCTCCGCCGGTGCCTGGGATAAGCCCGACCTCGCCCAGCGAATCACCGAATGTCTGCAGCAGTTCCTGCGCCATCCAGCCCGCCCGTAGCAGCCAGTTGCACTGGGTGCAGTATAAAATCGTGATATGCGGTTTGTCGGGCATGCAACTGAACTCCTGTTTAATCCGCGTCGGCAACCAGTTTGACCATGGTCGCAAGGTCTGCGGCGCCATAGCCTGCGGCGAGCGCCGCCTCGAAGCTTGCAAGCGACGCCGAGATCGCAGGGATGGAGATCCCGAGCTCCTCTGCAAAATCGCGCACCAGCCGCGCATCCTTCACCGCACCCGACACAGGAAACCCGACCGTGTCCGTCTCACCTGAAATGACAGGAAGCCTGCTCTTCATCGCCGGGCTCGCAGCCGGGCTTCCCGCGAGGATTTCGAGGATCTTCGCCGAAGAGAGGCCGGCGCTCTTGCCGAGCAGCAGTGCCTCCTTGAGATTCTGCCACAGTCCCATCAGCATCATGTTGTTGACGAGCTTGGCCGATGCGCCATCTCCGAGTTTTCCCACATGCAGCGCACGGTCGGAAAGCGTTTCCGCAACGGGCCGGAAGCGCTCGTGATCCTCAGTCGCGCCGCCAATATAGAGCCCGACCTTTCCCTGAAGCAGCATCTCCGGACCGCCGGCGATCGGCGCGTCGAGGAGGGCGGCGCCCGATCGACCGATGGCCTCCCGGTGGCTCCGCAGAGTCATCGGGCTGACCGTGCTGGTATCGACGATCAGCTTGCCCGTAAGGTCCGTAGCCGCGAGTGTGTTAAGCACATCATGCACCGCCTGATCGTCGATCAGGGCAAGAATGATGACGTCGGAACGCTCTGCTAGGGAGGAAAGGTCTTCAACGGCATCAATGCCGAGAGCCCTCTGCCGCGCACCAAAAGCGTCGCTTCGGCTCCAGCCGATGACGGCGAAGCCCTGTTGTGCGAGGCGCGTCGCCATGGCGCTTCCCATTCGTCCAAGACCGACGATACCCACCCGTTCTTTGTTCAAATCCGTTTCCTTCATGGCAGGCGCATATCCCTCTTGTTCCATCCCTTATCCAGTGGCATCTTCTTGTTTAGGGTCAGCTGAGGGAGGCTAAATTGTACAAGTTTCAGGTCTACAAGGACAAGACTGGCGAGTTCCGTTTCCGCTTCAAAGCGTCGAACGGCGAAACGATGTTTATCTCTGAAGGATACAAGCAGAAGGCGTCGGCAATCAACGCGATCGAATCGATCAAGAAGAATGCGCCTGGTGCCACAACCGAAGACGGTACAACCGCCACCGTTTGACGGTTTGAACGTTCGTCTGCCGCATTCCAACGTAAGGTTTTAGCGCAGACACAATGTCCGATCCGCAGATCTTTGGAACAAATTCCCTGTGGTCGCATTGTCTCTGCTGAAACGGAGGAAACAAACATGGCTTACGATCCAAACTCGAATAACACCCGCCCTGACCTTCGCACCACCCCGGAGACGCGCAAAAGCTCTTCCTGGATGGGCTGGGTAGCCATTCTGGCAGTTATCGTCGTCGGCGCGTTTGTCTGGTCGCAGATGGGTGGCTCGACCACCGATCCTGCCACGACATCCTCGACCGCAACGCCGCCTGCTGTCACGGAACCGGCAGCACCTGCTCCGGCAACGCCAGCAGCACCTGCTCCGGCCGCACCGGCTCCTGCTGCACCGGCAACGGGCGGTACGACCCAGCCGTAACAGGCAGGGAAAGACCATCGATCGAACCGCTCGTCCGCAAGGACGGGCGGTTTTTCGTTTGCGGGGGACGCCCCCCGCGTCGTTAACCTTTTGTTAACCAAATTTGCCGACCCTTCGATGACGCCTCAACCCCATCCGTCAGTCGAAGGAGAGAGCATGAAGCTCGTTACCATCGAAAACAAAATCGTCGAGAACAGCCATCATACGTTAATCGTGATGCGGGATGGCCCCACCTGCCAGGCGGTCCAGTTCCCCAACGATGACGGAATCGGCAGCGTGCGATCAAAGCTCTCCCTGATTGAGACGATCGCCAGCCGCAAACTGGACCATGGGGAAGTGGCATTCGACGGCTGCGTCTGGATCACACCGGCGGACCTTCCGCATCCCTTCCTCCCGGCGAAACATTGAAGGCGCCGGGGCGTGATGCAGGCAACAGGCCCCGGCCATGCGGGGATCCGGACTACGAACCCGCGTTGACGCCTGCCAGAACCGCCGCAAGGTCCATCTCGTTATAAGGCTTCTGCAGAAGGCGGGAGCCGGGTGGCGCGTTGTCCGGCTTGTGGCTCTCTCCCGTTGCGAACACGACGGTCAGGTCGGGCTTTTCCGCCACGGCACGCACCGCCAGATCACCGCCGACTGTATCCGGCAGGCCGATATCGGTGATCAGGACATCGATCGAATTGCTTTCGAGCTCGACCAGCGCTTCTTTTCCTGTCCCAGCCTCGATTACCTGATGGCCGAGTTCGGCAAGCATCTCGGCCGTGTTTCCCCGGATCAGAAAGTCGTCTTCGACCAGCAGGATCGTCAGCGTTTTCGGCGTCGCGGCGGCAACTTCGGCAACGGGCTTGACTGTTTCCGCCCTGGGGGCGGTCGCCTGGTCCACCTGCTTCTGGTTGGCGATGACATGGCGAATACGGCGCGCCAAAGCCTCGCGGGTATAGGGTTTTGACAAGAGCTCGACACCGGCATCCAGAATGCCGCCGTGCACGATGGAATTTTCAGTGTAGCCGGAGGTGAATAGCACCGCGAGGTGCGGCAGGCGCTCCTTTGCGCGACGCGCCATTTCGCGGCTCTTCAGCGGGCCCGGCATCACGACGTCGGTAAAGATGACGTCGATTGGAATGCCGCTCTCGACCACGTTGAGGCCGGCCTGTGCATCCTTTGCCGTCAGGACGCGGTAGCCGAGATCGGTCAGCGTCTCGAAAACGGTGTTGCGCACCGCCTCGTCGTCTTCCACGACCAGCACGGTTTCCGAGCCGCCGACGACCGGGCCGGCCTGGACGACCACTTCGCGGTCCTCATCGGCGACGGACCGCGGCAGGTAGACCTTCACGGTCGTGCCCTCGTTCACCTCGCTGTAAATCTTCACATGCCCGCCGGACTGCTTGACGAAGCCGTAGACCATGGACAGTCCCAATCCGGTTCCCTTGCCCTCTGGCTTGGTGGAAAAGAACGGCTCGAACACTTTATCGAGAATATCTGGCGCCATGCCGGCGCCCGTGTCCGTCACGGCCAGCATCACGTATTGACCGGGCGTGACTTCCACGTGGGTGCGGGCGTAATCCTGGTCGAGAAAGGCGTTACCCACCTCAATCGTCAATTTGCCGGACCCCTCCATCGCATCACGTGCGTTGATTGCGAGGTTCAGAAGCGCGTTTTCGACCTGTGTCGGGTCGGCATAGGTGTTCCAGAGCCCGCCGCTGGCAATTACCTCGACCTCAACCGCCTCACCGAGCGAACGGCGCAGCAGATCGTCCATTCCGGCAATAAAGCGGCTGATGTTGATGACGCGTGGCTCCAGCGCCTGCCGGCGGCCGAAAGCCAGCAACTGGCTGGCAAGCTTTGCACCGCGGCTGACGCCGGCAAGCGCATTGCCGACACGCCGTTCCGCCTGTGCATTGCCGACAATGTCCTTGGCCAGGAGCTGAAGATTGCCGGCAACGACCTGCAACAGGTTGTTGAAGTCATGCGCAACGCCCCCGGTCAGCTGACCGATCGATTCCATCTTCTGCGCCTGCTGCAATGCCCGTTCGGCCTGGCGCCTCTCCGCGATCTCCGATTCGACGCGCGCTTCCAGGCTTTCGTTCAGCTGTCTTAGCTGTTCCTCTGCCCGCAGGCGGTGGCGGACCTGCCGTTCTAGGTTGCTGGCATGGTCCTGCAGGTTCGATTCGGCTTCCCGCTGCTCGGTGATATCGGTATGGACACCGACCCATTCCTCGATGTCGCCCGAGGAACCGATGATCGGCACGCCGCGGATGGCAAAGGTACGATAGAGGCCGTCATGGCGGCGGACGCGATGTTCCCAGACATAGGTGGATTTGGACGCGACGGCTGCCTGCCAGCTGGCGACCGAACCTTCCCGATCGTCGGGATGCACGGCATCTGCCCAGCCGTAGTCCTGGTATTCCTCGAAACGCTGGCCGGTCAGCGTGGCCCAGGCCGTCTGTTCGCCCAGCATCCGGCCGTCGGCGGTGTTGGTCCACAGCACGCCATGGATGGCCGCGACCGCGGCCCGGAACCGTTCATTGCTGCGACGAAGTGCGTTCTCGAATTGTTTGCGGTCCTCGATATCGATGATCAGCACATAGATGCCGTCGATCTCACCCTTGGAGGTGAAGCGCGGAACGTAGCGGATTTCGGCTGTCCGTTCTTCTCCGTCAGGACGTTTGATCACCGTGTCCGTGATCACCCGTTCGCCGGAGAGCGCTTTTTGAAGCAATGGTATGCGGGCGGCGTAATAGGCGTTGCCGATCACCTCCGCGGCATGCTTGCCAATCACGTCGCTGGCGGCAAGTCCGAACCACTCCTGATAACCGTCATTGGCGAAGCGATAGACATGGTCGCGGTCGAGGAACCCGACGAGGATGGGGAGCGCGTTGGTAAGGCGGCTGAGCTCTTCCTGGCTCTGAGCCAAGGCGTTCAGCGCGTGTACTTTCTCGGTGTTTTCAAGCACCGTGCACAGGACACCCTCTACCTTGCCTGTTTCGTCGTAGATCGGCGTGTAGAACAGGTCGAAGACGACATCCTCAGGCGATCCATGACGGTTCAGCACCATGACCTGGTCGCGGAAGGACTGGACCTCTCCACGAAAGCCGGCTTCAAGGATTGTCTTGTTCCAATCCCAGATTTCCGGCCAGACGGCGGAAACCTTGTCGCCGAGCGCGCGTGGATGATAATCCCCGGCAATCTCCTTGTAGCCGTCATTGTAGATCATCACATGGTCGTCGCCCCACATCAAAACCTGCGGGATCGGCGAATTGACCATCGAGTTGACCTTGATCCGAAGATGCGAAGGCCAGTCTTTGATCAGCCCGAGAGACGTCTTCGTCCAGTCGAACTGGCGTATGAGCTCGCCGGTCTCGCCTCCGCCAATAGGCCAATGCGCGGATACGACCTGATAGTTCATGACGTCACCAAATGCGTGTGATGGAATAGGCGCCGGTAATATGCCGTCAATCGGCGGTTTTCAAAGCAATTTTTGCAGATTATCAAACTTTGGACGGCGCGATATGTTCGTTTATCGCGGTCCGGCCCAGATCTTTTGATTCCTGTCCCGAAATGATCCGGCTGACCGAGCATTCGGCGAGTAAAAAGGGCCGGTTCTTTCGAACCAGCCCCTGTGCAAATCAATCGTCTTTCATCTTCAGCGCTGCAATGAATGCTTCCTGCGGAATGTCGACTTTGCCGAACTGCCGCATGCGCTTCTTGCCTTCCTTCTGCTTGTCGAGCAGCTTGCGCTTGCGGGTGGCGTCGCCGCCGTAGCACTTCGCCGTCACGTCCTTGCGCATCGCAGAAATCGTCTCGCGGGCAATCACGTTGCCGCCGATGGCTGCCTGGATCGGGATCTTGAACATGTGCCTGGGGATCAGGTCCTTCAGCTTTTCGCACATGTCGCGGCCGCGCTTTTCGGCAGCAGTCCGGTGCACCAGCATCGACAGCGCATCGACAGGCTCGCCATTCACCATGATCGACATCTTCACGAGGTTGCCCTCCTGATAGCCGTGCAGGTGGTAGTCGAACGAGGCATAGCCCTTGGAGATCGACTTCAGGCGGTCGTAGAAATCGAACACCACTTCGTTGAGCGGCAGTTCGTAGGTCAGCATGGCGCGCTTGCCCACATAGGTAAGCTCGGTCTGGATGCCGCGCCGGTCCTGGCAAAGCTTCAGGATGCCGCCGAGATAGTCGTCCGGGGTCAGGATCGTCGCCTTGATCCACGGTTCGCGGATTTCCGAGATCTTGACGACATCAGGCATGTCGGCCGGGTTGTGCAGCTCGCGCTCGGACCCGTCGGTCATGGTCAGCTGATAGACCACCGAAGGCGCGGTCGCGATCAGGTCGAGGTTGAACTCGCGTTCCAGACGCTCCTGGATGATTTCGAGATGCAGCAGCCCGAGGAAGCCGCAACGGAAACCGAAGCCGAGAGCCGCAGACGATTCCATCTCGAACGAGAACGAAGCGTCGTTGAGGCGCAGCTTGCCCATCGCGGCACGCAGGTCTTCGAAGTCGGCTGCATCGACAGGGAACAGGCCGCAGAACACGACCGGCTGCGCAGGCTTGAAGCCCGGAAGCGCCTTGGCGGTCGGCTTCTTGTCTTCGGTAATGGTATCGCCGACGCGCGTGTCGGCCACTTCCTTGATCGAGCCGGTGAAGAAACCGATCTCGCCCGGGCCGAGACTATCGACGGCCAGCATCTTCGGGGTCAGAACGCCGACGCGCTCGACCTGATACTTGGCGTCGGTGCCCATCATGCGGATGGTCTGGCCCTTGGTCAGCACGCCATCGAGAATGCGCACCAGAACCATGACGCCGAGATAGGTGTCGTACCAGCTGTCGACCAGCAGCGCCTTCAGCGGACCCTTGTCGCCCATCTCGCTCTTCGGCGGCGGCAGCTGGTGGACGATGGCTTCCAGAACGTCGGGAATGCCGAGACCGGTCTTTGCCGAGATCAGCACGGCCTGGCTGGCGTCGATGCCGATCACTTCCTCGATCTGGTCGCGGATGCGGTCGGGTTCGGCGGCCGGCAGGTCGATCTTGTTGAGGACCGTGACGATCTCGTGATTGTTGTCGATCGCCTGATAGACGTTGGCAAGCGTCTGCGCTTCGACGCCCTGTGACGCATCGACGACCAGCAGCGAACCTTCGCAGGCCGACAGCGAACGCGACACTTCGTAGGCGAAGTCGACGTGGCCGGGCGTGTCGATCAGGTTGAGAACGTAGGTCTCGCCGTTATTCGCCTTGTAGTGCAGGCGCACGGTCTGTGCCTTGATGGTGATGCCGCGCTCGCGCTCGATATCCATCGAATCGAGAACCTGCTCGGACATGTCGCGTTCGGCAAGGCCGCCGGTCGTCTGGATTAGACGATCGGCGAGCGTCGATTTGCCGTGGTCGATATGCGCCACGATCGAGAAATTGCGGATATGGTCAAGCGGCGTGCGGGAATTGGTGCTCATGGCTCGCGCATATAGCAGCGCCCGTGTCTGCCGCAAAGAGGGAAGATAACCTTTCGTTGAGGATGAAAGGCGTTAATTTCCGGGATTTACAGCCCCGGGTTCGGTCAGCGCCGCTGCATTCGGAAGCTGGGCGCTGCGCACTTCATGGCTCTCACGCTCCGCCTCGGGTGCTGGACCGCGTTCTTTCAGGCGCTGCAGCACGAACAGGCCATAGACGACAGCCACCGCCATCGCCGCGACGATGAAGGTTTTTCCGCCGAGAATAGGTGTCAGCATCGTGACCGCGAGCGGCACGATCGTCGCGGCCGTCGACCATGCAACGAGAAGGGTCGAGGAGAGCGGCACGAAATCGCCGGGGTCGGCGCGGTCGTTGGCGTGGGCGTTTGCCACCGAATACACCGTCTCGACAGAACCCCCGAAGATCAGGAACATGATCATCAGGAGATAGAGATGCGAGAAGGAGGAGAAAAACGCTCCGAAACCGGCAAACACGATGAGCACGCAGGTGATTAGAAGCACATAGCGTCGGTCCATCCGGTCCGACAGGATGCCGAGCGGATACTGCACGAACAAAAGCCCGGTCTGCATCACGAACATCAGCATCGCGACATCGGTCTGCGACACGTTGTTGGTCGAGGCATAGATCGGCAGGAAGCCCTGCACCACCATCGAAAGACCGCCCGAGGCAAGCACGCCGACCAGCCCGACCGGCGAGATCTTCCAGGCCATCTTGATATCGACATTGACGCGCGCCGGGGCCGGCGGGTTCGGCAGGCGGGTCAGCCCGATTGGCAGGATCGCAAGCGCGGTAAAGAAAACCACCGCCAACGGCGCAAGATTGCCGTCGGTCGGGATCTGGCCGAAGATCCAGTTGCCGCAGCCGAGGCCCAGAACATAGGCCATGTAGAAGAACGACATCGCCTTACCGCGCCACTCGTTGGAGGCAGCGTGATTGAGCCAGCTCTGGGCGATGATGAAGTTGACGTTGGCAGCGGCGCCATAAATGCCGCGTGCAAAAATCCAGATATAGGCCGGAAGGTCGGCGGCAATCAGCACGGCCGCAATGATGACCATTGCCATCGAGCAGGCAAACAGCCGCGCATGTCCAACGCGCTTGATCAGCGGTCCGCCGAGCACGCAACCGACGAGCCCGCCGAATGCGACGGCCGTCACCGCAGCACCTGCCGCCCAGGGCGTTTCCGACCTTGTCAGCATGAACGGCACATAGGCGAACATGATGCCGCTTCCGATCGCGGCAATCGTCATCGAGACGACGATGCTGGCGATTGAAAAGGGCGAGACAGCCGCTTGTCCGTTCATGTCGAAAATCCTGATTTTAATGGACCCTCGGCGCTTCCGTCGCGGCTGCCTTGGTCGACGATCCATAGCGTATCGAATAGGACATTCGCTATCGCGGAAACGCCATCACCTGTAAAATTCATCCAGCCTTCGCAATTCGCTTGATTCCATCAAAAGAGAATTTATATCTCTCATAATGGAAAATTCAGACGGCGAAATCGAACTGGCGATTGGCGAAAGGCTGAAGGCGTTGCGTTCCTTCGCAGGTCTGACGCTGGACGAACTGTCGCTGCGGTCCGGTGTCAGCCGGGCAATGATCTCGCGCATCGAACGCGCCGAGGCGAGCCCGACCGCGGCGCTGCTGGCAAGGCTCTGCGAAGGATTGGGACAAAGCCTCTCCACCTTCTTCGCGCCCGACGAGCCTTCATCATCACCTCTATCGCGGAAGGCCGAGCAAAGGCTGTGGCGCGATCCGACGACGGGATATCTGCGCCGCTCCGTCTCGCCGCCGGGCATGCCGACGCCCGTCGATATCGTCGAGGTGGAGTTTCCGGCCGGTGCACGCGTCAGTTTCCCGCCGCGAGAGGAAAGCCGGATCATGACCCAGCATGTCTGGCTGTTCGAGGGGGAACTGAACATGGTGCTTCCCGACGTAACCCATCGTCTCATGCCCGGCGACTGCCTGTTCATGGATATCGGCGACGCCTTCGAATTTCACAATCCGAGTGATCGCCCCGCCCGCTACGCGGTGATCCTCAACCGCGGCCGCTGACCGCCACAGGAGCAAACAATGACCCCGACCATCCGTATTCTCGATGCCGACGCCACCCGCGAGGCGATCCCCGATCTCAGTGACATCCTGTCCGACTGCATCAATGGCGGCGCATCGCTGGGCTTCATGCTGCCATTCGCGCCTGAGGATGCCACCGGATACTGGAATGGTATCGCAGACGAGGTGGAAAAGGGTGCCATCATTCTGGCTGTCGCAGAGGTCGAGGGGCGGGCGGTCGGCACCGTCCAGATCGGTCTTGCGTCGAAACCGAACCAGCCGCATCGGGGAGACCTGATGAAACTCCTTGTCCACCACGATGCCCGCGGCCTTGGCCTGTCGCGCAAGCTGATGGAGGCCGTCGAAGCGGAAGCCGCAGGGCAGGGACGCACGCTTCTGGTTCTGGACACTGCAACCGGCAGCGACGCGGAACGCATCTATCCCCGGTTCGGCTGGGAACGCGTCGGCGTCATTCCCGACTACGCGCTCTGGCCGCAAGGTGGCCTCTGCGGCACGACGCTGTTTTACAAGCGGATCGGGTAAGCGCCTTGAGTGGCCCGCAAAACAAGCGGGCCATTTCTAGTCATCGTTTTTCCGTGAGGAAGTAAACAAAGGCTGCGGCCGGCAGGGCGAGGCCGATCGCCGATGCGGCGAGCCAGCCGCCTTGGGCAAAGGCCCAGGCGCCGATTGCCGAACCCAGTGCTCCGCCGATAAAGAAGGTGGCCATGAAGAGGCCGTTCAGGCGGCTGCGCAGCTCAGCATCAAGGCCGTAGATCGACCGCTGGCCGATCACCAGCGTCATCGACACGCCGAAATCGAGCGCGATGGCGGCCAAACCCAGCATCACCAGCGCAAAGGTCGAACCTTCAGGCGCGACATGGGTGATCAGGAAGGCGGCAACGACAGCGAGGATGCCGAATGCGGTTGCCGGCTTGCCGAGGCCGCGGTCGGCCAACCGCCCGGCGATCGGAGAAGCAACCGCACCGGCGACACCGACAAGCGCGAAGATTGCGATGGCGCCCTGGCCCAGCTGGAAGGCCGGCCCTGCCAAGAGAAGCGGCGTCACAGTCCAGAACAGGCTGAACGCGAAGAACTGGGCGAACTGGTAGAAGGACCGCCGGCGCAGGAGCGGTTGCGTCGTGTAGATCCTTCCCATGGAAGCGATCAGGCCGGGATAGCTAAGCGTCGTCTTCGGCATGCGCCTGGGCAGGCGGAAGGACAGCACCAGACCGACGGCAACCATCACCGCAGCCGACAGGAAGAACACGGTATGCCACGACGATAATCCTGCAATGAAGCTCGCGACGGGTCGCGCCATCATGATGCCGATCATCAGCCCGCTCATGACATTTCCAACGACCCGGCCGCGGCTCTCCTCCGGTGCAAGGTTTGCCGCAAACGGCACGATCATCTGCACCGCAGTGGAGGTGATGCCGATCGCCAGCGATGCCGCGAGAAACGGAAGCGGTGTCGTCGAAAGCCCGGCCGCGATCAGGGCAACGCTCGTGGCGGCAATCATCAGGATGATCAGCCGGCGGTTCTCGACGAGATCGCCGAGTGGCACCATGAACAGCAGGCCGAGCCCATAGCCGATCTGCGTCAGCGTCACGATCAGGCCGGTGGCGCTTTCGGAAAGGCCGATCGATGCGGCAATCGGGCCCGCAAGCGGCTGCGCATAATAAAGGTTGGCGGCGATCAGACCGGCCGCGGCGGCCATGGTGAAGGCCATTACCGGGGAGAGGGTGGGCGCTGCACTTGGCGATGTGGCCGCCGTTTCGGCGTCCGGCGAAACCCGACGAGCGGGGGAAGGAACTGGGGATGTCATGGTGGGCTCTTGGGAGGAGAAAAGGGAGGGAGAAAAGAGACGTGCTGTCAGTCGAGAATTTTGAGCGCGGTTTCCACGGTGGCGATGGCCCGTTCCTGGCCCTGTCCGGCCTTCCCCGCGATCCGCATTCCTTGGATCACGGCGTAGAAGAACTGTGCCGTCAGTTCAGGATCGGTCCGATCCGAAATCGATCCGTCCGTCTGGCCCTCCCGAACCAGGTTTTCGAACAGACCTTCAATCCGTGCTTGCGATAGTTTCACGCGCTGATCCGTTTCGAGATCGAAAAGCGCAAGTTCGACGGCAGCGCCGACCACAAGGCATCCGCGCCGTCCAAGTTCGCCATGCGCCGAGTTGGCATAGTGATGCAGCGCAAGGCGCATGCGGTCGCGGCCGTTGCCTCCCACCGAAATCGCCTCCGCAAGGGCTGCGTTGCGAACCTGCTTGTAGCGATCGAAGGCGGCGAGGAAGATCGCCTTCTTGTCCTTGAACGCCTTGTAGAGGCTTCCGGCCGTCAGCCCCATCGCGTCCTTGAGGTCCGCAATCGACGTCGCGTGATAACCCTGCTCGGAAAACACGACGATCGCCTTGTCCAGCGCCGCCTCGATTTCGAACTCGCGCGGGCGGCCTGCCATTCGCGCTGTATCGGTGAGGGTTTCGGTCGTCATAGCGGATTGCCTAATTAGGAAATGATCGTTTCCAAATAGGATCGGATTATGGTGTCGTCAAGCGAGATGTCGGTTTTTCAGGAACAGATATTTTAAAGTTGAGTTGGAAACACCGTCACCAACCCCAAAAGCTGGAGGACATGATGAGCAAGAGTGACGTAGAACAGACCGTAAAGCGCGCAGAACGCCAGGTGGAAAACAGCAGTTCCGGCGGCCACCTTGGTGGTACCTATTACGGCCAGACCGCCGACGGGAAGACCGCGTCGACAAATATCAATGTCGGCAGCAATCGCCCCAACACCGGTAGCTAAGGTCATACAGGCCCATCTGAAGAGATAGGCCGGAGCTCTTACAAGTTTTGAAAGCCCCGTCGCGTGCGGGGCTTTCGTCGTTTTATTCGATGCTCAGAGCGTGCCTGCACGTTGCTGCATCATCATGAACGTGTCGTAGCTGTATTCTGCCACCTGTGCCCAGAGATAGGAGTCCTTCTTGAACGCCTGCTGGTGATCGTAGATCTTCTTGAAGGCCGGGCTTTTCTGGGAAAGCTCCGCATAGGTTTCCATCGCGGCCTTGAAGCACACATCCAGAATGTCGCGGTTGAACGCCTTCAAGACGGCGCCTTCGCCGACCAGCTTCTTCAGAGCGACAGCGTTATGGGCGTCGTAATTGGCAAGCATGCTCATGTTGGCTGCCGCGCAGGCATCGGTCAGGATCTGCTGGTAGCTCTTCGGCAGGCTGTTGAACTTTTCCAGGTTGAAGAAGGCATGCATGGCCGGGCCGCCTTCCCACCATGCCGGGTAGTAGTAGTATTTGGCGACCTTGACGAAGCCGAGCTTCTGATCGTCATACGGACCGACGAATTCGGTCGCATCGATCGTACCCTTTTCGAGCGCCGCATAGACATCGCCGCCGGCGATCTGCTGGGGCGTCACGCCGACCTTCTGCATCACCTGGCCGGCCAGGCCGGCAATGCGCATCTTCAGACCCTTCAGGTCGTCGATCGTGTTAATCTCCTTGCGGAACCAGCCGCCCATCTGCGTGCCGCTATTGCCGGCCGGCAGCGCATAAAGGCCGCGGGGCGCCAGGAACTCGTTGATCAGGTCGTTGCCGCCGTTCAGGAACCAGGCATTCGTCATGCGGGCATTGAGGCCGAACGGAATGGCGGTACCGAGCGCAAAGGCTGGATCCTGGCCGATGTAATAATAGGAGCATGTATGCGCCATCTCGACCGTGCCGTTGGCAACCGCATCGGCGGCCTGCAGAGCCGGCACCAGTTCACCGGCGCCATAGGTCTGGATGGTGAAATTGCCGTCCGTTGAATTCTTGACGCTGTTGGCAATCTGGGTCGCCGCATCGAAGATGATGTTCAGGCTCTTTGGAAAGGACGAGGTCAGCCGCCAGGTGATCTTCGGACGCTCCTGGGCGATTGCCGGCGTGGCCAACGCGGCAGCCGCGGCGCCGATGCCGGCAGTGGTAGCATTGTGCAGGAAACGTCTGCGATCCATGAAATATCCTCCTGAGATGTCTGAAAAATCTCGTTCAAGCCGTCTTGGTCTTAAAGCTCTTTTCCCGGCTCCGACAAGAGGAATCGACAGTGTTTGCCTTGCCGCAAAAGGAAAACCCCGGGCTGGGCCGGGGTTCTCGATTGAGCAGGTGCGCTTGATGATCAAAGCTTGCCGTTGCGCTGCTGGATCATCATGAACGTGTCGTAGGTGTAATCGGCGATCTGCGCCCAGAGATAGGCATCCTTCTTGAAGGCCTGCTGGCTGTCGTAGATCTTCTTGAAGGCAGCGTTCTTGGCCGTGAGTTCCGCATAGGTTTCCTGCGCCGCAGCGAAGCTGGCATCTAGGATCTGCTGGTTGAAGGCCTTCAGCACGGCACCTTCCGACACAAGCTGGCGCAGCGCCTTGGCGTTGCTGGCATCGTAGCGAGCCAGCATGTTCATGTTGGCGTTGGCGCAGGCATCTTTCAGAATGCGCTGGTAGCTCTTCGGCAGATTGTTGAACTTGTCGCGGTTGAAGAAGGCGTGGACGGCCGGGCCACCTTCCCACCATGCGGGATAGTAGTAGTATTTCGCGACCTTCACGAAGCCGAGCTTCTGATCGTCATACGGACCGACGAATTCGGTCGCATCGATCGTGCCCTTTTCCAGGGCCGCATAAACGTCGCCGCCGGCGATCTGCTGCGGCGTGACGCCAAGCTTCGTCATCACCTGGCCGGCAAGACCTGCGATGCGCATCTTCAGACCCTTCAGGTCATCGATCGTGTTGATCTCCTTGCGGAACCAGCCACCCATCTGGGCACCCGTATTGCCGGCCGGCAGCGCATAGAGATTGTAGGTGCCGAGGAATTCGTTGAGCAGGTCGTTGCCGCCGCCGATCGAGAACCAGGAGTTCGTCTGGCGGGCATTAAGACCGAAGGGCACCGACGTCCCGAGCGCGAATGTCGGATCCTTGCCAATGTAATAGTAGGAGCAGGTATGCGCCATTTCGACGGTTCCGTTGGAAACAGCGTCTGCCGCCTGAAGGCCGGGCACAATTTCGCCGGCCGCGAATGTGTGAATGGTGAAGTTGCCGTCCGTCGCTTCCTTGACGCTTTGCGCGATATCGGTGGATGCGGCCCAGAGGATGTCGGTGTTCTTGGTAAAGGAGGATGTCATTCTCCAGGTGAGCTTGGGGCTTTCCTGCGCGATCGCGGGAGCGGCCAGAGCCCCGGCTGCAACTGCGCCGATTCCGGCGGTCCCTGCCTGCCGAAAGAAATGTCTGCGGTTCATACGGGTCATGCCTTTCTGACTGGCCCTTGACGGCCGGTAACTTCATTTCACCGGTCCTCACCGGCGTCTGCTCTTAATCCGATCATTTCGTCACCGGCAAGTAAAAAGTGCAGGAAGTTGCGCTGCGCTGCAGCATTGGTTTGCGAATATTGCGCGCGAATTTTTTTCTCAAACGGATCGAAGGGCACGGTTTGGAGTGACTTGAACTTTCACACAAAAAAGTTAGGTTAGAATTATTCTAATAAGGAGCTTCGATGTTCACTCGTTTGGTGCCCGGGTCCCGCCGGGCGTTTTTGTCGCTGAGCGAAGAGGAAATCCTCGCTCTTGCCATCTCGTCGGAAGAGGAGGATGCGCGCATCTATCTCTCCTACGCGAAGAACCTGAAAGAGGCATATCCGAGCTCCGCAAAGGTGTTCGAGGACATGGCCGAGGTCGAGCAGACGCACAAGAACATGCTGATCCAGATGTTTCGCTCCCGCTTCGGCGAGAACATTCCGCTGATCCGCAGAGAGCATGTGCAGGGATTTTACGCCCGCAAGCCAGACTGGCTCATGCGCAATCTGCCGCTCGACAAGATCCGCGAACAGACGGAAGCGATGGAGCGCCAGGCGGCACGGTTCTATCGCGAGGCCGCCAAAAGGGTATCGGATGCCTCGACGCGGCAGCTCCTGGGCGATCTGGCCTTGGCGGAGGACGGGCATGAAGACATCGCCCGGATGCTCAGCGAAAAGCACGTAACCGAGGAAACGCGTTCGGAAGAAGACCTGTCTGCCCGGCGTCAGTTTATCCTGACCTATGTCCAGCCAGGGCTTGCCGGCCTTATGGACGGTTCGGTTTCGACACTGGCGCCGATCTTTGCGGCAGCATTCGCCACGGGCGATACCTGGTCGACCTTCCTGATAGGTCTGTCCGCATCGGTCGGTGCGGGTATCTCGATGGGCTTTACCGAAGCGGCACACGACGATGGCAAGATTTCCGGTCGCGGCTCCCCCATCAAGCGCGGATTTGCCTCAGGCATCATGACCGCGATCGGCGGCCTCGGCCATACACTACCCTATCTCATTCCGCATTTCTGGACGGCCACCATCGTTGCGGCGATCATCGTCTTCTTCGAACTCTGGGCGATTGCCTTCATCCAGAACCGTTACATGGAGACACCGTTCTTCAAGGCTGTCTTCCAGGTCGTGTTCGGCGGCTCGCTGGTCCTGGCTGCCGGTATCCTGATCGGCAACGGATAAGGCGCAGGTTATCGGTTCGCCGCAGCCGGCGCATCGACAGCAAAAAAGAAGACCCGCCGCTGCAAAGCAGGGCGGGTCTTGTCATTTCGGCTAGATGATGCGGACCGTCGTCTGAACGGATGGCTTTACCGGAGAGCGCCGACGAGAAGGTCGCGGCCATTTTCGATGGTGACCCAACGCCCTGCGTTGAACGAAGCCTGGCGCTTCAGGAACGTGTAATGCGTGGCTGTCCAAGGCAGGACATCGTTATCAAGATTGTCGAGAATGAAATCTCCATCCGCAGTGCGAAGCGTCAGAACGGCGTGACCTTCTCCATCCGGCTTGCGCACGACCGTCATCAGAAGGTCGGAATAACTGAAGCCTGCTTCGGCCAGTTCCTTGCGCTTCTGCAACGCGAAATCCTCGCAGTCGGCGAAGATGGTCGGATAGGTCCAGAACTCTTCCCGACCGTAAGCATCCATGTCGGTCTTGGCGATATAGCGCTCGTTGACTTCCAGGTTGATACGGCGAACCGTTTGCCAGCTGTCTTCGTTGAGTTTGGGAGCGGGCGCCGACCGGCTCTTCAGAGAACATTCCGCGGGGAGGCGCTGGCAGAACTCGAAATGGCCGATCGGTTGCGACGTCACGTCACCGGTCACCATCGATGCAATCGACCGCGGAGCCGGCATTGCGGCGCCCGCAGGCACCAGCGCGCACAAAAGGATCACCGCAAAGCGCCGTACCAGCAAGGCTTTCATCATGACCCGTCCCTTAAAGTCCTAACGAAAAGTTAAGGGCCGAATGGGGGTCAAGTCAATCGTTCAGGTTTTGTTAATCTTCATTAAAACTGCTTTATGGTTAACAATGCTGCATTCTCGCATCAGCCCAAAATTTACTCATTTATTTATTAGGCCCATGATTGCACCCCTCATTTTTTCGATATCCTGAGGTCTGGAAAGGCGGTGATCACCGTCACGTACAAGCGTCAGCGTCACGTCGTCGGCAGGCAGGAATTCCATGAGTTTCAGCGCGTGTTCATAAGGCACGTCGCGGTCGTTCATTCCCTGAAGGATATGCACGGGGCAACCGGTTTCGATAATGCCGGTCAGTACTCGGTTGCGTGCTCCATCCTCAAGCAGGTCGCGGGTGTAGATATCAGGTTCGCTGCTATATTCGGAGGGTTCCTCGGCATAGCCGTTGACTGCAAGCGACTTCCGCTGCTCATCCGTCAGGTGCGGCTCGATCAGCTCCCCCGTAAAATCGGGGGCGGGGGCAATCAGCACCATACCCTCGACTTGGGGCGACGCGCCACGCTTCTTAAGCTCTTGGGCCACACGAAGCGCGATCCAGCCGCCCATCGACGAGCCGACCAGCACTACGCTCTTGGGTTTCGTGTGGTCGAGCACGGCAAGAGCCTCCTCCAGCCAGCGGGAAATCGTGCCGTCGCGAAACGCGCCGCCGGAGACGCCGTGGCCGGAATAGTCGAAGCGGATGCACTCGGTGCCGAGCGTCTCGGCCAGCGCGTCGAGTTCGACGGCTTTGGTGCCCGTCATGTCCGATCGGTAGCCGCCGAGCCAGACGAAAGCCGCGTTGTCGTTGGAAGCGGATGCCGGCCTGACGAGAATTGCGATCTCGCGCATTGTCTCTGCGGTGCCAACCGGAATGCGGATAAGGTCTGATGGGGCGGTCGCTGACATGTGGGTCTCCTTGACGTCGCAGCCTCCGATTGCGTCAAACAGAGGCATCCTGAAAGGCGGGCATCTATAAATCACATTGTCAGACGATTGCAGCAGGTGATTTTTCCCCGCGTATATGGTATTGACATCTATCCAGTGATGACGACATTCCGCTTTCGGCTGCAGCCAAGCGAGGAATTGTCGTTGCTGCGTGCTGAAATTATCTAGGAGAACACGACCATTCGCAGACCATTCAAAGCCGATGCCCCCGTCAAGGAAGGCCCGCGCTCAAACCGGGAAATCCGCGTTCCCAAGGTCCAGCTTATCGATGCCGAAGGCTTGAATCTCGGTGCGATACCGACCGACCAGGCCCTCAAGATGGCTGAGGACGCCGGACTCGATCTCGTCGAGATCTCGCCGAACAACGATCCGCCGGTATGCAAGATCCTCGATCTTGGTAAGCTGAAATACGCGAACCAGAAGAAGGCGTCCGAAGCGCGCAAGAAGCAGAAGATCGTCGAAATCAAAGAAATCAAGATGCGCCCGAACATCGACACCCATGACTATGAGGTGAAGATGAAGGCGATGAACCGGTTCTTTGAGGAAGGCGACAAGGTAAAGGTGACGCTGAAGTTCCGTGGCCGCGAAATGGCCCACCAGGAACTCGGCATGAAGCTTCTGCTGCAGGTCAAAGAAGACACTGTTGAAATTGCCAAGGTGGAAGCCGAGCCCAAGCTCGAAGGCCGCCAGATGATGATGGTGCTGGCGCCGAAGTAAGCGCCACGCCAATCGCCCCGGACCTGAAAGAGGTCAGGGCATCGGCGTTGTCACGCCATTCTTCTTATCCCATTGCGCTTTTAATCCTCTGCGGTTATAAGCGCGCGTCCGAACGGTCCGGCAGGGCATGCCGTGGCAGTTCAAAATGCTTGGAAATCGCATCGTCTGCGGTTCCGATACAATTATGGAGTAGCAAAATGCCCAAGATGAAGACGAAATCGGCTGCCAAGAAGCGATTCAAGGTAACCGCGACCGGTAAGGTCGTTGCCGCCGCTGCTGGCAAGCGCCACGGCATGATCAAGCGTTCCAACAAGTTCATCCGCGATGCACGCGGCACGATGATCCTCGCTGAGCCTGACGGCAAGAAGGTTATCAAGAACTACCTGCCGAACGGTCTCTAAGACTCATTCGACGATTTGGAACAGTTTTAAGGAGATCATGACATGGCACGCGTAAAACGTGGCGTAACTTCCCGCGCCAAGCACACCAAGACACTCAAGGCAGCCAAGGGCTTCTACGGCCGCCGCAAGAATACCATCCGCGCCGCAAAGGCAGCAGTCGATCGTTCGCGTCAGTTCGCAACGCGCGACCGTCGCGTCAAGAAGCGCAACTTCCGCGCTCTCTGGATCCAGCGTATCAACGCCGCTGTGCGCGAATCCGGCCTGACCTACGGCCGCTTCATCGACGGCCTCAACAAGGCTGGCATCGAAGTCGACCGCAAGGTCCTGTCTGACCTGGCAATCCATGAACCTGCAGCATTCGGCGCTCTCGTCGAAGCTTCCAAGACGGCTCTGGCCTACCTCAAGGACGCCGGCACGAAGAACGAGTTTGAAAGCGCGGTCAAGTAACCAGCGCTTCCCAAGCTTGTAGCTGATAGATTTTGGGGAACCCGCGCTGGCAGTGAGCTGGCGCGGGTTTTTCTTTTGTCGGCTTTCATGTTTTGTCCGCCAGCAGTCGCATTCGAATCCGCTTCATTGTCCGAGCATCAACGGAACACATCATGTCCGATCTGGAAAATCTGAAAACCTCGCTTCTGGCTGAAATCGAAGGTGCCAGCGATGAGGCATCGATCGAAGCCGTGCGCGTCAATGCGCTTGGCAAGAAAGGCTCCGTCTCCGAGCTCCTGAAGACACTCGGTGGCATGTCGGCGGAAGAACGCCAGACTCGCGGCGCGGCGATCAACGCGCTGAAGACTGAGGTCACCGAGGCGATCACGAGCCGCAAGACGATGCTGAAGGACGCAGCGATCGACGCGCGTCTGAAGGCCGAGACGCTCGATGTGTCGCTGCCGGTGCGCTCTTCTCCTGCCGAGCGCGGCCGTATCCATCCCATCAGCCAGATCACCGACGAAATCACCGCGATCTTTGCAGACATGGGCTTCTCGATCGCCGAGGGCTCTGATGTCGAGACCGACTACTATAACTTCACCGCGCTGAATTTCCCCGAAGGCCATCCCGCCCGCGAAATGCACGACACGTTCTTCTTCCAGCCGGATGAAAAGGGTGAGCGCAAGGTGCTGCGCACCCATACTTCGCCGGTCCAGGTTCGCACCATGGAGGCGCAGGACCCGCCGATCCGCATCATCATTCCCGGCAAGACCTACCGCCAGGATTCCGACGCGACCCATTCGCCGATGTTCCACCAGGTCGAAGGCCTCGTGGTCGACAAGAAGGCTCATGTGGGCAATCTGCGTTATGTGCTGGAGGAGTTCTGCAAGACCTTCTTCGAAGTGCCGTCGGTGACGATGCGCTTCCGTCCGTCCTTCTTCCCGTTCACCGAACCGTCGTTCGAAGTCGATATCCAGTGCGACCGCTCAGGACCGATCGTGAAGTTCGGCGAAGGCACCGACTGGATGGAAATCCTCGGCTGCGGCATGGTGCATCCAAACGTGCTGCGCGCCGGCGGGCTCGATCCGGACGAGTATCAGGGCTTTGCCTGGGGCATGGGCCTCGATCGTATCGCCATGCTGAAATACGGCATGCCGGACCTTCGCGATTTCTTCAATGCCGACGTCCGCTGGATGAACCACTACGGTTTCCGCCCGCTCGACATGCCGACTTTGTTTGGTGGGTTGAGCCAGTAACCGGAACCATTGCGGACGGAATTGCCATGAGTGAGATGGTCACGCGACAAGAGAGGGTGCATCGTGGCGGCTGCCGCTGCAGCGCGATCCGCTTTGAGGTCATCGCTGACCCGATCTACGCCAGTTACTGCCACTGCACCGACTGCCGGAAAGCAACCGGTGCGCCTGTCGCGGCATTTGTCGGGTTCGAAACCGACGACGTGACTTTCGCAGGCGAGACCGGATCGAGCTACGGCATAGCACCCGTCAAACGCAGCTTCTGCGCGACCTGCGGCGCACCGATTGCCTATACCGATGAGCGGCTCGCCGACCGGATCTACTTTATGCTCGGCGCCATGGATGCGCCGGAAAACTATCCGCCCAGCGTGCACGGTTACGTGCGCGAAGAGCTTCCTTTCTTCCATGTCGATGACGGCCTGCCACGGATGGAAACCATGACCGTGCAGAGACCTTCAGGAGAAAACCGATGAAATTCACGCTTTCCTGGCTCAAGGATCACCTTGAAACCGATGCCAATCTCGAGCAGATCTGCGAGCGCCTGACGGCGATCGGGTTGGAAGTCGAGGATGTCGATGACAAGGCAGCCTACAAGCCTTTCGTCATCGCAAAAGTCCTGTCGGCGGAAAAACATCCGGAGGCGGACCGCCTGAAGGTTCTGTCCGTTGATGCCGGTCCAGATGTCAACGGCGGCAAGCCGCTGCAGATCGTCTGCGGCGCGCCGAATGCCCGCGCCGGTCTGGTCGGCGCGCTTGCGCGTCCGGGCGACTATGTTCCGGGTATCGATGTGACGCTTGCCATCGGCAAGATCCGCGGCGTCGAAAGCCATGGCATGATGTGCTCCGAAAAGGAGCTGAACATGTCGGAAGACCATAACGGGATCATCGATCTTCCCGAAGATGCCCCGGTCGGCACCTCGTTCGCCGCCTATGCCGGCCTCGACGATCCGATGATCGAGATCAACCTGACGCCGAACCGTCCCGATTGCACCTCGATCTATGGCATCGCCCGTGATCTGGCCGCATCCGGCCTCGGCACGCTGAAGCAGCACTCGGAACCTCAGCTCAAGCTCGAGGGCGAAACCTCTGTCGGCCTGTCGATCGATCTCGATGATGAAAACCTGTGCCCCGGTTTCGGCCTGCGCCTCGTGCGCGGCGTCAAGAACGGCGCAAGCCCGGCCTGGATGCAGACGCGCCTGAAGGCGATCGGCCTGCGTCCGATCAATGCTCTGGTCGACATCACCAACTACATGACCTTCGACCAGGGCCGGCCGATGCATGTCTTCGATGCCGCCAAGGTGAAGGGCGATCTGGTCGTTCGCCGCGCCAGCGAAGGCGAAACGATCCTCGCGCTCGATACCCGCGAGTACAAGCTTACACCCAATAACGTCGTCATCGCCGATGACAACGGCGTGGAATCGATCGGCGGCATCATGGGCGGCGAACATTCCGGCTGCGACGAGAACACCGTCGATGTCCTGATCGAATCGGCATTGTGGGACCCGATCAACATCGCGAAATCCGGCCGCGCGCTCGGCATCATCACCGACGCCCGCTACCGGTTCGAACGCGGCGTCGATCCGAACTATATGCTGCCCGGCCTCGACCGCACCACGCAATTAGTGCTGGAACTCTGCGGCGGCACGGCTGCCGAAGCAAAGGTCGTCGGCTACAAGGCATATGAGCCGAAGGTCGTCGATTTCCCCTTCGCTGAAGTCAAGCGCCTGACCGGCCTTGAGATCTCGTCCGACGAAAGCCGCCAGATCCTCGATCGCCTCGGCTTCATGGTCGAAGGTTCAGGCGAACGAGTGTCGGTCAAGGTCCCGTCCTGGCGTCCGGATGTCGATGGCAAGGCCGATCTCGTCGAAGAGGTCATGCGCATCCACGGCGTCGATCACATCAAGCCGGAGCCGCTCGAAAGCATCGGCAGCGTCAACGGCAAGATCCTGACCACGTTGCAGATTCGCACTCGCACGGCAAAGCGTGCACTCGCTGCCCGCGGCATGCTGGAAGCGGTCACCTGGTCGTTCATTCCGGAGGCGCAGGCAAAGCTGTTCGGTGGCGGCGCGCCGTCGCTGAAGCTCGCAAACCCGATCGCCGCCGATATGTCGGACATGCGTCCCTCGCTGCTGCCGGGTCTGCTGACCGCTGCCCAGCGCAATGCCGACAAGGGTTTGGGCGATGTGGCGATCTTCGAAGTCTCCGGCACCTACGAGAACGACACGCCGGAAGGCCAGCGTCGCGTTGCCGGCGGTATCCGCCGCGGCACGGCCTCGATCAATGGCGCGGGGCGCCTCTGGTCGAACGGTGCCAAGGGCGGCGGCAAGCCGGTGGATGTCTATGACGCCAAGGCCGATGCGCTGGCCGTGATCGAAGCCTGCGGCTTGTCCATGTCGAACGTGCAGGTCGAACAGGGTGGTCCCGCCTGGTATCATCCGGGCCGCTGCGGCACGATCAAGATGGGTCCTAAGATCGTGCTCGGCACGTTCGGCGAATTCCATCCGAAGACGCTGTCCGCGCTCGATGTGTCAGGCGCACTGTGCGGCTTCGAGGTCTATCTCGACGCCATGGCCGAGCCGAAGAAGAAGGCGACCCGTACCAAGCCGCCGCTGGAGCTATCGCCCTTCCAGGCCGTCAAGCGCGACTTCGCCTTCGTGGTGGAATCGACTGTCGAAGCCGGCGCGATCGTCAAGGCCGCAACCAGTGCCGACCGCAAGCTGATCTCGGGCGTCAACGTGTTCGACGTCTTCGAAGGCGCGTCGGTCGGCGAGGGCAAGAAGTCGGTTGCAATCGAGATCCTGATCCAGCCGGTCGACAAGACACTGACGGACGAGGATTTCGAGGCACTCACCGCCAAGATCGTCGCCAACGTCGTCAAGGTCACCGGCGGCGTGCTGCGCGCCTAACTGGCGCGCTGGTAACGCCATTCCTTTGTCCTGCCGCCATATCCATAGGATGCGGCGCGGACGTCCTGAACATAGATGTAGCTCTCCTCATGCAGATCGCCGAGGAGAGCCGCAAATCCCGCAAAGGCCGCCTGAATAAAGGCGGCCTTTTCGCGTTTGGTATTGGTTTCTTGGGTTTGAAACGGGCGTGGTAACTTCACACGAACCGTTGGGGGAACTTCCGATGCGCAAACCGAATTCCATGAAGGGGCTGGAGGAGCTTGGCAGGGTCAGGCTGTCGGAAAACTTCTTCTTCCGCGATTTCCTGTTTTCCGAAATTGCCGCAGTCTATGGCATGGCCAATGTCCCTGACGATCCGGATCTGGCGATCGAGGCGGGGCGGCGCCTTTGTGAAGAGCTGCTGGAACCGCTACAGGCGACATTTGGCCGGCTGCATGTGCGCTCCGGCTACCGCGCAGCTGAAGTCAACGCCTTCGGCAATGCCCAGCGATTGAACTGCGCCACCAATGCCGCCTCGTCTGCGGATCATATCTGGGATCTTCGCGATGCCGATGGCTGCATGGGGGCAACGGCCTGCGTCGTCGTCCCCTGGCTAATCGACAATGTCAGCGAGGAGGGCGACTGGCGAAAGCTCGCCTGGTGGATCCACGATCACCTGCCCTACGCCTCGCTCTGCTTTTTCCCGAAACTCTGGGCCTTCAATATCCAGTGGCACGAACGGCCGGTGCGCCGGATCACGAGCTATGCCCAGCCCCGCGGGCTCCTGACAAAGGCCGGATTGGAAAACCACGAAGGCGACCATTCGGAATGGTACCAGGGCTTTCCGAATGTGGCGATAGCCAGCGGTGTCAGGAATGCAGGTGGTAGAGCTTGCTGACAATGACCCAGCGACCATTCACCTTCAAAAGAGAAAGGTAGTCGGTGAACCGGAGGCCGGCAAATTCGTCGATGAGTTTGACGCTGGCCGCATCGCCGGCGATATCCAGAGCAAGGATCTCGATCAGAGGCTGCGTGCCCGCCGGCGCTGGCCCTTCTGAGGCGACCGCTGCGACAAATTCGGCCACCGATAGCCATTCGACCGCATTGTCGTAGTTACCGATGATCGAAGCTTTTGGATGAAACGCTTTGCAGAGCGCGCCTTCGTGCGCAAACGTCATCCCGTCCACGTAAAGATGCACGACCGACTGCACTGCCTGCTCTTCAGACATGACGCGGCCCTCCCCAGGCTCTACGATAGCAGAACCCGGGGAAGGCTCAACACTCACATCTTCAGCTTCTCGCGGAGCGCATCGATGCGCTTGGAGGCTTCGGCCTTGGACAGATCTTCGGCAAATGCCTCGGGCTCCTTCGCCTGCTCGCTGAGGGTCTTGAGATAGGAGCCCTGGGCGCCGGTCATCGGCTCGTCACCGGTGACCCAGTCATCCGGGTCCTTCTCGGTGTTCGATGCGGGATCCGGGTCAGTCTTCGGGTTATGTATGTCGCTCATAGTTTCCTCACCGTTTGGATGTTCCTTAAACGTTCTCGGTGAAACGAAGTTCCATCAGCGGCGCGGTGTCCATGCCGCCTGTCCGCCGTAACGGGCACCGGCGATCTTGTCGGGAGACAGCATGTCGTCGAGGCGCTTCACGTCGTCGGCGGTCAGCACGACGTCGGCCGCTGCGGCATTCTGCTCCAGATTGGGGATTTTGCGGGCACCGGGAATAGGCACGATGAAGTCACCCTTGGCGAGTACCCAGGCAAGAGCAAGCTGCGCCGCCGTGATGCCCTTTTCCGACGCCATCTGTTCGACAAGCCGGACCAGCGCGAGGTTCGCCTCCATATTCTCAGCCTCGAAGCGCGGCATGGTGCGGCGCAGATCACCCTCGCCAAATTCCGACGTGTTCTGGATCTTGCCGGTCAGGAAGCCGCGGCCGAGCGGGCTGAACGGCACGAAGCCGATCCCCAGCTCACGGCAGGTATCCAGCACATCGCCCTCGGGATCGCGGGTCCAGAGAGAGTATTCGCTTTGCAGCGCCGCAATGGGATGCACGGCATGGGCCCGCCGGATGATATCAGGGCTTGCCTCCGACAGGCCAAGCGCGCGCACCTTGCCTGCCTTCACCAGCTCCGCCATCGCTCCGACCGTCTCCTCGATCGGCACATCAGGATCAACGCGGTGCTGGTAGAAGAGGTCGATGACGTCGATGCCGAGGCGTTTCAGCGAGGCTTCGGCAACCGCGCGCACCTGCTCTGGCCGGCTGTCGAGACCGGACATCGCGCTCGAGTCCTTTTTGGTGGGATCGATCTTGAATCCGAATTTGGTGGCGATCACCACTTTTTCGCGGAACGGCTTCAAAGCCTTGCCGACAAGCTCCTCATTCACGTAGGGGCCATAGACTTCGGCAGTGTCGAAGAAGTTGACCCCGATCTCGACGGCGCGGTGCAATGTCTTGATCGATGTCGCCTCATCCTGCCCCCCATAGGCATGGCTCATGCCCATGCAGCCAAGGCCAATCGCCGAGACCGTTAGTTCAGTTCCAAGCTTGCGTGTCTGCACAGGAATTCTCCAGAGTTGGGCTTTACGGAGGGATAGATCAGGCGCCGGCCTCGTTGAGCAGCGCCATCTGCGCGTCGGTGAGATTGAGTTTGCCGGCCGTAATGATCGCCTCAAGCTGCTTCAGGCTGGTGGCGCTGGCGATCGGCGCAGTAATGCCCGGCCGTGCGGCAACCCAGGCAATCGAAATTGCAGCCAGGCTTTCGCCGGTTTCCGCGGCCACCTGGTCGAGTGCTGCGAGGATCTTCAGGCCGCGGTCGTTGATGTAGTCGGGCATGCGGTTGCCACGCGTCTTGCCTTCTGCATCTTCGGGTTTGCGATACTTGCCCGTCAGGAAGCCAGCTGCCAGCGCGTAGTAGCTGATGACGCCGATGTCTTCGGCGATGCAAAGGTCCGCAAGCGGGCCCTCGAACTTGTTGCGGGTGTAGAGATTGTATTCCGGCTGCAGCACGTCGTAACGGGGTAGGCCGTTTCTGTCCGCAGCGTCGAGCGAGGCCTGCAACTGTTCCGCACTGAAGTTCGAACAGCCGATCGAGCGCACCTTGCCGGCATCCTTCAGCTTCGCAAGCGCGCCAAGCGTCTCCTCGTGCGGCGTATCGTCATCGGGAAAATGCGAGAGGTAGAGGTCGATATAGTCAGTCTGCAACCGCTGCAGGGATTTTTCGACGGCTTCCACCACCCACTTCGCCTTCAGCTTCTTGTCGTCGCCCATGGTGGGGTAACCGAATTTCGTGACGATGACCGCCTTGTCGCGGGCCACCGTGCCGCGCTTCAGCCAGTTGCCGATCACGGTCTCGCTTTCACCACCCTGATGGCCGGGCGCCCATGCGGAATAGACATCGGCCGTGTCGATCGTGTTGAAGCCGGCCTCGAAGAACGCGTCCAGCATCTCGAAAGAAGTCTTTTCGTCCGCGGTCCAGCCGAACACGTTGCCGCCGAAAACGACGGGCGAGATGGAAAGTCCGGTACGGCCGAGCAAGCGCATGTCCATGATGGTCTCCAGATAGATGACGTGGGGAAGCGATGAGTGCTGAAGGATGAAACTAGGCTGATTGGATCGACTGTCAAACCGACAAGCGGGCACAAGGTTTCAGCACTGCCGACAACGACAGTTGCCCGCCCGACCAAGCGGCCCTAGGTTAGCCTCCCAATGACTGTCTGTGAATGTGTGGAGGCACTGCTATGTTGCGTTTTGGAATCCTGTCGACGGCGAAAATCGGACGGGACGCTGTCGTTCCCGCACTGCTCGACGCCGAAAACTGCGTGGTCAGCGCCGTTGCCAGCCGTGACATTGCCAAGGCGCGCGCATTTGCGGACCGGTTCGGCGTGCCGCATGCGTTCGGTTCCTACGACGAGATGCTGGCGTCGGACACGATCGATGCCGTCTATATCCCACTGCCGACCAGCCAGCATGTGGAATGGTCGATCAAGGCGGCCGAGGCCGGCAAGCATGTTCTCTGCGAAAAGCCGATCGCGCTGAAGGCGAGCGAGATCGAGCGACTGATCGCGGCAAGGGATGACAACAGCGTCCTGATTTCCGAAGCCTTCATGGTCACCTATGCGCCCGTCTGGCACAAGGTGCGCGACCTTCTGAAGGAGGGCGCGATCGGCGACCTCAAGCATGTCCAGGGCGCCTTCAGCTATTTCAACCGCGATCCTGACAACATGCGCAACATCCCGGAACTCGGCGGCGGCGCGCTGCCGGATATCGGCGTCTATCCGACGATCGCGACCCGCTTTGTCACCGGTAAAGAACCGGTTCGAGTCCAGGCCAAGGTGGAGCGCGACCCGGATTTCGGCACGGATATCTATGCAAGTGTAAAGGCAGCCTTCGAGACATTCGAAATGAGCTTCTACATCTCGACCCAGATGGCGAGCCGCCAGCTCATGGTGTTCCACGGCACAGAGGGCACGATCGAGGTCAAGTCTCCCTTCAATGCCGACCGCTGGGGCGCCGAAGAGATCGAACTCACCAACCAGAAGCACAATGTCTCGCAGATCTTCCGCTTCCCCGACAGCCGCCAGTATCGCCGCCAGGCAGAAGCCTTTGCGAAGGCAGCCATGGGCGAGGCGGCGGACATCGTGACGCTCGAGAACTCGCTTCTCAACCAGCGCTTCATCGATGCGATCTACCGCGCCGGAGAGACCGACGGCTGGGAGACGGTCTAGTATTCGTCCCGCCACCGGCGAATGCGCCAAAGTCCGACGATGAGGAACGCCACAGCTCCCAGCCAGGACGCGCCAAAATGCGCCAGCGGTTGGACCTGTTGCGCTCGGATCGTCAACGCTGCGAAGATCCCGTAGCTGAGCAGAGCGACGACGGCCAACAAAGATCGAAGGCCAGGCCGCTGTGCAAGAGCAACCGGCGCCGGAAGGAGCCGGTTCAAAAAGATCGTCCCGGCAATCCCTAGCCCGAGCGAGAGAAGGCGTGCCGCAAACGCTCCCATGTCGACTGCCCTTGTCAAGGCCAGCAGCAGCGCTCCATCGGCAAGGATCAGCACCAGCAGCAGGAGGGTGAGGCGGATTCCGGTGCGCATGCCCGGCCTCAGCCGTTGATCGCCAGGAGGCCGGCAAAGATCAGGCCGGCTCCCAGCCCGTAACGCAGGGTCAGCGGTTCGCCGAAGACGACATGCGCCAGCAGCGGCACGAAGCAGAAGGTCAGCCCCATGAAGGAATAGGCGATCGTCAGAGGCACGGATTTGAGGACGTAGATCCAGACGATCGTGCCGAAGCCGTAAAGCGCCAGCGCCGCGATCAGGATCGGGTTGGCGGCAAGCGCCGTAAGTCCGCGCAACGAAAAATCTCCGGCCGTATTGCTGGTCATCTTGAACAGAACCTGGCCCATGGCGATCAGCAGTGGCGTGCCGAGAAGGCCTATCCAGGTGACGGGGGTGAGCGACGCGAACATGAGACGAATTCCTCAGCCTAACCGGTCTTCGCTGTAGAAGATGTCGCGGCCGATATCCTCGCACACATAGACCGTCGGCACCGGATGGACGGCGCGCAGGAAAGCGTAGGTATAGGGGAAGAAGTTGAAATGCGGGTTGAACGTGTAGCGGTATTCCCGCTCGCGCGGGACGACGATGATCAACCGCTTTTTCGCGATGCGTCGCAGTTCGGCAATCGCCTGCTTGTAGTCGAGGACATGCTCGATCACGTGCGTGCAGACGACCGTGTCGAACTCGCCGTCGGCGAAAGGCAGGCTCTCGATCTTCGCGGCAACATACTCGACACCCTTGATGTCGGCCGCATCGTCGACGACGAAATCGACGCCAACCAGGCGGCGCAGATCCGGATGGGCGGCGCGCATATGGGTGAGCAGCGATCCCGTGCCGCAACCCACATCGCAAACGCTTGTGCCCTCGACCATGGCGTTGATCCGTCGGATGCAGGCGGCGGAATTGTCGGTTCCCGCATGCACGCGGGGATGGTTGCGGTAAAGCTCGGCATATTCCTCGGCGGTCAGGAACGGCGCGCGTTCCCGGAACCGGGCGAGATGGGACATATGCTCGCCCCAGACGCGCTTGGCGAGCCAGAGAAAAAGCGTCGAGTCGCGCAGGATTGGCGGCAGCAGGTCCTCGATGACGAAGCGGATGCGGTTGGTAGTTTCCCTGTTCATGCAGCACGGCTCCGGCGGCGCTTCGGTTGTTCGGCAGGCGCCTTGGCGATCAGTTCGGCCGGCATGCTCATATAGTGGATGCGCAACTGCTCGGAGCGTGCCCGCGATACGGAATCGAGGATGAGCCCGGCCGTGAACACCAGGAACGAGATCAGCATCAGCACCAGCGAGAACACCCAGGTCGGCATCCGCTCGACCAGGCCGGTCTCGAAATACTCGACCAGCACCGGTGCCATGAAGGCGAGGCTGGTTGCCATGATGGCAGAGCTGATCACGCCGAAGAAGGCGAAGGGCCGGGTTTCCTTCATCAGCATCGCAAACATCCAGAGGATCTTCGCGCCATCGCGGAAGGTCGAAAGCTTGGAATGCGATCCTTCCGGACGCCGTCCGTAATCCAGCTCGATCTCGCAGATCGGCAGTTTCAGACGCGACGCATGCACCGACATTTCCGTCTCGATCTCGAACCCGCCGGAGACGGCCGGAAAGCTTTTGACGAAGCGACGCGAGAAGGCGCGGTAACCGGAAAAGATATCGGTAAAGTCGCGTCCGAAGATCGTCCGGTAGAGAATGTTGAACAGCCGATTGCCGGTCGCATGGCCCTGACGCCCGGCATCCGCATGAACGCCGCGGCGGGTGCCGACAACCATGTCGGCGCGCTCGGTCAGGAGCGTGCGGATCAGCTCTTCCGCGTCTTTCGGAGAATAGGTGCCGTCGCCATCCGCCATCAGATAGATATCGGCGTCGATATCGGCAAACATCCGGCGCACCACATGGCCTTTGCCCTGGCGCCGTTCGCGCATCACCTCGGCGCCGGCGAGCATTGCCTTCAGCGCCGTGCCGTCGGTCGAATTGTTGTCGTAGACGTAGATGCGCGCGTCGGGCAGTGCCTGGCGAAAGCCGTTCACCACCGCTTCGATCGTCGATGCTTCGTTGTAGCAGGGCAGAAGAACGGCGATCTTCAGATCACCCGTCAGGGCATCGGTCATGGTTTTCACTCGATACAAAGAAGACCGCAGACGGCACATGCCGCTTCACCGCTTTACTATTTCTTGGGAAGGTTAAGGCTAGGTTTCGGGCTGGAATATTTCGGGGCGAAAATACGAAAGCCCCGGAAATCATGGTCGGAGGCGGGGAAGACATGCAGGTCGTTAGCGGGCGCGGTGCGATATCGTCGAGGCTTGCGCCCGTGGTGATGATCTACTGGCTTGCAATCTCGATCATGGCCCTGGTCATCAAGCTGCCCACCGCGACCGATCTGATCGGTGCCGACAACGACGACATCATGCGGCTGGTCGAAGTCCGCGATCTCCTCGGCGGTCAGGGCTGGTTCGACATGATGCAGTACCGGCTCGGCCTTGCCGATGGCACGCTCATGCACTGGTCGCGACTGGTCGATCTGCCGATTGCAGCAACGATCAAATTCCTCTCGCTGTTCATGGCGATGCCGCTGGCCGAAGGTGTCGCGGCAACAGTCTGGCCGATTTTCGTCTCCTTCCTGCTGCTTCTGCCGCTCGGCCTTGCCGGCCGCCGGATCGGCGGCGTGGTCACCCTGCATCTGGCGCTCGGCATCGGCGCGATCTTCGTCTTCACCAACATCAAGTTTCAGCCGGGCGCGCTCGATCACCATAACGTCCAGTTGGCGCTTGCCATGTGGGTCACAGCTATGCTGGTCGATCCGCAACATCGCCGGTCAAGCTATGCCGTGGCCGGCATTGCAGCGGCGCTGGCAATCGCCGTCGGTGCCGAAACCGTCCCTTTCGTCGCGGCCGCCTGCATCTGCGTCGTGCTGCAATGGGCTTGGCACGGCAGGACGTTCGCTGGTGCCGCCAAGGCCTTCGGCCTCTGCCTCACGCTTGCGATCTCCGCCGCTTTTTTCGCGACCGTGCCACCCTATCGCTATGCGGTCGTCACCTGCGACAATCTTTCTTTTGGCTTCTACTCGCTGACGGCGATCGGTGGCGCCGGCCTGTTCATTATGGCAAGCCTGCCCTTGCCCGATAAACGGTTGCTGCGTTTCGGCATGCTGGCGGTCGCCGGCGTCGCCCTTCTTGCCGCAGCCCGCGCAATTGCGCCGGAATGCCTCGGCAATCCGCTGGCAAACCTTGATCCGCTGCTTGTCGAACTCTGGCTGAACGGCGTAACCGAGGCACGCTCGATCGTGGCTGAGATGCGCGACACGCCCGAGCTCGTCGGCGGCTTTTATGCGGTGGGCCTTTTCGCCATCCTCGTCTGCCTTGCCCGCATCGCGTGCCGCAGCAAGGTCGAAACCCACGTCGTGCTTCTCGTTCTGCTCCTGGTTTCCTTCGCCGTTGCTGCCATTCAGGTTCGCGGAACGATCTTCTCCAACCTTCTCAGCATCCTGCCGCTGTCCCTGCTGATTGCCGATATCCGCGTCCGTGCCAATGCGGACCGCAACAATCCATCCCTTGCTGCAGCCTATATCGTCACGGTGCTTGCGTCCGTCCCGGTCGTCTGGGGCGTGGCCGGCATTCTCATCAAAGAGGGCGTCGGCTCCGTCGACCTCAATATCCTCTCCACCGATAACGCAGGTGAAGAAGGCGAATGCGGCGGGCCGCAGACATGGTCCGCGCTGAATGCCCTTCCGGTCGGCGTTATCGCTTCTCCCTCCAACAGCGGCGCGGAGATCATTCGCTTCACGCGACATCGTGCATTGTCGGCGCCCTATCACCGCAATCAGGGCGGCATGCTGACCGAACTGCATATCGGCTTGGCGCAACCTGATGAAGCCAAGGCCTTTATCGATGGTGCCGGAGTGACTGCTCTCACCTTCTGCAAGAGCGATCCGCAGACCGAGCGGCTGATCGCGATGAAACCTGACGGCCTCTATGCCGCGCTCGCCCGGAGTGACGTCCCGCCATACCTGCAGCCTGTGGCCACCGGTCCGCTGGATGGGTTCATGATCTACCGGGTCGTGAGAGACTAGGGCGAGATTAAGCGTCGGATGATCCGGAAAGACGGATGAAATCGGCGCAGCCTTCGGTTAGAACAAAGGGTATGACGAGCCCTATCGCCCAAGAATCGCCGACGAACCTTACCGAATTTTCCGTGTCGGAGCTTTCCGGCTCGATCAAGCGCACGATGGAAAATGCGTTCGATCATGTGCGGGTGCGGGGAGAAATTTCCGGCTATCGCGGCCCGCATTCCTCCGGCCATGCCTATTTTTCGCTGAAGGACGACCGATCGCGCATCGATGCGGTCATCTGGAAGGGCACGTTTTCGCGCCTGCGGTTCCGGCCGGAAGAAGGCATGGAAGTGATCGCCACCGGCAAGATCACCACATTCCCGGGCTCGTCGAAATATCAGATCGTCATCGAAAACCTCGAGCCGGCAGGCGCTGGCGCGCTGATGGCGCTGCTTGAGGAGCGCCGCCGTAAGCTCGGTGCCGAAGGCCTGTTCGATCAGGACCGCAAGCAGGCGCTGCCTTACCTGCCGCGCGTCATCGGCGTAGTGACCTCGCCGACCGGCGCCGTCATCCGCGATATCCTTCACCGCATCTCCGATCGCTTTCCCGTCCATGTCGTCCTCTGGCCCGTCAAGGTTCAGGGCGAGGGATCGGGCGAGGAAGTCGCGGCGGCCATCCGCGGGTTCAATGCGCTCGGGCCAGGTGATGCGATCCGAAGGCCCGATGTGCTGATCGTCGGGCGCGGCGGTGGCAGTCTGGAAGATCTCTGGAGCTTCAACGACGAGATCGTCGTGCGCGCTGCAGCCGAAAGCCGGATCCCGCTGATTTCGGCTGTTGGCCACGAGACCGACTGGACGCTTCTTGATCACGCCGCCGACGTTCGCGCACCGACGCCGACCGGCGCCGCCGAAATGGCCGTTCCGGTGAAGGCGGATCTCGATGCGCAGCTCGCCAGCCTGTCCGCCCGGCTGCGGGGCTGTGCAGCGCGACAGATGGACCATCGCAAACAGTCGCTGCGGGCCCTCGTTCGCGCGCTTCCGTCGCTCGACCAGTTGCTGGCGCTTCCGCGCCGACGGTTCGACGAAGCCGCTGCTGGCCTCGGCCGCGGGCTGGAGCGCACGACGGTGGTCAAGCGCCGCGCGTTCGAGCGTGTCTCATCCGGTCTGCGCCTCGATCTGCTGACGGGCAGGCTCACGCAACAACGCCAGGCTTTGAACGACCGGCTGCTACGTGCCGACCGCTGCCTGGAGCGTCGAACCTTGAGCGAACGCGGGCGTCTGTCGCGGTTCGAAGCGTCGCTGAAATCTCTGCCCGCGCGGCTTCTCGGCCAGATCCAGCGCGAGCGTCAGCATCTCGGTGCCTTCGGGCGCCATGCCGATACCGCCATGTCGCACACGCTTGCGCGCAGCCGTTCGGCCATCTCGGCGCAGGATCGCGTCCTGCAGTCGCTCTCCTACAAGAACGTCCTGCAACGCGGTTTTGCGGTCATTCGAGATGAGAACAACCACCCCCTGACACGGGCCGCTGGCATCGGCGAGGGCCGGGCGATTTCCGTGGAATTCGCTGACGGTCGTATCTCGGCCGTCACGGGCGGCGAGGCACCCGTTGACGATCCGTCACCCTCCGCACGGCCATCTCAGCCGAAAAAGAAGCTGCCGAAACCGGAAGGTGCCGACCAGCCTGCCAAGCAGGGCACGCTGTTCTAACCCTTGGGCGGCAGCCCATTCAAATCCCCGCCAAGACTTCCTATCTTCTCCACGAAGAGACCTCTCTGGAACACGGCGTTGCAAGCCGCGTTTCCTCGGCAGTTGCAAACGGAGACCATGGCCATGAAAAAAGCATTCGCGACCTCGTTGCTGATCCTCTCGGCGGCAGCTTTCGGCACTCCGGCACTGGCCGGACAGACGAGGGCATCGGAGATCATCTTCGGCAAGGCTTATGACGATAACGTCATCGCGATCCAGTCCGGCTCGCTCACCAGCCGCAAGGACGGATATTCCGAGTGGTCGGGTTCCGGCAACGAACTGATCATGCGCCGTGCCCAGGCGGAAGTCAGTGCCGACGGCAGCCTGATGCGCTCGCTCGAAGCCCGCGGCATTGCAGTCCACAACGTCCTGTCGGTGGAAACCGCTGCCAACGGCGGCAAGGTCGTCTATTACCGCTGATGGCGGCAAGGGCCCGGTCCAGCCGGGCCCTGTTTTTTGTGCGTCAGGCCCACTCGCCGGCGCGCATCACAGGCACTTTGGAACCGTCGGCCCTGATGCCGTCGATATCCACCTTGTCGGATCCGATCATCCAGTCGATGTGGATGAGGCTCGAATTGCCGCCCTGCGTCCTGATCTGCTCCGGCGTCAGCGACGCTCCGTCGAGGAAGCATTTCGAATAGCACTGGCCAAGCGCGATGTGGCAGGACGCGTTTTCGTCAAACAGCGTGTTGTAGAACAGGATGCCGCTTGCCGAAATCGGCGAGGAATGCGGCACTAGCGCCACTTCGCCCAGCCGGCGGGCACCAGCATCCGTATCGAGAACCCGGCTCAGCACTTCTCCGCCCTTGGCAGCGTTTGCCTCAACGATCCGGCCGCCTTCGAACTTCACTCTGATGTCGTCGATCAACGTGCCCTGATGCGACAGCGGCTTGGTGCTGGAAACATAGCCTTCCACCTTCAGCGCGTGCGGAGTCGTGAACACTTCCTCGGTCGGAATGTTCGGATTGCAGGTGATGCCGTTTTTCGCGACGGACGCACCGCCATGCCATTCATGGCCATCAGCCAGGCCAACCGTCAGGTCCGTGCCGGGGCCGGTGAAGTGAAGCGCCGAAAAGCGTTCGCCGTTCAGCCAGGTGGAGCGCTTCTTGAGGTTTGCGTTGTGCGATGCCCAGGCAGCGACGGGGTCGTCGAGATCGACGCGGGAGGCGGCAAAGATCGCGTCGGCCAGCTTGCGCACCGCCACGTCTTCCGGCACGTCCGGAAACACCTGCCGTGCCCATGCCGGGTTGGGGTAGGAAATGATGTTCCAGTTGATGTCGAAATTGGCGATCTTTTCGAGCGCCGGCTTGTAGGCCATCGAGTTGGCCTTGTTCGCCCGTGCCACCTTGGTGGGATCCTGGTCGGCCAGCATCATCGGGTTGTCGCCGGAGATCGCCAGCCGCGCAGCACCATTGGCATAGGCCTTCGCCATGCCCTCGTAGAGCCAGTCCGAGGCCTTGTCGAAGCTCGCGTCGGGTGCGAACTCGTAGCGCGCAAGCGTCGCCTCCTCGTCGGAATAGAACGTGGTGACGAGACCGGCACCGGCCTTGTAGGCGTGGCGGGTCAGGAACCGCACCAGCGGCAAGGCCGCAATCGGCGCTGTGATGACGAGATCCTGGTTCTTCGCGAGCCCAAGGCCAACTTTGACCGCCACTTCGGCAAGCTTTTCGAGTTTTTGCGGATCGATGGCGGTCTGGAAATTCGGCACGATTGTCATAATGGCCTCTGTTCTTGGAATATCTGCTGACACGACTTAGGGTGACTGAGCTGAATTTGAAGTCGATCGGTCACGATCATAGTCCCCTCGCTTCACGCAACAAGGGCCGCCGCTATCGCTTTCAATGCCGATTGTGCGTCTTTTGGGGCAAGACGAACCTGAAGTCCTCGCTGGCCACCATTGATGAAAACATGGACCTCTTCGAGAGCAGTCGCTTCGATGGCCGTCGGGACGAGCTTCCTCTGTCCGAACGGGCTGATGCCGCCGACACGATAACCGGTTATCCGTTCCGCGTCGGCCGGTTTCATCATGGCCGCAGACTTGCCGCCGAAGGCCGCGGCAAGCTTCTTCATCGAGACTTCTCTATCGGATGGGATGACAACACAGACCGCCTTGCCGTCCACCTCCGCCATCAACGTCTTCAGGACACGGCAAGGCTCTTCGCCGATCGCCTCGGCTGCCTGAAGGCCGATGCGTTCGGCGTTTGGATCATAGTCGTAGGTGACCGTCGTGAAGCTCACGTCAGCCTTCTCGAGGACTTCGGTTGCGCGGGTCGCCTTGGACATGAAATTCAGGTCTCGGTGAATGTCGCGGCGTAGGTTTCCGGTTTGAAGCCGACAACCAGCTCGCCATCCGCTTCCAGTATCGGCCGCTTGATCATCGATGGCTGAGCCGTCATCAGCGCAATCGCCTTTTCCCGGTCGAGATCCAGCTTGTCGGTCTCGGGCAGCTTCTTGAACGTGGTGCCTGCACGGTTCAGCACCTGTTCCCACCCGGCGCGCCCCGTCCAGTCGTTAAGATGGTCGGGGTCGATACCGAGCGCCTTGTAGTCGTGGAAGACATAGGCAACGCCCTTCTCATCCAGCCAGGCGCGGGCCTTCTTCATGGTGTCGCAGTTCTTGATGCCATATATGATGATCGCCATGAAAACCTCTTCCGTTGATGACGATCGATAGCAACCGCACCTCGGTTTAGGCAAGACATGGATGCGGTGAGGTCCGTGCCATGTGATTGGCGCATGCCTCCTCTGTGAGCTTGTCGATTGTATAGGCACAATGTGCAGCCTATTTTAGGAACATCACAAGGAGAGATCAAATGTCTGCATCTATCAAGAACCGCGTTGGCGCATTCGGTCGTGCATTTGCACTGTTCGGCGCTGCCGTCTCCGCATCCGCTGCTGTCGAAAACAATCGTCGTCCGCACGCCCGTGACCTCGAGATCCTCGGCATCGATCCTCAGGCTTTCCGCAAGGTTCGCTAATCATACTTCCAAAGACCGCCCGGCGGGAAAGCTCCTGCCGGACATGTGTGGCGGTATCCTTCGCCACACGATAAGCACTGATGATATGACCCGGCGGAGCCCTTTAGCCAGAGCAGGTCACCATCCCGCTTAATGCATGGCTTGTTTCGCAAGCCGATAGGCGATCAAGCCAAAAACTTCCCCGCGGAAATAATTGTAGTAGGCCAGGCCTGATCGCATAGCCGTAGCTGGCGTCGCGCCAACTCAGCTCATCAGCATCTTGTAGGCGCAATAGACGGCGATCAGCACGACGGCGCCTATCAGCGCCAGCTTCCCGAGCCGCTTCTCGATGAAATGCCGGATGCTCTCGCCATGGCGACGCAGGAGCCATGCCAGGAGAAAGAAGCGGGCTCCGCGGGTCACCACGGCCGCCGCGATGAACAGCCAGATGTTGACATGCACGGCACCGGACAGGATCGTGACCACCTTGATCGGTGGCAGATGCGCAAAGCCTGAGGTCACCAGCATCAGCAGGATCGTCTCGTAGGTGATGCCGGATTTCAGCTCGTTGAACGTATCGAGCTTGCCCCAGAATTCGAGGATCGGCACGGCGATCGCATCGAACGCGAAATACCCGATCCACCAGCCGGCAATGCCACCCAGCACCGAAAATGTCGTGGCGATCAGGGCGTAGCGCCAGGCGCGCTCGGGCCTTGCGAGCGCCATGGGCAGAAACAGCACATCCGCCGGCACCAGAAAGACGGAGCTTTCGACGAAAGCGATGACCGCAAGCCAAACGCTTGCGGACTTGCGGGCGCTGAGCGCCATCGTCCAGTCATAGAGGCTGCGGAGCATAGGGATATCCGGGAAGGGATTGGGAGGTGACAGGCCGCTGAGTGATGCGGCCGGTCACTAAAGGCCTATTCCCACTCGATCGTGCCGGGCGGCTTGCTGGTTACGTCGTAGACGACGCGGTTGATGCCGCGCACTTCGTTGATGATGCGGGTTGCCGCACGGCCAAGGAAGTTCATGTCGTAGGGATAGAAGTCCGCTGTCATGCCATCGACGGAGGTCACGGCGCGGAGTGCACAGACGAAGTCATAGGTGCGGTAGTCGCCCATCACGCCGACGGTCTGGACCGGCAGCAGCACCGCGAATGCCTGCCAGATCGTGTCGTAGAGACCGGCCTTGCGGATTTCGTCGAGATAGATCGCATCCGCCTTGCGCAGGATATCGAGCTTTTCGCGGGTAATCCCACCCGGGCAGCGGATGGCAAGGCCTGGGCCCGGGAACGGGTGGCGGCCGATAAAGCTTTCCGGCAGGCCGAGTTCACGACCCAGAGCGCGGACTTCGTCCTTGAACAGTTCGCGCAGCGGCTCCACCAGCTGCATGTTCATGCGCTCTGGAAGGCCGCCAACATTGTGGTGGCTCTTGATGGTGACCGACGGGCCGCCGGAGAACGAAACGCTCTCGATGACGTCAGGATAGAGCGTGCCCTGTGCGAGGAAGCGCGGAGCGCCCTTGCCGTCGGACGCGATCTTGGCGGCTTCCGATTCGAAAACCTCGATGAACAGGCGGCCGATCGTCTTGCGCTTGACCTCAGGGTCGGAAACGCCGGCCAGCTGCGTCAGGAACAGGTCGGATGCATCCACGGCCACGAGCGGGATGTTATAGGCATCGCGGAACATGCCGACGACCTGTTCGGTCTCGCCCTGGCGCATCAGGCCGTGGTCGACATAGATGCAGGTCAGCTGGTCGCCGATCGCTTCGTGGATCAGGATAGCGGCAACGGATGAATCAACGCCGCCGGACAGGCCGCAGATGACGCGCTCGGTGCCAACCTGTTCCTGGATCTTGCGGATCATTTCGGCCTTGTAGGCAGCCATGGTCCAGTCGGACTTCAGGCCGACGATCTTGTGCACGAAATTGGAGAGCAGCTTGGCGCCATCAGGCGTGTGCACCACTTCCGGATGGAACATCGTCGTGTAATAGCGACGGCTCTCGTCGGCAGCGATCGCGAACGGCGCGTTTTCGGATGTGGCGATCACTTCGAAGCCATCAGGCAACTGCGTGACGCGGTCGCCGTGGCTCATCCACACGGGATAGCGGCCGCCCTGTTCCCAGAAACCATCAAACAGCGGGCTGGATTTCTTGATCTCGACGTCGGCGCGGCCGAATTCCGCGGCATGGCCACCCTCGACGACGCCGCCGAGCTGGGTTGCCAGCGTCTGCTGGCCGTAGCAGATGCCGAGGATTGGAACGCCGCTGTCGAACACAGCCTGCGGTGCGCGCGGGCTTCCCTCTGTCGTGACCGATGCCGGGCCGCCGGAAAAGATCACGCCCTTCGGCGCAAGCTTGTCGAAGGCGTCCGCTGCACTTTGAAACGGGTGGATCTCGCAATACACACCCGCTTCGCGCACGCGGCGCGCAATCAGCTGCGTCACCTGGCTGCCGAAATCGATGATGAGTATGCTGTCGGGATGAGCTACCAAGGGCGTTGTCTGGGTCATGGCGAGCCTTTAGAGAAAAACTGGCTTTTGTGCAACTGCGTCAGAGCGCCAAATCGCCGCTTCCAAGGGCGTTTTCAAGCCGGTCGATGGCCTCTGCAAGCTTCTCGTCGATGACATGGAGATATTCCGTCCAGTTGTCGACATGCTTCAGCTCCGCCTTGCCGTCGGAAATGCCCCGCAGACCGATCAGTGGAAGACCGAAAACCTGGCAGCATCGCAGCACGGCAAAGGTCTCCATGTCCACCATGTCGGCGGCCACGAGATCATAAGCTGATCCCGAAACGATATTGCCGCCCGTCGAAAGCGACGCTTCCGCAATGCCGGGGATGCGAAGCGGCATCGGAACGATCGCCGGGTGATCGAGAAACGGTGTGCGTCCCTTTTCGAAACCGAGCGGGGAGGCGTCCATGTCGCGATAGGCAACGGAGGATACCTGGTAGACCTCTGTCTGCTCGAGACTGCGCGAGCCGGCGGACCCGAGCGACACGACCAGATCCGGCAATAGGCTTTCCGCCTCCAGCCGTGTTAGCGCACGCGACAGGACGGCCGCCGCCTCCACCGGGCCGACGCCGGTCATCAGCGGTTTGATCCGGGTTTTGAGATGCGGACCATATTCGGCATCGACGGCCATGACGAACATGACCTTTTTGCCCGCGACCGATTTGAGTTCGAAATTCATCCGACGATATCCTGCCTGCCGCGGATGACCATCATCGATGCGGTCATGGACGCAATGAGTTTTGCCGGCCCGTCACTGATCGCATAACCGCGCCCATCGGCGACGATGATCGTCGACCCGGGCTTGGTGATTTCGCCGCGAAACAGAAAGCGCTCTCCACGTCCCGGCGACAACAGGTTCACCTTGAACTCGATCGTCAGGATCGAGACATCAGGCGCGATCGTCGTGTAGGCGGCATAGGTGCAGGCCGTGTCGAGGGCCGCGGAAATCACGCCGGCATGCAGGAAACCGTGCTGTTGGGTGAGCTTTTCGCTATAGGGCAGCTCGATCTCGATCATCGCCTGCTCGACCCGGGTCAGCTCCGCATCAAGCATTGCCATCGCGCCCTGCCGGCCAAAACTCTGGCGAATACGCTCGCGAAAATCGCCTGTTTCGAGAATGCTCATGCCTGCCCCTTTGATCGAGGCAAGGTGCCATGCCGGGCCGGCATCGGCAAGCCGCTTTGGTCTCAGCTCGTCAGTTGAGCATCACGATCGAGAGGTTGAGCATCGTCGCAAACGCGACCCACAGCGCATAGGGCACGAACAGCAGCGCGGCCGTGCGGTTTGGCCGCCAGCTCATCGCAATGAACAGCAGGATGAAGACCAGCATCGGTACGATGATGGTGAGGCCGAGAACCGGGTTCTGCATTCCGAAAAAGGCCGGAGACCAGAGCAGGTTCAGGACGGCCTGCACCGCAAACACGACCAGCCTTCGAGTGTTGTTCTGGTCGTACCAGGTAGAGGCAAGCGCTGCGCCGATCATGCCGTAAAGAACCGTCCAGACCGGTCCGAAGATCCAGTTCGGCGGATTGAAGAACGGCTTGTTCAGCTGTTGGTACCATTCGCCGGGAATGTTGCTGACGCCGCTGATCACGCCGACGGCGACCGACGCGATGATGAAGAGACCGTAGACAATAGGTTTGCGCATGTACCCTCAGATAGAGCGGTTTGAGCGGCCGGAAAGATCATCCGATGCGAACGATGTGCTGGTCCCAGGCTATCCGGCTTTTGGTCTCGTTGAAACGCCCGTCATAGGTCGAGACCGCGATGCCGTGCGCAGCCGGTGCCACGCCCGCAGCCTCCCGCACCCTCTCTTCCCTCATCACCTTGCCGGTCCTTGCATCCAGCGTCACCGCCGCACCGCCAACCGGCGATGTCAGGCCGACCAACCCATCGCGACGATTGACGGCGATCGCGCCCACATAGTTGCCAAGCCGGACCGTGGTCTGTTCGGGCAGGTCGAGGAATGCGATGTCTTCGCCCTTCGAAAACCGGCCGGCAAGCGGCGGCAATGCGTTGCGCGCACCTTCCCACTGGCAGGCGAACCAGATTTGGCCGTTGTCGGCAATGTCCAGATGCCGTGTGGAAAGCTGCGATAGCGCCGGCGGCATCATGTGCCTCTGGATCAGCGCGCCGGATCGTGCATCTAAAAGCACCAGCGATGGCTCCATGCGATCGAGATTGAGCTTGGTGCGGCCGAAATCCGGATGCGTCTCGATACCGCCATTGGCGATAACCAGCATCGACCCGTCGTCGGAGACGGTCATATCGTGGGTACCGACACCATGGGCATCGAATTCGCCGATGCGGCGGAAGCCGTCGCTTCCATCATAGACGCCGATCAAGCCGCGATTGCCGTCGAAATCGTTCTCGCTCGCGTAGAGCCTGGTACCATCAGGCGAGAAATGCCCGTGCCCGTAGAAATGTCGCCCCTCCGGTGCCGTGATCATGACTGGCTCTGCCCGGCGTGCCGCATCGAACACCATGGCGAAGGTCCCAGGCCGTCGGGCAAAGGCAACCGTTCGACCGGTCGCAGCACTGAAAGCCATGCCATGCGCCCGCGCGGGAAGCGCCACACGGTCGATGATCTCGCCGCGCTCCGAGACGGTCGCAATGCCGAACGAACCGTCTGGCGCGCGAAAACCCGAGGCATAAACCGCGTCCGCCCGTTCCAGCGCCATCAGCGAGCCCGGTTGAAGGGCCGCGGTAAAGGCAACGCCTGCCGCCTTCAGGAAACCGCGTCGATCGATCGTTTCGCCGCGCCAGTTCATGGCCTAGTCGCCGTCTGCAAACGAGAAGCCGGAGGAAAGCCCGATCGCGCCGCCATAACCGTCGTTCAGCTTGGCGATCACGTCCTTGCCGCCGTCGAGAAGCGATTGAAGCTTCGCCTGTTCGCTGGGGTTTTCGACCGCCACTTCGATATTGGGCATGACGGTGCGGGCCGTGGCGATCATGGCCTGCAATCTCGCCTGCGTTGCCGCGACGACCGGCTGGTCCTTTTCCTGCAACAGCTCGACCATGCCCGACGTGGCAAGTAGCTTTGACAATCCTTCGAGATTGCCGTGCAGGCTGTCCCAAGTGTTTTGCGAACGCCAGAACAGCGCCTGTTTCGGAAACGTCGCCTTGCCGGAACCCTTGTAGAATGTCTCGATCCGCTGGTCGCGCACGGCTTCCGCGCCATGGACCAGAATGCCCAGCAACGCGGTTATCGCCTCGCCGCCGGTGCGAAAGGCCGGGTTGTCGGGTCCCGGTTGCTCCCAGGTCTTGGCGATGCCATCCGGCGCATCCCATATGCCGGCGACTTCCTTGGCGACATTAGCGACGTTCTGGGCTGCCGCGGCTGCATAACGGCAGCGAAACGCATTCTCTGCCTGCAGCAGATCGCGATCGGCGTTGGTGCCGTAAAGCAGATATTCCAGTGCCCCGAGCCCCTGCGTTGCAACGCTTTTGGAGGCAAGCGTCGCAGGGTCCGTCGCCGTCTCGTCTTTCTTGGCAAGCACAGCCTGCAGCTGCTTCAGCCCGGTGCTCTTGCGGTCGGGATAAAACAGAACCCGCTCGAACCGGTTCTGCTCGATGATCGGTCCGGTGCGGACGATCTCGATCGAACCCCAGCTCACGACGAGCGCGCGGAATGCGGTCTTGACGACGTTAAGGTTGGCAACCGAAGGCGCCTTGCAGAGCGCAGCACTCTTGTCGGCCACATCCTGCGCAGACGTCTCGAACGCGTCATAGCCCGGCCGGATAAAGCCGTTGACGGCCGCGGTCATCACCTTCGTGACGGCTGCAGGGGGAAGCTCGACTGCCGGCACGCTGTCGGCATCCTGTGCCTGCGCCGTTGTGGATAGCAGAAGAGCCAGGCCGGCCGCGAAGATCATGCGCATCAGAGTGACTCCAGGAAGGTGAGAAGAGAAGCGCGATCATTCTTGGAAAGCGATGCAAAGGCATCGCGTGCCGTCTGCGCCTCGCCGCCATGCCAGAGAATTGCTTCGGTCAGGTTTCGCGCCCGCCCGTCATGCAGGAAGAACGTGTGCCCATTGACGGTCTGCGTCAAGCCGATGCCCCAGAGCGGCTGGGTGCGCCATTCCTGCCCGTTCGCCACGCCCACCTGCTGGCCATCGGCAAGACCTTCGCCCATGTCGTGCAGCAGGAAGTCGGAATAGGGCCAGATCAGCTGGAACGCATGCGCCTTGTTTCCCGCATCGCGGCTCGTCACGAATTTCGGCATATGGCATGAAGCACAGCCCGCCTGATAAAACAGCTGCTTGCCCTTCAGTACACCGGCATCGCCGATATCGCGTCGCGCGGGCACGGCGAGATTTTCCGAGTAGAACGTGACGAGCGGCAGCACCGGATCAGGCGCTTCTACGGGCCCGAGCCGCGGCTGCACACCGGTCGGCAGGGCCAGACAGTCGATTTGCGCCTTCCGGCAGTCGCCGTGATCGAACGGATCGTCCGGCGTCGAGATGCCGATATCGCCGGCGAAAGCCGATGAGCTCTGGTCGCGGATGGAGGCGTTCTGCGCCTTGAAGCCGAAACGGCCGATCTTCAGCTCGCCGCTCTTGTGGTCGCGCACCAGCGCGGCCTTGCCCGAAATACCGTCACCGTCCTGATCGTCGGGATCGGCGTTATCTAGCAGGTCGGCTTCGTGGATCGCCTGGATGAGACCCATGCCGATCATCGGCGGGGCCACGCGCGGCGAAAGTGTGACGTCGCCCTCCATCGGGCCAAACCCCAGGTCGCTCACCGAATAGCTGGGCTTGCGCAGAGTGACCACCTCGCCATCAGCAAGTGTCACCGGCAGGTCCTGATAGGCAATCTGCAGTCGGCCTTCGGCCTGAAGGCCGGGGACTGCCAGATCCTGCAACTGCTCGCCATAGACCGCATCCGGAAAGTTGAGCTTGCGATAATCGGCGATTGCCGCGCGTTCGTCGTCGGTCCGGGCCGGGCGGGCCAGCCGCAGGAACATCGATGTCGCGTCTGCGGCACCTTCTGGCGGATGCCCGCGACCGTCCTTCAGGTGGCAGCTCTGGCAGGCGCGTGCGTTAAACAGCGGCCCCAACCCGTCGGAAGCCTGGGTCGACGAGGGAGATGACACCCACAGCTTGGTGAACAGCGCATTGCCGAGCTTGAACTCCTGCTCTTCCTCGAACGTGATGTTGGCGGAAAAGTGCGAGAAGGCATTGCCGTTGACGCTTGCCTTGGTCGTCGCGCCGCCGCCGGCCATCAGCTCGAACTGCTCCGGCTTGGAGAAATCCGTCGTGGCACGCGTCACGCTTGCCACCCGCTTTTGGTCTTTCGGGTTGAGATCGGTGCGCGACGTCGGAAAAATGCTGTCGCCACCGGTGGCGATCAGCGGGATCAGAAACAGAGCGCCGGAAACGACTGGCAAAACCAGCCGAAACAAATATCCGCTTCTTCTCCCGGGAGGAGGAACGCAGCCGGAAGCGGCCTGGTCGTCCAGCGGGTGCTGGCGACAAGCCGGTGTGTGGTTATGCCCCTTCCGCTTTCGGGAAGGGGTGGGGATGAGAACGTGTTTCATCGCAATCGCTTGGCAACCGCTTCAGCGGCTACTGGAACACCGCATCGGGATTGTCCAGGCTGTCGGAGCCCTCGAGCTCGACCTTGCCCAGATCGAGCGACGCAACGACGCGCTCGATCGTCTTGGTCTGGTCGATCAGACCATCGATCGCCTTCTGCACCACGGCGTTACCGTCGGCATTGTTCTCGCCGATCATCTGGTCATAGGCCTCGACCTTCTGGGCACGGTCGGCCATGGCGTTCATGGCTGCAAGCGTCGCATCCAGCTTGCCCTTCATCTCGTCGTCCAGCGCCTTGTCCTTGGCCAAGACGAGGTCTGAAAGCGAGGCGCCGGTCATTTTGGTGCCGTCGATACGGGTATATTCTCCCGTATAGGCCGATTTGATGCCGATCGCGTCGTTGAGGTGCGAGGCATAGGTGTTGTCGGAGAAGCAGTCATGCTCTTCTTCCGGATCATGCAGCAGCAGGCCGAGCTTCATCCGTTCGCCTGCAAGCTCGCCATAGGAGAGCGAGCCCATGCCGGTCAGGATAGCGCTCAGACCCTTCTTGCCATTGGCCTCGACAGTCCTGGCCGCCTTGCCCTTGGGGCCCCAAGCCACAACCATGTCCTTCAGATCGGCAACGAGCAACGCGGTTGCCGCTTTCAGGTAGGCGGCCCGACGGTCACAATTTCCGTTGGTGCATTCGGTCTTGCTGTAATCCGTGTAGGGACGCGTACCGGCGCCAGGCCCGGTGCCATTGGTATCCTGGCCCCAAAGCAGAAACTCGATCGCGTGATACCCGGTCGCCACATTCGCCTCGATCTCGCCGGCCTCATGCAGGCTGCGCAAGGTCTTCGTGGTGATCTTGGTCGTGTCCAGCGTCTTGCCGTTCACCTTGATCTTGGGGTTGGCAATGATGTTGGCCGTATAGAGAGCGTTCTCGTCGCTTTCCGTGCCGTAGGAGGGGTCGACGTAATCGATCAGGCCTTCATCCAGCGGCCAGGCATTCACCTTGCCCTCCCAGTCGTCGACGGCAGAATTGCCGAAACGATAGACTTCCGTCTGCTGGTAGGGAACACGCGCCGCGATCCAGGCAGCTTTCGCCGCCTTCAGCGTTTCCTCGCTTGGATTTGCGATCAGTCCGTCCACGGCCTTTTCCAGGCTCTGCGCAGATATCAGCGAGTCCTCGAACTTGGCATGCGCCAGTTCAGAATAATGCTTGAGCACGGCGGCCGGCTTGGTTTCGGCGCGCGCTGCCGTTAATGTCGTCGATGCGGCAAGAAGCGCCAGTGCGGCGCTGAAAGCGAATTTGCGGATCATGTCCCTCTCCATTGCGGCGTCGTTTAAAACGAGGCTGCCTCAATGGCTCATCGCGCAAATCTAAACTGGTGTCAAATGATCTAGTTTAGAATTCTTTCAGGGTAAATCCGCAATGCAAGTCCCGCTCAAACCTTGCGTTGCATGCGGCAGAAAAAGAATCCGTCCGTATCGGTACTTGCGGGAGACAGCGTGACCGTCGCTGCATCCTTCAAGCGAGGCGTGGCCGCGTCGCTGCCAAAAATCTTCGCCCACTGGTCGGCTGCCGGCACAATGGAGAACTCGGGGTTTTCCTCGCAGAAACGGACAGCCTGCTGGTCGTTTTCTTCCGGCAGGATCGAACAGGTCACATAAAGAAGCGCGCCGCCCGGCTTCACGAAAGCGGATGCTTCGGAAAGCGCGTCCTGCTGCTGCGCAATGCGCTCGTCGAGGTTCTTCTGCGTCAGCCGCCATTTTGTATCGGGGCGACGGCGCCACGTGCCCGTGCCGGTGCAGGGCGCGTCGACCAGAACCGCATCCAGCTTGCTCCGGAGACCTTCAAGCTGGCGCGCATCGTCGTGAACCTGGACGTTGCGGGTACCGGCCCGACGCAGGCGCTCGATGATCGGCGCCAGCCGCTTGCGGTCGGTATCGTAGGCGTGAACCTGGCCCTTGTTGTTCATTGCCGCCGACATGGCGAGCGTTTTGCCGCCGCCACCGGCGCAATAGTCCAGCACCTGATGGTTCTCGGCAGGCTGCACGAGCTCGGCCACGATCTGTGAGCCCTCGTCCTGCACCTCGAACCAGCCCTTCTGGAAGGAAAGCTCGGCAGTGATATTCGGAAGCCGGGAAGCACCTTCGCCGGCCGCGATGCGAATGCCGTTGCGGGAAATGCGCGCAGGCTTGGCACCGGCGCGGTCCAGCGCCTTTACCACCTTGTCGCGCGACGCCTTCAGCGTGTTGGCGCGCAGATCAAGCGTCGGGCGAGTGGCAAGTGCCTTTGCCTCGGCCAGCCAGTCGTCGCCGAAATTTGCTTCGAAGGAGGGCTGAACCCAGTCCGGGATATCACCCTGGACGTGAAGCGGCGCGTCTTCCAGCGTGCGGGAGGAAAAGGCGGCGATATGCGCTTCGGTCAAAACCGGCGGCGCGAAACGGTCGTCGGAAAAATCGGCAGCCAGGGTTTCGGGAGAATATCCCCACTGGCGAAGGAGAACCGCATAGGCCAAAGCGACAGCGCTGTCGTCATCCATGATGAATGCGTGGCTGAGCCGCATACGCAATGCGTCGTAGACGATGTTTCCGATTGCGGCGCGGTCGCCGGATCCGGCAAAGCGGTGCGCGAGGCCCCAGTCCTTCAGCGCGTCGGCGACGGGGCGTCTGCGTGCCTCGATATCCGCCAGTACGTCGATTGCTCCGGCTACTCGTCCGCCCAGTCGCATGTCATTCTCCGTCTCGGTTGAACCCGTGTGGGGTGGGTCGTAACCGCGAACGGTCGAAAGGGCAAGTGCAGCACGTCAGGCGTTCAAAGCTCTGGTGCCTCAGCCGTCGACGTCCTTGATGCCCTTGCCGGAGATCTTCTGGCTGGAAGCGCGGGTGTCGGCAACGATCTGGTAGCAGACCTGCGCAGTGCCCGAAGAGACCATGCCGATATCCTTGGCTGCGGCTTTCGAAACGTCGATCACCCGGCCGCGAATGAATGGGCCGCGATCGTTGATGCGCACGACGACGCTTTTGCCGTTGCGCTTGTTGGTCACGAGAACCCTGGTGCCGAAGGGCAGCGAGCGATGTGCGGCGGTCAGCTTGGCGGCGTTCATCCGCTCGCCGGAAGCGGTCTTCGATGAAAGAGCATACCAGGATGCGTGGCCGCAGCCGGGCGCAGCATTGGCCTGCGCGGTGCCGAGTAGTGCAAAAGCAGCAATGGCAACCGCGAGTGTCGAGCGTCGAATTGTTATCAAGTCGGTCGTCCCCGTCCGTTTTGTCCCTGCACGTGGCGTGCAGCCGGCTTAAGCGGGGCCAAAAATGGCGAAAAAGTGGGATTCGTTATCACGGAGTGTTACGCGGTGTAACATTTGTGATTACATTGCGATCGATGTTGTTTACGCACCCGGCTAAGCTTATTCGGAAGAAAAGCTTTAGAATCAGTCTCCAAGCGAAACGTCATTCCGCTGGATCCCATGGATGACTCGTGTTCACGAAAACAGGCAAAATTTTTTTCTCTTAAAGTCGGTCTGCTGTCTTATTTGGACCGGTTTTGGGGCGGTGCGCCCCAGGGATTAAGAATTTATGACCGGGATAATGGCTCAGGATGAAAATTCCCACCGATGAGTAGAGGAGATTTCACCCTCTCCAGCGGTCGGAACACCACAATTCCGAGAGTGAAACATGGTAGTTCGGAAAGCGGAACTGGAAGCCGGCGGCCCTGATCTTCTCATTCGAGACGCGCTTGTTGGCGCCATAGAAGGACCGCGCCATCGGCGACATGTCGGCGGTGTCGAAATCCTGTTCGGGCGGCGGTTCGACGCCCATCATCCGGGCAGCCTCGACGATCACGTCCTGGGGCGGGCATGGCTCGTCGTCGGTGACATTATAGAGGCCACCCATCCGCTGGCTCCCGAGAAACAGCGAGGCGCCCCCGATATCCTCTACCCGGATCCGGTTGAACACCTGACCCTTCTTGATGATGCGTCGCGCGCTGCCGCGGGAAATATTGATGAAGGCGTTGCGCCCGGGCCCGTAGATGCCGGAGAGACGCAGCACTGCGCATGGCACGCCAACGCTGGTCGCCTGCTCCGTCCAGGCATCCTCTGTATCGACCCGTTCGATCGAGCGGCCAAGGATGGGGCTTCCCGGCGTCTCTTCGGTCACCCAGTCGCCACCATGGTCACCATAGACACCGACTGTCGAGAGATAGCCGATCCATTCGAGCTTCGGAAACAGTGCCGCAAGCCTGCCCTCGACGAGCTTCAGCAACGGATCGCCCTCCTGGCCGGGCGGAATGGATTGAACCAGATGCGTCACCTCGGCCATCTCGCCCAATAGCGCGTCATCGAAGTCGCTGCCATCGAAGAGAAAGGGCTGGATGCCTCTTGCGCGTAGAGCAACGGCCTTCTCCTCGCTGCGAACAGTGCCGGAAACTGCCGCGCCGTCGGCTATGAAGGCCTCCGCAATTGCCTGGCCGGAATAGCCGCATCCGAAGATCATCACCCGCATCAAACCACTCCTGCCATCGTCCATTCGTTTTCGACCTCGGCATCATCTTCCGCGCCGCGTGCCTCCGCAAACATAGCGAACTCCGCCTCCGACATCAGCCGCTTCAGCGCCCAGATCGCCATGCCGCGCACGGTAGGGGACGCATCCACCGATAACCTGCGACACTGATCGACGAAACCACGGTCGCCGGAATTGCCGGCAGCGATCAGCACGTTGCGCACGAACCGGTCGCGCCCGATCCGCTTCACTGGCGATCCGCTGAAGAAGGCCCGGAATGCCGGGTCGTCCAGCGTCAGAAGAAAGGCGATCGACGGTTCCTTGAGGTCCTCGCGCGCCTTCAGCTTCATTTCAGACGCGCTGGCCGCGAACTTGTTCCATGGGCATGCCGCTAAGCAATCGTCGCAGCCATAGATACGGTTGCCGATCAGCGGCCGGAATTCGGGCGCGATCGGGCCCTTGTGCTCTATCGTCAGGTAAGAGATGCAGCGCCGCGCATCCAGCCGGTAGGGCGCCGGAAAGGCAGCCGTCGGGCACGCGTCGAGACAGGCGCGACAGGAGCCGCAATAGTCCCGCTCAGCCTCGTCGAAGGCCAGATCCGCGGTCGTGAACAGACTGCCGAGAAAAAGCCAGGAACCGTGCGTGCGGCTCACAAGATTGGTATGCTTACCCTGCCACCCGAGACCGGCGGCTTCGCCCAGCGGCTTTTCCATCACCGGTGCCGTATCGACGAACACTTTGACATCCTCGCCGGCACGGGCGGCAAACCGCGTGGCGATCTCCTTCAGCCGGCCTTTGATAACGTCGTGATAATCGCGGTTGCGGGCATAAACCGAAATCGCGGCCTTGTCGGGCTTCTCCAGAATGCCGCGCGGATCCTCGTCCGGCCCGTAGTTCATCGCGAACATGACGATCGACCGGACCTCGGACCAGAGCGCCCTGGGATCGCCACGACGCTCTCGCGTCTCCGCCATCCAGTCCATCGTGCCGTGATGATCGTCGGCTAGAAAAGTCGTTAGCCGTTCCGGCGCCTTGGGAATGCTGTCGGGTCTTGTGATGCGACAGAGATCGAAGCCCTGGGCTGCGGCTTCCTCGCGAATGAAGGCGGTCAGCTTCTGCCGACGCCGGTCGGCCCGAAGGTCGACCTTCTCCTTGCTCAGGTCGTGGTCCGGCTCAGAAATCAAGGTCCGCATAATGCGATACCGGAGTGAGGCCGCGGATGCGCTCGGACAGCAGCGGACGGAAAGAGGGGCGCGATTTGATCCGCTGGTACCAGTCCTTGGCGATCGGGATTTCCGACCAGTCGATTTCGCCGAGATAATCGAGCACGGAAATCGAGGCGGCGGCAGCAAGGTCCGCATAGCTCAGGCGCTCGCCGGCCAGCCACTGGCGCGAGCCGGCAAGCCAGGCAAGATATTTCATGTGCTGGCGAATATTGGCGCGAGATGTCCGCAGCACTTTCGAATCAGGTGCACCGCCGCCCTGAGCCGCGGTCATCTGCAGCTTGTAGACCCGTTCGCGCGTCAGCGGCCGGGTCACGTCCTGCTCCATCTTGATCAGGAACCATTCCGTCAGCCGGCGTATTTCAGCGCGTTGCCACGGGTCTTCGGCAAGCAGCCGGCGGTCGCGCTTCAGCACGCCATGGGTCTCGTCGAGAAATTCCATCAGAACCGACGGACCGCACAGAACGCGCATATTGTCGTCAACATAGACAGGCAGGGTCGCCGCCGGGTTGAGCGTGAGAAACTCGCGGCGTTTCTCCCACGGCTGCTCCTCGACAAGATCCGTCTGGAAGCCGTATTCGGCGAGGATCAGACGGACGAAGCGAGAGGAAGACGACATTTGATGATGATACAGGGTGGGCATCGATAAGAAAACTTCAGTTATAATGTATAGGAAAGCGGCTGCTTCGGGCGCCCGCCTGACATATGCCAGCTATATGGATTTGGTAGGGCCAGTACAAGCAGGGGCCACAAACCGCTAAGAAACGATTAAAAACCACCTCTATCGCATAGCAAAGGACTAAGAATGGTGGATCAGCCCATTATCAGCGCCCTCGTACTCGGTATTATCGAGGGGCTCACGGAATTTTTGCCCGTTTCATCCACCGCACACGTGCTGCTCGCCGGCCATTTTCTCGGTTTCAATTCTCCGGGGAATACGTTTGCGGTCCTGATCCAGCTCGGCGCCATACTGGCCATTCTCCTGGTCTATGCGCAAAGGCTGATCTCGATCGCCGTCTCGCTGCCGACCAGTGTCCAGTCGCGCCGTTTCGTTCTGACCATCCTGGCGGGTTTTCTCCCGGCCGCCGTGATCGGCGCGATCGCGCATGATTTCATCAAGACGGTCCTGTTCGAAACGCCGATGTTGATCTGCGTCATGCTGATCGTCGGTGGCTTTATCCTGCTTGCCGTCGATCGCATGAAGTTCGAGCCGAAATACCATGACGTGATGGATTATCCACTGTCGCTGGCGATCAAGATCGGCTTCTGCCAGTGCCTCGCGATGATCCCAGGTACGTCGCGCTCCGGCGCCACCATCGTCGGCGCGCTTCTGCTTGGCGCGGACAAGCGTTCGGCCGCGGAGTTCTCGTTCTTCCTCGCGATGCCGACAATGGTCGGCGCCTTCACGCTCGATCTCGTCAAGAACCGTGCGCTGCTCTCCTTCGACGACAGCGCCGTGATCGTGGTCGGCTTTCTGGCAGCCTTCGTGACGGCAGTGTTTGTCGTGCGCTCGCTTCTCAATTTCATATCGAGCCGCGGCTACGCGCCTTTCGCCTACTGGCGGATCGCAGTCGGCGCCATCGGCCTCACCGCGCTGCTGCTCGGGGCCTGATGGCCGGAAGCTGAAAACAGAAAAGGCGGCCACCGGCCGCCTTTGTCATATGGGTCGTTCAATCACTGCTTCAGTAACGGATGGATGCAGTGCTGCAGGGATCGACGCCATAAGCAGGCGCACAATCGAGCTTGCCGGCGGCTCCGGTTTCAGGAGCCATGAACGATCCTGCAAGGATCACAAGTGCTGCACATACGAAAAAGAGGGCGATGGGTTTGCCCATGCAAATGCGCCTTTCAGAAGGGAAATATCTGTGTGTGGGTCTACGGGCCGTGTGGCTGATATTCAATAAACGTTTTTGCTAAACTGCCCGTTAACGCAAGACGGCCAATAACTGCGACCTTTGCGCCACAGAGCTTTCGACACCTGCGCCCAAAAAAAACGACGCGCCCCGGAGAGCACGTCGTCAAGGATCCGGTAAGGATCTAGGATATTGAAATCAGGCGGCCTTGCCGGAGCCCGTGTACTGGCCCTGCGGCCGGTAGCGCACGAGGTAGGACGCAAGAACGGAGGTAGCCAGCGTCGGCGTGATGCCGATACCGGCAAGCGTGCGGCCTTCTTTTTCCGCAGCGTCCGAAACCACATTGTCCCGTTTCAGGAGTTCCACCTGGTCCGCCGTGATCGGCGGGGTGATCAGGGGCACCATCGAGGCAACGCTGCCGATCATGGAAGCCACGCCGAAAGGCAGCGAGAGAAGCGGCTTCTTGCGGGCGGTCACACGCATGACCGCTTCCATGCAGTCGCGCATCGTCATCACTTCGCCGCCACCCAGCTCGTAGATCTTGCCGGACGGAATGGAGCCGTCGACGGAGCGTCCCACGGTTTCCGCCACGTCTTCCACGAAGACCGGCTGCAGTTTCGTATGGCCACCACCGATCAGCGGTAGGAACGGGAACGTCCGTGCCATCGAGGCGAACCGGTTGAAGAAGCTGTCGTCAGCACCGAAAACCACTGAAGGACGCAGGATCACCGCATCCGGCAGTGCGGCTTGGATCGTCGCCTCAGCGCGGCCCTTGCTGCGGGCATAGCTCGAAGCGGAATTGACATCGGCACCGATGGCCGAAACATGGGTCAGCTTCGCGCCGGCAGCCTTGACGGCTTCGACCAGCGTCTTCACGCCGATATCCTGCACGCCGTCGAACGTGTTGCGGCCGCTTTCAAACAGGATGCCGATGCAGTTGACCACATGCGCGGAGCCTTCGACGGCTCGCAGCACGGAATCGCGGTAGCGCAGGTTCGCCTGCACCAGCGAGATCTGGCCGACATAGCCGGCGGGCAGAAGAAAGCCGGCAAGATCCGGGCGACGCACCGCGACGCGAACGCGGTAGCCGCGCTTGGCAAGCGTGCGAACCACCTGTCTGCCGACGAAGCCGGATCCCCCGAAGACGGTGACGAGAGGCGGTAGATTGTTGATGGTCATGATAAGCTCCGGGAGCCTGAAGAAGGGACGACGAAATATGGAATGCTGTTTAGCCGAATCCGGGCGACGGTGGAAGTGTTTCCGCAACCGGTTGTCGCTGTCAGCGAGCGATATCAGACGCCCTCGACCACAATCATTTCGGCATCGGCCACTTCCTGGCGGATTTTTGCGGCGATCTGATAAGCCGGCGAGTTGTAGCAATCGACTGCAGCCTGCATCGACGGGAACTCGATCACCACATTGCGGCCGCGGGCCACGCCTTCCAGTTCGGTCATCGCACCGCCACGGGCAAGGAAATTGGCGCCGTATTCCTCAAACGCCGGTTTTGCCGCAGCGACGTAGTCCTCGTATCGCTCGGCGTCGCGAACATCGACCCGAGCAATCCAGTAACCTTTTGCCATAATAACCTCTCCTCGATTGGGCATATTCGATTCGAGCAAATCTGGCGGGGAGTCAACATGATAAAGACCGGACAACGCGGCCGGATTGCAGCGCGCAACGCCTATTGGGCGCTCCCTTATCTCGTGCCGTTCATGCTTCTTGGCGCGCCTACGGCAAGCGCGGCATCCTGCAGCGCCGATACGCTGGAACAGCTCCGCTCGCCCGCCGAAGCGGCCACGCGCCCGATCGAAATCGATTGCGATCTCACCCTTCAGAAGAATGCCGTCATCACCGTGCCGATCGCGTTTTCCGGCAGTCGCGCGTCTGGGACGACGATGGACTGCAACGGCGCGACGCTTGATGGCACCAAGCCCAAGGCCCGCACGATCGTGATCCGTTCGGTTCAGCGCAAGGATGGCACCTGGGACACGCCCCGCGACATCCATATCCGCAACTGCACGATCAAGGGTGATATCCGCATCGAAGGCCTCGGTCACAACGGAGAGGCCGAGAAGGTCAGGGAATCCTCACTCACGCCGGGACATACGCAAAGAGCGCAGTCGATCGCGCCAAGCGATATCGTGCTGTCACAAAACCGCTTCATCGCCAATGTCGGCACGCCGGTCTATATCGCGCCCGGCGTCACCAATGTCATTGTCGAAAACTCGCGCTTCACCGGCAAGACGGTCTCGGCCGTGATTTATCTGGATGCGGAATCGGCCCGAAACCGCGTCATCGGCAATACATTCGAAACATCAGCCAGCCAGCGCGAGATCATCGCAATAGATGGCTCCGCGGAAAATCTCATCGAGAAAAACACGTTCGTGAACCCGGTAAAGGGCGGCGTGTTTCTGTACCGCAATTGCGGCGAGGGTGGCACGATCCGCCACCAGGCGCCTCAACGCAACGTCATCTCCGGCAACAGCTTCCGCTACAAGGACTGGCTTGCCATGCCGGCGGTCTGGCTCGGCAGCCGGCAAGGCGTGCGCAAATATTGCATGACACGGCCAACGGCGTCGTTTGGCAGCGGAGCCAGCCCGCTCGATTACGCGCAGAACAACCGGGTCACCGGCAACCGCCTGTCGGGCGGCGTCGCCACCTTCGTCCTCAACAGCGACGCGAACAATGTCGTCTCGGACAACCGCTGATCCGGATCAAGCGTCGTCTGCAGGTCAGAGCGCCGCCTGCATCGCCGCGAGGATAGCCTGCGCGGCCGCCTTCGGGTCGGCTGCTTGGACGATCGGGCGGGCAACGACAAGGTGGCTGGAGCCTGACTTCAGGGCATCGAAAGGTGTCACGACACGTTTCTGGTCGCCGGCATCGGAGCCGGTCGGACGGATGCCGGGGGTGACCACCGCCATGTCGGCTCCGACGATCGCCCTGACGGCGGCCGATTCCTCGGCCGAGCAGACGATGCCGCCCATGCCGGCCGCACGCGCCTGTTCGGCGCGGCGTGCCACCAGCTCGCCCGGTGTCTGCGCATAGCCGGCTTCGATCATATCGGCCGCATCCATCGAGGTCAGCACGGTAACGCCGAGCAGGCAGAGATCGGAGCCCTTTGCTGCTTCGACCGCGGCGCGCATTGCCTTCGGATAGGCATGCAGCGTCAGCATGGTCATGCCCATCTTGGCGATGTTCTCGACAGCTTTGGCGACCGTGTTGTCGATATCGAGCAGTTTCATGTCGAGAAAGATCTGCTTGCCATCCTCTGCAAGCTCGCGGGCAAACTCCAACCCACCGGCAAAGGCCAGCTGGTAGCCGATCTTGTAGAAGGAAACGGTGTCGCCAAGCGTTGCCACCATCTTTTCCGCTTCGAACACGGTCGGGATATCAAGGCCCACGATCAGCCTGTCACGCGCTTGCATGTCTGTCAGTCTCCCTTCCATGTTTCGATCGGGGTCCAGTCGCATGTGACGGCGCGATCCGCAAGGGTGAAGCGGAACAGATTGCCACCGCCACCCGGCTGATCTTCCGTGCGGGATATGGCCGATCGTTTCAGGTGACATTTCAGGAGCGTGCCGACGCCGCCATGACCGACAAAGGCGATCGGCACCGCGGGATCGTGGCCCGCCAGAATGGATTCGACCAAAGACACGATCCGCGCCTGCGCATCCGCGGCGCGCTCCCAGCCTTTGAAGCTCTCGGTCGGGTTGGCGAAAAACCAGTCGGCTGCCGCCTCGAAATCAGGCGGCGCCAGAAAGCCTGTCGCCGAGCGATCGTTCTCGTGCAGTTCCCCGATGATTTCCGTCTTGAGACCGACGGCCGCAGCCAGGATGTCGGCGGTCTCGATTGCCTTTGTCTCGTCGCTCGAGACGATGCGCCCGAGCTTGGATACCCAGCCGGATGTCGCCGCCTGTTCGGCGCGCAGGCGACCCGTGTCGGACAGGCCCCATTGCGGCACCGGCACGTTGGGGTCGATCCGGACCTGCGGATGCGTGATGTAAATCCCAAATGTCATGTCGGAGAAGGTCCGGACGCTAAGCGCGCGTATATGTCCATAGCTGCGCCGGCGGAATGTTGCGCACCACGAAGTCATAGTGCTTGATCTTGTAGCGCTCTGGCTTGGCGATAATAGGCGAAACTGGGCTGTAGGTGATCTGCATCACCGGGCGTCCCGGCGGGACGCGGTCGAGAAGATCCTCCAGAAGCTCGATGCGGCGTTCCATTGGAAAGCTCAGCATCGGAATGGCGCAGATCACGCAGTCGAATTTCTGATGTTTCAGTGTGTCGAGCGTGCGATCCAGATCGAACGCGTCGCCATTGATGAAATGCACGCCTTCGAATGTCTTCATCAGATGCTGGTAGAAATCGGTCGAATACTCGATCGAAACAAGGTTCTGAGGCTCGATGCCGGTTTTCAGGATCGCCTTGGTGATGACGCCGGTGCCTGGTCCGAGCTCGAGAACCGGCAGGCCAGAACTTGTGTCGATGATGCTCGCCATCCGCTTGGCGGTGACTGACGATGTCGGGATGATGGCTCCGACCTGTTTCGGACCGTCGATCCATCCCTTGAAGAAACGGATCTCCTCGTCAAACTTCCGGCCGAGCCGTTCCTTCAAACGCAGTTCCATCAGGTCGTCCCCTCCAGTTTCATCCAATGTGAACCGTTTTGCCGCAAACACAAGATGAAATGTCGCAAGCGGAATACGGCACAAAAAAGGCGGCTGGGGTTAACCGAGCCGCCTGGTAAGATGCTATACGCGCATCGGCATCAGCACATAGAGCGCATCGTCGCCCGCCGTATCACGAACCAGCGTCGGTGACCCCGCATCCGCCAACATGAAGATCGCGTCGTCGCCGGAAAGCTGGGCGGTGATGTCGAGCAGATATTTGGCGTTGAAGCCGATTTCCATCGCGTCATATTCGTAGCCGACGGCCACTTCTTCCGTGGCGCTGCCGGAATCCGGATTGTTGACCGTCAGCATCAGCTGCCCTTCGGACAGCGACAGCTTCACGGCACGTCCGCGCTCCGAAGAGATGGTCGAGACGCGGTCCACGGCCTTGGTGAAGCTCTGGCAATCGACGCGCATTTCCTTGTCGTTGCCGGTCGGGATGACGCGCTGGTAATCGGGGAATGTGCCGTCGATTAGCTTCGATGTCATGACGATGCCGCCGATCGAGAGGCGGATTTTGGCGTCCGAGACTTCCACCGTCACGAAGGCTTCCGGATCGTCGACCAGCTTCTGCAGCTCGCCCACGGTCTTGCGTGGCACGATGATGCCAGGCATGCCTTCGGAGCCGGAAGGCGCCTTGAGATCTGCACGGGCAAGACGATGGCCGTCGGTTGCAACGGCACGCAGCTTCAGGTCGCCACCGGCCTCGATCGTGTGAAAGAAGATGCCGTTCAGATAATAGCGGGTCTCTTCTGTCGAGATCGCAAACTGCGTGCGGTCGATCAGCATTTTGAGATCGGTCGCCTTCATCTTGAACGTATGGCTGAAGCTGCCGGCTGTAAGGTCAGGGAAGTCCGTTTCCGGCAGGCACTGCAGCGAAAATTTCGAACGGCCGGACTGCACGGTCATGGTCGCGCCGTCGGCGCTTGTCGCAAGCAGCACCTCGGATCCATCCGGCAGCTTGCGGACGATTTCATAAAGCAGATGCGCCGGCACGGTCGTGGCGCCGGACTGTTCCACCATGGCCGGTGTCGATTCCGTCACTTCCAGATCAAGGTCCGTCGCCTTCATGTCCAGGCTCGCGTCGGACGCGCGCAGCAGGATGTTGGACAGGATCGGAATCGTGTTGCGCCGTTCCACGACGCGGTGCACGTGATTCAGCGACTTCAAGAGATTGGAGCGCTCAAGAGTTATACGCATGGACACTATCGCTTTCGACCGTGGCGATCCGGCTTGGCGGACCACCTGATATTCTCTGCCGGCCATTGCGCAGCCGGAACATGTGGACGGGCAAAATGGCAGACATTCGGATGCGAAAGCAAGAGCAGAACGGACCCTGCGCCATTTGAATTGCTCGTTCATACCGCACTTGCACACAGAAAACGCAACGCGGCGAAACCGGACGCGCAAAACATCGCCGGCCTCTGCTTGCCGAAGACTGCGGCCTCGACCATAACAGGCGATGACCCTCGACCAATCTTCAGAGCAATCCACCGAAACCGCTGCCGAACCCGTCAAGGGTCAGCGCGGTTATCGCGTCGGCAACACGTTCATCGCTTCCCGCCCCATCGAGCCGGCGCTCTATCTCGTCGCCACCCCGATCGGCAATCTCGGCGATATCACGCTGCGCGCGCTCGAAACCCTGTCCGGCGCCGATGTGCTCGCCTGCGAGGACACAAGGGTCACCCGCGTGCTCCTCGATCGCTACGGCATCGTCAATCGCCCCTATTCCTATCATGAGCACAATGCCAACGAGGCCGGGCCGAAGCTGATTGCGGCACTCGAAGCCGGCAAGTCTGTGGCGCTGGTCTCCGATGCCGGCACGCCGCTTGTGTCGGATCCCGGCTATCGCCTCGGCCAGATGGCGATCGATGCCGGTTATCGTGTCGTGCCGATCCCCGGCGCGTCCGCCCCGCTTGCGGCCCTCGTCGGTTCCGGCATGCCGTCGGATGCTTTCCTGTTCGTCGGGTTCCTGTCTTCCAAGGACAAGGCCCGCCGCGACCGGCTTGCGGAGCTTTCAAAGATCCCGGCAACGCTGATCCTGTTTGAATCGCCCCATCGCATCGCTCACACTCTCGTTTCTGCAGCCGATGTGCTCGGCGGCACTAGGCTCGCCTGCGTCTGCCGGGAACTCACCAAGACCTATGAGGAGTTTCGCCGGGGCACGCTGGCAGAGCTTGCCGCGCATTACGGTGACGGCCACAACGTCAAAGGCGAGATCGTCCTTCTGATTGAACCTCCAGCACCCGAAGAGGCGCCGGGCGAGGTGGAGGTGGACGCCATCCTGCAGGACCTTTCCAAAACGCATCCGACGGCAAAGGCTGCGACTGAGGCGGCGCGGATCACCGGCCTGCCGCGCAAGGATCTCTATCAGCGTTTGATCGCCATGAAGAACGGAACCTGATGGATCGCGATGGCACAACGGGATGAGATCGGCGCCAGACGCCGCAAGGCAGAGCGCCGCGGCCATGTCTCGGAGTATGTCGCTGCCGCCTATCTCATGCTGAAAGGCTACCGCATCCTCGCCATCCGCCACCGCACGAAGCTGGGCGAGATCGATCTCATCGCCCGCAAGCGCGATCTCGTGATCTTTGTCGAGGTGAAGGCGAGACGATCCGAGATGCAGGCGCTCGACGCCGTCTCCTACGCATCGCAGAAACGCATCCGGGCCGCGAGCGATCTCTGGCTGCAGAAACGCAAGGATGCGTCCGGATTATCGCAGCGATACGACATCATCGCCGTCCTGCCGGGAAGGTTTCCGCGCCATTTCCAGGATGCGTTCTAGGGCCGTCCTCAGCATAGGCCTTGCCGCGGCCCTGTCGGAATATCCCGGCCACGGTTGCCTTTCGGGGTTCGTCGTCCTACATCAGGCGGGCCAATCCTAGGGGGCTGAAGTCATGGCGAAAATTCGCACGGTCGCATTTCAGATGGACCACATTTCCGGCATCAACATTGCCGGCGATTCCACATTCGCCATGGCGCTCGAAGCGCAATCGCGCGGTTACGAGCTGTTCCACTATACGCCCGACCGCCTGACGATGCGCGACGGACGCATCTTTGCAGCTCTCGAGCCGCTGCAGGTGCGTGACATCAAGGGCGATCACTTTACCCTTGGGGAAAAGCAGCCGACCGATCTGTCGACGATGGATGTCGTGCAGCTTCGCCAGGATCCGCCCTTCGACATGGGCTACATTACATCCACCCATCTTCTGGAGCGCATCCATCCGAAGACGCTCGTGGTCAATGACCCGGCCTGGGTGCGCAACTCGCCGGAAAAGATCTTCGTTACCGAGTTCGCCGACCTGATGCCGCCGACACTGATCTCCCGCGACCCGGCGGAGATCGCCAAGTTCCGCCATGAGCTCGGCGACATCATCCTGAAGCCGCTTTACGGCAATGGCGGTGCCGGCGTGTTTCATTCCGCCCGCGATGATCGCAACTTTACCTCGCTTCTGGAAATGTTCGGCCAGATGTATCGCGGCGAGCCCTATATCGCGCAGGCCTACCTTCCGGCAGTGCGCAAGGGCGACAAACGCATTCTTCTCGTTGACGGCGAACCGGTCGGCGCGATCAACCGCGTGCCCTCGGAAACCGACAGCCGCTCCAACATGCATGTCGGCGGCCGTGCCGAGGCGACCGATATCACGCCGCGCGAAAAGGAAATCTGCGCCCGTATCGGGCCGGCTCTGCGCGAGCGCGGCTTCATCTTTGTCGGCATCGACGTGATCGGCGATTACATGACCGAGATCAACGTCACATCTCCGACGGGCATCCGCGAAGTGAAGAAGTTCGGCGGTGCTGACGTCGCGAGCCTCATGTGGGATGCAATCGACGCCAAGCAGAACTGATAACCGTTCACATCTGTTCTCGTTATGCAACCTGATGCACGCTGTCTTCGTCTCATGCGCGAAATTGTTCACTGCCTGTTCTTGAAATTCGCCAGCAATCGTGCAAGCTTTCAACCTGTAGCACGGTAGGCGGGAATATCCCCACCTTAGCTTGCGCATGTGGGCGGGTCGGAATGGTCGCGCGTATCAGAACGGTAGCATTTCAGGGCATTGAAGGCATTCCGGTCGATGTGCAGGTCATGATCGGCCCTGGCAAGATCGGCATGCATATCGTCGGCCTGCCGGACAAGGCGGTCGCCGAAAGCCGCGAGCGGGTGCAGGCGGCACTGCATGCCTCGGGCCTTGCCATGCCGCCGAAGAAGGTCACGGTCAATCTTGCCCCGGCGGACCTTCCCAAGGAAGGCAGCCATTTCGACCTCGCGATCGCCGTCGGACTGATGGCAGCGCTCGGTGCCGTACCCGGGGATATGCTGGCCGATTATGTGGTGATCGGCGAGTTGAACCTCGATGGAACGCTTGCCGCCGTTGCCGGTGCGCTTCCGGCGGCCATCAGCGCCAATGCAATCGGAAAGGGCCTGATCTGCCCGGCGGAAAGTGGAGCCGAGGCGGCCTGGGCCGGCCCCGGCGTCGATATCTTGGCCCCCCGCAGCCTGATCGCGCTTGCCAACCATTTCCGCGGCACGCAGGTCATGTCGCGACCGCAGCCGGCCGTGCGTGCACCGCCTGCCAATCTGCCTGATCTCGTCGATATCAAGGGCCAGGAAAGCGCCAAACGCGCGCTCGAAGTCGCAGCTGCCGGCGGTCATAACCTCCTGATGGTCGGTCCGCCCGGTTCGGGAAAATCCATGCTCGCCGCCCGCCTTCCCTCGATATTGCCGCCGCTTTCGGCCACCGAACTGCTCGAAGTCTCGATGATCCACTCGATCGCCGGCCAGCTTTCGGGCGGAAAGCTGTCCGATCGGCGGCCTTATCGCATGCCGCATCATTCCGCCACGATGGCGGCATTGGTCGGCGGCGGTCTGCGCGCAAGGCCTGGAGAAGCGTCGCTCGCGCATCACGGCATCCTTTTTCTCGACGAGTTTCCGGAATTCTCGCCCCAGGTTCTCGATGCGCTTCGCCAGCCGCTCGAGACAGGCGAATGTGTCATCGCCCGGGCCAATCACCGGGTGTCCTATCCGGCCAGCATTCAGCTTGTCGCCGCGATGAACCCGTGCCGCTGTGGTATGGCGGGACAACCCGGGCATAGCTGCGCGCGTGGCCCGCACTGTGCTTCGGATTATCAGGCGCGTATCTCCGGCCCGCTGATGGACCGCATCGATATCCGCATCGATGTGCCCGCTGTCTCGGCAAGCGATCTCATCCGCCCGGCACCGGCAGAGCCAAGCGCCGGCGTGGCAAGGCGGGTGGCGGCCGCACGCGACAGGCAAAGAGAGCGCTTCGAAGGCGAGGGCCAGTACACGGTTCTCACCAACGCGCGCTGCTCGACCGCCATGATCGAAAAATTCGCCGAGCTCGATCCGGGCGGGCTGCAGTTGCTGCGCGACGCGGCAGAGAAACTGAAATTCTCCGCCCGCGGCTATCATCGGGTCTTGCGGGTGGCGCGGACGCTGGCCGATCTCGACGAGAAGGACGGTATCGGTAGAATTCACCTGGCCGAAGCGATCTCCTATCGCATGGCAGGGGAACGTCCCACCGTATCCGCGTGATCGAACGAAGTCGGCGTCACGGGGCTCCGACGAACTTCAGACGCCGGTGGATCCGAACCCGCCGGCGCCGCGTGCCGTCGAACTTGCCTCGGTCACTTCGACGATCTGCGCCTGGGTCACGGGCGCGATTACCATCTGCGCGATCCGCATGCCGCGGGTAATCACGAAATCCTCGTCGCCCAGATTGATCAGGAGAACCTTCACTTCGCCGCGGTAATCGCTGTCGATCGTGCCCGGCGTGTTGAGGCAGGTGATGCCGTTCTTGAACGCAAGCCCCGAACGCGGGCGGATCTGCACCTCGAACCCGGCGGGGATCTCGAACACGAGGCCGGTCGGCACCAGGGCGCGCTTGCCGGGTGCGATTGTCAGTGGATCTGTATCGGTCACGGCGGCGCGCAGGTCCATGCCGGCAGCGCCTGATGTCTCGTAGGCGGGCAGATCAAGGTCCTGCCCGTGCGGAAGACGCAGGACATTGAGGACGGGTGAAGAGGGGGCTTGAATGGTCATTGCCCATTAGTTTGCGCCGCAGCGCGGCAGGTCAATTGCAATGGCGGGCTTTAGTCGCTAGATACCGCGGCAATTCACAGGATATAAAAGATGGCCGAAACCATTGCAGAGGCGGTCTCCCGCCGCCGCACATTCGCGATTATTGCGCATCCGGACGCGGGCAAGACGACGCTGACGGAAAAGCTGCTTCTGTTCGGGGGCGCCATCCAGCTTGCTGGCGAGGTCAAGGCCAAGAAGGATCGCATCCAGACTCGGTCCGACTGGATGAAGATCGAACGCGAACGCGGCATCTCGGTCGTGACGTCGGTGATGACGTTCGAATATGCCGACAAGGTCTTCAACATTCTCGATACGCCCGGCCACGAAGACTTCGCGGACGATACCTATCGCACGCTGACGGCGGTCGATGCGGCGATCATGGTCATCGATGCCGCCAAGGGCATCGAGCCGCGCACGCTGAAGCTGTTTGAAGTCTGCCGCATGCGCGACATTCCGATCATCACCTTCATCAACAAGATGGACCGCGAAAGCCGCGACATTTTCGAAGTGCTCGACGAGGTCGAGGAAAAGCTGGCGCTGGATACGGCCCCGATCACCTGGCCGATCGGTCGTTCCAAGAGCTTCTGCGGAACCTACCACCTGGCCGATAACCGGGTCCGTGGTCCAGACAGCGAGGACGCGATCTCGGTCAACGGACCGCAGGCCGTCGCCGACCGTCTGCCGGAAAACGAACGCGCGGCCTTCGTCGAGGAAGTCGAACTGGCGCGGGAAGCCTGCCGCCCGTTTGACAGAAAGGCCTTTCTCGAGGGTCACCTGACGCCGGTCTTCTTCGGCTCGGCGCTGCGCAATCTCGGCGTCCGGGATCTGATCACGGCACTGGCCGATTTTGCTCCGCCGCCGCGTGACCAGGTCGCGGATATCCGCACGGTGCATGCAAGCGAAGACAAGATGACGGCCTTCGTCTTCAAGATCCAGGCCAACATGGATCCGAACCACCGCGACCGTATCGCCTTTGCGCGCATCTGCTCGGGCAAGCTCGAGCGTGGCATGAAGGCAAGGCTTGCCCGCACCGGCAAGCAGATGGGCCTCACGGCACCGCAGTTCTTCTTCGCCTCCCAGCGTCACATCGCCGACACCGCCTTTGCCGGCGATGTCGTCGGCATCCCCAACCACGGCACGCTTCGTATCGGCGACACGCTGACGGAAGGCGAAAATCTCGTCTTCCAAGGCGTCCCGAACTTCTCGCCGGAAATCCTGCGCCGCGTGCGTCTGGAAGATGCGATGAAGGCGAAGAAGCTGAAGGAAGCCCTGCAGCAGATGGCGGAAGAGGGCGTCGTGCAGCTGTTTTCCCCGGAAGACGGCTCGCCTGCCATCGTCGGCGTCGTCGGCGCGCTGCAGCTCGACGTTCTCAAAGAGCGGCTGTTGGGGGAATATACGCTGCCGGTCTCGTTCGAAATGTCCCGCTTCTCTGTCTGCCGCTGGATCTCGTCGGATCAGCCAGCCGAGCTCGACAAGTTCCTGACCGTCAAGCGCGGCGATATCGCCCGCGACCTCGATGGCGATCCGGTCTTCCTGGCGCAGGACTCGTTTTCGCTGCGCTACGAGTCCGAACGCTTCCCCGCCATCAAGATGGTGGCCATCAAGGAATATCACGTCGCCAAGGCGGCGTGATTTCAATCGAGCGATAGCTCCGACCTGCCGCTGGTGAGGTCGGAGATCAGCCTTGAGATGAGCTCCTGCTCGGCTTCCGGTATCTGGATCCGCAGCTCGGCACCTGTCTCTGTGAACGCTTCCTCGGTGATCTTCACATCCTCGATCGACTGCAGCCTCGCTTTCGTTCTTGCGAGGTCGGAAAACTCGATGCTGACGGCACCCTGCACCGACGGCTTGAATTCGATGAGCGGGCCCGCTCTCAGGCAGGCGGCAGCCGTGCCGCCATAGGCGCGCACCAGACCACCGCTACCGAGCAGAATGCCGCCAAACCAGCGGGTCACGATGACGACAGCCTTGTCCAGCGGCTGGCCGTCCATGGCGGCAAGGATCGGCTTGCCCGCCGTCCCGCTCGGCTCGCCGTCATCGGAAAAGCGATAGGCTGATCCAATCCGCCAGGCCCAGCAGTTGTGGGTGGCATCTGTAATGCTGTTTAATGCGATAGCGTCTTTCGCTTCCCCCTCGCTCGCGACGGGAAGCGCGACCGCCAGAAAGCGGCTTTTCTTGATGACCTGCTCGAATGTGGCCGGCTGTTCTAGCTGAAACATGGCCTCAGCATTATCGCTGCCGCATCCCGAAGGGAAGTGGGTCGCACGCTCAGCCGAAATCGACTGCCGTCGTGTTCGATCCGCACACCAGCACGCAGACGCGCTCACCCGGTTGCGGACGGTATTTGCCCGACAAGACAGCCGCAAACGCCGCCGCACCACCCGGCTCGGTCACGAGCCTTGCGCCGGACCAGAGCGCCTTCTGTGCATCAAGAATGTCCTCGTCGGTCACGAGGACCGGCGGCTCGATGAATGCCTGGGCCACCGGAAACATCAGCTGCCCGACCTGCCGTGGGGCAAGCGAGTCTGCCGCGATACCGCCCGCCGGCGCATCCACGGGGCGGCCTGCCTTGAAGGCGTCGTAAAGCGTCGGAGCGCCGTCGGATTCCACGGCAACGATCTTCACCCGGCCGCGCATCCAGGATGCGATACCGCCGATCAGTCCGCCGCCGCCGACAGCCACCAGCAACGTCGTGATATGTGGCAGGTCTTCCTCGATTTCCTTGCCGAGCGTGCCTTGTCCCGCCAGCGTTTCCTTCTGGTCGAACGCATGCACCGCCATCGCCCCCGTCTGCGCGACATACTTCTCGCTTGCGGCCAGCGCATCCGCATAGCGGTCGCCGCCGATCACGAGCTCTGCCCCGTAAGAGCGGATGAGATCTATCTTCGCCTTGGAGGCGACGCTTGGGACAAAGATATGCGCGGGCACACCGAGCTTGTGGGCCGCATAGGCAACCGCTGCTCCGTGATTGCCGCCGGACGCCGCAACCACGCCTGCTGCCTGCACCTCGCGGCCAAGAAGATTGGTAAAGGCGCCGCGGACCTTGAACGAACCGGAATGCTGCAACTGCTCGAGCTTGAGATCGACTTGGCATGGTTCGGCCCCAAAGTCCTGCATGTCCACCCGCATCGTGGGGGTGCGGCGGATATGCGGACGGATCAGGGTTTCGGCTTCGGCAATATGTTCTGCTGTGACTACGACCGGCATGGAGACCTCGAAATGAATTGGCATCAATCCGCAGGCCGCGAAATGATGAAAAGGCAACGGGATCTATTCAGCGCATTGGCGGAGGCCGGTCAATCCGCCTCACTCAAGGGAGTCGAAGCCGCCCGGCATTGCGGGGCGGCTCCAGCGGATAGTCAGTCCTCGATGAGGTCCTTGAGGAAGTCGTCGCACCAGCGATTGATGTCGTAGGTCAGCAGGTGGTCCATCATCATCTGCCAGCGCTGCTTGCGCTCGTCGAGCGGCATGCTGAGCCCGCGCGCGATGGCATGCGCCGTTCCCTCGATGTCATAAGGGTTGACCAGAAGCGCGCCGCGCAGCTCGCGGGCCGCTCCGGCAAAGCGTGAAAGCACCAGCACGCCCGGATCTTCCGGATCCTGTGCCGCCACATATTCCTTGGCGACAAGGTTCATGCCGTCGCGCAGCGGGGTCACGAGGCCGATCTTCGCCAGCCGGTAGAGACCTGCAAGTACCGGGCGTGGCACGGATCTGTTGATATAGCGGATTGGCACCCAGTCCACGGTGCCGATCGCCCCGTTCACGCGGCCAGCCTGTTCGGCGACCATGCGCTGCATCTGCTCGTACTCCGGCACTTCGGAGCGCGATTTCGGCGTGATCTGCAGATAGGTCACCTTGTTGTGGTGATCCGGGTTGGTTGCGACAAACTGCTCGAAGGCGTCGATACGCTGGGTAATGCCCTTGGAATAATCCAGGCGGTCGACGCCGATGATGAGGTCCTTGCCCTCGACGCTCTGGCGCGCCTTGCGCACCATCGCGTTCTTTTCGGCCTTGATCGCGAATTTGGAAAAGATCTCGGTCTCGATCGAAATCGAGTAAGCGCCGCCCTTGAAGGTGCGCCCGAAGGTCGAGAACTTCTTGCCGCCGTCGATCCGCTCGCCGATCCCTTCGCGCACCAGCCCGCCGCCGAAATTGTCCAGATCGAAATCCGTCTGGAAACCGACCAGGTCATACTGCGAAAGACCGCGCATGATCTGCTCGTGAACCGGCATGGTGAACAGCACGTCCGCCGGCGGCCACGGAATATGCAGGAAGAAGCCGATCTTGTTCTTGAAGCCCATCTGGCGAAGTTCGGCTGCCAGCGGGATCAGGTGGTAGTCATGCACCCAGATGATGTCGTCTTCCTTCAGAAGCGGCGCAAGCTTCTGCGCAAAGAAGCGGTTCACCCGGAAATAGCCGGCCATTTCCTTGCGACCGTATTCGGCCAAGTCCATCCGGTAGTGGCAGATCGGCCAGAGCACCCGGTTGGCAAAGCCGTGGTAATATTCCTCGACGTCGGTGTCGGTGAGATCGGTCAGCGCATAGGTGATCGCGCCATGCTCCTGCATCTCGAGCGGGCCGGGTTCCTCGTTGCCGCTGGAATTGCCAGACCAACCCATCCAGATGCCGCCGCGTTCCTCAAGGGCTGCCTGCAGGGCTACGGCAAGGCCGCCGGCAGGTGCCGCACCGGTCTTGTCCGGAACGGTGACGCGGTTCGATACGACCACTAGACGGCTCACGATATTTCCTTTCGAAAATGCATTCTCAAATCAGTTCAGGCTGCGGCAAGCTTGGCGATCAACGCGCGCAGTTCGGCGGCCGATCCCAATGTTGCCGACGCGACGGTGTCTGCCGCGATATCGGAAATACGGATCGAGTGGCCGCCCAGCTTGTTGGCAACCCTGAACATCGCCTCATCAGTTACATCGTCACCGATCGCGATCGGCAACCGGCCGGCAAATGGCTCTTCGCTGAGAAAAGCCCGCAGCGCATCGCCCTTGCTGGCGCGGGCAGGGCGGATTTCCACCACCATCTTCCCCCGCTGCAGAGTGAAGTCGGATCCTGCCCGCTCGCGATAGCGTTCCATCGCCGCCTCGACTTGCCCCTGGAATGTCGGCGCCTGTCGGTAGTGGGCAGCCACGGCCAGCCCCTTGTCCTCGACAAGAACGCCCGGCCAGGCTGCTGCTTCCTCGGCAAGGCTTGCTTTCAGCGCCTCGAAATCAGGACCTGGCGTTACCCGCTCGATCGCTCCCGACATCGATCGTCTTTCCGCCCCGTGCAGGCCGGCAATCGGAAAGACATGCGGCTTGAACAGCTGATCGGCGTAGGGCAGAGCCCGACCCGTCACCAGCGCCATGGCACCGCTCAGTTTCGCGGAAAGCCGGGTCAGATTCTCGGCCAGATCGTCAGGCACGACGATACCATCAGGCGTATCCGCGATGTCGATCAGCGTACCGTCGATATCGAAGAAAACTGCCCATTTCCCGGGCTGGTTCAGCACTTCGTGCAGAATGTCGGTGCCGTCAGATGTGCCGGCATGCGCGTCCGCGCTCGATTTTGTATCATCAACCATGCAGCTTCATTTAGGCTTTGAAGCCGCCGCGACAACAGGCTGAGGCAACATTGCGTTGCAAAACGTGATGGGGAAGGGGCCACAAAACTGTCATCTGGGCCGGTAATTCATTTTTCATTAACCCTATTTCGAGACGCTTGATTTTCGACGGTTGCGTGCGTTGCAGGCAGACAGAGTGGAGCAGAAAGACAGATGTGTCGTTGGGCAGCTTATCGGGGCGAACCGCTTTATCTGGAAGAACTGGTCTCTTCGCCCGCCCATTCCCTGATCGAGCAATCCCACTGTGCCACACGCGCAAAGACCGCCACCAATGGCGATGGTTTCGGCATCGCCTGGTATGGAGACAGACCAGAGCCTGGCCGCTACAGGGACATTCTTCCGGCCTGGTCCGACTGCAATCTGCGCAGTATCGCACGGCAGATCCGCTCGCCACTGTTTCTTGCCCATGTCCGCGCCGCAACGACGGGCGCAACACGGCGCGACAACTGTCACCCCTTCGTGCATGGCCACTGGTCCTTCATGCACAATGGCCAGGTCGCGAGCTTCGAAGCGATCCGCCGGCCGCTCGAAAGCCTGTTATCGGACGAACTGTTCTCGGCCCGGACCGGATCGACTGATTCCGAGCTTCTCTTCCTGCTGGCGCTGCAGTTCGGCATGGATGCCGATCCCTTGGGCGCAATGGAAAAGGCGATCGCCGCCGTCGAAGACATCTCGATGGAACGGCTTGGCACGGCACTCGTGCGCTTCACCGCATGCTTTTCCAACGGCCGCCAGCTTTATGCGGTGCGATATGCCACGGATCACAAGCCACCGACACTTTATGCCGCACCGATGACAGGCAAGGGGTCGGATGCGGATGGATCAAAGACCGGTTACTGCCTGGTGTCGGAACCTTTGAACGACGAGGCCGATACCTGGGTGGAAATTCCAGATGGCAGCGCCGTCAAGGTCTGCCCGGATGGCATGCAGGCGTTGCTCTTCCAGCCGCAGGCGCTGTCGAAGGCCGCGTGATCCTCATGCGAGCCGGGCCGCTATCAGCTCGGCGAGCCGCATCGCAACCTCGTCCTTGCCAAGATCCGGCCACGCCTCGATAGCGGTCTCGGAGATGATCTTCACCTGATTGCGCATGCCGCCCATGACGCCGGTCTGAGGAGAGACGTCGTTTGCGACGATCAGGTCCGCACCCTTTCGCTGAAGCTTCGATCGCCCGTTCTCTTCCACATTCTGCGTCTCGGCAGCGAAACCGACGACAAGCGTGGGGCGCTTGTCGTGATGCCCAACGGTTTTGAGGATGTCGGGGTTTTCCGTCAACGTCAGCGGAGCCGGTGCTTCGCCCGGCATTTTCTTGATCTTCTGGTCGGCGGAGGTTGCCACCCGCCAGTCGGCGACGGCCGCCACCATCACGGCGATATCGGCGGGCAGACGCCTTGTCACGGCCTCGAGCATCTCGGCGGCCGTCTCCACATGCAGCGTCGTGACGCCAGCGGGATCGGGGATCGTTACCGGGCCTGAAACCAGCGTCACGTCGGCACCGAGTTTCGCCAGCGCCGCTGCAATCGCGTGGCCCTGACGGCCGGACGAGCGGTTGGCGATGTAGCGCACCGGATCGATCGGCTCATGGGTGGGGCCGGAGGTCACGATGGCGGTCTTGCCGGCCAGCGGTTTCGGCGAAGCATCAAGCAGCGCAATCGCCGCGGCAGCGATTTGCAACGGCTCTGCCATCCGGCCGGCGCCGGCCTCGTTGCTCTCAGCCATCTCGCCGACCATCGGGCCAATCATATGGATGCCATCAGCCTTCAGTGTCTCGGCATTGCGTTTCGTCGGAGGAGCCGACCACATTTTCGGGTTCATGGCAGGCGCCACCAGCACGGGCAGATCGGTCGCCAGAAGCACGGCGCTTGCCAGGTCGTCCGCCATTCCGTGGGCCATCTTTGCCATCAGGTCGGCACTTGCGGGTGCGACGATCACGAGGTCCGCGTCGCGCGCCAGCCGGATATGGCCGACATCCTGCTCGTCCTCGCGCGAAAAGATCTCCGTATAGACATGCCCGCCCGACAATGCCCCGACGGCAAGCGGCGTCACGAACTCCTGGGCAGCCCTGGTCATGACCGGCCGCACCGAGGCGCCGCGTTCGCGCAGCCGCCGGATCAGGTCGAGGCTCTTGTAAGCCGCGATCCCGCCGGAGATGATGAGAAGGATACGCTTGTCTTTGAGTTCCATAGCCCGCCCGCTTTCGAAGTGACCGGAAGCTAGGGTTTTGTTCTTGAACATGCAATCGTCCTGCAGCAAGAGTGGTGAAACTCCCATGAACGGCGGTCGCAATGAATGATTTCAAGTCGGTCGAACCTGCCTCAAGCCAGACCCTGATCCAGCCAGCCATCCCGATCTTCCGCATTTTCGACGTCGGCAAGGCGATGGAGTTCTATTGCGGGTTCTTAAGCTTCACCGTCGACTGGGAGCATCGGTTCGCTCCCGACGCACCGCTCTATTGCCAGATATCGCGCAGCGGCATGCTGATGCATCTGTCCGAACATGCGGGCGATGCCTCGCCGGGTGCCCGCGTGTTTGTCCCCATCACCGGTGCTGCAGCGCTCCACGATGAACTCAATGCCAAGGACTATCCATATATGCGGCCGGGGCTGCATCAGGCGCCCTGGGGTCTGGAGGTGTCCGTGACGGATCCTTTCAGCAATCGCATCACCTTCTGCGAACGCGAGATCAAGGGCTAACCGGTCAGCCTAGACCAGTTCGAACAGGTTGAGCGCGATCGGGGAACGCTGTGCCTTCATCACGGCGATGCCCAGTCGCGCCACCGGTCCCGGCCCCTCGATCGGCCGGTACACGACGCCCTCGATGGCGATCTTCGTGATGGAGCCCGGGACGATCGAGACGCCCAGCCCTGCGGCAACCAGATTGACCACGGACGGGATCTGCGGCGCTTCCTGGGTGACGTTGAGCTCGAACCCCGCATCGCGGCAGGCGCTGAGGATATCGTCGAACAGGCTGAGACCCACCGTGCGCGGAAACAGCACGAAGGGCTCTCCTGCAAGCGCTGCGATCGGCACGCTCCGTAAGGTCGCAAGCTCATGGTTCGCCGGCAGTGCGATCAGCATCGGCTCGTCCGCCAGACGTTTCAGCCGCACCGCCTTCGGGTCTTCCAAGCCTGGACGGATGAAAGCAGCGTCGATCTCGCCGCGTTCCAGTTTCTCGATCAGCCAGTTGCTGTTCATTTCCGCAAGCGACAGCGCAACGCCCGGCCACTCGCTCCGGAAACGCCGGATCGCGGCGGTTACGACCGGGTTGAAGGCCGCAGACGCGGTAAAGCCCAGCGCCAGCTTGCCTGTCTCGCCGCGCGCGGCACGGCGGGCAGAAAGTTTCGCAGCCTCTGCTGCCGCAAGCGAAGCCCGCGCTTCGGGCAGAAACGCTGCGCCGGCCGCAGTCAGTTCCGCACCATGCGGCACCCGGTGAAAAAGCGCTGCCCCGATCTCGGTTTCCAGATCGCGGATCTGCTGGCTGAGCGGTGGCTGGCCAATACCAAGCCGTGCCGCAGCCCGCGTGAAATTCTGCTCCTCGGCGACAGCGAGGAAATAGCGGATATGCCTCAGTTCCATCGGTATCTGTAAAACCTATCGAGAACGCCTGCGCCATATATTGGATTAATGGGAACCGACTGGCTACCTTTGATAGACCTGAAAGGTCGAATACCCCATGCCCGCCTCCGCATCCCTGAACGCCGATTTGTCCGCGGCATTGAACGGTCAAGCTCTTGCAGAAGAGGGGGAGGGGGAGAAGCTCTATCTCGTCCGCGGCACGCCGGCCTATCGGAGGGCAAGTCTGGCCTTCTTCATGTCCGGCTTTTCGACCTTTGCACTGCTCTACTGCGTCCAGCCGCTGATGCCGATCTTCGCGCGTGATTTCGGCGTCAGTCCGGCTGCAAGCTCGCTGTCCCTGTCGCTCTCGACGGGCTTTCTGGCGGTCGCCATCTTTTGCGCCGCCGCCGTTTCGGAGCGGTTCGGCCGCCGCAGCCTGATGTTCGTGTCCCTGCTCGGCGCCTCGATCTGCACCATCGCCTGCGCCGCCATGCCCAACTGGAACCTGCTTCTGATCATTCGTGCGCTGGAAGGCCTGTTGCTCGGCGGCGTTCCGGCGGTCGCCATGGCCTATCTGTCGGAGGAAGTCGATCCGAAAGGGCTCGGCGCCGCGATGGGCCTTTATATCGCCGGCAACGCCTTTGGCGGCATGGCTGGGCGTGTCGTCACCGGGGTTCTGGCGGAATATTTCTCCTGGCGTCTGGCGCTTGTCGGCATGGGCGCGCTCGGCATCGTCGCCGCCATCGGCTTTCTCGTTCTCCTGCCGCCATCGCGCAACTTCGTGCCGCGCAAATCCAGCCTGCGCTATCATGTCGATGCCTGGCTCGGTCACCTGAACCATCCGGCCCTGGCACTCCTGTTCGCCATCGGTTTCCTGCTGATGGGTGCATTCGTCACCATCTACAATTACATCGGCTTCCGGCTGGTGGACGCACCCTACAGTCTCGATCAGACGGAGCTCGGCCTCATCTTCACGGTCTATCTGTTCGGTATCGTCACGTCCTGGGCCGCGGGTATTCTTGGGGATCGCTTCGGCCATTTCGCCGTCATGCTCACGGGCATCGTCCTGGCTTTTGCTGGTGTCGTCATCACACTCGCCACGCCGCTGCCGCTGATCATTCTCGGCATCGTCCTGCTCACCTCCGGCTTCTTCATCGCCCATTCTGTGGCAAGTGCTTTGGTCGGCCGGATGGCGAAAGGCACTAAGGGCCACGCCTCCTCGCTCTATCTTCTGGGATATTATCTGGGCTCGAGCGTCGCCGGCTCGGTGGGCGGCCACTTCTGGAGCGCCGATGGCTGGTGGGCCGTATCGGCATTTACCGGGACCATGCTGGCGCTCGCACTGATGGCAGCGCTGCTGTCGCGCAGTATCACGCGCCGCGGCTAGCTCTTCTTGGCCGACGCGTTGACGGCGGGAGCCGGCGGGGTCGTCAGTTTGAAATCCGTCATTTCCTTCGGCGTCAGATAGTACAGTCGGTCCGGCGGGGTCTCCAGTGCGTGCAGCCACAGGCCGGAGCCGATCCCCATTTCCTCCAGATGCCGCGAGACGCGCGCCGTGGTCGCCTGTGCGCCGGACATTGCCTCGTCGGCGCTCGGCCTGTTGCGGCCGCCGTTGAACACCTGGTGCACACCGATCACCGCATCCTTTTGGGCCACCCGCGTGACACCACCGGCAAACACGATCGGGCAGGAGGAAGCACAGAGCCCCTTGGTCACCACAAGCGTGGCCAGCTTCTTCTCTCGGATCAGCTTCGACATGGCGATCGCGTCGCCCACCGAGCCGCCGGGGGAGTTGAGCGACACCGTCTTCACATATTCGCCGCGGGCTTCAATCTCGGTCGCAAAGCGCTCGGCAGCACCCGGCTCGATCGCTCCTTCAGCCTTCAGAATGCCACCCGTTGTCAGGTTGAAGGTCATCGCCTTGCGCAGCACGTCTGCCGGGCTTGAAGGCTCGACGGGCGGCGCTGCCGGTCGCCCCTCGGTCAGCGCTGGTGGCAGCACGGGATCCGTCTCGCGCATCGGATCGTAACCCGGGCTCTCGGGCTTTGCAGTCGCGATCTCGCGAATGTCGGTCACGAGGAAAATGCCGGAAATGCCGAGCATCAAATAAAACACGCCGCGCAGGATGACACCGTCGTCGAGCCGGCGGATTGCCTCACCGATCCTCATGGCTGCGGTCCCGGCGCGTTTTCGGATCGAGACTGGTGATATTGGTATTCTCGTCGGCCTTTGCCTCTTCGGCCTTCACCTCGTCCGCCTTCCGCTCGGCCAATCGGGCGTCCTCCTCGGATGTCACGGGCTTTTCCATGGCAGCGGTCGCCTGTTCCACGCTCATGCCGCTGGCGCTGACGGCGCGCTGGACTTCGAGCGCCTGCAAAAGCTCGGCAGCGGTAATGCGCTCGGCAAACGGAAGCGGGTCCTCCTGTCTCCGGATCGCGCCATGCACGACGGCCAGGATGAACACCATCACACCCGGCAGAAGGTCGATGGAGATCGCGCCGGCCCAGGCGGGAATAAAGTCGCCGGCATATTCCAGAACGGCGCCGGCCGGCGAAAGCGGCACGAAGCGCCGTTCTCCGACAGTCGGACGCGACAGGATCTCGTCGGCAGCCTTGGCCAGCGCCTTGGATTGCGCGCTCACCGAAGCCTTCACCGTCTCCATTACCTGGTTCTGGCGGTTGACGAGGTCGGGCGCGGCGCCATCCGGCACCGGCGCAATAAAGCCGATCGCCAGATCGTCTGCCGCACGACGGATCGACGGCGCGATCGAGGTCTGCGAGAGCGAGGACACGACCCCCGTCAGCGCCACGGCTTCGGTTGAGAACTGGTCGGCGCGAGGTCCGATATCGCCCGGCGCCGAGACCAGCCCGCGCATCGCCTCAAGCCGCTTCTGGCCCTGTTCGAAAAGATCGGCCACCTGTTCGCGCGACCCGTTGATATTGCCTTCCAGCGATTTCATCTGGGCCGACATCTGGGTGAGCAACTGCACCACGCTGCCGGAGCCGGTGGTGCCGGTCAGCGAGCCGGACTGGCGCTCGACACCGGCAAGCTGCGAGAACCGCTCACCGGCGCGCTGGATATCCGGCAGCAGGCTCTGCGCGGCGATCGCGTTCTGGTGCGCGCGGTCGAGATCGGCCGTATAGGCTTCCACGGTTTCGGAAAGGTGCTGTTCGACGGCGGACGAACCGGCAAGTGCCGCAGCGTTCAGCCAGCTCGACATCGCCATGATCATCACGGCACCTGCGGCCATCACTGCCAGCATTGCCGTGCGCCCGGTCCGCGATGTGATATGCGGATAGAACCGCGCCATGTAGGACCAGAAGGCATAGATGCCGACCGACACCGACACCGAATAGATGATCGCGGCAAAGAACACCGCCGTCGGCGAGCCGTCGAGAATGGTGCGGGCACCGAGATAGGTGTAGACGCCCGATGCCAGGGCCAGCACTGCCAGCGCAAAGCGCGTCATCGTTTCGACGGCAACAACGCCGTCCTGCAGCCGTCGGGAAGCGCCAAGCGCCATGGGCAAACTCCAAATGGCCACCTGGGGGGCACGCGAAAGGACTATATTCCTTTAAGAAAGTCTGAAGAAACCGGCGGAATAAAGGCGTATTACGCTCACGGTTGCGTGGGCTGCACGCCCTGCATGCCGAAGCCACCAAGCGCGAAGAAACCGTCGATCGCATGGATCGGCGAGATGGCGATCAACTCCGTCAGGAAGGCCTCCGACGCGAGTTCCGCCTCGATCGCCTCAACCTCCGCCGAAAGCGGCCGATCGACCGTGTAGAAGGCTGCATGGCGGCGTACGGCATCGTAGATCAGCTTGACCGCACCGCCCGGCTCGTCGCCATGGATATCCATGGCCTGGGCTGCCAGCAACGCTTCCAGCGCGGCCAGTCGCTGCAGCGCCTGAACCTGTCGCTCGAACCGTTCGATCACCAGCGGCAGGAAGGCTGCCTCGTCTTCCATACCGCCGGCCACCACCAGCGACTGAGCCGAAACCGGGTTGGTCATCGACAGCACGCGTGAGAAGATTTCCCCGGCCAGCTTGATGATTGGGCCGAAGCCGGTCGCGATCACACCATGCGGAACCAGATTGACCGGCAGATCGCGGCGCTGGCCGTTTCCAAGAAGAACGCAGCGGTTGAAGGCATTGCGTGCCGCATGCGCCATCGTCAGCGATGCCGATTCCAGGAGCACCGTAACGTCGAGCGGCAGCGAACCGCCTGACGTCAGAACCCGGCCGTCGACGATCACGGGGTTGTCGTCGGAGCGGCCCGTCGCCGCCAGTATCTTGTGGCCGGCGGTCAGCACGCTTTCAAACACCGTGCCGAACACCTGCGCGATCATACGCAGGCTCAACGGGTCCTGGATTTGCGTTGCCTTCGGCCAGTCCCAGCCTTCGGACGCGTTGCACAGCCATTTGCCGATCATCGCCTCGCGTGGCGTGCCCACATGGGTGACGGCAATCCACGGGTCGCGGGATCCGCCCATCGCACCGGAAGCGGCCATGCCTGTGGCAAGCAGCGTTCGGATGGCGCAGGCGGCCGTGCGCGTCGCGTCGGCGGCGGCCGCAAAGCTGACGGAATTGACGCTGAGCGAGGCAAGGCTGTCGCGCGGCGCCATTTTCATCGGCGCGATGCCTGCCGCCGCAAAGGCTTCCGCTGCGGGCAGGCGGCGTCCCTCGAACATTGCCTCGCCGACGCCGGTCAGGACAGCACCGATCTGCCCCATCAGACCGATATCGGCGCAGCCGATCGAGCCGGTGCGCCGCACGACCGGAATGACGTCGGCCTGCAGCAGATCGAGATAGGCCTGAACCAGTTCGGTCGAGCAACCCACATAGCCCGTCAGCGCCGTGTTGACGCGCAACGCCATCGCATTGCGCACGACGCAGATCGGAAACGGTTCGCCGGTGCCGAAGTGATGGGCCCGGACGAGCCCGATATTGAAAGCGTCCAGCTCTTCCGGCGACCACGCGACGTCCTTCATCGCACCAACGCCGGTCGTCGCGCCATAGACGGGCGTGCCCTCGGCAATCGTGCTTTCCAGCACCAACCGCGCCGCAGCGACACGGGCAAGCCCTTCGGCACTGGCTGTCACGGTTACTTCGCCACGGCCGATCTTGATCAGCTCGGCAAAGCCGATCGGCTGGCCGGTGAGTTCGATTGTGATGCGGTCTGGGTTTTTGGGTGCGGCGGACATGGCATTCCTTTTTGCCCGCACACTAATTCATCCTGTCGTCCAAGGTATATCCCAGAACCTGGACATCTGATGTCGCAACGCGCCTTTTCAGACGACGGCGAAGGCGATGACGACGAGCGAGATCGCGATGATCCACAGTGCCCAGCGGCCGGAGCGGCTGTGCCGGGCTTCCGCCTTGCCGATCGCGTCTGCCGTTTCGGGATCGAAACGCAGGCCGTGTTCGCTCATGTGAACGAGTTCCCGGTGCAGGGTTTCCGTCTTGGCGGCAATCTCCGGCAAGGCTTCGGCGAGCTTCAGCCCTGCCTTCATCCCGTCCTTAAGGTCGGATGCGATGCGCTTGGGGCCAAGATTGTCGCGGATCCACTGGCCGACGACCGGCTCTGCGGCCTTCCACATGTTGAAACGCGGGTCGAGGATACGCGAAACGCCTTCGACGACGACCATGGTCTTCTGCAAGAGGATCAACTGCGGCTGGGTCTGCATCTCGAACAGGTCGGTCACTTCGAACAGCAGCGCCAGCAGCCGGGCCATGGAGATGGTTTCGGCGGGCTGACCGTGGATCGGCTCGCCGATCGCCCGGATCGCCTGCGCGAAGGCTGCCACGTCGTGATGCGCAGGCACATAGCCCGCTTCGAAATGCACCTCGGCGACACGCATATAGTCGCGGGTAATAAAGCCGTAGAGGATTTCGGCGAGGAAGCGTCGTTCCTTTTTGCCCAGCCGTCCGGTGATCCCCATGTCGACGGCGACGATCGTACCGTCCCGCTCGACGAAGAGGTTGCCGGGATGCATGTCGGCATGGAAGAAGCCGTCGCGAAGCGTGTGACGCAGGAAGGACTGGATCAGCACTTCTGCGAGCTTTTCCAGATCGTGGCCGGCAGCCCTCAGCGCCGGGACGTCGTTCATCTTGGCGCCGTCGATCCACTCCATGGTGATGACGTCGCGGCCGGTCCGTTCCCAGTCCACTTCAGGCACGCGGAAACCTGGGTCGTCCGCCGTGTTTTCGGCAATCTCGGAAAGGGCTGCAGCCTCCAGGCGCAGGTCCATTTCCATCTTGGTCGTCTGTTCCAGCGTCCGCGTCACCTCAATCGGGCGAAGCCGGCGGCTGGAGGGCATCAGGCGTTCCTGCATGCGGGCAACCACATACATGCCTTCGATGTCATTTGCGAAACGCTGGCGCACGCCGGGGCGCACCACTTTCACGGCCATCTTTTTGCCGTTCACTTCGGCCGGGTGCACCTGCGCGATCGAGGCGGCCGCAATCGGCTCTTCGAACGATGTGTAGAGATCACTGATCGGGCGGCCAAGCGAGGTCTCGACGGCGGTTTTGGCAGCATCCGTGGGGAAGAAGGCCATCCGGTCCTGCAGCATGGCAAGATCGACGGCCCAGTCGACGCCGACGACATCCGGGCGGGTGGCGAGAAATTGGCCGATCTTCACATAGGAAGGACCAAGCCTTCCCACGGCGCGGGTCAGCCTTTCGCTGCGGGGCTGCTTCTTCGCCCTGAAACGGGTGAGCGGCTCGAGCATGGACTTGAGAATACCGACGGCCGGCGGCAGGTCGTGGGTCGGCAGGGCCGAAACCACGCCTTCGCGGACAAGAACCCAGCCGACGCGGGCGAGCCGGAAATAAGCGCCGATCGTGCTCATCGCTTCAGAGCTTCCAGCCGGAATGCAGGGCTGCTATCCCGCCGGTATAATTGGTGTAGCTCACACGCGAAAAACCGGCAGTCCGGATCATCGCTGCGAAATTCTCCTGGTTGGGGAATTTGCGGATCGATTCCACCAGATACTGGTAGGGCTCGGAATCACCGGTGATCATCTTGCCGAAGCGCGGGATCGCCCGGAACGACCACTCGTCATAGAACTTGTCGAGCAGCGGAAGCTCCACTTCCGAAAATTCCAGAACCAGCAACCGTCCGCCACGCTTCAGCACGCGAAAGGCTTCAGACAGCGCCACGTCCATGCGCGGAACGTTGCGGATCCCGAAGGCGACAGTATAGGCGTCGAAGGAATTGTCCTCGAATGGCAGGGATTCTGCATTCGCCTCGATGAAATCGAGATTGCCAGACAGCTTTTTCTTCTGCGCCCGCTCGGCACCCACGGCCAGCATCGAGCCATTGATATCGAGCACCGTCGTATGGGCCTTGAGGCCCGACGCCTCGACGATGCGGAATGCGACGTCGCCGGTGCCGCCGGCCACATCCAGCGTCCGGTAGCTTGCATCCTTGCGCGGATTGAGCGCGGTAATCATCGCGTCCTTCCACACCCGGTGCATGCCGGCCGACATGACGTCGTTCATCACGTCGTAGCGCTTGGCGACCTTGTGGAACACGTCGTTGACGAGGCCCTGCTTTTCCCCATCGGCCACCTGGCGGAAGCCATAGGAGGTTTCCATTCCGCCTTCGGCGCGGGTGCGGGCTTCGGTCATGGGCAGCTCCTCGGTGTCTCTATCCAGGCGGACCATAGCGAAACCGGTTTCCGGACGCTATGTGGTGGATTACCGACCGGTCTATAGAGCACCGGCGGCATCGTTGAAACAGGAAGTTAGGTAGACCATGCCCGAATTGCCAGAGGTCGAAACCGTTCGTCGCGGCCTTTCTCCGGCCATGGAGGGAGCAAAGCTTGCAAGGCTGCAGCTGAACCGCACCGATCTGCGCTTTCCGTTCCCGGAAAATCTTGTCGCCGCAGTCGAAGGCCGGCAGATCATCGCGCTGGGAAGACGCGCCAAATACCTGCTGATCGACCTCGAAGACGATCTCACCATCATTGCCCATCTCGGCATGTCCGGCTCGTTCAGGGTCGAGGAAGAGGCGCTTGGCACATTTCATCATCCGCGCTCCAAGGACGAGAAGCATGACCACGTCGTCTTTCATCTGGAGCGTGGCAACGAGACATTGAAGGTCATCTATAATGATCCGCGCCGTTTCGGCTTCCTGCATCTGGCAAAGCGCAGCGAGCTCGATCTCTACCCGGCATTTGCGCAACTCGGTCCGGAGCCGACCGGCAACGCGCTCGATGCGGAGTATCTCGGCAAGCGGTTTTCCGGCAAGGCGCAGCCATTGAAGAGCACGCTGCTCGATCAGACCGTGATCGCCGGTCTCGGCAATATCTATGTCTGCGAAGCGCTGTGGCGCGCGCACCTGTCGCCGAAGAGGGCAGCGGGCAGCATCGTCACGCCCAAGGGCCGGCCGAAGAAGGAGCTGGTGCTGCTGACGGAAGCGATCCGCGCTGTCATTGCCGATGCGATTGCAGCCGGCGGCTCGTCTCTGCGCGACCATATCCAGACGGACGGCTCGCTTGGCTATTTCCAGCATTCCTTCTCTGTCTATGACCAGGAGGATAAGCCCTGCCGCACGCCGGGCTGCGGCGGCACCGTTGCTCGTATCACCCAAGCCGGCCGCTCCACCTTCTACTGCCCGCGCTGCCAGAAGTGATCAGCCGTTGCAGGCGATGTTTGAAGGCGCGTCCCTATAAGGAGAGTGGGAGGGGTTATGGTCGCGAAAAGGACGCGGGACTTCGCCAAACGGCAAATTCAGCGGCACCCTTCATGCGAATCCGCGTTGACGAGGCGCGCTATACCGGTTATATGCCCGCCCACAGTTGGGAAAGCCTGATCGACGGCTTCCTCTATTGCTCCCGAATTGCTGGATTGATGGTCGCAGGACCTACGCGGCAACGGCGGAGTTTTGGTTCGAATTCGTAGAGAGGCATGATATGGCCAATACAACTTCGGCGAAAAAAGCGACCCGCAAGATCGCTAGCCGTACCGCAGTCAACAAGTCCCGCCGCTCGCGCGTTCGTGGCTTTATCCGCAAGGTTGAAGAAGCGATCGCAACGGGTGACGTATCCGTCGCTGCTGCTGCTCTGAAGGCAGCTCAGCCGGAAATCGCACGCGCTGCAACGAAGGGCGTCCTTCACAGCAACACGGCGTCCCGCAAGGTCTCGCGCCTGGCAGCTCGCGTCAAGGCACTCTCCGCCTAATATCACCTTTAGCGTGCATGCATCAAAAGCCTGGTCGGTCGACCGGGCTTTTTGTGATTCTCGGTCCTTTGTACTTCGTTAACCGGCTCAGTAACGGTTACGTGTCAGGTGCGTGACAGATTTTCCCGATGAATTACAAAGGCTTATGAGAGGTCTGCCCGAGTCTGGCGGCAATTCCGCCAACCCGCCGCCTGCTTTCTGAGTCAAGGTTTTTTTTATTTTTTCTCTGAATCGTACCATCAGAAATAGATGGATTTTGAATCCCATTGATTCAACTGGGATTCTTCTCCGCAACCCTCCGGCCATTCAAATCGCGCCCAGAGAGTCAACGGTCGCGCTCGGATTTTGCGTAAAATTCATCATTGATCTTGCCATTTGATCCTGCCTAAATGGCTTTTAGCGAGAGGCATGGAGTTCACTCCTAGAGCCTGCCGACAACCGCTCGACACCGAGCGGCCCGGGGACTTTAAGCAGCTTGCGGCGAGATGTTTTTCTCGTTTCCTTATTTAACCGATGGTTGCAAGCCGGAAATTGGCTTTTCCGGCAACAGCTGAACTTATGCGTGACGGGGCCGACTGGGGAGTCGGAAGAAGGCATTGGGAAGTCAGCGGCTCTTCATAACGAGGATGGAGCGTGCGCTGAGTTGCGGGTTGGCTCCCGCAGGTCTGGATCAGACGAGGTGATCCGGATCGATCTTTGATGGTCCGGGCGGTTGGCCTGGAACTTTAATCGATGGGGAAGGGCAGTCATCGTTTCCTCGCGGAGACGGGCTGTCGGACGTAGTTAAAAAGAATGTGTCCTGGCGGGAAACAGAACCGCCGGGCTCCTATGGAAAAGGCGGCGAATAATGCAAATGAATAACGTATCGGCTCGTGCAACCGGCAACGGGGGCAATGCACGACAGGCGTTTGATTCCGTTTGCGCACAGGCGGCAGGGGAAACACCAGTTATGAAGCATGATGCTCTTTTCGAGCGGTTCAGTGTGCGTCTTAAAGCACAGGTCGGCCAGGATGTTTACGCAAGCTGGTTTGCAAGACTTAAGCTTCACACCGTCTCGAAGAGTGTCGTCAGGCTCACGGTGCCCACGACGTTTCTGAAGTCTTGGATCAACAACCGTTATCTTGATCTGATCACGTCGATCTTCCAGGCGGAAGATGCCGAGATCCTCAAGGTGGAGATCCTGGTCCGCACGGCAACCCGCGCTGCAAAGCCGGTATCGGATGTCCAGGACGGCGTCATTGGCTCGGATGCCCCGGCACCTGTCGCGTCGCAACGCCCGTCTGCACCGCGTGAGATCGGCAAGATCGCCACGTTCCCGACGGCCGCGTCCACCCCGGTTCGCCAGTCCTCGCAGCCCGGCCCGTTGTTCGGTTCGCCACTCGACAGCCGTTATACGTTCGACACGTTCGTTGAAGGCGCCTCGAACCGCGTGGCGCTTGCCGCTGCCAAGACGATTGCGGAAGCCGGTGCCGGTGCCGTGCGTTTCAACCCGCTGTTTATTCATTCCGGTGTCGGTCTCGGCAAGACCCACCTTCTGCAGGCCATCGCCAACGCCGCCGTCGGCAGCCCCCGCATGCCGCGCGTGGTCTATCTCACCGCCGAATATTTCATGTGGCGTTTCGCAACCGCGATCCGCGACAATGATGCCCTGACGCTCAAGGACAGCCTGCGCCATATCGATCTGTTGATCATCGACGACATGCAGTTCCTGCAGGGCAAGATGATCCAGAACGAATTCTGCCATCTGCTCAACATGCTGCTCGACAGCGCCAAGCAGGTCGTGGTTGCTGCCGACCGCGCGCCTTGGGAACTGGAATCGCTCGATCCGCGGGTTCGCTCGCGTCTGCAGGGCGGCGTGGCCATTGAGGTCGAGACGCCGGATTACGATATGCGCATGGAAATGCTCAAAGGTCGTCTCGCGGCTGCCCAGCAGGATGATCCATCGCTCGATATCCCGCACGAAATTCTCGATCACGTCGCACGCAGCGTCGTCAGCACCGGTCGCGAACTGGAAGGCGCGTTCAACCAGCTGCTGTTCCGTCGCTCGTTTGAGCCGAACCTCTCGATCGAGCGCGTCGACGAGCTTCTCGCCCATCTGGTCGGCGCCGGGGAAGCAAGGCGCGTCCGGATCGAGGATATCCAGCGCGTCGTGGCACGCCATTACAACGTCTCGCGGCAGGAACTGGTCTCCAACCGCCGCACCCGCGTCATCGTCAAGCCGCGCCAGGTCGCCATGTACCTCTCGAAAACCATGACGCCGCGCTCCTTCCCGGAAATCGGCCGTCGGTTTGGTGGCCGCGACCATACGACCGTGCTGCATGCGGTTCGCAAGATCGAGGACCTGATCTCGGGCGACAGCAAGCTCAGCCACGAGGTCGAGCTTCTGAAGCGCCTGATCAACGAAAACAATCTGTGATCATCGACTGACCGACCGAAGCCGGCTCTTACCCATCGGATGAGAGCCGGTTTTTGTTTGTCCGGGCGTTGACGGGATTTGGCTTCTGGCGCACACCAATCTTTCTGGTGTGCGAGGAGCGTGTCGTGTTTCTTTTATCCGTGGCGACCATCTGGGCTGTCGCCTGCATTACCCCCGGGCCAAATACGCTGCTGGTGATCCGCTATTGCCTCACAGCACCGCGCAAGGTTGCCATTACGGCAGCCATGGGAACGATTACCGGAACATGCCTGTGGGGCTTTGCGGGCTGGCTCGGGATCAATGCCCTGTTTCAGGCAGCTCCCTTCGCCTATGTCGCGCTGAAGATCGTCGGCGGTCTTTATCTCGTATGGCTCGGCCTGCGCGTCTTCATGGATGTCCGGAAGGCCCGGACAACACCCGAATTTGCCCCCACAGAACGCGAGATACCGCTGAGGAAGGCTTACCGACTGGGGCTTGCGACCAACCTCGCCAACCCGAAATCGGCTCTCTTCGTTGCCTCGCTGTTTGCCGCTACCATGCCGGCGGGCACGCCGTTTCTCTACGGGCTAGCGGCAATCGCTGTCATGGTCGCGGTTTCGGCCTGTTACTATACGTTTCTGGTCGGCCTGATCACCCATCCGCGGGTAGCGAGCGCCTATCTCAAGGCCAAGCAGAAGATCGACCTCGGCGTTGCCACCGTCTTCGTCGGCTTCGGCACCAAGCTTCTCCTGTCACAGAAGTAAGAGCCATGGCGGAACACGATCAGACCCTCCGCTTCTACGCCGACAATGCGAAGGCCTATGCCGGTTATCGGGAAAAGGCGAACGAGATCCGGCTGGAAGCATTTCTCTCCCGCCTCTCTCCGGGTGCCCGAGTTCTGGAACTTGGCTGCGGCAATGGCCGCGACAGCGGTTTCATGATTGAACGCGGCTTTGACGTCACCCCGACGGATGGCGTTGCGGAAATGGCAGAGCAAGCCTCGCGCCGTCTGTGGCGTAGAGTCGCGCTACTGCGCTTCGGGGATATCGACAGCGTTGCTGCCTATAGTGGCGTCTGGGCCAATGCCTGCCTTTTGCACACGCCGAGAAATGATCTCGCCGATATCCTTGCCCGCATCCACCGGGCGCTGCGCCCTGGCGGCATTTTCTACGCAAGCTATAAGACCGGCGAGGAAGAGATGACGGATGCGATAGGTCGCTATTACAACAACCCGTCGCGGCCCTGGCTCGAACAGGCCTACAGGACCGTCACGTGGTCATCGCTCGAGATAAGCACGAACGACGGCAGCGGCTATGATGACCGGCCGACCGAATGGCTGCATGTGACGGCGGTGAAGGCCTAGTCAGCAGGCGAGGTCGGCAACGACAGCATCGAGGATCAGCATGCCGGACGGCGTGCAGCGCAGCCTGGAATTTCCCAGCCGCTCGATAAAGCCGTGTTCCAGAAGCCGCTCTTCGCGGACCGGGTCCGGATCGCGGCCGGAAAGCTCCTGCCAGCGCGCCAGGTCGACGCCTTCGGTCAGGCGCAGTCCCATCAGAAGCAACTCGTCCGCCTGCTCGTCGAAGCCTAGCAGTTCCTGGTCGACCATGCCGTGGCCTTGTGTCTCGACCTGGTCCAGCCACGTCTCCGGACGTCGCTCGGTGGCGGTGGCGATCTTGTCGCGTCCCCGCGTCAGGCGACCATGCGCACCGGGGCCGATGCCGGCATAGTCGCCATAGCGCCAGTAGGTCAGGTTGTGCCGGCTTTCAGCACCCGGCTTGGCGTGGTTGGAAACCTCGTAGGCCGGCATGCCATGCGCGGCCGTGATCTCCTGCGTCGCCTCGTAGAGCAGCGCCGACTGCTCATCATCTGGAACGATCAGTTTGCCGGCCTTGTGCAGGCCGTAGAACGGCGTGCCTTCCTCGATCGTCAGCTGATAGAGGGAAAGGTGATCGACGGCATAGGAAATGGCCTGCTTCAGCTCCGCTTCCCAGGCCTCCACGGTCTGCTTGGGACGGGCGTAGATCAGGTCGAACGACATGCGCGGAAAGATCTCGCGCGCCAGCTTGATCGCCTTCAGCGCGTCTGCCACGTCATGCAGGCGGCCGAGGAATTTGAGATCCGTATCGTTGAGAGCCTGCACGCCCATCGAGACCCGGTTGATGCCGGCAGCCCTATAGCCGCGAAAGCGCTCAGCCTCGACGCTGGAAGGATTGGCCTCCATCGTGATCTCGATCCCGTCAGGCACATGCCAGTGCTGCGCGATCCCGTTGAGGATCGCCCCGACGGTTGAAGGATCCATCAGCGAAGGCGTACCGCCGCCCAGAAAGATGCTCGTGACCGTCTTCGGCCCGCTCATCTTCCGCATCGTTTCCATCTCTTTCAGAAACGCGGCGGTGTAGCGGAGCTGATCCACGGGCTGGTGGCGGACATGGCTGTTGAAATCGCAATAGGGGCATTTGGCCGCGCAAAACGGCCAGTGCACGTAAACGCCGAAGCCCGGCTCACCCGTGTCGGGTAGCAGCATGCCGGGAAAAAGGGGAGCGACGGCGTTCAATGGGGATCAGGCCTCCAGGCAGGTTTCAACGAACAGCTTGAACGCGCGCGCCCGGTGCGAAAGCGCATGTTCATCGCCGGGCTTCCAGCCGTGCTTTTCCTCGCTGGTCATTTCACCAAACGTGGTCTCGTGCCCTTCCGGCTGGAAGATCGGGTCGTAACCGAAACCGGCATCACCACGCGGCGGCCAGGCGACAACGCCTTCGACATCGCCGCGGAAGAGTTCGGTGTGGCCATCCGGCCAGGCAAGGCAGAGAACGCTCACAAAACGGCAGCTGCGCTTGTCGGGCTTGGTCGCACCCTTTTCCTGCAGCGCGTCTTCCACCTTCTGCATCGCCATCGCGAAATCGCGGCTGCCATCCTCGCGCTCGGCCCAGTTGGCGGTATAGACACCGGGAGCACCGTCCAGCGCATCGATGACGATGCCGCTATCGTCGGAAAGGGCGGGCAGGCCGGACGCCTTGGCAGACGCAAGCGCCTTGATCGCCGCATTTTCCTCGAATGTCGTGCCGGTCTCATCCGGTTCCTCGAACTTCAGTTCGGCTGCGGACTTTGCCGAAAAGCCGAACGGACCGATCAATTCGGCAATCTCACGGATCTTGCCGGCATTGTGGCTGGCAACGACGATCGTTTTCGTCTCAAGCTTGCGCATGAAGGTTCCTATAGATTCCAGAGCCTCGGCTCTGCGCATTCCAGGCTGTTGCCGGCCGGGTCACGGAAATAGATGGATCGGGCGCCGGTCGGCCAGCGAAAATCGCTTTCAATCACGATGCCCGCCTTGTTGAGCTTTTCGACCATTCTGTCAATCGCCGGCCCGTCCATACGAAAGCACACATGCCCCGGGCCTGTCGTGCCATGCGGGGGAACCGGCAGCGCATCATCAGGTGGCGGCTTCAGAGTCTCGGCGCGATTGAAGATTAGGAGGATGTCGGGTCCGCATCGGTAAAACACGTGGCGATCGCCGGCCCGCAACACCCGTTCAAGCCCGAGCAGTTCACCGTAAAAGGCTTCCGCCGCATCGAGATCATCGACATAGAGCGCTGTTTCGAGAATGCCGTCGATCAAAACAGTCGCTCCCTTGTCTGATGCTGCCCCGCCATGAAGGCGGGGGAGAGGTTCGATCGAGAGGTAGTCTCTCCGGAAAGGAAGACTGCCCCTCGCAACTCTTGGATCAGCCAGCGTTGAAATCAGCCGCCGATCGCCTGCTTCTGCAGAGCTACCAGTTCCCGGGTGCCGTCCTGTGCCAGCGACAAAAGGTTGAGGAATTCCTCCTGGCTGAAGGGAGCACCCTCGGCCGTGCCCTGAATCTCGACGATGCCGCCGCTACCCGTCATGACGAAATTCGCGTCTGTCTCGGCGGCGGAATCCTCGAGGTAGTCGAGATCTATGACCGGCTGGCTTGCAAAGATGCCGCACGAGATCGCCGCGACATGGTCTTTCAGAACCTTGTCGAGCTTGATCATCGAGCGGGTGTCCATCCATTTCAGGCAATCATACAGCGCCAGCCAGCCACCGGTAATGGCCGCCGTGCGGGTGCCGCCATCGGCCTGGATCACGTCGCAGTCGATGGTGATCTGCTTTTCGCCAAGCGCGGAAAGGTCGACCACGGCGCGCAGCGAACGGCCGATCAGGCGCTGGATTTCCTGGGTACGGCCACCCTGCTTGCCGGTCGCAGCCTCGCGCTTCATCCGGTCGCCGGTGGCGCGCGGCAGCATTCCGTATTCGGCGGTGACCCAGCCCTTGCCGGAATTGCGCAGCCACGGCGGTGTCTTTTCTTCAAGGCTTGCGGTGCACAGAACATGGGTATCGCCGAACTTGACGAGACAGGAGCCCTCGGCATGCTTGGAGAAATTGCGCTCGAACGAAATCTTGCGCATCTGATTTGTCTGTCTGCCTGAAGGCCGCATCCGTCACTCCCTAAATTATTGTTTCCGCCTTCTAAGGCTCGGAGCCGTCATTTGCAAAGAATTTCCCTTTTGCGGATGCGCAAGTGAGCGACTATATCTGGGAGATGAGATCAGCAGCATGGTAAAGGGGCCAATGGTATTTCCGGGACTGACGGGTCGCGACAACGGCTCCGTGCTTGATGATCGTTCGCGGGAAATCTTTCGCCGCATCGTGGAAAGCTATCTGGAATCCGGCGAGCCGGTCGGTTCGCGCAATCTGTCGCGACTTCTGCCCATGTCGCTGTCGCCAGCCTCCGTGCGCAATGTCATGAGCGATCTGGAAGAGCTCGGCCTCATCTACTCGCCGCATATCAGTGCAGGCCGCATGCCGACCCAGACAGGGCTGCGGTTCTTTGTCGATGCCTTCATGCAGGTCGGCAATCTCTCGGAAGAAGACCGCGCCAGCATCGACCGGCAGATCCGTCCGCCGGATCGCGATCAGACGCTCGAAAACCTGATGGCCGATGCAAGCCTGATGCTGTCTGGCGTCTCGCGCGGCGCCGGCATCGTCATCACCGCCAAGAACGATCCCGTCCTCAAACATGTCGAGTTCATCCGCCTGGAGCCCACCAAGGCGCTGGCCGTCCTTGTTGGCGATCATAATCAGGTGGAGAACCGGATTATCGACCTGCCCGCAGGCGTGACCTCGTCGCAGCTCGGCGAGGCCGCAAATTTCCTCAACGCGCATCTCGCCGGCCAGACGCTGCCGGAATTCCGCGGCCAGATGAAAATGCTGAAGGAACAGGTCGCAAGCGAGCTTCACACGCTGTCACATGATCTGGTGGAACGAGGTCTGGCTTTCTGGTCGGGTGATCAGGAGGACGGAAAGCCGGGCCAGCTCATTGTGCGCGGTCGGGCAAACCTTCTGGAAGGTCTGGCTGACGTCAGCGATCTCGATCGGCTGCGTCTGCTGTTTGACGATCTCGAAAAGAAGGACAGCCTGATCGAGATCCTCGACCTTGCCGAAAAGGGGCCGGGCGTGCGGATCTTTATCGGTTCGGAAAACAAACTGTTCTCTCTATCCGGCTCCTCGCTCATCGTTGCGCCCTATCGTGATGGCGAGGAACGCATCGTCGGCGCGGTCGGCGTGATCGGCCCAACCCGGCTGAATTACTCGCGCATTGTGCCCATGGTGGATTACACGGCGCAGCTGCTTGCAAGGCTATCCCGCTAGGATGTTCCCAAGCCCTTGATTTTTTCGCCCCGAACCTCGATATCGGGCGCAACCACCCTTCCAGATTCCAATACGCACCGGAGACCGTCATGACCGACGAAACCAAGAAGAACGGACCTGACGCAGCTGCTGTCGAAAACACGGCGGAAGCCGTAGCATCCGCTCTCGAAGACGCCGCCGATCAGAGCGCAGGGGAAGCCTTCTTCGCGCAGGAGCCCGATCCGATCGATGTGCTCAAGGCTGAAAATTCCGATTTGCGCGACCGTTTCATGCGGCTTGCTGCAGAGATGGACAACCTTCGCCGCCGCACCGAGCGTGAAGTAAAGGATGCCAAGTCCTACGCCGTCTCGGGCTTTGCCCGCGACATGCTGGCCGTCTCGGACAATCTGCGCCGCGCGCTCGACACTGTTCCGGCAGACAAGCGTGCCGGAGCCGATGCGACGCTGACGAGCCTGCTTGAAGGCGTCGAAATGACCGAGCGTGGCATGCTGTCGACACTCGAGCGGCACGGCGTCAAGAAGATCGATGCCGAAGGCGAGAAGTTCGATCCGAACTTCCATCAGGCCATGTTCGAGATCCCGAATGCGGACGTACCCAACAACACTGTCATGCAGGTCGTCCAGGCCGGCTTCATTATTGGCGAACGCGTCTTGCGCCCGGCCATGGTCGGCGTCGCCAAGGGCGGCCCGAAGGTTGAAGCAGCGGCGGCTGAAGACAAGAAGGACTGAGCTCCTCAGAGCCTTTCCAAGAAAAATGGGCGCCTCGGGCGCCCATTTGCGTTTGGCGACCGCGGGTAAGGATCAGTGCGTCGTATCCAGCGAAACATGCGCCAGGGAACGGATCAGGGCCAGTTCCGAATTGAGATGGGCTCGGGTCTTCTTGTCCGCATCGCCGATCAGTCCCTCCTGACCATCGGCAATTTTGAAGATTGCATCGAGCTCATCGAGAAGATGGGGATCCTTGATCGCCAGCAGGATGATAACCGCCTTGAGCAGTCTGTCATTCGCAGCGATCCTGGCACGTATGTCGTCATTCATGTCTATCTCCTTCAACGGGAAAGACATGTGGCGTATTTGACAAAAGGCAATTCTAAAGAGGGCTCGAAAACAAGATTAGCCGCTCCATTCGAGGGCGAGCGGGCGGCTTTACTCTATAGAAAAGGAGTATAAAGCCGCCTCAGGCGGCGTGGTTTGCCTGTTCTGCATTCAGAAAGGCGTAGATTGCCGACGCGGAATCGGTCTTGCGAAGCTTGGCAACGAGATCCTGATCGCGCAATACGCGGGCAATACGCGAAAGCGCCTTCAAGTGGTCGGCGCCGGCGCCCTCTGGGGCGAGCAGCAGGAAGACAAGATCGACCGGCTCGTCATCAAGCGCTTCGAAGTCGATCGGCGATTCCAGGCGGGCGAACACGCCCTTGATGGACGATATGCTGCTGAGCTTGCCATGTGGGATGGCAATGCCGTGGCCAACGCCCGTCGACCCCAGCCGCTCCCGTTGCAGGATGACGTCGAAGATCTCCCGCTCGGGAACACCCGTCAGCTTGGCCGCTTTCACAGCAAGTTCCTGAAGAAGCTGCTTCTTGGAGGTCACTTTAAGGGCAGGAACAATCGCATCTTGCTGCAGCAAATCCGCCAAAGCCATTCTTATCATCCTTTTGCCGCGAAGGGCGAAGAGAGCGCCAAAGGCGCTCTCCCGAGAGTTTTTAGTTCTTCATACCGGTGGAATCGATCCAACCGATATTTCCGTCATTGCGCCGGTACACGATGTTCAGCTCCTTTCCAGGGCTGCGGAACAACAGGACCGGTTCGTCCGTCATGTCGAGCGCCATCACGGCGGTCGCAACGGACATGGTCATCAACTGCTTCGTGCTTTCCGCAACGATTGTCGGTGCGAAATCGTCTGGCACGTCGTCTTCTTCATCCGGTACCCGGTCCATGACCGTGTAAGCCACTTCGGAAAAACCGTTCGCGTGATTGCCGGCGTGATGGTCCTTCAGTCGACGCTTGTAGCGACGAAGGCGTTTTTCGATCCGCTCCGCTGCAGCATCGAAACTTGCCTGTGGATCATTCGCTTCTCCGGCCGCATGCAGGACGATCCCGGTATCGAGATGCACCTTGCAATCTGCCGAAAAACGCGAGCCGGACTTCTCGACGATCACCTGACCCGAATACCCCCCGTCGAAGTATTTGGTCACTGCACCGCCGATGTGGTCCTCGATCTTCTGTCGAAACGAGTCGCCGATTTCCATATGTTTACCGGATACACGCACACTCATGGAGTTACTCCTTATTGTCGTGACTTGCATGTTCCAGTCTACGCCAACCGGCCTCTTGATCCAAGCGGTTCACGAATGGCAGGGCCAAATTGGTTTGGGAATTGGTTTAGATCCCGTGTCGCCCGGTCAGGTTGCGGCGGGTCTCTAAACTGCCATTAACGGAATGTCAATCTGTGCGGCACGTGTGGCGAATACCGGGTCGCCTATGACTGCCCTCGATATGTGAGGCTAGAACGCTGCCAGTTTCGCGATGGCGCGCTTTTCCCGCCTGCGTTGCACCGATGACGGAATGTTCATCGCCTCGCGATATTTCGCCACCGTCCGGCGCGCAAGTTCGACACCGCCCTGTTTGAGGCTGATGACAATGTCGTCATCCGAAAGGACGGCACTCGGCAGCTCCTGAGAAATCAACAATCGGATGCGATGCCGCACCGATTCGGCCGAATGGGTGTCTCCACCCTCTTCCGCCGAGCCGATCGACACTGTGAAGAAGTATTTCAGTTCGAACAGGCCGCGTGGCGTCAGCACATACTTGTTGGAGGTGACGCGGCTGACGGTGGATTCGTGCATCTTGATGGCCTCTGCCACCGTCTTCAGGTTGAGCGGTCGCAGGTGATCGACGCCGTGCAGCAGGAAGGCATCCTGCTGGCGTACGATCTCGCTTGCCACTTTCATGATCGTCTTGGCGCGCTGGTCGAGGCTGCGGGCGAGCCAGTTCGCCGTCTGCATGCAGTCCGACAGAAAATTGTGATCTTCGCCGTTCTTCGGGCAGTGTTTGGAGACCGTGTTGAAATAGGTGTGGTTGACCAAAACGCGCGGCAGGGTATCGGGATTGAGTTCGACGTTCCATCCACCATCAAGCGATGGCCGGACCACGACATCAGGTGAGATAGACTGCGAGAACCCGCCCTCGAAGCCCGCACCCGGCTTCGGGTTGAGCTTGCGGATTTCAGCCATCATGTCGATCAGATCTTCGTCGTCCACGCCGCAGATCTTGCGCAGAGACGCAAAGTCACGCTTGGCGAGAAGATCGAGGTGATCGATCAGCGCTGCCATGGCCGGGTCCAGGCGGTCGTTCTGGCGCAACTGGATCGCCAGGCATTCGCTCAGGCTACGGCAAAATACCCCGGGTGGATCGAAGGTTTGCAGCTGAATGAGAACGGCCTCTACCGCCTCCGGCGCCTTGCCGAGACGGGCCGCGACCTCTTCGATGTCGCCCTGGAAATAGCCGGCATCGTCCAGCTGGTCGAGCAGGTCCTGGGCGATCAACCGGTCGCCCGGGGTGGTCACCACGAAAGGCAGCTGTTGTCCGAGATGATCGCGCAGGGTCACCTGACCCGCAACGAAATCGTCGAGGTCGTAGTCCTCGCCGGCATCGCCGCCGGGCATCGATTTCCACTGGCCGAGAAGTTCGGGCGCGTCCGGCCGCTGTGCCGGTGCGTCGTCGGGAAACACGTTTTCAAGGCTGGCATCGAGGTGATCGCCAAGCTTGGCCGTGCCGTCGCGGGTTGCGCTCTCATACCAGTCGAGGGAGCCGATATCGGCTTGCGCCGCCGACTGGCCTTCGAACGGTCCGTCATCCTCGCGCGAACCGGAAAACTCCAGATCGCGGGGATCAAGCCCGCCTAAATCCGCATCACCATCGCCGTCGCCTGCCGCTATTTCGAGCAGCGGATTTTTCTCGACTTCCTGCGCGATGAACTGGTTGAGTTCAAAATGCGTCATCTGCAGCAGCTGAATGGACTGCATCAGCTGCGGTGTCATCACCAGCGATTGGCTCTGTCGCAGAAAAAGACTGGCAGATAACCCCATGGCGGACGCGAAACTCCCGTGATCTCCTTAAAATCATGCGGTCATCGCACGATAGTCGAGAGGGAGACACCGAGATTACGGCGCCATCCTTCAACTGGCACAAGAATTGCTTTTTTGATAGATTTGGTCAAGCGGCACGAAGCGGGAAAGTGGATTCTTTCTGGCCTCAGAGGCTGAACTTGTCGCCAAGGTAAAGACGACGAACATCCGGATTGTTGACGATATCGTCGGCCCTGCCATGCGTCAGGACTTCGCCTGCGTGAATAATGTAGGCGCGGTCGATGAGACCCAGCGTTTCGCGGACGTTGTGATCCGTTATCAGTACCCCGATACCGCGCGCCGTCAAGTGGCGAACCAGGTTCTGGATGTCGGAAACGGAAATCGGGTCGACACCGGCAAACGGCTCGTCCAGCAGCATGAAGGCAGGGTCGGTCGCCAGCGCGCGGGCGATCTCGAGGCGACGCCGTTCGCCACCCGACAACGCGACAGCCGCGGACTTGCGCAACTGGCTGATGTGGAATTCCTCCAGCAGCTCGTCGAGCTTCGCTTCCCGCTTGTCGCGGTTCGGTTCATGCACTTCGAGAACCGCCCGGATATTGTCTTCGACGGACAGTCCGCGAAAGATCGAGGCTTCCTGCGGCAGGTAGCCGACGCCGAGACGTGCACGCCGATACATCGGCATATGCGTCACCTCGTTGCCATTGATGGCAATCATGCCCTCATCGACAGGCACAAGCCCGGTGATCATGTAGAAACACGTCGTCTTGCCGGCGCCGTTCGGTCCGAGCAGGCCGACAGCCTCGCCCTTGCGCACGACCAGCGATACGCCGTTCACCACGCGCCGCGTGTCATAGGTCTTGGAAAGACCATGCGCCACCAGCGTACCCTCATAGCGCGCCTTGTCGCGTGCAATGAAAGGTTCGGTCACGGGCGACCGGTCGGCGGACCGGTTGGAGAGGAAAGGTATTTTCAAGGGCTTGGATTTCTATTGCTTAGGTCGCGACTTCGGGTCGAGCATGATTTCCACGCGGCCACCGCAGGAATCGAGCTTCGCCTGTCCGGTCGCCATCTGCACGGTCAGCTTGCAGCCGCGAAACACGTTGGCGCCTTCGGAAAGCACGACTTGCTTGCCGGAAAGCACGAAGGTCTGCGAGGTCATGTCGAACTCGCCCTTTTCGGCGGTCGCCTGCTGAGTGCCCGAGGTGAGGAAAACGGTGTCGTCGAGAAAGATCTTGTCGATGTCGGTGCTGCCGGAGGTCACCGAAGCGCCTTCACCTTTGTAAAGCACGGTCATCTTGCCGGCCTTCATCGTGGTCGTACCCTGCACCACCTGCACATTGCCGGTGAAGAAGGCACGTTTTTCCTGATCCTTGATTTCCAGCTGGTCGCTCTGGATCTGGATCGGCGCATCGTTGGAAAGCTTCAAGCCTTCCATCTTGCTGCTGGTGGTCTGGGCGGTCGCGCTGAAGGCAAGGCCGAACACGAGTCCGGTGGCCATCACGGCGGAAGAGATACGAAAGAGTCGATTCGTCATTGCGGCCGTGCCCTATTTGCCTTGGTTGCGGATGCGGGCAGGGTCGAGGTCGACCTGAACCTTGCCGATCAGGGTGATTGTGTGTCCCTTATCCGTTATCTTCAGGGAGTTCGCAACAATGGAACCCGCGTCCATGGAGATTTTGACCGGGTCCGGCGTATCCATCAATCCACCCGGTATATCGAGGCGGGCGGATTGGAAGCGCGCAGTAATCCCGTTGGATAAATTAACGTCGAATGGTTTGGTCAGATCCAGCTTGTCGGCGCCACGATCGAAATCGGCACCGGCGGCGGTGACACGCGCAACGACCTCGTCATTGATCGGCACGGCCGCCTTGACGTTTTCGAGGCTGATCATGTTCGGGTTCTGGATATCCTGCAATGCGCGGTTGGCAATCATCGAATAGCTGATGCCGTCGCTGTTGCGGCCGGAAATCGCGGGCCGTTCCATGACGATCTTGCCATTTTCGATGCGCGCGCTTTCGATCGACAGGTTTTCCGGCAGATAGGCGCGCACGATCGCCACCCCGATAAAGGCGGCGGAGATGATGGCTGCACTGATCGGCAGGAATATCTTGAGCTTGCGCACCCTTGCGGAATGGGCAAGTGCCGACTGATAGATATCGTCGGGCGACTGCCCGATCGCGCGGGAAGCGCCGGCCAGGGCTGGGTTGCGGATATGCTGCAGCATTCTGCTCGTCCGGTCCTTTCCGGCAAGATTTGTCGTAAAGATGACTGGGCCGCCCGCGTTGAGATCGACGGAAGCGGCGCTAGTTGTTCACCTGCGGCCTCAATATGGTTTTTATCGTTCAACAAACAATAATGGACAACATAAAAACGTGATATGCCCGCTTGAAACAAAAAGCCGGACCCTATTTGGGCTGGCTCGCTATGAGGATTGAGAATGGATCAGATGGGGATTGCTGAACGGCGCCAGTTGCGTCGGAAACTGAGTTTCTGGCGGGTTGCGGCCCTCGTGTTTCTCGTCGGCATCGGTTTCGCGCTGTATCGGGTCACGGTCGGCGCCAGTGGCAACTCCGCGGTCGCGCACGTCGCCCGCGTCGATATATCAGGCATGATCCTCGACGACAGGGAATTGCTGGAGCGATTGGAGAAGATCGCCGAAAGCAGCCAGGCAAAAGCGCTCATCGTCTCGATCAATTCTCCGGGCGGAACGACCTATGGCGGCGAGCGCATCTTCAAGGCCATCCGCCATATCGCGCAAACCAAGCCCGTTGTCTCGCAGGTCCGCACCCTTGCCGCATCCGCAGGCTATATGATTGCGTCTGCTGGCGATCATATCGTCGCCGGCGAAAGCTCCATCACCGGCTCGATCGGCGTCATCTTTCAGTACCCTCAGGTCGATGAAGCGCTGAAAAAGATCGGCGTGTCGCTGGAGGAGATCAAGTCGGCGCCGCTGAAAGCCGAGCCATCGCCCTTCCATCCTGCCAGCGAAGAAGCCAAGACGATGATCCGCAATATGGTGATGGACAGCTACGCTTGGTTCGTCGATCTCGTGGCCGATCGCCGCAACATGCCGCGCGATGAGGTTCTGAAACTCGCTGACGGTACGATCTTCACAGGCCGCCAGGCGCTTGCCGTCAAGCTGGTCGATGAACTCGGCGGCGAAGACGAGGTCCGCGCCTATCTGGAGACCCGCGGTGTGGCCAAAAGCCTGCCAGAAGTGGAATGGAAGGACGGCAAGTCCTCGTCCTCATTCTGGTTCGCCAGTGCCGTGTCGCAGTTTTTCCGCATGACCGGACTGGGCGACCAGCTTTCCCCGGCAGCGCTTCGGATCTTCGGCTCCGACAAGTTGTTCCTTGACGGTCTGGTTTCCGTTTGGCAGGTTGGAAGCGACTGAAAGCCTAATTTTTTCAGGGGGCACCTAACTTTTTTCAGGGGGCAGAAGTGATCAAATCTGAACTGGTGCAGATCGTTGCAGCGCGCAATCCGCATCTCTACCATCGTGACGTCGAGAATATCGTCAATGCGGTCCTCGACGAGATCACTGATGCTCTCGCCGGAGGTAACCGGGTCGAGCTGCGTGGCTTCGGCGCGTTTTCGGTAAAGAACCGTCCGTCGCGCTCCGGCCGCAATCCGCGCACAGGCGAAAGCGTCTTTGTCGAGGAAAAATGGGTGCCGTTCTTCAAAACGGGCAAGGAATTGCGCGAGCGCCTCAACCCGGATCTTGCCGACGAGGACGATTGATCGCGTCGAAGGTCGGGCATCACACTTGAAAGCATGACGCCGCCCTCTATTCTGCACTAGACGCCGGCAGCGATGACCGGCGATCCATCGTTTGATTGTCACTTGCCGGGAGAAAGCCATGACCAAGTTCAAGAGGATCGTGAGCCTCGTGATCTTTGTGCCCCTCGGCATCGTTTTGATCGTTCTGGCCGTCGCCAACCGTCAAAGCGTCACGCTCGCACTCAATCCCTTCCGTCCGGAAGACAGCGTCCTGTCGCTGACGGCACCGCTGTTCCTGCTGGTACTGCTGGCGCTCCTGTTCGGCATGGCGCTTGGCTCGTTCGTGACCTGGTGGAGCCAGGGCAAGCATCGCAGACAGGCCCGGATTGAAGCTCGCGAGGCCGTCCGTCTGCAAAAGGAGAACACTGCCGCGGTCAAGCCGTCGCCGTCAGTCGTTCCGGCCAACCAGGCCATTGTTCCCGCCCCGGCCAGCAACGCCGCGCTTCCAGCCAGATAACGACCCGCGGTCAGAGCCCCTCGGTTCTGGCCTCCGCCGTCTTGGCGATGACCGCTGCGTTGAAGTCCGCAAAGAACTTTGCTGCCAGTTTCTCGGTTGTCGACCGCACGAGCTTGGAACCAAGCTGCGAGATACGCCCTCCGGTTTGCGCCCGCGCGATATAATGCAGCACGGTCTCAGTCCCGTCGGCCTCAAGCCGTACATCGGCCGCGCCCTTGGCAAATCCCGCAACGCTTCCCTGACCCTCGGCGGAGATCGTGTAGCTTTCTCCCGCCCTGATGTTCGAAAGCGTGATCGTGCCGGCAAGGCCAAGCGAGATCAGGCTGAAGCGAACCTTGATGCTGGCGGCAAGTTCGTTGTCCGAAATCCACTCCAGCCGCTCGCAACCGGGAATGCACTGGCGGATGGTTTCGGCATCGTTCAGCGCGCGCCACACGATATCCCGCGGCGCCGCGATCCGTTCCTGCCCTTCGATATCCATCTCGATCTCCCGTTTCGCTGATTAGATAGGCGTCGAAGCGAGCGAAAACAGATCTGACGCTATTGCCGGCTTTGAAGAACGCGGCACAGATGCTATCTGCTGCGAAAGACAAGAACCCGAGCGGATGATCGCAGTGATGAACAAGGAAAGGCGGCCGACCGGCAAGCGCCCGGAGAAGCCAGCAGCCAAGGGCGCGCCTAAGTCGCCTGCCAAAAGCCCGGACAAGCGCCGCAGCGAAGCGGGCAGCCGCCCGGCCGTTGCCGCAACCCGCACCAGGTCGACCGGCCCCCAGGCTGCGCGCTCGGAAGGTCGGGCCGAAGCCCAAACCACCCAGTCGCGCCGTCCTGACAGACCACAGGCACAACCGCACGTACCGGTCGAAACGCGTCCGCTTCTTGCCCGCAGCGGCGATCTGCCAGCCGAACGCGTGCCGATCATTCTGGAATCGTCCGGCGCCGGCGATTTCCACCTGATCGACACCGGCCGCGGCCTGAAGCTTGAGCAATACGGCGATTACCGCGTCGTGCGCCCGGAAGCCCAGGCCCTGTGGCAGCCGACGCTTGCCGACGATATCTGGGAAAATGCCGACGCGATCTTCACCGGCGACACGGATGAAGATGGGATGGGCCGCTGGCGCTTTCCGGCGCAGACGCTCGGCGAAACCTGGCCTCTCGCCCTTCTCGGCATCGATTTCCACGGCCGCTTCACCGCATTTCGCCATGTCGGCGTGTTTCCGGAACAGATCGTCCACTGGGAGTGGATGAAGGAACGCGTCGAGGAAGCCGCCAAGGCCGGGCGCACACTGAAGGTGCTCAACCTGTTCGGCTACACCGGCGTCGCGTCGCTTGTGGCGGCTGCCGCCGGTGCCGAGGTCACCCATGTCGACGCGTCGAAAAAGGCGATCGGCTGGGGTCGCGAGAACCAGTCCTTGTCGCGTTTGGAAAAGGCACCGATCCGCTGGATCTGCGAAGACGCGATGAAGTTCATCCTGCGCGAGGAACGCCGCGGCAACACCTACGATATCATTCTCACCGATCCGCCGAAATTCGGCCGCGGTCCGAATGGCGAGGTCTGGCATCTGTTCGATCATTTGCCGCTGATGCTCGATGTCTGCCGGCAACTTCTGTCGCCCAAGGCTGTCGGCCTGGTGCTAACAGCCTATTCGATCCGCGCCAGCTTCTATTCCATCCATGAACTGATGCGCGAAACCATGCGCGGCGCAGATGGCGTGGTGGAATCGGGCGAACTCGTCATCCGGGAAGCGGGCCTTGACGGCAAAGTCCATGGCCGCGCGCTTTCCACCTCTCTTTTCAGCCGTTGGGTACCCGCATGAGCGATAATTTTCACAGAAACGGGCCTCGGCGCGTCGGGCAGGTGAAGGAAGTCACCTCGCTCGCCAACCCCATCATCAAGGACATCAAGCTTCTCACCGACAAGAAGCACCGGGAAGAAGCCGGTGCCTTCATGGCGGAGGGGCTGAAACTTGTCATCGACGCGCTGGAACTGGGCTGGACGATCCGCACGCTCGTCTATGCCAAAGCCGCCAAAGCCAAGCCGCTGGTCGAACAGGTTGCGGCAAAGACCGTTGCTGATGGCGGCCTCGTTCTCGAGGTCAGCGAAAAGGTCCTGTCGTCGATCACGCGCCGCGACAATCCGCAGATGGTGGTCGGTATTTTCGAGCAGCGCTGGGCACGGCTTGCCGATCTGAAGCCGCAGGCTGAGCAGACATTTGTCGCGCTCGACCGCGTCCGTGATCCCGGCAATCTCGGCACGATCATTCGCACGGCCGATGCCGCCGGCGCCTCCGCCGTGCTGCTGGTCGGTGAAAGCACCGATCCGTTCTCGCTGGAAACCGTGCGCGCCACGATGGGCTCGATTTTCGCGATGCCCGTCATCCGCTGCTCGGCGGAAGAATTCCTGAACTGGCAAAAGGGAGCGGGCGTCAGCGTCGTCGCCACCCATCTGGCCGGCGCAGTCGATTATCGGACGGCGGACTATACCCGCAAACCGGTCGTTCTCCTGATGGGCAACGAGCAGTCCGGCCTGCCGGACAGCCTTGCGCGCGCGGCCGATCGCACGGTCAAAATTCCGCAGCAGGGCAGGGCGGACTCGCTCAATCTCGCGGTCGCGACGGCCGTCATGCTGTTTGAAGCCCGCCGCCATCTGCTGACGCTGGAGGATAAATAATGACCGATCGCGTTGGTCTCCTGTCTCGACCCATCAGTGCGGTCATCTTCATCATCATCGCCGTGCTACTCGACCAGGCGATCAAGATCGCCGTCGAAAATTCGCTGCCGCTCGAGCAGATGGTGCCGGTCATTCCGTTTCTGGCGCTCTACCGCACCTATAATATGGGCGTAGCCTTCTCGCTTCTGTCCGGCATGGAGAGGGAGTTCATCATCGGCATGCGCCTCGTCATCGTTGCCTTCGTGCTGTGGCTCTGGCGCCGCACGCCCAAGGACCGGCCCTTTGCCCATCTCGGCTATGCGATGATCATCGCCGGTGCGATCGGCAATCTGGTCGATGGCATCGTTTACGGGCACGTGGTGGATTACATCCTGTTTCACACCGCCACCTGGTCGTTTGCCGTGTTCAATCTCGCGGACAGTTTTATCAGCGTCGGTGCAGGTCTCGTCATTGTCGACGAGCTGTTCGGTCCCAAAGCGGCGGCATCCGTAGACGAGCAGAAGTAATTTTGCTCGACGGATAATTGTGAAATCGAGCGATTGGCATAATTTTACCGGATTGATCTAAGACTTCGGAAGGAAACCTCGGGTAATCTTTCCGTATGCGCGACATCGCCGAAATACAGAACCGTATCTCACAGGCCTTCACGTCGCTCGCGCCGAAGGACGGGTCTGACGACGCCGCATGGAATGGAGTGCCCCGCACGCCGGAGCAGCCGGTCGCGGCGAACGTCCAGAGACATCCAGGCGCTCTTCGCGCACTCTTCACAAAAATCCTCAAATGGCGCCGACCACAGGCCACTGCTCCCGACGTCTCGGGCTCTCCGCAGATCGCCAACGTCGTCCATGAGCTACGAACGCCACTGAACGGCATTCTTGGGATGACCCACCTCTTGGGTCAGACGAAGCTGACGGCGGAGCAGCAGAATTACTTGAGCGGTATCCGCCAGTCCGGCTACGCCCTGGCTCAACTGGTCGAAGATCTGCTGGATCATTCCACGATGGAGGCCGGCCGGTTCCGTCTTAACAACCGTGCAGCGGATCTGCGCCAGCTGATCGAAGGTGTCGTGGAAATGCTCGCTCCCCGCGCCCATGGCAAACGGATCGAGATCGCCGCCACCGTATCCGCCGCCGTGCCGGAGCTTCTCGACTTCGATCCTGCCCGCATTCGCCAGGTTCTGTTCAACGTCATCGGCAACGCCGTCAAGTTCACGACCACAGGCGGCGTGCTGGTTCGAGCCTTCATCGAGAACGAGACCGTGGCGATTTCTGTTGCTGATACCGGCCCGGGCATGACCGAGGAAGAGCAGACCCGGATCTTCGGTGCGTTCGAACAGGCAGGATCGGCGGAAACGCGCAGCGGCGGCACAGGTCTCGGCCTCGGCATCGCCTCGCGCATCCTCGCCGAATTCGGCGGCTCGCTGTCGGTCTCCAGCCGCAAGGGCAATGGCAGCGTTTTCACTATCCGCTATCCCATGCGTCTGGCCGAGGATGCGCCGGCCGGTGCTGCCGTTCGCAACCGCTCGCTGTTTGGCTCTCGCGTGCTTCTGCTCGCGCCAGATGGTCCGGCCGCCTTTGCGACCGTTTCCAGCATCGAAACACTCGGCGGCCGTGGGAGGCATGTGTCCGATCCCGCCCAGGTGCAGCTATTGATCGATCGGGCCAAAGCGACAGGCTCGCCCTATACCGATCTCATCGTCGATCACCGACTGGCCTCCGACTACGCGTGGGAACCGTCACACGCGCCGCTGCACCGTATTCTACTGGTCAATCCGGAGGAAAGGGCGTCGCAACCCCAGGAATATTTCGATGCCTGGCTGATCCGGCCGCTGCGCGAAAAATCGCTGGTCGATGTCCTCAGTGGCCGCATGCGTGGTTTTGGCGCCCGCGACCGCCCGGTAATGGACGTGCCGGCTCCTGAAAATTCAAACTCGGTCGATCGCAAGCGGGAAGCCGGCCCGGCCCTCGATATTCTTCTCGGAGAAGACGATCCCGTCAGTGGGCTTCTGGTCGCCGCGGTTCTGCGCAAGGCAGGGCACACGGTTCGTTCCGTGGAGGATTTCGGAAGTCTCATCGAAGCCCTTGGCGAAAACCGCCCGGATGTCGTTCTCTGCGACATGCATATGCCCGGCGGCAACATCATGGATCTCATCTCTGCCGCCTCCAGAACCGCGCTGCAGCCGGTCCCCGTCATGGTGCTGACAGCCGAAAGCCGCGGCGAGGCGCGGCGCAAAGTCATCGATCAGGGCGCCTGCAAAGTGCTTCAGAAGCCGCTCGATCCGGCTGTTCTGATTGAGGAATTGCGTCTTTTTGCGCAGGCTTCCAGCACGTCCTGACAGTCGCGTTGACGGGCCTTGCACCACTTCCTATTGTGACGATATCTGTCACGCTCTTGTTGCAGATGCATGTTTAAACGCGGGTGATCCAACCGGTACGGGAAGAATCACCATGGCTATCGAACTCCTGAACCGCACATTGACCTCTGAGACAAAGCAGGCCCCGGCTGCTGATCCGGCAAATAGCCGCGTTGGTAGCGATGTGTTCGGCCGCATCGGCACGCTGGAAACGCGGCTTGCCCGCAACCTGCGCGAAATCGATGCCGCCCAGGCCGTGCGCTACCGCGTCTTCGTCGAGGAGATGGGCGCCACGATTGAGCCCGAGGCGATGCGGCTTCGACGGGATATCGATAGCTACGATGCGATCTGCGACCATCTGCTTGTCGTCGACAACGCGATAGACGGTGAAATCGAAGACCAGATCGTCGGAACCTACCGGCTTCTGCGCCAGAGCGTCGCTGAGGCGAATGGCGGGTTTTATTCGACGTCCGAGTTCGATATCGCGCCACTTCTCGCCCGCCATCCCGACAAGCAGTTCATGGAACTCGGCCGCTCCTGCGTGCTGCCCGAATACCGCACCAAACGCACCGTCGAACTGCTCTGGCAGGGCAACTGGGCCTATGCGCTGAAGCATGGTGTCAATGCCATGTTCGGCTGCGCCTCTTTCCCCGGCGTGCGTCCGGAAGAACACGCGCTGGCGCTGTCCTTCCTCCATCACAATGCGCTGGTGAAGGACGAGTGGATGGTCCACGCATTGCCTGATCTCAATCGCAACATGGATCTGATGCCGGCCGAGGCGATCAATCCGCGCCAAGCGCTTTCCGCCATGCCACCGCTGGTCAAGGGCTACCTTCGCCTCGGCGCCATGATCGGAATGGGAGCCGTCGTCGATCAGGCTTTCAACACCACGGATGTGCTGATCGTGCTACCGATCGCATCGATCTCCGGCCGCTACATCAACTACTTCGGCGCCGACGCCGGTCGCTTCGCGAACTAGAGCGCTCTAGATTTGGAGCCTGGTCGGTCCGCAGTAGCGACCCACCATGTCGTGCACCGAGGATGGCAAGCGTTCGGACGCGGCGACAAGCCAGATCAGAAGATGGGAATCCGGCAACAGCCTCAATCGCGAGCGCCGTAGAACAGATCCTCGATCTCTTTGTCCAGCGCCTTATCCATGTCTTCCGGAATAAAGAACTGACCTTTCAAAAAGCCGATCCGCCGTTTCCTGGGCCCGGTCACCTCCTGTGCGGCCGCCTCATCGACAGCAACCACCGTCACCAGCGGCTTGCCCGCCCTGGCGATCACGAACGGTTCCCCGTTCGCGGCTTCATCGACAAGCTGCGACAGGTTTTCTTCGGCTTCCTGAATGCTGACGGTCTTCATGAAACGGGAACTCCGATCGGACCAGATGAGACACCCTAATCCGATCGGTTCAAGCTTTCAACAAATGCGTCGGCGCGGTGTCTCTCAGGACCCAGCGTTATAGGCGGCAATCGCCGCCATGTTGACGATTTCGGAGTCCTTGGCGCCCATCTGGGTGATCTGCACCGATTTATCCAAACCGACCAGAAGCGGCCCGATCAGCGTCGAGGCACCGATTTCCTGCAGCATGCGGGTGGCGATCGAGGCCGAATGGATGGCCGGCATGACAAGCACGTTGGCCGTGCCGGAGAGGCGGCAGAACGGATACTGCTCCATGCGGCTCGCATTCAACGCCACGTCGGCCCCCATCTCGCCGTCATACTCGAAATCCACCCGGCGTCCGTCGAGGATCTTCACCGCCTCGCGGACCCGCTCGGAGCGCTCGCCGATCGGCTGGCCGAATGTGGAATAGGCAAGCAGCGCCACGCGCGGCTCGTAACCCATGCGCTTGGCGACGCGCGCGGCTTCCACGGCGATGTCGGCAATCTGCTCGGCAGTCGGCATGTCGTGCACGGCGGTGTCCGCGACGAAGATCGTCCGGCCGCGGGCCACCACGATCGACACGCCGATCACCCTGTGTCCGGGCTTGTCGTCGATGCAGCGGCGCACGTCGGAAAGAGCGGTCGCATAATTGCGCGTCGTGCCGGTTACCATCGCATCCGCATCGCCCACGGCCACCATGGTCGCGGCAAAATGGTTGCGGTCGTGGTGGATCAGCCGCTGCACGTCACGCAGAAGCAGTCCATGGCGCTGCAGGCGGGCGTAGAGGAAGTCGATATAGGTATCGACGCGATTGGAAATGCGCGCATTGATGATCTCGATGCCGGGACGTTCGAGGTCGATACCGGCCTTTTCGGCCGTCTCGCGGATCACATCGTCGCGGCCGAGCAGGATCGCAGTGCCGAGACCCTGGCTGCAGAACGAGATCGCGGCCCGCATGACCTGCTCTTCTTCGGCTTCGGCAAACACCACGCGCTTGGGGAAGCGGCGAACCCGGTCGTAGATCCCTTGCGTCGTTGCAGCGATCGGGTCGCGGCGGGCGGAAAGCTCGCGACCATAGGCGTCAAGGTCGGTGATGTCGCGACGCGCTGCTCCGCTTTCCATTGCGGCTCTGGCGACAGCGACGGGAATGGCCGAGATCAGACGCGGATCGAACGGCACGGGAATGATGTATTGCGGCCCGAAACGCGGCCGGTTGCCCTGGTAGGCGGCAGCCACGTCATCAGGCACGTCCTCGCGGGCAAGATCGGCCAGAGCCTGTGCTGCGGCAATCTTCATCGCATCGTTGATTTGGCGGGCTCGCACATCGAGCGCCCCGCGGAAGATGTAGGGGAAGCCCAGCACGTTGTTGACCTGGTTCGGATAGTCCGAGCGGCCGGTTGCCATGATCGCGTCGTCGCGGATGCGCGCCACTTCTTCCGGCGTGATTTCCGGATCGGGATTGGCCATCGCGAAGATGATCGGCTTGTCCGCCATCGAGCGGATCATCGCTTCGGTAAACGCACCCTTCTGGGAAAGACCGAACACCACGTCGGCACCCTTCATCGCCTCTTCCAGCGTGCGGCTGTCGGACTTGACGGCATGCGCGCTCTTCCACTGGTTCATACCCTCGGTACGGCCCTGGTAGATCACGCCCTTGGTGTCGCAGAGGATGATGTTGGCAGGGTTGAAGCCCATCGCCTTGATCAGTTCGATACAGGCGATCGCGGCAGCACCCGCGCCATTGCACACCAGCTTCGTGGTCTTGAGGTCGCGGCCGGTCAGTTCCAGCGCGTTGATGAGACCGGCGGCGGCAATGATCGCCGTGCCGTGCTGGTCGTCATGGAAGACGGGGATGTCCATCAGCTCGCGCAGACGGCTCTCGATGATAAAGCATTCCGGCGCCTTGATATCCTCAAGGTTGATGCCGCCGAAGGACGGGCCGAGATAGCGCACGCAGTTGATGAACTCGTCGACATTTTCCGTATCGACCTCGAGATCGATACTGTCCACATCGGCAAACCGCTTGAACAGGACAGACTTGCCTTCCATGACGGGCTTCGATGCCAGCGCACCGAGATTGCCGAGACCGAGGATTGCCGTGCCGTTGGAAATCACGGCCACCATGTTGCCGCGCGTCGTATAGTCATAGGCCTTGGAAGGGTCGGCGGCGATCGCCAGAACCGGCACGGCGACGCCAGGCGAATAGGCCAGCGAGAGGTCGCGCTGCGTCGCCATCGGCTTTGTCGGGGTGATCTCGAGCTTGCCGGGACGGCCCTGCGAGTGGAAATCAAGCGCTTCCTGCTCGGTCACCGACGCTCTGTTACGCGTGTTCTTTTCCGGCGTCTTGTCGTTTGCGGGCATTGGCCTCTCCAGCTTTTTGTGGGCAGCGCCCCTCGAGGTCGCGGGGGATGTTGTAATTCAAGGGTCATCACCGATAGTGTCGCCTCTTTCCAGACGCAACAATAAATCTGCGCAACAAACATTGGTGCCGTGACCCATTTTCAAAGACCTACGCTCGATGCCCTGACGACCGACCAGCTGGCTTCGGAGGAAAGCCGCGCGTCGGCAACGCCGATGATGGAACAGTTCATCGAGATCAAGGCCAACAATCCCGGATCGCTGCTGTTCTATCGGATGGGCGATTTTTACGAGCTGTTTTTCGAGGATGCGATCGATGCCTCGCGCGCGCTCGGCATTACGCTGACCAGGCGAGGCCAGCATATGGGGCAGGACATTCCGATGTGCGGCGTGCCTGTTCATGCAGCGGATGACTATCTGCAGCGGCTGATCATGCTCGGCTTTCGCGTCGCCGTCTGCGAACAGGTGGAAGACCCGGCGGAAGCGAAGAAACGCGGCTCCAAATCGGTGGTCAAACGCGATGTCGTGCGTTTGGTTACGCCCGGCACGATCACCGAAGAGAAACTGCTCGTCGCCTCGGAATCCAACTACCTGATGACGCTTGCCCGCATCAAGGGCGCTGCCGAACCGCTGATGGCGCTTGCCTGGATCGATATCTCCACCGGCGTCTTCCGGCTGGCGGAAACCGAGCCCTCGCGCCTGCTCGCCGATATCCTGCGGATCGAGCCGCGCGAACTGATCATGCCGGATACGATGTTCCACGATGCGGAACTGAAGCCGGTCTTCGACGTGCTTGGCCGCGTCGCTGTGCCGCAGCCTTCGGTCCTGTTCGACAGCGCCACGTCGGAAGGCCGCATCGCGCGCTATTTCGGCGTCGGCACGCTGGATGGCTTCGGCACGTTTTCGCGCGCCGAAATGGCAGCGGCCGCAGCTGCCATCGCCTATGTGGAAAAGACCCAGATGGCCGAGCGCCCGCCGCTCGGCCGGCCGGAGCGTGAAAGCGGTGCCTCGACGCTGTTCATCGACCCCGCCACCCGCGGCAATCTGGAACTGACCAAAACCCTCTCGGGCGAGCGCGAAGGCACGCTCCTGAAAGCGATCGACCGAACCGTTACCGGCGGCGGTGCAAGGCTTCTGGCCGAACGGCTGATGTCGCCGCTGACGGATCCAGACCGCATCAACCGAAGGCTCGATTCCGTCTCCTTCCTCGGGGACGAGCCGGGGCTGTGTTCGGATCTGCGGTCCTCGCTGAAAAATGTGCCGGATATGCCGCGCGCTTTGTCGCGTTTGGCGCTCGATCGCGGCGGCCCACGTGATCTCGGCGCGATCCTTGCAGGTCTTGAAGCGGCGCGCGGCGTTGCAAGCTTCCTCAGTGGTGCCATGCTGCCGCAGGAACTGTCGGAAGCGCTCGATGATCTGAAGATGCTGCCAGGAGAACTCGAAACCCTGCTTGGCACCACGCTTGCGCAAGACCTTCCGCTCCTCAAGCGCGATGGCGGCTTCCTCGCGGATGGTGCACGCGCCGAACTGGACGAGGTCCGTGCGCTGCGCGATCAGTCGCGCAAGGTCATTGCCGGGCTGCAGCTGCAATATGCCGAAGAGACCGGCATCAAGTCGCTGAAGATCAAGCACAACAACGTGCTCGGCTATTTCATCGAGGTGACCGCCGGCAATGCCGGCCCGATGACCGATACGCCGGAAGCCAAGGCGCGCTTCATCCATCGCCAGACCATGGCGAACGCGATGCGCTTTACCACGACCGAACTTGCGGATCTCGAGAGCCGCATCGCCAACGCCGCCGACCGGGCGCTAACGATCGAGCTCGAAGCCTTCCGTCTCATGGTCGAGGCCGTGACCGCCGAAGCCGAAGCGATCAAGGCCGGCGCCCGCGCGCTTGCCATCGTGGACGTTGCAGCCGGCCTTGCGATGCTTGCCGAGGAGTGGGACTACCGCCGCCCGGCGGTCGATGCGTCGCGCATGTTCGCGATCGAAGGCGGCCGCCATCCGGTGGTCGAGCAGGCCCTGCGCCGTCAGTCGTCAGGACCGTTCATCGCCAACGAATGCGATCTTTCACCTGGTGGCACCGAGGAGTTCGGCGCCCTGTGGCTTCTGACCGGCCCCAACATGGGTGGTAAATCGACGTTTCTGCGGCAGAACGCGCTGATTGCCATCCTCGCCCAGATGGGCTCCTTCGTTCCCGCCGCGTCCGCCCATATCGGTATCGTCGACCGCCTGTTTTCCCGCGTCGGGGCCTCCGACGATCTCGCCCGCGGCCGTTCCACCTTCATGGTCGAAATGGTCGAGACGGCAGCGATCCTCAACCAGGCGACCGACCGTTCGCTGGTCATCCTCGATGAGATCGGCCGCGGCACGGCAACCTTCGACGGCCTGTCGATCGCCTGGGCCGCAGTCGAGCACCTGCACGAAAGCAACCGCTGCCGCGGGCTGTTTGCCACCCATTTCCACGAACTCACCGTGCTCTCGGAAAAGCTCAACCGCCTTTCCAATGCCACGATGAAGGTCAAGGAATGGGACGGCGAGGTCATTTTTCTGCATGAAGTCGGACCCGGGGCGGCCGATCGCTCCTACGGCATCCAGGTCGCACGGCTTGCCGGCCTGCCCGACAGCGTTGTCGCCCGTGCCCGAGATGTGCTGACCAAGCTTGAGGACAGCGATCGCAAAAACCCCGCAAGCCAGCTCATCGACGATCTGCCGCTGTTCCAGGTGGCGGTGAGAAAAGATGAGATGAAGCGCGGTCCGTCAAAGGTCGAGGAAACGCTGAAAGCCATCAATCCGGACGAAATGAGCCCGCGCGATGCGCTCGACGCCCTATATGCGTTGAAGAAGCAACTTGCGGCCAAGTAAGGCCGCATCTCAGTTGAAAGGAACACGCACGTGAGCGTCGCCTTCGTGAAGGAAGAAAGTGCCGAAACCGCAGCGGAAACCCAGCTGCCGGACAGGCCCGTCTCGTCGCATCCCAACCTCGTCACCGAGGCCGGCCTGAAGGCGCTAGAGGCGCAGCTTCGTACCGCAAAGGAGGCTTTTGACGCGGCCAACACGGTTGAGGACGTCAACGAGCGCCGCCGCCAGGCCGCAGGTCCCGCGCGCGACCTCCGCTACTTCGCCGAGAGGCTGCACAGCGCTCAGCTAGTGCCTGCACCGGTTTCGACTGAAGTCGTCGCCTTCGGCAACACGGTGCGCTTCAGCCGTGACGACGGCCGCGAGCAGGCTTATCGCATCGTTGGCGAGGATGAGGCCGATCCGAAGGAAGGTTCGATCTCCTACGTTTCTCCCGTTGCAAGTGCGCTTCTGGGCAAGTCGGTCGGCGATGTCGTGACCGTAAACGGTCATGAACTCGAAATTACTGCAATTTCCTGACGCATTCTCCTGAAACCACACCTCAGCGCTTGAGAAGGCCCTCCGCTCCGGCTATCTGATTCTTTCCATTGAAAGAAAAGGCTGATCGCGGCATGACTCCAGATTATCTCGTCACCCATTCCGGTGGCTTCCATGCCGACGAACTCCTGTCCAGTGTCATCCTGACGCGGCTGTTCCCCGATGCACGCATCGTCCGCAGCCGGGCTCCCGAATGGATCACGCCGGGTGGCGACCGCATCATCTACGACGTCGGCGGCTCCTTCGACGCGCAGGCGCAGATTTTCGATCATCACCAGCGCGGTGCGCCCTTGCGAGATGACGGCGCGCCGTTCAGTTCCTTCGGCCTGATCTGGAAGCACTACGGCCGCGATTACCTGCTCGCCTTCGGCGTACCGGAAGCCCATGTCGAGGCGGTGCACGCAGCCTTCGACACCAAGTTCGTGCTGCCGATCGACCTGATGGACAATGGCGCGCTCAGCCCCTCGGCCGCAGGTCCGATGGCCGGCCTGACACTGCCGTCGCTTCTTGAAACGTTGAAGCCCGCCTTTGACGAAAAGGACGAAGGCGCCGATGATCGCGCCTTCCATGCAGCGCTTGTCATTGCCCGCGCCTTTGTCGAAGCCGGTATTTCCCAGCGCGCCGCAAAGCTGCGGGCAGAGACGCTGGTTCTGGACGCCATTGCCAAGGCCGGCGAGGGGCGCATTCTCGAATTGCCGATGGGCATGCCGTTCCGCCCCGCCATCCTGAAGGCTGGCGCCGATCAGCTTCTCTTCGTCGTCCACCCGCGCGACAAGGACTGGTGCGTCACCGGCATCCGCCGTGCCGATGACGGTTTCGAACTGCGCGCCGATCTCCCCGCCGCATGGGCCGGGCTCACCAATGCAGATCTGGAAGCCGCATCCGGTGTCGAAGGCGCCACGTTCTGCCACAACGGCCGCTTTATCGCCGCCGCCAGAACCCGCGAAGCAACGCTCGCCATGGCGGAACTCGCGGTGAAGGAGGCCCTGTCTAAAGGCCTCCTCCCTGCGGCTGGCTGAGCGCTCAGCGTTCCAGCAGCGTTCTGCGAAGAAAGACGGCAATATTGAAGAAGATCTGCTGATGCAGCTTTTCGCGTGGGATGTCGCTCACCTCATCGCAAACCGGATCATCCTCATACTGCTTCAGCAATTCTGCTCCATTCGCGTTGCAGATGCTGAGGAACGAGAAATGGTTTGCGCCGGGAACTAGCGCGTAGTTGGCCTCCGGAATATCGACCGCCAGCGACTGGGCGTTGGTGCCGGACATGATGCCGTCGCCTTCGCCGAGGTTGATGAAAAGCATTGGTCTATCGATGCCGGCAAGACTTTCGTTCTGGTAAGCCATGGCAAAACCCGGATCGACCGCAATCACCGCTGAAACGCGCTTGTCGCCATAACCACCTTCGAATGCCTCCCGATCGACTTGGGAAAAATCCACCCCGCCCTTCTGAAACCAGTTGCAGCCCGCATCCTTGCCGCCTGCCTCCGCGCAATGGGTGACAAAGGTCTGAAGCGACGCGCGGGCACCGGCGGTCAGCATCATCGTGGTGCCCCCAAGCGAAAAACCGATGCCGCCGATCCGATCCTTGTCGACAAGCGCGCTCCAGGTGGCGCTCGTCGTCAGTGTATCGATCAGGGCCGAAACATCCTGTGCCCGCTCCCAGATCTTGAAGCTTTCCACCGGAATGGAATCGCCTGAGGTCGAGTGGATATGATTGGGTGCCGCAACGATGAAGCCGTTGCGCGCGAGTTCTGTCGAAAGCCAGCCCAGCCCCGCTGCATTGCCGCCCGAGCCATGGCTCAGAATGACCAGCGGAAACTTTTCCTGCACAGGCGTGGCATTGCGGCGAGCAGGCACGCCGACCCACAGAGCATCGGCGCCCAGCGTATACGGCTCGCCGTCGGCCTTCGCCGGGTAGGTGATCAGCACCCTCTCGGGTTGGGTTCGATGCGACGGATTGATCTGGATCCACTGGGTTCCCGCCTCGAAGGCGAAGGCCGGCAAGGCGGTTGCGGAATACCCGAAACCGATCAGGGCAAGGGTTGCAAGGCGAAGGCGGGGTAGGGGCAGGGCCATGGAAATCTCCATCGGGGTTGTGAACGGCACCACCCTTGCGCCTGTATCTGCCTGCCTTTCGACCTCGATCGTGATATGGTCGGACCTCAAACATGTTTCAGGCCATTTACCGCCGGGGTCACTGCAGTGCTCTCTCTCCCTTTGCCGTTTCTGGTCGGTATCGTCTTTGCCCTTGCGCTCTATCACAGCCTCAAAGGCGTCGACGTGCCGGGAAGCCGTCGCTACTTCATTGCATTTGTCGTTCTCTATGCGGCCCAGGGCTTGGTCGTCGGCCTTCATTTCGGCTACGGCATAACGGCGCTCGCACCGGTTCAGCCGGTCACGGCCTCCGTCATGCCGCCGCTTGCGTTTCTCGCCTTCCAGTCGCTTTCCGGCGGCGGCCGATCTGCGCCCTGGCGCCACCTCGCCGCACCGCTTTGCGTCGGCGCTTCCGTCCTTTTTGTACCGATCCTGGTCGATCCGCTCCTGCTGGTGATCTTTCTCTTTTACGGCGTCGCCCTCTGGCGGCTGATCCGTTCGGAAGGTTCCGATCTCATGGTCGAAGCCAGCCTTCAGCGAATGCGTCCCGCCCTACGGGCCGCCAGAATGACGGCCGCGCTGATGCTGTTTTTCGCAGTCAGCGATGCTGCCCTCTCGGTCTACACGACGTTCAACGGGAGGGACGACATTCCGCTTGTCCTGACGGCGATCAACATCGTCGTTCTCGTGGTAACCGGCATCTACTATTTTGCACCGGAAGCTGCAGAAAGCCCGCTGCCGAACGGGAAGGCACCGGAAGCCAATCCACAGGATGAGCGTCTCGTCCAGCGCGCGACAGAGGCTTTGGATCGGGACGGTCTCTACCGCGACGAAAACCTCAGTCTTGCGAAACTGGCCCGCAAGGCCGGCGTCCCTGCGCGGGATCTGTCGGTTGCCATCAACCGCGCAACCGGCCTCAATATCTCGCAGTTCGTCAACCGACGCCGGATCGCGGAAGCATGCGTGCTTCTGCGCGAAACCAGCCGGCCGGCGACGATCATCATGTTCGATGTCGGATTTTCGACCAAGTCGAACTTCAACCGCGAGTTTCGCCGCGTCACCGGCATGAGCCCGCGTCAGTGGCGCAGCGGATCGAAGTCTATCGCAGACCCGGGCAATATCGGGCTTGACGTTCCGGTCGCGAACAAACAACTTGGCGCAGTCAAGCCGTAACCGTGGTAAGAACGCTGCTCAGATGCGGAGCGCTCTGCGGTAACGGCTGCGCAACAAAAATGAGCTAAAGCGTATGGGGCAGGGCCGCAGGGACCTGGGAACGCTTTAGGGGAGGTGCCCGAAATCCGTCGTCGTCTCCATCGGGAATGGAGAGGGCGGGCACCGGCAGGAAGACATGGCCAAGCAAGCAACAAGACAAGATCATCGTCACGATATCGATTTTTCCGAACTGATGGACGTCGCCGGCCTGCAGACGAAATGCCGCGAGGCGCTCGGAACCAAGGATCGGCCGCTGCTGGAATCGCGGGCAGCTCTCCTGCCGATCCTGCGGCAGGCCAGTGTCGACGGTCGCGAAAAGGCACGCGAACTGCTGAGCCAGGATGGCAGCGGTCTTCGCTGCGCCCGCCGCATATCCTGGATCCAGGACCAGCTGATCTGCGTCCTCAATGAAACCATCACCGAGAGCCTCTATCCGGAAGGCCGCGAGATCGCCGTTGCCGCCACCGGCGGTTATGGCCGCGGCACGCTGGCGCCGGGGTCCGATATCGATCTTCTTTTCCTGCTGCCCGAAAAGAATTCCGATGCCATGCGCAAGGCGGTGGAATTCCTGCTCTATCTCCTGTGGGACATGGGCTTCAAGGTCGGCCATGCCACCCGCACGGTGGAGGAATGCATTCGCCTGTCGAAAACCGACATGACGATCCGCACCGCCATTCTCGAATGCCGCCCGATCTGCGGCAGCGGCGCGCTGGTCAATCAGCTGATGTCGCGCTTCGATCTGGAAGTCGTCGCCGGCACCGGTCCGGAATTCGTCGCCGCCAAACTTGCCGAGCGCGACCAGCGCCACAAGAAGGCTGGCGACACACGCTATCTGGTCGAGCCCAACGTCAAGGAGGGCAAGGGTGGCCTGCGCGATCTGCACACGCTGTTCTGGATTGCCAAATACTACTACCGCGTTCGCGAAACGACTGAACTCGTCAAGCTCGGCGTGCTCTCGCGCGAGGAAGCAAGGTCCTTCGAAAAGGCCGATGACTTTCTCTGGGCGGTGCGCTGCCAGATGCATTTTCTGACCGGCAAGGCGGAGGAACGTCTGTCGTTCGATATCCAGCGCGACATCGCGGCAAGCCTTGGTTACAACGCACGGCCTGGTCTCTCCTCCGTCGAACGCTTCATGAAGCATTATTTCTTGGTCGCGAAGAACGTCGGCGACCTCACCCGCATTCTCTGCGCGGCCTTAGAGGACCAGCAGGCGAAGGCCGCACCCGGCCTCACCCAGCGCGTCATCTCGCGCTTTACCAAGCGGCTGCACAAGATTGCCGGCTCCGTCGAATTCGTGGAGGACCGCGGTCGCATTACGCTGGCCGATCCCGGCGTCTTCAAGCGCGATCCGGTCAGCCTGATCCGCTTCTTCCACGTGGCGGATCTGACCGGGCTGGAGCTTCATCCCGACGCGCTGAAAAGCATCACCCGATCGCTTTCCCTCATCGACAGCGCCCTGCGCGAAGACGACGAGGCGAACCGTCTTTTCCTCTCCATCCTCACCTCCAGGCGCGATCCCGGACTTATGCTGCGGCGGATGAACGAGGCCGGCGTGCTTGGCCGCTTCATTCCCGAATTCGGCAAGGTCGTGGCGATGATGCAGTTCAACATGTATCACCACTACACGGTCGACGAGCATCTGATCCGCTCGGTCGATGCGCTGTCGGAGATCGATCACGGCCGCGCGGCGGACATGCATCCGCTCGCCAACAAGCTGATGCCGACGATCGAAGAGCGCGCGGCGCTCTACGTCGCAGTTCTGATCCATGACATCGCCAAGGGCCGCCAGGAGGATCATTCGATCGCCGGCGCCCGGATCGCGCGCAAACTCTGCCCGCGTCTCGGCCTCAACGCCAAGCAGACCGAACTCGTGGTATGGCTGGTGGAACAACACCTGATCATGTCGATGACGGCGCAGACCCGCGATCTGCATGATCGCAAGACCATCGCCGACTTTGCCGAAAAAGTCCGGTCGCTCGATCGCTTGAAGCTGCTGCTGGTGCTGACCATCTGCGATATCCGCGCCGTCGGCCCGGGTGTGTGGAACGGCTGGAAGGGCCAGCTTCTGCGCACCCTCTACTATGAAACGGAACTGCGTCTCTCCGGCGGCTTCTCCGAAGCATCCGGCAAGGAGCGGGCCAAGGTGGCGGAGGAAGATCTCGCCAACGCCCTGTCCGACTGGAGCCAGCAGGACCGCGAGGCGCTGGTGAAGCTCCATTACCAGCCGTATCTCCTCTCCGTGCCCGTCGAGGACCAGGTGCGCCACGCAAGCTTCATCCGTGAAACCGACAAGGCCGGCAAGCCGCTCGCCACCATGGTGCGCACCGACAGTTTTCGGGCGATCACCGAAATCACCGTTCTCGCCCCCGACCATCCGCGTCTTCTATCGATCATCGCAGGCGCCTGCGCGGCTGCCGGTGCCAATATCGCCGATGCGCAGATTTTCACCACCTCCGATGGCCGTGCGCTCGATACGATCCACATCAACCGGGAATTTGCGGTCGATGACGACGAAATGCGCCGTGGCGGCACGATCGGACGGATGATCGAGGATGTGCTTGCCGGCAAGAAGCGCCTGCCGGAAGTCATCGCCATCCGCGCGAAAGCCAAGAAGAACAAGAACAAGGCCTTCGATATCCCGCCGTCCGCGATCATCTCCAACGGGCTTTCCAACAAGTTCACCGTCGTCGAGGTTGAATGCCTCGACCGGACCGGTCTGCTTGCGGAAATCACCGCGGCCCTTGCCGATCTCTCGCTGGATATCCAGTCGGCGCGGATCACCACGTTTGGTGAAAAGGTGATCGATACGTTCTACGTCACCGATCTCGTCGGCCACAAGGTGACCAATGAGAACCGCCAGGGCAATATCATCACCCGGCTGAAGGCGGTCATGGCGGAACAGGAAGACGAGCTTCAGGAAGCCATGCCGGATGGTATCGTCGCGCCCCAGCCGGCTGCCGCCGACGGAGCAAATGTCTTGCCGCGGAAGTCGAAAGTCGGTGTCTGAAACACGACACCGGTGCTATCCCTGCTGAACGGGTGCTTCGTTCGGTCCGCTCTTTTGCGCCACAGAAACAGTGGGGCAGGGCGCCGGACGGATGACGCACGCCAATGCACAGGTAGAACATGAACAATCCCAGCTTCCCCAAGCATGAGCGCAAGACGATGAGCCAAGCCCGATGAGCCTCGCCAGAAAATTCGCAACCGTCGGCGGCGCAACGCTCGGCAGCCGCATTTTCGGTTTCGCCCGTGAAACCTTCATGGCGGCGGCCCTTGGCACGGGGCCGATGGCAGACGTGTTTTACGCCGCCTTCCGGTTTCCCAACCTGTTTCGCCGTCTGTTTGCCGAAGGCGCCTTCAACGCCGCTTTCGTTCCACTGTTTTCCAAGGAAATCGAGGCGAACGGCGTCGATGGTGCCAAGCGGTTTTCCGAAGAGGTCTTCGGCGTCCTGTTTTCTGCGCTGCTGATCATCACCATCGCAATGCAGCTGGCCATGCCCTGGCTGGTGCGGTGGGTCATTGCCCCGGGCTTTGCCGATGACGCGGAAAAGACCGCGCTGACGGTGCGCATGGCTGTCGTCATGTTCCCTTATCTCATGTGCATGTCGCTGACGGCGATGATGAGCGGCATGCTCAACTCGCTGCATCATTTCTTTGCCGCCGCCATCGCGCCGGTGTTCTTGAACGTCGTGATGATCGCAGCGCTTTTCTACGGCCTCTGGGTCGGCGCCGATCCGCGCGAAATCGCCTGGTATCTGTCGTGGAGCGTGCTGGTTGCGGGCGTGTTGCAGCTTGGCGTCGTCTATCTGGGCGTGCGCCATGCGGGCATCAATATCGGCTTTCGCCGGCCGAAGATGACGCCCAACGTCAAGCGCCTGCTCTGGCTGGCCGTCCCTGCCGCGATCACCGGCGGCATTACCCAGATCAACCAGATCATCGGCCAGGCGATTGCGTCGGGCAAGGAAGGCGCAATCGCTGCCCTGCAATATGCCGACCGCATCTATCAGCTGCCGCTCGGTGTCGTCGGCGTTGCCGTCGGCGTGGTGCTGCTGCCCGAATTGTCGCGGGCGCTGAAGGGCGGCCACGTCAAGGAAGCGGGCAATATCCAGAACCGATCGATCGAATTCGTGCTGTTCCTGACGCTTCCTGCGGCAGCGGGTCTGTGGATGCTGTCGGATGCGATCATCCGCGTGCTTTACGAGCGCGGTGCGTTTTCAGCGGAAAACACCGCCGTCGTCGGCTCGATCCTTGCCATCTATGGCATCGGTCTTCCGGGTTTCGTTCTGATCAAGGCGCTGCAGCCGGGCTTTTATGCCCGCGAGGATACCAAAACGCCGATGCGCTTCACGATGGTGTCGGTCGTCATCAACTCCGGCCTCGCCATCACGCTGTTTCCGATGATTGCCGAACGCGGCATCGCGACGGCAGAGGCCGCGGCCGGATGGATCAACACGGTCTTGCTATTCTCGACGCTGGTCTGGCGGGGTGATCTCGTCTGGGAATGGGCGCTTGCCCGGCGTACCGCCTTGCTGCTTGTCGCGACAGGGGTGATGGCGGCGGCGCTCTTCTATGCGCTGCCCTATGCCAGCCCGTGGCTGCAGCCCGGCTCGCATCTTCTGACCCAGGTTCTGGCTCTGGCCTGCCTTCTGGGGATTGCAATGGTCGTCTATTTCGCCTGCGCGTTTGCGATCGGCGGTGCCGATCTCGGCATGATCAGGCGAAACATCAAGCGGAAGCCAAAGTCTGCTGTACCACCACCGCCGGAGTCCTGATCTCAGGACTTTCCGCGGCGCTTCAGGCTAGCAAGGCTGCCCTTGCCACCTTTTCCACCTTTGCCGCAATGCGCCCAGGCGCGTCGCGGGCCGACATCCACATGCACGATGCCGTTGCAGTAACGGCCGATGCCGCCGATTCCAGGGGCGCTCGCTGCTGCCGCAAGCACCCTCTTTTCGGCAACGCCGGGAACGCGAATGTCGGCGGCGTAGCAGTGGCTGTGCTGTGATGTCCCAGAGCGCGGGCGGTGGCCGGAGGTCACCATCGGCTTCTTGCCGGTTTCCTTGGCGATATGGGCAAGGATGGCACCCAGCTTCTCGGGAAAGCAGTTGGTCCGAACGCTGACGCGCTGGACAGTATAGTAAGCAGAGTAGTCGTGTTTGAAAGAACTGCTGCGGCGTTTCTCGCCTTTTTCGGCGGCTTGTGCGGTCGCGGACAGCGTTAGGCAGAGCGTCATGAAGCAGGACAGCGCGACGCGGTAAAAGATGCGCATACGGGTAAACCTCGGAAAATACTCACGACCGACTGGGGTCGACTTGGTGGGGGAGTATTTCTTTCCGAAAAGTGACCTCAGTATGGAGGAATTTGCCCCAAAGTGGGATTTGTCTGCCTCAGGGGTTAAACTGCGTTAACCTTATGGTTGCTTCGAGTTCCTTGACATGGCGGGCAGTAAGCGTCGAAGACCTGTACCCGCCACGACAAAACAAGGTGTGTTTCGATGTCGATCCGTTCCCTATTTCTGGTCACGCTGGTCGTTGACGACTACGATCGGGCGCTCGATTTTTACTGTGGAATCATGGGCTTTGAGCTTGTCGCCGATACCCCTTTGGAGGCGACCAAGCGCTGGGTGGTAGTGCGCCCGCCGGGCGGAGATGGGGCCGCGCTCCTGCTGGCACGCGCCGACAGCGACGTCCAAACGGACGCGATCGGCAACCAGACGGCGGGTCGGGTAAGTTTTTTCTTGAAAACCGACGATTTTGCCGGGGATCACGCCCGGTTGTCGGCAAAAGGCGTCCGCTTCATCGAAGAACCGCGCCATGAACCCTATGGCACGGTCGCAGTGTTTGAAGATTGCTACGGCAACCTTTGGGATCTCATTCAGCACGCGGATGATGCAGCCTCTTGATCCCTCGTGGCGGGGCGTGCATAAGCCCGGCCATCAGCTACATGGCCCGCGGGGCGCAGCAGCGGCAAGCACGCACACTTGTCAGGTTGCGCAAGTCCAACGGCCTGAGGCCTTCCATCAGCCTATCGAGGATCTAGAATGAACAGCTTCAAGCCGCTCGTCTTTTCCGGTGTCCAGCCCACCGGCAATCTCCATCTCGGCAACTATCTCGGCGCTATCCGCAAGTTCGTCGCCCTGCAGGAAAACAACGACTGCATCTACTGCGTCGTCGATCTGCACGCGATCACGGCCCAGCTCGTGCATGACGATCTGCGCGGCCAGATCCGCTCGATCGCAGCGGCCTTTATCGCGTCCGGCATCGACCCGAAGAAGCATATCGTCTTCAACCAGTCCGCCGTGCCGCAGCATGCCGAACTTGCCTGGATCTTCAACTGCGTCGCCCGCATCGGCTGGATGAACCGGATGACCCAGTTCAAGGACAAGGCCGGCAAGGACCGCGAGAACGCCTCGCTCGGACTGCTCGCCTATCCGAGCCTGATGGCCGCCGACATTCTCGTCTATCGCGCCACCCATGTACCTGTCGGCGATGACCAGAAGCAGCATCTGGAACTTGCCCGCGATATCGCCCAGAAGTTCAATATCGATTTCCAGGACAAGATCCGCGCAACCGGCACGGGCGTCGACATGGTTGTCGGCGAAGAGCCGATCCACGGCTATTTCCCGCTCGTCGAGCCGCTGATCGATGGTCCGGCTCCGCGCGTCATGAGCTTGCGCGACGGCACCAAGAAGATGTCGAAATCCGATCCGTCAGATCTGTCGCGCATCAACCTGATGGACGATGCCGATGAGATCCTGAAGAAGATTCGCAAGGCGAAGACCGATCCTGAGGGACTGCCGAGCGAACTCGAAGGCCTCGAAGGTCGCCCGGAAGCAGCCAATCTCGTGGGCATCTACGCGGCACTCGCCGACCGGACCAAGGCGGATGTGCTTGCCGAATTCGGCGGCCAGCAGTTCTCGGTGTTCAAACCGGCGCTTGCCGACCTCGCCGTTCATGTTCTGGCACCGATCTCGCTCGAAATGCGCCGGCTGCTGGACGACACGACCCATATCGATGCCATCCTGCGTGATGGGGGCGAGCGTGCCCGTGCCCGCGCCGAAAAGGTCATGGGTGAAGTGTTCGATATCGTCGGCTTCCTGCGCTAAGCGGGAACATCGGCGAAAATCTTGCACCCGCCACGGTCGCGTGGCGGGTTTTCATTTTCGCGGGTTCGTATAATTTCGCCACAACGACAACGTCCGACGGGAATTGAGGGGGCGGCATGGTTTCGAAACGGCTTTCCAGGCTTGAGGGACATCGGCGCAAGTTCATAGCGGTCATCGATGGCACCCCCGAATGCGAGCTTGCCGTGCACTATGCCGGCCGCCGCGCGAAGAATTCCAATGGCGGCCTGGTGCTGCTTTTCGTCATCCCCGATGGGGATTTCCAGCAATGGATCGGCGTCGAGCAGATCATGCGCGCCGAAGCCATGGAAGAAGCGGAATCGATCATGGCGAAAGCCGCCCAGAGGGTGCGCGAAACGATCGGGATCGATCCGGAAATCGTCATCCGCGAGGGAAGCGCGCCCGAGCAGATCAACATGCTGGTGGAAGAGGATCGCGATATCGCCGTTCTGGTTCTGGCGGCCGGTTCGACCAAGGAAGGGCCGGGCCCGCTGGTCTCGGCCGTCGCGGGCAGGGGTGCTGCATTCCCCATTCCCGTCACCGTTCTGCCTGACACGCTGACCGACGAGGAAATCGACGCGCTCGCCTGACCTCTCTTGACCGGATTGGCAGAAAGGCGCACTTGAACCAAAAGCTGATCGCGACTATCTTCTTTGGAAGAGTTCTAAGTTTGCGGCGCCCGCTGGCGCGCACGGGTCAAGGAGACAAATCATGTTCATTCAGACGGAAGCCACACCCAATCCGGCAACCCTGAAGTTCCTGCCCGGCAAGATCGTCATGGAAAAGGGCACGGCCGATTTCCGCAATGCGAGCGAGGCCGATGCGTCTCCGCTGGCCGCCAGACTGTTCGGCATCGACGGCGTCACCGGCGTCTATTTCGGCTACGACTTCATCACCGTCTCCAAGGATAGCGCCGAATGGCAGCATCTGAAGCCGGCCATCCTCGGCTCGATCATGGAGCATTTCATGTCCGGACAGCCGGTCATGGGCGGCGCCTCGTCGCTTGCCGAAGATACCGATGAAGACGGCGAGTTCTACGAGGCCGACGACGAGACCCTCGTCGCGACTATCAAGGAACTGCTGGAAACCCGCGTCCGTCCGGCCGTTGCCCAGGATGGTGGCGACATCACCTTCAAGGGTTTCCGCGATGGCACGGTCTATCTTAACATGAAGGGCGCCTGCGCCGGCTGCCCGTCCTCCACGGCAACCCTGAAACATGGCGTTCAAAACCTGCTAAAGCACTTCGTGCCTGAAGTGCAGGCCGTCGAAGCCATCTGATTTCGAAAAACAGTTCCGCTCATGCTCGTTCTGGCCATCGATACTGCCGGGGTTGATTGTTCCGCCGCGCTCTATGATGGCGCGTCCGGCAGACTTCTCTCGTCCGTCACTGAGACGATCGGCAAGGGTCATGCAGAGCGCCTGATGGCGATCGTCGACCAGGCGCTTGATGACGCCGGCCTGCCCCTCAAATCCGTCCAGCGCATCGCCGTCGGCATCGGCCCGGGCTCATTCACCGGTATCCGGGTTGGAGTCGCTGCCGCCCGCGGTCTGGCACTGGCACTCAATGTGGAATGCGTCGGCGTCACCACGCTCGAAACGCTGGCCGCCGCACATCTTGCAAAGCATCCGGGACGCCCCGTCGTTGCGGCCATGGATGCCAAGCGGGACGAGGTCTATGCCCAGGCCTTTTCAGCCGAAGGCTCCCCGCTCAGCGAACCCACGGCACTGTCTCCGGACGATGCCGCAGCACTCATTGCCGAGCTGTCGGCCGACGTGACCGGGTCATGGCGCCCGCACAAGGCGCCGGTCCTGCCTGACCATTTCGATATCGCCGTCATTGCAAGACTTGCGGCGTCAAAGCCGAAAGGTTCGCAAAAGCCGAAACCGCTTTATCTTCGTGGACCGGATGCAAAACCGCAGACAGGCTTTGCGTTGGCGCGGCAGATCTCGTAACTCCGCGTCGTTCAATTCTTTCACGCGACCGAATGCCCGATGTTTGACGATTATCTCAGCTGGAAGCCGTTTTTCGAAGTCGTCCCGATGGAGATCTCCGACTGCGTCGAAGTCTCCGAGCTTCATGGTGCGCGCTTTCCGCGCGGCTGGAACGATGGCGAATTTCAGAATCTTCTTCTTCAGAAAGGCGTGTTCGGTTTCGTCGCACGCCAGACCAACGCGTTCTTTTCCAAACCCTTCGGGGGCTTCGTGCTGGTGCGCGAAGCAGCCGGCGAGGCGGAAATTCTCACGATCGCCGTCCCCGAAAAGTTTGGCCGTCTTGGGCTCGGATGGAGGCTGATGCAGGCCGGCTTGCGCGAAGCGACATCGCGCGGCGCCGAAACAATGTTTCTCGAGGTCGAGGCCGAAAACAAGGCCGCTGTGACGCTCTATGGCAGGCTGGGTTTCAAAAAGGTCGGCGAACGCCCGGCCTATTATACAGGTGCCGATGGACGACGGTCCTCGGCGCTTGTCATGAGCCGCGTTCTTCGTTAGTTCGTGATGAAACGAGAGCATTTGAAGGCCAAAACGTCATGACGGATCTTTCCAAAAATCTGGAGGAACTGTGTGCCGAGAAGGGCATGCGCATGACGGATCAGCGCCGGGTGATCGCGCGTATCCTGCAGGACTCCGACGACCATCCGGATGTCGAGGAACTGTATCGTCGCTCCTCCAAGGTCGATCCACGGATCTCGATCTCGACCGTCTATCGCACCGTGAAACTGTTCGAGGACGAGGGCATTATCGAGCGCCACGATTTCCGTGACGGTCGCTCTCGCTACGAGACGGTGCCGGAAGAACATCACGATCACATGATCGATCTCAATGCCGGCACGGTGATCGAATTCCAATCTGCGGAGATCGAAGCGCTGCAGGAGCGCATTGCCCGCGAACTCGGCTTCCGGCTGGTCGGACACAGGCTGGAACTCTACGGCATCCCGCTCGACAAAGACGAATAGCCTGAACACGAACGGCGTGACGACAGCCAAGGATCGACAGTGATCACCTCAATCCGCATCGGGTTCATCGTCGTCTGTCTGCTGGTGGTCACGGCTGTGCTGTTGCCGTTTCAGCTGATCGGCCTCGCCTTCGATCTGAAGATGCGCCGTTATATTCCGCGCCTCTGGCACCGCACCGCCTGCTTCCTGCTCGGCATCCGCATCCACGTCCACGGTCACCTGCAGCATCGGCGCCCCCTGATGCTCGCCTCCAACCACGTCTCGTGGAAGGATATCCTCGTGCTTGGTGCTATCGCGGATGTCGTCTTCATCGCCAAGTCGGAAGTCGCCAAATGGCCGATCTTCGGCACGCTCGCGAAATTGCAGAAGACGATTTTCGTCGTCCGCGAGGAAAAACGCCGAACCGGCGACCAGATCAACGAGATTGCCGCACGCATGACGGCGGGCGAGATCGTCGTGCTCTTCCCGGAAGGCACGACGTCGGATGGCAACCGCCTGCTCGAGGTAAAGTCCTCGCTGTTCGGGGCAGCCGCTGCCGCCGTGCCGCACACGCCCCACGGCGTCGTGTATGTCCAGCCTGTATCGATCGCCTATACGCGGGTGCACGGCATGGCGATGGGTCGTTTCCACCGCCCGCTTGCGGCCTGGCCGGGGGATATCGAGCTCATGCCGCACCTGATGGGCGTGCTGAAGGAAGGCGCGATTGACGTGGATGTGGCGTTCGGCGAGACGGTCGATTTCCGCACGGGCGACAACCGCAAGCATCTCAGCCAGACCATTACCGCCCGGCTTCGCCGCATGCTGATCAGGCATCTTCGCCAAAGAGAGTACGACGCCGATTAGAACCGCTTCAAATCCGGTCCTTCTTGGAGTAAGGAGACGGCCATGAACGAACACGTCACCCTTTCGCCGGCAGAAGAGCCCGTCACCATCCCCAACACCCGCAAGGTCTTCATCAAGACCTACGGCTGTCAGATGAACGTCTACGATTCGACCCGCATGGGCGACGCGTTGGCGAGCGAAGGCTATGTCGCGACCGAAGAGATGGGCGAGGCGGATCTGATCCTCCTCAACACCTGTCATATCCGCGAGAAGGCCGCCGAGAAGGTCTATTCGGCGCTGGGGCGTCTGCGCGACATGAAGAAGGCGCGTGCTGCCGAAGGCCGCGAACTGATGATCGGCGTTGCCGGCTGCGTCGCCCAGGCGGAAGGCGAGGAAATCATCCGCCGCGCGCCATCGGTCGACGTGGTGATCGGCCCGCAGACCTATCACCGCCTGCCGGATGCGCTGCGCAAGGCCCGCGGCGGCAAGCCGGTGGTCGATACGGAATACGCGGTCGAGGACAAGTTCGACCATCTGCCGGTCACCGACCGCAAGCTTATCCGCGCCCGCGGCGTCACGGCGTTCCTTACCGTGCAGGAAGGTTGCGACAAGTTCTGCACCTTCTGCGTTGTCCCCTATACCCGTGGTTCGGAAGTGTCGCGCCCCATCAGCCAGATTGTCGACGAAGCCATCCGGCTGGTCGAAAGCGGCGTGCGCGAAATCACCCTGCTTGGTCAGAACGTCAATGCCTGGAGCGCTGAAGGCCCAACCGGTAACGACTGGGGTCTCGCCGACCTTCTCTATCGTCTTGCTGAAATCCCGGGCCTTGCCCGCCTGCGCTATACGACAAGCCATCCGCGCGACATGGATGACCGACTGATCGAGGCGCATCGCGACCTGCGCATCCTGATGCCCTATCTGCATCTGCCGGTTCAGTCGGGATCCGACCGCATCCTGAAGGCCATGAACCGTCGCCATACGGGCGCCGAATATCTGGCGCTGATCGACCGCATCCGCAATGCCCGTCCCGATATCGCCCTGTCGGGAGATTTCATCGTCGGTTTCCCGGGCGAGACCGATCAGGATTTCGAAGACACGTTGAAGATCGTCGAGGACGTCAACTACGCCTCCGCCTTCTCGTTCAAATATTCGACCCGGCCGGGAACACCCGGCGCGGATCTCACCGATCAGGTCGCTGAAGAGGTAAAAGCCGAGCGTCTCGAACGATTGCAGGCTTTGCTCTTGAAACAGCAGGCCGATTTCGCCACATCCTGTGTTGGAAAGACGATCGATCTGCTTCTGGAAAAGCCGGGACGTATGCCCGGGCAGGTGATCGGCCGTTCGCCCTGGCTCCAGTCTGTGAATGTTGATGCAAAAACATCGCAAATCGGTGAGATTATCCGTGTACGAATCATTGGTACCGGCCCGAACAGCTTGTTTGCCGAGCCGGCAGAGAGTTTAATGGGTGCCTGACCAGCAAGTGAGGAGCTTGTTTACTTGAGCGGACGAGAATCGGTTTCTTCGACAGCGCGCCACCCCAAATCAGCAGCGACCGACGCCAACCACTTTGTCCTGACGTTCGAGAACAATCGCTTCGCGAGCGAGCTGTTCGGTCAATTCGACCAGAATCTGAAACTTCTCGAACAGCGCCTCAATATTGATGCGCGGCCCCGCGGTAATTCCGTGGCCATTTCAGGCGATGTCCCAGCCACCAATCAGGCCCGTCGGGCTCTCGATACCCTCTATGAGCGAATCCAGAAGGGCGGCACCATCGAAACATCCGATGTCGAAGGAGCTATCCGCATGGCACAGGCTGCGGACGACCAGCTGCAACTGCCGACGCTCGAGAAAAAGGCCAGGCTTTCGATGAGCCAGATCTCCACCAAGAAAAAGACGATTGTCGCGCGTACCCCGACGCAGGACGCCTATATGCGGGCGCTCGATCGGGCAGAGATGGTGTTCGGCGTCGGTCCGGCCGGTACCGGCAAGACCTATCTGGCCGTGGCGCATGCCGCGCAGCTGCTGGAACGCGGTGCCGTCGACAAGATCATTCTTTCGCGTCCGGCCGTCGAGGCGGGCGAACGTCTGGGCTTCCTTCCTGGCGACATGAAGGAAAAGGTCGATCCCTATCTGCGGCCGCTCTATGACGCGCTCTACGACATGATCCCAGCCGACAAGGTCGAACGGGCAATCACGGCCGGGGTCATCGAAATCGCGCCGCTCGCCTTCATGCGCGGCCGCACGCTTGCCAATGCCGCGATCATCCTCGACGAGGCGCAGAACACGACATCGATGCAGATGAAGATGTTTCTCACCCGTCTTGGTGAAAACGCACGCATGATCATCACCGGCGACCCGAGCCAGGTGGATTTGCCGCGCGGCGTGAAATCCGGTTTGGTCGAGGCGCTGCAGATCCTCAACGGGGTCGAAGGCATCTCGGTCATCCGCTTCAAGGATACCGACGTCGTGCGCCACCCGCTGGTTGGCCGCATCGTCAGGGCCTATGACGCGCAATATGCCGTCCACGAGGAAAGCGAGGAGGCCGGACGCTAGTCCGGTTTCCAGTCCCTATGCCCGAACTCGACATACAGATCAGCATCGACGACGAAGGCTGGCCGGAAGAGCCGGCGCTTTTGGCGTTGACGCAAAAGGTTTTCGCCGCGGCCGCCGATTATCTCGTCCGCGAAGAAGATCAACCGTTTCCGAAAATACCGCCCGAAGTCTCTCTCGTCTTTACCGACGATGATTCCATCCGGGCAATCAACGCCGAATGGCGCGGCATGGACAAGCCGACCAACGTCTTGTCTTTCCCCGCTTTTCCGCTCGAACCCGGCGGTATGCCGGGCCCGATGCTGGGCGATATCGTCATCGCAAGGCAGACTGTCGAACGCGAGGCAGTTGATCTCGACAAGAGTTTCGACGATCATCTGACCCATCTTCTGGTCCACGGCTTTCTCCATCTGTTCGGTTACGACCACATGGAAAAGGACGAGGCGGAGGAAATGGAGACACTCGAGACTCGCATTTTAGCCGGTCTCGGCCTATCTGACCCCTATGCGGGGCAGGACCCGATAGTGTAGTTTGGAACAATGAACGATTATTCGAGCAATGTCGCCCGCGAGGGCAAGGACAGTTCGGACTCACCCTCGTCGGACGAGGGAAGTAGTTCGGGACGATCCGAGCATCACCCCAAATCCCATAATACATTCTGGTCTCGGGCGGTCCGCCTGCTGCGGCCGTCGCAGGGCGAACAGCTCCGCGAGGATCTCGCCGACGCGCTGATGACCGACACCAATGTCAGCAACGCCTTTTCTCCGGAAGAGCGCGCCATGCTGCACAACATCCTCCGCTTCCGCGAGGTTCGCGTCGAGGACATCATGGTGCCGCGCGCCGATATCGAAGCCGTCGACATGAGCATGACGATCGGCGAACTGATGATCCATTTCGAGGAGACCGGCCGCTCGCGCATGCCGGTTTACAGCGACAATCTCGACGATGCCCGCGGCTTCGTGCATATCCGCGACCTTCTCTCCTATCTGGCAAAACAGGCCCGCAACAAGCGCCGGACCGGTACCCGTGCAACGGCAGCAGCAGCCGTCGTTGCCGGTGGAGCGGTCGAGAAGCCGGCCCGTACCGCCAAGGCGGCCTTCGATCTCAGCCGCGTCAATCTCGATCAGACCGTTGCCGAGGCAGGCCTGGTTCGCAAACTGCTGTTCGTACCGCCATCGATGCTGGCATCCGAGCTGATGAGCACGATGCAGGCCGCACGTACGCAGATGGCGCTGGTCATCGACGAATACGGCGGCACCGATGGTCTCGTGTCGCATGAGGATATCGTCGAGATGGTGATCGGCGATGTCGAGGACGAGCATGACGACGAGGAAGTGATGTTCTCGCGTGCCGGCGACGATATCTTCATTGCCGATGCCCGTATCGAGCTGATGGAAATCTCCAAGGCGATCGGCTCCGATTTCGACGTGCGGGACCGGCTGGACGACGTCGATACGCTGGGTGGATTGATCTTCTCAGCGCTCGGTCGCATTCCGGTGCGCGGTGAAGTCGTGCAGGCTGTGCCAGGGTTCGAATTCCAGATCCTCGACGCCGATCCGCGCCGCATCAAGCGGGTCCGGATCATGCGCAAGCGCGCGCTCGTTCGCCGCAGGCAGCTCAAGGGCGAGGGCGAGCCCATTGCCGAGACGCAGCAGAAGGCGATTACTGACAAGACGCCGACCGTGCTTCTGCCGGCACCCTCGTCCGATCGTGGCAACGATCATCCATCGGCCTGAGTTTCCAGGTGTTTTGAACAGCCGATAACAGGACAAGCCGCAGTTTTTCATGAAAGACTGCGGCTTCTGATTCGGGCGAAGGGGACATCGATGGAGCGACTGGCTGGCAGGGTCATTCTTCTATGGGGCTGGCCGCGCATCCTCCTTGCTTTTTTTGCCGGCGCTGTCGGCGCACTCGCCCTTCCACCCTTCGGCTTCTTTGCTGCCCTGTTCGTGTCTTTCACGCTGTTCATCTGGCTGATGGACGGCACGACCGGCAATCCGGATGGTGGGCGGCTCAGCCGCCTGCGATCGGCCTTTTTCCTCGGCTGGGTGTTCGGCTTCGGCTACTTCGTCGCCAGCCTCTGGTGGCTCGGCAATGCGCTTCTCGTCGAGGCGGACGAGTTTGCCTGGGCAATACCGCTTGCAGTTCTGGGTCTGCCGGCTTTTCTGGCGCTGTTCTGGGGCTTTGCGGCGCTGGCGGCACGCATTCTCTGGTCCGATGGCTTGGGCCGGATTGCGGCTGCTGCGTTTGGCTTTGGCCTTGCGGAATGGCTGCGGGGCTTCATGCTGACGGGCTTTCCCTGGAACTCGATCGGCTACGGCGCCATGCCGATGCCGCTGATGATGCAGTCGGCCGCTCCGCTCGGCGTGACGGGTGTGACGGTGCTGGCTGTTTTCGTGTTCTCCGCACCGGCAATGATCGGGACCCGACGCGGCATGGGGCTTGGCCTCGCGCTCGCAGGTCTTCTCCTCTGCGCCCATCTAGGCTTCGGCGCTTGGCGGCTTGCGGGTGCCGACGCGGTGCTTTCAGCCACTGCCAAGGATCCGGTCGAGGTGCGCCTCGTCCAGCCGATGATCGACCAGTCCCGCAAACTCGACGATTCCGAGCGCGGTGCGATTTTTGAAGAACATCTGGCGATGACGGCGCTGCCCGCAAAGGATGGTGCAAAGCGTCCGGATATCATCGTCTGGCCGGAAACCTCGGTTCCGTTCATCTTGACCGATAATCCCGATGCCCTGTCGCGCATTGCCGATGTGCTGGAAGATGGTCAGGTTCTGGTGACCGGCGCCGTCCGCGCTGAAAATGCCGGGCCGGGCTTCGCGACCCGCTATTACAACTCGATCTACGTCATCGACAGCAACGGCCAGATCGTGTCGGCGTCGGACAAGGTGCATCTGGTCCCCTACGGCGAGTATGTGCCTTACGAGGACATGCTGCGGTCGCTCGGCATCCCCGATGCGATCGCCATGCCGGGCGGTTTTACCGCAGCACCGGGCCGCACCATGCTGACGCTACCGGGCGGGCAAACCTTCTATCCGCTGATCTGCTACGAAGCGATCTTCCCGGATGAAATCGGTGCCGGCATTGAACGCTCGAGCGCGCTCTTGAACGTCACAAACGATGGATGGTTCGGTGAAACGCCCGGACCCTTCCAGCATTTCCAGCAGGCGCGTATCCGGGCTGTCGAAAACGGCATGCCGTTGATTCGCGGTGCCAACACCGGTATTTCGGCTTTCGTCGATCCTTTTGGCAGGGTCGTACGCGGCCTGGATTACAATCAAAAGGGTGTGATTGACTCAACCATGTCGAGTGTCGAAATCCCATTTTGGAACGCTTCTGAACGGCGTTTTTACTTCTGGTTGCTGATATGTCTCATGTTTGTGATTGCACTTATTTCCCGTACAAGTTTTAAATTCTGGAAGAATTGACCCAAAACCCCTAAAATTGCATAGTGGTTTGGCCTAACGTCTCGCCATACACCTTGCTTGCCGGATTTGTTGTGACCGGCGCCACCAAAGTGTATCTCCCACACGCGGACCGGGTTGAAGATTGACAGCAACTTCGTCAGGACGTCGTTATGATTGAAAACAAGAAGAAGCCGAACCCGATTGATATTCACGTCGGGAGCCGGATTCGTCTGCGCCGCACAATGCTGGGCATGAGCCAGGAAAAGCTGGGGGAGAGCCTTGGTATCACATTCCAGCAGATTCAGAAATACGAGAAGGGAACGAACCGCGTTGGCGCCAGCCGTCTGCAGAACATTTCGTCCATCTTGAACGTCCCGGTCTCCTTCTTCTTCGAAGATGCGCCAGGCGATCAGGCGGGTGGAGCGTCCGGCATGGCGGAAGCATCCAGCTCGAACTACGTGGTTGATTTCCTGTCGTCCTCTGAGGGGCTGCAGTTGAACCGCGCATTTGTGAAGATCGCCGATCCCAAGGTTCGCCGCCGTTTGGTGGATCTGGTCAAGGCGCTTGCCGCCGATGCCGAGACGGAATGACCGGTCGACCGGTCATTATTTGAAAGGCGGCCTCCGGGCCGCTTTTTTTATGCCGTGACCTCAAGGAATTGGTAATCGCTTGGACGCATAAAGATATATTTATGTCGTTGTACGCTTGTCTTCAGCGGATGAACTTACTAAACATTCGATGTCTGTTCTTTGAGGGGAATCCCGTTATGCGCGCCAGTTATCTGTTCACGAGTGAGTCCGTTGCAGAAGGTCATCCGGACAAGGTCTGCGATCGTATTTCCGATGAGATCGTCGATCTCGTCTACCGCGAAGCCGCAAAGACCGGGATTGATCCTTGGGGCGTCCGCATCGCTTGTGAAACGCTGGCGACGACAAACCGGGTGGTGATTGCGGGCGAAGTCCGCCTGCCGCCGAGCCTGATGAAGAAGGACAAGAACGGCAACGACGTGATCAACCCGTCGAAGTTCAAGTCGGCTGCGCGCCGGGCAATCCGCGACATCGGCTACGAACAGGATGGCTTCAATTGGAAGACGGTCAAGATCGACGTCCTCCTCCATTCGCAGTCCGCCGATATCGCGCAGGGCGTCGATAACGCAAGCGACCGTCAGGGCGACGAAGGTGCCGGCGACCAGGGCATCATGTTCGGTTACGCCTGCAAGGAAACGCCGGACCTGATGCCGGCGCCGATCTATTATTCGCACAAGATCCTGCAGCTGCTTGCCACGGCCCGCAAGAAGGGCGAGGGCGAAGCCGCCAAGCTCGGCCCCGATGCCAAGAGCCAGGTGACCGTCCGTTACGAAAACGGCAAGCCCGCCGCCGTCGACTCGATCGTGCTCTCCACCCAGCATATCGATCCCAGCTGGGACTCGAAGAAGGTCCGCTCCGTCGTCGAACCCTATATCCGCGAAGCGCTGGGCGAACTTCCGATCGCAGCCGACTGCAAGTGGTACATCAACCCCACCGGTAAGTTCGTGATCGGCGGTCCCGACGGTGATGCAGGCCTCACCGGCCGCAAGATTATCGTCGATACGTACGGTGGTGCAGCCCCCCATGGCGGCGGCGCATTCTCCGGCAAGGACACGACCAAGGTTGACCGCTCGGCAGCCTACGCTGCCCGCTACCTCGCCAAGAATGTCGTGGCCGCCGGCTTTGCCGAACGCTGCACATTGCAGATTTCCTACGCGATCGGCATTTCCCAGCCGCTGTCGATCTATGTCGACCTGCATGGAACCGGCAAGAACGTGACGGAAGACCAGATCGAAGCGGCAATCCGCAAGACCATGGACCTTTCCCCGTCCGGCATCCGCCGTCACCTCGATCTCAACAAGCCGATCTATGCAAAGACCTCCGCTTACGGCCATTTCGGTCGCAAGGCCGGTCGCGACGGTTCCTTCTCCTGGGAAAAGACCGATCTCGTGAAGCCTTTGAAGGACGCTCTCAAGGGTGATCAGCTCGAAGCGGCCTGATCGCCCTTTACGAGCACGCCTGTAAAACAGTAAAGCGGGTGCCTTCTGCCGAAGGCGTCCGCTTTTACCGTGAGAGAATTCGATCCATGACCGACAAGCCGCATCCCAGCCGTTCCACGGAAGCCTTTTTCGGCCGCCGCAAGGGAAAGCCGTTGCGCGAGAAGCAGGCGGAAGGTCTGGCGACGCTCTTGCCGCAGCTGAAGCTCGATCTGGCCAACCCTGCACCGGAGACGATCGAGAGCCTCTACGACTTCTCTGTCGAGCGGATGCGGCTGGAAATCGGTTTCGGTGGCGGCGAGCATCTGATCCACCGCGCCGCCGAAAATCCGTCGACCGGCTTTATCGGCGTCGAGCCCTTCGTCAATTCCATGGCAAAGCTTTTGACCAGCGTGGAAGAGCAGGGCTTGCGCAACATCCGCCTTTACGATGACGATGCGACCCAGGTTCTGGACTGGCTGCCGGATGCTTCGATCGATCAGATCGACCTTCTCTATGCCGATCCCTGGCCAAAGCGGAAGCACTGGAAGCGCCGCTTCGTTTCGCAGGTCAACCTGGAGCGGTTCCACCGCGTGCTGAAGCCGGGCGCAACATTCTGCTTCGCCTCCGACATCGATACCTATGTGAACTGGACGCTGATCCATTGCCGCGATCATGGCGGCTTTGCCTGGCAGGCGGAACAGGCTTCGGACTGGCTGACGCCCTATGCCGGCTGGCCGGGCACGCGATACGAGAACAAGGCCCGCCGGGAAGGGCGGTCATCGGCCTACCTGACATTCATCAAGGTCTGACGATTATTCCAATCAGTGCAGGGTAACGGTCTTAAGCTCGTCTTCGGCAGCCTTGAAAAAGGTGCTGGAGCGGTTGTCGGTGAGCAGGATCGGCGTACCGTCCGCACCGAACAGGGCCCAAAGGTCAAGGCTGGGATCGATGTCCGGAGCCTCGGGAAAACAGCGGGACACATCGTCCGACTTCATCTTGCGAATGTAACCGACTTCGCCGTTTCCGAGATGCGCGAGTTCGGACTCCGTCAAGCTCGGATTCGCTTCTTTCATAAGCATTTCTGCCTCCACAGTGGGGACGCATCAGCGATTGCTGATTGATCTACTGTGAGACGGAAATGTTAATTTTTCGCACTACACGCTCCGGCTCGGGGCGGATCAGATCGATCGAAAGAAGACCATTTTTCAACGACGCGCCGGACACCTGCATACCGTCCGCCAGCACGAAGATCCGCTGGAATTGGCGGGCCGCAATACCGCGGTAGAGGTAGTCGCGCTCGTTCTGCTCGGCCTGCCGGCCGCGAATGATAAGCTGATTTTCTTCGGTCATGACCTCGAGCTCGGCCTCCGAAAAACCGGCAACCGCAAGCGTGATGCGCAGCAGGTCGCCTTCGTCTTCGGGCGGCTCGTTACCCGCTGTCTTCTTGACGCGCTCGATATTGTAGGGCGGGTAGCCGTCGCTTCCCTTGCCCAATCGCTCGAGTGTCTTTTCCATCGCGTCGAAGCCCAGGAGGAGAGGGCTTGCGAAAGGTGTCATACGGCTCATCGATCGTCCCAGCTTTTGTCCAGCGACTGTGCCGGCGTCCATTAGGCCCGCCGACGGGTCAATATATGGGAATTTGCGGCAGTCAGCGCAAGACGCCGGCGGGCGCTTGACACGATCCGCAACCCGGCTCAAAAACCCGTAAAGTTCAAGGGGAAGAGACATGCAGCGCAGAAAGATCATCATCGACACCGATCCCGGTCAGGACGACGCAGCGGCCATCATGCTGGCCTTTGCGAGCCCCGACGAGCTGGATGTGCTGGGTTTGACTGCCGTTGCCGGCAACGTGCCGCTGTCGTTTACCAGCCGCAACCTGAGGATCGTCTGCGAGCTCTGCGGCAGGCCCGATGCCAAGGTCTATGAAGGTGCATTGAAGCCATTGAACCGGCCGCAGGTGACCGCCGAACACGTCCACGGCAAGACTGGTCTCGACGGGGCGGAACTGCCTGAGCCGACCATGGCGTCGCAGGAACAGAACGCCATCGACTTCATCATCGAGACGCTGCGCCGCGAGCCGGAGGGCACCGTGACGCTTTGCACGCTCGGTCCGCTCACCAACATCGCGATGGCGCTCACCGAGGCGCCGGACATTGCTTCGCGCGTCCAGGAACTGGTGATGATGGGTGGCGGCCTGTTCGAAGGCGGCAACATCACGCCAGCAGCCGAATTCAACATCTATGTCGATCCGGAGGCGGCCAAGATCGTGTTCGGCGCCGGTATCCCTGTGGTCATGATGCCGCTCGATGTCACACATCAGCTGCTGACCACCAAGGCACGGGTCGAAAAGATCGCCGCACTCGGCAACCGCCCGTCGCAGGTTCTCGTCGAATGGCTTGCCTTCTTCGAGCGCTTCGACATCGAGAAATACGGCTCCGACGGCGGCCCGCTGCATGACCCGTCGGTCATCGCCTATCTCTTGAAGCCCGACCTATTTACCGGCCGCCATTGCAATGTCGAGATCGAGACCGAATCGGAGCTCACCGTCGGCATGACGGTCGCCGACTGGTGGGGCGTTACCGGCCGCACGGCCAATGCGACCTTCATGCGCCATGTCGACGCGGATGGTTTCTTCGAATTGCTGACGGAGCGCGTCGGCCGTCTCTAGGGCTCAAGCTCAACCGGCAAGCTGAATGGTCATTGCCCGATCAGGGCCTGTTTCCTCTCCCCGCGCACGGGGAGAGGGTAAGGAACCTGCACCGTACCACCATCAAAGCCCGTAGAAATCCGCGATGATCTTCCACGCCTGATCTGCGGTTTCCACAAAGCTGATCAGCTCAAGATCCTTCGGCGAGATCGTGCCGAAATCGGCAAGCGCTTCGAAGTTGACGATGCCGCGCCAGAACTTTTCTGAAAACAGGATGAGCGGGATTCGCTCCATGCGCTTGGTCTGGATCAGCGTCAGCGCCTCGAACATCTCATCGAGCGTGCCGAAGCCGCCCGGGAAGACGGCAACGGCCTTGGCGCGCATCAGGAAGTGCATCTTGCGAATCGCGAAATAGTGGAAGTTGAATGAGAGCTCCGGCGTCACGTAAGGATTGGGCGCCTGTTCGTGCGGCAGCATGATGTTGAGCCCGATGCTCGGTGCGCCAACCTCCGACGCGCCAAGGTTGCCGGCCTCCATCACGCCCGGTCCGCCACCGGTCACGACCACATATTCCTGATGGTCGTAGGCTGCCGAATGCACACCACAGAGCGTCGCGAACTTGCGGGCCTCTTCGTAGAAAACCGAGGCTGCGATCAGGCTATTGCGCTGGGTCTCGTTGTGAGCCGCCCAAGGCGCCTGGCCCGGTGCCGGAATGCGGGCACCGCCGAACAGCACGACCGTGGATTTGATCCCGGCCTCGGCGAGCATCATCTCGGCCTTCATGAGTTCCAGCTGCAGCCGCACCGGCCGCAATTCTTCGCGGCTCAGGAAATCCTCATCGGCAAAGGCAAGGCGATAGGTCGGCGACAGCGTCTGCGGTGTTTTCGGCTGAACTGCGGCGGCACTTTTGTCGGCCTTGTTGTCCTTCAGCGGATCCCAGACCCCGTCCTTCCGCCGTGGTCCATCATTCTTCACCCGTGCCATCGCAATAACCCTTCCGGAGCCGTTCGCTTATATGCGTTGACGCCAATTCGCATTGACGCTTGAGTGCCGGTCGCTTAGAGCAATTGGCACCATTTGGCCAGCCACACGGCTGTGTCCCGGGCCTTTGCGGCCATCACGATATCGACGACGACGAAGGATTCTTCATGAGCAGCGCAGACCTCTCCTCCCTCGAAAAGACGATCGAAACCGCGTTCGACAACCGCGACAGCGTGACGATCTCGACCAAGGGAGAGATCCGCGATGCCGTAGAGCAATCGCTCAACCTTCTCGATGCCGGCGAGGCGCGTGTGGCCGTGCGCGGCGAGGATGGCAGCTGGACCGTCAACCAGTGGCTGAAGAAGGCGGTTCTCCTGTCCTTCCGTCTCAACGACATGGAAGTCGTCAAGGGTGGCCCCGGCACCTCCACCTGGTGGGACAAGGTTCCTTCGAAGTTCGAAGGCTGGGGCGAGAACCAGTTCCGTTCGGCCGGTTTCCGCGCGGTGCCGAACGCTGTCGTGCGCCGCTCGGCCTATATCGGCAAGAACGTCGTGCTGATGCCATCCTTCGTCAATCTCGGCGCCTACGTCGATGAAGGCACGATGGTCGATACCTGGGCAACCGTCGGCTCCTGCGCACAGATCGGCAAGAACGTGCACCTGTCCGGCGGCGTCGGCATTGGCGGCGTGCTGGAGCCGATGCAGGCCGGCCCGACCATCATCGAGGACAACTGCTTTATCGGCGCCCGTTCGGAAGTCGTCGAAGGCTGCATCATTCGCGAAGGCTCGGTCCTCGGAATGGGTGTCTACATCGGCAAGTCGACCAAGATCGTCAATCGCGCCACCGGTGAAGTCTCGTTCGGCGAAGTGCCGCCTTACTCGGTCGTCGTTGCCGGCTCGATGCCGTCCGGTAATGCCACGATGCCGAACGGCCTGGCCGCACCGCATCTCTATTGCGCTGTCATCGTCAAGACGGTCGATGAGAAGACCCGCTCCAAGACCGGCATCAACGAACTGCTGCGCGACTAACCGAAGGCCATCCCGATGTCCGCTGTCGACCCGATCGCAAACCTGCGGGACCTCATCCGCTGCCCGTCCGTCACGCCCGCCGAAGGCGGCGCATTGTCGGCGCTTGAGGCGATGCTTTCGCCGCTCGGCTTTACCGTCGAGCGGATGGTGGCGACCGAGCCCGGCATGCCCGACATCGAGAACCTCTACGCGCGGCTTGGAACGACCGGTCCGCATCTGATGTTTGCCGGCCACACGGATGTGGTGCCGGTCGGCGACGAGGCATCTTGGAGCCATCCGCCGTTTTCCGCCGAGATCGAAGGTGGAGAGATGTTCGGACGCGGCGCCGTCGATATGAAGGGTGGCATTGCCTGCTTTGCCGCAGCCGTTGCCCGTCATATCGAACAGCACGGCGCACCGCAGGGCTCGATCTCCTTCCTCATCACCGGCGACGAGGAAGGCCCGGCCGTCAACGGTACCGAGAAACTGCTGAAATGGGCAGCCGACAAGGGCGAGCGCTGGGATGCCTGCCTGGTCGGCGAACCGACCAATCCGGATGTGCTTGGCGACATGATCAAGATCGGCCGCCGCGGCTCCGTCTCCGGCAAGGTCACGGTCCATGGCGTTCAGGGCCACGCGGCCTATCCGCATCTCGCCGATAACGCTGTACGCGGGCTGCTGCCGCTGGCGCAGGCCCTGATGCATCCGCCCTTCGACGAAGGGACACCGGAATTCCCGGCCTCCAACCTCGAAGTCACCACGGTTGATATCGGCAACCCGGCAACCAATGTCGTGCCGGCCAAGGCGAGTTTCGCCTTCAACATCCGGTTCAACGACACCTGGACAGCCGAAACCGTCCAAGCCGAGATCCTGCGCCGTCTCGATGCGGCCGCAGGCGACCAGACGCTGCGTCCCGGTCGCGACAAAGTCCGTTACGAAATCGTCTGGGCCGAGCGACCGAGCCACGTCTTTTTGACCCGCAACAACGCTCTGATCAGTTCGCTTTCGGGCGCCGTCGAGGCGGTGACGGGCAGGGTGCCCGCGCTGTCGACCACCGGCGGCACATCCGATGCGCGTTTCATCAAGGATTACTGCCCGGTCGTCGAGTTCGGCCTCGTCGGCCAGACCATGCACATGGTGGACGAGCGGGTAGCGATTGCCGACCTCGAAACGCTGACGCAGATCTACGGAACCTTCCTCTCCCGCTGGTTCGGCGATGCTGCGGTTTCATGACCTCAGCCATCACTTAAGCGGTCTCTGGCTGCTGATCCGCGGCGATGCGCGCGGCCTCAGCGCCTTCGACATTTCCGACAAGGGCGTTGCCCGGTCCTTTCTCGCGATCCTGTGGTGCCTGCCCGCGATCGTCGCGGGATGGATGTTCAAGCGTGCCGAATATGCGCAGGCGCATCCAAGGGGCGGTGACGGTGTCCTCGCATTCGCCGGAAAGATGTTTCTGGTGGAGATCGCGCAGTGGATCGTTCCGGTTCTCGCCATCTGCCTCGTCGCTGTCGCCTTCGGACTGCGACCGCTGCTGCGCACGCTAATCGTCACGCGCAACTGGTTCACGGTGCCGCTGGTCTATGCATCCTACGTGACCGCATTCCCGGCCAGCCTTGCGCTGGACAGCCTGTTCGGTACCGGCCTTGTCTACCGATATGCATTGCTTAGCGTCATGCTTGCCGTTCTCGTCGGTGCAGGTCTTCTCTATTGGCGGCTCCTGACGACGGTTGTCGGCGGTTCCCCATGGTTGCGGGCTTCGCTGCTCGGGTTCACCGTGTTGACCGAACTGGTCGTCGTGTCCTGGCTGGAGACAAGCCTTGGAGTGACGGTCGCATGATTGCCCACCGCGGACATTCTTTCCGCATTCCCAATCCAAGAGGTGCCGATGCCCAGCTACGCTGAAGTCCGGTTTTACGTGTCCGGCATCTGGCTGCTGATCAAGGGCGATGAGCAAGGGTTCAAACAGCTCGATCTCTCCGACCGCGGCCTGCTGCGCTCCTTCTGGGCCTTTGTCTGGTGTCTGCCGGCAATGTTCGTCACCTGGGCCTGGTGGCGGATGATGTTTCTGCAGGCGATGCCGCCGGGGACGAAGACCGGTGGCCTGTTCTTCTTCCGGCTCGGCATGCTGGAGGCGATCGACTGGATCCTGCCGCTCATTCTGGTGGGCATCGTCTGCGCGCTATTCGGGCTCGGCCAGAAATTCCCGACGATGGTGATCGTGGTCAACTGGCTGTCCGTGCCGTTTGCCTATGCCTACGCAGTTCTGGCGGCAGCCTTCATCCTGCCGATCGGCATGACCGGATTTCTGGCGCTTCTACATCTGTCGCTGCTGATCGCCGTCGTCGTCGCGCTGACGCGAGTGATGCGCATGCTTTGCGGCCCGCAGCCGCTGCTGGTGACGGCGCTGGTGATGGTGCTGATCGTGCCGGACATGCTTCTGTCCGAGGTGCTGCAGCGGTTCCTGGGCGTCTATCCGTCCTGACGGTCGTCAGGATAATCCACCTTCATGAAATAAAGACCATCCGGCGGGGCCACCGGGCCGCATCGCTTGCGGTCGCGTGCCTCGAGCGCGTCCCGCACGTCTTCGGGCGTAACCTTGCCTTGTCCGGCGATCTTCAGCGTGCCCGCAAAGGAGCGTATCTGGTTGTGCAGAAAGCTCTGTGCCGAGGCTCGGATCTCTATCAGATCGCCTGAGCGCGTCACGTCCAGCCGGTCGAGCGTCCGGACCGGGCTTTTCGCCTGACAGTGGGTGGAACGGAAGGTGGTAAAGTCGTGATGCCCGACCAGCATCTGGGCTGCCGCATGCATCGCCTCGTGGTCGAGAGGTTTTGACACCCACCACGCCCGGCTCGCCTCAAGCGCCAAGGGAGAAGGGCGGTTGAGGATGCGGTAGAGGTAATGCCGCTTGATGGCCGAGAACCGCGCATCGAAGGTCTCGTCGACGAGGCTGACATCGATGACCGAGACTTTTTCCGATGCCGTCATCAGATAGGCGTTGACGGCGTTGCGCAGCTTGTACGGCACCCACTCGCGGGAAAGATCCGTATGAACCGTCTGGCCCCAGGCATGCACGCCGGAATCGGTCCGTCCTGCGCCACGGACCGATACGGTCTCGCCGGTCAGCTTCAAGATCGCCTTCTGCAGGGCGGCCTGCACCGAATGACCGTTGTCTTGGATCTGCCAGCCCACATAGGACGTGCCGTCATATTCGACGATCATCTTGTAACGCGGCATCAGGCCACCCGCATTCCGGTCGCCATCGCCGTGCCACGCAGGAAATCAGCGGCATCCAGCGGCTTGCCGCCGGCCTTCTGCAGCCGCGTCAGGCAAACGGCGCCGTCCCCGCAGGCGATCGTGAGGTGATCGTCCAGCACCGTGCCTGCGTTTCCCTGTCCGGAGCCCATTGCGGACGAGAGGACCTTGATCCGTTCCGGCTTACCGTTGATCTCGGCCTCGAACCACGCGCCGGGGAACGGGGAGAGCCCGCGGATATGGTTGTGAACGTCGCGCGCGGGCCTCGAGAAATCGATGCGGGTTTCACCCTTGTCGATCTTCGACGCGTAGAGCACGCCGTCGTCGGACTGCGGTGTCAGCGGCAGGTCGCCGGCTTCGAGCTTCTCCATCGCCTCGACCATGGCACGCGCGCCCGTCAGCATCAGCCGGTCGTGCAACTCGCCCGCGGTCATGGCCTCGCCGATCTCGACTTCCCGGGTGAGCGCCACCGGGCCGGTATCGAGGCCCTTTTCCATCTGCATCACCATCATGCCGGTCTTTGCATCGCCGGCCATGATGGCGCGCTGGATCGGGGCAGCACCGCGCCAGCGCGGCAGCAGCGAAGCATGGCCGTTGTAGCAACCGAGCCGGGTGCCGGTGAGGATCGCTTCGGGCAGAAGCAGGCCATAGGCGACGACCACGGCGACATCCGCCTTGAAGGACCTGAAGGTCTCGCGGTCTTCCTCGCTTTTGAAATTGAGCGGTGTCAGCACCGGGATGCCGAGCAGTTCCGCCGCCTGATGCACCGGCGACTTTACGAGATCGAGCCCGCGGCGCCCGCCGGGACGCGGCGGCTGGCTATAGACCGCGACGATCTCGTGACCGGCCTGCTTCAAGTTCTGCAGTGTCGGCACGGAAAATTCCGGTGTGCCCATGAAGATGATGCGAAGAGACATGGACCTTTTCGCGCCCGCAAGGAACGCGCCTTCAAACCGAGAGTGCCTGCAAGCGATCGCTAGACCGCCTTTGCCTTGGCAGCCTTGGTGAACCTCTTGACCACCATTTCGCGCTTCAGCCGCGATATATGGTCGATGAACAGCACGCCGTCCAGATGGTCGATCTCGTGCTGAAGGCAGGTGGCGAGCAGGCCATCGGCCTCGATCACGTGTTCCTTGCCGTCGCGACCGATATGCTTGACCGTCACGGAGGCCGGGCGCTCCACCTCGGCATAGTATTCCGGGATGGAAAGGCAGCCTTCCTCATACACCGATCGCTCGTCCGATGAGCGGATAATCTCCGGATTGATCACGACGATCGGGTTCTTCTCGTCTTCCTCGCGCGACACGTCGACCACGAGAATGCGGCGGGCAACGCCGATCTGGATCCCGGCAAGGCCGATGCCCGGAGCGTCGTACATGGTTTCCAGCATGTCGTCCGCGAGCTTCAAAAGAGCATCGTCCACCCGTTCGAAAGGCTTGGACACCTGACGCAGGAGCGGATCGGGGAGAATGATAAGCGGCTTGATCGTCATGGCGATCCCATAACCTATCTTTTTCGCCGATGGAACAGCCCCGGATCGCCGTTTTCGATCAATGTTCCCGTTTTGATCTTTCCAATCCGCGGTTTTCTGCTAGCTTGCCGCCATGAATGACCTGTTCCCCGAGATTTCCCGTTTTCTGGAGAGCCAGCACCCGATGGTGCTAATGGCTGCTTCGTGCATCTTCGGCATGCTTCTCATGTTGTTTCTCATGCGCCTTTCCGGAGGCAGCGGCCGTCAGGCGGAAGACGCCGAGGCCCGCATGGGCGAGTTGATGCGGATGCAGGGGGAAATGCAGGGCAGGCTTTCGGCGATGGGCGAAACGCTTGCCGCCCGCCAGGTCGAGCTCAGCCAGGTCGTCGGCCAGCGGCTCGATGGCATGACCCACCGGATCGGCGCAACCATTACCGAGCAGACCAGATCCACCCATGACAACCTGCGCCAGCTGCAGGAGCGTCTGGCCGTCATCGACGCGGCCCAGAACAATATCCAGAGCCTTGCCAAGGATGTCGTGGGGCTGCAGGCGATCCTTTCCAACAAGCAGACGCGCGGCGCCTTCGGTCAGGGCCGGATGGAGGCGATTGTTTCCGACGGCCTGCCGATGGGTGCCTTCGAATTCCAGAAGACCCTGTCGAACGGGTCGAGACCAGACTGCGTGATCCGCATGCCGAACGGTTTGCCACCGCTGGTCATCGACGCGAAATTTCCGCTGGAGGCCTGGAATGCCTTTCGCGAATCGGCCGCACCCGAAGCGCGCCGGGCCGCATCGCAACAGTTTCGTCGGGACATGGAAGTCCATATCCGCGATGTCTCGGAGAAATACCTGATTGCCGGCGAAACGCAGGACACCGCTTTTCTCTTCGTGCCGTCGGAATCGATCTTTGCCGAGATCCACGAGCATTTCGAGAGCGTGATCCAGAAGGCGCAGCGCGCCCGCATCGTCATCGTCTCTCCGTCGCTGCTGATGCTGTCGATCCAGGTTATCCAGGCGGTGCTGAAGGATCAGCGCATGCGCGAACAGGCGCATCTGATCCAGGGCGAGGTGGCCTTGCTGATGGAGGATCTCGGTCGCCTCGACGAGCGGACCCGTAAGCTGCAATCGCATTTCTTCGCAGCCCAGAAGGACGTCGAGCAGATCGTGACGTCGACCGAAAAGCTCGGCCGGCGCGGTGCAAGGATCGAAGCGCTCGAACTGGAAGCACCAGTGGCCGCCCCGATACCCCACGCTGGACCAACCCCCGCAGTTCCGGCATCCGGCGCAGTCGAGAGCCGCACCGGTTCGCTGCGCTTGAGGGTAGTTGACGAGGACTGATTCTCTCGGGCAGTGTCAGCCCGCATTTCACAAAACAGGCAGGCACAGCATGATCACCGTCTTCGGCTCCATCAACATGGATCTTATCGCAACGACGGAGCGGTTGCCGGGGCCGGGCGAAACGGTTGTGGGTTCGACCTTTGCGACGGCCTCCGGCGGCAAGGGTGCCAACCAGGCACTGGCCGCCCGCCGCGCAGGCAGCGACGTGCGCATGGTCGGCGCAGTCGGAGACGATGGCTTTGCAGACCCGGCGCTGGCTTTGCTCCAGGCATCCGGAACCGATCTTTCAGCGGTCACGCGGACAAGTATTTCGACTGGCACAGCACTGATACTGGTCGGCGATGACAGCGGCGAGAACATGATCGCCGTCGTGCCCGGTGCCAATGGCACGATCGGCGAGGCGCAGGCGCAGGGCGCGGTGGAGGCCATGTCTCCATCAGACACGTTGATGCTGCAGCTCGAGATCCCGCCGGCAGCCGTCGAGGCCGCACTCCGTGCAGCAAAGGCGAAGGGCATCCGGACGATGATCAACACTGCGCCGCTGACGGCCGATGCGGTGCGACTATCCGGCCTTGCCGATATCGTCGTCGCCAACGAGACCGAATTCGAGCTTCTCGCAGGTTGCACGATCATCGACGCCCAAGCGCGCGAAGAAGTTTTGCGCCGCCTTCACAGTGAGACCGGCCAGACGTTCGTGGTCACGCTCGGTGGCGAAGGGGTCGTTGCCATGCTTGATGGTGAAATCCTGTCGGCCAAGGGCCTGAAGATAGAGCCCGTCGACACGGTGGGTGCCGGCGATACGTTCTGCGGCTATCTGGCTGCAAGTCTCGATCAGAGGATAGGCTTTGCAGATGCCCTGCGACGGGCAGCCGTTGCGGGCTCGCTTGCCTGCCTCGAAAGAGGCGCCCAGCCGTCTATCCCTGAGGTATCAGCCGTCGAGGCGCGGCTCTGAAAAGTTTCGGACAGTTGAAACGACTGGACCCGCCTCCCGGAAGGGAAGGCGGGTCCATCAGACGACTACCAGTCTAGTTCAGGGGGGCGTAGAACTAGAGGGGGCGGTCCGGCAGGTCGTCGATCGTGATCTGTCCGTCCTTGTTCGTGTCCATGCGGGCGAACAGCTTTTCGGTGGCAGCAGCGGCTTCTTCCTTGCTGATCTTGCGATCGCGGTTCTCGTCGATCATGCGGAACATGCCGGGGCCCATCATACCGTCGCCAGGTCCACCCCTAGGACCGCGATCTCGGCGAACTTCCCGGCGCTCATGCCGGTCGTGGTGGCGGTCACGGGCCTGTTCGCGGTCGGCACGTGGTCCGTCAGCCTTGGGGCCCTCAGCCTTAGGGCCTTCACCCTCGGGTCCTTCTGCCATCGGGCCGTCTGCATCCGGGCCTTCGTCCTCAGCCTCTTCAGGCGTCGGCGGCGGGTTGTTCTTGCGGAACTCGGCCATCTTGTTGTCACGGAAATCAACCATTTCACCGCGGGTTATGGACCCGTCCTTGTTGAGGTCGATCTCGGCGAAAAGCGCTTCCTGGCGAGCGGTCAGCTCTTCCTTGGAAATCTTGCCGTCCTTGTTCGTATCCGCCTGCTTGAGAAGGCGAACGAACATTACATCCTGCATCATCGCAGCGCGTGGACCGCCATGCGGGCCGCCGTCAGGGCCTCCGCGCCGACCTTCATGATGGCGTGGTCCGTCAGGGCCTGGTGCAGCGAAGGCGGGGATGGCTGCGCCAGCGATAAGAGCAGCGCTCAGGCTTGCCAAAACTATCTTCTTCGCGATCATCGAGTGGTCCTTTCCGGTTGCTTCGATAGCCTGAAGATAGGATCGGCAACTGGTCAAAACCACTTAAACATCTGTAATGTAGATGAACTTTTGGTAAGGCGCGGCCTACGCGAATTTGAGGCCTGACAGGAATGCGGTGAGATCGTCGGTGACGTAGTCGATGTGATCGTCCTCGTCTGAAATTTTTTCCCAGCGCTCGATGACCACCGTATCGAGATCGCGTGGCACCAGCAGCACCGTGCGCATGCCGAGCGCTTTCGGAACGACGAGGTTGCGCGGCAAGTCCTCGAACATGACAGCGTTCTTCATGTCGACCGTGTGGAGGCTGGCAAACTTGTCGTAGGTTTCGCCGGCGGGCTTGGGCAGGTAACCGGCGGCAACGATATCGAAGATGTCGTCGAAATCGTCGAGAATTCCAAGCGCGCGGGCAGCCGCCTGCGCATGAGGAACGCTTCCATTGGTAAAGATGAACTTGCGGCCGGGAAGCGCCCGGATTGCCTCGCCCAGTTCCGGATGCGGCGACAGTGTCGAATAGTCGATCGCATGCGCCCGGTCGAGAAACCCATCCGGATCGATGCCGTGGTTGAGCATCAGGCCCTGCAGCGTCGTGCCGTGCTCGTGATAATACTGCTTCTGCAGCCGCTTGGCCTCGTCATGCTCCAGCTGCAGCAGTTCCTGCACATAGGCCGTCATGTTCTTGTCGATCTGCGAAAACAGATTGACGTGATGCGGGTAGAGCGTGTTGTCGAGATCGAAAACCCAGTCACGGATGTCTGCGAAATCGGCGGCGTCAGGGGCAGTCTTCGGCGTCTTGTCCATGGCCGTGTTATGCCAGCGTTTGGATGAGAAGAAAATCCGCTTCGACGAACATTTACGGGCCTTGCCGACCTTGGCCGATGATCGGGCCGCGTGATACCGCCTTGCGATGGAACTTTGGATCCCCATCACCATCGCTGCCGCCTTTTGCCAGAACCTGCGGTCAGCGCTTCAGAAGCATCTGCAAGGCTCGCTCGGCACCCGCGGCGCAAGCTTCGTGCGCTTCGGCTACGGATTTCCGCTCGCCGTCATCTACGTGCTCGTTCTGCATTTCGGTGTCGGCTATGCGTTGCCCAGCCCGGATCTCGAGTTCGTATTCTGGGTCGTGCTCGGCGGGCTCGCGCAGATTCTCGCGACCATGCTTCTGGTCTATCTGTTTTCGCTGAGGAATTTTGCGGTCGGCACCGCCTATTCGAAGACCGAGCCGGTGCAGGCGGCAATCTTCGGCTTCATCATTCTGGGCGATAAACTGACCAGCGGCGGAATAGTGGCGATCATCGTCGGGGTGGTCGGGGTGATGCTGATCTCGATGGCCAATCTCCCGATTTCCTGGCGCAACCTCGGCACTGCCATGGTCGGCAGGATCGCTCTGATCGGCATGGCCTCGGGCGGCCTCTTTGCCATCGCCTCGATTTCCTTCCGCTCCGCCTCGCTGTCGCTGAACGGACCCAATTCGATCATGCAGGCCGCCGTCACGCTGACCTGCGTCACGATATTCCAGACCGTCTTCATGCTGATCTGGATGCTGTGGAAGGACAAACGCGAAATCGTCCAGGTCGTACGCACCTGGCGCTCCTCGGCGCTTGTGGGGCTCGCTGGCGTGGTCGGCTCCGCCTGCTGGTTCACGGCGATGACGTTGCAGCAGGTGGCCTATGTGAAGGCGCTCGGACAGATCGAGCTGATCTTCACCTTCGCCTCGTCCTATTTCTTGTTCCACGAACGGCTGAACCGCATGGAACTGTCGGGATGCCTGCTGATCGTCTGCGGTATCCTCGGCCTTCTGATGTCCTGAAGGCCGAGCTCTTGCTGCTGATCAGGGAACGATCAGCGTGCCCGCACCGTGTTCGGTGAAGATCTCGAGCAGCACCGAGTGCGCGGTCTTGCCATTGAGGATGACGACGCCCTGAACGCCCGCGCGGATCGCCTCGATGCAGGTTTCGACCTTGGGGATCATGCCGCCGGAAATCGTGCCGTCCTTGATCAGCGCCTGCGCCTGCGCGACGGTCAGTTCCTTGATCAGGTTCTTGTCGCGGTCGAGAACGCCCGGAACGTCCGTGAGGAACAGCAGGCGGGTGGCATGCAGCGCGCCGGCAATGGCGCCAGCAAACGTATCGGCATTGATGTTGTAGGTCGCGCCGTCGCGGCCGGGAGCGACCGGGGCGATGACCGGGATCATCTCGGACTTGGCAAGCAGGTCGAGCAGCGTCCGGTCAACTTCGACAACCTCACCGACGAAGCCGAGGTCGAGCACGCGCTCGATGTGGCTGTCGGGATCTATGATGGTCTTCTTGGCCTTTTCGGCAAACACCATGTTGCCGTCCTTGCCGCAGAGACCGATCGCCCATTCGCCGGTCTGGTTGATCAGCGCGACGATTTCCTTGTTGATCGATCCGGCAAGAACCATTTCGACGATCTCGACCGTCTTTGCGTCGGTGACGCGGAGCCCGCCCTCGAATTTCGATTCGATGCCCATCTTGGTCAGCATCGCGCCGATCTGCGGGCCGCCGCCGTGAACGACGATCGGGTTGACGCCGGACTGCTTGAGAAGCGCGATATCCGCCGCAAACGCCTTGCCCAGAGCCATATCGCCCATCGCATGGCCGCCGTATTTCACGACGATCGTCTTGTTCTCGTAGCGCTGCATATAGGGCAGCGCCTGTGCCAGAAGTTGTGCCTGAAGTTCGCTTTCCGAAGCCGTCATGGAAATACCTCTGGGAAAATGTGTGGGGCCTTTTAACGCATGTTTTTGACAGATCAAATAATTCATGAGCAAAATTACTGTCGGACATGTATGTGGCGGCGATGCGTCGCGTTCGATGGCGCACGGGGAGGCTTTGGTTTTGGTGAGTGATCGCGAGATTGCCGAGTTGATCGGCCGCGTAGGCCTGCGCGACCGGACGGCATTCACGAAGCTTTATTCCGGCGTTTCGCCGAAACTATTCGCAGTCTGCTTGCGTATCCTGAAGGATAGGGCCGAATCGGAAGATGCCCTGCAGGAGATTTTCGTGCGGATTTGGCAGAGAGCCGATCGGTTTGCCCCTTCGGGAACAAGCGCAGCCGGTTGGCTCGTCGCGATCGCCCGAAACCATTCGATCGATCGCCTTCGCGCCCGCCGGCCCGTCACGGACGCTCTGGAAGACAGGACGGATATCGCCGACCTCGGTCCTGATCCGGAGGAGGCGTCGGTGATGCGCGGTGAAGGAAGGCGCATTGACAGCTGCATGCAGGAGCTCGATCCTGACCGCGCAGGTGCCGTCAAAAGCGCCTATGTCGAAGGCCTGACCTATCAGGAACTGGCGGAACGCCATGGCGTGCCGCTGAATACGATGCGAACCTGGCTGAGGCGCAGCCTTCTCAAGCTGAGGGAGTGCCTGGACCGATGACGACACCAGACCAAAGCGAAAACGATCGCTCCCGCGACCAGCTTCTGGCTGGCGAATATGTGCTCGGGGTCCTGCCGCTTGACCAGCGCCGCCGCGTCGAGGATCGCATCGTCCGTGATGCGGCCTTTGCGGCCATGGTGATGCGCTGGCAGGAAAACCTGTCTTCCGACCTCGATGCGGAATACGGCGAGGAACGTCCGCCGAAAGGCGTTTACGCCAGGATCGAAAAGCGCGTCTTTGCCCAGAACGGTTTCGGAAACGAGCTGGCACGCGGTGGATGGTGGAACTCGCTGCTTTTGTGGCGCGGCCTGTCATTCGCCTCGATTGCCCTTTTGGTGACATACGCGTCCTTGTCGACGGGCTGGATCGGCGGATCTGTGGGTGGCTCTGCGCCGGGCAAGCAACTGGTCGCCGAGATGAGCGGCGAGGGCAATGCGTTCGGCCTGAGGGCGCGGTATGACGGTGCCAGCGGTCGCTTGCAGCTGACGCCCGTTGCCGCAACGACGGCGGAACGCCGCTCGCTCGAACTGTGGCTTGTCCCCGGCAGCGGTGAAGAGGCAATCTCGCTCGGTATCCTGCCGGAAAGCGGCAGCGACACGATCGAAGTGCCGGCCGGGCATCGCAAGCGTGTCGAGAACGGCGCGTCCTTCGCCGTCAGCCTTGAACCATTGGGCGGCTCGCCGACCGGTCACCGGACCGGGCCGGTTCTCGCCGTCGGTAAAATCCGGGATCTTTAATTAAGGGATGCTAAATCAGAGGCATAGCGGATTTCTGTCTTCGCGTCGCCAGCCTTTGAAACTCTTCCCGCTTTCCTCTCGTCTCTAGCCATGTCCCCACAGAGGGAAAGCCGGACCTGGGAGGCGCCTTCAGCGCCGGGGTCGTTCAGGCTGTAGAGAGGAAGAGAACAATGTTTAAATCCGCAATCCGCCTTGCCGCATGCGCCGCAATCCTGTCCGCCTCCGTTGCCGGCGCCTACGCCGCAAACCCGAAGGTCGGTGGCGCTGCCATGTATGAAGACAAGAACATCGTCGAGAATGCCATGAACTCCAAGGATCACACGACATTGGTCGCCGCCGTGAAGGCTGCGGGCCTCGTCGAGACCCTGCAGGGCAAAGGTCCGTTCACCGTGTTCGCGCCCACCAACGAAGCCTTCGCTGCGCTGCCGAAGGGCACTGTCGAAACCCTGCTGAAGCCCGAAAACAAGGCGCAGCTGACCAAGATCCTTACCTGCCACGTGGTGGCCGCGAACGCCATGTCGACCGCGATCGAAAAGATGATCAAGGACGACAAGGGCACGCATGACGTCAAGACCGTCGGCGGCTGCGTTCTGAAGGCCAAGGAAAGCATGGGCAAGATCACGCTCACCGACGAAACCGGTGGTGTAGCCACTGTGACGATCGCCGACGTCAAGCAGTCGAACGGCGTCATTCACGTCATCGACAAGGTTCTGCTGCCGAAGATGTAACGGCTGACCAAAGCAGGTCGAAGCCTCGCATAGAGATCCGGTCGCCTGTCACAGGCGGCCGGATTTTTGCGTTTCGGGAGATTTACCGGCCGATGGTCTTCATTATCTCAGCGCGCAGCTCGTCCAGGCCGCGGCCTTTCTCAGACGATGTCGACAGCACTTCCGGATAGGCAGCGGGCCGCTTGCGGATCTTTTCGAGCGTCTCGGCAATCAGCCTCGGAACCGCAGGATCCTTGATCTTGTCCGTCTTGGTCAAGACGATCTGATAGGAGACGGCGGCCTTGTCGAGCAGGTCGAGCACGTCCTCGTCGTTCTTCTTGATGCCGTGGCGGCTGTCGATCAGCACATAGACGCGCTGCAGCGTGGCGCGGCCCCGCAGGTAATCGAACACAAGCTTCGTCCAGGCATCGACGTTTTCTTTCGGCGCCTGCGCATAGCCGTAGCCGGGCATGTCAACCAGCGCCATCGGCGGCAGGTCACCTGCCTGGCCGGAATAGCCGTCGGGCACGAAATAGTTCAGTTCCTGTGTGCGGCCCGGCGTGTTGGATGTGCGCGCCAGCCCCTTGTAGCCCACGAGCGCATTGATCAGCGAGGACTTGCCGACATTCGAGCGTCCGGCAAAGGCGATCTCAAGCGGTCCTTCCGGTGGCAGAAACTCCATCGAGGGCACGCCGCGGATAAAGATCCACGCGCGGCCGAACAGCGTCTTTTCCTCGGAATTATGGTCTGCGGCCATGGTCTCGTCGTCCTGTCTTCAATTCAAGGACATCGCTTCCGGGTTTTAACCCCATATGTCAAGCGTTCGACCGGTTCTGTCGCTTCTGCCGGCGAAACTCGAAGGTCAGATGGGTGAGGAGCGCCGCAAGGATCAGCACCCCTCCCGCGATCGTGCGCGGTGCCGGGATCTCGCCGTGGATCACGGCGACCCAGACGGGCCCGAGAACGGTTTCACCAGTGCCGAGCAGGGCAGCCAGCGCTGAGGGGATAAGCCGCGCACCGGTGACGAACAGTGCCATGCCGAGCCCGAGATTGAGCGCACCGAAGATGAAGAGAATACCGAGTTCGCCCGGGGTGACCGCGAGGTTCGAAGACATCGTCAGCGCGATCATGCCGGCTGCAAAGCATCCGAAGCAGGTGGCGGGTGTCATCCGCACATGCGGGTAACGGCGGGTGATGACGGTCGCCAGCGCAAACACCAGCGGAATGATCAGCGCCAGACCGTCTCCGAGCGGCGAGACCTTTCCGGTAAACGAGGACGATACCATGATGCCGACACCGACGATCACGGTGCCGATCGCAAGCCAGGTAACGCCCGATATGCGCTCGCCGTAAAACAGCCAGACCATCAGCGCCGCAAACAGCGGCACACCGGCACCGAGCAGCACCACATTGGCGACGGTCGTATACTGGATCGATATGATGAAGCAGGTGGACGCCACCATGAAGCAGAGGCCGACCGAAAGGCCCGGCCAGCCCATGCTGCGAAACAGCGCCACCGTGCCGCGCGGCCCGTCGCGCAGCAGCATGAAGGCGAGCAGGAACAGGGTGCCGAACAGGCTGCGCCAGAACACGATCGTCCAGCTGTCGGGGATATCGAGAAAGCGGGCGATCGCACCGCCGAAACTCCAGGCAAAAGCAGAGCCGAAGACGAGCAGGGCGCCGATACGGTATTCCGAGCCGGGAAGGCTCGCGGGGATCGTGCCGGCCAAGGGTGGACCCGGTGGGGTGGGCGGCGGGAAGGGCGCGGGCATGGGACTGTTCCGGTTGCTGGAGCAATTCCAGCGTCAGCATGTTCTACTCTGCTTGCGGAACTTGCCTCGGGCAACCTAGCGCCGGCCTAAAGGCGGGACTGATCCACCCACGCCAGCCAATGTCGCTTTCCGCTCGCTAGGCTTTCAATCGGCCAAAGAAAAACCCCGGCGAACCGGGGTTTCTGAAGAATAGCTATTTGGACGCCGCGGGCTTTCGTTTGAACAGCCCCTTCATGTTGTCGAACAGCTCGATCTTGGCGCCGTGGCGCTTCATGATCAGGGCCTGCTGCGACACCGAAAGCGTGTTGTTCCATGCCCAGTAGATCACGAGACCGGCCGGGAAGGACGCCAGCATGTAGGTGAAGACCAGCGGCATCCAGGTAAAGATCATCGCCTGTGTCGGATCCGGCGGCGTCGGGTTCATGCGCATCTGGATGAACATCGTGATGCCCATGATGATAGGCCAGACGCCGATCATCAAGAAATGCGGGACGTCGTAAGGCAGAAGACCGAACAGGTTGAACAGCGATGTCGGGTCCGGCGCGGAAAGGTCCTGGATCCAGCCGAAGAACGGCGCATGCCGCATTTCGATGGTGGTATAGATCACCTTGTAGAGCGCAAAGAAGACAGGGATCTGCAGCACCACCGGCCAGCAACCGGCGATCGGGTTGATCTTTTCTTCCTTGTAGAGCGCCATCATCGCCTGCTGAAGGGCCATGCGGTCATCACCGTGCTTGGCCTTCAGCTCTTCCATCCGCGGCTGCATGCGCTTCATGTTGGCCATGGAGGCATACTGCTTGCTCGCCAGCGGGAAGAAGAGCAGCTTGACGACGACGGTTGTCAAAAGGATTGCCACGCCGAAATTGCCCACGTGACGGAAGAAGAAGTCCATCAGTTTGAACATTGGCTTGGTGATGAAGTAGAACCAGCCCCAGTCGATCACCAGATCGAAATGCGGGATCTTGAGCTGCTCGACATACTGGTCGATCAGCGGAACTTCCTTGGCGCCGGCAAACACGAGGCTCTTCAGCTCTGTCGACTGGCCGGGAGCGATCGAAAGCGCGTCGCCCTTGTAATCCGCCTGGTAACGCGGCTGGCCGTCGGTGAAATGCGTGAAGCGGGATTCGAACGGCATCGCCTGTGGCGGCACGATCGTCGACGCCCAGTATTTGTCGGTAATGCCGAGCCAGCCGCCGGTCGCCTTCGTGTTGGCAACAGCCTCTTCCTCGATATTGTGATAGGTATGTTCGCTGAGGCTGCCGTCGGCACCGAGAACGCCGATGAAGCCTTCGTGGATGACCCAGACGGACGGCGTTGCCGGCTTGTTGTAACGGGTCACGCGGCCATAGGAGGAGATCGAAACCGGCTCTTGGGTCGGGTTGTCGATCTTGTCGTTGACCGTGATCATGTAGTGTTCGTCGATCGCGATGGTGCGGTTGAAGACGATGCCCTTGTCGTTCGTGAACGACAGCGTCACCGGCGTTTCGCGCGTCAGCCGGTCGCCGCCAGCAAGCGTCCACCGCGTGCCGGAACCGGGTACGGTGCCGCTGGTGTCGCTGCCGATGTAGCCAAGCTCGGTGAAATAGCCGTCTCTGGTATCGGCCGGGGAGAATAGCGTGATGATCGGGCTCTTGTCGTCGACCGTCTCATGATATTCGCGAAGCTTCAGATCGTCGAAGCGAGCGCCGACCAGGTTGATGGAGCCGGAAACGGCCGCGGTCTCGATCGCAACGCGCGGAGACTTTGCAAGCGCCTCTTCGCGGGTAGCCGTCGCCTGCGCCTGGTTTGCGCCAGGAAGGTTGCCGGTCGAGGTTGCAGCGCCCGGGCTTTCCGGCGTGAAGTTCTGTCCGGCCTGCTCGGTGGTCTGCTGCTGCTGCGCAAGCCGTGCTTCGTCGGCGCGCTGCTGAGCTTCCATCCTCGGGTTCATATAGAGGAACTGCCAGGCAAGGACGATCATCACAGAAAGTGCGATCGCGATGAAGTAATTGCGGTTTTTTTCCATCATGCTTTCCTGGAAAGGGTCTCCTCGGACCGCTTCGATTTCGGCAGGCTTTCGATGCGCTCGATGAGCTGTGCCGTCATGTCTGCAAACGGGGTCTTGAGGACCTCCCTCCGCGCGACAATGACATAGTCGTGTCCGTTCTTCATTGCAAATGCGGCTGAGTGCCGAACCGCCTCTTTCAGGCGGCGGCGCATGCGGTTTCGTTCAACCGCGTTGCCATGCTTCTTGGTAACAGTAAATCCGACCCGCGGCGCTTCGTCCGGCTGATGTCGATCAAGGACTTCCAGAAGGAAAGTCCGGCCGCGTCGGGTTTCACCCTTTCGCACGGCAAGGAACTGCGGCCGGCTTTTCAGCCGCCCGGCAGTCTTCTTGTTCGTAGGTTCGGTCGTCATCGCCCGCTATCCGGGCATCCCGGCGTTAAGCCGAGAGACGAGCGCGGCCACGTGAGCGGCGAGCGGCAAGAACCTTCTGGCCACCCTTGGTTGCCATACGGGCGCGGAAGCCGTGACGACGCTTGCGAACAAGCTTGGACGGCTGGTAGGTACGCTTCATTTTTTTAATACCGCGGTGTGCGGCCCTTCTTGAAGTTTGCTTCGTTAAAAGCAAGAGCGTTTAGGAAACGTTCGGGCGCCGGCCGCAGTGCGACTGTGAGCCTTGTGAACGTGCGCGGCTTATAAGGGGAAGAGGCGCGAAAAGTCAATCGCAGCACCGCGATTGCGCTCGGTTCCGGGCAAGTGTCTGATGAAACTGGCTGGATTCTGGATGTCGCGTTAACGCTTGTGTCCACACGGGCTTTCCATGTCCTGTAAGCCTGACGGATGAAAACCGTGCTTTCCCGGAGTAGACCCCATGTATTTTCGTGGATTCGGGAGACTTCAGTCAGTTGCGAGGCAGCGCTAGACTAGGCAGGCGCTCACTAATTGAGCTTTTGATCATCAACAAATGTTAATCTCTCAGTGCTATTTCTCGCACCATCAAGATGTAGGGGTTTAGGGCCCTCCGCATTTTTCAATTTGTCGCTTCGGGGGAATGCATTGTGAAGATAAGAGCCAAGATCAACATGCTCGTTGGTGTGATGAGCGTTGTAACCTGTGTCATCGGTGGCATATCGCTCTTCGCAGTCCAGAAATACAATCAGCAGACCAGAGACTATGCTGCTGTTGCGCAGCGCGTGTACCAGGGTGAGCATCTTAACCGCATGGTGACGGCCGTTGTTATGGATGCGCGGGGCGTCTATGCAGCCAAGGACGCAGCAAGCGCCAAGCCGTTCGGCGATGGTATCATGAAATCGCTTGCCGAAATCGAGAAGCTCATCGCCGCTTGGGGGCCGACCGTCCCGGCGGAGGAGAAGGAAATCTTCGACAAGCTCGTCGCGCGCTTCCAGGAATTTAAGGCCTTCCGCTCCGAGACTGCGCGTCTCGGCCAGGCCGAAGGGCCACAGGCCGCCAACGTTCAGGGCAATAACGACGCCAATCGCGCCAACCGCAAGGCTTACCAGGAGCAGATCGACGCAATCGTCAAGATCGACCAGGCGGCGATGGACAAGCTCAGCGCCGAAATCGACGGCTTTGGCGACATGATCTTCTACAGCGTGCTCGGCGCTACCCTGCTGGGTGTGATGGGTGGTCTGGCATTCGGCATTTCGCTCGGTCGCAAGCAGATAAGCCAGCCGATTCTCGAGCTTACGTCTTCGATGAAGTGCCTGGCCACCGGCGACTACGCTGCAGCTGTGCCCTTTGCCGGTCGTGCCGACGAAATCGGAGACATGGCGGAGGCTGTCGGCGTGTTCAAGAAGAACGGCCTCGAGGTGGCGCGGATGAGCGGTGCCGAAGCAGAGATGCGATCGAAGAACGACGATCTCCAGGCGCGCATGGCCAACGTCGTCGGCGCAGCGGTCGAAGGTGATTTTTCGCGGCGCATCGACAAGCAGTGGGGCGATGAAAACCTCGACCGGTTCGCACGCAATGTCGATCAGCTTGTCTCAAGTGTCGATGCAGGCGTGGCGGAAACGCGCCGTGTCATCGGCAGCTTGGCGGAAGGCAAGTTCGACGACAGCATGGCCGGCCATTTCAAGGGCGCCTTTGCCGAACTGCAGCAGAACGTCAATGCGACGATGGACACGCTGCGTGGCACCATGCGCAACATCCGTGCCGGAACCGGCGCGATGAACGACGGGGCATCCGAACTCAGCTCCGCCGTCAACGATCTCTCCAAGCGCACCGAGCAGCAGGCAGCAGCTCTGGAAGAAACCTCGGCGGCACTCGACGAGATCACAGCTGTCGTGAAGACCTCGACAGAGCGCGCCACCGAGGCGACCGTGATGGTGAGCGAAGCCAAGACAAGTGCCGTGCAGTCCGGTGAGGTGGTGCGCAGCGCCGTCGACGCCATGGGCCGTATCGAGCAGGCATCGCGCGAGATTGCCCAGATTACCAACGTCATCGACGAGATCGCCTTCCAGACCAACCTCCTGGCGCTCAACGCCGGTGTCGAGGCAGCTCGTGCGGGCGAAGCCGGCAAGGGATTTGCCGTCGTCGCACAGGAAGTGCGCGAACTGGCGCAGCGGTCTGCCAGTGCGGCCAAGGATATCAAGGCGCTGATCGGCAAGTCCGGTGACGAAGTAGCGGCCGGCGTGCGTCTCGTCCAGAACACCGGCCATGCCCTGTCCGACATTGAATCCCGCGTCATCAGCATCAACGATCACATCAACTCGATCGCGGTTGCATCGCGCGAGCAGGCGACCGGCTTGGCGGAGATCAACAGCGCCATCAACCAGATGGATCAGGTGACGCAGCAAAATGCCGCGATGGTGGAAGAAACATCCGCCGCGACCTCGAGGCTTTCCGGTGAAGCGGACAATCTTTTCGCACTCGTATCCAAGTTCCGGATCGACGGCGAATCGTCGGGTCATCGTGCGCCCGTCGCGGTCGCTTTCGGTTCTGCCACTGCAAGAACACCGGCGCCCCGCGTGTCCCCGGTCAAGACCATGACCAAATCGATCGCCCGCGCCTTTGGCGGCGGATCCGCCGCTGCGGCAGCGGCGCCGTCGGCAAGCACGGACTGGGAAGAATTCTGAGCCGGACCACCCGTGCAAGCGAACAGGGGCCCAGGTGGTATCGTCCATCCGGGCCCTTTGTTTTTGTCGGTTCTGTCGTGCTTCAATCTAGCCCAGGAAACGCTCCAAGGCCGACTTCCGGTTGGGGGGTGGAAAAAATGCGCCAGAAAGCTAGAATATGCAGATGATTGCAGCCACCACCGAACGGCTGGACAGGCGAGATAACGATGACGAGCCACATGGATGATGCGGCCGAAACTCCAAAGCAGGAGCAATCGGCGCAGACCGGAACAGCCTCCAGGGCGTCTGCCGAGCAGATGCCGCAGCTTTTCCGTGGGCTCTCCGGTCGTCTTCTCTGGCTGACGATCGTCTTCGTGATGCTGGCCGAAATCCTGATCTTCATGCCGTCTGTTGCCGGCATGCGGATGAACTGGCTGCGTGACCGGCTGGATACTGCCGCTGCGGCCGGAATCGTCATCGACGGACTTCAGCCGGCGGAACTGCCCCGCGCCGTACAGGACGACACGCTTCTTGCCACCGGAACCAAGGTGATTGCGCTGCGCAAGGACGGGACCTCGCGCCTGCTGGCAGCAGTCGATGTGCCGCCGCAGATCGACGAGCAGTATGATCTGACCGATACGCCGCTTCTGGTGACGATGCGCGACGCGCTGGACACGCTGTTTTTGGGCGGCGGACGCGTCATGCGCATCTACGGCCCGATCGGCGAAAGCGACATGATCATCGAACTGGTCATGACCGATGATGCTCTGCGCAAGGATATGCTCAAATACGCGAAGATGATGTTTCTCCTGTCGCTGCTGATTTCGATCATCACGGCAGTTCTTATCTTCCTCGCCATCAACCGCATGATGATCCTGCCGATCCGGCGCCTGACGAAAAGCATGCAGAAATTTTCTGAGCAGCCGGAAGATCCTGCGCGTGTGTTTACTGCCGACCGGTCTCGTGGCGAGCTCGCCGTTGCCGGCCGGCATTTGTCGGCCATGCAGACGGAGCTGCAGCGGACGCTGAAACAACAGCGCAACCTGGCCGATCTCGGTCTCGCCGTCTCCAAGATCAACCACGACATGCGCAACATCCTTGCGTCAGCGCAGCTGATGTCGGACCGCCTGACCGATGTCGAAGATCCGATGGTGCGCAGCTTCGCACCAAAACTGTTGCGCACGATCGACCGCGCCGTCGGCTACACGACCGAAGTGCTGGCTTACGGGCAGGCCTCGGAAGCCGCGCCGAAGCGACGCAGGATTCTTCTCGCCGAACTTTTCCAGGAAGTCCGCGACATCCTGGCCATCGATCCTGATGCCGGCATCGAATTTCACGATCAGATCGCCGTCGATCTCGAGGTCGATTGCGACAGCGAACAGATCTTCCGGGTGATCCACAACCTCTGCCGCAACGCGCTGCAGGCGCTGGTGACGTTCGAGCCGGACGACAAGTCGATTGCGCGCCGCATCACGGTGTCAGCCCACAGGGTCGGCAGCGTCGTCAGCATCATGATTGACGACACCGGACCCGGCATGCCCCGTAAGGCCCGCGAGAACCTGTTCTCGGCCTTCCGCGGTTCGGCCCGGTCCGGCGGCACCGGTCTTGGCTTGGTGATCGCACGCGAGCTTGTCCTTGCCCATGGCGGCACGATTGCGCTGGTGGAAAAGCCGACCGAGGGTACTCAGTTCCGCATCGAAATTCCCGACCGTCCCGTATCGCTGGACGACTACCGCGCCCGCGCCTGATCGCAAAATCACGCAAATTCAGGGGCTTGCGAACTATTTGACATGAAAATGACAGTCGCTGACCGAAAATCGCTTGCAATCCTTTGCCGCAGCATTTAGAGGATCGCCACGCAAGCAAAACACACTGCTTGCAGACGCACCCGTAGCTCAGCTGGATAGAGCACCAGACTACGAATCTGGGGGTCAGGAGTTCGAATCTCTTCGGGTGCGCCATTCTCTTCTTCCCAAAAATGTTCTCTCAACTCTCGGTCCGCCGGCAATCATTTTTGTTGATTTGTCGATAGGGGATATGCGACCTGCTGTTCCGTCAATTCGGAGCGAGAACCATGCAGAAGGCAAACATGCTGTCATCGAGAGACGGTGGCTCCGGCGCTAGTGGGGGCATCTCCGGCTTTCTTTCCGGTGGTGTGAAGCCGGTCGCGGTGTTGTTCGGCATCTACTTCATACTCAGCATCGCCATTCGCGTGTCGCTTCCCAATTCGTTGACGCTCGACGAGGCTGAGCAGTCGCTCAACTCGCAGTTCTGGCTGCTCGGCTACGGACCGCAGCCGCCTTTCTACAACTGGGTACAGAACCTGTTCGTTGGCGCGCTCGACATCTCGCTGCTGTCGCTGGCGCTGCCCCGGTTTGGAATGCTGTTCCTGGTCTATCTGTTCATGGGCCTTGCCGCGCGGGAACTGCAGGTCAGCCGCAGCTTTGCCGGCCTTGCCATGCTCAGCCTGACGCTGCTGCCGCAGGTTTCCTTCATGCCGCAGCAGGATCTTACCCACACGATCGCGCTCCTGATGGCGACCTCCCTGTTTTTCTACGGTCTTTGCCGCACGCTGGTGCGTCCTGACTGGCAGGGATATGCGATCATCGGCATTGCGATCGGGATCGGTACGATCTCGAAGTACAATTTCGTCATCCTTCCGGCCGCGACCATTGTGGCGGTTGCGCTCGATCGGGACTGGCGCGCGCGTCTTCTTGATCCGCGCATGCTGCTCGCCGCCGTCATCTGCATTGCCATCGTCCTGCCGCACGCGGTCTGGCTTCTCGGCAATCTCGATCTCGCAACGCGTGGCACGCTCGGCAAAATGGTTGAGTCGGATGCGCCGCAGGGTATTTTCCGCGTCACCAAGGCGCTCGGATCGCTCCTCGTCGCCTGCCTCGCCTTCGGCGCACTGGCTGTCGTCGTGCTGGCACTTGCATTCAAGTCGTCGGTCAAACGGGCGGTCAGGGCAGGGGATCGCTGGACCACGCTGTTTGGCCGCATCATGCTGTTCTCGCTGGTCGGCGTGGTTGCGGTCGTCCTCGTGGCTGGAACGACACGGATCACCGAGCGCTGGCTCGACCCTTATCTGCTGGCGTTGCCGTTGTATCTGCTGCTGAAATTCGATCGCGCCGGGGCCGACCTTGGTTTGGGTTTCAAACGGCTGGTCCCCGTGTTTCTGGTGATCATGGTGGTCGTGCTGGTACCGGGGCCGGCAAAGGTTCTGACGGCAGGCCTGCTTGGACCTCCGGGCCGTATCAATATGCCGTTTGCTGACCTGGCAAAGCAGATCCGCACCGAGGATCGCCCGGCAACCATTCTGGCGCTCGGGATGCATCTTTCCGGCAATATCCGCATGCAGTTTCCCGATGTACCGGTGTTCGACATCGACAGCGCATCAGTCAAGCGCGCGATGCGGGATCTCGCGCCGCCGGTCCTGGTGATCGAGGCGGATGGAGACGGTGCCGTTGTCGAGCCGAAACTCGATGCGGCAATGCTGGAAAGCGCGACTGGTCTTTCCGCCACCGATTTCCGGACAAGGCTCGTTCCGTATCATCGCGCGCCGGACCGAAACATGGGCTTCCGGTACCTCTGGCTTCGCTGAGGCCGGTTTCAAAGAGATCAGGCCGGTGAGATCCGGCAACAGGTTCAAGCGCGTCAGGGGCGAAACATGAGATGGAAACGTACGATCCAGTTGCTGGATGTCCATGCCGAAGGTGAGATCGGACGGGTCGCAATCGGTGGCGTCCCGAAGATCCCGGGCGATACGGTCGCAGCCCAGCTTGCCTGGTTGAATTCCGATCCCAAGGGCCACGAACTGCGCCGCTTCCTCTGCCTGGAACCGCGTGGCGCCCCGATCGGTTCCGTCAACCTGCTGCTGCCGGCGAAGCATCCGGATGCGGATGCAGCCTTTGTGATTCTCCAGCCGGATCAGGCGCATGCCAGTTCCGGGTCCAACTCTATCTGCGCCACCACCGCGCTTCTGGAAGCTGGTATCGTCGAGATGAAGGAGCCCGAGACGGTTGTGACGCTGGAAACGGCTGCAGGCCTCGTCAGGGCCATTGCTACCTGTCGGGACGGACGGTGCGAGAAGGTGAAGCTCACCATGGTGCCGTCCTTCGTCCATCAGCTTGATGTGACGATCAGCACACCGCAATGGGGAGATATCACGCTCGACCTGTCCTACGGCGGCATCTTCTATGCATTGGTTGACGTCCATCAGATCGGCTTGAAGATCGAGAAGGGCAATGCCGCGGAACTGGTCAAGGCCGGCATGATCCTGAAGGATCTGGTCAACCGGCAGGTCGAGGTCGTGCACCCTGAAATTCCCGAAATTTCCGGGGTTGCTTATGTGATGTTTCGCGATACGGAGGCGGATGGCACGGTCAGAACCTGCACGACCATGTGGCCGGGCCGGGCAGATAGGTCGCCCTGCGGCACCGGCAACTCGGCCAATCTCGCAACGCTTCACGCGCGCGGCAGGGCAAAGGTCGGAGACAGCTTCATCTCGCGCTCCATCATCGGCACTCAGTTCGAAGTGGGATTGGCTGCCGAAACGACGGTTGCCGGTAAACCTGCGATCATTCCGACGATAGCGGGACGCGGGTTCACATTTGGTCTGCACCAGATCGCGCTTGATCCGTTCGACCCACTGGCCGATGGTTTCGCGATGACGGATGTCTGGGGTCCGTCAGCCGGAGAGATCTAAGCGGAGGCCGTTGGCGAGCCTTGCGTCGTCTCGACGGTCTTAGATATCTCTGCCGTTCTTGGCAGGAGTCTCAATGTCGCCCTGCTTCAGAACCAGCGTGTTCATACCCTCGTTCATGTCCTGCTTCGGCTGAGCGGGGATCATGCCGAGTTCCTGGAATTCCATGACCTTCTGTGCGCCGAACAGGTCGCCCTTCTCGGCAGCCTTGCGATAGAGGTCGACCGCCTTCTGCGCGTCGGCCGTAATGCCCTCGCCGCTTTCGTACATCAGGCCGAGGTTGATCATCGCATCGGTATTGCCGCGCTGTGCAGCCAGATCGTACCAGGCGATCGCCGTCTGATCGTCGGCCGGCAACATCGTGCCTTCGTCATAAATCGCGCCGATGTTGAACGCAGCGGTATCGTCGCCTTCAGCAGCTGCCTTTTCAAACCAGGTGAGCGCCTTGGTGACGTCGACCTGAGTTCCCAGGCCATCGCGATAGGCGACGCCAAGATTGTAGGCTGCGAGCCGGTTACCGCCGTTTGCGGCTTCGGTATAGAGACGGAACTCCTGCTGCTCGTCACCCAAGCGGCCCATCAGCATGCCGAAGTTAACCTTGGCTGCAGGGTAGTTCGCTTCGGCAGCTACATTATAAGCCGTCATCGCCTGATCGGCCTGTTCGGAATTGTTGAGCGCGCGGCCCAGCTGATAGGCGAAACGCGGGTTGCCGGTCGCCTCGTAAGCGGTGCGGCACGCATCAACGGCCTTCACGTCGATGTTTGCGATATCGACCGGAGCAAATGAACCATTGCGCTGCTCGTCGAACGGGCTGCCGGCAAGCTGGTCGCACTCGGTCTGAAGAGCTACAGTCACGAGGAGGTTGGAACGCTCCTGGGCACTCAGGGAAACCGTCAATGCACAGAAAGCTGCGGCAGCGCCTGCTGCAATTGCCAATCCCCTGTTGACTTTCGAATTAAGGGATTTCATCTTCTCGCTCCGGCTGGTAGAACTGTTCGATTGGTGGACGAACGCCGGAAATGCGGACTGGTTCCTGCCGATCTTAAGCTTTCATTGATAAATGGTATCCAGCCTGTGCACATTTGCGTGTAATCGGGGCGTGTAGTGATGGGGTTCCACACTATCGTCCGCGTCAGTTTGTTGTCGCGGTGATTGTTTTGAGCGGAATGTTGATGCTAAGGGGGATGAACTCTTCCAGCGCCAACAACCGCCCAGAGGCCCCATGAATACCATCAGTATCCGCCGCCCCGACGACTGGCATCTGCATTTGCGCGACGGCGCGGTTCTCGAAGGGGTGATCGGCGATACCAGCCGGCATTTCGCGCGCGCGATCATTATGCCCAATCTGGTCCCGCCGGTCGTAACGACCGCAGACGCAAGAGCGTACCGCGAACGGATCATGGCGGCATTGCCCAAGGGCGACCGGTTCGAACCGCTGATGACGCTGTACCTGACGGAACAGACCGATCCCAATGATCTCGAAGACGGCAAGAACAGCGGCCTGATCACCGCAGTCAAACTCTACCCCGCCGGTGCCACCACCAACTCGCATGGTGGCGTGCGCGATTTCGACAAGGCGATGCCGGCGCTGGAGCGCATGGCAAAGATCGGCCTGCCGCTTTGCGTACACGGCGAAGTCACGACGCCGGACGTCGATATCTTCGACCGCGAAGCCGTCTTCATCGAGACCGTTCTCGATCCGCTGCGCAAGCGCCTGCCGGAACTGAAGGTGACGATGGAGCATGTGACCACGGCCGACGGCATCGACTATATCAAGTCGGCCGATTCCAATCTGGCTGGAACGATCACCACGCATCACCTGATCATCAACCGCAACGCGCTTCTGGTGGGCGGTATCCGCCCGCATTATTACTGCCTGCCGGTCGCCAAGCGCGAAAACCATCGGCTGGCGCTGAGAGCCGCTGCGACTTCCGGCGATGCCCGCTTCTTCCTCGGCACCGATTCGGCGCCGCATGTGGATCCGCTGAAGGAATGCGGTTGCGGTTGCGCCGGCATCTATACCTCGCTCAACACCATGAGCTGCCTTGCCCATGTGTTCGAACAGGATAACGCGCTCGACAAGCTCGAAGCCTTCACCTCGCTGAACGGCCCTGCTTGGTATGGTCTGGCGCCCAACGAAGAAAGCATCTCGATGGTTCGCCAGGCTGATCCGGTTGCTTTCCCCGACAAGCGGGACACGGGGGCTGGCCTCATCACCGTGTTTGATCCGATGTTTCCGCTGCACTGGGAAGTCGTTGAAACCTAAGCGGCATTTGGCAGGAAATTTAAGCTTGACGGTTGCTTGGTAATAATTTGGAGACAAACGGGAGATAGTTTTCCGCCCGTTACCTGACTTCGATCACCGAAGAGTTTGCCGGCATGACGCTAGACTATAAATCTCTTCTGCTTGCGCTCGGCGTTTCTGCCGCGTGCCTGATGGTGACCTTGTTCGGCACCTGGTTTTCAAGGCGGACCGATTCTTTCCTGCTGACGCTGGTCATCGCATTGAGCATGACGGTAACCGGCATCTTCGCCTATGGCTTCTACACGGCCGAAGCCGGTACCCTGACCGCATCCGTCGCATACGTGTTCATGATCTCCGGCCTCAGCGTGATATACGGTGCTTCCGTGCAGTTCCGCACCGGTGCAAGGCCCTGGCGGCTTGCCGCACTTTTGGCGCTTGCGGCGATCGCCCCGGGTCTGCCGCTGATGATCGGCGGTCTCGACGGGCTGGGCTTCATCCTGATGAACATTGCAGCAGCGCTGCTTCTTGGCGGTACGGCATGGCAATACTGGCTGGCGCGCAGCGAAGCGCCCGGTCCGCTGACCGGCATGGCCATCCTTTATGCGATGAGCGGATTTTCCTTCGTTCTGTGTGCATCCGTCCTCATTGCCAACCAGCAGTGGGTGCTGGGTCACGCCCCGAACAACTGGGCCGAGACGCTCAATATCGGCATCTGCATCGCCGGCATGACAGGCATCGGCGCGCTCTCGCTGGCGCTTCACCAGTGGCGCATGGCAGCGCTGCATCGGCGCGAGGCAATGACCGATGCGCTGACCGGACTGATGAACCGCCGCGCCATGTTCGAGCGCAACGGCGGTCGGATGCTGGGCACCTCCAGCGCAGTCATCGTGTTCGACATCGACCGTTTCAAGACAATCAACGACCAGTACGGTCATGCGGTCGGCGATGAAGTGCTGAAGATCTTTGCCGAGGATCTGCTGGTGGAAACGCCGGGCCCCAACACCGCGCGACTGGGCGGCGAGGAATTCGCCGTCCTTCTCGACAATGTTCTGCCGGGGCGCGCCGAGCGGATCGCCAACGATATCCGCAATCGTTTCGGTGCCCGTGACATCACGGTCGGGGTTGACCGCGTGCGCTGCACGGTCAGCGCCGGAATCGCGGTGGGTTCCCAATCGGGCGTGCTTTTCGAAACTGTGCTCAGTCTCGCCGATGCGGCACTTTACGAAGCAAAGCGGGCCGGGCGTGACCGCGTCCAGGTCTCAGGCTACCTGCGGTCAGTGTCGTCGGGCGAAAATCGCACCAGCGCCTGAAAACGCCTGAATTCAGTAAATCGTACCCGCCTTGCGCTGGCGCGGTCTCCCGCTTGCTGATATTGCGGCGCGTGGTTTCTAGATGCAGTTCCGACGAGAATGTCATGCGGCCTTTCCGCAGGGACTTGCGACACGATGAATCGAGCAAAGGAGCGGGCGCATGATTCAGACCACATTTCCGGACCGTAGCGTTATGGCCGAACTCATGGCCAAGATGCTGTGGGAAATCGGTGCGGTGCATTTCAATGCCGAAAAGCACTACAAGTTTGCCTCAGGCATGATGAGCCCGGTCTATATCGATTGCCGCAAGCTGCTGTCCTACCCGCGCATCCGCTCCACCATCATGGATTTCGCCGTGTCGACGCTTCTGCGTGACGCCGGCTTTGAAAAGTTCGATTGCATCGCAGGCGGCGAGACAGCCGGTATTCCATTCGCAGCCCTCCTGGCAGATCGCCTGGCGCTGCCGATGATCTATGTGCGCAAGCAGCCCAAGGGCCATGGCCGCAACGCCCAGATCGAGGGTAACCTGCCCGAAGGTTCACGCGTCCTCGTGATCGAGGATCTGACCACGGCCGGCGGTTCGATGTTCAAGTTCATCGATGCCATCCGGGCTGCAGGCGGCGTCGTCGATCATGGCATGGCCCTGTTCTACTACGGTATCTTCGACGAGGGCGCGCTGCGTTTTGCCGATGGCAAGGTGCAGTTCCACCACATTGCCACATGGCGCAACGTGCTTTCGGTCGCCCGCGACCAGAAGCTGTTCGACGAGAACACGCTGTCGGAAGTCGAGGCATTTCTGGATGCCCCGCTGGCATGGTCGGCCCGCAACGGCGGCATCAGCGAACTGCCCCGCTAAGCATTCGCGGAACGCGAGCTTTTGCTCTGGTCAACGGACAAAAGCTCGCTTATTCCTGTCGAAAACAGGCAAATTCCTTGGGAGGAAATCCATGATCCTGTGCTGCGGCGAAGCTCTTATCGACATGCTTCCGCGTGAAACCACGCTTGGCGAAAAGGGCTTTGCGCCCTATGCCGGTGGCGCCATTTTCAATACGGCCATCGCGCTCGGGCGCCTCGGCGTGGACACGGGCTTCTTCACAGGCCTTGCCGACGACATGATGGGCGATGTGCTGCGCGAGACGCTGCGCGGCAGCAATGTCGATTTCAGCTACTGTGCCATCACCGCCCGCCCGTCCACCATTGCCTTCGTCAAGCTGGTGGATGGCCATGCCACCTACGCCTTCTATGACGAGGGCACGGCCGGCCGCATGATCACCGAGGCCGACCTGCCAGCGATCGGCGACGATTGCGAAGCCCTGCATTTCGGCGCGATCAGCCTCATCCCGGAACCCTGTGGCTCGACCTACGAAGCGCTGATGGCCCGCGAGCAGGGCAAGCGCGTCATCTCTCTCGATCCGAACATCCGTCCCGGCTTTATCAAGGACAAGGCCTCGCATCTCGCCCGCATCAACCGCATGGCGGCGATGTCTGATATCGTCAAGTTCTCCGACGAGGACCTCGCTTGGTTCGGCCTTGAAGGCGATGAGGACACGCTTGCCCGCCACTGGCTGCATCACGGCGCAAAGCTCGTCGTCGTGACCCGCGGCGCCGATGGTGCAGTCGGCTACACCGCCAATCACAAGGTGACCGTGCCGAGCGAGAAGGTGACGGTGGTCGATACGGTCGGTGCCGGTGATACGTTCGACGCCGGTGTGCTGGCATCCCTGAAAATGCAGAACCTCCTTACCAAGCCGCAGATCGCAAGCCTGTCGGAGGATCAGATCGCGGCCCTTCTGGCACTCGGCGCCAAGGCTGCGGCAGTCACCGTCTCGCGGGCAGGGGCAAACCCGCCGTTCGCGAAAGAGATCGGGCTCTGAGAAGGACCTTGTCGCCTGCCGACTGTCCTCGTTGATGAACGAAGCAGCGGCAGGACTTCAGGCTTAATTTGGCATCGGGATGTTTTGCATCACATTGGGCCAAAGGCCAGTAACGCCGATGAAGATCAGATAGAGCGCCACCACGTAATTCAGAATGCGCGGCATCAGAAGGATGACAATCCCCGCGATGAGCGCGACGAGCGGCTGTATGAAGACGATCGATTGCATTGTCTTGGCTCCTGGTCAGACTTTGGGCGTTTCGCCTGCAACGGCAAAAATGTCCGCGCCTTCACAAACTCGGTGAGGAGCTATTGGTTGCTCGGATCGCCAATCACGACGAGTCCGGCATGCGCTTCCGTGGTATCAAGGATGAGCCGGGCGAACCCGGCTCATCCTAAGGCGTCTCAGCCAATCAATGCCTTCACGAGACCTTGCGTCGAGCCGTCCTGATCGTCAGCGGCGGCCTTGCCCTGCACGACGGGCAAAAGACCTGTCGCCAGTTCCTTACCTAGCTCCACGCCCCACTGGTCGAAGGAATTGATGCGGAACAGCACGCCTTCGACAAAGACCCGGTGCTCGTAGAGCGCAATCAGCCGGCCGAGCGCAAACGGCGTCAGCTTCTCGTACACGAAGGTGATCGACGGGCGGTTGCCGGTGAACACCCGATGCGGCGCAATGTGGCTGGCCTTCGCCTCGTCCATGCCGGCCTTTGCCAGCTGCGCCTTGGCCTCATCCAGTGTCCGGCCTTTCATCAGGGCCGCCGACTGCGCCAGGCAATTGGCGATCAATAGATCGTGCTGATGGCGAAGCTCCGGCTCGAAGCCTGTCTTTGCGATCATGAACTCGGTCGGGATGACGCTCGTGCCCTGGTGGATCAGCTGGTAGAAGGCATGCTGGCCGTTGGTGCCGGGCTCGCCCCAGACGACCGGGCCGGAATTGCCCTCAACCGGCGTGCCGTCGATCGTCACGCCCTTGCCGTTTGATTCCATGTCGAGCTGCTGCAGATAGGCCGGAAAGCGCATGAGCCGCTGGTCATAAGGCAGGATCGCGCGGGTCGGGTAATCCAGCACGTTGCGGTGATAAAAGCCGATCAGGCCAAGCAGCATCGGCAGGTTCTGCGCAGTCGGCGCCGTGCGGAAATGGGTATCCATCGCATGGGCGCCATCGAGAAAGTTGCCGAAGTTTTCAGGACCGACGGCAAGCATCAGCGGCAGGCCGATCGCCGACCAGATCGAATAGCGACCGCCGACCCAGTCCCAGAAGCCGAACACCCGGTCCTGGTCGATGCCGAAGGCCGCGACCTTGTCGAGCGCCGTCGACACCGCGCAGAAGTGGTGCTTCACCGCATCGTCGCCCAGCTTGTCGGCGATAAACTTGCGGGCCGTGGCGGCATTGGTCATCGTCTCGATCGTCGTGAAGGTTTTCGACGCGACGATAAACAGTGTCGTTTCGGCCTCGAGATGCTTCAGCGTGTCGGCGATATGGGCGCCATCGACATTGGAAACGAAATGCGCGCGCGGGCCGTCGTGGAAAGGCGCAAGTGCCAGCGTTGCCATGACCGGGCCGAGATCGGAGCCACCGATACCGATATTGACGACGTCGGTGATCGCCTTGCCCGTTGCACCCTTCAGGCTGCCGGAGCGGATGCCGTCGGCGAATTTGCCCATCGCCGCAAGCACGGCGTTGACATCAGGCATCACGTCCTTGCCATCGACCATCACCGGAGCGTTGGAACGGTTGCGCAAGGCAGTGTGAAGAACGGCACGGTCTTCCGTGAAGTTGATGGCGACGCCCGAAAACATCTCGTCGCGCTTTTTCGCAACACCGGCAGCTTCGGCCAGCGTCTCGAACAAAGCCAGGATGTCGTCGTTCACCGCGGTCTTGGAATAATCCATGGTGAGGTCGTCGAAGCTGACGCTGAATTTCCCGAACCGGCCGGGATCAGCAGCAAAAGCCGCGCGGATATCCGTGGCATTTGTCTTCTCGGCAGTGGATTTCAGCTCGTTGACGATGGTCTGCATGGACGTTCCTCGCATTCGGATGGATGCGTGGGAACCTATTCGCTTTCGCGTTCAAATCAAGCGCTGCGCGCGATGTTCGCTGCGTGCCTGGACTTCTGGCCTTACGGAACGATGGCACTTTCGGCCGTGTTGCCGATGGCGCGGCCGAAGCGATCCACCTGTTCGGCGTAGTTGCGCCGCGTGCGCGGGTCGAAGATCGATATCGGTGTTGAGACGGCAACGCTTGCCGCACTGCCGACCGTCTGCGCCGTGCCGAGTGCTACGGCACCCAGACGCTCGCCAAGTCCGACATCGCTGTCGGTCACTTCCTGGCCGGCGATCAGCCGGTTGCCGATCAGCTTCACGACATCTGGGCTTGAGGCGAACTTGCCGTGGTTGAGCGGATCGTTCCCCTTCAGCGCCGTCAGATCGAGCACGGTAATACCGGCCTTCTCGAATTCGGTACGATAGGGTTCGACGGTCGGATCCACCTGCCCGAGCCGATCGATATTGCCCGAAATCCGTCGCGACAGATTGAGCGCACGGTCATCGCGCGAAACGAACAACGTGAATTTCGGATGCTTGGGACCAAGCGCCGAGAACTGGTTGGTGAACACGTCGACATCGAGATCCGGCGAGGCAAGGATGACGTTGGTGATCTTCGGTGCCACGCGACCGTCGCGGATCGCCATCTGGCGCAGCGCCTCGACTGTCAGCCATGAACCCATCGAATGCGCCATGATCGTCACTTCGCTGACTTGGGAATCCTTGGAAAGCCGGCTCAGCATGTCTTCCAGCGCGTCGCGGGAATAGTTGGTGCTTTCCTTGTCGTAGTTATAGGCAAAGATGCTGCCGCGCGAAGGCCATGTGAAGAGGACCGGTGCCACATCGGTTCCGCTGTCGTGGACGATCTGGGCGAACCGGTAGACGGCGTCGTCGTAGCGGTTGTTGAACCCGTGCACGAACACCATTACCCGTCGGCTTTTCGGCAGGTTGCCGCGCAGCCACTCACTGGCGCGCTGCGGCGAGAGCGGCGTGACCGAAAGCGTCGCAAATTCCTTGGTCGGATCCGCCACGATCTTTTTCGGCCACTGGACCTCGCCGATCTTGCGGACGGAATCGGGGGGTATCGAGACGCTGATTTCGGTCACGCTCGGGGTCTTGTCGCGCTCTCCGGAAAACAGCACGCCCGGCGTCTCGGAGGGTCGGCGGGTGGTGGCGACGAGAACGTCTACCTTGGATATGCCCTTGGTTTCCGCAGCCCCTGCCGCGGCTGGAACGAGCACGCCTTCAGGCCGCCCGGCGCAGCCCGAAAGAGCGGCTGCCAAGAGCGCAGCAATGACGATGCAACGAAAGGGTCCAGCGCTTTTATCCAAGCGAACTCCACATGCCAAAAAGTTAATTATCCTTAACGGCTAACGGAGCAGGCGTCCAAGGTCCACCTCAAACGGGTGATCTCTCGTCGGACGGGGGCAGTTGGGCAGCGCTTGTCGCAGCAGCGCAACGAATGGCTATTGCCGAAGCTCGCGCCGCAGAATTTTTCCGACATTCGTTTTCGGCAGCGCGTCGCGGAACTCGATAAAGCGAGGGCGCTTGTAGTTTGTCAGGTTGGCAATGCAGTGCGCCTTGATATTGGCCTCGGTCAGTTCCGGATCCCGGCGCACGACGAACACCTTGACCGCCTCGCCGGAATGCTCGTCCTTGACACCGACTGCCGCGCATTCCAGCACGCCCGGATGGCTCGCCACGACTTCCTCAACCTCGTTCGGATAGACGTTGAAGCCGGAGACAAGGATCATGTCCTTCTTGCGATCGACGATCTTGATATAGCCGGCAGCGTCCATGTAGCCCATGTCGCCGGTTCGGAAAAAGCCGTCCGGGGTCATCGCCTTCTCCGTCTCGTCCGGCCGGTTCCAGTATCCGGCCATCACCTGCGGGCCGTGGATGCAGATTTCGCCGACGCCGCCGAGTTCGACCTCCAGCCCGTCATCGTCGCGGATCGAGATGTCGGTAGACGAGATCGGCAAGCCGATCATGCCGGTGAATCCCTGGACATCCATCCGGTTGGCGGTGGCGACCGGCGACGTCTCGGACAGGCCGTAGCCTTCGGTGATCGGGCAACCGGTCATCTCAAGCCAGCGCTCGGCGACCGGCCGCTGCACCGACATTCCGCCGCCGAAGACGAGAAGCAGCGCCGAAAAGTCCAGCTTCTGGAAATCGGCATTGTTCATCAGCGCATTAAACAGCGTGTTGAGCCCGGGGAAGACGTGGATCTTGTATTTCTGCAAATCCTTGACGAAGGCCGGGATATCGCGCGGATTGGCAATCAGGATATTGTGGCTGCCGGTCGCAACCCCCATCAGCGAATTCACCGTCAGCGCGAAAATGTGGTAGAGGGGTAGCGCGCACAGGAACTGCAATTGCGGCGGACGCGGCTTTGTCAGGAAGGCGGTGTCCAGCCACAAGCCCATCTGCGATGCGTTGGACAGAAGATTGGCGTGAGTCAGGATCGCGCCCTTGGAAACACCCGTCGTGCCGCCGGTATATTGCAGAAACGCGATGTCCTGAGGTCCCACATCCTGCGGCGTCAGGGTTTGGCCCGATCCTTCGGAGAGCACCTGCTTGAAGCTTGTGGCCGAGGGTAACGACCAGTTTGGAACGAGCTTCTTGACCTTTCGCACGACGAGATTGACGATATGGCCCTTGAGGCCCAGCATGTCGCCCATCGTTGCTACGACCACATGCTTCACATCGGTGCCAGCAAGCGACTGTTCTACCGTATGGGCGAAGTTTTCCAGTACGAAGAGCGCCTTGGCACCCGAATCCTCCAGCTGGTATTGCAGCTCGCGCGGTGTGTAGAGCGGGTTGACGTTGACGACCGTATAGCCTGCCCGAAGGATGCCGTAGACAACGACAGGGTTCTGCAGGATGTTCGGCAGCATCACCGCCACCCGGTCTCCCTTTTGCAAGCCCGTCGATTGCAGCCAAGCGCCGATCTTGCGGCTCTCGGCTTCAAGCTCGCGAAAGGTGATGGCCTTACCCATGCTCGAAAAGGCCGGGCGATCGGCATAACGGGCGCAGCTATTTTCGAAGAGAGCGCCGAGCGAAGCATGTGCCAGGGGTGGGATTTCGGGGGGAACGCCGGGCGGGTAGCTGGCAAGCCAGATCTTTTCCCTCGCTGTGGCGGGCTGCTTGGACAATTCGCTCATCTGCGTCTCCTCCCATATCGATCTGCGCGCATCAGGCGCAGCTGGCTGGCGGCTTCCTCCTCCGCCGGCCATTGTCGATGATTATGCCATGCGTCAGCCCCAACAGACCAGCGCAACCTATCGTGAATTGCTATCTAACTTTGACGTAAGCGTCAACGTGCCGAGACTTGATACTCGACAAGCTTTTGGCCGCAAAGTGCGGAACCTCCGCGGCCGCAAGCCGTTTTTCAACCATAGCGACACGACAAAAAGGAGTTGCGTTATGATGCATCATGAACCGCGTGCGGGGCAGGACCCCTATGTCAAGGATACCGTTTCGCTGATTGCCAGCGACAAGGTCGAAGGCACCGCAGTTTACGGCGCCGATGGCAAGCGGATCGGCTCGATTGCGCGAATTCTGCTGGAGAAAAAGGGTGGCCGCGTTGCCTACGCCGTCCTGAGCTTCGGTGGCTTCCTTGGCATTGGTGACGATTACTATCCGCTGCCGTGGGAAAAGCTTCACTACGACGAGGAGCTGGACGGTTACCGGATCGATCTCACCAAGGATCAGATCTCCGGCGCGCCGCGCTACAAGGATATTGACGACGACAGCTTCTACAGCGCCAAGGACAAGTCGGTCTACGACTACTACGGCGTCCCGCCCTACTGGATGTAGTCGCTTCAACATTGATTTTGATCGGAAGGCCTCGCCGTGTGCGGGGCCTTTTTGCGTTTCCGATCAATCCAGTTTCAAGACCATCTCGGACTGCGTCAGCCGGCTGCGTCGCCATCCGATGCGGCGCATGAAGGGATCAAGCAACCCGGCTGCAATATTTTCCGCCGTATATAGCCTGCGAGCGAGATAGCGCGCCGCGAGGCCGTCGGCCAACGCGCGGCCGAGACCCTTGCGCCGTTCCGCCGGATCGACCGCGAAACCATAGATCCGCACGTCATCCTTCGTATCATCAAGCAAAGCGACAGCCTTCGTCCCGATCGAAAAACTTCTCAGCGGTGACCCGGGATGGCGAAAACAGTTCGGATCGGTCTGCCACGTCGGGTTTGCATCCGCAAACCGGGACAGCATCGCGGCCGCTTCCATATATTCGCATTCGGCCGCGGGCGGAACCTCCGGCACCGGTCGTGTCCGGCTGCGGCTGAAGCCGACCTGCTTGCGGGACATCTCGAAGCCGAGAGACCGATAGAGATCGCGAGCACGGATATTGGAATCGATGACTTCGAGGATAAGCTCCGCATCGCCCCGTGCCCTTGCAGCGGCAATCGCATCCGTCATGACGCGGGTCCCGAGGCCCTGACCGCGGATCGTCGGGCCGATGCCGAGCGCACTGACGCGCGACCGTTTCCCCCGTCGCGCAATCAGCAGGGTCCCGGCGGGCTTGTCACCGTCGAAAAACACTTCGCTTGCTTCAGGGTCGACATCTTCACGCGCCATGCGCAAAGAGAACGCCTCAGGCGAAATCGTGAATTTCACCACATAGCCGCGAAATCCTTCGGTGAAGGCGGCGGCTGCATCCTCCATCGTTGTTTCCGCAAGGCTCCGACGCGTGACGGCTTCCGTTCGCTGCATTGATCAAGACCTCCACCCACCGACACTGTCTACAGAACGTTGGAGGGTGCGCCTTTCTCGAAATTCTCCACATGGTCGATGACCTGTGCCCAGAGCGATTGCATCGCCTCGTCGCTTGCCCAGGCGACATGCGGCGTGACGATCACGTTCGGCCGGTCGAGAACGGCAAGCAGCGGATTGTCCGGTGCCGGAGGCTCCTTCGTCAGCACGTCGAAGCCCGCCCCGCCGATCAAGCCCTCGTTCAGTGCCGTCACCAGGTCGGCCTCGTTCACCAGCCCGCCGCGCGCCGTGTTGATGACCAGCGGCTTGCGCTTCATCCGCCGGAATTCCGCGATGCCGATCATATCGCGGGTCTCGGGCGTCAGCGGCATATGAAACGTGATGATATCGGCGCGCTCGAGCACCTCGTTGAACGCCGTATAGCCCGGCGCAACCTCCGTCGATCCCTTGCGAGCGGCAAAGAGCGGGGTCATGCCCAGCGCTTCGCCGATCCGTGCCACGGATTTGCCCAGCGTCCCGCCGCCGAAAATGCCGAGCGTCGAGCCGGCAAGATCCTTGATCGGATGGTTGAAGAAACAGAACTGGTTCGCCCTCTGCCATTCGCCATCGATCACGTCCTGCCGGAAGCCGATGATCGAGCGGCGCAGCGCAAAGATCAGCGCGAATGTATGCTCCGGAACCGTGTTGACCGCATAACCGCGCACGTTCGAAACGACGATGTCGCGCTCCTTTGCCGCTGCCAGATCGATCACGTCATAACCTGTGGCGGCGACCGCAATCATCTTCAGCCGCGATGCCTGCGCGATCGAGGCGGCACGCACCGGCGCCTTGTTGGTGATGACGATATCGGCATCGGCGATGCGCGCTGCGACCTGATCTTCCGGCGTCTTACCGTATTCGATCCACTCATGCGCAAACCCCGGCCTTGTGATCGTTACCGAAGGGCCGATCGTGTCGCGATCCAGGAATACGATCTTCAGCACTGGCTTTCCTCCTCTGGCCTCACCGGATTTCTCGTATAACATCCGTCATGCCGCGTGGAAGGCGGAAACTGCGAGAGTGGGCATGGCGGAAATACTGGAGCTCGATTGCGTCGTCATCGGCGGCGGTGTGGTGGGGCTGGCAATCGCGCGGCGCCTCGCAATGTCTGGCCGCGAGGTGATCGTGCTGGAGGCCGAATCACTGACCGGCAGCATTACCTCCGCCCGCAACAGCGAAGTCATCCATGCCGGACTCTATTACGCGACAGGCAGTCTCAAGGCATCACTTTCAGTCGCCGGCAAACACAGTCTCTACCAATACTGCGAGGAGCGCGGCATTCTCCACCGTCGCTGCGGCAAGCTCGTCGTTGCTTCCAACGAGACAGAGGTCGCCTATCTCGACAAGCTGCTGAAGCAGGCGTGGGCGAATGGCGTCGAGGATTGCCGGCTGATCGACGGTGCGGAACTGGCCGCCATGGAGCCTGATATCCGCGGCTTCAAGGCGCTGCTTTCTCCCTCGACCGGCATCATCGACAGCCACCGGCTGATGGAAGCCTATATCGCCGATATCGAGAACAACGGCGGCAGCATCGTCCTCAGCTCTCCGGTTCTGAGCGGCGCGCTGCTCGACGGCGCAATACGCCTGTCGGTCGGTGGAGCCGATCCGGTTGATGTCGAAGCAAAGCTGGTCGTCAATGCTGCAGGCCTCGGCGCGTGGGGCATTTCCGCCGGTCTCGAAGGTCTCGACCCCGCGACCATTCCCGAACGCCATTATGCCAAGGGATCCTATTTCTCGCTGTCCGCACGCGCGCCGGCGCAACGGCTGATCTATCCGGTGCCGGAACCCGGCGGGCTCGGCGTGCATCTGACGCTGGACATGGCCGGTCAGGCACGGTTCGGCCCTGACGTCGAATGGGTGGAGAGGGTCGACTATGACGTCGATCCCGATCGATCGCAGAAGTTCTATTCTGCCATCCGCCGTTACTGGCCGGGCCTTGCCGATGGCACGCTTGTTCCCGCCTATTCCGGCATCCGCCCCAAGGTCGTCGGTCCCAAGGGAGGCGGCGGGGGAGATTTCTTCATTCAGGGACCGAAGCAGACGGGTCACCCGGGGTATGCGGCGCTCTACGGAATAGAGTCGCCAGGGCTGACATCGTCGATGGCAATCGCCGAATATCTAGAAAAACTAATATATTAACGATTTCGCGAGGTTTGGGAACGCATCTCTGCGAGCCTCGTTCAGCTTTTGTGAAGGAGTAAAGCTCATTGTTTCGCTCAGTACGGGCGATTCGCCCGGTATTTACGGAGTTGAAATGACGCTCTTACAGTTCCCGGCCGATCGACGCACTGGTGATGTCAGACGATGTGCTGAAACCCTGAGTGATCTTCATGGCCACGCCGCCAACCAGTTCTGGAGAACGGAAATGGCGGAATTTGCACGGTCCATGCGCCAGCGCGGCGCTGACGACCAGGAAATCTCAAGGCAGGCCGCACTGTTCATGCATGCCGTCCAGATGGAACTGCAGATGATGTTTGCAGAACAGGATGCGGACGTATCGGCTGGCTGATTTTTCGCGGAGCGCGTGACTGGTATCGCGTGACGCGTGAATGACGGGAGGACCGCCTACGGCGGGTAGCCAATCCTCCCGAATGACGCTCCTTGGCGGTGAGCGACGGGTTGTTGAATAATAACCGAAGCTTGCCTCACCATGGATTGCGTTTTGCTAATTTTACACTTGCTCAGCTAACGCCGGCGCCCGTTGTTGCAAGGAAGATCGCATAGAGCGATTTCGTTGCCGTGATGAATAACTGGTTGCGCCGCGGGCCGCCGAAGGTGAGGTTCGCCGCCGTCTGCGGCAGCAGGATTTTTCCCAAAAGCTTGCCGTCCGAACCGAAGCAATGCACCCCGTCTCCGGCGCTCGTCCAGACATTTCCGTCGACATCGACGCGGAACCCGTCCGCCAGACCGTTGTCGATATCGCAAAATACCCGGCTGTTTTTGAGCTGCCTGCCGTCCACGACATCGAAGGCGCGGATATGACGCGGCGCGGACGGGTCATGGCTCGACGATGAGTCGGCCACATAGAGGATCTTTTCGTCCGGCGAGAAGGCGAGCCCGTTGGGCTGGCCGAAATCGGTCACCACGGCATCGATCTCGCCGGTTTGCGGATCCAGCCGATAGACGTTGCGGGTCGCCTGTTCAGGCTCGGCGCGAAAACCCTCGTAATCCGATTTGATGCCATAGGTCGGGTCGGTGAACCAGACGCTGCCATCCGAGCGTACCACCACGTCGTTGGGCGAATTCAGCCGCTTGCCCTCGTAGCTGTCGGCAAGCACGGTGATCGAGCCGTCGATCTCGGTGCGGGTGACGCGTCGACCACCATGCTCGCAGGAGACAAGCCGCCCCTGCCGGTCGCGTGTATTGCCGTTGGCGAAATTGGAGGGCGTGCGAAACACCGAAACGCCGCCGTCCTTCACCCAGCGCAGCATCCGCTGGTTGGGAATGTCGCTCCAGATCAGGCATTGCAGATCGGAAAACCACACAGGCCCCTCCGCCCAGCGGCAGTCCGAATAGAGTTCCTCCAGGCCTGAACTCGGGACGATCAGGTGCCGGAAGCGGTCGTCGTGGATTTCGTAAGGTGAAGATGTCTGCGACATGGCATTGCGTCCGGTTGAAACTGTCTGAAGTGTTTGAAGATTATCGGCCGGATTGCCGACCGCCGGCGAGAAGAATGACGGCGATGATGATCGTACCGGTGAGGATCAGGCGCACACCGGCGCCGAAGCCGTAGGTGTTGAGCATCGACACGACCAGGAACATGAACAGCGAGGCGCCCCAGATGCCCGGTATGTTCGAATTTCCTCCCGCCACCGCCGTGCCGCCGATGACCACGACGGCAATCGACATCAGCAGGTATTCCGAGCCCATGTTGAGCGCAGCACCGCCGGAAAAGCTCGCCAGCAGATAACCGCAGACGGAGGCGAGAACCGCGCACAGCATATAGGTGACAAGCCGCGTGCCATCGACGGGAATACCGGTCATCCGGGCCGCAAACGTGCTCTGGCCGATCGCCGAGATCCAGCGCCCGTAGATCGACTTTTCGAGAAGCACCCATGCGACTGCTGAGAGGACCAACGCCACGAGCGCCACGTTGGGAATGCCGAACAGACCGGATGTGGCAAATTCCGCCAGCGTTTCCGGCGGCTTGATGCGCAGGCCGCGATTGCTCCAGATCGCCACCGACTGCACGATGAAACTCATCGACAGCGTCGCGATGATCGGCGGAATGCGCAAGAGCTTGATCAGGATGTAATTGCCCAGCCCGACGACGAGACCGATGCCAACAGAGGCGAGCAGTCCAACGACGATCATGCCGTCCTGTACGTCCATCAGCTTCAGGGCAAGCGTGCCTGATAGCGTCATCGTCGCCGGCACGGACAGATCGATATTGCCCGGCCCAAGCGTAATCACGAACATCTGGCCGATGCCGACGATGACGGAAAAGGCGGCAAAGGTCAGCGCTGCCTGCGACAGGCCGAACGAGCTTGCCCCGCCGGTAAAGAGAACGGTGATGATCCAGACGACGGCAGTCGCTGCAAACGACCAGATCCACGGCTTGGCGACGAGAAGACGTTGCATGGTCATTGGCTCTTCTCCCGCTTTTCGAGACGGTTGAGGGCAAGGCGAAGGGCAAGCACGACGATCAGGATCGCCCCTTGCGCGCCGATCTGCCAGTCCGGCGAAATCCGCATGAAGGACAGGAAAGACCCGGCAAGCGTCAGCGTCAGCGCCCCGATGACGGCCCCGATCGGCGACACCTTGCCGCCGACGAACTCGCCGCCACCAAGGATGACGCCCGCGATCGACAACAGCGTGTAGCGCAGCGCGATATTGGCATCGGCAGAGGTGGTAAGCCCCACCAGCGCAATGCCGGCAAGCACGGCAAACAGCCCGGCCAGCGCGTAGGTTCCGGCACGGATGCCGATCACGGACCAGCCGGCCCGTTCGACCGAACGGTCGTTGCCGCCGACGCCGCGCATCAGAACCCCGAACGACGAGCGCATCACGAAATAATGGGTGACGGCGGCGATGAGGATGCTGGCAACGATCGCCATCGGCACGAGCGGCGGCTTGGCGGTCATGATCCATCGCGCAAAACCCGGTGCCGTACCGCCAGGCGAGGGGAGGATCAGCACCGCAAGCCCGCCCCAGACAAAACTCATCCCGAGCGTAACGACGATCGACGGCAGTTCGCGCAGATGGATGACGACGCCGATGACGGCATAGGTCGCGATCGCTCCGAGCAGGATCAGGATGCCGAGTGCCGGCGAGGTCTGCAAAAGCGTTGCGGCGACACAGGCGCAGAAGCTCACAAACGTGCCCATCGACAGGTCGAGGTCGTTGACGGACATGATCAGCATCTGGGCGATGGTCGCAAGCGCGATCGGCACCGCCAGATTGAACAGCAGGTTGAGGCCGTTATAGCTCATGGCGCGCGGCTGCATGTAGAAGACGGCCGCCAGCAGCAGCACCAGCGATGCGGCGGGAATGATCAGGCGAATGGTCCCGGATGAGATCTTCATGCCGCTTCTCCCTGCGCAAACGAGGCAGACAGCACGCTCTTCTCGCTGATCTCCTCTCCGACAAGTTCGGCGACTATCGCGCCCTCGCGAAACACATAGACCCGGTCGCAGAGGCGGATTTCGTCCATCTCGGTCGAGTACCAGATGAATGTCCGGCCGTTGGCGGCCTCCGATCTCAGGATCTCGTAGACTTCCTGCTTGGTGCCGATATCGACGCCGCGCATCGGATCGTCCATCAGTACGATGTCGGCGGTGGTGGCGAGAGCCCGCGCAAACAGAACCTTCTGCTGGTTGCCGCCGGAAAGCGACAGGATGCGATTGCCCATGTCAGGGGTGCGGATCTCGATCCGCTTCTTCCAGCCTTCGCCGAGCGCAGTCTCGCGGTCGCCATCGATCATCCGCTTCGATGACAGCTGGTCGAGCGAGGCGATCGAGAGGTTCTTGAGAATGCTCCAGAGCGGGAAAGTGCCGTTCAGGCTGCGGTCGCCGGCGACAAAGGCAATGTCGCGCTTTTTCGTCGGAAACCAGTTGCTGTTGCGCGCAAGGTAAAGATCGAGCAGCGCCTGCGTCTGGCCATGGCCGCCGAGCCCCGCAAGCCCGATCATCTCGCCGCGATAGGCTTCGAACGGCAGGGCTTTTCCCTGTCCATGCCCGCGCCCACGTCGCGCCGGCATCGAAAGCACCGGTGCGCCCGACTTCGCAACTGCTTTGCGCGACAGCTCCTGTTCACGCACCACATTGCCCATCGCCTCGACAAGGCTGCGGTTATTGAATTTTGAAGCGGCGCGGTCTGCCACCACGCGTCCATCCTTCATCACGACGATGCGGTTGGACGTGGTGAGGATTTCGCCGAGAATATGCGAGATCAACAGCACCGACCCGCCGCCGGACACGAACTTGCGGATATAGGCCATCAGCTGTGCGGCAAGTCCGGCATCGAGCGATGACGTCGGCTCATCCAGAATGACCAGTTTCGGCGGGGCCGAGATACCGGCAAAGCTGATGGCAATTTCCACCATCTGCCGTTCGGCGATCGAGAGGTCGTCGACCGTGCTGTCGCAATCGATCGCATGGCCGGGAAAGATGTCCTTCAGCTGGGCTTCGACCAGCGCAAGCGCCCGGCCGCGCCAGTTCCAGCCCTTCAGCTCTGCATGCATGATGCGGGCATTTTCGCCGACTGTCAGGTTCGGGCAGAGCGACAGTTCCTGAAACACGCAGCGCACGCCGTTGGCACGCGCAGCCGATATGCCGCGCACATCGTTGCCACTGTAGCTCAGTGTGCCTTCATGGGGAGACAAGCCGCCATTGATGACGTTGACGATGGTGGATTTGCCGGCACCGTTATGGCCGACCAGCCCGACGCATTCGCCCGCGTGGATCACGAGGTCGGCGCCATCAAGCGCCTTCACGGCTCCGAAGGTCACACGGATGCCGCGCGCGGCCACAACCTCTTGTCGGTTCAAGGTTTCGCTCATGCAGATCGCAGTCTGTTTGTCTGATGGGAAATCATGCCGGGTCGCGAGAGGTCGAAGCCCTCGCGGCCCGGCACGCGGGAGGCGACGCTACTTGGCGTCGATCACCTTTTGGGCGTCTGCCAGCGAATATTCGACATTCGCCACGCCACCCTTCTGGGTGGTCTTCAGGCTCTCTTCCAGACCGGCCTGGTCGATGCTGAGGAACGGCACGACGAGGTCTTTCTTGACCTCCTTGCCGTCGAGGATCTGCTGGGCGACCCAGAAGGCGAGCGTCGAAACGCCAGGCGCGATCGAGACCGACATGGTCTCGTAACCGTCCTTGTCCTTCTGCTGCTTCCACCAGACGAGTTCGTCTTCGCGGTTGCCCATCACGATCGTCGGCGTCGGGCGCTTGGCGGCGGCAAATGCCTGTGCCGCACCATACCCGTCGCCGCCCTGCGTCACCACGCCCACCACGTCCGGAAGGCTCGGCAGGATGCCGGCAACCGCACGCTGGGCCACGTCCTGTGCCCAGTCGCCGTTGACGGAGCCGACCACCTTGAACTGGCTGTGCTTGGCAACGCCTGCCTGGATGCCGGCATGGATCTGGTCATCGACGGAAACGCCGGCAAGGCCGCGGATTTCGAGAAGATTGCCGCCCTTCGGCAGCTTCTTCGCGAGAAAGTCGACCTGGCTCTCGCCCATCTTCTTGAAGTCAACCGCGATGCGCCATGCGCAGGGTTCGGTCACGATACCGTCGAAGGACACGACGGTGATGCCGGCGTCGCAGGCTTCCTTGACGGCGCCGTTGAGTGCGGTCGGCGACGCGGCATTGATGACGATCGCATCATAACCCTGCAGGATCATGTTCTGGATCTGGGCGGCCTGTTCGGTCGCCTGGTTTTCGGCCGTGGTAAACGGATCAGCAGCTGCGACCACGCCATTGGAAACGGCTTCCTTGGTGATTTTGTCCCAGCTCGTCAGCATCGCCTGTCGCCAGGAATTGCCGGCATAATTGTTGGAAAGCGCGATCTTCTTGGATGAGGTATCGGCAAGCGCCGGACCACACAGGCACGCGACGGCAACGGATGCCGCAAGCATCGTTCTGATATTCATGATTTCCTCCCAAAAGCTCCCTCTATATCCCCGGGCCGCTCCTCAACGGGTGTCCGGAGATAATGATTGCCCTGAGCCCCTTTTGCTCAGTAAATCGAGAATGGAGGAGTTTTCTAATGTTGTACAGGCGCATCCAAGCACGCTTTCTGCGGGCTTTCGCGCAAAGTCTGCGGGTTCCCGCAGGACGCAACCGAAAAGCTGGCGCTTAATGTCGCCAAGGACTGGGAGGAGGCCTGATCATGCTCAATCCGGCGCGCAACTCGCTGTTCGACCGCTATCTCGGCATTTCGAGATTGCTGGCCGGCCAGCTCGATTTCGATGCGATCATCAAGGCCGTGGGCGAGGAGATCAGCCATATCATCCCGCATGACCATCTCGATGTCTGCATCAAGATGCTGGATGGCAAATACCATATTGCCTATGAGAGCGGCCTTGATACCGCCTGGAGCAAGGAGCCGCCGGCACTTCTGACCGGCAGCCCCATCCGCACGCTGCTCGCCGGCGAGGTGGACTATCTTCTCTCGGGCAATGCCCTGACCGATCCGCGCTTTCATTTCGAGGGCGCCTTCGCGAGCCCCATCATCGAGCTGTCGCTCAAAAGCCGTCTCCATGTTCCGCTGAAAGCCCAGGGCGACGTGATCGGCGCGCTCAGCTGTTCAAGCCGGCAATACGACTGCTACACGATGGAGGATGTCGAGAACGCCCGCGCGGTGGCAGACCTGCTCGCCCCCTATTTCTTCGCGCTGCGGGCGGCCGAACAGGCCAAGCGCTCGGCCGTGATCCAGACCGAAGCCAGCGCCCGCGAGGAGGGCTTGCGGCTGGGCGCCCTGAAACTCACCGAGGCCCTGGAGGCGGAACGCCAGCGGATCGGCATGGATCTGCACGACCAGACGCTCGCCGATCTGACCCGGCTGACCCGCCGCATGGAGAAGCTGACCGGGGTTGCGAGCGTGCCGGGCGATGCGCTGGAACCGCTCTGCCGCGCCATGCAGCAATGCATGCATGATCTTCGCGAGATCATCGAGGAAGCCAAGCCAACCGTGCTGCAACTGTTCGGCGTCGCCGAGGCGATCGAGAACCATCTGGAGCGGTCGGTGCGCGAAAGCGGCCAGACGATCGCCTGGGAGATGACCGACGAGACCTGCGGCACGCTTCGCGATCTCGATCCGACGGTGGCGATCGCCCTGTTCCGGATCGTCCAGGAAGCGGTCAACAATGCCATCCGCCATGGCCAGGCGGAGCGGATCGACGTGGCACTGACCCAGTCGGGCAGGGCGCTTTCGATCGAGGTCAAGGACGACGGCTCCGGCATCGGCGCGCCTGAAAACCGCGCCGGCCACGGCATCGACAATATGAAAACCCGCGCGCGGCTGATCTCCGCAAGGTTCGAGATCACCAGCGCCAAAGATCGCGGCACGCTTGTGCGGCTGACCCTTCCGATACAGCCGAAGACGGGGGTGGAGATAGGATGATGATGGATGTCCTGATCATCGAGGACGACGCGCTTCACCGCTCCTATCTCCATGAGGCGGTGCGCGCAGCCCTTCCCGAGTGCCGCAGCGTTCTGGAGGCGGAAAACGGCCTCATCGGCGAAGCACAGGCGCGCTCCTCGCGCATCGAGCATGTGGTGATGGACCTGCAGATGAGCGAGCGCAACGGCATCGAAGCGGCGCGCACCATCTGGCGCGAACGTCCCGATACGAAAATCCTGTTCTGGTCGAACTATTCCGACGAGGCCTATGTGCGGGGCGTCTCGCGCATCGTGCCCGAGGGCGCGACCTACGGCTATGTCCTCAAATCCGCATCCGAAGACCGGTTGAAGCTGGCGCTGCGCAGCGTCTTCATGGAATCCCAATGCGTGATTGACCGCGAAGTGCGCGGCATCCAGCAGAAAAGCCTCGGCAATTCGCTCGGCCTCAGCGATGTCGAATACGAAATCCTCATCGACGTCGCGCTCGGCCTCACCGACAAGGCGATCGCCCACCGCAAGCACCTGTCGCTCCGCAGCGTCCAGAACCGTCTGCAGCAGCTCTACGAAAAACTCGATGTCTACGAATCATGCGGCCGCAACCACGAAGGCAGCGAAGGCTGGTTCAACCTCCGCATGCGCGCCGTCGCGGTCGCTCTCCAGCGCAAGGTCCTCAACACGAGCGCACTGGAACGCGCCGAACGGGATTTGCAGGCGATGGGGCGGATGTGATTGGGGGTATTCGAGGGGAGTTGGGAAAAATGGTGCCGCTTAGAGGACTCGAACCTCTGACCCCATCATTACGAATGATGTGCTCTACCACCTGAGCTAAAGCGGCCTACGCAGCGCAAGGTGTTGCCTGCTGCGAGTGAAGGCGCTGATACAGGCAATGGGGCGTGATTTCAAGCCGGTTTTCGATTGGCGTGAAATTTTCTCCATGCGGTCCATGGGCTGTCAGAGCGCTAGCCTTGTGCGGGCGTCTGCATATTCACGCTCCAGCCGTCCGACCAGATCTGCGACTGAGGTCACCGATTTGACGGCGCCGACGCCCTGGCCGGCGCCCCAGATGTCCTTCCAGGCCTTGGGGCCGCTCACAGCCGCGTCGAAATCCATCTTGGTCGGATCGGCGCTCGGAAGCGCATCCGGGTCGAGCCCCATCGCCGTCACCGAGCCCTTCAGGTAGTTGCCGTGGATGCCGGTGAAATAGTTGGAATAGACGATATCGGAAGCGGAGGATTCGACGATCATCTGCTTGTAGCCGTCGACCGCGCGTGCCTCGTGCGTGGCGATGAAGGGTGAGCCGATATAGGCCATGTCGGCCCCCATCGCCTGTGCCGCCAGAATGCCGCCGCCGGTGGCGATCGAGCCGGCGAGCAGGAGCGGGCCGTCGAACCACTCGCGGATCTCCTGAATAAGCGCGAAGGGAGAAAGCGTCCCCGCATGACCGCCGGCACCGGTTGCGACAGCAATCAGCCCATCGGCACCCTTGCGGATCGCGGACTTCGCATGCCGGTTGTTGATGACGTCATGCAGCACGATGCCGCCATAGGAATGCACTGCGGCATTCGCTTCCGGCACTGCGCCGAGCGAGGAGATGACGATCGGCACCTTGTATTTCACGCACATCGTCAGGTCGTGTTCCAGCCGCCTGTTGGACGTATGGACGATCTGGTTGACGGCGAACGGTGCGGCCGGCCTGTCGGGATTGGCCGTATTATAGGTGGCAAGATCCTCGGTCATCATGGCAAGCCATTCGTCCAGCTGGCTTTCCGGGCGAGCATTGAGGGCAGGGAAGGCGCCGATCACGCCGGCCTTGCACTGCGCCAAGGTCAGTGCCGGATGCGAGATGATGAACAGCGGCGACGCCACGACGGGAATTCGCAGTCCTTGTCTCAGCACGTCCGGAAGCATCGGCAATCTCCTTTTGGTTTACGTTTACGCACACGTAATATCGGTTTTAGCAGATGCACTCGGCTCGGGAAAGATGGCTCCGTCTGGCGAAGGTATGCGTGCCATGCGCACTGGCGGCTCGATAAGCGTCTGTTTCCGCGGCATTCTCACGCCTAACCATATCTTCTCCCCAATCTTGGCGAAGGAAGGCCATTGACCACCGGCTTGCAGTTCGGCGACGGAGAGGTTACCGAAAATTAACGCCGTCTTTTCAGCAAGGCCGGCAGTCGGGTATGCACAACCGGAAGGATCCGCAGTGAGCGGTTTGGAAACAGCCATCAGGAATGCCCTTGATCGTTCCGATCGGACCGATGGCGACACGCGGGCACGGATTTATCAGTCGGCGCGACAGGCGCTGGAAGCAGGTCTGCAGCGCCAGGGCGTGACCGACAAGCTGATTGTCATGCAGCAGCAAAAGCGGCTGGAAGAAAAGATCCGCGAGATCGAGACGGAGGAAGTGGACCGGCTGGCCGGTCCCGCTATCGAGCCTGACGAGATCACTCACCCTGTCATCGACCCGGTTGTCGCACCTGCCGCCACGGCCAGAGCCGCAGCTCCAGATGTCGCAGCCCCGATCGTTGCGGATGAAAGGGTAGCCGCCCCCGATCCGGATACCGGTCTCGGCGGCGCAACACGCGCACCATCCCCGGCAAATGACCAGAGGCAGCCCAACGATGTCCAGTCGGCCGGGGATCTCGGAAGTCTCGGCGCCGCGCGACCGGATTTCCGTCCGGCCTCATCCGAAGTGCCGCAGATGGACGGACTGACCTCGGTCGAGCCGGACCGCGTGCAACGTGGCCAACCGCCTGTTGCCAAGCCCGAGCGCGGCAGGAAGCGGCGCGGATCTCTCGACGCCGAGACGAACCCTGCAGCCAAGCCGCGCAAGAGCCGTCGTCAGCGGCTGATCTCCTGGCTGCTGAAATGGGTCATCTCGCTTGCAGTCGTCGGCGTCGCTTGCTGGTATTTCTATAATTCGGGCCTGGTCCAGTCGGTGATGGACGAGGCCCTGCAGGCCGCCAACCGGGCGTCGCAATCGCAGGCGGGTCCCAATGCGCGCTTTGATCCTCGCGGCGGCTTTTCCGATGAATGGGCGCAGGTCTTCGAACCGAAGCAGATCGATACGTTGCAGGTCGGTCGCGAGGCAAAGGCAGAGGCTGCAACCGGTTCGGAAGGTCCAGCCGTTCGGCTCCTGTCGGCAACCCCGCAAACCGGCGGTGATATCGCCGTCACGGTTCCGGCGGATGTATTGCAGCGTCTGGCAGGCGGGCCGGCCACCATCGCGGTCACCGTCCAGGCTGGCGGCAACCAAGGTGTCCAGATGTCGATACGCTGCGATTTCGGCAGCCTTGGGGGCTGCGCAAGACACCGGTTCACGGCAACCCAGGAGCGACTGGAAGCCCTGTTCAAGGTCAGCTTCGACCGGGCGATCGCGCCAAACGCGCCGGGCCGCATCCTGATCAATACCGGCCTCGACGGTTCCGACAGACCGGTCCTGCTCTACTCCGTCCGCATTTTGCCCGCAGGCTGAACCCTGAACGCCGGACGACAACGTCGTCCGGCTCGCTCACCTGTCTGTCTCTATTTCAGGAACTTGCTGCCAAATCCGAGGATCTTGTCGTCGATCTCACCGATCGCGTCCCTGTCTTTCCCTTCGTAATCGAGGGATCCAAGGATGTGGCGGATGACGTTCAGATGCGCACGCCGCTTGTCGTTTGCCAGCACCACCGTCCATGGCGCAAGCTTGCTGTGTGTTCGCTCCAGCATCTGGTCGCGCTTTGCGGTGTAGTCAGGCCATTTGTTCAGTGCCGCGATGTCCATCGGCGAAAGCTTCCAGATCTTCAACGGATCGTGGCGCCGGTCGTGAAACCGCTTCAGCTGCATTTCCTGGCCGATATCCAGCCAGAACTTGAACAGATGGATATCGTCGTCGACGATCATCTCCTCGAATTGCGGAACGTCCTTCATGAAGGCTTCGTATTGGCCCGGCTTGCAGAAGCCCATGACAGGCTCGACCACCGCGCGATTGTACCAGGAGCGGTCGAACAGCACGATCTCGCCCGACGTCGGGAAGTGCGACACGTAACGCTGGAAATACCACTGGCCCGCTTCGGTGGGCGAAGGTTTGCTCAACGCCACCACGCGTGCAGATCGCGGATTGATATAGGAGCGGATGGACATGATCGTACCGCCCTTGCCGGCAGCATCCCGGCCTTCGAACAGCGCAATCATCCGCTTGCCGGTATCCTGCAGCCAGTACTGCACCTTCACGAGCTCGATCTGCAGCTTCTCCAGCTGCTTGGCGTATTTCTCCTTGTCCAACTTGTGGTCATAGGGAAAGCCGCCGGATTCCAGCGCGTGATCATGCACCCAGCCGGGCAGTTTCGGATCGTCAATGTCGAAATGCCTCAGCTTGCCATCGATTTCTAGTTCCGCTGACCGGCTGCTTGTCTCTGCCATGATTGCTGTCCTTTTTCCTTCGGCGGCCGAAACGGCTGCGAATGCTTCAACGGTTTGCAGGGCTTGAGGTTTCCCTCAGGACCGATGCATATCTGTCATGCAAGCGTTATATGACCGCAAGTTCGACCAAACAAAAAGGGGTTCGCGCGTGGAAGCGTTGCCGAAGGAAGAGCGCGGGTTTGCGCAAGAGCTGGCACTTCGCTTCCGGCGCGAGTGGCTGCTGCTTCTGCTGCTCTCGACGATCGCGGTGATCGCTTTTGTTGCCGGCGCGAACGATCTTCTGGTCTTCGTGCTCTGGCTTCCCCTCGTCGTCGCCGTGCTGTCCCGGCCCTTGCCGGAGATACCTGTCGTACCGGTTGAAATGCCTGTTCCGGAGCCACCCGTCTTCGACCCGCTGCCGCTGATCTCGGCAACTCTCGGCACGCTGGACATGCCGGTCGTGGTGCTGGGTGGAGACATCTCCGTTCTCTACCGCAACAAGGCGGCGGAGCGGGCCTTCGGCGATCTGCCGATCGGCACCCATCTGACAGCGCGGCTGCGGTCGCCCGGCATTCTCGACATGCTGCGCGAAACTATCGCAACCGGCCAGCCGAACCAGATCGAACATTCTGAGCGCCTTCCGTCCGAACGGGTCTTCATCCTGCGCGTGGCGCCGATCGATATCGGCGGCCTGGCGCCGGGCATGGGAAACTATTACCTCCTGTCGTTCCGCGATGTCTCCGAACTGCGCAGCATCGACCGGATGCGATCCGATTTCGTCGCCAATGCAAGCCATGAGCTGAGAACGCCGCTTGCCTCGCTCAGAGGCTTCATCGAGACAATTCAGGGCCCGGCTCGCGGCGATCCGAAGGCGCAGGAACGCTTTCTCGGCATCATGCTCGACCAGGCGACCAGGATGAGCCGACTGGTGGACGACCTTCTCTCCCTGTCGCGGCTGGAACTGAAGTCGCATATCGCTCCGGACCAGACCGTGGACCTGAAGCCGCTGATCATCCATGTCAGCGACGCGCTCTTGCCTTTGGCTGAGGAACTGGGCGTCGAAATCCGCCTGCATCTTCCCGAAGGCAGGGTCGATGTGCTGGGCGATCGAGACGAACTGATCGAAGTGATCGAGAACCTCATCGAGAATGCCTGCAAGTATGGTCAGGAGGGCAAGTTCGTCGATGTCTTCCTGAAAGGCGGCGGCAGGCTGCCGGTCGAAGTCAATGTCATCGACAAGGGGCCGGGCATACCGGCGGAGCACGTTCCGCGCCTGACCGAGCGTTTCTACCGCGTCAGCGTCGCCGACAGCCGCTCAAAGAAGGGTACCGGATTGGGGCTTGCCATCGTCAAGCATATCCTCACCAGGCACCGCGCCCGCCTGCTTGTGAAGTCGGAACTCGGCAAGGGGACGGAGTTTACCGTCCGTTTCTGACATAAAACCAACCCAGTTTTCCCGGTCTCTTCCAGAACGTCAATATTTTCAACAGCTTGAATTGTCACAAATGTTTCACCGAAGTGACATAAAACCTAAGGCCAAGGGCGGCTATGACCAGCGGGCCGAGAGCCGGCAAATGTCTAAGAGGCCGGCATGACAAGATTTCTGGAAACCCATACCGGGAGAACTTCGATGAACATGTTCAAACTTTCCGCAGCAGCCCTCGTGGCCTCTGTTGCCTTTGCCGGCGTTGCATCCGCACGCGACCAGGTTCAGGTTGCCGGCTCCTCCACCGTTCTTCCCTATGCGAAGATCGTTGCCGAGACCTTTGCCGAGACCAACCCGAACTTCAAGGCACCGGTTGTTGAGTCCGGCGGCACGGGCGGCGGTCTGAAGGCATTCTGCTCCGGCGTCGGCGAGGGCACGATCGACGTTGCCAATGCTTCGCGCAAGATCAACAAGAGCGAAGCCGAAGCCTGCAAGGCTGCCGGCGTCACGGACGTTCAGGAAATCCGCATCGGTTACGACGGTATCGTATTCGCCGCCGACTCGTCGAACGGCGACATGAAGATCACCCCGAAGGATCTCTACAAGGCATTGGCCGCTGAAGTCGTCGTCGACGGCAAGCTCGTTGCCAACCCTTACAAGAACTGGTCGGAAGTCAATGCGACCCTGCCGAAGGGCCCGATCGCAGCTTACATCCCAGGCTCCAAGCACGGCACCCGCGAAGTCTTCGAAGAGAAGATCATGGCTGAAGGCTGCAAGGAAGCCGGCGCGACGGACGTCATCAAGGCTGCCATCACCGATGCCAAGCAGGCTGCTGCCAAGTGCGTTGCAGTTCGCAAGGACGGCGCAGCTGTCGACATCGACGGCGATTACACCGAAACGCTGGCCCGCATCTCGGCCAACAAGACCGGCCTCGGCGTTTTCGGCCTGGCCTTCTATGAAAACAACATGGACAAGCTGAAGGTCGCGACCGTTTCGGATGTCGTTGCTTCCACCGAAACCATTGCTTCGGGCAAGTACCCGGTGTCGCGCCCTCTGTTCTTCTACGTCAAGAAGGCTCACCTCGGCGTTATTCCAGGCCTCAAGGAATATGTTGAGTTCTTCATCTCCGACGAAATGATCGGCCCTGACAGCCCGCTCGCCGAATACGGCCTGGTTGCTGCTCCGGACGATCAGCGCGAACAGGTCCGCAAGGACTTCGAAGCCGGCAAGACCATGTAATCAAAATTCCGGCGCCGCTTCTTGCGGCGCCGGTCTTCTTTCGTGCCAGGCGGCGACTTGTCCGTCGCCCGACAGAAGCAAAGCCTGGCGTCAGTCGCTGCGTTTTGGATGGCGAAACATATTGATTCCGATGGTGGGATTTGTGCGGTAATGGGTGCCGTCGATGGCGGTAGGCCGGGGGATTTTAATGAGCACACCATTGATTTTATTGATTCTGGCGATAATTGCGATCGCTTGTTACGTTGTCGGAACCAGGCACGCCCTGGCAATCGCCGGCGGCCGTTCCTCAAAGCTTCATTCACGTCCGGGCTACTACGGCACCTTCGTCGCACTCTGCGCCGTTCTGCCGTCGGTTCTCATCCTGGCCGCGTGGCTGGTCGTCAGCCCCCTCTATATCAACTCCACTGTCCTCGATGGCTTTCCTGAAGACGTAAAGGCGCGTTCGCCGGCCGAACAGGGTCTCTCCTTCGGCATGGTAAGCTCGCTTGCGCGCGGCATGAACGTACTGAGCCTGGACGAGATCGAGCGCATCGGCGGAAATCCCGTCGAACTGCGCGCAGCGCTTGGCGCTAAGGGCGTCCCGCTTGCCGGCGACCCCGAACCATACATGGTCGAGTCCGCTGGCGATCTCAACGTAATGACCAAGATCAGCAACTGGGTTATGACCGCGGTAGTCCTTCTGGCAGCCCTGATCGGCGCCGGCTTTTCCTACACGCGCATCGCGCCGCGGTTTCGGGCTCGCAACCGTGTCGAGAAGGTGATCCTCGCCAGCCTCGTCGTCGCATCCTCGATCGCGATCCTGACCACGGTCGGCATCGTTGCCTCGATGCTGACGGAAGCAACGCACTTCTTCACCAGCATCCCGCCGTGGGAGTTCTTCTTCGGCACCGTCTGGGATCCGCGCTTTGCGGCCGCCGGCGCCACGGACTCGGCTGGTCAGTTCGGCCTTATCCCGCTGCTTCTCGGCACACTCTATATCGGCTTCGTCGCCATGCTCGTCGCCGTCCCGAGCGGTCTGTTTTCCGCGATCTACATGTCGGAATACGCCTCCCGGGGTGTCCGCTCCGTGGCAAAGCCTCTGCTCGAAGTTCTCGCCGGCATTCCCACCATCGTCTACGGCTTCTTTGCCCTGACGACGGTCGGCCCGTTCCTGCGCGACCTGTCTTCGCAGCTGAACGGCCTTGTCACAGGCGATTACGCCAACTTCATCCAGGCACAGAGCGTTCTCACCGCCGGCTTCGTCATGGGTATCATGCTGATCCCTTACGTCTCGTCGCTGTCGGACGACATCATCACCGCCGTGCCGGGAACGCTTCGTGACGGCTCGCTCGGTCTCGGCGCCACCCAGTCCGAAACCATCAAGAAGGTCGTCCTGCCGGCAGCACTGCCGGGCATCGTCGGCGCACTTCTGATGACCGCCTCGCGCGCCATCGGCGAAACCATGATCGTGGTGCTCGCCGCCGGCGTCGCCGCCCGCATGCAGCTCAACCCGTTCGAGCCGATGACGACGGTGACCGTCAAGATCGTCAGCCAGCTGACGGGCGACCTTGAATTCACCTCGCCGCAGACGCTCGTCGCCTTCGCACTCGGCATCACGCTGTTTGCGATCACGCTTTGCCTCAACATCTACGCGCTCTACATCGTGCGCAAATACCGGGAGCAGTACGAATGACCGACGTGGTTTCCTCCACCGCCGGCGTCTTGGCCAAGCCTGCCCGTCGCGATATCGGTATCAAACGCCGCTACGCCGCCGAGCGCCGCTTTCGTGCCTATGGCATCGCTGCTCTCTCGTTCGGCATCCTGTTCCTGATGCTCCTTCTGTGGTCGGTCGTCTCGAAGGGCTATACCGCCTTTCAGCAGACGATGATCACCATCCCTGTGGAGTTCTCGCAGCAGATCATCGACAAGGATAATGTGCGGGCTACGGATCCGGCCAAGCTGATGACGGCCAACTACCCGATCGTCGCCCGCAATGCGCTGGCGAAGGTTCTGGGCGTCGCCGAAAACGATCGCCAGGGTCTGCGTGCCGTCAACCAGATGATTTCGGACGGCGTTCGTGGCCAGCTGCGCGATATGGTCGTTTCCGATCCTGAGATCATCGGCACGACCCAGACGGTTTCGCTCCTGGCGGCCGGCGATATCGACAGCGCCGTGAAAGGCCAGATCAATCTCGACGTGGCGGAAACCAGCCGCAAGGTGTCCGACCAGCAGGTCGGATGGATGAAGCAGCTGACCGACAGCGGTGCGCTCGCCAAGGAATTCAACACCGGCATTTTCTTCAACGGCGCGTCCAGCCGTCCGGAAGCAGCCGGCGTCGGCGTCGCCCTGATCGGCTCCTTCTATATGATGCTGATCGTGCTCGTCCTGTCCCTGCCGATCGGCGTCGCAGCCTCGATCTATCTTGAAGAGTTTGCCCCGAAGAACCGGTTCACGGACCTGATCGAGGTCAACATCAACAATCTCGCAGCGGTCCCGTCGATCGTCTACGGTCTGTTGGGTCTCGCGGTCTTCATCAACTTCATGGGCCTGCCGCGCTCGGCCTCGCTGGTCGGCGGCCTGGTTCTGACGCTGATGACGCTTCCGACCATCATCATCGCCACCCGCGCGGCGCTGAAAGCAGTGCCACCGTCGATCCGCGCCGCAGCGCTTGGGCTCGGTGCCTCGAAGATGCAGACCATCTTCCACCACGTCCTGCCGCTTGCCATGCCCGGTATCCTGACCGGTACGATCATTGGCCTGGCGCACGCGCTCGGCGAAACCGCGCCGCTTCTCTTGATCGGCATGGTCGCCTTCGTGGCAAACTATCCAACCACGCCGATGGATCCGTCGACGGCACTGCCGGTACAGATCTACATGTGGGCCAACGAGGCGGAACGCGCCTTCGTTGAACGGACCTCGGGAGCGATCATGATCCTGCTCCTGTTCCTGATCTTGATGAATGTTGGCGCAATTCTCTTGCGACGCCGCTTCGAACGGCGTTGGTAGAGAGAGGGGGAAAAGCAATGAACATGATGTCAGAAGCAGCAGTTGAGAAGGCTCTGGACAAGAAAATGAACGACGTTGCACATAAGATGATCGGCAAGGATGTCTCCGTTTATTATGGTGACAAGCGCGCCCTTTATGACGTGAACCTGAATGTCCGCGAGCATACCGTCACCGCGTTGATCGGCCCGTCCGGCTGCGGCAAGTCCACCTTCCTGCGCACGATGAACCGCATGAACGACACGATCGAGGGCTGCCGCGTTACCGGCAAGATCACGCTCGACGGCGACGATATCTACGACAAGGAAATCGACGTCGTTGAACTGCGTGCCCGCGTCGGCATGGTGTTCCAGAAGCCGAACCCGTTCCCGAAGTCGATCTACGAGAACATCGCCTACGGTCCCCGCATCCACGGTCTTGCCCGCGGCAAGACGGAGATGGACGCGATCGTCGAGGCAAGCCTGCAGCGCGCGGGCCTCTGGGCCGAAGTCAAGGATCGCCTGCATGAAGGTGGCACCGGCCTCTCCGGCGGCCAGCAGCAGCGCCTTTGCATCGCCCGTGCGATCGCGGTTTCGCCTGAAGTCATTCTGATGGACGAGCCATGCTCGGCACTCGATCCGATTGCCACGGCCAAGGTCGAGGAACTGATCCACGAACTGCGCGCCAACTACACGATCGTCATCGTCACCCACTCGATGCAGCAGGCGGCCCGCGTTTCGCAGCGCACGGCAATGTTCCATCTCGGCAATCTGGTCGAGGAAAACGATACCGACAAGATGTTCACCAATCCGGATGACCAGCGCACCCAGGATTACATCATGGGCCGCTTCGGCTGATGCGGGCTTAAAGCCCTCAGCCGCAACTGCAGACATCAAGGATCAGACACATGGTTTCGACCCATATTCTCTCGGCCTATGACGAGGAACTGAAATACCTGAACCGCCGGATCTCCGAAATGGGCGGTCTCGCTGAACAGATGTGCGGAGATGCCGTGCGTGCGCTCGTGAACTCCGACTCCGCACTGGCCCAGAAGGTCATCTCGGACGACGTCATTCTCGACCACGCCGAGCGCGATATCCAGGACAAGGCGATCGTCACCATCGCCAAGCGCCAGCCGATGGCGGCTGACCTTCGCGAGATCATCGGCACGCTGCGCATTGCAGCTGACCTGGAACGCGTCGGCGACCTTGGCAAGAACACCGCCAAGCGCGTGCTCGCCGTGCAGGGAACAGGCGTCCCGCGCAAGCTTGCCCGTGGTTTGGAGCATCTTTCCGAACTGGCGCTGGTGCAGCTCAAGGACGTTCTTGATGTTTTCGCCAACCGCTCTGCGGAAAAAGCGGAGATCATCCGCCAGCGCGATGAAGAGATCGACGCGATGTACACCTCGCTATTCCGCGAACTCCTCACCTACATGATGGAGGATCCGCGCAACATCACCACCTGCACCCATCTCCTGTTCTGCGCCAAGAACATCGAGCGCATCGGCGACCACGCGACGAATATCGCCGAGACCATCTACTACATCGCGACCGGCGCACAGCCGGAGGGCGAACGTCCTAAGGACGATACGTCCAACATGCTCGGCTCCGCCGGGACATGATGCAGCTCTCCCGAAATCGCCTGCCGGTTTCGGGACGATAACTGCCAAAACCAATGACCTGAAGCAGCGCGAGCGGATCTGGCGGATCCCAGTGCAGTTCGGGACGAGTGACGGAGCAAGTCGGAATGCAGCCGAAGATCGCAGTCGTGGAAGACGAAGAGGCCCTCAGCGTCCTCCTTCGGTATAACCTGGAGGCCGAGGGTTACGAGGTCGATACCGTGCTTCGCGGTGACGAAGCGGAAATCAGGCTTCAGGAGCGCGTTCCGGATCTTCTCATTCTCGACTGGATGCTGCCAGGCGTTTCGGGCATCGAACTGTGCCGTCGCCTGCGCATGCGGCCGGAGACGGAACGCCTGCCGATCATCATGCTGACGGCGCGCGGCGAAGAAAGCGAGCGCGTTCGTGGGCTTGCCACGGGCGCCGACGACTATGTGGTCAAGCCGTTTTCGACACCGGAACTGATGGCCCGCGTCAAGGCGATGCTGCGCCGTGCCCGACCAGAGGTCCTTTCGAGCGTCCTCAAATGCGGCGACATCGAACTCGATCGCGAAACCCATCGCGTTCACCGCAAGAGCCGCGAAGTTCGCCTCGGGCCGACAGAGTTTAGACTTCTGGAATTCCTGATGGCCTCACCCAGCCGCGTCTTTTCGCGCTCGCAGCTGCTCGACGGCGTCTGGGGTCATGACATCTATGTCGACGAACGCACCGTCGACGTGCATGTGGGGCGCCTGCGGAAGGCACTCAACTTCTCCAACATGCAGGATGTCATCCGCACGGTCCGCGGTGCCGGTTACTCAATGGAAGCCTGAGCACCGCGTCTCCTAGCCGGCAGCGTCATGGCAATCACGCCGGTCACGACGCAGGCGAGACCGAGCCAGGCTGTCGAGGCAAGCGTTTCGCCGAGAAACACGACGCCGATGCCAACGCCGATCGGCACCCGCAGATAGGCCTGCGCCGTCGTGCCGACGGAGCCCAGCGTCTGCACCAGCCGGAAATAGATGACGAAGGCGAGCGCCGTCGAAAATACCGCGAGCGCCAACAGGGCGAGCATCGAATCGGTGCTGGGCGTCAGCGTCCAGGGTCTGTCGACCACGAGGCTCACGGGAATGAGGATGGCCGCCCCTGCGATCAGCGATCCCGCGGCGGGCATCATCGGGTCCAATCCCTTAAAATTCTTCCCGAAGATGGCAGCCGCCGCATAGCAGATCGTCGCGGTCACGATGGCGAGTTGAGCCCAGAGGTTCTCGCCCGACCCGGCAAGCGCCTCCATGCCGACGATCAGGCATATTCCGACAATGCCTGCCGCAACTCCGAACAGCTTGGCCGCAGAGACGCTTTCATGGCGCGTGATCAGCGCCGTCAGCAGAAACGCGAAGATCGGCGTCGTTGAACTCAAAATGGTGGCAAGGCCCGCATCGGTCGTCTGTTCGGCCCAGGCAATCAGGGTGAAGGGGACAGCGCTGTTCAGGCAGGCCTGAACCGTGAAGAGCGTCCAGGTCTGCCGGTCCCTCGGCAGTTTCAAGCCGCGCAGGCGCAGTGCCGCAACGAGAATGAGACCGGCGACCAGCGTCCTGACGGCGATAAAGGTGATGGGCGAGATCGTCTCCACACCGACCTTGATCAGCGTGTAGGACGCGCCCCAAAGCGTCGCGAGCGTGAGGAGCAGCAACAGATCCGTTGCCATGCTTGTTTTGGTGTCCGCCATTCCAGTTCCTATCCCCATCCATGCAATCTCCGCCCCTCTTAGCGGAGAGAGGAAAAGAAATGCTTCGGCGACGGCCGAACCGTTGACCGCTGACGGCAAAGTTTTCCGGTGCTAGAACTGGATCATGTCCAATATGGTTTCAGGAAATACGATCGCGGAAGTTGCAAGCCTGATCGGCGATGCTGCACGCGCCAACATGCTGTCCGCGCTGATGGGCGGCCAGGCCCTGACGGCGGGCGAACTGGCAAGCCACGCAGGTGTCACCGCGCAGACCACCAGCGGCCATCTCGGCAAACTGGCGCAGGCTCGCCTGATCGAGGTCGAGAAGCAGGGCAGGCACCGCTATTACCGACTTGCCTCTCCGGAAGTCGCGCACGCGATCCACGCGTTGATGGCCGTCGCCGCGGATGGGCCGAAGCGCCATCATCCTGTCGGCCCGAAAGACGAGGCGTTACGGCTTGCCCGCACCTGTTACGATCACATGGCAGGCCGCCTCGCCATCGCGCTCGCCGACTCCCTGACCGGCAACGGCTATCTGCTGCTCGGCGATGGAGCAGGCCTGATCACCGACGAGGGCAGACGGTTCTTTTGTGATTTCGGGATCGATCTCGACCAGCTGACCCGTTCGAAACGCCCGCTCTGCCGGACATGCCTGGATTGGAGCGAGCGACGGCCGCATCTGGCGGGACAAATGGGTGCGACGCTGCTGGACCGCGCACTCGCCGTCGGCTGGATCGGTCGCCGGGAGGAAACCCGGGCCCTGCGGATCACGCGCGCCGGAGAGATCGGGTTTGCCGAGACATTCAGGCTTCCATCGGACTGGCGTATCGCACCGTCCGAAACTCTGATGGTCAGGCGGCTTCCTGGGTCTTCCATTCCGGCAGCGGGAACAGCTTGTCGTAGCCAAGATTGAAGAGATAGGCATAGACCACGTAGAACAGCGCGATCGCGATATCCATTGTCAGCGCATGGAGAAGAGTAATCTGCAGATACCACGCGATAAACGGCATCAGCACGACCAGCAGACCGATTTCGAACAGCACCGCATGAGCAATGCGCAAGGCAGGCGTCTTTAGCGTCGTACCCCGTCGCGCCTGCAGAAAGCGGTCGAAACCCAGATTGTAGAGGTAGTTCCAGCCGGTCGCGACCGTCGCAGACACGACGCCGACAATGCCCATATGTTCGGCCGGCATGTCGAAGACGAAAGCGCCGAGCGGCACCATCATCAGAAGCCCGATGATTTCAAAGCTGATGGCGTGGCGAATACGGTCTCTTATCGAGCGCATGATCTTCCCCTTTAGGTGAGGTTCATGCCGGGTCGTCCCGGCGTTATGCCCATTCAGGGGGAGGTCGTCCTCTCTCGAGGCCGAAATAGGAGCCCAGGGAGTGCGAGGCAAGTTTTTTCAGCGCAAGTCAGCCATGCCGAAAACGCAAAAGGCGGGCCAGAGCCCGCCTTCGATCTTGTTTCCGCAGCCGCCTGGCTTAGGACGCGCGGGCAGCCGGACGACGGCGCTCGTGTACCGGCTGGTAGGCAAGCTTCGCGTGATATTTGCAATAGGGCGACGCATCCTGCGCATCGCAACCGCAGAAATGAAAGTCGTCCGTCAGCGGATCGCCAACCGGCCACTTGCATGTGCGCTCGGTGAGATCCGTCAGCGACAGACGGCGCGAGATCGGCACGACGACGCTGCCGGAAGCGGTGTATTTCACCGGTTCGGCGACGTTGACGTCCTGATCTTCCTTGAGTGCGTTTGCACCCACCGTCCGTGCTGCGGGACGGGCTGTGTCGCGTCCGGCAAAGCTCGGCGCGCGCGGAGCTGCGGGCGCTGGGCGCTTAGATGCCGGGCGATTGGCCGACGCCGAACCGCCTGCTTTGGCGCGACCCGGAAGGTTGAGACGGTGCACTTTGCCGATCACGGCATTGCGGCTTACGCCTCCAAGTTGGGCTGCAATCTGGCTGGCGCTGAGACCTTCCGACCATAGTTTTTTAAGTCGCTCGACGCGCTCATCAGTCCAGTTCATGCCGTTCTCCGCCTTTGAACGTTGCTGGCAGACAGAATCCGTTCACCTCTGCGGCGAAATAAATCCGCCGCACCCACGCAATCTATGCTTCGAGGTGACTAGTTCCGCCGCATGCGTTCTAGTAATTGAGGATTAACCTAGTGTGTGGCTGACTCCGTGGCAAGAGTCGCTCGAATCGCCGCGAATCGATTTCGCGGTTTTCCCCAACTTGCTGCCCTCAAGAGTCATTTTTGTCACAGACCGAAATGCCGCAATACAGCATCAGGTTGCATCGCGGCATATGCCCCGAAAGCCCTATAAAACACCAAGTTTTGTTGACATGGAGGCACTTAGCCATGATAGTGCCCGCGCCGCCCGGTGGGCGGCATTTTTGATTTTTCAGGCCGCATTCCCGGTCTCCGGAGAGGTCTGGAGAGGGGGGTCGGAACCTACCCAGAGGAGTGATGTCGCCATGGCTGAAGCCGCACTTTACGACACGTTTGCCCGGGCACCTTTGCGCTTTGATCGAGGCGAGGGCGTATGGCTTGTGACGGAAGGTGGCGAGCGATATCTGGATTTCGGGGCAGGCGTTGCCGTCACCTCCTGCGGTCATTCCAATCCGCATCTGGTAAACGCGCTGAAGTCGCAGGCCGAGAAGGTCTGGCACCTTTCCAACCTCTACGAGATCCCGGAGCAGGAGCGTCTGGCCCGCCGTCTGGTGGATGCCACGTTCGCCGACAAGGTGTTCTTTACCAATTCCGGCGCCGAAGCGCTTGAGACCGCCATCAAGACGGCGCGTCGCTATCATTTCTCCAAGGGCCATCCGGAGAAATTCCACATCATCACCTTCGAGGGTGCTTTCCACGGCCGGACCATCGCGACGATCGCCGCCGGTGGTCAGGAAAAATACATGGAAGGCTTCGGCCCGAAGGCGCCAGGGTTCGATCAGGTCCCATTCGGTGATCTCGATGCCCTCAACGCTGCGATAAACGAAAACACCGGCGCGCTGCTGATCGAGCCGATCCAGGGCGAGGGCGGCGTGCGCGTCGTGGACAAGGAATTCCTGCGCGAGCTGCGTCGCATCTGCGACGACCGGGGTCTGCTGCTGATCCTCGACGAAGTGCAGAGCGGGGTTGGCCGCACCGGCCGGTTCTTCGCCCACGAACTGACAGGCATCACGCCTGATATCATGGCTGTTGCCAAGGGCATCGGCGGCGGCTTCCCGTTCGGCGCCTGCCTTGCGACCGCAGAGGCTGCTTCCGGCATGAAGCCCGGCATTCACGGCACGACCTATGGCGGCAATCCGCTCGGCATGGCCTGCGGCAACGCGGTGCTCGACGTCGTGCTGGCCGATGGCTTCCTTGAAAATGTCCGCGATGTCGCGCTCGTGTTCCGCCAGGGACTCGCAAGCCTGAAGGACCGTTTCCCTGACGTGATCGAAGATATCAGAGGCGAAGGCCTGATGCTCGGCATCAAGGCAAGGGTGCCTGCTGGCGATCTGGTCGTTGCAATGCGCGATGAGAAAATGCTGTCAGTACCTGCTGGCGATAACGTCGTGCGCCTTCTGCCGCCGTTGACGATCACGGCCGAGGAAGCCCGCGAGGGGCTCGCACGGATCGAACGGGCAGCCGAAAAGCTGACCAAGGCAGAACTTAAGAAAACAGCCTGAGCGCGATGAGGGGTGCCGGTGACGGTTCCCCTCGATAGGGGACGATAGCATGGCATCACCAAAGCATTTCCTGGATCTTTCGGCGGTTTCGCCGGAGGACCTCCGCACCATTCTTGACGACGCGAAGAGCCGCAAGCGGGCCTTCAAGGCCGGCAAGGGCGATCAGCCACTCGCCGGCAAGATGCTGGCGATGATCTTCGAAAAGCCGTCCACCCGCACCCGCGTCTCTTTCGATGTCGGCATGCGCCAGCTCGGCGGCGAGACGCTCTTCCTGTCCGGCACGGAAATGCAGCTCGGCCGCGCCGAGACGATCGGCGATACGGCACGTGTCCTGTCGCGCTATGTCGATGCGATCATGATCCGCACCACCGATCACAACCGCATGCGGGAAATGGCCGAGCACGCCACCGTGCCTGTTATCAACGCGCTGACCGACGATACCCATCCCTGCCAGATCATGGCCGACCTGATGACCTTCGAGGAGCATCGCGGTCCTGTCAAAGGCAAGACCATCGCCTGGACGGGTGACGGCAACAACGTGCTGCACTCGCTCGTCGAAGGCTCGGCGCGGTTCGGCTACAAGATGAACATGGCCGTGCCAATGGGCTCCGAGCCGCATGACAAGTTCCTGAACTGGGCGCGCAACAACGGCGGCGAGATCATGCTCTGCCACGACGCCGAACGGGCGGTCACCGGCGCCGATGTCGTCGTCACCGATACGTGGATCTCGATGAACCAGGAGCACAAGGCGCGCGGCCACAACATCTTCCAGCCCTATCAGGTCAACAAGGCGCTGATGGATAAGGCAAACAAGGACGCGCTCTTCATGCACTGCCTGCCGGCGCATCGCGGCGAGGAAGTCACCGACGAGGTCATCGACGGACCACAGTCGGTGGTGTTCGACGAGGCGGAAAACCGTCTTCACGCGCAGAAGTCGATCCTTGCCTGGTGCTTCGGCATCGTCTGAGGATCAAAAGCGCTTCCGACTTGAATTCGATGAGAGCCGCCACCATCTGACGGCTTTCAAAGCGCGCCGCCGAACGAGTGCGGCGCTTCAACACGATATCGTCAACGTTCTCAAATCCCCGGCCGGCGGTTCCGCTGCGGCTGGCGCTTGTGTAAAAGCGTTCGAGGAACTGAGAGCGCCGGCGCGAAGGAGTTAACTCATGGCGGAAGCGACTGTTGAACTGAACGAACTCGATTTTGCCGGCGACGACCGCGTCGTGCCCTTCCAGGTGGATGGCCTTGATGTGCGTGGCCGTGCAGTCCAGCTCGGGCCACTCCTCAACGCGATCCTCGGACGGCACGATTATCCGGCACCGGTCGCGCGGCTGCTGGCGGAAGCCGTCGTGCTCACTGCACTGCTGGGCACTTCGCTGAAATTCGAAGGCAAGTTCACCATGCAGACCAAGGGTGACGGCCCGGTCGACCTGCTTGTTGCCGATTTCTCCACGCCGGATGCACTGCGCGCCTATGCCCGCTACGACGAGGATGCACTGGCCGAAGCCGTCGAGAACGGCAAGATCTCGCCTGCCGAACTGCTCGGCCATGGCTTTCTTGCGCTGACGATTGATCAGGGCCGCGGCATGCAGCCCTATCAGGGCATCGTTCCGATGGACGGCTCGTCGCTTGAAGAAATGGCCGGCGTCTACTTCCGCCAGTCCGAACAGATCCCGACCCGGGTTCGCCTCGCCGTCGCCGAACTCATCGACCGCGACGAGGACGGCAACCCGCGCCACAACTGGCGCGCCGGCGGACTTGTCGCCCAGTTCCTTCCGCAAGCGCCTGAGCGCATGCGCCAGCCCGACCTGCATGGCGGCGACGGTGACGAACGCGATGCCGTCGAAGTCGAGGACGATGCCTGGTTAGAGGCGAGCACGCTGGTAGGTACCATCGATACGGACGAGCTGACCGATCCGCAGGTGGCGATCGAACGGCTGCTGTTCCGGCTGTTCCACGAGCGCGGCGTGCGGGTCTATGATCCGCAGACGGTGTTCGACCGCTGCAGCTGCTCGCGCGACAAGATCAAGGGCGTGCTGGACGGGTTCTCTGCGGAAGAAATCCACGCGAGTGTGGAAGATGGAGAAATCGCGGTAACCTGCGAGTTCTGCTCGACCACCTACAAGTTCGTGACGGAAGAATTCGAAAGCGCCTGATCCGCCTTGCGGGTCAGTTCAGAACGCGCACGACGCCTGGTGAATCCAGCGAGAAGGCGGGAATGTCGACTTTGAAAGTCTCGCCTTCGTCCGTCTTCATATCGTAGGTGCCGAACATGACGCCGGATGGCGTGTCGAGCGGGCACCCGGACGAATACTCGTAGCTGTCGCCCGGCTCCAGTCGCGGCTGGTCGCCAACGACGCCTGGTCCGTCGACCTCGTCGACGATCCCGTTTTCGTCCGTGATGTTCCAGTAGCGATGCACGAGCGTGACGCTGATCGAGGACTTGTTCTCGATCACGATCCGGTATCCCCAGACATAACGACTGTCCTCGGGGCTCGACTGCTCCTCGAGATAATAGGGCTCGACGGCGACGTCTATGTCTCTGGTGCGGGCGCGGTACATTGGCACCTCAAGATTGCTCATCGTGCCGATATCGTACAGTGGGGGAGAAAGGTCAAGAATTCTCGCGGCTTGCATCTGAGGCAATGTCGCGTTCTTGATGATAGGGATAACTGATATGGTAAACCCGGAGCGTTCCGGGTCTACCCATCGTTCGGCGTAAAGTCGATCAGATCTGCTTCAGCGCCTGCGCGAAATCTTCCAGCAGGTCGTCCGCATCCTCGATGCCGGCCGAAAAGCGCACGGTGCCGGGCGAAATTCCCAGTTCCGTACGGGCTTCGTCGGTGAGGTTCTTGTGCGTCGTCGTTGCCGGATGTGTGATGATCGAGCGGGTATCGCCGAGATTGTTGGAGATGGTGACCACCTCCATGGCGTTCTGCAGCTTGAAGGCCGCTTCCTTGCCACCCTTCAGCTCGAAACAGACCAGCGTCGATCCGCCCGTCATCTGCTTGGCGATGATATCGGCCTGCGGATGATCCTTGCGACCCGGATAGATCACTTTCGCGACCTTGCTATGCTCGGCCAGGAAATCGGCGATCTTTGCCGCATTCGACGTCTGCTGGGCAACACGGATCGGCAGCGTTTCCAGCCCCTTGATCAGTGTCCATGCCGTGAACGGCGACATTGCCGGACCGGTATGGCGATAATAGTCCTGCAGGTGCTCCAGAACCCATTCGCGGTCCGAAAGGATGACGCCGGCAAGGCTGCGGCCCTGGCCGTCGATATGCTTGGTGGCGGAATAGACGACCACATGGGCGCCGAGTTCCAACGGCCGCTGGAAGAGCGGCGTTGCAAACACATTGTCGACCACCAGACGGGCGCCGACCTGATTGGCAAGCTTGGCAACGCCGGCAATGTCGATCACTTCCAGCGTCGGGTTTGTCGGGCTTTCCAGGAAAAACACCTTGGTGTTGGGCTTGATCGCCGCTTCCCAGTTGGCAAGGTCGCGACCGTCCACCAGCGTGCATTCGATGCCGTAGCGCGGGGCGAGCGTTTCGACAACCCAGCGGCAGGAACCGAACAGGGCCCGGGCGGCCACGATATGGTCGCCGGCGCGAAGCTGGCACATGAGCGCTGCCGTGATGGCGGCCATGCCGGAGGCGGTGGCGCGGGCTTCTTCTGCACCCTCCAGCGCACACATGCGCTTTTCGAACATGTCGTTGGTGGGGCTGCCGTAGCGGGCATAGATATAGCCGTCGGCCTCGCCCTTGAAACGGGCCTCGGCGGCTTCTGAACTGTCGTAGGCGAAGCCCTGCGTCAGGTAGATGGCTTCCGACATCTCGCCATATTGCGAGCGCAGCGTGCCGCCATGGACGAGCGTGGTGGCCGGGCGCCAGTTCTTGTTCGGGGATTTGCTCATGTGTTCATCACCTTCGTGATACAAAAAAACCGGCCGCAATCGCAGACCGGTTTTCAACCCGGTCTTTTTAGCCACTTGTTTAACGTGGCTGCAAGCCGACCGGCCAAATCACCACGGGATAAAGCTGCCTTACGCCTCGCTTCCGCTTGCGTCAATGGTCCGCATTTGGTTTTGTCGCCCCCAAAATCTGAAAGAGACATGATGGCTCGCGAAACGGGAATTCTGGCGGACCGCGCAATTGCGGCGCTCTTCGAACAAGGACGGCTGAAGTCCGAGAGGGCGCTTGATCAGGACCAGATCCAGCCGGCGAGCCTTGATCTGCGCTTGGGGCAGAAGGCGTTTCGCGTGCGCGCCTCGTTCATGCCGGGGCCGATGAGCCTCGTGTCCGACAAGCTCGAGCGCCTCAGCCTGCACGTCATCGATCTCTCCGAAAGCGCCGTCCTCGAAACCGGCTGCGTCTATATCGTGCCGCTGATGGAAAGCCTCGATCTGCCGGCCGAGATGTCGGCTTCGGCCAATCCGAAAAGCTCCACCGGCCGCCTCGATATCTTTACCCGCGTCATCACCGATCGCGCCCAGGAGTTCGACAAGATCCCTTCAGGCTATCGCGGTCCGCTCTATCTCGAAATTTCCCCGCGCACATTTCCGATCGTCGTGCGCCAAGGCTCGCGCCTGTCGCAGATCCGCTTCCGCGTCGGCAACGCCCTTCTGCAGGAGCCGGAGCTGTTGGCGCTGCATGGAGCCGAAACGCTGGTCGCCGCCGCGCAGCCGAACATTTCCGGCGGCGGCATAGCGCTATCGATCGACCTTGCCGGCGACAACGATGGCCTGATCGGCTACCGCGGCAAGCACCACACGGCCGTCGTCGATGTCGACAAAAAGGCTCAGCACGATCTGTTCGATTTCTGGGAGCCGATCCACAGCCGCGGCCGCAACGAACTGATCCTCGATCCGGATGAATTCTATATCCTCGTCTCGCGCGAGGCCGTCCATGTGCCACCGCTCTACGCGGCCGAAATGACACCGTTTGACCCGCTGGTCGGCGAATTCCGCGTCCATTACGCCGGCTTCTTCGACCCCGGCTTCGGCCACGAGGCCGCCGGCGGCCGCGGCAGCCGCGCCGTCCTCGAGGTGCGCAGCCACGAGGTCCCGTTCATCCTCGAAGACGGCCAGATCGTCGGTCGCCTCGTCTACGAACACATGCTGGAAGAACCCCAGGGCCTCTACGGCTCCGGCCTCGGCTCGAACTATCAGGCGCAGGGCCTCAAACTCTCCAAGCATTTCCGCAGCTAAAAGCGCCCCCGGACGCTTCCACCCCGGCGACCTTGACAGACACGGCCCATTGTTGGAAACCTTCCCTCGACGCGGGTGTAGCTCAATGGTAGAGCAGCAGCTTCCCAAGCTGAATACGAGGGTTCGATTCCCTTCACCCGCTCCAATCCCCTCTCCCGATCAGCTCTCCTTCCGGCGCGGCATGTGGGGTGTCTTGCTCCAGTGGAAGGGCTTTGTCCTGAGTTCCCGTAGCGCCTTCCAGGCGGCGAAGGATGTCATCATCCAGTAGAGCGGCACGGCAACCCAGCGGCGTCCGACGAGGCGCTTCTCGTGGTCGGTCATCGATCCGATGCCGAGGCCGAGGAAGATGAGATAGCTGCCGAGAATGTTGGTGAAGTCGATCGCGAACAGGCCGACGACCTCAAGCGGCAGCGTGTCGATCGGCGCCCGCAGCATTGCTGAGAAGCCGACGCCGAGAAAGACGAGGATCAGCGGATGCAGCAGCGATGACAAAAGCATGCCGCCCACCAGCAATTGGATCACGCAGAAAGGCTTGATGCCGATTTCGCCGATCAGCCGCGCCGGGTCGCGCATCAGCACCAGCCAGGTTTGCAGCCAGCCCTTGAACCAGCGGCTTCTCTGCGACGTCCACACCTTGATCGATAAAGGCGCGTCCTCCAGCGTCTGGTGCCGCATCACGTCGGCGGTAAAGCCGAGCCGGTAGAGCCGCATGCCAAGATCGGCGTCTTCCGTCACGTTGTACGGATCCCATCCGCCGGCTGCGATCAGCGCGCTGGTGCGGAAATGGTTGGACGTGCCGCCGAGTGGAAGCGGCATGTTCATTCTCCCGAGCATCGGCAAAAGGCCGCGAAACAGCGCTGCATATTCGAGCGAAAACAACGCGCTCAACCAGCTTTCCCGGGCGTTGGTGATGATCAGTGGTGCCTGCAGGCAGGCAAGTTCGGATGGTGCCGCGCGAAACCGCCGGTACGCCTCGCGGAGTTGTAGCGGGTGCGGCCTGTCCTCGGCGTCGTAGATTGCCGTGAATTCGCCGCGCGCACCTTTCAGCGCATAGGTGAGAGCCTTTGGCTTCGTCCGCGGACCATAGGCCGGCACTTCGACGATCTCGAATTGGGGGCCAGGCTCAAGCACCTTCAAGGCTTCGATCGTTTGCCGGTCGTCGATTTCGCATACGAACTTGATGTCGAGCAGAGATGCGGGCCAGTCCAGCCGCTTGAGGCTTGCGACCAACTGCTCGGCCATGTCCTCTTCGCGGTAGAGTGCGACCAGAATAGTGTAACGCGGCAGCGGCCCGAACGGTGGAGCGACTGGCACGCGTTCAGGTGCCACCAACGTTTGCCGGATCATCGCCGAAAGTCGCAGACAGAGCGTCGAAAAATAGGTGAGTGACAGGACGATATGCAGCGCAAGCAGCGTATCGATCGGTGCAATCAGCAGGAGACAGGCAAGGGTCGTCAGAAACGACCCACCGTAAAAGCCCTGGTGGCCTGCGAGTACAACGCGGGCCGACAGCAGGGGTCTCTGCTCGAACAGAGTATTCGTGGTCTCGCGGATGCGGCGCGCTGCGTCGGCTTTCCAGACGGATTCGCGAATGGCGCTCGGCGTGGTGATGACGAGATCGCGGCCCACAAGCGGCAGGGTCGCAAGCGTTGCCGCAATCTGCGAAAGTCGCGCCGCCTCCGGCACGATGGCGATTTCCTGCGCCTTGTTGCGATGGGCGATCCTCACAATGGTCGGGCGTGTCAGCTGGGCGTCGGTCGAGGGCAGGATAACGACAAGCGCGGGATCGAGCGACGAGACGAAGGGAAGTCGCAGCAGACGGGCGATGGCACCGTAATAGGCGTCTTCCCTCACGTCGCCGCATGCCAGAAGCTCGGCCTCGACCGTCGTCCCGTTTTGCCTGGAGAGGCCAGCCAGCTTGGCGATCAACGGTTTCGAGAAACCGAGGGCCGCAAGCGCTGTCAGCTCGACCTGGATGCCGGGACGAAAGTCGAGCAATTGCCCGGACTCGATCTCGTCGGTCGGCGGCGCCCCCGTTTCGTCGTGATAGGTCGGCTGCGAAGCATGTTCCTCTGAGCGCATGTTGCTGCTACACCGTCCGCAGACGAACCCCTATTGCCCCACACGGATCATAAAGATGCGATACCTGATTACATCCCTAAAAAGCAGTGGTGTTTTCAAGTTTATGCAGCTCTTGGTGGTGGTGATATACGGACTTCTGTCCGCAACGCAGGCACTTGCGGCCTCCACCGCTCCGCCTTCTACCCCGGCGACCCAGCTTCCGCTGATGTTTGACGCACGAGAACGCGTGGAGCGCCAGGATCTGTCGACAATCCTGCGCGTGCGCATCCTGACGACTGTCGATTTCCCCCCTTTCAATTTCGCAGATCAATCTGGCCGGCTGTCAGGCTTCAACATCGATCTCGCCCGCGAGATTTGCACGGTCCTGAAGATCGAGGCAAAGTGCCAGATTCAGGCCATGCCCTTCGCGGATCTCGAAAAGACCCTGGAAGACGGGGGCGGGGAGGCCGTGATGGCAGCGGTCGCCGCAACTCCGTCGCTGCGGCAGCGCTTTCTGTTTTCCAGGCCCTATCTCGGTATCCCGGCAAGGTTTGCCCGCAACAACGCGGCGACACTGGCTGCGACCACGGTATCGGACCTCAGCGATCGTCCGGTCGGTGTCGTCAAGGGAACGGCGCATGAGGCGATGCTAAGAGCGTTCTTCCCGAAGCTCACGCAAAAGCCGTTCGACAGTTACGAGGACATGCTGGAAGCTCTGAAGGAGAGACAAGTGGATGCCGTCTTTGCCGATGGCCTTCGCCTGCCGTTCTGGGTCGCAAGCGAGGCATCGGAGACCTGTTGCAGCCTGTTCGACGGCCCCTACCTGTCGCAGAAATTTCTAGGCGAGGGCCTGACCATCATGGTCCGCAGAAACGATCCGACCCTTGCCGCCGCCTTTGATCAGGCGCTGGCCGAATTGTCGCGCAACGGCCGCCTGCAGGAACTCTACCTGCGCTATTTCCCGAACGGCCTCTATTGAGACAGAGGAATTTTTTCTCAAGAGACGCTGAATGCAACGCGGCTTACTGGCTCGCCCAGATGATCCGTGCCATCCATTCCACATCGGCCGTGTCGAAGGAACGGTTCGCGTGTTCGGGGTTGAGCGACAGAAGCTCGATCAGGCGCGCGCTCTGGCGCGCCAGAACTTTCGCCATCACCTCGCCCTCGCGGGTTTTCAACACCACGCGGTCGCCACGCCGAACCTGTGCGCCGGGCTCGACGATCAGCACGTCGCCGTCCCGATAGAGCGGCATCATGGAATCGCCCTGGACCTCGAGCGCGTAGACACCGGCTTTTCGGGCGGGATCGACGGGAAATTCCACCACATCCCAGCCCTGTCCGGCAGGAAAACCGCCATCGTCGAAAAAGCCGCCGGAGCCGGCCTGGGCAAAGCCGAGCAGCGGGATCGTGCCGTTCTGGGAGGGAAAATTGCCGTCGGGAAGTTGCGACCTGCCCATCGCATGCGGCAGATAGCTCATGAACTGATCGACCGTTGCGCCGGTCGCTTCCAGAACTTTGGCAATCGATTCCGTCGAGGGCCATCGCAGTCGTCCGTCGGGGCCAAGCCGTTTCGACTTGTTGAACGAGGTCGGATCCAGTCCTGCGCGTCGGGCAAGCCCAGACGGCGACAGCTGATGACGCTCAGCCAGCGTGTCGATCGCGATCCATATCGTCTCATGTGACAGCATCGTCGTCCCTGCCCCCGGCGCAAGAGGAAACAGCCGTTGCCGCCTTCCGCCTGCCATTGCCGATCAGTCCCGTTGGATGCAAGCGTCAAGGATACCGGCCCTCAAGGCGCCGCCGCCCGGAGATGGGCGATCTCCGCTTGCTCGTCGCAGAATTTAGCCCAGCAGGGGGATTTCGTAAAGCAGAAAAGGAATAAAATCCTTTGCTGCTATCCTACGCCACCATGGCCATGTTGAGCCGGCCGAGCTTGATGACGGCTTGGGTGCGACTATCGACGTTCAGCTTCAAAAGAATAGCCGAGACATGCGCCTTGATGGTCGCCTCAGAGACGCCCAGCTCGTAGGCGATCTGCTTGTTGAGCAGGCCTTCGCCAAGCATCGACAGAACCCGGTGCTGCTGGGGCGTCAGCGTCCGCAGACGGTCGAGAATGTCTGATCTTGCGGCGTCTTCCTCGCTCTGCGATGTCTCGCCTTTCGGCACCCAGATATCGCCTTCCAGCACGGCCTGTATTCCGGCCCTGATATCGTCAAGCCCGCAGGATTTGGAAATGAAGCCGGAAGCGCCCAGATCGAGCGCCCGCCTGATCGTGCTGCGATCGTCCGTGGCTGAAACGATGATCACCGGTAGCGCCGGAAAGGCCGACCTGAGCGACGTCAGACCCGCAAATCCGCTCACGCCCGGCATGGCAAGGTCGAGCAGCATGAGATCGGTTTCGGGATTGTCTTGCGCCGCTGTTCTCGCCGCATCGAAGTCGCCCGCTTCGATGATGACAATTTCGTCGGCAACGCCTTGTATCGCCTGTTTCAGCGCACCGCGGAAAAGCGGATGGTCGTCGGCGATGATGATGTTGAGTGTCTGCATGTCCACGCCCCCTCCCAAAGGCATAGTCGTGCTTTCCCTGTAATACCTAATGTGTAGCGCTGAGTGTGGCGCGACACAAGTCTGCAAAATAGCATGACTCAGGTCCTGTCCGGTTGCGGCTCACCGCCAAATTCCCGCACCATCGACATGACGCCGCGCATGAACCGCTCGATGATCGAGAGCGACCGGTCGACAGCATCGTCATCAGGAAAGGTCTTGGGGCGATCGGCAAGACGCTGTTCCAGCGCGGTCACCCGTTTTTCGAGCAGATCCAGTTCCTTTTCATAGGCGGCCCGCTCGTCCGGTGCCATGCGGCAGACCAGTTCTCCGTCGGTGTCGTTGCACAGCGACATCGCGCCGGTTTGCGTATCCAGCCGAACGATCCCCTGTTCGGTCCGCTCCAGCTGGAACCGCCGGTCGTCTTGCGCTTGAGCCGGCAGCGAAAGCACCTGCGTCGAGAGCGCAACGGTTACAAAGACTCGTGTCGCAGTGATCCTTTTCATGATCCTTCCTCCTCATTGCACCATGGACAATCAACGCCCTTTGCGGCAAACGGTGCCGATCATAGATCAGAGCCGGACTATGGGAGTTCGTGATGCCCGATATCGTCTACAAGATCGTACCCGATGTGCTTTGGCGCAAGGCCAAGGAGACCGGCCGCTTCGAAGGTGCGGAAATCGACCTGCGCGACGGCTACATCCATTTCTCCACCGGGTCCCAGGCGCGCGAAACGGCCAAGCGGCATTTCGCCGGTCTGACGGGCCTGATGCTGGTCGCCGTCAACACGCTGGTTCTGGGCGATGCCCTCAAATTCGAACCCTCTCGCGGTGGCGATCTTTTCCCCCACCTTTACGGCTTCCTGCCGTTTTCGGCCGTGCTGTGGGAAATGCCGCTGCTGATCGGCGTTGACGGCCAGCATGCCTTTCCGGAGAAAATGCCATGATCGGTACAGTGATGCGGCCCTTTTCGGCGTTCGCGTCGCGCAGTCTGTTCGTCTTCGATCCGGAAAAGGCCCACGGCCTGTCGGTCGCAGCGCTGAAAAGCGGTGTCGTGCCCGCCTGCAGCCTGAAAGCCGATCCGCGGCTTGCCCAGACGATCGCCGGCATCCGCTTCGGAAACCCCGTCGGGCTTGCCGCCGGCTATGACAAGAATGCCGAAGTGCCGGATGCGGTCCTGAAGCTCGGCTTCGGATTTACCGAGGTCGGTACCGTGACGCCGAAGCCGCAGGCCGGCAACGACAAGCCGCGCATCTTCAGGCTGGTCGAGGATCGCGGCATCATCAACCGGCTCGGCTTCAACAACGAGGGGCACAAGGCGGCGTTCCAGCGCCTGTCGGCCCGCCGCGGCGCAAGCGGCATCGTCGGTGTCAATATCGGCGCCAACAAGGACGCACAGGACCGTGTCGCCGATTACACCGCTGGTATCCGCAAATTCTACGGCCTTGCCACCTATTTCACAGCCAATATCTCGTCTCCCAACACGCCCGGCCTGCGCGACCTGCAGGCACGCGACAGCCTGAAGGCGCTGCTTGAGGCAATCCTGTCCGTGCGTGACGAAGAGGCGACCCGCCATGGCCGTTCCGTGCCGATCTTCCTGAAGATCGCGCCGGATCTGACCGAAGAAGGAATGGATGACGTCGCGGCAGAAGCCACCTCGCACGCTCTGGATGGCCTGATCGTCTCCAACACGACACTGGCGCGCGACGGCCTGCGCAACCAGACCCAGGCGAAAGAAGCGGGCGGCCTTTCGGGCGCACCGCTGTTTTCACGCTCGACGACCGTGCTTGCCAAGATGCGCCAGCGGGTGGGCAAGGACCTGCCGATCATCGGCGTCGGCGGTGTGGGAAATGCGGCGCAAGCGCTCGAAAAGATCCGCGCCGGAGCCGATCTCGTTCAGGTTTATTCCTGCATGGTCTATGAAGGGCCGGGCCTGCCATCCGCAATCGTTCGCGGCATGTCGTCTCTGCTTGACCAGGAAAAGGTCGCATCGATCCGCGATCTCCGCGACACGCATCTCGACCAATGGGCGGCCAAAAGCCTCTAGCCGCCGGCTTCGATCAGTTGGAAAGCACCATCGCCCAGTACAGCCGTCCGTCGCTTGCGCGGGCGGCGGCAACGCCGAGGCCCTTGTAGCTGCCCAGCATGTTGCGCAAGTGTTTCGGCGAGTCGATCCAGGCCTGGACCGCGTCGCCGACATCATGCTGGCCAGCCGCAATGTTTTCCGCCGCTGGCAGCGCCACCTCGCTCTTTCGCATCCGGTCGCCGAAATCGTCCCCGAAGCCGATCAGGTGCTTCATTTCCTTGGCCTTCGCCATTCGGACGGCCTGCCGCCCTGCTGCCAGTCGTGCCTGCTTGTCGAGGCCAAGAGACGAAAGGCCCGTTGCCTGGCGCAGCTTGTTGACGAGCGGAAGCGCCGCTTCCGTCTCGTCGACAGAACCCGGCGTCGGTGTCAGGACTGCTGTGGTGGAGCAGCCGGCAAGGAGAAGGCCGGTGCCGGCGAGCGCCAGAAACGTGCGGCGGGAGGGGAGAGACACCATCGACATTCAGCGGCGAATGCTCAGAAGCCGCAGCACGATGAAGACAGGCACCACGATGATCGCGCCGAGAAGGAGATAGTCTCCGACGCGTCCCAGTGCCTGGAAACCGTTGTACCAGAGGTCGAGGAAATAATAGCGGATGGTGTCGACGATATTGTCCGGCGTGAAGCCGAAGAACGCCAGCACGAAGCCTACGATCAGGCAGACGACGATCAGCTTGATGATCGTGCGGCCGATCGAATCGCCGAGGAACCTGTTCACGCCATCCGCCATCGTCGATCGTCTCCACCGTTGAAAAATTGGTTTGGGATTGCCATAGCCTTGCGGGAACAGTCCCGCAACCTGTCACATAGGCACTCTTCACTAGCCTCTCAAATACAACTTGAGTTTTTTTGTGGCCCGGGTGACAGGAGGGGCGAGGGGAATGGCGAGATGACGCAACTCCACCGTCGCCGCAACTCCCGCCGTAACTCCAGTGAAAGCCGTCACGCCATGAGCGCGATCCAGTTCTCTTCCGGTGACGTCATTGCCGACCGCCGTGCGGATTATGCGCGCATGCTGGCCGAGGGACAGGATTTCTCCGCCGCCGCGGAACTGATGGAGCAGGCACTTGAGCTCGTCCCCGCATGGGCCGCCGGATGGTTCAGGCTCGGCGAATACCGCGACAAGGCAGCGCTCGCGAATGCCGCCGACGCCTATCGCCGCGCGCTCGAACTGCAGCCCGACGATATCTTCGGTGCAAGCCTGCGCCTCGCCCTGATCGGCGCCGGCGATGTCCCGGACCAGCCGCCGAGCCGTTATGTGGAAGGCCTGTTCGACGATTATGCCGACAGGTTCGATACGTCACTGGTGGAAAAGCTCAACTACTCGGTCCCGGAAAAGCTTGGCACGCTGGTTGCGCCGCATGGGCCGTTTGCGACCGTGGTCGATCTCGGCTGCGGCACCGGCCTGTTCGGGGCCGAGATCCGCGACCGGGCAGGGCGCCTCGAAGGGTTCGACCTGTCTGCCAACATGCTGGCCAAGGCTGCGGAAAAACACATCTACGATCACCTAGGGCAATCGGACCTCAGCCTTGAGGCAGCACAGTCCGGCCTGTTCGACACGCTTCCACCCCATCGCGCCGACCTCGTTTCGGCAGCCGATGTGCTGATGTATCTCGGCTCGCTCGAAACCGTGTTTCCGCTCGTGACCGAGCTTCTGGCACCGGCCGGTCTGTTCGCCTTCTCGGTGGAAGATGCGGGCGACGATGAGACGTTTGTGCTTAAGGATTCGCTCCGTTACGCCCATTCTGAAGTCTATATCGGTGGCCTGCTCGCGCATTACAGCTTCGATCTCATCGCCGTCGAGCGCACGACCATTCGCATGGACGCCGGCAAACCCATCCATGGCATACTGTTTCTGTCGCAAAAGACGGGCTGATCCTTCACTTTCTTGTTATTTTGAAACGTTGTCGTCCGGCGCAGCGATGCCGCTTGATGAAGCTGCTATCGCGGTGCACAATCGCCCAAAATCAAGGGGAATAGCGTGGCCGACGAACAGGTTGCAGCAAGGCGCCGTATGGGTTTCTACAGCCTTGATCCGGCACGCCACACGATGCTGGAAGATGCGCAGGGCCTGTTCATCAGCGCCATGGTTGCAGCCCTCGGGCTTTATCTTCTGAACCAGGTCGGGCTCCTCACCAGCGGCACGGCCGGCGTCGCCTTCCTGCTGCATTATGCGTTCGACATTCCCTTCGGCGTCCTGTTCTTCGTCGTCAATCTGCCATTCTACTACCTGTCCTTCAAGCGCCTCGGCCTCGGCTTTTCGGTCAAGACCTTTATCGCCATTGCCGGCGTTTCCGTCATTGCCGAGCTGGAGAAACGCTTTCTGGTGATCCAGTATCTCGATCCGTTCTGGGCAGCGCTGCTCGGCGGCATCCTGATCGGCTTCGGCCTTCTGGGCCTTTACCGGCACCGCGCCTCGCTTGGCGGCATCGGCATTCTCGCGATCTACATCCAGGACCGGTTCAAGATCCCGGCAGGCCTCGTCCAGCTGGGTTTCGATCTCTGCGTCATGGCCGCTGCCTTTTTCGTCGTCAGCCCGATGACCGTGGTCTGGTCGCTTCTGAGCGCCGTCGTGCTCAATCTTCTCCTGACCGTCAACCATCGCTCCGACCGCTACATCGCGGTGCGCTGATGGCAAACGTGACCGACAAAAAGAGCCCCGTCGGCCTTTGGGCTTCAAGCTCGGAAAAACACTCGCTCATTGAAGATGTGCAGGCGATCCTTGCCGGTTCCATGCTGGCAGCGCTGGGCGTCGTGCTGCTGCAGGCCGCAAACCTTCTGATCGGCGGCACGGCAGGTATCGGCTTCCTGCTGCGCTACTCCGTCGATATCAGTTTCGGTGCCGCATTCTTCCTGCTCAACCTGCCCTTCTACTGGCTTGCCTACAGACGGCTCGGTCCGGTCTTCACGGTCAAGACCTTCTCCGCCGTCGCGGTCACGTCGGTGCTCACGGGCGTCCTGCCGAAGGTGATCACCATCAGCGCCATCGATCCAGTCATTGCCGCCCTGTTCGGCGGTCTCCTGATCGGTTGCGGCATGCTAATCCTGTTTCGCCATCGCGCCTCGCTCGGTGGCTTCGGCATTCTGGCGCTCTACCTGCAGGACCGTCTCGGCTGGCGCGCCGGCTTCGTCCAGCTCGGGCTTGATTGCGTCGTGCTGGTCCTGTCCTTCCTCGTTGCCAGCCCCTTCGTCATCCTCTGCTCGGTCATCGCCGCCGTGACGCTGAACCTGACGCTTGCGATCAACCACCGCACCGACAGATATATCGTTCGGTAATGCTCTTCATTTTCGCCAGGTTCGTCTTACCTTAACGACGTGGATCTCGTCGAAAACCCAACGCCCGGCTCTGATGCTGTCGCTCTGCCCCGCCCGTTCCTCAAATGGTTCGCGGAAAAGGGCTGGTCTCCGCGCGCCCACCAGCTGGAGCTTCTCGCCCGCGCGCAGGCCGGCGAAAACATGCTGCTGATCGCGCCCACCGGTGCCGGCAAGACGCTTGCGGGCTTCATGCCGTCGCTGACCGATCTGGTCATGCGTGGCAAGATCCCGCCGGGCTCGGCGTTTACCGGTATCCACACGCTCTACATCTCGCCGCTGAAGGCGTTGACGGTCGATATCGAACGAAACCTGATGAAGCCGGTCACCGAGATGGGGCTTGCCGTCACCGTCGAGAACCGCACCGGCGACACGCCGCAGTCGAAACGCCAGCGCCAGAAGCTCAACCCGCCCGATATCCTGCTGACCACGCCCGAACAGGTGTCGCTGCTGCTCGCCAACAAGGAGGCGGAGCGGTTCTTCAAGGACCTGAAATACGTCGTCCTTGATGAACTGCATTCGCTGGTCACCTCCAAGCGCGGCCATCTCCTGTCGCTCGCACTCGGGCGCCTGCGCCGCCTCGCACCCGGCATGCAGACGATCGGGCTGTCGGCCACCGTGGCCGATCCGATGGATCTCCAGCGCTGGCTGGTGCCGCAGGGCGAAAACCCGGCCCCACCCGCCGGCCTCGTCCATGTGACGGGCGGTGCTGCACCCGATATCACCATTCTCGACACGGAAAACCGCATCCCCTGGGGCGGCCATGTTTCTGCCTATGCCATCCCGGACGTCTACCGCGAGATCAAGCGCCATGCGACGACGCTGATCTTCGTCAACACCCGCTTCCAGGCGGAATTCCTGTTTCAGGCGCTCTGGACCATCAACGACGACAATCTTCCGATTGCCCTTCACCACGGCTCGCTCGATGCCGGCCAGCGTCGCAAGGTGGAAGCGGCGATGTCCGAAAACAAGCTGCGCGCCGTCGTCGCCACCTCGACGCTCGACATGGGGATCGACTGGGGCGATATCGATCTCGTCCTCCATATCGGGGCGCCCAAGGGGGCCTCGCGTCTCGCCCAGCGGATCGGCCGCGCCAATCACCGCATGGACGAACCCTCGAAGGCGATCCTCGTGCCTGGCAACCGGTTCGAGGTGATGGAATGCCAGGCGGCGCTCGATGCGAATTACCTGGGCGCCCAGGATACGCCGCCGGTCGGCGAAGGTGCGCTTGATGTTCTCGCCCAGCACGTCCTCGGCATGGCCTGCGCCGAGCCGTTCGATCCGCTCGAGCTCTATGACGAGATCATCTCGGCCTCGCCCTATGCCGGCCTTTCCTGGGAAATGTTCGAACGGATCGTCGATTTCGTCGCGACCGGTGGCTATGCCCTGCGCGCCTACGAGCGTTACGCCAAGATCCGCAAGACGGAGGAGGGCCGCTGGCGGGTGTCGAACGCGCAGGTGGCGCAGCAATACCGCCTCAACCTCGGCACCATCGTCGAGGCGACCGAACTCAGTGTCCGCCTCGTCAAGCGCAATGCCAAGGGCGCAGTCGGCCGCGGCGGCATGACGCTCGGCAAGGTGGAGGAGCAGTTCCTGGAACAGCTCGTGCCCGGCGATACGTTTCTGTTTGCCGGCAAGGTGCTGCGGTTTGAAACCATCCGCGAAAACGAATGTCTGGTGTCGAACACCTATTCCACCGATCCGATGATCCCGACCTATGCCGGCGCAAAATTTCCGCTCACCACCTATCTCGCCGATCAGGTGCGCGCCATGCTGGCGGATCCGGAACGCTGGAAGGTTCTGCCGGATCAGGTGCGCGACTGGCTGGCGATCCAGAAGGAACGCTCCATCCTGCCGCGCCGCGACGAGTTGCTGATCGAGACGTTTCCGCGCGGCAAACGCTTCTTCATGATCGCCTACTGCTTCGAAGGTCGGCTCGCCCACCAGACGCTCGGCATGCTTCTCACACGCCGGCTGGAACGCGCAGGCGGCAGGCCGCTCGGCTTCGTCGCCACCGACTATTCGCTCGCCGTCTATGGTCTCAACGACATGGGGGGCATGATCGCCGATCAAAGCCTCAGCCTTTCCGACCTGTTCGACGAAGACATGCTGGGCGACGATCTCGAAACCTGGCTCGCCGAAAGCTATCTGCTGAAGCGGACTTTCCGCAATTGCGCCGTGATTTCCGGGTTGATCGAGCGGCGTCATCCGGGCAAGGAAAAGACCGGCCGGCAGGTCACGGTCTCGACCGATCTGATCTACGACGTGCTGCGCAGCCACGAGCCTGATCACGTTCTTTTGGAGGCGACACGCCGCGATGCGGCAACGGGGCTTTTGGATATTGGGCGGCTAGGAGATATGCTGGCCCGAATCAAAGGGCATATCACCCACCGTGCGCTGGATCGCGTTTCGCCGCTGGCGGTGCCGATCATGCTGGAAATCGGCCGTGAAACGGTACCGGGCGAAGCGCAGGACGTGGTGTTGGCCGAGGCCGCAGACGAATTGATCGCCGAGGCGATGGGGTAAGGCTTTATTCGCGACGCTAGCCCGGACAAGGGCCCGGCACGGCGGATAAAAGGCTTTGCACCGCAAGACAGGAAAGACGGAAAGACATTGCTGCACCGCCTGCGCCTCGCCGCCCACTCCAGCACGATGACCCCGGCCGCAACCGGCGCCGAAGAGATCGTCGTCCACGGCGTCGCGGCTGTCTGCGATCCGCTCGGCGGCCTCTATCTGCCGGCAACCGGCATGCTCGTCGTGTCCGACCTGCATCTGGAAAAAGGCGCTGCCTTTGCAAGGCGCGGCATGATGCTGCCGCCCTACGATACGATCGCCACTCTCAACATCCTCGCCGCCGTCATTGCCCGCTACGATCCGAAAGTGGTCGTGTCGCTCGGCGACAATTTCCATGATCGCCGCGGCTCGGAATACCTGCCGGCAAACCTGCGCACGATGATCGCAGACATGGCGCGCGGCCGCGACTGGATCTGGATCAACGGCAACCACGATCCTGATGGAACGATCGACCTGCCGGGCACCTGCTCCGACGAACTCGTCTATGGCGACCTCGTCTTCCGTCATGAACCGAGCCTCGCTGCCGGCCCGAACGGCGTCAAGGGTGAGGTCGCAGGCCATCTCCACCCGTCCGCCACGGTCCGCCGCCGCGAAAAGTCCGTCCGCCGTCCGTGCTTTGCCAGCGACGGCCACCGCCTCCTCATGCCCGCCTTCGGCGTTCTCGCCGGCGGCCTCGACCTCAATCACAAGGCGATGCACGGCATATTCGACCGCGAAACCCTGGTCGCCCACCTCCTCGGCCGCGACCGCATCTATTCGGTGCGCTACGGCAATTTGCTGGGCTGATCGCCCCAGGGATTAACCCCCTCCTTCAGCCAACGTAGTGTGTCGGTCCAGAACTCCTCCCTGTGGCGCGCGTGGAACAGGCCGAAATGCCCGATCCGTGAGTGCCCGTAGACCGCGGGCTCCAGCAGAACCTCCGTCCGTTCGGCGCCGGTATAATAGCCAAGGCTGCGGCGAATAGCTGCCACGCTGCCGATGTCGTCGTCCGCAACGGCAATGGCCAGGATGGGTGCCGTGACCGCCGCAAACCGGCGCAGAATCTCGTCGCGCTCGCCGACCGGATGGGTCATCTCCATCCGGGCCCCGCGAAAGCTCCACTCGTTGGCAACGCCCGCCGGCAGGTCTTCGAGCCAGCCGAGCCGCTTGCCCGGGAAATAGCCGAATGCGGCGGTGAGCACCGGCATCACGACATGCCACTTGAAAAACAGCCGGGCGCGGTGCCCCGGCGCATAATCTCGCCAGTAGGCGTATTGCGCGCCCACCGTCAGCATCCGGTCGATCCGTGCCCCGTTCGGAGATAGGCCGGGCAGATAGCCGCCGATACTGTGGCCAACCACCTGCAGCGGTTGATCCGGCCGCCTGTCGTGCATGAACCGAAGCGCTGCGTCGAAATCCTGCTCGCCCCAGTCCCGCCAGCGAGAGCCGCAGCCCTTAAGGCTCGCCGGTCGCGACAGTCCGATGCCGCGATAATCGTAGGTCAGTACATCGAAGCCGTGCCTCGTTAGAAACTCTGCATAATAGTGATAGTAGCGGGCAAGGACGCCGGTCGCCGGGTTGATGATGACGCTGGCAAGCGGCGGCCCCGATGCTGGCCAGATGTGACCGCCGAGCACCACCCCGTCCTGGCAGGTGATCGTCATCGGTTCACCTGTCGGACGTGGTGTGTCCTGCGTCAGCGTCATCCCATTCTCCCTTCGCCGAAGGGAGAATACAGCCCGGTTTTTGGTGCGCAATTGGCCGAAAGGCCAAGGCGGTTGCGCGCCTCTACCGCGCCAGTTTTGCGAACCCCTTGGCGAGGATCGGGCCGGTCGGCCGGCCGGTCGGGGAGCCGCCGGCTTGTTCGAGGGTGATCTCGTAGAGCTGGGTATCCTGGGGTCTCGGCAGCGCAGGGCCGTGCAGCGTGGCGGAATGCGCGCCTTCCAAAAGGCCGAGCGACATCGGCCCCATGTCACGCGAGGGCAGCGTCCAGACCTGCATCGTCTTGTCTTGCGGCACCGCAAAGTCGCTGAGCAGTCTGACACTTGCCGTGTCGTTGCCGAAGTCCTCGACCACGGCCTGGATTTCGCCGGCCTCGTTGAGGAGCACGGCCACCACCAGCGGCTCGTTCACCCGGGTGACGCTCCAGACCAGACCACCGGCAAGGATCAGCGACGCCGCGATTGCGGAGATCGCGGTTGCCCGCCAGCCGGAGCGGCTGTTGTCGTTGCCCGCGAGAGGCAGTCTCGGCGAAACCGAAGCGAGAGACGGGGCAGCGGCGCCCGGTTGCTCCGGCAGACGGGAAGAGATCGCGTCCCACAGCGCCGAGGATACCGGAGCCGGCTCGACGCTGGTGTCGAGCGGCAGGAACCGCTCGCGTGCCCTGGCGACTGCTTCGGCAAGGCCGCCGTCGCGCTCGATGGCGGCTTCGACCTCGGCAGCCTCAGCCGCATCGAGAAGACCCAGAACATAGTCGTCGGCGATGGCCGGAAAGTCTCGTTCCTCGATCCTCATGCCATGCACTCCCGCAGCGAGGAAAGTCCGCGCCGGATCCACGATTTTGCCGTTCCAAGCGGAAGCTTGAGGCGTCCGGCGATCTCGCCATGCGTGTAGCCGCCGACATAGGCCATCAGGATGCCGCGTCGCTTGATCTCGTCGAGGGAACCGAGGCACTCGTGCAGGCGGCTGTTGCGGTCGAGCCTGTGGAAAGAGGCCATGATCTGGTCCAGCTGCTCGCCGTCCTGCAGCGTCTCCAGCCGGTCTTCGCCAACCAGATCCTCGCGCTTGCCGTCGCGCAGCAGATTGAGCGCGCGGTTGCGCACGATCGCGTAGATCCAGCCGCGCGCCGATCCGCGCTCGGGCGAATATTGATGCGCATGCGTCCAGATGCGGATGAAGGCTTCCTGCACCACTTCTTCCGCCAGTTCCCGCCGGCGCACGATCCGCTGCGCGACGGCGACCAGCCGGCCGGCCTCGTGGTCGAAGATGCGGCGCAAGCCCTGACGGTCGCCCGCAGCGCAGGCGGCAAGCGCCATCTCGAGATCGTGTGTTTGGTCGGTCACCAGGGCCAAGCCGCTCTCTCCCCATGCGCGTTCGCAGGAACGCGAATATTGTCTCTGTGCTGTTGCCACGGCGGGCATGGGCTCGTCCAGTCTCGAAAGGTTTACCGGCTGCAAAGTCGCCTTCGAACTTAAGGACACGCCAAACCGGAAAATGGATGCAGCGAAAAAATATTTTCGTCTGCTGCATCCAAACGTATCCTCCCGTGTGTCTCCCTTCTGAGAGCATCGGAAAGGCCATGCGCCGACATGCTCTCGTCAAAGGTTTCAACGGGAGAACAGACACCATGAAGACCCTTCGCCACGCTCTGATCGCATCCTCGATCCTCGCAGCTTCAGCCGTCACGGGCGCAGTTGCCGCCTCCGCCGCCCCGGTCCTCGGTCTCACCGGCGACAAGACGCTTGTCATGTTCGACACGGCAAAGCCTGAAGTCACCAAGACGATGGAAGTCACCGGCGTCACCAAGCTGGTCGGTATCGATTACCGTCCTGGCAACAAGACCGTAATCGGCGTCACGCCGGAACACGCGATCGTCTCGATCAATCTCGAAACCGGTGCCGCCACCGAAGTCGCCAAGATGGACAAGATGCTGACCATGTCGGACGCTCCGGTCGTGGTCGATTTCAACCCGATGGCGGACCGCCTGCGCTTCATGACCGGCACCACCAACCACCGCGTCCATCCGGATACGGGCGCCGTCACGGTCGATGGGACGCTCGCCTTCGAAGAGGGCGACATGCACAAGGGCGAAGCCCCGAACATCGTCGCCGCGGCCTATACCAATTCGATCGGCAAGCCCGAGAAGACCGCGATGTACAACATCGATGCCACGATCGGCGCACTGATCCAGCAGACCAAGCCGAACGACGGTACCCTGAAGGCAATCGGCAAGCTCGGTCTCAAGGACAAGCCTGCGACCTACGCCTTCGATATCCAGGGTGAGGACGGCGGCAAGAACACCGCCTATCTCGCAGCCGGAAAGATGCTCTACACGGTCAACCTGGAAACGGGCGCTGCGACCGAAGTCGGTACAATCTCCGGCGTCGAGACCGATGTACGTGACATCGCGGTTCTACCTGCTATGTAATGCCACCGGCGGGGCGGGCCACAGCGGTTCCGCCCCGTCGACTCAAACGATGCGTGCCGCCTAGATCTCGCCCGAGATCTCCCGACGCCGTCGGTCCAGCTCTTCCGTATAGCGCCGCAGCGTATGACTTTCCGAAAGCTGGCCGATCACCTTGCGCTCGATCTGGTTGTTGACCACGGCCAGCGCTTCCGTCTCCGTCTTGTCGAACATCGCCGCTGCCTGCTTGGCATTCATGCTGCGCAGGAGAACGTCGTTCTTGAAGCGGATGAAATCGGCTAGCTGCGGCTTTTCCTCGCCGCCTTCGGTCGCCGCCGAATAGATTTCCGGCGTCAGCACCATGCCGATATATTTTTCGTCCTCACCGACCATGATCACGCGCTGGGTTGATCCGAGCGGAAACTCCTTGCGAAAGTCCTCGAGTGTCATGGATGCCGGTGCCGTCTTCACGTCGGCGCGCATCAGCTTGTCGACGGTAAGGTTGCGGATCCACCCGACGTCATGGGCGCTGCGGATGCTTTCACCACGCAGGTGAAAACGCCATGTCGCAAACGAGTAGCCGAATGTGGTGCGCACCACGACGGACGAGGTGATGACCGCGGCAAGCGCCAGCGCCGTGATCGGAAAGTCACCGGTCACTTCGAGCGCCAGGAAGGTCATGGTCAGCGGTCCGCCGATCACGGCAACGGCCATCGCGCTCATTCCGACCACGGCATAGATGACTGGGGTCAGCGTCGCATTGGCGAAAATGTAGGGTGTCGAATAGGCAAACAGCTTGCCGATCAGCGCACCGAGAAACAGCGAGGCAAAGAACAAGCCGCCACGGAAACCGGCGCCGATGGTGATGGCCGAAGCGACGGATTTCAGCAGAAGCAGGCCCAGCACCGCGCCAATCGCCATATTCTGGTTGAGGCTCGCATGCAGCGCGCCGTGACCGGCCGAAAGCACCTGCGTATCGATCAGCGCCAGCAGGCCCACCGCAAGTCCGCCGATCGCCGGCCGGAAGGCGGACGAGATGGAACTGGCGCGCGCCAGTTCCTCGACCTTGGTCACACCCTGCATGAGCAGGATGCCGCCGCCCGCACAGACGATGCCCAGCACCACCGCCGGCAGGTAATCGGCGGGCACGACGGTGCCGATCTTGCCGATATCGATCATGAAGGCATCGCCGACGAAAAGCCGGGTGACGAAGGTTGCCGCAAGCGCCGCAACGACGACGGGCGCGAGGCTCACGATCGTGTAGGTGCCGATGATCAGCTCGAACGCGTAGAAGGCGCCGGTCAGCGGCGCGTTGAAGGCGGATGCGATGGCACCGGCAGCACCACAGCCGACCAGCACACGCAGATCCGTTCGGCGCAGCTGCACCAATGAGCCGATCTTCGACGCAATGCCGGAGGACAGCTGCGTATAGCCGGCCTCAAGCCCGATCGAGGTGCCGAAGCCGTTGGAGATCAGGTTCTGCACCGCGACGATGATGCTGTCGGTCAGTGACAGGCGACCGCCATGCAGCGCATTGGCCTCAATCGGGTCGACCATCGGCTTTTTACGCCACTTGCGCAGGATCAGGTGCAGCAGGCCCATAACGACACCGCCGGCAACCGGCGCCAAAAGCACCGTCGTCGGCTCGAGAAACGCTGCCGAGCTTAAGCGCTCGGTGCTGCCTATCTTGAAGATCAGGACATGCAGCGCGTGCGAGATAAAACTCATCGCGGCGACCGCGAGGCCGGCGAGAACCCCGACAACGCCTGCGATCAGGATCAGGCCGAATTCGCTGCGCCTGATGACTGCGCGCAGTTCGGATGGCCGAAGCAGCGGACGGAGGAGGGACAGGGAAGCCAAAAGGCGTGCGGCGATCCGGCGGAACATGCTGACGCTTTGCATTGGAACTGTATGTTGCGCCCTAACTAGGGCGTGAGGAGAGGATTGGAAACCGTTCCGGCGAATTTGTTAGACGATCAGTCCTTGCGGAAGATGATGCTGGCGCCCCATCCGGTTACGACAGCGATCAGCACGCAGAACAGACCGTAGGCGATCGGACGCTCGTGGGCTGCATCGGTGATCGCCTGCTCCAGGCCGGTCTTGACCACGCGCAACGGCATTTCCCGCTGAAAGATCAGGTCGCCGCTCTTGAACAGATAGGCGTGGACCATGTGCACGCCATCGGGCACGTTGGCTGGAAGCCGCAACGAGGCTCGGAACAGGCTGGACGAGACGAAGCGCACGCCGCTCGTGTCGCGCTGGTAAAGCCCGCTGTTGAGCTTCTGCCGGCGATAGGCCTCGCGGAAATCGCTGATCAGACCGGAATTCGGAATGTAGCCGGTGGGGTTGAGAGGCAGGTGTTCGATGCCGACCCCGATATTGTTGAAGGACGGCGCCTGGTGATCGAGGTCGTTCAGCTGGCGTGTGCTGGCGATCGAATAGCTCTCCGGCACCTGTTCGAACGTCATCGCCTGGGTGTTCATCCAGATCCCGAGCACGCGTTCCTTGCGCCGCACGGTGGCATAGTCGCGCGGACCTTCAAGCGTCACGACGATATCGTACTGACCGATCGCGAGCAGCAGCTCGTCCGGATTGGTAATGGCCCCGAAGATGGTGAGGTCGGCGCCGCGGAAATCCGAGGTGATGGCAATCTCGCTCGACGATGCTCCGATCTCCAGCCCTTCCTTGATCGGCGAGGCCGTGTCGAACGGCGTCTGGGCCGCGACCTGCGTTGCCAGCGACAATCCGAATGAGAGAAGAAGAAGGAGGGAGAGGATCAGCCTGCGCATCAGTAGGACAGTCCTCCGACGGCGACCGAATAGACGTCGCTCGGCGTTGCGATCAGGCCGATCGCAAGACGGATGCCGACGGCGAGAACCAGCAGCGCCAACAGCGCGCGCAGCTGTTCGCCGCGCAGCTTCTGGCCGACGCGCACGCCGTATTGCGCGCCGATCACGCCGGCGACCATCAGGATCGTCGCAAGGACGATATCGACTGAGTAGTTGGTCGCCGCCTGAACCATGGTCGTATAGGCGGTGGTGAAGATGATCTGGAACAGCGAGGTGCCGACCACGACATTGGTCGGAATGCGCAGGAGATAGATCATCGCCGGCACCATGATGAAGCCGCCGCCGACACCCATGATAGAGGTGAGCACGCCGATGACGAAACCGAGCACGAGGATCGGGATGGCGGAGAGATAGATCTTCGACTTCTTGAACCGCATCTTGAAGGGCAGGCGGTGCACCCAGTTGTGCTGGCCCGGGCGTTTCAGCGGAAGCTGCTGGTTGTTCTTTGCCCGCCGCATGGCTCTCAGGCTCTCCTGCAGCATCAGCGCGCCGATCGTCGACAAAAGCACGACATAGAGAAGCGAGATGAACAGGTCGAGCTGGCCGATGCGCCGTAGCCAGGAAAAGATCCACACACCGACCGTCGCGCCGACAAGGCCCCCGGCAAGCAGCACCGTGCCCAGTTTCATATCCAGCGACCCGCGCCGGAAATGGGTGATCGCGCCCGAGATCGAGGAGGCAACGACCTGGTTGGCGCCGGTTGCCACGGCAACGACGGGTGGAATGTTGTAGAAAATGAGAAGCGGCGTGATCAGGAAGCCACCGCCGACGCCGAACATGCCGGACAGAAACCCGACAGCTGCACCCATGCCAAGGATGATGAAGATGTTCACCGAAAGCTCTGCAATCGGCAGGTAGACAGTCACGGCTGAACCTCGACACGTCGAAAAAGACAACGCCGTTGCAGGCGGCACGCATTCAAGATGGCCGTCGCTCTGGCTTTGGGGAACCCTTTCACAGACGCGATGAACCGCGCATGAAGGACACCCCGTCATGCGCTTGGCCTGCCGGGGTGTCAATTCGTGAATCCGCGGGGAAAACAGCAGCTTCAGCGTTTTCCAATGGGCGTGGCCGATAGTCCCCAGCCCGACCGGATTGGTCGTCTTACGGGTTGCTGGCTACTTGTTGCGTGCCAGCAATTCCCGAACCAGTGCGTCGTTGATGCGGCCGGAAGGCTCCTGGCCGATCGAGGACTGGAACGACTTGATTGCGCTTACCGTCTTGGCCCCAAGCTTGCCGTCCGGCCGTCCGGCTTCAAAGCCGTTCTTGTTGAGGATCGCCTGGATGTTGCGGACGGCCTTTTCCATGTCAACAGATGCGGTGGTAAGACGCTTGCCGGCAGCCCATTCATCCGGAACAACAACGGCATTTGCCCGCGGCTCGGGTGTCATCACCTTCCAGAGGTCGACCTTGGCGCGGGCGCTTTCCAGCTGTTCCTTGCGCATGGCATTCGCCACTTCGTCGCGCTTCTGGGCGGCGTCGTTGTCGCCTGCCTTTGCCGCAACGGCAAACCACTTGTAGCTCTCTTCCAGATCCTGCTTCACGCCGTTGCCGCGGGCAAACAGGATGGCAAGGTTGAACTGGCTGTCGGCGACGCCGTGGTCGGCGGCCTGGGTGAACCACTTGACGGCCTGGGTGTAGTCAGGCTGGCCCGTGGCACCGGACGCGTAGAGAACGGCGAGGTTGTGCATGGCGCTGGCATTGCCGGCTTCGGCGGCCAGCTGATAGTAGCGAACGGCTTCACCGAGGTTGCGCTCGACGCCCGTTCCCTTTTCGAACATGTTCGCCATGCGGTACTGGGCAGGCGCAAGACCACGGTCGGCGGCAAGCTTGTACCAGGTTGCCGCCTCTGCGAGATCGGTCTTGACGCCACGTCCCTCGGTAAAGCGGGTGGCAATCTCGAACAGCGCGTTGGCATCGCCCGACGATGCGGCGTCGGCAAGCGATTTCGGCTCCAGGCCGACAGGCACGACGATCGGAGCCGGTGCCTCGATTTCAGCGGCAGCCGGCGCTTGTGCCGTGAAGCCGGCGTCTTCTGAAGGTGCCGGAGCAGCTTCGGCGGCCGGACGCATTGAAGCGAGGTCTCCGGCTGCGGGAACCGGATCGATCAGGTGGTTTGTCGCGGCGTCGGGCGCGACCGGAGGCGGCGTCGCTGCCACATCCTGTCCGTCACCATCGCTGGCTGCAGGGCTTTCGGCCGGGGCCTGAGCGGTGTCGACAGGAGCGGGAGCTTCGACTGGTGCGCTCGGAGCCTGCGCAGTCTCTTCCGGCACGGAGACCGGAGCCGGGGCTTCGAGGGCAGCCTGTTCGGGCGCGCTGTCGCTGCTTCCGGTCACGTTCTTGACCACCTGCATCGACATCATCACCAGCAGCACGGCGCCGACGGCCATCAGGATGGGGCGGCGATGCTGCGAGAACTTGGCAAACATGCCGGTCTTTTCGGACGGCGTGCCGGCAACCGACGTGGTCTGCGACTTGGTGGCTGAGCGAACGCTCTTGACTGCGTTGACCTGAGAGGGATCCGTCTCCTGTGCTGCGGCCTTGGCTGCACGACGGGCAGCGGCGATATAGTCAGCGCGGTCCGATTTGTCGGCCGTTCCGGGTTTCTCGCCACTGAAATCGCCGGCGGCCTGGCTGGCACGCACGCGCTCGAGGATCTTTTTGACGTCGGGAGCGCCCGAGCCCGGCTCCAGCAGGTCGTTTTCACGGCCGGCTGGGAGAATGTCGGCTGGATCGATCGAAGGCGTTGGCTCTATGACGGTGCGGGCCGGCTTTTCGCCTGCATCGCGGGTGCCCGACTTGAAACGCTTCGAGAGACCGGCCAGCAGACCGGGCTTGGCCGGCTCTTCCCGCGCGGCTGCAGGGGGCACGACGACCTCGTCGGTTTCGACGGGCGCATCTGCCAAAGCAACATTGCGGTCCTCGGCGCCGGCAAATTCCATCGCTGGAACGGACAGTTGCGCTGCGGCCGGCATCTTGGGATGGCGAAGCGGCTGGTCGGTCTGGGCTTCGCGACCGGCCGGCGCATCGCGATAGGCGGGCTCGAAACGGGCCGTGGAAATGCTGTCTTCCAGCGTGTCCAGACGATTGGCGATCTGCACCAGCGTTCCGTGCAAGGCTTCGAACGTCTGATGGCTGCGCGTTTCCGTGCCGCGGGTCAGTTCTTCAAGGTGGCGAAGATCGTCGGCGAGGGCCGAAAGGGCTGCCATGTCGCCGGACGCGACGGGCATGCCGCCGGCCCCGGTATTGCGCGAATAGGCCTCGACGACGGCTTCTGCGGCCTGCCGTGCGGCTTCCAGAATGTACTCGTCGTTGGTCGACATGTAGCTTTCGATTGCCGAGAACCGATGCTCGAAACCATCAGGTAGCGCAGTGGCCGAAGATGTCTGCGGCTCGCTGATCAGGCTCGAAAGATGCGCGATCTGGTCTTCCAGGCTACGCAGGGCGTTTTCGTCGCCGCGCGGTGCGCTGGCTGCTTCGTCCAGTCGCATGGCGATGTCGGTCAGCCGGGTTTCCAACCGGTCGAAGGCCCGCTCGTCGGTGGCAGGCGCCGGGCGATATTCGATCTCGTCGATACGACGGGCGAGATCATCCAGCCGCTCGCCCAGCATGTCGTTGATCGAGTTGTGATCAAGACCATCGATCTTGCGCGAGATATCGGCGAGGTGGTCGGAAAGCTCGGTCTGATACGCGGGCTTCTGCGCCTGCGTCAGCATGACCGAAAGCTGGTCGAGCCGCTCTTCCAGCCGCATGGCGGCCTGCTCGTCGGAGAGTTCCTCGATCCGCGCGGTCAGCGCTTCGATCCGTCCGGACAGCATCTCGCTCGGATCGGCAGCAGCCTGGCTGATCTGATCGACCTGCTCTGCGATAGCGACGATCCGGCCGTCGAGCTTCTGCATGAAAGCCTGGTCGAGCGTGGCTGCAGCCGAAGCACGGCTGCCGGCGGCAACGGCGCGAGTGATTTCGTCGAGACGCTCGTCGAGAATGGTGAACTGCTCGGCAAGCAGTTCGTCGGATGGCTGCATGCGGCTGCCGAGTTGCTCCATCGCGGTCGCGATCGCAATCAGCTTCTGCTCCAGCGCGCGCAGCGCGGGGCTGTCGTTCATGCCGCCAAGCTGGGTCTTGATGTCGTCGATCCGGTAGGCGAGCTGCGAAACCTCGTCGCGCAGAAGCTCTGGCTCAAGCCCGTGGATTCGCTCTTCCAGCCCCTGCCAGCGGCTTTCCATGCGCTGCACGGAATCTTCGCGTGCCACGCCATCCATGACCTGGGCCATGACATTGCGCAGTTCCTCGAACTCGGCGCGCAGGGCCTCCGCATCGGGAGAATTGCTGTAGCCCAGCTGACTAATGCTGTCGGCAAGACGGGAGAAATCGCCGCGCAGGTCTTCGGTGCCGCGATGATCTTCGGCAATCGAGCGGATCGAGCGGATTTCGGTTTGCAGTGCGCCCATCTCGCGGGCGACGCCTTCGGCGATGTCCTGCTTCAGTTCGTGACGCAAGCCGACCAGCGCTTCGGCGATTTCGCGCATGGAGGCGCCATCGGTCGCCTGCTGGCGGGTTTCCCGCATTTGCATATCGCGGCTGGCGACGGCCCGCTCGAAGCGGCTCGCAGAAACTTCGGTGGCAGTTGCCGCAACCGCTGCAGCCGGACGGCGCTCCTGGCTGGGACGATAGGCTTCCGGCGGCGTGATCTTTTCGCGGAGTGGTGATTGGACGGGTTGGCGGACCGGTTCGGCCGCATGCGACTGCTGTGCGCTTGCCATGCGCTCGCGGGCCGATCCCAGCATGCGCTGTCGCTCGCGGATTTCCGCCAGCGGGTCGGCAAAGCGAGGCGCCGCTGGCCTCTGCATCTGCGGGGGCTGCACGGACGCCGGTTTTTCGAGGCGCGGGTCGGAAGCGGGCTGGCGGCGTTCGCGCCCGGCGCCCGACATCAGATCCTCGATTCGGGCCTCCAGGCCCTCGATCGTACGGTTCAGGGCGTCAAGAGAGGAGCGTTCGCCCGGGCGGTTGGGATTCGATCGTGATCCGTTCATGTGCTCGCTCGCTTCCGCGTTTTACCTGCCGACGCTCGGTTTCAGCCTCATCCGCCGCCTATTGGCACCGGTGAATCACATCCATATTAGACATTTCTTACGCAAGGCTTGCCTTATGAAAGAACGACTCATTCGTTGGATGGATTTGACTGACCTCCCGTAGCCCCCACTATTTCCAGAAACGTAGTAAACAAATCGTTAATGTTCGTTAAGATCTTAACCTTTTTGCCACGATTCCGCATGTTTGCCCGGATGACACGGGTTTCGACGATGCTATCACTGTGATGCAGCGCGGCGGGCGCGACTTCCTCGGCAGTGCAGGCGAAAGCACCTATTAGGTGATGCTAACGCCGGGTCAAAATTGGCTCGCGATATGAGCCTCCAACTGTTTGACGTTTACGCGAACGTCAATTAAGTAAGTGCAGGAGACGACGGGCTGCAATGCCCGGGAGGAAGCGTCAGGCTAATCTGGAGGATGGATAACGATGCCCGTCTATAAGGCACCGGTAAACGATACACTTTTCGTTCTGAATGATGTGCTCGGCTTGGAGCGTTACGGCAACCTGCAGGGTTTTGCCGATGCGACGCCCGACATGATCGAGGCGATCATCGGCGAGGCGGCGAAAGTGGCCGAAGAGGCCCTGTTCCCGATCAACCTTTCCGGCGACCGGGAAGGCTGCACCCGCAACGACGACGGCACTGTTTTGGTGCCCAACGGCTTCAAGCAGGCCTATGACCAGTATGTCCAGGGCGGCTGGATCGGCCTGGCCGTACCGGAAGAGTTCGGCGGCCAGGGCCTGCCCTACACACTGCATGCCGCCGTCGGCGAATACATGTCGTCGGCCAACATGTCGCTGATGATGTATCCCGGCCTGACGCAAGGCGCGATCGCCGCCATCCTCGTCCACGGCACGGACGAGCAGAAGGCCACCTATCTGCCCAACATGGTCGGCGGTAGTTGGTCGGGCACCATGAACCTCACCGAACCCCATTGCGGCACGGATCTCGGTCTGCTGCGCACCAAGGCGGTGCCGCAGGATGATGGCTCCTACAAAATCTCCGGTCAGAAGATCTTCATCTCCGCCGGTGAACACTCGATGACCGACAATATCGTGCATCTGGTTCTCGCGCGGATCGAGGGCGCGCCTGAAGGCACCAAGGGCATCTCGCTGTTCATCGTGCCGAAGTTCATGGTGGGCGATGACGGTTCGCTCGGAGCCCGCAACGGCGTCAGCTGCGGTGCGCTCGAAGAGAAGATGGGCATCCACGGCAATTCGACCTGCGTGATGAACTACGACGATGCCACGGGCTATCTGATCGGCGCCGAGAACAAGGGTCTCTCGGCCATGTTCGTGATGATGAACGAAGCCCGCCTCGGTGTCGGCCTGCAGGGCCTGTCGATCGCCGAGACCGCCTACCAGAACGCCGTCGCCTATGCCAACGAACGCATCCAGGGCCGTTCGCTCTCGGGCGCGAAAGCGCCGGACAGGAAGGCGGACCCGATCATCGTCCATCCGGATATCCGCCGCTCGCTGATGACCATCAAGGCCTTCAACGAAGCCGGCCGTGCCTTCGTTTTGTGGACGGCGCTGAAATCCGATATCGCCCATCGCTCGCAGGACGAAGCGGAACGCCAGAACGCCGACGATCTCCTCGGGCTTGCCACGCCGATCCTCAAGGGCGTGCTGACCGACAAGGGCTTTGATCACGCGGTCATGGCCCAGCAGGTCTTCGGCGGCCACGGCTATATCGAAGAATGGGGCATGAGCCAGTATGTCCGCGATGCCCGCATCGCGATGATCTACGAAGGTGCCAACGGAATCCAGGCGCTCGATCTGGTCGGTCGCAAGCTTGCCCTCAACGGCGGCCGCGCCGTCATGGCCATGTTCAAGGAAATCGGTGATTTCTGCGAGGAAAACCGCGGCGACGAGGCGATGGTTCTCTACACCAAGGGCCTCAAGAAGGGTCTGAACGACCTGCAGGCCTCGACCATGTGGTTCATGCAGAACGCCATGGCCAAGCCCGACAATGCCGGTGCCGGGTCGACCGACTACATGCATCTGTTCGGCCTCGTCACGCTCGGCTACATGTGGGCGAAGATGGCGAAAGCCGCCCAGACTGCACTGGCTGCCGGGGATCCCCGCGAGGAGTATCTGAAGACGAAGCTCGTCACGGCGAAGTTCTATATGGAGCGTATCATGCCGGAAACCGCGCTGCGCAAGGTGCGAATCGAGGCCGGCGCAGACACCATGATGGAACTGGCCGCCGAGGCGTTCTAAGCGTTGGCTACCCCCTCTGGCCTGCCGGCCATCTCCCCCTAGAAGGGGGGAGAAAATGTGTGGCGACTGCTCGTCCCGATTGAACATCGGCGGTGCGGCGGGATAAACCCTCCCTCTTGTGGGGAGGGTTTGGGAGGGGTCTTCTCTCCCGCAGTGAAACAAAGGCAATGTAATTTGCCACCAAGGGAGATGACACCATGACCGAAGTCTTCATTTACGATCACGTGCGCACGCCGCGCGGTCGCGGCAAGAAGGACGGCTCACTGCACGAAGTGCCGGCTGTCCGTCTCGCGGCAAAGACCCTCGAAGCCATCCGTGATCGCAACGGGCTCGACACGGACACCGTCGACGACATCATCATGGGTTGCGTCGATCCTGTCATGGACAGCGGCGCCGTCATCCCCAAGGCCGCAGCCTTCGAGGCGGGGTATTCGACCAAAGCGCCCGGCATGCAGATTTCCCGTTTCTGTGCGTCTGGCCTCGATGCCGTCAATTTCGGCGCCGGCAAGATCGCAGCCGGATCCGACGACATCGTCATTGCCGGCGGCGTCGAATCGATGTCGCGTGTCGGCATGGGCATGTCGGGCGGCGCCTGGTACATGGATCCCTCGGTCAACTTCCCATCCTACTTCATGCCGCAGGGCGTCTCGGCCGATCTGATCGCGACAAAATACGGTTTCTCCCGTGATGACGTCGATGCCTATGCCGTCGAAAGCCAGAAGCGCGCCGGAAAAGCCTGGGATGCCGGCTACTTCAAGAACTCGGTGATCCCGGTCAAGGATCAGAACGGCCTGACCATTCTCGACCGCGACGAGCATATGCGGCCGTCCACCGACATGCAGGCGCTTGCCTCGCTCAATGCCTCGTTCCAGATGCCCGGCGAAATGGGCGGCTTCGAAGCTGTTGGCATTCAGGCGCATCCGGAAATCGAAAAGATCAATTACGTCCACCACGCCGGCAATTCGTCTGGCATCGTCGATGGCGCTGCAGCCGTCCTGATCGGCTCCAAGGCCGGCGGCGAAAGCATGGGCATCAAGCCGCGTGCCCGTATCCGTGCCTTTGCAAACATCGGCTCCGACCCGGCGCTGATGCTGACCGGCCCAGTCGACGTCACCGAAAAGCTGCTGGCCCGCACCGGCATGACGATTGCCGATATCGACCTGTTCGAACTCAACGAGGCCTTTGCCGCCGTCGTGTTGCGCTACATGCAGGCTTTCAACATTTCCCACGACATCATCAACGTCAATGGCGGCGCGATTGCCATGGGTCACCCGCTCGGTGCCACCGGCGCGATGATCCTCGGCACAGTGCTCGACGAGCTGGAACGCCGTGATCTCAACACCGCACTGGTCACGCTTTGCATCGGTGCCGGCATGGGCACGGCAACGGTTATCGAGCGGGTTTGAGGGAACCTAACCCTCCCCACAGGGGGGAGGGGCTTAACCCAGCCGGATCGCACCCATTCGGAGCGGCGGCGTTCACACGGAATTTCAGGGAAGAGGAAATCCCATCATGACGACTTACACCAACTTCACCATCGAAACCGACGCAGACGGCATTGCTGTCGTCACCTGGGACATGCCGGGCAAGTCGATGAACGTCTTTACCGCCGAAGTGTTGGAAGAACTCGACGCGATCCTGAAGGCAACGGTCGCGGATGCCGCGATCAAGGGCGTCGTCTTTACCAGCGGCAAATCCTCGTTTTCCGGCGGTGCGGACCTCACCATGATCCGTGGCATGTTCTCCATGCTGCAGGAAGCAACCGCCAAGGACCCGGCCACCGCCAAGCAGAAGCTGTTCGAGGTTGCAGGGCAAATGACCTGGCTGTTCCGCGCCATCGAAACCAACGGCAAGCCCTGGGTATCGGCCATCAACGGCACCTGCATGGGCGGCGCTTTGGAGCTGTCGCTGGCCTGCCATGGCCGCGTCGTCGCCAATTCCAAGTCGGTCAAGCTTGCGCTGCCTGAAGTCAAGGTCGGCATCTTTCCAGGCGCCGGCGGCACGCAGCGCGTCTCGCGCCTGACAGATGCCCAGTCCGCGCTGCAGATGATGACAACAGGTCAGACGCTGACGCCGCAGCGCGCCAAGGCGATGGGTCTCGTGCATCAGGTCGTCGAGCCCGATCAGCTCGTCACTGCTGCAAAGCAGATGATCAAGGATGGTCTGAAGCCCGTCGCTCCCTGGGACGAAAAGGGCTTCAAGGCCCCCGGCGGCGGTGTCTGGACGCCACAGGCTGCCCAGCTCTTCCCGGCGGCCCCCGCCATCCTGCGCCGCGAGACGGCAGGCAATTATCCGGGCGCGCTCGCCATCCTCAAATGCGTCTATGAGGGGCTTCAACTGCCCTTCGATACGGCGCTCAAGGTCGAGCAGCGCTATTTCACGCAGATCCTCGGCACCACCGAAGCCTACTCGATGATCCGCTCGCTGTTCATCTCGATGCAGGAACTGGGCAAGGGCGCCCGTCGTCCGGCCGGCGTTCCAAAGAGCGAGTTCAAGAAGGTCGGCGTCGTCGGTGCGGGCTTCATGGGTGCCTCGATCGCCTATGTGACGGCTGCCGCCGGCATCCCCGTCGTGCTGATCGACCAGAGCCAGGAAGCCGCCGACAAGGGCAAGGCCGTCTCCGAAAAGCTGGTGGCCGACAGCGTCGCCAAGGGTCGCCTGACGAAGGAGGAGGGCGAAAAGCTGCTCTCGCTTGTAACGCCTTCGTCGGACTACTCGACGCTTTCCGATGCCGATCTCGTCATCGAGGCGGTGTTCGAAGACCGCAACGTCAAGAAGGCCGTGATCGAGGCGGTCGAAGCCGTCATTCCGGAAACCACGATCTTCGCCTCGAACACCTCAACCCTGCCGATTTCGGGCCTTGCCGAAAACTCGAAACGTCCGGACCAGTTCGTCGGCGTGCATTTCTTCTCGCCTGTCGAAAAGATGATGCTGACCGAAGTTATCCTCGGCGAAAAGACCGGCGACAGGGCGCTTGCCGTGGCGCTGGATTTCGTCGGCAAAATCAAGAAGACGCCGATCGTCGTCAACGACACGAGAGGCTTTTTCGTCAACCGCTGCGTCTTCCGCTATATCAACGAAGCCTACAATATGCTGGCCGAAGGCGTGCCGGCAGCCATGATCGAGAATGCCGCCAAGATGGCCGGCATGCCGGTCGGCCCGCTGTCTCTTAACGATGAAGTGGCCGTCGATCTCAGCCAGAAGATCATGAAGGCCTCGATCGCCGATCTCGGCCCCAACTCGGTCAAGCCGGAACACATGGCGCTGATCGACAACATGGTCGATGTGCTCGATCGCCGCGGCCGCAAGAACGGCAAGGGCTTCTACGACTACCCCGCCAAGCCCGCGAAGAAATCGCTCTGGCCCGGCCTCAAGGATCTCTATCCGCAAAAGCCGGCCCGAGATATCGACGTTACCGTGCTGAAGCAGCGCTTCCTCGTGACGATCGCACTGGAAGCCGCCCGCACCGTCGAGGAAGGCATCGTCACCGACCCGCGCGAAGCCGATGTTGGCTCCATCCTCGGCTTCGGCTTTGCCCCCTATACGGGCGGCACGCTGTCCTACATCGACGGCATGGGCGTGAAGACCTTCGTCGAACTCGCCGAAAAGCTGGCCGCACAATACGGCGACCACTTCAAGCCCACCCCGCTGCTGCTGGACATGGCTGCGAAGGGCGAGACCTTCTACGGCCGGTTCGACCCCTATGCGAAAATCGGCCAGGCGGCCTGACGTCGCCAGCATGCGATCATGAAAAAGGGCGCCTCGTGGGCGCCCTTCTTTGTATGGAAACGATATTCGCGTTTACCGGATGATCATCTGCTGCGGAACGCTCTGCGCTGCCGGCTTCGGCGACTTGAGGTTCTTTGCAGGTGCAGGTTCAGCGGTGCCGAGCAGCTTGTCGCGCTCGCGCCATAGGGCAGGGATCGAGAGAAGGCCGACGGCGGTCAGTGCAATCGCAGTCTTCGTCCACTCGCCGAGTTCCGGCGTACGACCATCGAAGTAGTAGACGAAGTAGACGATCGCGACGTGCCACACGTAGACATAGAGCGAGTGGCGGCCGAGCAGGCGCAGGTACCGCAGGGTGAACACCCAGGTCACGGCAGACGCGATGTTGCGCACCCAGTTTGCCTTGTGCTGCGGACCGGCAACCAGCAGCCAGGTGACCAGAAGGCCCATGGCAGCGAAGTTCAGGAGATAGACCGGACCGAAATCGGCACGGATTTCCATCGAGGCGAACTTGCCGATCATGTAGGCCGGCATCAGTTCGTTGGCGGTAATCAGGCGCAGCGGGAGGAAGAACATCACCAGGACAAGCGCCACCTTGGGGATGAACGTGTTGTCGGGCGAAAGGATCTTGCCCCAGTTGATCTTGCCGGACGAGGTCAGCGCACCGAGCACGAGGCCCGAGAAGAACACGATCTGCCAGCCGAACAGGTTGAACGAGACGCGGATGCCCTGATCGTCCGAACCCATGATCAGATCGTTGATCGGGATCGTTGCGATCTGATGCAGACCCAGCTGTCCGGCCATCCACATCATGATCGAAGCGGCGACCACGTAGTGCCACTTGTCATCCAGCACCAGCTTGATCAGCATCGGCGCAAACAGCATGTAGACGATATACTGCGGCAGGATGTCCATGAAGGTCGGCTGGTATAGGAAGGTGGCGATCGCAGCGAGACGCAGCGGATCGTCGAAATTGGTATAGCCCAGCCAGTTGAACCAGACCGAATAGGCCCCCGGCAGCAGCATCTGCGCCACCAGCACGGCGATCACGATGCCCATGGCATATCGATAGAGCTCGAAGGCACGGCTGTAGATCGCAGTGCGACCGGCGGCATATCCGCCTTTCATCATCTTGCGGGCATAGACCATGCCGATCATCAGGCCGGACAGGAACACGAAGCCCTGCGCATCCTCGACAAAAGCAAGCTGGTTGTGGTTGATTTTGACCAGGAAGTAGCCACCGGCAAATATCAGGTGGTTGAGAACCATAAATACAAGGAAATATCCCCGCATCCCGTCAATGATCTCGAATCGTTTCATCGGTCGCGGTCTCCGTCTCTACCGGTTCCGATGGCCTCGTGCCTTTCGGTCCGTAAGGCCTCTTCGGGCCGGGAAGTCACGCGCCTAAACGTCGCGACGCGCCGGAGAGTTCCGAGCGACACTCGCTTTGTATCTGACGTTCAGACATTTCAACCGTAAACAGTCTGTGATGACTATTCGATGAACAGCTTTTTAAGCAGTTTGCGTCATTCCGCCGCGAGACGCCGCAGACCGGCGATCTGGGTGAGGTAAGCGCGCAGCGCCGCCGGTCGCACCGGCTTGTGCTGCAGTGAAATGCCGTGTTTCTCAGCCTCGTTGCGCACATCCGCGGACCGATCGGCAGTGATGAGCAGGGCCGGTACATCGGCCTCGTAAACGACGCGCAGCGACTGGATCGCCGCGATCCCGTCGCCGTCATCGAGATGATAATCGGCGATAATGATATCCGGCGCCGGCTCACCCGAACGGGTGATTTCGTCCAGCGCCGTGATGGACTGCGCTTCCCTGACCGTGCAACCCCAACCCGTAATCAACAGCGCCATCCCCTCCAGAATCTTCGGCTCGTTGTCGATGCACAGAACCCTCAGCCCGGTCAGCGGCTGCGAGCGTTTGCGCCGTTCAGGCCGCTCGGAGGCTTTCGCCGGTCGCGCGACCGATGCGTCGAGCGGCAGATCCACCCTGAAGATGGTTCCGCGACCGGGCCGCGATGCAAGCTGCACGGGGTGGTCGAGCACGCGCGAAATACGGTCGACGATGGAAAGACCAAGGCCGAGACCGGTTGCGGTTTTCGCCCCTTCGTCGAGCCTTGCGAATTCCTTGAACACGGTCTCGAACTGGGCTGCCGGAATGCCGATGCCGGAGTCGTGCACTTCGATCGATACTCGCCCGCCATGCCGCCGCGCGCCGACCAGAACCTTGCCGCTGATTGTGTATTTGATCGCATTGGACACCAGATTCTGCACCAGCCGGCGCAGGAGATTGGCGTCGGAGCGAACCCTGAGTGAGGTCGGCATGACCACGAAGGTCAGGTTCTTCTCGCGCGCCATCGGCTCATAGTCGGTCGCGATTCGGCGCAACAGGTCGTCGAGGGCGATGGTTTCAAGCTGCGGCTTCATTGCGCCGGTGTCGAGCCGCGAAATATCCAGTACCGCCCCAAGGATCGCCTCAACCGATTCGAGCGCGGAATCGATGTTGCGCACCAGCGGACCGTTGCGGTCGGCAGGCGTCATGCGCTCGACCAGTGCGGATGAGTACAGCCGCGCGGCATTGAGCGGTTGCAGGATATCGTGGCCGGCAGCGGCAAAGAAACGTGTCTTGCCGATATTGGCTTCCTCGGCCTCGGCACGCGCCTGGCCCAGTGCATGGTTGACGCGGGTCAGCTCTGAGGTGCGCTGTGTCACCCGCTGTTCGAGCGTTTCATTCGCCTGTTTCAGCGCCTTTGCCGCCGCAACACGGTCGGAAATATCGGTGAAGGTTGCAACGATGCCGCTATCCGGCATCGGGTTGGTGCGCACTTCGATGATCCGCTCGCCGCTTGCAACGACAAGCGAGAACGACGCATCCAGCGTCTTGAACCGGTTGACCACATCCGCCTGTTCGTCTGCAGGTATGTCGCCCCGGTCCGAAAGCATCGCCACGATTTCTGAGAGCGGAAATCCGACCTGTCCGACCTGGTCGGGAAGGTCGAGAAGATGGCGAAAACGCCGGTTCCAGATCGTCAGCCGGTCGGCACTGTCGAACACGGCAATTCCCTGGTCCATCTGCGAAAGCGCCGTCTGCAGCATGTCCTGGTTATACTGCAGGGCTTCGCTCGCCTGGTCGAGCAGGAAAGCGGTATCGGCACTGGCATCCTCGGCCTTCTGCAGGATCAGCGACAGAACCAGCCGTGCGGAGGAAGAGCCGATCGCGCTGCCCAGCAGCTGTTCGGAGAAATGCACCAGCGCCATGTCGGCCGGCTGGTCGTCCTCGAAACGGCGTCCTGCGGTGCGCTCATAGTGGGAAAACGAACGCTGCATGCGCTCCTCGCCGAGATAGCGCGCAATCGTCGCCTTGAGGTCTCCCACGCTGACACGGGTCTTCCAGCCGCGGGTCGCAAACTCCGAGCGCAGATGCCGCTTGACGAAAATCCCGGCCTGCAAACGCTCCACGGGCCGTGGATTGCGTGACAGAGAGCCGAGCACGAAGGCAAGCATGTTGAGCGCCAGACTGAAGATCGTCGCGTTGACGAGAGGATCGGTTTCGGGACCCGAAAATATGCCGGTGCCGGGGATCAGGAAATTCAGCACGGCCGCGGCGATGTGGGAATTGTCCGGTCCGCCGAGGCTCGGCACGAACAGTAGATAGGCCCAGGCCGCAAACCCGAGGCACATGCCAAGGATTGCGCCTCGGGCATTCGCCCTCCGCCAGATCAGCCCGCCGAACAGCGCGGGTGCCACCTGCGCGATCGCCGCAAACGCCAGAAGGCCGATCGAGGCAAGACCCGACTGGGTGTCCGCCATCCGGTAATAGCCGTAGCCGAGAAGCAGCACGGCGAAGATCGCGAGCCGTCGGATATTGAGAAGTGCACGGGTGAAATCGGCACGACCCCCATGCGCCGAGCGTGCCGCCATCAGTTTGCGGCGCAGGAAGACAGGAATGATGATGTCGTTCGACACCATGATCGACAGTGCGACGGATTCGACGATCACCATCGCGGTTGCGGCGGAAAAGCCGCCGATGAAGGTGATCAGCGTCACGACCGGCAGATTGCCGTGGAGCGGAAGCGTGAGAATGTAGAGGTCGGCATTGCCGGTTCCACCGAACGTGACCAGTCCGGCAATCGCCACCGGTAGGACGAACAGGTTGATCGCGACGAGATAGATCGGCAGCAGAAACGAAGCGACCTTGCGTTCCCGGTCCGTGCGGTTTTCCACGACCGTCACATGGAACTGCCGAGGCAGAAGCAGGATGGCGAAGGCCGAGAGAAGTATCAAAATCAGCCAGCGGCTGAGGGGCGTTTCGTAGGACAGTGCCGAGGTGATCAGGAGGTTGTCGGCAGCCTTGGCCATCAGGTCTGCAGGACCGTCGAACAGCACGAACAGCACCGTCAGCCCAACGGTTGCAAAAGCAAAGACCTTGACGACGGATTCCATCGCCACTGCCAGGATCAGACCGTCCTGATGCTCCGTCGCATCCGTATGGCGTGTGCCGAACATGACGGCGAAACCGGCCATCAGCAGTGTCACGATCAGGGCCAGATCGATGAAATGCAGGTTGCCGCTGCCAATCCCGTAGTCGGAGGGATTGACCATCACGGCGACCGAACTCGACACGGCTTTGAGTTGCAACGCGATATAGGGCACGGAGGCCACCAGCGCGATGATGGCGACGATCATCGCCACGGTCGAGTTCTTGCCATAGCGGGCAGCGACGAAGTCGGCGACGGAGGTCAGTTTCTCGGCTTTCGCGAGTTCGACGATGCGTCGGATCAGCGGCATGCCCAATGTCAGCATCAGGATCGGGCCGATATAGATGCCGAGGAATTCAATCCCGCGACGGGAAGCCAGACCCACGCCACCGAAATAGGTCCACGAGGTGCAGTAGATCGCCAGGCTGAGCGCATAGACCACGGGCCGGCCGATCTTCGGCACGCCCACGACGCGACTTCTCCGGTCGCCATAACTTGCGACCGCAAACAGCAGCAGGATATAGGCGAAAGCGGCGACGATGATCACCCAGCCCGAAAGCATGTCTCCTCCCCGCAATGCCGCGACGCGGATGAGATTAGGTCAAAAGCAAGGGTTTGCAAATCGTCGCGGCATTGGCAAAAAGTCCAATGCCTGGTCATCTTTAAGTCTCTGTCTTTTTCACCTTTTCAGCAAGTGGTGATGCACTATGTTGGGGCGGATCAACAACCCGAGCAGCAGGGGTAATGCTATGTCCGTTGTTTCCGAATTCCGTTCCTTTATCGCCAAGGGCAATGTCGTCGATCTCGCCGTCGGCATCATCATCGGCGGCGCCTTTACCGGCATCGTCACATCACTGGTCAACGATCTCGTCATGCCGGTCGTAGGTGCCGTGACAGGCGGTGGCTTCGACTTTTCCAACTACTTCGTGGCGCTGTCGAGCGCGGTCACAGCGCCCTCGCTGGAAGAAGCCCGCAAGCAGGGCGCGGTCTTCGCCTATGGCAGCTTCATCACGGTCGCGATCAACTTTCTCATCCTCGCCTTCATCATCTTCCTCATGGTCAAGGGCGTGAACAAGCTCCGCGCCATGGAAGAAAAGAAGCCTGCGGATGCCACACCGGCCCCGCCGCCGGCCGATATCCAGTTGCTTTCGGAAATCCGCGATCTTCTGAAGACGGGTAACCCGATCCGGTAATCCAACCGCGTCAACAGATCGGCGATCCATCAAGAAAAACGATCGCCGATCCACGGATTGTCATGGGATTTTCCGAGTTCTCTGCGCTAAACAGAATCAAAGCATAGGGAAATGTTCAGGAACCATGTCGATCATTGCAAGTCTCAGCCCGCGCGCCGTCTCCACTCCCGAAAGCGGTATTGTCGAGATCATCAATCACGCCCGCGCCGGTGGCCGCCGCGACCTGATCCCGCTGTGGGCAGGCGAGGGCGACCTGCCGAGCCCGGATTTCATCAATCAGGCGGCCTCGAGCGCGCTTCTGGGCGGTGAGACCTTCTATACTTGGCAGCGCGGAATTCCCGAACTGCGCCAGGCACTGTCAGACTATTACACGCGTCATTTTTCAAAGACGCTGTCGTCAGAGCATTTCTATGTCACCGGCTCCGGCATGCATGCGATCATGATGGCCGTGCAGGCGATCGCCTCGCCGGGCGATGAACTGATCTACCTCTCGCCGACCTGGCCGAACATCATCTCCGCGATCGAGCTTTCCGGCGCTTCCGCCATCGGCCTGCCGCTTGCCTTTACCGGCGGCGGCTGGTCTCTCGATCTCGACACGCTGGACGCTGCGATCACACCAAAGACACGTGGCCTTTTCATCAATACGCCCGCCAACCCGACCGGCTGGACGGCAACGCTTGATGATCTCCGAGACATTCTGACGCTCGCCCGCAAACATGGGATCTGGATCATCGCCGACGAGATCTATGCCCGTTACTACTACGGTGGTGCGGCAAGGGCTCCGTCCTTCCTCGACATCATGGAAGAGGGCGATCGGATCATTTTCGCAAACTCCTTCTCCAAGAATTGGTCGATGACCGGCTGGCGCATGGGCTGGCTGGTGGCCCCGCCGGAAATGGGACAGGTGATCGAAAACCTCATCCAGTATTCCAACTCGGGCGTCGCCCAGTTCATGCAGCGCGGCGCGGTGGTGGCGCTCAACGAAGGCGATGCCTTCGTCAACGAGAACGTGGCCCGCGCCGTCGCCGGACGCGATATCCTCTGCGATGCGCTGATCGCCACCAACCGCGTGCAGACGCTGAAACCCGATGGTGCGATCTACGCCTTCCTCAAGGTGGATGGCGTAACCGACAGCCGCCTGACGGCAATGGACATCGTCGACAAGATCGGCGTGGCGCTGGCGCCCGGTTCTGCCTTCGGAGAGGGTGGCGAACTGTTTCTGCGGGCCTGTTTTCTGCGCAATTCGGCCCATGTCGAAGAAGCCGCCGGTCGGTTGGCGGACTATATCAAGCGCCTCTAACCCCGCTCCATCACCGCAAAGAGGGCGGTCTGTAAAATTTTATCGATCGCCTGAACGCCGTGTTTTCCGTGTTCCGCGTTAAACCCGGCGGCCCCGCCCGGTGGTAAGGTTTGCTGAAGAACGGCCGTGTTTCTCTCTGCGAAAGAAAAAAGCAGGGGCGAGAAAATGGCTGTTCTGGTCACGGGTGGTGCAGGGTATATCGGAAGTCACATGGTCTGGGCGCTGCTCGACGCTGGCGAGGATGTCGTCGTGCTCGACCGGCTGTCGACAGGCTTTCGCTGGGCGGTTCCGGACGAGGCGCGCTTCTATCTGGGTGATGTCGGCGATTCCATCATCCTGAAGCAGATCTTTGCTGAAAATGACATCGACGCCATCCTGCATTTCGCAGGCTCGATCGTCGTGCCGCAATCGGTCGCGCATCCGCTGGATTATTACGAGAACAATACCGGCAAGACCCGCTTCCTGGCGGCAGCCGCCGTCGAAGCGGGCATCAAGCATTTTGTCTTCTCTTCCACCGCCGCCGTCTACGGCGATCAGAAGGATGACACGCCGGTTCTGGAAAGCGCGCCGACGCTGCCGAAAAACCCCTACGGTCAGTCCAAGCTGATGTCCGAACTGATGCTGCGCGATGCGGCTGCAGCCCATGATTTCCGCTTCGTCGCGCTGCGCTACTTCAACGTCGCCGGTGCTGATCCGCTTGGGCGCACCGGTCTTTCCACGGAAGGTGCGACGCATCTCATCAAGATTGCCTGCGAGGCGGCTCTCGGCAAGCGCCGCGGCGTCGATGTCTATGGCACCGATTATCCGACAGCCGATGGTACCGGTGTGCGCGACTACATACATGTGACCGATCTGGTCGAAGCGCACTTGAAGGCACTGAGCTATCTGCGTCGTGGCGGCGAACCGCTGATTGCCAATTGCGGTTATGGCCGCGGCTATTCGGTGCTGGAAGTGCTCGAAGCGGTCAAGAAAGCCGGAGCCCGCGGGTTCGACATCAACTACGGCCCGCGTCGCCCGGGCGATGCAGCAAGCGTCGTCGCCAATGCGACGCTCGCCCGGCGCCTTCTTGAATGGACCCCGCGCCACGACGATCTCGATCTGATCGTCGAGACCGCAATCCGCTGGGAACGAGAACTGGGCGATCGCCGTCCGGAAAGCATCCGTGCGATCCGCACCCGGCTCGCGTCGGCGAGCTTCTGAGCGCAAGCATGATGCAGTGATGCGGCCGCATTGCTGATACGTGAGAATGCGCATGGTCGAATGGCGTGCAGGGGATTAAAAGCGGGATCCTGGAACAACCCGATCCTGCGGAAACTGACCATGCGCCTCTTGTCCACCGCCGCTATCCTCCTTTGCTGTCTTGCGCCTTTGGCGAAAGCAGACACTCTGGCGGTTCAGAAACTGGTCGAGCCGCGTCTGACGGTGGCGCCTGCGGGAAATGCGAAACACATCCGTGTTGCCCTTACCTTCGATGCCTGCATGGGCAAGGCCGACGAGCGTATTCTGACCACGCTGGTTCGTGAAAGAATTCCCGCAACGATCTTCGTCACGTCACGTTGGCTGAAGCACAATCCGGAAACCGTCGCTGTTCTGCGTGAAAACAGCGATCTCTTCGAGCTGGAAAATCACGGCGAGAATCACATTCCCGCAGTCGATATTCCGATCGCGATCTATGGCATACCGGCCGCAGGCTCGCCTGAAGCTGTCGGCCGCGAGGTGGGGAGAGGAGCCGACGCCATGCTTGCAGCCGGTCTTCCGAGACCGCACTGGTTTCGCGGCGCGACGGCAAAATATGATCTCTCGGCCATCCGGGAGATCCGGGCCATGGGTTTCAAGATCGCCGGCTATTCGCTGAACGGCGATGATGGCTCGCTCCTCGGCGCCGCGGCTGCCGAAAAACGGATTGCTGCTGCCAAGGATGGCGATGTGGTGATTTCACACATCAACCAGCCGACTCATGCCGCCGGCGAGGGGGTCGCTCGTGCACTGGTTGATCTGAAAAACAGAGGCGCAGAATTCGTTCGCCTCTCTGATTTCGAGGCCTCAGGCGACCATGAGACGACCGCCAAGCTGCCTGGATTGTTTTGAGGTGGATCGGGATCAGCCTCAAAAGGAGGGCTCGGAAATTGCTAGTTCCTCCGAATTTCATGTGAAAGCAACGAAGAGAGCGTGAGCATCTCGATTACTTAATTAAGCTTAAATTTTCTTGCAATTTTTATGCTGCACTGCATTATTGTCTCCGTTCAAGGAGTGCGATTATGCAAGCAGAGCTAAACTCATCTCTCTTCGATGCTGCTGCTTATGATGAAGGTGCAGAGCGTCTCCGGCTGTTCATGAAAAACGGGCAAATTCGCGAATTCGAGACGGTACCCGTGCAGGTGTTCCAGCAATTGGCAGGGTCCCGGTCGCCAGGACAGTATTACATCGAAAACATACGGTCCAAGTTCCCGATGTTCGGTTGATCGCCGAAACGGCGTCGCGCGGCGGTCGCGAACGGCCTGAGCTATCTCGCTGACGCGGATCGCCGGTGTTTAAAGGGTAGAGCTCCCTCATAATAACACGTGCACATTGTTTTAGTATTCGCTAAGTAATGGCTGTTATTGTCGTCGCCACTGATGTCGGCAGAGCAAGCCATGGAAAACAAACGCATCTGGACGAACAACGAACTGGACGACCTCCTGCGCCAGTTGAATGTTGCTTTGGAGGCTTCCGGCATCGGCATCTGGCAGCACAATCTGCGCAAGAACCAGACCCGCTGGGATGAGCAGCTGCAGGAGCTCTACGGTGTCCCGAAGGGACCGACGGATGTGGTGTGGCTCGAATGCGTCCACCCAGACGACCGAGATGCCGCCAATGCGCACTTCGAAAAGGCAATCGAAAACCGCGAAGACTATGCGTCACAGTTCAGGATCATCCGCCAGGATGGCTCCATTCGCCACCTTCGCTCACGCGCAAAGTTCTTCATCGACGGGAATGGCGAGCCATGCTTCGTCGGCGCGGAATGGGATGTCACCGACGATGTGATGCGAAGCCATCAACTGGCGGAAGAGCGGGAAGCCGCAGACCAGAGCCGCGCCGAAGCGCGCTATGCTGCTGACCACGACCACCTGACCGGACTTCTCAACCGCCGCAGCTTCGACGCGATATGTGCCAGCCTTGCAAAACGGGGTGAGCTGGACTTCGTGTCGCTGTGCCATCTCGACGTCGATAACTTTAAGGAAATCAACGACCGATATGGCCACGCCTGTGGAGATGTGGTCATCGCCCATGTCGCGTCGATCCTGAAGCAGGCAAGCCGCCCGGGAGATATCGTGGCGCGGCTGGGGGGTGACGAATTCGCCATCGTTTCGATGGACCGCGGCCTCAACGCGATGGAGAAGATCGTCGCCGAAATCCGCGCCGAGCTACAATCACCCGTTCTTCTCAACGGCAAGAATGTCGTTGTCACCTGTTCGATGGGCGTGGCGCAAACCTCGGCGTCGGATGTCACCGGACTGCTCGCCTGTTCCGATCTCGCGCTCTATGAGGCCAAGAGAAACGGACGCAACCGCGCCGAATGGTTCTCGCCCGCCATGGCAGCCGCATCGATTGCCGAAAAACACATCCTCTACGAGCTGCGCAGCGCCATCACCAACGGCAATTTCGTGCCGTTCTACCAGGTACAGGTCGATGCCCGGACCCGCGCGATCAAGGGCCTCGAAGCGCTGGTGCGGTGGAAACATGGAGAAGAGTTGAAGCCGCCCGGCGCATTTTTGCCGACTGCGGTGACGAACGGGTTGATCGACGAAATCGACGAAATCATGCTGCGCCTCGTCCTTGCCGACTTGAGGCGATGGCAAGCCGAGGGATTTGCTCTGCCGCGCGTGTCCGTCAACATGTCGGCCTCCCGCCTCTCCGATCCTGATTTGGAGGAAAAGCTCAAGCGTCTCGATATCCCGGCAGGCCAGGTGAGTTTCGAACTGGTCGAGACGATCTTCCTCGATGAGCTCACACCGGAGATCAGAGCCAATATCGATGCCATCCGGTCGCTTGGGATTGAAATCGAGATCGACGATCTCGGTTCGGGCCATGCCTCACTGCTCGGGTTGATCAAGCTTCGCCCGGACCGCGTCAAGATCGATCGGCAGCTCATCCTGCCCATGCTGGATGGCCTGCCCCAGCAGCGCCTGGTAGCCGCACTGGTCGATATCGCCCGGACGCTGGACATGGAAGTCGTCGCCGAGGGAGTCGAAACGCTCGGCCATGCGGACGTGCTGGCAAGTCTTGGCGTTGACCTGCTGCAAGGTTTTGCCTTTGGCCGGCCGGAGCCGGCACATGTCGTCGAGAAGCGCTTGGAGAAGCGCCATACGACGGCGCCGACCGGTTCGCGCGCGTCGTCGGCAAGGCGTCGCTGATATCCGAGCCGTTTTAACTACCGTAAATAATTTTCTCGTATTCCCCCGAGGTGCTGGAAATTCGCATCCAGGCAGTGCTAGATTCACGGTCGGTGAAAATAAATTACGGAGAGCATCGTGGGTCACAAGAAAATCGAACGTCTCGCTGTGGCCGACGCACAGGCGGGCGGCCAGCGACGTCCATTCGCCAAGGCCGTGCGCGCCGGCGATTTCGTCTATGTGTCCGGCCAGGTGCCGACGGTGGATGGCGAAGTGGTGACCGGTGGCATCGTGGCCCAGACCGAACAGGTCGTTGCGAACATCAAGGAAGTGCTTGCGCTTGCGGGCTGCACGCTGGCCGATGTCGTGAAGGTCAATGTCTGGCTCGACGATGCCCGTGACTTCTCCAGCTTCAATGCGGTGTTCCAGAAGCATTTCATCGATCATCCGCCGGCCCGCTCGACGGTACAGTCGCCGCTGATGGTCGATGCCAAGGTCGAGATGGACGTGATCGCCTACAAGCCGATCGACTGATTGTCGATATGCTGACCGTCAGTCTCCGAGAAGCTGGCGGTCGTCGCCGTCGCGGTTGCGCACCAGTTCTTCCTTGATGCTGCGCAGCGCCTTGAGGGCAATGTTGCGGTCGGCATAGGCGACCATGTTGGCGAGGATGTCGATCGCGGCAAGATAGGCAAAGCGGGTCGAGGTGGGGCGGAAGATGTTCTTGCCCTCCTGCATGTCGATGGCGATCGTCAGGTCAGCCGCATCGGAAACAGGCGAGCCCCGCTGCGTCATCACGATGGTGGGAATGCCATGTTGACGCAGCAGCTTGAGGCACTGGACGAGGCCCATGTCGCGGCCGGTATAGGACGACCCGAACACGACCGTGCCCGGCTGCGCTGCCGCCGAGATCATCAGGTTCATGTTGTGGTCGTTCGAGGCATTGATGCGGCAGCCGAGACGAAAGAGGCGATTGTGCAGCTCGTTGACGACCATCGCGGAATTGCCGCTGGCACCGAATGCCTGGATGAATTCGGCGCCGCGCAGCATCTGCGCCGCCTTTTCGATCGCGCCAAGGTCGAGCTGTCGATGCAAATCGAAAAGCGCGTTCTGGGCTTTCGAGATGATGTCTTGGGCAACCTCTTCCACCGTCGCGGTCGGTGCTTCCGGCTTCAGGTAGCGCAGGCCCACATAGGCCATCTTGGCCAGCTGAACCTTGAAGTCGGAATAGCCCTGGCAGCCCAGTCGGCGGCAGAACCTTGTCACGGTCGGCGGCGAAACCCCGGCACGCTCGGCCAGATCGCTGATCGAGGAATTGACCACGAAATCGACATTGGCGAGCGCAAACTGCGCCAGTTTCGTCTCCAGGCTCGAGAGCCTGCCGTCTTCGTCGGAAAGCGCGTGAAACAGGTCCATCAAGTATCTTCCTCGAAACTGGTCGCACAAACGAAGCACGTCACGATCGTGAAAATGAATTTCACCAGTTCTTGCCCTGATAGCACAAAGCGGGCAAGCATCAACGAAACCAGCCATGCCCACAGAGGTTTACATCATGAACTATCCCTGGCCTGAACCCGGCACACCGCTCGATCAGATCGCAACGCCGATGCCCGTGATCGACGAGGATCGGCTTGCCGCCAATATTGCAAGGGTGCAGGCTTACTGCGAAGCGCAGGGCAAGGCGTTCCGGCCGCATATCAAGACCCACAAGATCGCAGCCGTCGCCCGCCAGCAGATCGAAGCCGGCGCCGTCGGCCTCAACTGCCAGAAGGTCACCGAAGCCGAAGTGTTCGCCGATGCCGGTTTCGACGACATCCTGATCACCTACAATATCCTCGGACCCGTGAAACTCGCGCGGCTGAAGGCGCTGAATGCGCGCGTGTCAAAGCTTGCCGTCGTCGCAGATAGTGAAACGACCGTGTCGGGCCTGTCTGCAACGTTCGATGCCGATCGCCCGATGACGGTCCTGATCGAATGCGATACGGGCGCAAAACGCTGCGGCGTGCAGACGCCGGAACAGGCGGTGGCTCTTGCTGAGAAGATTGCGGCGGCGCCCGGCCTGCGCTTCGGTGGCATCATGACCTACCCGGCCATCGGTGGCGCAGAGGCCGTCGAGGAGTTCATGGCGACCACCATGTCGCTTCTGTCGGAAAAGGGCATCGAATGCCCGGTGCGGTCCAGCGGCGGTTCACCGGATCTGTTTTCGGCGCATCTGGTGCCCTCCGCCACCGAACATCGGGCCGGCACCTATGTCTATAACGACCGCAGCATGGTGCGCGCCGGTCACTGCACGCCAGACGATCTGGCCATGAATATCCTCGCAACGGTCGTTTCGAAGCCGGCGCCTGACCGGGCGGTGCTCGACTGCGGCTCGAAGGCGCTGACCTCCGATCTGCTCGGCTTTTCGGATTACGGTTCACTCGTCGGCTTCGAGGGCGCGCGGATCGTCTCGCTGTCGGAAGAACATGCGGTGGTCGATCTCTCGGGCTGTGCAGTGCCGTTTGCGGAGATCGGTCAGATCGTGAAGGTCGTGCCGAACCACACCTGCGTCGTCACTAACCTGTTCGACCGGATGGTGTTTCATCGGGACGGCATCGTCACGCGGGTCGAAAACGTCGATGCCCGCGGCACCGTCTGGTAGCTGACGGATCGATTTCCTCCGAGCGAATGAAAATCGGGCGCCTGTTTCGGGCGCCCTTTTTCATGTTCGCAGCGCGAAATGCCATGAAGGTGAAAATTTCCCCGAATTCAGATCTGTAGAAAATAAATTACACAAATTGGTGCGAGTTCTGGAAATTCGTTGACTTCAGCCGGGTTTGACGCATTATGAAGAAAATAAATTACACCAAAATGGTGAATGGGCGAACTGAACGAGAAACGGGACTGAGGTTTTCCGGAGCGTGGCATGCCTGCTCCGGCGATCGACAAAATTCATGCAATAGGGGTGCTGGCGCTCGGTGACCATGACGGGAGCCTGATGCCGTTGGACCTATCCGGATAAGACATATGCGCATCTTCACCGCCTCGCTGGCGACCGAGACCAACACATTCTCTCCCGTCCCGACGGATATGAACGCCTTTAAGGCGGCGTTCTTCGCCGGTCCGGGCGAGCATCCGGATACGCCGACGCTGTGCTCGTCCGTCGTGCCAATTCTGCGCCGCCGCGGCCGGGCCGAAGGTTTTACCGTGATCGAGGGCACGTCCTGCTGGGCAGAGCCCGCCGGCCTGATCCAGCGCCAGACCTATGAGGCGCTGCGCGACCTGATCCTCGCCGAACTGACGGCAGCACTTCCCGTCGATGGCGTCGTGCTCGGTCTCCACGGTGCAATGGCAGCGCAGGGCTATGACGATCCGGAAGGTGATTTTCTGGCCCGTGTCCGGCAGATCGTCGGCCCGGATGTTCTGGTTGCCGCCGAATTCGATCCGCACAGTCACCTGACGCCCCTGCGCGTCGCCAATCTCGATATCATGGCTGCCTTCCTCGAATTCCCCCATACGGATTTCGAACAGCGCGGTGAACACGTGGTCGAGCTGGCGCTGCAGGCCTTGAAGGGCAAGATCAAGCCGGTCATCTCCACATTCGACTGCCGGATGATCACGATCTTCCCGACCAGCCGCGAGCCGATGCGCTCCTTCGTCGATCGCATGCAAGCGATGGAAGGCAAGGACGGCATTCTATCTGCCTCGGTCATTCACGGCTTCATGGCCGGCGACCTGCCCGACATGGGCACCCGCATCGTCGTCGTGACCGACAACGACAAGGCCAAGGGCGATGCGCTTGCGGCCTCTCTCGGTCGCGAGCTCTACAGCCTGCGCCGGCAGACTGCGATGCCCATGCTCGATACCGAAGCGGGCCTCGACAAGGCCGTGTTGATCCGCGCCTCGCATCCCGGATTGCCGGTGACGATCGCCGATGTCTGGGACAATCCCGGCGGCGGCGTGGCGGGTGATGCGACCTTCATCCTGCGCCGGATGATGGAGCGCGGCATGGATGATTTCGCCGTTGCGACCATCTGGGATCCGATTGCCGTCACCTTCTGCCAGGCGGCAGGAGAGGGCGCGGAACTCAGCCTGCGCATTGGTGGAAAATCCGGTCCGGAAGGCGGTGAACCGCTCGATCTGCGCGTCACGGTGCAAAGCGTGTTCGATGCGGGCTGGCAGAGCTTTCGCAACAGCCGCGTTACGCTGGGCAGCACCGCCGTCGTGCGCCCGGTCGGTACCCATATCGATATCGTGCTGATCACCAGCCGCACCCAGACCTACGAGCCCGACATCTTTGCCAATCAGGGCATCGCATTTGCGGCCAAATCCTATCTGCTCGTCAAGTCGACCAACCATTTTCACGCGGGCTTCCAGCCGGTCTCGTCCGAGATCGTCTATATCGCCGCGCCGACCTGTTACCCGACCAATCCCGCAACGACGCCCTATCGCAAGGCGAGCCTCGAAATATGGCCGCGCGTCGCCGATCCGCTGGGACTGGATGCCTGAATTTTCGACCGGACAGGAAAGCCGGCCGGGATTTGATCACTGAAGACAACAAGGGGATGATAATGAAAAAGAGTGCACTTGTTCTCATGACGCTGGCGGCTTTGGCCGGCACCAGCAGCCTCGCGCTGACAAAGGCGAATGCCCAGGCAGGCGACGGCGTGCTGACGGTTGCAACGATCGGCGAGCCGCCGTCGCTCGACGTGATGCAGACGCCGACCGATATCGTGCTGACGATCGACCAGCACATTTTCGAAACGCTCTACACCTACGACGCCGAGTGGAAGTCCGTGCCGCTTCTGGCCGCTGCCATGCCGACGCTTTCGGAAGATGGTCTTACCTACAAGATCCCGCTGCGCGAAGGCGTGAAGTTTCACGATGGCAGCGACTTCGATGCCAAGGACGTCACCGCCTCGCTGAAGCGCTGGATGACGATCAATTCCAAGGGCAAGCAGGTTGCCGGCGTCGTCGAAAGCGTCGCGGAAGATGGCGACCATGCCATCGTCATCAAGCTGAAGTCGCGCTATGCGCCGCTGCTCGCGACCCTGTCGCAGGCGTCGGTCATCCTGCCATCCGAAAAGATCGCAGATACGTTGACCGAATTCGTCGGCACGGGTCCTTACTCGCTGAAGGAACGCAAGCCCGACCAGTACACCCAGCTCGTCCGTTTCGACGGCTACAAGTCGCCTGAGGGTGAGCCGAGCAACTATGCCGGCAAGCGCGAGGCGATCGCCAAGGAAATCCGTTTCGTGCCGGTTCCAGACGCCAATACCCGCGTCGAAGGCCTCATCTCCGGCCAGTTCGATTTCGCCGACTCGCTGCCGGTCAGCGCCTATGAGCGCGTCGAAAAGAGCAGCAATGCCAAGCCAGTCATCTTCAAGAATGCCGGCTGGGCATCGATGAACATGAACATGAAGGAAGGCCTTCTGGTTAAGAAGGAACTCCGTCAGGCCGTTCAGGCAGCGCTCAATGCTTCCGACATGATGCTCGCCGCTTTCTCCGACGACCGCTTCTTCAGCGTCGATGCCTCGATCTTCCCGGAAGGCTCCGTCTGGCACACCGAAGCGGGCGTTGCCCGTTATGGCGAAGGCGATCCGGAAGCGGCGGCCAAGCTGCTCAAGGCTGCCGGTTACGATGGCCAGCCGCTGCGCCTGATGACCAGCCGCCAGTACGAATTCCACTACAAGATCGGCGAAGTCGCGAAGGCCTATCTGGAAGCTGCAGGCTTCAAGGTCGATCTGCAGGTGGTCGACTGGGCGACGCTGACGACCCGTCGCGCCGACGCCAAGCAGTGGGACATCTTCATCACCCACTCCAACTTCCCGGGCGATCCGACGACGATCAACACGATCACCGACACCTATCCGGGCTGGTACGTCTCCGACCAAAAGACCAAGGCCGTTGCGACCTACATGGACGCCACGACCGACGACGCCAAGAAGACCGCATGGGACGCAATCCAGACGGTCATCTACGACGATGCGCCGCTCTACAAGGTCGGCAACTTCAATGGTGTTTCGGGTCTCGCCAACGGCGTTTCCGGTTATGAGCCGACCTACTGGCCGCATTTCTGGAACGTGAGCCCGAAGAAGTAAGCTGGATAACTAGGGACTGGCTATGGCAAGGATCGCACAGGCACTTTTGAAACGGCTGGGGGGCATGGCCATCGTGCTCGCCCTCGTCGTGACGGTGGTCTTCATCATCGTTCGCGTGACGCCTGGCGATCCTGCCGCTGTCATGCTGGGGTCGGATGCGACCCCGGAAGACATCGCGCAGCTGCGCACCCGCATGGGCCTCGATGCGCCCATGCTCGTCCAGTACGGCCAGTTCGTGCTGGGCATTCTGAAAGGCGATCTCGGTCAGTCCATCTTCTTGAACCAGCCGGTCACGACTGCACTTGCCGCGCGTGCGGAGCCAACCTTTTTCCTCACGCTGTTCTCGATCCTGATCGCGGTTGCCATCGCGCTTCCTGTCGGCATTCTCTCGGCCGTCAAGCGCGGCACGATCTTCGACCAGATCGTGGTGACGCTGACCATGGTTGCGGCAAGCGTGCCGAGCTTCTGGCTCGGGCTGATGCTGATCCAGATCTTCGCGGTCGGGCAGGGCTGGTTCCCGGCTTCCGGCTATGGCGGTCCGGGTACGCCGTTCTTCGAGCGGCTGCATCACCTCGTCCTGCCGGCCGTGGCACTCGGCGTCGTCAACTCGGCGCTCATCACACGCTTCACGCGCGCCGCAATGCTGGACGTTCTCGGCGACGATTACGTCCGCACGGCACGCGCCAAGGGAGCGGGCGAGGGCCGCGTTATCCTCAAGCACGCCTTGAAGAACGCGCTGATCCCCATCATCACCGTCATCGGCCTGTCGGTCGCCATGCTGGTCGCGGGTGCTGTCGTGACGGAAACCGTGTTCGGCCTTCCCGGCGTCGGCAACCTCGTCGTCTCGGCCGTGTTGCGGCGTGATTATCCGGTCATCCAGGGCGCGTTGCTCGTCGTTGCCGCCATCTACGTTCTCATCAACTTCATCGTCGACATGCTCTACATCATCGTTGATCCGCGGGTGCGCCTATGAACACCATGGCCTCCGTTTCCATGCCCTTCGCGTCAAGCCTTCGCCGCCTGTTCGGAAACCGCGCGATGCTGGCCGGCGCCATCATTCTGGTGGTCGTCGTTGCAGCTGCACTGCTTGCGCCCTGGGTCGCCCCTTACGCGCCAAACAAGCTGTCGATCGTCAACAAGCTGAAGCCGCCGTCGATGGCGAATTTCTTCGGCACGGACGAATTCGGCCGCGACATCTTTTCGCGCGCCATCTTCGCAGGCCGCATCTCGCTGATGGTCAGCCTCGGCGTGGTCGCCATTTCCACGGTTCTCGGGGTCATTCTGGGTGTCGCTGCCGGCTTCTTCCGCAAGCTCGACGCGCCGATTTCGCGCCTCCTCGATGCGATGATGTCGTTTCCCGATATCCTGCTCGCGATCGCGCTCGTCGCGGCACTCGGTCCGTCGCTCACGACCGTCATCCTGGCGCTCGGCATCACCTACGCGCCGCGTCTTGCCCGCATCATCCGCGGCTCGACGCTGGTGTTGCGCGAACTGCCCTATATCGAGGCAGCTGTGGCCATGGGTCTGCCCACATGGCAGATCCTGCTCCGCCACGTTCTCCTCAACCTCGCATCGCCCATCCTCGTGCAGGCAACCTTCGTCTTCGCCTCTGCCATGCTTGCGGAAGCGAGCCTCTCTTTCCTCGGCGTCGGTGTTTCCACCGATATGCCGACCTGGGGCACGATGCTGGCTTCGGGCCGCGAATACATGAACAACGCTCCGTGGCTGATGGTCTTTCCGGGCCTTGCCATCGTGTTTTCGGTTCTCTCCCTGCAGTTGCTGGGCGATGGCCTGCGCGATCTCGTCGATCCACGGCTGGCGAAGGAAAGCTGATCATGACCGACACAGTAAAAACGACCCCGCCTGTTCTGTCGGTCGAAAACCTGACGACCTCCTTCAAGACGCCGGAAGGATGGAAGGCCGTCATCCGCAACATCAGCCTGTCCGTCGATGCCGGTGAGACGGTGGCGATCGTCGGCGAGAGCGGTTCTGGCAAAAGCGTCACAGCGCTCTCCACCATGCGGCTCCTGCCGCCGGGACGCTCGCGCACCGAGGGCCGAATCCTGCTCGACGGCAAGGACCTGCTTGCCGCAAGCGAATCCGATATGCGCAAGGTCCGCGGCGGCTCGATCGGCATGATCTTCCAGGAGCCGATGACCTCGCTCAACCCGGTCTTCACCATCGGCAACCAGATTGCCGAAGCGCTGGTCCTGCATCGCGGCCTGTCGTGGGGCCAAGCCGAGGCCGAGACCGTGCGGCTGATGGAGCGGGTGCGCATCCCCGCCGCCAAGGCGCGGCTGCACGAATATCCGCACAAGTTCTCCGGCGGCATGCGCCAGCGCGTGATGATTGCCATGGCGCTTGCCTGCCGTCCGAAACTGCTGATCGCCGACGAACCGACGACGGCGCTGGATGTGACCATCCAGGCCGAAATCCTCCACCTGCTGCGCGAGTTGCAGCGCGAGGAAAACATGGGCGTGCTGTTCATCACCCACGACATGGGCGTGGTGGCCGAAATCGCCGACCGCACGGTGGTGATGTTCCGCGGCGACATGATCGAGACCGGTCCGACCACCGAGATCTTCGCAAGTCCGAAGGCGATCTACACGAAGTCGCTGCTCGCCTCGATCCCGCGCCTCGGCGCGATGGGCGCGTGCGTGGCGCCCAAGCGCTTCCCCGAGGTCGATCCCGCGACGGGAGTAGCGACCGAAGGCCGCGAGATGAAACCGGTTTCCCAGACCGTCGCACCGATCCTCAGGGTGGAAAATCTCGCCGTCCGCTTCGACCTGCCGAATGGTCGAGTCCATGCGGTGGAAGACGTATCCTTCGATCTGCGCCCCGGTGAAACACTGTCGCTGGTCGGTGAATCCGGTTGCGGCAAGTCGACGACCGGACGCGCGATCATCCGTCTGCTCAATCCCTCCGCCGGCTCGATCGTGATCGACGGCCAGGATGTGACCAAGGCGGGCACGCGCGATCTGCGAACCATGCGTCGCAATTCGCAGATGATCTTCCAGGATCCGTTTGCCTCGCTCAATCCGCGCATCACCGTCGGTTCGGCCATTGCCGAGCCGGTCCTTGCGCATAAAATGATGGGCAAGCGCGAGGCCAAGGCGCGGGTTTCAGAACTGCTGGAACAGGTGGGGCTTTCAGCCGCGATGGCCGATCGCCATCCCCATGAATTCTCGGGCGGGCAGCGCCAGCGCATCTCGATCGCGCGCGCGCTCGCGCTGGAGCCGAAATTCATCGTTGCCGACGAAGCGGTCTCGGCACTCGACGTCACGGTCAAGGCGCAGGTCTCAAACCTGCTGCTCGAGCTTCAGGAAAAACACGGTCTGGCCTACCTGTTCATCTCCCACGACATGGCCGTCGTGGAGCGCATGAGCCATCGGGTCGCTGTCATGTTCCTTGGAGAAATCGTGGAGATCGGGCCGCGGTCGGCGATTTTCGACAATCCGCAGCATGCCTATACCCGCCGGCTGATTTCCGCCGTGCCGGTTCCCGACCCGTCACGCCGCGGTGAGACGCCGCCACCATTGTCCGAAGAGATAAAAAGCCCCGTTAGGCCGCTCGATTACGTGGCGCCGAAGCGCACCTATCTCGAGGTCTCGCCGGGTCATTTCGTCCAGCAGGCAGCGTAGCGCAAAAGCCTGCCGACTACGATCAGGCGATGATGTCGAAGTCGGCTGCGGTGATGTTGAGGCCCTTGTCGACGGTGGCAAACAGCATCTGCCCGTATTTGCCGGTTCCATCGGCGTCGTAGTAGAGACGGCCGGTCGCCTTGTCGTAGATGATCCGGTCGGATGCGTCGCTGGCCGCGGTGCCGCTATGGAATGCATCCGATGCGAGATCCCCAACCGTGCCGGCCTTTGTGAATATATCCGTGTCGAGCCAGATCGTGTCATCCGCGACGGAGAAATCCGTGATCGTATCCACATTGCCCTTCTTGTTCAGTCGCGTGTCGAACACGAAACTGTCCGCGCCTTCGCCGCCTGTCAGGCGATCGTTCGAAAGGCCGCCGGAAAGGACGTTCGAGCCCTGGTCGCCCGTCAGCACGTCGCGGTATTGCGACCCGATGAGGTTCTCGATCGAGGTATAGGTGTCGCCCTTGGCATTGTTTGTATTGCCCTGCGGCGAGGCGAGGCTCGCAACAATTGCCATGGTGGCATTGGCGTAGGAGACGGTATCGGTTCCGGCACCACCGTCCATCTTGTCGGCGCCGGCGCTGCTCATCAGCTTGTCGTCGCCCTTGCCGCCGGACATGATGTCTGCGTAACGCGATCCGTTAAGCACGTCGTTGCCGTCACCCCCAAGCTTGGGTTCATTGAAGGTCACGGTCACTGTGATGTACGACGTCGGACCCGCCTTGATGCCTGTAAAGTCGATCGCGATCTTGTTGTAGTCGAACGAAACGTCCCGGCTGTCGAGGCCGGCAATATTGCTCTTGATCGAGACGCCGACGATCGGCGAAAGGTTGTTGTTGATATCGGTAAACACCGGCCCGTTGAAGTGCACAGCGCTGGCGGTATCGCTTGAAGTCGGCTTGTAACCAGAGGTCCACAAGGCATACTGGGTAAACTCGAAGCGGATCGAGTTGTCCTGCAGTTTCAGCTGGAACAGCGACTTTGTATTGACGGTAAGCGCGGCAACCGCGGTGGTGTCAACCACGCTGACGACGTCCTTGTCGAGGGACGGCGTAAGCCTGTTTGGGAACTGATACTCGTAGCCGAAGGGGTTGCCGTAAAAGCCCATGGGATGCTCCGCACGCTCTGAACAATCAGAAATAGCGGAGAATGCTTATTTAAGATTTAAACGATGTATTGGCCGCTGTTCCCGTTGTCGCGATCGCTCAAGGTTGGAAACACCTGTAACGCGGGCCTCACTCTCGCGTGATGAGGGAACTCCCTGTTGCGTCAATGTGTTGTCTCTCCATAACACGGAGAACTAATATGCATATTGTTACGAAGTTTCTGACCGCGTCGTCGCTTGCGGTGGCACTGGGCCTCACCTCGCTTGTCCCGGCGACTGCCGCACCCCTGCCGATGGTGAAGTCGCCTCAGGTATCCGATGTCGAACATGTCCAGTATCGTCGTGACATGCGCGAACGCCGGGAAATGCGTGATCGTCGGGGCTGGCACCAGGGCCACCGTGGATACCGTGACCGCCGTCCGGGCTATCGCCGTCATTCCGATGGTTTCTGGTATCCCCTCGCAGCATTCGGCGCTGGCGCAATCATCGGCGGTGCCGTGACAAGTCGCCCGGCCCGCGCAGGTACCCGTGCTCACGTCCAGTGGTGTGCCGACCGCTACCGCAGCTACCGTGCATCGGATAACAGCTACGTGCCACGTGCGGGCGTTCGCGCGCAGTGCAACTCGCCCTACTGAGGGCGTCTAGCCTTTTGAGGTGATGAGGGGCAGCGCATTGAGCCGCTGCCCCCATTTTTGATCCAGGTTCCCTGTTGAATATCTGGATCGAGCTACCATATCTTGGCTACAACATTGTTTTCGTCGGCGACCACGGATGTACTGGCGCAGTGGCTGAGAGCAATGCAGGGAGGTCGGCGCGTGTATTCGCTCCGGCCTTTTTTATTGCCCTGATGGCAGCAGTTCCTTGAACCATCAGCAAATCGATATCTGCAGTAGTTCTTAAAAAGAAAAATTCAATCTGCACGACGATTAAAATCTTACACTTTCTCAAAACGTGATATACAACGAATGCAGGTAAATTTCTCTCCATTCCACATGGAGACGTGCCATGAAACTGCATTCGATAGTCATGACTCTGGCGTTTTTCGCAGTTCCATCGGTAACGATGGCGGCTGGCCCTGTCGGCATTCTGCGGGATGTGAGAGGCTCAATGCAGCGCATCCAGGAAAGTGGTTTTGCGCTTGCACCTTACGCTTTTGCGAAATTCTGCCGTAGCAATCAGGAGCAGTGCGCCGATACCGGCGGCGACGGCATCGTCGAACTGACTGATGATCGCAAGGCGCAACTGCTTTCGGTGAATTCAGGCATCAATCGCACCGTCCGTCCCGTCAATGATGCCGACGGCTCCGACGAGTGGAGCATTGACGTGGCGTCAGGCGATTGCGAAGATTACGCGCTCACGAAGCGCAAACACCTCATCTCCCTAGGCTGGCCTTCCGGATCGCTGAGAATGGCTGTGGCAAGAACGCGGTCCGGAGAGGGACATGCGGTGCTGGTTGCAAAGACATCCGCCGGCGACCTGGTGCTGGACAACCGGTTCTCTGAAATCAAGCCGTGGAAGAAGACCGACCTGACCTGGATCATGATGCAGTCGCAGAACAGCCCTAGGATCTGGGTCAAGATCGGGCCATCCAACGACCGCCCGACCTTTGTTGCCAACCAATGGTAAACTAGGGTCGCACTCGTCAGGCACCGGCGCGCTGTCCTGATCGATCAGGTCGGACGCCCCGACGGTTACGATGATACCGTATCAGACCACCAACCTTCCCCAGGACCTCGAGACGAAGGCCAGCCTGCGAGACAGCCGGGCTTTAGATCAGGCAGCAGTCGGCGCACGAACGCGCCGCGCCTTCCAGATCTCAAGAACTGGCCGGATACGATCGTGAAATACGAACGCGCATATCAATGCGTATGCCAGAGAGGCCGTAACGCTAAATGATACAGCGACTGATAAGTGTTTGAGATCGAGCTGCCATAGCCATAGAAACCCGGTCAGGGTTGATACGATCGCAATCGCGACAAGCGCCGGAAATGTTGTTTTGATCCCATCAAACGCGTTGATCTCACTGAATCGTTTCTGCACGGCCAGGAGAATAAACAACGCTGTCAGAGAGAATCTCAGGCTGAACATCGCTGCTGCCCAAAAAATCCCGAAATATGCTCCGACTGCAATCATCGCGACATCAGCAAGTGCCTGGTAAACATTGTTCAGGAATGCCAAGCTTGGGTGTCCTGTTGCAACCAGGAAGGTTTGCACTGGCACGACAACCGCAATGAACGGTAGCGCCACCAGCATCAGTGTTATCGTTTCGGGCAGTTGTGGCCACCTGTCTCCAAAAAACATAAATGCGACATAGGGCGCTGAAAAAGCGGAAGCGACAAAAGGTATCGCGGCAACAAGGCCTGTTACCGCGCATGACCTCCACATCGTGCTTATCATCCGGTCACGATCCTCACCCATCCTCGAAAAGATTGGGAGCAGGATGTTGTTGATCGGATTGAGAAACAGGCTTGATGCGAGATCAAGCACCGTGCGTGATAGCCGAAAAACACCCGTCGCTGTCGGTGTCGCGACCAAACCGACCACCACATCGGCAGAGCGCACGTTGATCTGCGTGACTGCCGACATTCCGATTACGGCGAACGAGAAATTCAGCGTCGACCGCATCGAGATCAGCGTCGGCATGGCCGTTGGCTTCCAGCGCGCCGCCACAACACTGACCATCGCCGCAACGATCGGCGTTATCACGACGACTGCAACGATGCTCCAGGCGCCGAACCCCGAAAACGCAAGCGCGCAGCAGACAATCCCACCCACAAGCAACCCGGCCGACTTTCGGACCGCCAGTACCTTGTAGGCGAAATCTCGCGCGAGCAGTCCTTCCGGCACGACCGCGAGCGCTGAGACAAGGGGAGCGATCGACGTCACGGCAACCATCCCACTGAGGCCGGAGAAGGTTTCCAGGTGGCGGAGAAGGGCGCTCGCTATCAACAGTAGCGCCGAGCCGCAAAGGCCAAGCAGAAGGAAGAGACCGAAGACCGAATTGACGAAGTCATCGTCGAGCAATCGCCGCTGTATCACCACCTGGCTTCCGGACTGCAGGGTGGACGCGATGATCACGGCCGGCGCGGTTGAAAGCGCTGCGACACCAAACTCATGCGGCCCGAGCAAGGCTGCCGCAATCAGAAACACCACGGTCTGCGTCAGCCGCTCGACGAGCACCTGCGCAAGCGACCAGCTCGTACCCTTGATTGCCAGTTTCAAATAGGACATGTGAACCCGATCGGTGATATTTCGGTCGCGTCATGCGAATGGTCTAGGCTGTGGCCCGGTCGATCCGAGGTTCCACCTTAGGGAACGGGTCGATTTCACCGTCGATCAGGTCCTTCGCCAACTGGTTTGGAATGATCTTCGGAACGCCGCGCGGGATCGCCGGCCCGATCAGCAGGCAGGCAAGCCGCAGCAGGGCAAGCTTCGCCTCGCTCCACCTGTTGAGACATGGATAGAGCACCGTCTTTGCGACCTGCTTGAAGAGTTGCTTTGCATAGGCCTTGTGGAACCCTCTGGCGACCAGGGAGCTGCCGTTGCCAAGCGAGTAGTAGAACGTGCGCTGGACATCGAATTCGGAGTTCAACGGCAAAGGCGGATGGTCGATTTCCAGGCCGGCCAACCGCTTGCCCTTCAGGCCGGCATCGACCAAACGTGCCCCGAGATCGAAGCCCTCTCCCGATCCATGAATGGCGCCGATACCCAGCGTGGCATCGAACTGGAATTTTAAGAACGTCTTGCGGCGAAGCGTCAGCCCCGGTTCCCACATGTTGCCGATGATGGTTTGCCTGTTGATTTGGACATCGCTTTCGATCCGGCTTGCAGCCAGCCGCTTGCCGTTCGAGACGATGTTGCAGGTGACGAAATCGACCGCGCCGACATCGAGAATGGTTTTCACCCTGCGGTAGAAATCGCTCGCGGCCGGATATGTGTCGTCATCCAGAAACGAGATGAGATCGGCCGTCGCGTGACAGGCGCCGACATTTCGGGAATGCGACGAGCTGAACACGCGCGAGAATACGGTTTTAACACCATCAATGCCGATCGTTTCGGTCTCGTCGAACCCCTGCATCACGATGATGATTTCAAGCGCGATCGCCCTCTGCTCCTGCAATCGCCGCACCACTTCGCGGGTGCGCGGCAGACGACTGCTTTTCGATACGACTGGAATGATCACGGAGACATCATACATCGGGCCACCTACGAGCTTATTCTGGATTGGTTCAGATCGGCGACAACGGCTGAGAAAAAGCCCCAGGAACTGATGAAGTACCGTTTGAACAAGCGACGGGGCTCGGTGGCCACTCGCCAGAACCATTCCATTCCAACCAGACGGAAAACCTTTGGCGCTCGAGTCTTGGTGCCGGCTGTGAATTCGAGAGCCGCGCCGAAGCAGAAGGCGTAAAGGTGCCCAAGCGCGGATCTGTTCTGGTTCACCCAAATCTCGGATTTGGGCGCGCCGATACCCATGAACAGATGCGTTGTGCGGTTGTCGCGGATCGCGCTCAGCAGGTCGCGCGTATGAGAGGGTTGTTTTTCAAAACCAAACGGCGGTATCGCGTAGCCGAAGCCGGCCTCCGGGAAGCCACGTGCCGTCATCTGGACTGCCAGCCCGTCCGCCGTCGCCTGGCTCGAGCAGACGAAGAACGGCCGATGGTTCTTGTCTGTCAGGGCATCGAGCAGCTTGGGAAAGAGATCGGCGCCTGGTATCCGCTGCTTGACGGCCGCGCCGCACAGTTTCGCATAGAGAAAGACGGGCATGCCATCGATCGTGACTGACCACGCACTGTCGTAAGCACGTCTGAATTCAGGATTCTTGTACAGGTTGGAGACGTGATCCGTATTCGCAGTGACGACCAGTTTTACCCCGTCCGTCTCGGAAAGGGGAGAAACAGCCTGTTCTACGAGAGCGTCGTCGGAATATTCGTAAAAGGATAAACCGAATATTTTATCTCTGGACCCAAGTCGGTCTTCGGTCATTGCATTTATCTCTTTAAGTGTGTGACGGCTAAAACTTGCTCTGCAATCGCTTTCCAGGAAAAACTCTGATCGACATGGGCGGTCTGCCACCGCAGGATTTCCGCCCGCTCCGCCTCGTCTGAAAGTTTGGTCAGCAGTGCCTTGGCCTGCTCGATATTGCCTGCCCCGAAGGTCTGGCTGGCGCCGATCACCATCGGAATGCCGCCCACATACGAACCGACAGCCGGCGTCCCGCAATAGATCGCCTCGATGCAGACACGGCCGAACTGTTCCCGCCAGTTCTTCGTCGAGAGGCTCGGCAGAATGAAGAGATCGAGCGCGCTGTAAAATGTCCGCAGATCATCTTTTTGAAGGCTGGGAAGAACCGTTACCCCCGCCGCAACGAGTGTATCGACCAGATAATCATCTGCGACCGGCCCGCAGGCGAGGATCGTGACCGGGAGTTCCTGTGCAAGCTGCGCCAGGATCTCTATCCCTTTCGGCTGCCAGATCCGCCCGGCATAGCCGAGAACGAGACCGCCCTTCTTGAATGCATCGGAGACCTGCGGATACTTTTGCGCAAGCCCAGAACGTGCCGCCGACTTATCGACGATCGAAAACGACGACTTTGAAACGCCGTTACCGATGGGGCTTGAGATCTTGCTCCGGGGAGCCCCCCGTCTGTGAAGGACATCGGCGACCTCATGGTTCTTGGGAATGATCTTGGTTGCTGTTTTATAGACGAACCGCTCGAGGACATTCCATCCGGAGAGGTTTCCCTTGAGATTGATGGCCGAGCTTTCGATGTACATCGGCCGCCCGAGACGCAGGGTGGCGCTTAGGAACGCGACAAGCGAGTGCGGTTCCTCATGAACGTAGAGAATGTCCGCCCGTCGCGCTTCCCGGTAGAAAGCGATGGTGCTCGGAATGAATGTCAGCCAGTGCGACGACAAGACGGAATTAAACAGCTTCACCGGGAAGCGGAATTTTTCAGGGTCGAATGTTGTGCCTTGAAAGGTTTTTGGGCCCATGACCGTGAGATTGGCGACCTTCGAAAGCTCGACAAATCGGTCATGGTAGTGCGAGTTTCCGGCTTCATGCCAGAGCATGGTCAACTGGTGCTCAGGCATGGGACCGTGCTCCGGTGCGTCTTTGGGCCTGGATTTTCGAAAGCAGGTTGGCCGCGATAAAATCCCAGGAATACCGGGCTCTGTAGGCAAGATACGCGCTCTCAGTCGCTCGCGGAGCCGTCATGATCTCAGTCGCGATCTCGTCAGCGGGGGTGCCCGGCGAGACCAGCCGTCCCCATGGCGGAGAAACAGTCCGGTGGATGGCGATGTCGGACGCGACAATGCTGCAGCCCAGCGACCCTGCCTCGACGAGCGGCATATTGAACCCCTCGTCATGCGACAAAGACAGGAACGACCGGCAGTTTGCGTAAAGCCACCGCAACTGGCTGTCGGATATGTCCTTCATCCATCGGATGTTGCTCGTTGGGTCGTTGCTCGCCCGGTCGAGATCGGTGGCGATATTTCCCCAACCGCTGCGACCAACAACGACCGACAGGACATTGTGCGGTTGAAGCGCTGCCGCGACGTCGATGATCTTTTCGTAGTTCTTTCGGGGCTCCACCGTCCCCACGCTCAGGACGAAGTCTTTGCCCCGCAGTTCCGCGATCTCGGACAATTCGCCGTTGAACGGCAGCGCGGGGGCGTTGCCGATCTCGCTCACATCATGGGAGGGAAAGATCGGACGAAGCTTTGCCGCCGAGTAGCCGGTTGGCGCAAAGATGGCGCGGTATCGGGATGAAACGGCGCGCTCCACATCCCGAAACAGAAGGCGCCCCTTGATCGGCATCTCCTGTCCCCTTGTCCAGGGGAAGTCGTCGTGAATGATGCGATAGAGGGGCAGTCTGGATGATATGGAGAGCGGACTTGCCGGCATGCTCGGAAAGACGGCCGCATCGTAACTGGAAGATGCCAGTCTGAACGGCAAAGTGAGCCAGGCCATCAAAGGATGCTGGCAGAGGACCAGGTTGTCGTCGCTCGAAAAAAACGACGTCGACATGACATAGGCCGTGCTGCCAGGGCAAATTTTCCGGAATGCCTCGAATAGATTGATCCCGTAACGTTCGACACCGGTAATCTCCGGCTTGCGCGTGGCAAGCGTCAGATCGAATATCACTCGCATTCCCACTCCTGCCGTCGCCGGACACCCGCGCATGCCGTCCATCACCGCTGCTGATCAGTGAAATGTCGAGTAGCACGACATCGAATCGTGGTTACAGCATGGATATGCTCTTGCAGATTCCTCAATAAACAAAACCAATCGCTAGGTTAATCGTATAATGGAGTTAAATATGGGTATTGTAGTGTGAATTCGCTGAGGTGTTGCACAAAAATCCGTAAGTTGTTGATTGTTTAGTACATCAATATTATAATAAAATCTTTATTACAGGCGTCTTACATGAATGAATGCTCAAGAAGATCTTTGTTGTTCGGCGCTGGCGCTTTGGCGGCGTCGGTTGTGTCGTCAGGTCCTTCCGTAGGCGCCCGAACGGCAACGTGCCCGCTGATCGGGGTTAACCTGGCCGGTGCTGAGTTCGAGATGATTGGCGGCCGTTGGAAGTGGCCTCACCTGGAGAACCTGAATTATTACCTCTCTCTGGGCGTGAAAGTGTTTCGGATCCCCTTCAAGTGGAACCGCCTGCAGCCCGACATTGCAAAACCGCTTGAGCCGGCGGCACTTGAGGGCCTCGATCGTCTGGTCGGCCGGGCAGTGGGCGAGGGTGCGGTTGTCCTCCTGGATATGCATGACTACGGAAGGCGCGATAAGATCGTCATCGGAGACGGCACGTCAGCTGCAACGCTCGAAAGCTACGCGGCGTTCTGGGGCGAGCTGGCACAGCGTTACGGGAAAAACAGCCTTGTCTGGTACGGGCTGATGAACGAGCCGCATGACCAGGATCCCATTCTCAACCTCAACACCCAGAACGCCGCATGCGCCGAAATCAGGCGGCGTGGCGCAACGGGAACCGTGCTGTTTTCCGGCATCGCCTGGACGGGCGCCCATTCCTGGACGAAGACCTCGAACGGCACCGTGATGTTGCAAGCTTTCGATCCTGCAGACAATTACGGCTTCGACATGCACCAGTATCTCGACAAGGGATTTGGCGGCTCCAACCCGATCGCGACCGAAGGCATTGGAAAACGGATCCTGAGGAGCGCCACGGACTGGGCGACCCAACATCGAAAACGCATCTTCATCGGCGAATTCGCCACCGGCCGAACCAAAGCCTCACTGCGGGAACTGCGAGACCTGCTCGATGTCATAGTGGCCCGCCCCGACATCTTCCTCGGCGCCACCTACTGGGCCGGCGGCGGCGTCTGGGGAAACACCAACCAGCAAACCGTCGATCCCCCACGCGACAGTCCGGGCGTCATGAGTGAGCAGATGAACCTGCTGCTGCCGTATGTTGGGTGTCGTGGCTAGGCGGGGAGGGGGAGGTGGCCTTCTACGACTTCAGGTTCTCCGGCGAACCAAAGTGGTCGCACGCGAAATCGACAATGAAACGGCTGGTAGTTTGCGCACGCGACGAAGCGAAACTTCGCGTCGCGCTAGGTCGTACGACTGTCCGAAATGTCATGATCTCCCAGGATTGTCTCTAGATCCCTCTTAACTAATTGAATTAATGGGATTTATACATATTAGGCGTCCTTGTTTAGTCTTTCCTGGCTCCTAAGGTATGACTTTGTCAGATAGATGGGCACAAAAAAGCCCGCGGAACGCGGGCTCGAATGCTGAAGGCTAGAACAGACTTAAGCGTTAGGAGGCAACAATGATACCCGCACGAGATCCCCTTTCAGATAGTACCTAGCTACTTTACCGGATGTTTCGAAAATTGGTTTCAGCCCGTGCTGCTCTAGCTCGTCTCTCATCAAGGCAATGTTGCGCCGCCATCCTCTGGCTATTCGGTGCAGCGACCGGTGGCTGTCGAGGAACAGGTCGACGTCGTCCCGATGAACGAACGGCTGTGACTTTCTCGACCGCGGATTTGACTTAATCTCGACAGGCAGAACGCGGTGCTTCACTAGCGCGGTTACTGTAGGATCGGTGGTCGAAAGCGCATCCCTAACCTCGGTCATGTTTAGGTGGATGCCTTCAACAGCAAAATCGCCTCTCTCCGGATACGTTTGAGCTAAAGAAGACAGCTCTCTGAAATCTACGAGAAGGCTGCCGAGAGTCATCGAGTCGTCTAGACGGGCGACGCGAGTGAGGCGTTTCTCCATTATCATTTTTATTATGCTCGACTGGGTAAAACACTTCCGAAGGGAGACCGAGGCCAGAGTGACGAGGCCTTCCTCCTGCTGCAAGGGGCAATCGAAAAGTCGGTCACGAAATCGGTCGAGGTTGGCACCTGTGATCCGATAGTACGGACGCGTGCCCTTTACACCGTCTTCGGAGTAGGGGAGCAGACCCATTTCGATCAGATCTCGGACCCGATGGTCGTAAGTACCGAGCGCCCCTGCTACTTCTGTAGTAGTCATTGAGCGAGCGGCGGCTCCAAGGAAAGTTTTGGCATCCTCAACAGAAAAGCACACTCTACGGTCAGATAGATCAGAACGTTCGACGAGCCCTCCTTCGTCAACGAGCATTCTGACCCGACAGGTATCCATACAATAGTCGCGGGCCGCAGAATGCACGGAGTGCACCTGTCGTCGCTCGACGATACGGACGAACCTATCACCAGGCCCGACGGGAACGTAGCGTTCTACCAAATTCTGAAATAGCCCGATGATTTCGTCATAGGCGGCAACGTCGGCATTGCGGCGAAAACGGCGAACAAGTGGGCCGAAGAACTCCGTGATCTCGTGCGCGGCGGGTCGATGTGAAACAATCGCCTCTTTCACTACCGTTTCAATCGCTTCACGCCCTTCACTGGCAATTTTAAAGCCAAGAGCCCTCATGCTCAACGTAGTGGACATCGCTCCGCCGATGCAAAATGATTGAAGACGATTGTGAGCAAACCATCCCAGGGAACGGAAGAGTATGAGCAGCACGTGGACCTCCTGACAGTCTATGAACGACGCCGTGCGAATTCCTGCGATACGGCCTTCAACGTATGCATCGACCTGAAGTTCGGCGTCGTCCGCCGCAGCGCCAGGATCGCACTTGTAGTGCCAGCCGTCGGCTACAAAAACGGCGACATCTGATGTAGGAGCATCATCAGGCGCATCGACAAGCAGTCTACGGTGACGGGTGCACGCGGTGACCGCACGGGTTAACCAGGACGCTCGTTCGTATGGCCGTGCCTGAGGCCGTTCGCTACCGCTCGTGAGATCATCATCAAGACAATGGGGGCAGAAGCGAAACCTTCCCGCTACCCTCATCTCTTTACGGAACACGGCTCCACCGAGCCGCCATTCTCCTGCTTCCTTACTAATGGGCACCGCGAACCGCTGGAGCTTCCCTACTGGAACACCTGACCATGAGGACAACAGCCTGACCGCATGGTCATCGCCCCTAGCGAGGGCCCGAACCGTAGTGTTATTGCCAAGAAGGTCAGATACGGACGAATAACCCATCGCGCTGGCAAGCCGTGACGCGAGGCTGAGGGGCGTTTCAGAGTCGGAATGAAAAGCCACGTTGACTGGAAGCTTCATGCCCGCCTTCCTTTTGCCGGTGGCGCAATGTCATCAAGCGCATTGGCGGAGACGATCTCGCGCCAATTTGGGGCGACGAAGACGTTGTCTCGACGCGTACAACCTGTCATTTCCTCGTAGACCTTCGAGAAGTCCAACAGTCTGACCTCCCCACGGCCCTTGTCGGCGGCCCTAAAGCTAGCTTCCTGCACCATTTCGACCAACAGTCCGAAAGCGCCGCTGGTGGCACGACAAAGCTTCTCCCTAAACACATCGGTTTGTGTGTCTTCGGCGCGCTTCATCCCACAGTCCTTACTGATGACTTCCGACACGATTTTCTCAATCCATTCGGCGTCGTCGGGGAATTCCATCGGTTCGTAGCGCATAACGTAAGACCTGCGCGCGAGCTGTCGGTCGCCCTGGAGGAAGGTCGCCAGAGCGGGAACTCCCGAGTAAATGGTATGGATCGGCCAGCCTTCGATCTGAACGAGCGCTTTAAGCACGTCCTGTACCGCCTGGATGGCCTTAGGCGTATTGTTGCGCAGGACATCCTGCATCTCATCGATCCAGATTGCTTTCACTCCGCGCTCTTTCAATTGTTCTTTGAGAAAGACGTAGAGTTCGGCATCTGTCTTGCGCCCTCTCACCGGTACAGACATCCCGGCTAGAAGCTCGATCGCCAACGTTCTCATGCTGCAGGGCTTCGGCGGCTTTATGCAGAGGAGCGGTGTTACGCGGTCGCCATACTGATCATCGAACGGCTGCCATTCCGTAATCAAAGGTAAGATGCGTTTAATTGAGCGCGTCTTGCCGCTCCCTGTCTCGCCGATGACAAAAAGAGAACGTCGCGGTGAGCCGCTCCCGGTATGTAGAGCCCTGGCATTCTCGCGAAGTTTTTCAATAAAATGAAGCAAACGCTTGTCCCGACCGGTTTCGAAGTAACGGTCACGGCTTCGTCGGCGGATTAAATCCGCATCGATCGTCAAAACCATTCTAGTCGTCCTCCTGCTCGTCAAATTTGGAACTTGACGGCGTGGCCGGCACCGCTGCTGCAGCGTTTTTATCGCTTGGCGCGTGGCCGACCAGATCACGCTCAATCAGCAAGCTACCAACTGCTGTCGCGTCAGAAGCGGGTTCCATGGTTCCTTCCGCTTCACAATTCGCCTCCCACCCACGGACTACTTCGCGATTCAGGTCTTCCATGTCCTTTGGCGTGGGGATGCGAGCACCGAGGTTAGCGCGGATAGTGGCGGCCTCTCCGGTTTGGCGCATACGACGGATCCCGGCATGCATGACGCTGAGGTCTTGCTTGGTCTTCTCGGCAATAGTGTCACGCTCCTCCTTGAGGACTGCTAGCCATTCGTGGAATGACACCGTATCGTCGAGGCCCAGCGAGTTTTCGACCGCAAACCATTCCTGTTCGTCTCTCGCCTTAACGAGGACAAAGCGCGCGTACACGAGATCGTACATCACTTCGATCGGTTTTTGGCCGATCCGGCGGCGAAGTGCGTTGAGCCTCTCGTCACGGTAAGTAACCCCCAGCACGACAATGCCGTCCCTTTGGATCGTCGCTGTAGTCGGGTATCCAAAAGCGGCGATCAGGCGAAGAGGGCTCGGCGGGTATTTGATCTCAATGGAATTGGAGGCTTCAACCCACTCATTATGCGGAGTATTGCCCCCCAGACCGCTGTGTGGCTTACGGTGGTAGATGTCACAGATCGCGAATACGATGATCCTCGCGAACTCGTCTACAAAGACACTGGCATGGGCTTCGGCGTCATAATCACCTTTCTCTTCCACTGAGGCAAACGTGCGCCCGTCAAGGTAGTTAGTGATTGCAGGTCCGATGGTGCCAAAGAGTCGCTCGATAAAGGGACGCCGTGCAGGATCCCCCGCTGGCTGACGTACGACTGTGATTCCGATTGACTGAGCCGCAGTGATGAAGTGGTCGGTGAGGAACGGCGAACCGTTGTCCATCGATGCCAAGTCGGGTTTAACGATGCCCGACCAAACTGTCTCCGCACCAACCAAACGAGAAAGGTTGGACTTGTCTGTCATCGCCATGCGCAGCGCACCTGCTACCGCTTCCGCCGACGGGTTCGGCGTCACCTTAAGGCCGAGGACGTATCTAGTGGCGACATCGATCACGACAGTAACGCTAACGCGAAGGGTCGTGGGTAACCTCTCCGCGAATACCTCCGGCAGATGTGCCCAGCAACCCGTTTTAACGAGCAGCGTGAGCAAGTCACCCCTCCATTCGTCAATTTCTACTTGAGAGCCCGGCCGTTCTACATGGAAACTACCCTTCACGTCACGATAGTGTTTAAGAGCGGCCTGCTCTCCTTCACGACTGGCCATAACCTCGAACGCGTCAAAGCGACGGATAGTGTTTTTTGTTTTTGTAAGTGAGAACTGGAGAAGTTCTGGAAGCCCCTTACCGAGGCGCCTCTTGTTTTCACCGTCAAGCTCGGCGAGATAACCTTGATGAATCTGTGCATACGTCGGGCGCAGACGGCTGAGGTACTCTCGTGACATTTTCTGGTGGAACAGTTCGCTTTCGCGGCAAGCGATTACCGTTCTGCGACCCGGGCCGTGGTGGAGCGGCACCAGAACGACGGGGTTGCGCCCGGACCCGATATACTTATCCCGATTGCGTTTAAACGTCTTCCAGCTTGGGGCATTGGTGATCTCGGCGACAGCCTGTCCTGTGCGGCGTCGGCGGCCGTTCTTCGTCTTTCGATCTGGGCCGAGCAATTCCTCTTCCCACCAACGGTCCAACAGTGGCTGGAGGTTGATTGAAAACGGAAGTCTCTTCTTCGCCTCCCTGCACTCTATCTCGTATCGGATGATCAGCTTCTCTTGCAAACGTGCCGCGCGCTGCACCTCAGGGTTAAAAGAGTTAAGCGTCCTGTCACCGTAGACGGCGAGCGTCCGCTGAACGGGCACGCTGTAGTGGTAGTAGTCGATCTGAGCCTTGCCAGCGCGAAGCCGTTGCCAGATCTCTTGACGTGAGACAACCATGGTCCGACTTGGGTCTCCTTCATGCACGAAGGTGCAGGTCTCACTATCTGAGAAAATCGGAATATAATTCTGCTTACCTTCACGATAGCGGTCCTCACGGCTCATAGAGACGAGGGAATGAGTGTGGGTGCGTGTTGGAAGGGGATGACTGTAAGACACGTTGGTTATCCGTTTCGTGCCGTTGGGAGCTGAGCAGGCTCAGACGGAACGGAGCCGACCGTGTCGCGTACGAGAAAAGTCAGCTCATTGATAAGACCCGTACCTTCGGGAACAAGTTCACCGAGGTCGATGAGCCGCCATACGGCGGCCCGACGCGCGGCTGCATTGCGGGATGATGAGAGGAGGGTCATGAACCGAAAGCGTCCTGTCATCCGACAGACGATTTCTCGAAGTTCACATTCCGCCGCTGGACTGCATGTCTCTCTCGAAGCGAGGATCTCTGAGCAATTGTGAAAGGATGCGACGGACCCGTCACGTTCTGTCATCAGGCGCGTTTCGTCCGCCAGACGGGGGCCGTCCTTTTCGGATATACCTCCTTCCTCGATGCGAGAAAGCATGTCGAGCATCAAGTGCCGCTTGCGATCCATCTTGACAGCAATAGCTAGCCGCGAACCGTTTTCGAATACAACGAAGTAGTCGAAGGTGTGAGACCGTGTTCTTCCATCGTCGTCAATGTAGGTGACTCGAGGATACTGCGAATGGATCTCGCGGACGCCGTGCCATGTCTGGAGCCTGTATGATACTCGAAGCTCGAGAAGGCTCTCGTGAAAGAGGATGTTGCCGCGGAAAATTGAGTGGCCGCGAGATGTTTTTGCCTGCTTGAGGGCGGGTCGCCGGGTTGCTAGACCTGGATGAGGTGCCAAGAATTTGAACGACATAGGATCTTCCGACAGCCGCGTGGCGTCAGGGGCGCAGTAATCGGCATTAACGCCGGCTTCCTTCCGGCTAGCAACGGTCGAGATAATCGATACGATAGCGGCTTCCCGCTTCATATAAAGCTTGCGTGCTAGACGGGTTTTGAAGTGCATGCTGTTGCTCCTTTCTGCCATGGTCGAGCATCCCGAGGCGCTCGCCCAACAACGGCGTCTAATGCAGAAGAACCGGAGTGAACGGTTTCAGAGGCTGTTCCAAAGCGATGCCCTGAAAGAACTTCCTATAGGATGGCATCAACAGCGAGTTGAATGACTCGGAATCGAGTTCGAGGATCTGTGCTGCAACTTCGTCGGTAAAGTGGGAAAACTCGACAAGCCAAAAAGCGATACGCTCCTGCGGCGTAAGCCGCATAAACCGTAACTTGATGCACTGGTGCTTCTCAGGGATCGCCACAGGCTTATCGGCGATCACTTTCGCGATCTCTTTAAAAAGCTGCACGGTAAAATGCTTGTCGGAGGACTTTAGATGGTTAGCCCCCAGCGTTTCGAGTGCGGATGCGACGATTTCATCCCCGGCTTCCAACGAACCAGATGTAAATGCGGCAAATGCACGTGCCTTACTGATGTGCATTTTTAGTTCAGTGCTGATCATTTCATACCCTTTACGCAATCTGCAAGAAAGCGTTATTGCTTCACGGTAATATCTATGAAGCGCCAAGCTACTCGTCAACGGGCACATAGCGTGAACAATAAACGCTTTTAAATTAATTGCGGGTCGTCTATGCTGATCTTTCAGCCTTAGCGAAAGTGAGTGACAGTGGAAACTAACGGAGAGACTAGAGCGATAGCCGGGCTCGAGATGGAAATCGTGCTGACCAACCTCACACCCGCTCAGCTAGAAAAAGTGAGCGGATTGAGCACCACTTTGCAACGAGTTTGGCGGCGGAGGGGAGAAATACCAGCTCGGACGAGCAGCCAAGCTTCGTTTTCAGCGCGTGACGCAGCGGCGATCTCTGTAGGAGTAGCCTTGAACAGGTATGGGATTAGCCCAGCAGAGGCGATGGATATCGGCAAAAGACATGCCGCCATTGCACTTCGATGCGCTTTAGAGCGCGGTGGGGCATGCGAGGTCACTGGACCCCGAGAAATCGTCAAACAATTCGTCGCACTTTTTAACGGCGACGAGCTGTCATTCCTCGCAGAATTAGCCGGTCAGCAAGACACCGACCTGAGACGGCTTCTATATTCCCTCGACGGTGAAGCTCCACGACTGGAAGACTTTGTCTTCACAGAAATCGAAGAGCTCCCGAGCGTTTCGGGCTACTTTGTGAATCTTCAAGCTATCGGGCTTCGCTTGCTAACTGTAGCAGGTGGACCGCTGTTTAAAATTCGCTTGGTGCCACAGGACGTTAACAAGCTCGATTTCATCAAAAACGTGGTTTGACCGCGTCATGGCTTAGCGAGAGCCGCACCACGACGCGAGAACAGCGAGAAGCTAGTTATATCGCAACAACGGGATCAAGGTCTCGTGCATTGGACGGATGATATTCTTGAGCTCCGTAATTTTGCCTTCAAGAAAATTATTCTCGCTCGGGATGAGGGAAGTATCGAGGCGTGACTGAAGCTGAGCAAGCTCAAATCGCGCAGTTGCAAGCATAGTGCTGTAGACTTCGGCGCAAGCTTTCATCCCCGTAGACGCATTTCTTAGCTTCTCTTCGTCTAGTACCGGAGTAAAACGTAACAACTGTTCAGTAGTCGGATTCATGGTTGCACGGGTATGTGCCATCGAACTATCCTTTTCGATTTTGTGGGGGAGCGCCGACCCCGTCAGCACTCACAAAGAATACAAACAATGGCCGTTCAGGTCAATAAAATCGCTTTAGCGGCTCAAATGGATTAGTCGTGGTACCTCGATCTTCAAGCCGAAATCGCTGCGGGCGCGGATCGACAGGCGGTCAACATGCAGACGTTTGGCGACGTTCCCAAATACGTCGACGGGGTGATCGGGAGAAGCCCGTAGATCGGCTCGTCCTCGAACATCCCACAGTGTTCGTGCATGAACGAAATCATCATTTGCAGAGGCGGTTCTTCCGCTTAAGAGCCTTTATCTTCGCGACGACACCGCCCGGGAGGCCTGTTCGCTTCCCGTTGTCTCCTTACCTATCCGTGCGGGGGGGGGCTGGTGAGCACGATAGATTGAACCGCGGCCCAGCGTGAAATTTCTCACTTTGTGGCCCAGGCAAGATGGATGACATGGCCTCGCACTTAAGGTGAAGAGTTGCTCGTTGGGTTACTTTGAACCACGTTCTTTTGGAAGCATACGTACGTTCTCAGCACAGGAAAAATTCCGGCATTTAATTATGATTGCCTGCGCAATTTTGTTGCATCAGAATTGGGGAAAACTGAAAATTGATTGTCGCCACATCGCGAACTTCCGCAGGATCGCTCGACAAGCTGGGAGCTTCTGATGCAGCCGCAGGACTACGCCAAAATCGAAACTAATCTCTTTCCCAAAATTAGGAAGCGGTTTGAAAGCGAAGGGATGATCGATCCAATCGACCTTTACGCAATTTTGGCTTGGAAGGCGAACCGTGCAAGCGGAAAGCATGTGAAACGGCTGGACGGAGTTAAGTGTTTTCGATTGCTGTCCGTGGAACTTGGCAAGGCGCTATCCGAGGCACGCGACAATGAGAGCCGCTTGTCAGTCGTAATGTCCAAACCTTTCATGTTTCGCCTGCCAACTGCTACGTCCATTTTGATGGTACTCTTCCCAGAGGAATTTACTGTATATGACGTCCGAGTTTGCGACAGCATTGGCGGCTTTCACGAGCTAACAGGACGCCGTTTCACAGAGCGACTGTTTCCGGACTATCAACGGTTCAAAGCAGAAGTCATTGCCAAAGCGCCATTTGGGCTCTCATTGAGAGAGGCTGACCAATACCACTGGGGGCGAAACTGGCTTGAGGGAGCTCGCAAAGTTGTCGGCGCTGACGATGACTGCATTAGTTCTTGTTCGGCGATCTAGTCAAATCAGTCCTGAGAACCGTTTCCGTCGACAGATCGCGTAAATCACGCCATGGCTGCCTTGAGCGCTGGACGACTAGAAAAGAGGTGTCTGCACACCCATTCCCATCGTAAGCGGCAAGCTGACCCCATCTGGCATGGTTAGAGCGTGTGCCTGTATTGCGGATATGTGCGGTCTCCTCGAGCGTTTACATGCTATTCACCCACTGCCGCTAGTTTGTCGCGATCAGCAAACAGCGGCGGTGCGTGGACAGATGTTTCTAATGAATGACGCTGGCGATACACTGAACTCGAAGATCGACATCAACTCGCGGGACATAGTTCTGCATAGTCGCAGCGGTACGACGAGAAACCGCGACTATCGAAGCGCCTTAGAATTAATTCTGACCCGTCTGGATGGGGCCCACATCACGTACGAAATTTATCTGGATAGCGAACCCGTCCAAGCAGCCCCTCTGTTCGAACGAGAACTTTCGTTCGATCGCGCAGCTCAAGTAGAACAGCGTTTTGATGAACTGGTGCGAGCAATGAATGCCGGCACCCAAAGTCATGGTGCGTGGCGCAGGCTTCTAATAACAACAGACCTTCATGACAGTAATAAGTTAGTCGCCATCCTTCGCGCGGTTAACGAGGAAGGAACTATTGCGCGCTTACCCGCGAGCGAGCTTCGTAAGGTAACGACAGAACACATTCATCGGGCGGTTGAGAAGCTTTTAAATGGCGAAGATGCTGCGAACTTTTCAGCCTCACGCGACTACGACGTCTTAACTGACGACGGCGTCCGTCTGGCACCAAAGAAGGTTTTCGGAAAAGCCATGGAGGAGGCACTTGGTATCGAAGCTCTTCCCGTCCATTTCAGTGCAGGCTGGGGGACTATCTGTTTCAATCTTCTTGAGGAAGCAGGTCTCTGGATTGTAACAAAGGTAGTGTCTGCCGACCGTAGACCGAGGTCCAAACCGCGCGAGGTCGTAGAAGGCATCGCCCAGATTATTGCCACAGAGGAAGAGAAGGCTTGGATTGAGGGCAACCCGAAGATCGTTCAGCACCTTGTGCGAGAGCGACAGCATGGATTAGCGAAGCTAAAACGCGAAGAGTTCATTGCCGAACACGGGCGGCTCTTTTGTGAAGACTGTAGGCTTGATCCAGTGGAGCAATATGGGGACGCGGGTACTGCTTGTATCGAGGTCCACCATCATCGCACGCACGTTTCGAAGATGCATCAGGGGCATCGCTCATTCACAGATGACTTGAAATGCCTTTGCGCCAACTGCCACCGCGTTCTACATCGAAAGCTCACGCTTGGACTAGGAAGCTTATAGCTGCGACGAAACGAAGTGAGAGCTAACCAATGGTCCATGGACGAAGCGTGAGACTTTACCTCGTTGATGGTACACCAACGGGCATCATCACGGCCGAGATAATGAACTGGACTGGGCACGTTGTTGTCACTCCTCGCTCACGTCTCGCTGAAGCGCTTCTACGATCCGAAGCTTCACGAACCGGAGTCTATTTTCTTGTAGGAGATGACCCAGACCAGTCGAGCAAATCGCGTGTTTATATCGGTGAAGGCGACAGTGTCATAGACCGTCTAAAATCGCACTCTAAAGACCCTTCGAAGGATTTTTGGACGCGAGCATGCCTTGTAACCTCAAAGGACTTAAACCTTACAAAAGCGCACGTCCGCTACCTCGAAAGTCGCTTCGTGGAAATCACAAAATTGGCAGACCGTGCAAACGTAGCTAATGGTAACGAGCCAGCCCGTAAGAGCCTGCCTGAGAGCGATATTGCTGATATGGAGTTCTTCATAGCTCAGGTACAGGTGGTGCTGCCGGTTGTCGGCTTCGACTTCCTCCGCCCGAAGGTCAATGCGCTGAAGCCTCGCCAGCCCGAAAAAGTGGTGCTTTCCGAGAACTCCGGGCTTCAGCTGATCCTAACGAGCGGAAAGTATGGCTATGAGGCAAAAGCCATTGAGCTGGACGGTGAAGTCACCGTAATCGCCGGTTCCCGAGGAACGACAGAAAGCTTCACCACCAACATCTACAGTTCTTTACGACAGCAACTGATCCAGGACGGACGTCTCGTTCAATCTAATGATCCGAACTATGTCGAGTTCGTTGAAGACGTCACGTTTGCTAGCCCCAGCGCGGCTGCTGCTGTTGTACGAAACAGAAATACTAACGGGCGTACATCTTGGCGCATTGCAACGAGTGGTCAGACTCTCAAAGAGTGGCAGGACCGACAACTGAACATCTTAGAAAGCCGAGATGACATGGAGCGGGCGGAGAAGGGTCCCTTGGGGTCCTAGATCAGTCCTAGTTGACCCGCGACGAATGCAGTACGGCAAGCGCCAATCTTAAGCACCAAAGTGGAGTGAGTTTACCGTTGAGGGTTTGTTTTACGACAGAATATACCATAGTTTCGCTGTAACGTGCGCTATAACTACTACTTTCGGTGCCACTTGACCTGAGACATACATGTTTAGAATCACAGTATCAGACGACGTCCTCGAAAGCATGGCTATGGCTGCTATTGAAGCTTACAGCTTGGGAGACGGCCGGCGTTCAGTCCTGAATGGGCTTGAGACATTTGGCTACCTATGGGGTTCGAAACGGGTTTCTCAGGAAGAGACTGTATTTCATCTGGAAAAACTAAGCGTCAGTATATCAGCCGAACGGACGAGTGAATCGGTAAAGCCGCACGTTAAAGCGGCGCGCTTAAAAAATGATGTCATGAGTAGGTGGGCGCCTCATAGGACAATGCTAGGGAGCTTCCATACGCATCCATACACCTCTCTCGACGAGGTAAAGAAAATCTACGGCTACGAGTTCAGCGAGCCAGACTTCGATCTGTTTCACCATGACGATTTTCTTTGGGAGCAGTCCGGCAACAATCCAGTCAACTTCGCTATGACCATTTGTAAGCTCTCTCGCGTTCGAGAAAGTATTGGGGGAGACTGGTTGCGGCCGAATATTTGGCAATTCGATGTAGGCGAATTTAGACTATGGCTGAATGTTTGCGTGGGCTCTTTAGACGATTATGGGAATCGCTGCCTTACTGGCAACAAAAGGTCTGCCGCTCATCTCGAACTCAATACACGTTTTTTCAATCAGGCTGGCGATCGATTCAGTTTGGCAGATCGCTAGTGCAGTGGCTCATCCCGCCGCACTCTCGTTCAATACCCTGATCACCTCGACCAGCTTTTTCGTCTTCTCGAAGTCGAACACCTGCTGCGGCCCTTCCGGTGCCATGTCGATGAAGGGGCTTTCATAGAGCAGGCCGGGATCCATCACACCCTTCTCGGTCAGGTGCTCGATCACCATGTCGAGGAATTCGATCTGGTCGGCGGTCACGCTGGCATCCGAGAGAAAGCTGCTAAAGGCTTCGGCGACGGCGGCACGGTCGAGTCCGACCAGCGAGCGGATGAACGGGCCGAAGCCATGGGCGAGTTCACTGGCCTTTTCGATATGGGCGGGCTCGCCGATGCCGGCGGCAAGCAGCATCTGCCGCAGTTCCTCGATGTCGGTTTCCGTCAGCGGCTTGCCGTGGCGCAGCTTGGCGATGGCGATGTGGTCCTCGTGCTGGCGCAGGAAATGCCGGGCCTTCTTCTTGAAGCGGGCAAAATCCACGGCGCCCACTTCCGGCAGGTCGTGTTCGATGCCGTGACCCAGCTCGTCGATGAAGTTGGTGTAGACGATCGCCTTGCGGCCCTTTTCGATGTGATGAACAAGACCGCGCAATCGCAGACGCACCAGTTCCAGCAGCGGCACGGTGATGCCCTCCCACCAGGGGTCGGAGAGAATGTCGAGGATCAGCGCGTGCTGCGCGGCGATCGGCGGGATGGCAGTCTGCTCGTCCAGCGCCGCGGCGATCTCGATCAGCTGTTTCTTCAACCGGTCGAAGCTTTTCGACCCCTTCAGCAGCGCCAGCTCCAGGTTGAACATCAGCAGGTCGAAGCGCTTGGCCTCCTCCGGCTCGCTCTTCATCTGGTTGGGCAGCGGCGCCACCTCGTCCAGCAGTTCGTCGCGCATGGTGTCGGACAGGCTGTTCCAGGCCTCCGGCGCCTGGTATTTTTCCACCAGCTTGCGTCTCGTGCGCACGAGGAAGTTGTCGAGGTTCATGGTGCCGACATAGGTCATCAGGAAATCGAGAGCCCCGGCCCTGATTTTTGGCTCGGTCGGTGCCGCGTCCGGTCCGGCATCGTAGGCGACGCCCTCTTCGGCGACACCTGGCGGCCGCTCCCGCGCGTGTTTTTCGTCTAGCCCCCGCACCAGATCGAAGCGGGCGGCAAACAGGCGCTCGCTGAGCGAGCGGGCATTTCTGACCTCGTCGGGCTTGGGGTTCTGCTGGAAGAATTCGAGGTTCTGGCAATAGTCGAAGACGCGGAAGAACTCCTTGTCCTCGCCGGGGCCGAACAGGTCGTGGCAGAGACGCGTGCCGCGGCCGATGATCTGCCAGAATTTCGTCTTGGAGCGGATCAGCTTGAACAGCACGAGATTGACCACCTCGGGCACGTCGATGCCGGTGTCGAGCATGTCGACGGATATGGCGATATGAGGGCCTGCGTCCTTCTTCGAAAAATCATCGATCAGGCTCTGGGCGTATTCGGTCTTGAAGGTGATGACCCGGGCAAAATGCCCGGCCAGATGCGGATAGGCCTTGTTGAAACGCAGCTCGATGAACTCCGCATGGGCCTGGTTCTTGGCGAAGATGATGGTCTTGCCCAGCCGGTCGCCGCCCGCCACCTTCACGCCCTCGGTCATCACATGGGCCAGCACCTTGTCGACGGTGTCAGCGTTGAACAGCCATTTGTTGACCGCCTCGGCATTGACGCTGTCGGGTGGGTCGCCGTCCTCCTCGTCCCATTCCAGCATGTCCCACTGCTCTCTTTCCGTCTCGGAGAGGTCGTCGTAGCGGATGCCCTCGCGGACGAACTTGAGCGGCACGGAGACCGAGAGCGGCGGAACGAGATATTCGTCCTCCACCGCCTTGTCGAGGGAATAGGCGTCGGTCGGCACGCCGTCTTCCAGGTCGAACAGACCATAGGTGTTGTGGTCGATCTCGTCCTTGGGTGTCGCGGTCAGTCCCACCAGCAGGCTGTCGAAATAATCAAAGATTGCGCCATAGCGCTGATAGACCGAGCGGTGCGCCTCGTCGATGATGACGAGGTCAAAATGGCCTGGGCCGAAGCGGGCGGTGCCCGCCAGCTTTCCACCCGTCTGGCAGCCCACCTGGCCGCCTTGGCGCTCGTCAATCAGGTTCATCATGGTCGGATAGGTGGAGAGGAAGACGCGGCCTTCCGCAGTCTTCTCCGTCACCAGGTTGACTGGCGAGGCATCCGGCAGATGCGCCTTGAAGGCGCGCACCGCCTGGTTCACCAGCGCCACGCGGTCGGCCAGGAACAGCACGCGCTTGACCCAGCCGGCCCGCATCAGCTGGTCCACCAGCGCAATCACCGTGCGCGTCTTGCCGGAGCCGGTCGCCATCACCAGCAGTGCCTTGCGGGCCTTCAGCGTCTCGAAATTTTCGGCCACGCGGGCGATGGCGCGTGTCTGGTAGTAGCGGCCGGCGATCTTGGTGTTGATCGGAATGTTGGCGATCGCTCGCCGGCTTTGCCGACGCTGGATCAGCAGCTGCAGCTCGTCCTTCTTGTAGAAGCCGGAGACGTTTCTTGGCGGATAGGCCAGATCGTCCCACAGCCAGTGGTCATAGCCATTGGTGTAAAAAATCACCGGCCGCTGGCCGAATTGCCGCTCCAGCCCGTCGGCATAGAGCTTGGCCTGCTGCTGGCCGGCGGTGGCATCACGCTTGGTGCGCTTGGCCTCGATCACCGCCAGCGGCTTGCCGTCGTCGCCCCACAGCACGTAATCGGCAAAACCCTCGCCCTTCTGGTTGGGCATGCCGGCAATGGGAAATTCCCGGTCTCGGGCCTCGGTCAACGGCCAGCCGGCTTCCCGCAGCAACAGATCGATATAGAGATCGCGGGTCTCGGCCTCCGAATAGTCATGGGCGTCCGGCCGCGCCTCGTTTTGCCGTCGCACGCGGGCAATCTCGTCGCGAAGGGCTTGCAGTTCCGCATCGCGCTCGGCCTTGTCGCGCAAGAGATCCGCAAACGCCTTGTCGCGCGCCTCGGTCTCCGCCTTCATCCGGGTCAGCTCGACAAAGGCCTTCTTCACCATGTCTGTCTTACGGGTGAGAAACGCCGGGTCGAAACTCAGGCCGTCGGCGGGCGGGTTTCGGCCATAGGTGCGCGCCAGCCAGAAACACAGGTGGAACAGCTCGCGCACCGCATCGCTGGCGTCCTTCGCCTGCGTCTGTCGGTTTTCATGCACCGCCTGGTTGCCGATGCGGATGATCAGCTTGGCCTTGGTGAAGACAGCCTGCCCGGCGCGTCTGACAAAACTCGGCTCGTGGATCAGCGCGGAAATTTTGTCGTCATAGGGAAAATGCAGGCTGGCATCGTGCTTGTAAGCCCATTGCACCGCCAGCTCCACTGTGCGCCTTTGCATAGAAAGCAGAGGCCCGCGAATCGCCCGCCGCATAGCTCTCCGCCTGCTTCGCGCTGTCGAAGATCTCGGGAAATTCCGGGCCAAGGAAGGCGAAATTGGACATGAAGCCTCAGAGCTGATCGGAGAAGGCGCGGTGTTGGAGGGAGGCGAAAACTAGTTCGATCTGTTTCTGGGAACGCGATACTTGCCCCCCATACTCTGTAGCTGCAAGTAGTTTCGACTCAAATGCCGACTGTTGATCTCCGCTGGGAACAAGAATCTCTACGGGATATATACGGCTTCCTGATATGAGCGGCTGGGCGGCGCGGCCAGCATATTGGTTTAGATTTGCAATTCGCAGTGCCTCGGCGAGATACGTCACGTTCAAATGGGCGAAGTTTTTTGAAACATACATTGCATTATCTGTGATCCACGCTTTTGGCCTTGTGACGTGAATTGCTCCGCAATAGACGCCAACTCGGCCAATGGCAATTTGCGGCGCTTCAAACATAAATTCCGAGTGGAACCCGTTGATGCCGTTTCCGCCGTAGACTGGATATCCTCCCGTTGGGTCCATCTGTGCTGAAGTTAGTCCGTTTCCACTTGTGACCTTAATAAGCTCGCCCAACGGTCTCTTCGCGACGCACTTCGGATTGCTTGCCGGATCCCCGAACATCTCTAGAAAGATCGACTGGGTGAGGCTGTCGAGCAGGGCAATGGCCTGGCAGCGCTTCTGCCGGAGCTGATCGGCATTATCTAGGATCGCCGCAATCCGCTTCTGCTCATCGAGCGGCGGGAGGGGAATCTTGAGATCAAGGCAGCGAGCGTGATCAAGATTTGAGATGTTTGTGGTTTGCTTACCAAAGCTCCTAGCCAACTGTTGGACTTTTGACGAAGAGAACCAATGATATAGGTAGCGCCTATAAATAGCGGAACGGTCGCCTCTTAGAACGGAAGTAAATCCTCCGAAAGTTGCGTTATAACTGAGCGACGGTATCCAACTGCATTTTCCGACCAAGTTCCAGCTGTTGGCGCTGGAAACGAGAATATCGCCTTCAGCAACGAGTTTGGAGGCTTTAACTTTGCGCCTCGGAATGAATATGAGATCCTCGTCCTCGAGGAGCTCCTGAATATTCTTCGTGCGCAGGCATGGGATTGCCTCTGGGTCATCCGCTGTCGTAACGTCAACTGGCTTATAAGTGACACCGCGAATAAATTCCGCGACTTCGCCAAGCCTCACAATAGGTGCGAGGCTCACAGCATTGCCTCCAATTCCCTCAACCCCGTGGCAATCTCCTCCTCCAGCGCCAGCAGCTCCGCAATAACCTCCTGCGGCGGGCGGTGGTCCGCGGCTTCGTGGGTCACTTCGCGGTAGCGGTTGAGGGACAGGTCGTAATCGGCCGCCGAAATATCCTCGCGGGAAACGCAAAAGCTCTGGCCGGTGCGCGGGTTGTCGCGCTCTGGGCCGGTGCGTTGCTGCCAGCGCGCCAGCACATCGGGCAGGTTGTTTTTAGCATGGTCGCCGGCGCTCAAGGGCGCCTTTGGCACCGGGCCGAATTTATTCTCCGGGAGCAGCATCTGCCGCTTGTCGTCGAGGCTCATGCCGTCGGCCTGCACATCGTAGAACCAGACATGATCTGTGCCGCCAGAATTGGTCTTGGTGAAGAAGACGATGGCGGTCGAGACGCCGGCATAGGGCTTGAACACGCCGGATGGCAGTTTCACGATCGCATCGAGCCTGTGATCGTCCACCAGCATCTTGCGGATCGACTTATGCGCCGTCGACGAGCCGAACAGCACGCCATCAGGCACAATCACCGCCGCCCGGCCGCCGGGTTTCAGCAGCTTGAGGAACAGCGCCATGAACAGGAGCTCGGTCTTCTTGGTCTTGACGATCGACAGCAAGTCTGCGGCCGTTGTCTCGTAGTCCAGCGAGCCGGCAAAGGGCGGATTGGCGAGAACAAGCGAATATTTGTCGGCATCGTCGGCATGGCCGGTGCTCAGCGAGTCGCGGTAGCGAATATCAGCACCTTCGACACCATGCAGCTGCATATTCATCGAGCCGATGCGCAGCATGGTATTGTCGAAATCATAGCCGTGGAACATGGCCTGGTGGAAATGCCGGTTCAGTTCGGCATCGCGGAACAGGCTCTTGTGGTGCTCGCGCAGATATTCGCCGGCCGCTACCAAGAAACCGCAGGTGCCGCTGGCCGGATCGCAGATCACGTCCTTTGGAGCCGGCGCCATCAGTTCGACCATCAGCTTGATGATGTGGCGCGGCGTGCGGAACTGGCCGTTCTGGCCGGCAGAGGCGATCTTGCCCAGCATGTATTCGTAGAGATCGCCCTTGGTATCGCGATCATCGAGCGGAATTTCCGCTAGCATGTCGACCACCTTGGCCAGGAGGCCCGGTGTCGGGATGGTGAAGCGGGCGCCCTTCATATGCTCGGCATGCGAGGAGCCGGCCTCGCCCATCTCGCGCAGGAAGGGAAAGACGTGCTGATCGAGGATGGTATACATCGTCGCCGGGTCTTCATGGCGAAAGCGCGACCAGCGCAGCCTATCATAGGCCATGCCGCGGGCATCGGACCCTTCCGGAAACACCCGCCGCTCGATCGGCTGGCCGAGCATGGTCGCCTTGCTCTCCTCGCGCGTCTGGATGTCATCGAGCCCGCGGATGAACAGGAGGTAGGTGATCTGCTCGATCACCTCCAGCGGATTGGCAATCCCGCCCGCCCAGAAGGCATTCCAGACCTGATCGACTTTCGAGCGGATTTCACCCGTGAGCATGCTGTATTCCATCTAATTTCGAATCACATTCGTAGAATACGCGGAGCCACGACACTGGCAAACCAATAGATGGCCGCGCCGCGGGGATGCGCCCGTAGCGCTTGGGGATTAGTTCTAAGACCTCTGTTCTGCTGCAACGCGCATCATCGCATTCATTATTGCAGTGTATTTGTCATGAGTTCGCAAAGTTTTAGGCAAGCCAAAGACCTCGCAATCGTCGGCAGCTCGTGTCATTGCCTCCGTTGGATCTCTCATTGCTTCAATCGCCGCTTTTGCAAATTCTAAAGCATCAAGCGAGAAGGCGATCTCGTCGTTGATGTAATAGTCTATCTGGGTGCCCTCAACTTTTGAAAAACTTGTCTTGGGTGCCGCTTTGATGATTGCCAGCGCGACTTTTTCGATCATATCCACTATTAGCCCCTTTGGTTATCAAAGACTCTTTACGGCGTGCCTCAAGAGCACGTCTCGGGCACAATGCCGGTGCCTGAGCAAATTGCCAGCCTGAGTTTTCGCCACTATGAGACAGCTGCGCATCAAATGCGCCGACCAGCAAATCTGAAAGCGGAGAGGGGGCTGAGTGGTCGAAAGCACCGCACTCGAAATGCGGCATACGGGCAACCGTATCGTGGGTTCGAATCCCACCCTGCGCACCACGTCTTTACCGTGGCATGAGCCGTCCAGCCCTTAGCACCGCCTGAACGAATTCCGTTGCGGCAAGACATGAATGTACATGTGCGCTTGTGCCCGTCAAGAGTCTCAGGAAAAATGGTGGAAATTGCAAGAGCGACCAAATTATAGTTGTAATGCTGAAGAACTAGAGCGAAGTGATTCGCGGACACTCCACTTGTGAGCTGACTGTTGCGCGTTTGGAATTGGTTGCTTGATCGCCGTTGGATAAGCCCGGTACTCACGGCGATAGTCGTGTTGTCGAGTTTCTTTGCAGCTTATGATTTTGAGGCTGCTCAAAGGCGTTTTCCGGAATGGGCCGGTGGATTAGGTATCCTAGGCTCGTCCCTTATGTGGATCCTGGTAGGAAGCGCGCTGTTCGAACTAGCGCTTTCTATCGGTCGAGCTTCCAGAGAGCGAACCATGAGCGCGTTAGCGGCATCCCTTGATGAGGCAAATAGTCAGATTGATGAGATTGGCAGCGCCATCCGCCAGTTTTTCGATGGGATGCTTTTCTCGTTTTCGAAGCGTTTGAACCTCACGCAGGACGATCAGGTTCGCATCTCGATATATATCCACGATACTGAGAACAAGCGTTTCATCCCCTGCGGACGATATTCGCCCAACCCAAATTTTACCAAACCGGGCCGAACACACTATCGCGATGACGAAGGTTGCATTGGAAAAGGTTGGGATCACGGGTGGCATTTCGACAACGATTTTCCTGCGGACAAGCCTGCTCGTCGTAAATACGAGAAGGAAAGCTACGGCGTGCAGAGGGCGATTGCAGATAACATAAAGATGCAGTCACGATTGTACGCTGTGAAGCGCATTAGCCATGGTGAGGAAGCGCTGGCAGTCGTTGTTGTTGAGGCTCTAGACAGCGTTCGATTTGAGCAGATATTTCTGCAAGCGGCCATGGACGAACATAACGACAACTTTGCGAGTATGGTCCGAAGCCTTCGCAACTATATTCCTAACCCCTCACATGCGGAGGAAAGTGGACTGTGACCGAACTCCGAGACGTCATGGCGTATTTGATCAAGCATTACCCTGATCGGATGAGTGATGAGCTCTCCAATGCGCGCCTAACTAAGATGGTGTATTTGGCGGATTGGCGCCATGTCCTTGAGACAGGAAAACAGATAACCAACATCGATTGGTATTTTGACAATTATGGTCCCTACGTGAACGATATATCGACGACGGCGGCGAGCAATTCGAATATCTTTGCTGTCGAAAATACGCTTAACATGTATGGCCAAAACAAGAAAAAATTTGCTTTGCGACGCGCGGACTACGTGCCTCCAATTAGCGGCTCGGAGCGAGACGCGCTGGACCACATTATTGATGTTACACAGAAGCTATACTGGAACGATTTCATTAAGCTTGTGTATTCAACGCATCCTATAGCAAGCTCTGAGCGCTACTCTCACCTCAATCTCCCAGAAAAAGCGCGCGAATATCAAACTGTGCAGAAAGAAGCTGCGCAACTCTCAGCAGCTTCCCTCTGATTTCAACACGTTATTTCGCGAAATTATGGCCGCGTGAATTCTACTGCGGAGCCCCGTTAAAAACGGGGGATTACCGGGGAGGCCTGTTAAGGTCGGATTCAAGCCGCTCGATGCGCGCGGGAAGAACGTAAAGAAAGGTTACTAAATAGCTCAGGAGTTCAACGATCTGACGAGCAACCCTTTCATCGGGCTCGTGCTCCATATCGAAATGAGCACCTAGATTCCCGCCCGTTCGGATTGCATGGGAAAGGGCTGAAAGTGGAGCTGATAAATCGTTCTTCTCTCTGACAAGGTCAATTAGCCTCGCAAGAGGAAGGTTGCGGTTCTCTTCCGGTACCAGGTACTTGAAAATACCCTCCAAGGTCCGTCGCCCAGAAACTGCTGCGGCCGTGTAGATACCCGCGTTATATGCCTCTATGGCCGAGCTTAACGCCCGACGAAGTGGCTCAGGCAGTGTATGAGCCTGATCCGGCATCGAAGCAAAGTTTGCCGGCGCAGGGTGAACAAAAATCTCCGCTTGGCTGAAGCTTGAGACACCTGCTGGATTGATGCACCAGAAAGCACTCTCTTTTCTGCAAGCAGGGCATTGCGCAGTCGCAGCAATCGAATTAGCCGGTCCGGGTGGGTGAAAGTTCAGGAGGGTAAAGATAACTTTCGCACCGCAGTGGCCACATACCGTACCAATCGCCCGTGGCTTCAGGATCTTACCACTTATCTCTCCACCCAATACCGATGCACCGTCTACTCTCTGCATTCTCCCCACCCCCCCCCCATAGAGTTTTTGTCAGCTGAGCTATCAGTATACGTTTCCGCGGTTATAATTACCTTCTTTACGGTTTACCATTGGCCCGCCCCCAATCGAGTTGGTGCAGTGTCCCACTTGAGGCTGGCAAGATAATCGTCGTCTACGGGTAGCGGAATTCTGCTCGGCGGTGAAAGTGCTGCATGCTAGTAGTGGGACGAACTGATAAAGAATATGAAACGGTATCGATCATGACCGTAAGGTCTACTACCCAAAAGCTCATATGGGGCATCTTTGCAGCTCGATGCGCAATGTGCCGCAGCAAGGTCGTGTGGGAATCAGATGCGGGAGGACGATCACTAACTGGAGAAATTGCGCACATCGTTGGAGCGCAGAGGGCAGCTGCCCGCGGTAAGGTGCCATTCTTTGGAGACCGGGACGGCCCCGACAACTTGATGCTTTTATGTCGGACCGATCACAAGATAATAGACGACAATGAGGATGCGTATCCGGTCGAACGTCTTCACGAATTTCGGGAAGAATATCTTGCATGGCTTGAGAGCCAGCTTACCCCGACAGAGCGCTGGTCAGCCGGGATCATAAGCCAATACACCTACCTGAACGTTCCACGTCTAGGTGAATTTGCCGCGACATTGGGCTTCCATATTCGTCATCAACCGTTATCTGGTGCTACCCACCTGTCCGAGTTGAACTACGAGCTAAACCACTTGATGCAACAGTATCGCCTGGTTCTTGAGAACCTGCCCGTGGAGTCCGTTCCTGTTGATAAGATCGGTTTCGCTCACGAAGGATATGTGGGCCAGATAGTTTCCTTTAAGCGTTTGCGGTTCAGAAATCGGAACGTACCTATACATCGCCCGGAAGGTCATATGACCTCCTTTACCGGGACACTCGAACATGATCCGCACATCTATCACGCATTTCCTGACTGGCGGTTTGTGATAAACATCGACCTTCGGTGGATTACTACCAACACGGCTTATGGACTAGTCCGTTCGGGTGGAGCAGGTAGCCTATTCTCAGGCTTTAGTCGCATCAATGCTGTCGATTTTGAATCGAAGACGATGTTCGGAACAGGCTTGGCGATCGGTATCCCGCCCAGCATTTTCGATTTGAGGCGCAAGAGCAAAATTTCTCTCGCCGAACCGGTCGACATGTCGACTTTAGAAGATGACATCACCAAATCGAGGAATGAACAATGGACTGGCACAGTCGCATCATGCGATGGCTGCGGTAAAATGTTCGTTCATGGCGACTACATGGTTGATGGCCCACTACGTAGAGATGGACCGTGGGGAAACATTTGCGAAAGCTGCTTCCTCAAAGGTGATCGTCTGCTAGGTGTTGGTTTCGGGCAGCTTTATAGGAAAACGTTAGTCGGGTGGCCTTTGGTTGGGGGGTATCCACGGGCACTTAGCGATGACGAGGACTTGTAGGCTCACCGCGCTCGAAGCACTCCTGGTCCACCCAAGATCTCAATGACCAGTTTTCGCTATCAAAAATAAGCCTGCTCATTAAACCAAGTGGCGTCCGAGTCGGTGGCCGGCTGGGGAAACCGCCGCCGAACTTCGCATCAGAGGGCTGAACTGAATAGCCCCGCCCGAAGACCAATCACGCTGCACGTGACCTGAGACCCAAGGCGTCACGAGAACTTCGACGGAATTGTACCAAGGGTTCGACTCGCCGTTCTCCAGCGTCTCCGTGCCGATTTTGATGAGAGGCATATCTGCCTCGCTCTGAAGGTGGTCGGCGGAAGTACGCGCCCTCCACTTTGCCATGGTCACGCCGACGCCAATCAACTCGGTGACTGAAGGCTTTCGTCCGCTATTGGCGACCTACCACCGAAAGCCACTACGACCCGTCTTTCAATAACCTGGGTATGCCGCCACAAATCGTTACAACTAACACGAGACTCGATTGACGAATCTCACAGTAAGGCGTGATTTTAGACCATCTGATTCATGGAGAATTTTATGGCATCTCATCCCTACATCTCGGGTAGCGGAAACATCACGCAGATGATCAGCTATCTGCGCAAGAACTTCCCCGCAACGGTGTCTTCGGAAACGGTGAAAAAGTACCAGCTGGCGTCCAACAACGAGAGTTACGTCATAAATGCCCTTCAATTCCTCGGCATTATCGACGAGGAAGGAAAGCGGACTGAGAAGGGCCATGACGTGCTACTTCTTCAGGCAGGCGAGTTTGAAAAGGCATTCGCAACACTTGTTCGCGATGCTTACACGGACCTGTTCGACTTGAGGGGAGACGATGCATGGACATTGTCGAAGCAAGAGCTGACAGCGTATTTTCGGACAACTGACAAGACCAGCGATGCAATCGGGGCCAGACAGGCTGGCGTATTCCTCGCCTTCAGTGCTCTCGCCGGCTACGAGCAGCAGTCCGCAGCAGCAAAGCCCCGCATCAACGCATCAAATGGAGGCGCGAAGACAACCAACGTAAAGGCCGCAAAAACGAAGCCCCAAGAGAGCGTGACCGAACCTGTCATCACCCCTGGGTCCCATACCGCAGCCGGGAAGAGAGACATGGCCCTGACAGTACGGATTGAGATCAATTTGCCTGCCGACGGGTCTCAGGAAACCTACGACAACATATTCAAAAGCATTAAGGCCAACCTGATCGATGTTTGAGAACTTGATGCGGTTCGAAAAAATCACCAGGGCAGCCCGCAACATTGGAGCCGTTGCAGAAACGACCTATCGGCCATCCCACCCATTTGACGAACGAAACATCCATCCCAGCATAACCCGGGTTTCTTTTGCCCTTTTCGAGGATGGTCATTATTCGCAAGCGACCTTTGAGGCCTTCAAGTTTCTGGACTCGCTCGTGAAGTCGATATCCGGCGTCAACGATAGCGGGCACGGCCTTATGATGAATGCGTTCGGCGACAAGAACACCAAAATCAAGCTGACAGAAATGGTTACGCAAAGCCAACAGGACGAGCAGAGCGGCTTCAAGTTCATCTTTGCCGGAACGATGGCGGCGATCCGAAACCCTCGAGGTCATGAAATAATCCATGACTCCATAGATCAATGCCTAGACCACCTGTCGATTGCCTCAACACTTGTGAGAAGGCTTGAAGGTAGGAAAGCACCGTAGCGCTCACGGTAGTTTAACGAACAACGCAAGGACCCAGTCTGTCCGTGTTGCAGTCAGTCCGATGTGTCTTTGCGTTACTTGGGGATTACTGATGAGTGCGACCGCGCCGCGAAGGTGGGGTTCCATTGTCTTGGTCAAGAAGCCGATATCGCGTGATTTCGCGCTTAGAGACATATCTGTAAGATTGACAGGGACAAACCAAGCCCCGCAGAGACAATCCTTCGAGTCTCTGACACGAAAATTACTGGCAGACTAATTATAATGGATGGAAGGAAAAATGGTGCTGCTAGAGAGATTTGAACTCTCGGCCTCTCCCTTACCAAGGGAGTGCTCTACCCCTGAGCTATAGCAGCAACTGCGGACGTTCGGGTTCGTGTCGTCAGCGAGGGGGCTATTGCCATAGGTTCGGGGCAAGTGCAAGCAGCAAAATCGAACTTCTTGGAGAACCATCCGGGAAAACGCCCGGGGCGCTTTCGTGTGTCGGGCTTTTTCTTTAAGGAGAAGCCATGTCGAAAAAACCAGAAACCTTGGATAGCCAGGCGCCGACCGCACCCATGAGCGAAGCCGAGCGGCGTGAGCTGGATCGCAAGCAGCGTGCCGCTGCGAAATTGCGGGAAAACCTGATGCGGCGGAAAGGTCAGTCGCGCGCGCGGCGCGCCGGCGAGGCGGACGAGACGCAAGGTTTGCCGGCGTCTTCGCCCTCTGCCGCAAAAACGGACGAATCATCATAGTCTTTGCAGTGCATAAACGGGTTGTGGCACGATTTGCTCTCATCCGCAGTTTTCATCACGGATTGAAGCGGGACAAGGTTTGGTCTAGAGACGCAAACCCGGCCGCTTGAGAGAAAGAGTTACCACACCATGGATCGCATCAGAATTTCCGGCGGCAACGAGCTTCACGGCACGATCCCGATCTCGGGCGCCAAGAACGCCGCGCTGCCGCTGATGATTGCGTCGCTTCTGACCAGCGATACGCTGACGCTCGAAAACGTGCCGCATCTGGCCGATGTCGAACAGCTGTTGCGCATCCTCGGCAATCATGGCGTTGATGTCTCCGTCAACGGCCGCCGCGAAAGCCAGGCCGAGAGCTATTCGCGCACGATCAATTTCACCTGCCGCACCATCGTCGATACGACCGCTCCTTACGAGCTGGTCTCCAAGATGCGCGCCTCGTTCTGGGTGATCGGCCCGCTGCTGGCGCGTGAAGGCAAGGCCCGCGTGTCGCTTCCGGGCGGTTGCGCCATCGGCACGCGTCCGGTCGATCTGTTCCTTGACGGCCTGCAGGCGCTCGGCGCCATCCTCGAGGTCGATGCCGGCTATATCAACGCGTCGGCCCCCAAGGGCGGCCTTATCGGCGCACATTACACCTTCCCCAAGGTTTCGGTCGGCGCCACGCATGTCATGCTGATGGCGGCAACCCTTGCCCGCGGCACCACCGTCATCGACAATGCCGCCCGCGAACCTGAAGTCGTCGATCTCGCAAAATGCCTGACGGCCATGGGCGCCAAGATCAGTGGCGCCGGCACGCGCACCATCACCATCGAAGGCGTGGCCTCACTGTCGGGCGCCCGTCACCGCGTCCTGCCGGACCGGATCGAGACCGGCACCTATGCGATGGCGGTTGCCATGACCGGCGGCGATGTGGTGCTCGAAGGCACGCAGGCCTCGCTGCTTGAAAATGCGCTCGATACGCTGCGCCTTGCCGGTGCCGAGATCACCGAAACCGAAAGCGGTCTGCGTGTCGTCAGGAACGGCAACCGGATCCAGCCGGTCGATATCGTCACCGAACCCTTCCCGGGCTTCCCGACGGACCTGCAGGCACAGTTCATGGCGCTGATGACCATGTCGTCGGGCGTTTCACACGTCACCGAAACCATCTTCGAAAACCGCTTCATGCACGTGCAGGAACTCGCCCGTCTCGGTGCGCGCATTTCGCTGTCGGGGCAGATGGCGCGTATCGAAGGCGTTTCGCAGCTGAAGGGTGCGCCAGTGATGGCAACAGACCTTCGCGCATCGGTGTCGCTCGTCATTGCCGGCCTTGCGGCCGAAGGCGAAACGATCGTCAGCCGCGTCTACCATCTCGATCGTGGTTTCGAGCGTCTTGAAGAAAAGCTGACACGCTGCGGCGCCATCGTCGAACGCGTCAGCGACTGAGCAATATGGCCTGAAGAGGCCGCATGCTTCGATGGATGAGGGGCGGCCAGGGGGATACCTTGCCGTCCCTTTTTTCATGCCTATGTCAGGTATTGTCATCCAACACGCCCCGCCTCATTTTCATGATCCGGCTTTTCCATCGGAGATATTTTTATGACTGATGCATCTTCCAATGTCTGGTTCATCACCGGCTGCTCCTCCGGCTTCGGCTTGGAACTCGCCAAGCTGACAATTGCAAAGGGCTTTCCGACCGTCGTCACGGCCCGCGACAAGGCGAGGCTTGCTGATCTCGTTGCAGGCCACGACAATGCGCTCGCCGTTGATCTCGACGTGACCGACGAAGGCCAGATCGCAGCTGCTGTCAGCGCTGCCGAGGAAAAATTCGGGCGCATCGACGTCCTCGTCAACAATGCCGGTTACGGCTACCAGGCCTCGATCGAGGAAGGCGAGGAAGACGAGATCCGCGGCATGTTCGATGCCAATGTCTTCGGCCTTTTCGCCATGACGCGGGCGGTGCTGCCCGGCATGCGCGCCCGTCGCAAGGGCCACATTCTCAACATCACCTCCCAGGCCGGCTTTATCGGCTTCCCGGGCTCCGGTTATTATGCGGCAAGCAAGCACGCCGTTGAAGGCTTTTCTGATGCGCTGTCCGCCGAAGTTGCAGCGCTTGGCATCAAGGTCACTTGCGTCGCACCGGGTCCGTTCCGGACGGATTGGGCCGGCCGTTCGCTGAAACAGACGCCTGTCAAGATCGACGAGTATCAGGATACCGCAGGCGCCCGTCTGTCGCAGACGGCAGGCTATAGCGGCCAGCAGCCGGGCGATCCTGTCCGTGCCGGCGAAGCCATGATCAAGGTCGTCGAGGCGTCCAACCCTCCGCGGCATCTCGTGCTCGGCGAAATTGCCTATACCGGCATCACCGCCAAGCTTTCGGAACGCCGCGACGAGATCGTTGCCTGGAAGGACACGACGCTCTCTGCCGACTTCCCGAAATAGTTGCTTCTTGCCATGCGCCATCCTATCTCCAGACCATCAAACAACGGGGCCCACATCGCGGCCCAGGAACGGAATGGACGCGCATGACCGAGCTCAAGCTTCTGGCTCTCGATACCGACGATCTGGGGATCGTGTCTGCCCATATGCAGGATGCGGTGTTCAAGCTGTCCGACGTGCAGTGGTCGGCGTCGGAAAAGATATTCTCGCTGGCTGCCAACAGGTTTGATTGGGAAAAGGCCGGCGAGAAGAAAAAGGGGTTCGAGCGGCACCGTGCAGCGCTCGTCCTCAAGCGCGTGGAAGCAGTCCGTTCGACCGGTATCGACCGCAACCGCAAGGATGATGTCCTGTCGCTTCTCGCCGTGCGCTTCATGGCCAAGGGCGAGGGGCCTGATGGCACCGTGGAACTGATGCTTTCCGGCGGCGGCACCATTGCTCTCGATGTCGAATGCATCGAAGTTGCTCTTGCAGATATCGGCGGCGCATGGGAAACCGCAACGAGGCCGCGCCATCCTTGACCGGCCTTGTGATCATGGCATGGAACGGGAAGGAATATCCGCTTGGCACTCTGGCTTGAGCAGACAGCACCGGACTTCGAGACACGCTTTTCCGCTTTTCTTTCGACCAAGCGGGAAGTCTCCGAGGATGTGAACGCCGTCGTGCACGCCATCATCGATGACGTGCGCGCCCGCGGCGACGCGGCACTTGTCGACTATTCAAAACGCTTCGACGGCATCGATCTTGCCGCGACCGGCATCCGCGTGACCGATGAGGAGGTCGACAAGGCCTTCGCCGAAACGGACCGCAAGGTGATCGACGCGCTGAAGTTCGCAGCCGAGCGGATCGAAAAGCATCATGCCCGCCAGATGCCGAAGGACGATATCTACGAAGACGCGATCGGCGTCGGCCTCGGCTCCCGCTGGACAGCGATCGAAGCCGTCGGCCTCTACGTGCCGGGCGGCACGGCATCCTATCCAAGCTCCGTGCTGATGAATGCGCTGCCGGCAAAGGTTGCCGGCGTGCCGCGCGTCGTCATGGTCGTGCCGGCCGGTGGCGGCAGCATCAACCCGGCCGTCCTTGCCGCGGCGCGCATTTCGGGCGTTACGGAAATCTACCGCGTCGGCGGTGCGCAGGCCGTAGCAGCGCTTGCCTATGGTACCGATACGATTGCGCCGGTCGCCAAGATCGTCGGTCCCGGCAACGCCTATGTGGCGGCCGCCAAGCGCCAGGTCTTCGGCATCGTCGGCATCGACATGATCGCCGGCCCATCTGAAGTGCTGATCCTGGCCGACAAGGACAACGACCCCGACTGGATCGCCGCCGACCTTCTGGCCCAGGCTGAACACGATGCCGGTGCCCAGTCGATCCTGATCACCGACGATGCCGCATTCGGAAAATCGGTCGAGGCAGCCGTCGAGCGACAATTGAAGACACTGTCGCGCGCAGAAACGGCCGCCGCGAGCTGGCGCGATTTCGGCGCTGTGATCCTGGTCGAGAATTTCGAAGCCGCGTTGCCGCTGGCAAACCGCATTGCCGCCGAACATCTGGAATTGGCCGTTGCCGATCCGGATGCGCTCATGGCCGGCATCCGCAATGCCGGCGCCATCTTCATCGGTCGCCACACGCCTGAAGTCATCGGCGATTATGTCGGCGGCTCCAACCACGTTCTGCCGACGGCACGCTCGGCACGCTTTTCGTCCGGCCTCGGTGTGCTCGATTTCGTCAAGCGCACCTCGATCCTCAGGCTCGGACCCGATCAGCTGCGGCAACTGGCGCCGGCCGCCATCACGCTCGCCCATTCGGAAGGGCTCGATGCACACGCCCGTTCGGTCGCCATCCGCATGAACGCCCATCCTCCGCAAGACGAGGGCTAGGGATGGGACAAGGGCACTTCCGGCTCTCGGATGTCGTCCTCGACGACTCGATCGGGCGCTCGACGCCCGATGTCGAACATGAGCGGGCAGTTGCCATCTTCGACCTTGTCGAGGAAAACGCCTTCGAGCCGGTCGGCCATGCAGGCGGCCCCTACACGTTGAAGCTTTCGCTGGTCGAGGCAAAGCTGATGCTCACCATCACGGGCGAAGCGGGCGAGGGGGTTGCGGTCCACATCCTGTCGCTGACGCCGTTCCGGCGGATCATCAAGGATTACTTCATGATCTGCGAAAGCTATTACGAGGCGATCAAGACCTCCACGCCATCGCGCATCGAGGCGATCGACATGGGCCGCCGCGGCATTCACAACGAGGGCTCGCAAACCCTGATGGATCGTCTCGACGGCAAGATCCGCATCGACTTCGATACCGCAAGACGGCTGTTCACGCTCGTCTGCGTGCTCTACTGGCGCGGCTGAAGACCATGGCGGCCGATGACGAACCGACAAGGAAGCAGACGATCGGCATTCCGACCGCGATTCTCTTCATGTGCGGTTTCAACTCCATCCGTTCGCCGATGGCGGAGGCCATTGCAAAAAGCCTGCTGCAGCCCGATATCTACATCCAGTCGGCGGGTGTCCGTTCCGGCGAGCACGATCCCTTCGTCGATGTCGTTCTGGAAGAGGTGGGCCTTTCGCTCAACCGCAACCGGCAGCACAAGCCGCGAACGATGGATGACCTTGAGGATGATTTCTTCGATTTGATCGTGACGCTGACGCCGGAGGCCCATCACGCGGCCCTGGAACTCACCCGTTCGAACGCCGTCGATGTGGTCTATTGGCCGACCATGGATCCGACGGCTGCGACCGGCACGCGCGAGCAGGTTCTCGACGCTTATCGCGAGGTGCGAGAGCATCTGTGGAAGCTGATTGACCGACGGATGAGGCCCATTCGCAGGCCACCTCCGGCAGGCGATTGACGGTCTTCAAGAATCGCTGTCAAGCGAGGTTCACAAACCGGACGCGATTGTGTAGTTTCCGCGCAAATTTCGAGGCGGCTGATCAGATTTCGGCCTGCCCGACCTTCAACACAGAAAGAAAACCAATACATGGCTAAAGAAGAAGTTCTTGAATTCCCGGGCATTGTCGTCGAACTGTTGCCGAACGCGACCTTTCGCGTGAAGCTCGAGAACGAACACGAAATCATCGCCCACACCGCGGGCCGCATGCGCAAGAACCGTATCCGCGTTCTGGCAGGCGACAAGGTTCTTGTCGAAATGACCCCTTACGACCTGACCAAGGGTCGCATCACCTACCGCTTCAAGTAAGAATTTCTCGCGGCAAAGACGGGTCCCCATGGCGATCGAACAAAAGCTCATCCTGGCCTCAGGCTCGCCGCGTCGTCTCGATCTTCTCAATCAGGTCGGCATCGAACCGGCCCGGCTGATGCCGATGGATATTGACGAGACACCCAAGCGGGTGGAGCATCCGCGTTCGCTTGCGCGTCGTCTTTCGACGGAAAAGGCGGAAGCCGCCTTCGCCGCCGTGAACAACGATCCCGCCTGGCGCCACAGCTATATCCTGTCTGCCGATACGGTCGTGGCGGTCGGACGCCGCATCCTGGAAAAGACGGAGTATACGCAGGACGCCAGTGCCGCCCTGCATCTTCTGTCGGGCCGCGGCCACTGGGTCTATACCGGCATCTGTCTTGTCACGCCGGGCGGCCAGTTCCGCCAGAAGGTGGTTGAGACCAAGGTGCGCTTCAAGCGACTGTCGACCCGCGAGATCGAGAACTATATCGCATCGGGCCAGTGGCGGGGAAAAGCCGGGGCTTACGCGATCCAGGGCATCGCCGGCGCCTTCGTGCAGAAACTCGTCGGTTCCTATTCCAACGTCGTCGGCCTGCCGCTTCATGAAGTGACGGGTCTGCTGGCTGGCGAAGGTTTTGACGTCGCCGGCGCATGGCCGCAAGGCTGAAGACCTAAGAAGGAGGCCTGATATGGCTGAAACTTCAAACAAGGACATCACGACAGGCGGCAAGGTGGAGCCTTTGCGCAAGGCAAGGCCCTGTCCCGAATGCAGCCGCCCTTCCGCGCGCGAACACTATCCCTTCTGCTCGGACCGCTGCCGCAATCTGGATCTCTCCCGCTGGCTGCAGGGCAGCTACGCCATCCCCGTGGCCGACGATGAAAGCAAAGCCGACAACTACGAGGACTAGATCCTCGTCCGGTTCGGCCTTTGATTTCGCTCATGAAATCAGGTTTTTCACAAACCTTTCAAAAAAGTCGTCCGGGGTGCTGGACATGGCCGAACAAGATGTTATAACCCCGCTCGCTTCCCGGGGATACAAACCCCGGCCGGTCAACCAAGGACCGGAACGGCTTGCATAAAGCCCGGATGCCCGGATAGCTCAGTTGGTAGAGCAGCGGATTGAAAATCCGCGTGTCGGTGGTTCAAATCCGCCTCCGGGCACCATTTCTTATCGAGAAAATGCCTCTGTTGATCGAGTCCAGTTGAAGTCGATTTTTCTCGTCTTTGCAGATCCGGGCATCTCTACCACTCACCTGTTGTTCGTCAAAAACGCTACTCCACAAGGGTCGGCCGACTTCTTTGGTAAGCGGCCTCCCGTTCCCCACCACTGGCCACAAGACCAGGCGCCGCAAAAACACGTTTCGTTAACAATTTCAATTAGCTACTTTAGTAACAAACATTTGAAACGGTGGGAGCTGATCGAATGCTCTGATCGAACTGCAGCATGATGCCGCTATAAAAAACTAAAAGGCAGATTGCGGTTTATGCTTGCAAAATTGAGGTCTATTTTTTCCTGCACCCGGGGCAATTTCGGCGTGCTCACCGGCCTTATCATGGTTCCTTTGATCGGTAGTGTCGGATTGGCAATCGATTTCGGACGTGCCCTGGAGGCAAAATCCTATCTCGATGCAGCCGCGGATGCTGCGGTACTTGCTGCTGTCTCCGAAAAATCCGCAGCGGTCGCAAAAGCCATGAAAATGGCCGAGGACGGTACTGTCGCCATCGCGGACACCGAAGCCAAGAAAATCTTCAAATCTCAGTTGTCGGCCAGATATGGGGACAACATGGAAGGTTTGTCGAGCCTGCTGATCGACGTCAAGCTGGAGCTGGTAAAGTCCGACGGCGTCGTCACATCGAGACTGAAATACGCCGCCACTCTACCCACGACCTTTACGCGGATCCTCGGCAATGACGAGATGGCGATTTCGGGGCAAGCGACCGCAGCCTACCTGATACCGAGTTTTCTGGATTTCTACATGCTGCTGGACAACACGCCATCGATGGGGGTCGGCGCGACTGCCGACGACGTGGCGAAACTGGAAGCTGCAACGAAGAATGGATCGGATGGGAAAGGCAAGGACGCCAACTGCGCTTTTGCATGCCACATCGTTTCGACGAGCGGTGTCGCCGACAAAAACAGCTATTACTATCTCGCCAAAGAAGTTGGCGCGACCATCCGCATCGACGTTGTCGCGGAGGCGGTCTCCGCGCTCATGACAACGGCGCAGGAGACTCAGACCGTTTCCGGCCAATTTAAGATCGGTGCCTATACGTTCGGACAAACCTCTGCCGATGCCCAGTTATATACCGTTTCCGAGCCGACGAGCAATTTCACCTCCGTGGCAAAGGCGACGAAGATGATTGAGCTGATGAGCGTTCCGAGCCATTCGTCGCCGAACGGGCAGACCGACTACAATGAAATACTGTCCAAGATCGGCCAAAAGATCAAAACCGTCGGTGACGGGAGCAGTTCGGCGGATAGACAGCCAATCGTTTTCCTTGTCGCGGACGGCGTTGGAGACGCATACCGTTCCGATTGTACAAAGAAGCTTTCATCATCCAACGGCGATCGCTGCATGGAGCCGTTGAATGCCAGTCATTGCAACGCCCTGAAGGCGCGCGGAATAAAGGTCGCAGTCCTGTACACAACCTATTTGCCTCTGCCCAAAGACGGTTTCTACAAGAAGTGGATCGCACCCTTTCAGAAGGAAATTCCGACGCAGATGCAATCTTGCGCCACGGAAGGCTACTATTTCGAGGTCAGTCCGACCGACGGCATAAGCGAGGCAATGGATGTCTTGTTTCGCAAGATCGTGGGCCGTGTACGGCTGACAAGCTGACGGGCCTGATCATTCCGATCTCGGTCCGGTTCACTCCTGGCCTAACCTGCCCTCACTCCACGAACACCCGCACGGTTGCAGCCCGGCCGGCGGAATCGATCACCGTCAGTGTCGAGAAGCCCGCGCCTTCGGGTAACCAGTTGTTGGTGCGGCGGCGGGAAAGATCGGTGAGGGGTTTTCCGTTGGCCAGCCAGCGGAACGGCGGGCGGCCGCCCTGCAGTTTCAGCACCAGCGGCGAGATCTCGCCGGTTTGGGCGCCGAGATCCACCTTGGCACCCTCGGGGGGATAGACGATCTGCGGGGCGGCTTCGCGGGTCGAGGCGCTGATCAGGCCGCTTGCCGTCATCGAGAAGCGCCGCTGGCCGATCGGCAGGTCGGATTGCGCCAGCCGTGCCGTGGCTGATGGTGGCGAGGGATGCGGCGTGATCGCGACGCCGGAGCGGGCAAATGCCTCGAACAGGATAGGCGCCGCTGTCTGGTAGCCGGCGATGCCGGGAACCGCACCATTGTCCGGCCGCCCGACCCAGACACCCAGGACATGGCGTCCGTCATAACCCACCGACCAGGCGTCGCGGTATCCGTAACTCGTGCCGGTCTTGTAGGCGATGCCGAGGCGGCGGCTTCCGGTTGGCGGCAGCACATCCGAGAGGATGTCCGTGACGTTCCAGATCGCCTGTGGCTCCAGCAAGGGCTCGCTGTCCAGACGTGCCGCGACAGTGTCGATGCCGTTGCCGAGCCGAACGGGCTGGCCGCCGTTGGCCAGAGCGGCATAGGCCTGAACCAGATCCTTTAGCGTGATGCCGACCCCGCCAAGCCCGATCGCAAGGCCCGGCGCCTCGTTCGGCGGAAGCACCGGATGCACCGCTGCCCGTCTGAAGCGGATCATCAGGCGCGACGGGCCGACGGCATCGAGCAGACGAATTGCCGGAACATTGAGCGACAGCTGCAGCGCCTGGCGCACCGTGACATCGCCCTGATAGCTCATGTCGAAATTCTTCGGCCGATAGCCGAAGAAATCGGCGGGGCGATCCTCGATCATCGTCTCTTGCGCCACCAGCCCCTGTTCAAATGCAAGTCCGTAGATGAAGGGCTTCAGGGTCGAACCCGGAGACCGCAGCACCCGTGTCATGTCGATCCAGCCGGCGCGGCTTGCATCGAAATAGTCGGCCGAACCGACCTGGGCGACAATTTCGCCCGTCACCGCATCCGCCATCACCATGGCGAGAGATGCCTTCGGTTCGAGCTTCGCCGAAGCTTCCCGCGCGACCTCTTCCAGCTTCTGCTGAATGCCGCGTTTCAGCGTGCTCTGGTATCGCGGCACTCCGGGCTGTTTACGGATCGCGGCTTCCGCCATATGCGCCGCAAGCGCCGGCAATTGCAGTCTGCGCCGGGGGAGGCCGTCTTGGGACGCCCGTTCCGCTTCTCCTTCACCCGTCAGGGACGCGACGGCCGGCCGGGAGAGAACGCCTTGACGGGCCCGCATGGCCGATTGCGGATGCCGGTCCGGCCGACGCGTTTCCGGCGATTGCGGCAGGGCCACGAGCAGAGCTGCTTCCGCCACCGTCAGCCGCGCCGGCTCCTTGCCGAAATAGGCAAGGCTTGCAGCCCTCACCCCTTCGAGATTTCCCCCATAGGGCGCGTAGGTGAGATAGAGCTCAAGGATCTCCTGCTTGTCGAGGCGGCGTTCGATCTGGATGGCGCGGGCGATCTGCAGGAGCTTTGCCGAAAATGACCGGGCTTCCCTGGGCTCGATCAGACGCGCGACCTGCATGGATAGCGTCGAGGCGCCGGAAACGATCCGCCCGTTGACGAGAAGCTGGAACGCCGCGCGGCCCATCGCCTTCAGGTCAATGCCGCCATGCTGGTAAAACCGCTGGTCCTCATAGGCGACAAGCATTTTCAGGAACCGCGGATCGACATCTGCGATCGAGGTTTTGAGACGCCAGCGGCTTTCGGGTGTGGCAAATGCACGGAGCAGAAGCCCGTCGGCATCGAGCACCTCTGCCGATACGGTTTGCGCCTTATCGAGCGGTGGCGGATAGGCACGGTCTGCAGCGTCAAGCCCGATCGCCAGCCCCGCCGCGAGAGCTGTGCAAAGACCAAGGCCCAACGAATACGTCCATCTGCGTCTCATGGCATTCTTCTCGTCGTCCTGCCGCTGACTGCCTCGACTTCGCTTTGCAAGGCGATCGTCATTCGAGGCTTCCTGGTCGCAATCTCATGCTGCAAGCTGCCGCCCGTTGAGGCGGACGGCAGCCACCTGCCTGTCGTCTCTCACGGCGCCGCCACAACCTCCATCTTGCCCATCGCCGTCCTTGCGGAAAGCTGCGGACGGTACATGTCATCCACCTGTGCCGCCGGATGATCGTAGGTGCCGGGTGTCACGGCGCGCACCACATAGGCGAGCGTGATCTTGCGGTTGTCACCCTCGGCGCGGTTGAAGGCTGCCACGAAACGGTCGTTGCGGAACTCCGTATGGGCAGCCTGCACCTCTTCGATCCAGTCGAAATTGGCAAGGCTGGCGCTGTTGACGATGCTCGGATTGTCGATCTCGAAACCCGCCGGCAGGAGATCCGTCACGACGATGCGCGAAGGCCAGTCGTTTGTCTCCGTGACGTTGAGAACGACGACATAACGCGTGTTCTGCTGCGCCGTGCTGACATTCGCCTCCTCGCCATCCATCGTGTAGTAGGTGCGGGTGATCTCGAAACCATCGCCGCCGGCAGCTAACGGCTGCGCCGGGGCGGCAACCGTGGTGATGGCCGCAGACAGCTTATCCTTGCTGTCGTTGCGCACCGTCAGCGGATGATCGAGCAGCACGTCGCCTGGCATCTGCGACATCAGCGTCCCGATGTGGGCCGCGCCGTTGACGCTGAGACGCAGGTCTTCGTCGCCGTTCTGCAAGGCCCGGGCCGCCAGCAGCATCCAGGTCTGTTCCTGCGTGCTGGTATGTTTCTTCGCCACCCATTCCTTGGCAACGACATTGGCAAGTGCAGGCACGATCGGCGGCACCGGCCGACTTTCGGCGGCTAGCGCCAGAACCGCTGCACCATCTCGCAGCGAGGAGCCGTAATCCGAACGGCTGAGGCTGACTTTCTTGATCTGCGCTCCTTCCGACATCTGCAGCGCGTCGTTGAAGATGGTGCGTGAGCGCTGGGCATCGCCGTAGAGCGAAAGTGCTGCAGCGATATGCGCCTTGGCAAGCGGTGTCGGGAAGTCGCCGAGCATCGTATCGGCGTAATAGCGCAGGTCGCTGATCGCAGCCTTGCGGTTGCGCGCAAGCACGTAGAGCGCATAGGCAATCTGATTGCCCTGGTCGGCGACATTGGTCGTGTAGGCCAGCGTGTTCTGCAGATTTTCGAGCGCCTGGACGAGAGGCTTTTCAGGCACGTCGAAACCCTGTTCGCGGGCCCGCGACAGGAAGTCGGTGATATAGGCGTCCAGCCAGAGATCGGTGCCGGCACCATCAGGTCCCCAAAGCCCGAAACTGCCAGCCGATGCCTGGAAGGAGAGCACGCGGAAGATCGCATCCTGGACGCGCTTCTTGACCTCGGCATCATCGGCAAGCCCGTTCTGAACCGCCATCTGGCTCAGATAGAGAAGCGGAAGTGCCCGGCTGGTCGTCTGCTCGGCGCAGCCATAGGGATAGCGGTCGAGGCTCATCAGCAGCGCCGGAATATCGAACGCGTTGGAGCGGCTGACATTGACGCTAACCGAGGCGCCCTGAAGCACGCTGTCGGCAAGAAGGTTGGAATCCACCGTTACGCTTGCGCCGGGCTTCAGATCCACCAGCCGGCGCTCCGTCACCGGCATGGCCGCCGGGCGAACCGGGATGTTGAGAACCTGATCGACCGACAGGCCGGAAGCATTCGAGACCCGGATCGAAACAGTGCCGTCGCCGGGACCGATTCCCACCAGCGGCAGCGTCACACTCGTTTTTCCGCCGGCCGCCAGTTCGACCGGCTTGATCGCGCTCTGGCCGACCGCAACCGGGTCGTTTGTCGTAATGCCGAGATCATAGGTGCCGGCGGGTCCATCGGTGTTGACGATGTCCAGTCTGAGGTTGCTGTCGTCTCCCGGCGCAAGAAAGCGCGGCAGGCTGGCGGTCACGACGATCGGATCGCGGATGATGACGTCTTTGACCCCATGACCGACCCCGGATTTCGACCAGGCGACGGCCATCACGCGCGCCGTGCCATTGAACTGCGGAATGTCGAAGGAGACGTTCGCCTTGCCGTCGGCATCCAGCTTCACCGGCCCCGAGAAGAAAGCGACCAGCTTTTCCTTTGGCGGGCTTGCCTGCAGCGCGATGCTGCCGCCATCACCGCCGGTTCGAAGGCGACCGGTAGCACCAAGCGAGCCATCGATCAGCCGGCCGTAGATGTCACGGATTTCGAGCCCGAGACGGCGCTGGCCGAAATACCAGTCGTCCGGCGCCGGTGGCTCGTAGCGGGTGAGATTGAGGATGCCGACATCGACGGCTGCCACCGTCACATAAGCGTCTTCGTTGGCGCCGGCACCGGTTACGGCGACTGAGATATCCAATGGCTGGCGCGGCAGGGTTTTATCCGGTGCCGTGATCGCGACCGCGAGATCGCGCGCTTCCGGATCGACCTTCAGCCAGGTCACGCCGATCGCCCGCATCGGCATACGGTTTTCACGCGCAGCACCCGGGCGGTAGAGCGTTGCGGTCACATAGGAACCTGCTCCCCATTCGGCCGTGACGGGGATCTCGATCTCTCCGCCGGTCTCCGCAAGGCTTGCCGTCTTGACCGCGGTCAGCTGCTCGGAGCCTGCAATGATCATCAGTTCGCCGGCATAATGCGAGGAAACCTTGAGCTTGGCAGTATCGCCGACCTTGTAGCTCGGCTTGTCGAGGGCGATTTCCAGCGCGTCAGGCGTTTCGGTCGACGTGGCGGTCACGAACCAGCCGGCATCGAACTCGGTGCTTGAGGCCGGGCCGGCGGCATCGACCGTCTCGACTTCTAGGCGGTAACGGCCCCATGCGACCGGAACCGAAATCCGGCCGCCGTCGGCAGTTACGTCAACGCTGCCATTGGATACCTGCTTGGTGCGGGTGATCGGCTCGTAGCGCCAGGAACTGCCCTCACGATACCACTGATAGTCCTGCTCGACCTTGACCAGCTTCCACGGCAGGCCTTTTGCGGCCTGCTTTGCTCCGGTCTCGTCCACGAGAATGACGTTGAAACTGCCAACCGCGCCCTCGGGCAGGTCGCCGGAGAACTCGGGCTTGATGCCGATCCGCGGCCCGTCCGCCTTGACCGGCAGCGACAGGGTCCGCTCGATCGCGCGGCCGCCCGATTCTTTCATGCGCACGACGATATCCGCATTGATCAGCTTGGTGGTCGAGGGAAGCTCCGCGACATCTGCTGGAAACGATGCCTTGCCGTCTTCATCGGTATCGTCGAGTGCCTCGAGCGGAATGCGGACGGTTTCCGCCTGTTCCTCATCTGCAAGGCCGAACTGGTAGCCGGGAAAGGCAGCATTTTCGCGGGTCGGCTTGAGGGCGATCTCGCCTTCCAGGCCAAGTCCCGCTGCCGGTGCGCCATAGAGGAAACGTCCGTCGATCTCGACCGTAGCCGGTTCGCCGACCACGATTTCCTTCGCCGCGCTGGTCATGTCGAACTCGATACGATCAGGCACGAAATCATCGACCAGAAACGTCTTTTCGCCGATCGCCGAGCCCTTGGGATCGGTAAACACCTGCATCGTCCAGGTGCCGCGCATGGACGTGTCCTGCAGGGCGAGATCGAGCGTGTAGCCACCGAGCGCGCCTGACTTCACCATGCGGCGATCCTCGACGCCATCAGGGCGCAGGAAGACGAAGGTGAGCGGCAGGTTGTCGATTGCGGTCGCATCCACATTGCGGGCAAGGGCGCTCGCATGCACCGTCTCGCCTGGCCGGTATATGCCGCGTTCGGTCCAGGGCAGAAGATCGATCGCGCCGGGTGCCGGCCGGCCGGTCACGCCGCGATCGGAGAGATCGAAGCCGGCGCGGCTCATGTCGAGAAAGACGTAGTCCTGGCCGCTGTTTTGCGCTGTCAGCACCGCCGGCACCATGGCCGCCGTCCCGCGCATCAGGCCGGCCGTAAACGTGGCACGGCCATCGTCATCGGTCTTTGCGGTGCCCAGCACCTCGTTATTCTTGGCAAGAAGCTGGAGATCGACGCCGGCGATCGGCTTGGCGGAACCGAGCGATCGGGCAAACACACTGAGGCCGTCCGTGCCGGCGTAGGTGGTCAGCCCGATATCGGAAACGACGAACCACTGCGTCGCCTTGTTATCCCATTCCTGCGAAATGGCGTTGGCGGCCGATGCGGTCAGCACATAGACGCCGGGCTTGCGGTTCGGCAGCGCCTCGTCAACCGGGAAACTGGTCGCGACATCCTTGTTGAGCTCGCGGTTGGAACCCGGGCCGAGATCGATCTTGCCCTGCCAGACGAGTTCGCCGTTTTCCTGCTCGATGCGGTCGGCGGTGTAGCCGCTCATCTGGGTCAGAAACTCCGAGTCCGTCAGAAGCGGCGCAATATTGCGGTCACCGATCCGGTAAAGCTTGAGATCGGCCGTTTCGGTATTAACCGAAACGATCGGAATGCCGCGCCGGGCCGTGGATGGCAGCACGAAACTGTCGCCGGTAAACCGCACTGTCGGAGAGCGATCCTTGACGTAGAGGTCGAGATCGACCTGTGCTGGCAGCGGTTCATCGACGGAGGAGGGAAGGCCACGCCGCAGCGACAGCTTGTAACGCTGGCCGTGGGTCAGACCCTCGACGCAGATCTGGCTGTCCTTCGCCTCCATCGCTTTCGGCGCCTTGCCGTCCAGCGTCACGAAGGGTGCATAGTCGACGCCGGCCTTTACCAGAGGATCGGAAAACTGAACGCAGGCGCGCGGATTGGCGCTGTCTGCATCGACCGTGTTGCCGGTCACGCGAAAACCGTGGCGCTCGCGAAGGTCGTTATAGGATGCCTGCACCGTGCGGGCGCTGACCAGCGCAAGGCTCTGCTTGTAGGCGGAAAGCGCCTGGCGGTAATTCTGCTGCTTGGCAAGCGCTGCGCCAAGAACGGCAAGCGCATCGGCTCTTGCCTGCGTCGTGCGGGTCATAAGATAGCCGTTGATGGCGCCAAGCGTTGCATCGCCGTCTGCAGAGCTGTTGCCGTTGGCAGTGGAGGCGGCGCGGGCAAATTCGATCCAGAGTGCGCCATCATCCGGCGTCAGCGACAGGGCACCCTTGTAGTTGTAGATCGCGTTGTCGAAGCGGCCTGCAAGAAGTTCGGCCTGCGCGTCGGTCTTCAGTCTTTCGACATCCCGGCCCTGCTGGTTGTCACCAAGCGTCAGGCCATCCTTCTGCTCGCGGGCCTGCTGAAGCAGTTCCTCCGTCAGAAAGGAGAGCCGTGGCGCCGCTCCGATATCCGGCTCTGCCGCCACTTCGACGATCTTGCCGGCAACCGCGCCTATAAACGGATTGAGCTGAGCGTGGTCGGACTTGAGGAAGCACCACTTGGCTTTGACATTATAGGTAAAGGCGCGGCACTGGTTGTCGCCGATACAGGCGGTTTCGCACTGACCCTGGCTGACATTCTTCACAGTCCGCAGATCGAAACCCAGATAGTCGCCATCCACCGTGGTCTCTATCCGCCGCTCGGCAGCAGCTAGAGGCAGCGCCAGAACGAGAGACGAAAACAACAATGCGGAAAGTCCGAAGATCGCGCGCCTAGACATCAAAAGTCCCCCCGGTGGCTGTCGTCCAAGTTATGTTGTCGGATCTGAGTAAGCACTTGTCAACGGAAGTAAAGCCAACCAGCAGATGCAGTTTTGACTAATTCTACGCTGATCGATTCGACAACGTTTGATCCGAGGTTGAGGCTATCGAGATGACAGCACACGGTTTTCCTCGTCGCGACAATCTACGCCTCGGTATCCGGCCGCATAGCCCTGAGCGGGGGAGGCATTTCCACCAGATTGACATCCGCTTTCGGAGCCCACTCCCGCACGAGATGCACCCCCAACACAAAAAGACTTGTTCGCCACCGAAAAATCCGTGACATCTACCCTATCGAACAGGAGGCTTTCATGGATCACGCGAGCAAGACAAACGCGCTCAATCTTGACAATTTCTGGATGCCGTTTACGGCAAACCGCCAGTTCAAGGCGACGCCGCGTCTGCTCGCGCAGGCGGATGGCATGTATTACACCGATGTCGACGGCAACAAGGTTCTCGACGGCACGGCGGGGCTGTGGTGCTGCAATGCCGGCCATGGTCGCAAGAAGATCGCACAGGCCGTCGAACGCCAGCTCACCACCATGGATTTTGCCCCGACCTTCCAGATGGGTCATCCCATCGCGTTCGATTTCGCCACGAAACTGGCGGAGCATGCGCCGGGTGGTGCCGCCGCCAAGCTGGATCGTGTCTTCTTTACCGGTTCCGGTTCCGAATCTGTCGATACCGCACTCAAGATCGCCATTGCCTATCAGCGGTCGATCGGGCAGGGGACCCGCACCCGTTTCATCGGTCGCGAGAAGGGCTATCACGGCGTCGGCTTCGGCGGCATTTCGGTCGGCGGTCTCGTCAACAATCGCCGTGTCTTTCCGCAGATCCCGGCAGACCATATGCGTCACACGCTCGATATCGAGCGCAACGCCTTCTCGAAGGGATTGCCGGCGCATGGCATTGAGCTTGCCGACGATCTCGAACGTCTCGTCGGACTGCACGGGGCGGAAACCATCGCAGCCGTGATCGTGGAGCCGATGTCAGGCTCCGCCGGCGTCATCCTGCCGCCCAAGGGCTATCTCGAAAAGCTGCGCGCAACGGCCACGAAACACGGCATTCTTCTGATTTTCGACGAAGTCATCACCGGCTTTGGCCGTCTCGGCATGCCGTTTGGCACGGATTACTTCGGTGTCGTGCCGGATCTCGTCACCACCGCCAAGGGCATTACCAACGGGACGATCCCGATGGGCGCGGTGTTTGCCAGCCGCACGATCTATGACGGACTGATGGCAGGGCCTGAGAACGCGATCGAGCTGTTCCACGGCTATACCTATTCCGGCCACCCGGTCGCTTGCGCCGCCGGTCTAGCGACCATGGAAATCTACGAGGAAGAGGGCTTGTTGACCCGCGCTGCTGGTCTTGCCGGCGAATGGGAAGAGGCGCTGCACTCGCTGAAAGGCCTGCCGCACGTCATCGACATCAGAAACCTTGGCCTCGTCGGCGCCGTCGAGCTGGCATCGCGCGAAGGCGCTGTGGGAGCACGTGCCTATGATGTCTTCGTCGATTGCTTCCAGAAGGGGCTGCTGGTCCGAGTCACGGGCGACACGATCGCGCTGTCGCCGCCGCTGATCATCGAAAAGGAGCAGATCGGCACCATCGTCTCGATGCTCGGTGATGCGCTCAAGCGCGCGGCATGACGGCGACCTTAAAAAGAAAGTGCAGCCGGTAGGCGTTACCGGCTGCACATGAGTTCGTCTGTCTAGCGTCGATAAGCGCGAGACCGTTTCCGGATTAAGGCCTTGCTGCTGGCGCAATGTCGGTTTGCGACGGCTGCAGCGTATCGCTTTTACCGGACACTGGGGCCTGACCGGTCAGCCGCTCTTCTGCAGGGGCGGTTGGTGCGGCGAGTGCCGGTTCCGTGGAGCCGGTCGTCCCGTTGGCCGGAGGACTCACTGCTGCAACGGGTGCCCGATCCGTCTTGTCGGTGGTCGCGGCCTGCTGTGCGGTTGCCGCGGTCTGGTCGGTGCCGATCGGCTGCGGAATGACCGTGCCGTCGGCATTGGCGACCCGCCAGACCGTGTTGCCGGAATCGTCGGCAACCAGAAGCGCCCCCGTTCCATCGATCCCGACACCGACAGGTCTGCCGCGCGCCTGATCGTTCTCGATAAAGCCTGTCACGACGTCCTGTGCCTTGCCAACAGGCTTGCCGTTTTCGAAGGGCACATAGACGACCTTGTAGCCGTTGAAGTGATCCCGGTTCCAGCTGCCATGTTCGCCGATGAAGGCACCGCTTGCGAAGGCGGACGGCATGGCGGAATTGGCCGAAAACGTCAGGCCGAGTGCTGCGACATGGCTGGACAGCGCGTAGTCCGGCGCGATCGCCCTTTCGACCATGTCCGGCCGTGGCGGGTGAACGCGAACGTCGACATGGTTGCCGTAGTAGCTCCACGGCCAGCCGTAGAAGCCATCTTCCTTCACCGACGTCATGTAGTCCGGCACCAGGTTCGGACCGAGTTCATCACGCTCGTTGACGACGGTGTAGAGAACGCCCGTATCCGGGTTGAAGGCAAGACCATTCGGGTTGCGTAGGCCGGATGCGAAGACGCGTGCCGCCCCCGTCTGACGATCGACTTGCCAGATCGCGGCGCGGCCCTTTTCAGCCTCGAGCCCGTTCTCCACGATATTGGAGTTCGAGCCGACCGAGACGTAGAGCATCTTGCCATCGGGGCTGAGCGCCAGATCCTTAGTCCAATGGTGGTTGATTGGCCCGCCAGGAAGCGGGGTCAGCACCTTTGGCGGCGCGGTAATCTCGTTCTGGCCGAGTTCATAAGGGTAGGCGATCACGGCGCTGGCCGAGGCCACGTAGAGCGTATTGTCCACCCAAGCCAGGCCAAACGGGGAATCGAGCTTGGTCAGAAGGTCGTGCCGTTCATCGACCGTGCCATCGCGATTGGTATCGCGCAGCAGAGTGATGATATTGGTTTCCTTCTCAGCGCCAATATCGCCGTGGGCGATCGACATGATCCAGCCGCGGATGAAATCCTTCGGCCTCGAGGTCGGCTCGCCTGCCGGCGCCTTGGATTGCACGACAAGCACATCGCCGTTCGGAAGCGTGTGGACGGTGCGCGGGCTCGAAAGATCCTTGGCGTAAACGGTAACCTTTAGGCCTTCAGGAACCTTCGGCGTTTCGCCATCCTTCCAGCCGATCACTTCCGCGACTTTCAGGTCGGGGATGAGCGGGTGCGATGGTTCCGGCAGGACAGGATCGGGGCCAATCTGCGAGTTGACGTCGAAGTCATTGCTTTGGGAAAAGGCCGGCAAGGCGGTGCCGAGCGACAGCGAAAGCGCGGAGGCAAAGAGAATGCGGGACGGCTTCATGGATCAGATCCTCCAGGCCAGGCGGGAATACTTGCGGGCGGAAATCGCGGCGGCGAAAACCGAGAGAACGAATGTGACGACAGAAATCGCCAGTCCGTAAGGCACAACGGCCGTCCAGCCGTCGCCGGCGTGAACAAGGCTGTTGAGGAAAGCCAGCGCCAGAATGACGATATAGATGACGATGGTGAGAAATGCCGGGCGCAGCGGCCGCGTTCTTGGACGAAGCATATCCAGCAGGCCAGCGACGATTGCAACGCCGCCGAAGACAAGGCCGGCAAACAGAAGCCAGGAGGAAAAGTTCTGCCACATCAGGTGACCATCGCTTAGCCAGAAGGCCAGGTCGGTCCCGAGTGTCAGGGTGAAGCAGACGAAAGGAAAGGGAACGAAGAGGGACTGCAGCGGATAGGCCGCAGAGTCTCTGTTATCGGAAGAAAAAACAGTCATGAAAACGCTCCGGGAGGCAAAGAGCCAGGGAATGGACGCCAACCCGTGACGACGCCCTTTGTTCCCTTGGCGCTATCGAGTGGTTAGGTTGGATCATGAACCGCAGAAATGGTGAGGCACGACATGGCACTGGCAGCCGGATTTTTCACGCGGTCCGCGGTGGATGTGGCGCGCGACCTGATCGGCGCTGAATTCGAGCTTTCGGGCGTCGGCGGCGTCATCGTCGAGACCGAGGCCTACCAGCCGGATGATCCGGCATCCCACAGCTTTCGCGGGCCGACGCCCCGCAACCTTGCCATGTTCGGGCCGGCCGGTCATGCTTATGTTTACCGTTCCTACGGCATCCACTGGTGCGTGAATTTCGTCTGCACGCCGGGCAGCGCGGTGCTGATCCGGGCCTTGCAGCCCGTGAACGGCATTGCCGAGATGGAACACCGGCGGGGCAGGGCGGAGCCCCTGCTGTTATGCTCCGGCCCCGGACGCGTCTGCCAGGCGCTGGGAATTGGTATCGAGCATGACGGCCTGTCGCTCATGGAAGCGCCTTTCCGGCTTGCTCCGCCGGTAACGCCGCCCTTGGTGGTCGCGGGACGGCGGATCGGAATATCGCGTGGTATCGACCAGCCGTGGCGGTTCGGCCTTCAGGGATCGCTGCATGTCAGCCGACGCTTTACCGGCAAGGGAGGGCTGCCGGAGGACCCGACAGCCGCACGGGATTGACCTGCCGTGCCTATTTCCGACCGAGCCGGGTCAGCAGTCCACCGGTTGCCAGCCCCACGAGAATTGCACTCGCGACGAGAAGCACTCCGTAGGACATGATGTTGTCCGACAGCCAGTTCGTTGCGATCAACCGTACATTCGAGAGTGAAAAGTTTGCAGTCGGCGTGAAGTGGAACCAGTTGACCGGAACAATCACCGGATCTGCTTCGGAAACATCGTGCACGGACACGCGTCCGTCGAGTTGGTTCCACGCTTCGCGTGCCGAAAAGGCCTCCATCCCGGCAGAAAGCTCATCGCCCGTCGCGCCGATCACCGCCGTCCAGGTGCCGGTTTGGGTCGGATCGTTTTCCTGTGCGATGATCATTCCGGCGGTTTTCGGCGGCACATAGATCGCGTCACCTGCCGGCGCAAACCGCAGCATCGGTGCGGAGAGGTCAAAGTTCCGCTTGGCCCAATCCGCCACGGAAGAAAGCTGTCGGCCGAAGAAGTTGTTGCCGTTGCGATCCTGCCAGTCCTGGAGCGTCAACGACGCCCGGTCGGCCGGGACGTGATCGCTGTTCTCACCCCAGCTACCGCGGCTTTTCTGCTCGATGCCGAGATCCGTCAGGATATTGGCTGGAAATTCGGAGATCGCGCCGACAAACAGCGCATTGCGCCCGGCGATACGCGCCGTTGAAATCGTCACCGAGACCGGTATTGCTCGATGTGACGCGGTCGCGATCTTGCCAAGGAAAGTCGCCGCGGATCCGAGGGTTTTTTCATCGATTCGGCCGAGGAACAAAGGAACGGACTCGGTGCCGGTCGAATAGGGAAAGCCGGTGCCCGACGTAGCGCCGAGATTGGGGACGCGGGCGATGCGGGCGAAATCCGGCATCTCGAACTGTGAAGTACCGAAGAGAGCAAACCGCGTGCCTTCATTCGCAGTGGCGCCCGGCGCGCAGGCCTTGTCCGACGCCGTCAGCAGCGCAGCTTCGAGCGTGATCGTGTTGACCCCAGGCTTGAAGTGACGCAGCGTCAGCTTGATCGGCAGGTGGCGCAGAATGGCGCCTCCGTCCGAGGTGATCGGAACGGTTGAGGCAATATTCCCATTGACGAAGACGTCGATGTGACTGCCAGGCAGAACCTCCGACACATAGGCGGCATCCAGCAGGATGCGCGCTTCGCCATAGGCGTTCGCGTAGAAATCCGCCGGAACGCCGATTGTGAACTCGGTACGGTAAAGCCGCCCGGAAAACTCCTCGCTGCTGACCCCGAGAGAATTGAAATCAATCGATTTCTCGGCAAACAGGAATGGCGTATCGATGCCGCGCCAGCTCGAGGTCGCCAGTGTATCGCGGCGCTGGATGCTGCCGCCATCGGTGGAGGCAACGAAACTGTCGATAAGGCCCTGAAGCGCCGGCCAGCTGGGTCCCGACAGGACCAGAGCGGAGGATCCGTGCCCAGGGTAATCGGTAAAGCTTGCAACGGCTGCACTGGAAGCGGCTGCCGCCAGGTTCGGAAGGATCGGTCGAAGTTCGTCCGGTGTCCCCACGAAGACCGCAAGTTCGCCGGGCCTCAGATCGGGTGTAATGGTTTTCTGGAATGAAAACGACTGGTTCGGCATGCCGCCCACCAGCGATAGTCCCTGCGCAAGCCGCATCAGAACATCCGTCGCGCCCAGCTGGTCGAGCGCCGGCACAATCAAGCGGAATCGCGTCTTTCCGCTGCCGTCGACGCCGACTGCCCTGACATCGTCCAGTCGGTTGAACCGGTCGCTACGCTCGTCGTCGAACGCCAGGAACGTCCGCTTCGGGTCGATGTCGGTCCAGAGTTCGAACGTGGATTCGACCGTGCAGTCGGTGCGGTGACGCTGATTGGCCGCGAACCGTACCATATTGCCGCCCGCCTTCAGAACGCCCGGCGGTATGTCGAGCACCCGTTCGAACGGCTGGTCGGGCGATGCAATCTTGTCGCCATAGATCTCGACGTCGTTGATCGTCACGGAAAGGCGCGAGGCCTCCGGCGCAACGACGATCGAGTTCTGGTATGTGAGGTGCAGCTTTGCACCCGTCGCCGCCTGCTCCTCGGTCAGGTAGACGGACCAGGAACGCTGCTGGACCTCGCCGTTCAGGCGCAGCGACGGGGCAGGGATGAGGTAGCGCCGCGCCGTTTCGGTCGAAGCCTTGGCTGCCGCCTGAGGAGCAGGGGCCGTTACCGGAGAGGGAGAAGCGGTGGCCGCCGGTGCCGGTGCCGCGGGCGTTTTCGGAGCGGCTGGAATGGGCCGTTGAACCTGTGGCACAGGTGCCGGAGCCGGGGTTTGCGGTGAAGGCGGCGCGGTCGGGGTTACACCTTGGCGGGACCGCTCCGGACCCATGTCGAATGGCGATGATGCGGTGGCCGGCGATTGACCGGGTTGCTGCGCAAGCGACGAGACCGACAGGGCGCCGGTCGATGCCAGCATGGCCGCGACGAATAGAAGGCGGGGGAAGCGTGTATTGATGATCATGTCGCTCAACCTTCCTTCGTCGTCTGGCTCTTGCCCAGATCCTTCAACAGGTAGCCGAGGCCGCGGGTCGTCTGATAGGCGGCAAGACCCAGGAACCAGATCGTGCCGCGCAAGAGGCCTGGGTTGTAACGTCGCGAGGTCTGGAATTGTGTCCACTGGCTCGAATTGGCGAATATGAGATCGGCGATCAAACGGTGATCGGTGGATTTCTGGGGCATGTAGCGGCACCCCGCCGTTGTCACGTCGCCGACCGTATCGAAGTTGCGGATTTCGATCGGCAAATCGCTGATCGGCAGGTCGCTGAACGGCTGGAACCGGAGCACACCCATGGCACCGTTCGCGATGTCCCTGGCGCCTTCCGTATAGATCTGCAGTGCTGCACCATTGACCGAAACATCCTCGATCGTCGCCGTGAACCAGCGGTCGCCGATCCCGAATTCGCAACGCCGGCTGACGCGGATACGGCGGGACGACTGCTTCTCCCCACGTTCGGAAACGACGCCGAGCGCGCAGCCCGCAATGATGATGTTGAGAAGATTCCAGCCGCCCACGACCAGCGTCACGTCCGCCTTGAACGGCTCGGTATAGACCCGGTAGATGCTGATGAAGAAGGCAATGACGAGAACACAGAAGATCACGAAGAACGGCCGGCTGATCTCCGAAAGTCGGCTGACGGACACGGACTCGTCTTTCGCCGTCACCTTGAAGGTCGGCTTGCGCGGATTGAGCATGACCGAAACGACAGCCGGCAGCAGGTGCACGGTCTGGACGTATTCGTAGAGCTCCGAAATCCACGGCCAGCGGAACGACCCATAGAGGTAGTTCTGCATCAGCATGTTCACGATCATGTAGGTCAGCGAGTAGACCAGGAACTCGCCGCCGGACGAGGTGAAGATCTGCAGATCGAAGAACAGATAAAACAGCGGCGCAAACAGGAAGATCGTCCGCGGGAAGGGAAACAGCCAGAATAGCGTCGAAGACATGTAGCAGAGGCGCTGCGGGAAGGAGAGCCCGCGCTTGAGCGGCGGGAAGCGGAACCGAAGGATCTGCATCATCCCTTGCGCCCAGCGCGAGCGCTGGCCGATAAAGCTCGCGAAGGTCGCCGGCTGCAGGCCGGCGATTAGTGGGCGGTCGACATAGATGCTGTGCCAGCCGAGACCGTGCAGATCGAGCGCGGTTTCACAGTCTTCCGTGATGCTGACGCCGCTGAAACCGTTGGAGACTTCGAGCGCCTTGCGGTTGAGAACGGCCGCGGAGCCGCAGAAAAAGGCGGCATTCCACTTGTCGAGACCACGCTGGATGATGCCGTAGAACATCTCGTTCTCGCTCGGCATCTTCTCGAATGTGCGCAGGTTGCGCTCGACGGGATCAGGATTGAGGAAGAAGTGCGGCGTCTGCACGAGGAAGAGTTTCGGCTCCTTCTCGAAATAGTGGACGGTTTCCAAGAGGAAGTCGCGCGTCGGGGCGTGATCGGCGTCGAACACGGCAATCAGATCGCCGCTCGAATGGGCAAGCCCGTTGTTGAGGTTGCCGGCCTTGGCGTGTTCGTTGCGCTCGCGGGTCAGGTATTTGACGCCGAGGTCTTCGCAAAGCTGGTTGAGGGCCTTGTAGCGCGCATCCGCAGCCCTTGCATCCGCCACGTTGTCGGCGCGGCGCTTCTGCAGCGTGCTGCCGTCATCCAGCAGCCAGACGGTCAACTTGTCGGCCGGGTAATCCATGTTGCGGCAGGCTGCAAGCGTGTTGGCAAGCAGCGTCTCGTCCTCGTTGTAGGACGGCACAAAGACGTCGACGCTCGGAAGCGGTCCTTCAGTGCGGCCGTGCGGCTTTCGCGCCGGCAGCGGCATGGCAACGACGAAGAGGCTGAGCGCCAGCATCATCACGCTGTACATCTCGGCCAGGTAGACGAGCATGCCGGGAATGAAATTCTCCAGCTGGTTCACCGGCGGCAGCGTGCTCGTCGTGCGCCAGTAGACGTAGCGCATCACCATCGCGGTGCCGAAGGCGAGAGCCACGAGACGCCATTTGCCGTCGGCGTTGAGCATCTTGATGATGATCATCACCGTGACGATCAGGACGCTCGCGATCAACTGGGTGCGCGTGTTGATCGGCAGGGTGACCAGGGTCACGATCATGATCGTGGCGAGAACCCACACGATGGCAGAAATAAAAGTACGCATCGCCGGATTACCTTTGCGGTTCGATCGACCGGATTACGGTTGGCAGGATCACGACGGGATTGCCGGCCTGACGCTCAGCGACATACGACATTGGCACCCTCCGCCTGTGTCGAGCAGGAAGGCGAAGGAACCGTGACGCGCGGAGCGGCTGCGGGTGTCAGTGACCTCGGGGACGCAGCAGCGTCCGAGGGCGCTGACGGACTGAGGCCTGCGGGAGAAAGTGCGGAAACGCTGGGGATCCTTGGCCCCACCGGCTGCATGACAGGCTCCATCATGCTGCTGGCAACCGGTGCTACGGCTGGCCGGACCGGCGCGGCAGGGGCTGCGCGGCGGATCATCGGTGCAGCTTGTCGTTGCGGCAGGACCGGAACGATAGCTTCCGTCGAGGCAGGACGCGGGTAGGTCGGAGCGCCGGTTCGTCCGATTTCAGGCGAAAGCGGGCTCGCATCGCCATAGGGATTCCAGCCGAGCGAGTCGACGGAGGCGTTGATGGTGAAATTGTACATGAAGGCGAGAAGTGCCTGCTCCGTCGCGCCGGCCTCGCAGATCCGCACGCGGATCTGGATCGAGCCGTAGTTATCGACCGGCGACATCTTCTGCGCCTGCGAGCGGATCTGCTGCCATCCGTAGAGGCAAAGATCGCTGCCCCTGCCGCGCCCGAACGCATAGCCGAACGGGCCATAGCTGTTCTGGACGTAAAATTGCGACCGCACCATCCGTACACCCGGAAACCCGGATGCCATTTCGCGGGCTGTGCCGCTTTGCGAGACCATTTTCGACGTCAGCCGGTTCGAGCTATAGCTGAACGCGCTCTTCGTGCCGAAGAACTGCGCCTTGATGAAGTTCTGGCCGGGCGTGAGTGCGGATGTGAAGAGCGGAATTTCCTGCTCGATGGCGTTGTCGTAGCGCCGCTCGATGACGCCGACGATACCAGGGCCGGATGGCGGCGGCATGACCATGGCTTCTTCCGCCTGGACGGTCTTCACCAGGGCGCCCGGCTGGATCGGAGCTCCGCCGCAACTTGCCAGGACGAGAGGCAGCAATCCTGCGATGGCAATTGCGAAGCTTCGGCAGTCGCTGCGTACGAACCGGCGAACTTCGGCAAATGATCTTTTCGTCATGGGCACTCGCATATAATGGCGCATCTATTGGACAGTCATCGTCCGATCGCTTCCGTCTCGATTTCCGCTTCCACAAAAGTCTACGCAACGAAGCGAATCGCGAGTCTTGCTTACAATTTGCTAAACAAATCTAAATTGTTCGTTAACCATATCAGCTCATTCTTACACATCATGGCGTTCATGCCATTGATACGCCTCGTTGCGGGGCAACAGGTCGGGGTTAGGATCGGGATCGGAAGTCCATGAAGGTTATGATGATCTCATTGACGGTGGTAGGTATAGCCGCTGTTGGATTCTGGAGCCTCGATAGACAATCCTCCAATGTCGACATGACGCAGCTGACCGGCGCCATCAGTCCCGAAGCGCCCGCATGGGCAGACGGTATGCAGCCGCGTCCCAAGACCGAGCGGCTTACGGCTCAACTGCTCTCCTCAGACGAACCTTCCGCGCAGTCTCCGGGTGCAGCGGCGCTTGTGATCACGCAAACGCTGCCGAACGGATCCGCCGCCGAACCGACCGATACGCCTTCCCCGGCGCGTTCGGGCATGCCCTTGATCGCACAGTCCCCGGCCGCATCGTCACCACCACCCTTGCAGCGACCCGAAAACTTGACGGCGCAGCGCGGCAACACGCCGCCTCCGGTGGTCGTGGATGAAAGCGCCTTGCGATATTTTGCCGCCCGTGGCGACACGGCACGGCTTCAGGCCGAGATCTCGCGCCTGCGCGCGCTCTATCCGACCTGGTCGCCGCCCGCTGATCCGCTGGCTGTGCGCGCAAGCAGTGATCCACAGCTCGAAAACATGTGGCAACTCTATGCGCAGTCGCGCTTTGCCGACGTGCGTAAGGCAATCGCTGACCGTCAGACTGCCGAGAGCGGCTGGCAGGCACCGGACGATCTCCTCGACCGGCTAAAGCTTGCCGAGGCACGTGTCAGCCTGACCGGCGCCTCCGACAGCAAGGATTACGACGTCGTCATCCGCATGGCGGCCGAAAACCCGAGCCTTCTCACCTGCAGCGAAATCGACGTCTTGTGGCGGGTGGCGGAAGCCTTTGCCGAGACCGAGCGACAGGGTCGCGCCCGGGATGCCTATCTCTACGTCCTGGACAATTGCGAGGACACCGCCGCGCGTGTCGCCACGGTGCAGAAGGCGAGTGAACTTCTTCCCTCCACCATGCTGGAAGATCTCCTCGCCAAGGAAAAAACTCCCGCCGGTGGTCAGCCGGAATTCGAGGGTCTGAGAAACGATCTCGCGCGCCGCTTTGTCAACGAAGCCGGCGACGATGCGAAACTGGTCGTCGGCCAGCAGTATGTCACGCGTCTCGAACAACTCGCGGAACGCGAGGGGCTCGCCTCGGACGCGCTGCTGCTGGGCTGGTATGCCTATCGCAGAGACAATCTCGGCGGTGCCGAGCGCTGGTTCCGGCGCGCCTATGGCAAGGAAGAGACGGCCTCCGCTGCTGAGGGGCTGGCGCTCACCCTGGTCCGCCAGAAGTCGCCGCTCGAAGCGGAAAACGTTCTCTATCGTTTCCGGGAAAGTTCCGAAGGCACCAAGGCGGCCTATCTTTCCGCCGTCGCCAATCTTCTTGCACTCGATCCTCCGCCCATGCTGCAGGAAGATGTTCTGGCCCGCATGGCGCCTGTCGTGATCGCCGCCCGCGATGCCGACGCGGCACAACAGTTCGGCTGGTATGCAAGAGCAATGCGGCAGCTTCGCACGGCCGCCGAGTGGTTCGGGGCAGCACTCGCCTGGAAGCCGGATGACGAGCCCTCCGCCTATGGTCTGGCGCTGACCCGCAACGACCTGGGCGACCGGGCCGGTGTCGCTTCTCTCCAGCGTGCCTGGGGCGGTCGTTCAGAGCGCATTGCAAATCTCGGCAGACCATCGCTAGCGGGCGTCGATGATCGGACAGGTTACCGTCGCCAACCGCCGCTGCCGAGCGTCAGGCCCGAGGATCGCACTGCGGAAGCCTATTCGCAGCAGGACGGACAACCCTATCAGCAATCAGCGCAACGCAGCGTTCAGCAACCCAACCCGCAGCGTGCCGCCGCAACCCGGCAGCCTGTTGCCGTGCAGCCGTCGGTCCGCCAGGCAACCAGATCCGCTCAGGCAAGCTCCGGGCCGCCGTCGCGCGGCTGTGCTTTGACGGAACTCCGCCAGACCAATCCGGACCAGGCGCTATCGCGCGGCTGGTGCCTGATGGATCTGAACAGGCCGCTCGAAGCCGTCAAGGCTTTCGAGGTCGCGCAAAACAGTGCTTCCGACGTGGTCCGCTCCGATGCGTCCTATGGTCGAAGCCTTGCCTATCTGCGGGCAGGCCTGACGGATCAGGCGTCTGTTGCCGCGGCCGCCGCCAAGCAGACCAACTCCCGCGCCGTGGAGCTTCAGAGCGCCATTCTTGCCAATCGCGCCCAAAGCTCCTTCAACCTCGGTCGCTATCGGGAGGCGCTCATCGCGCTCGATCAGCGCGCCCAGATCACGCCGGAACAGACCGATCTTATGATCCTTCGCGGCTACGCCTACCTCAATGTCGGTCGCAAGCCCGATGCGCGAAGAATTTTTCAGGCCCTTGCATCGACCGGAAGCAAGGACGGCCAACGAGCGCTGGCCGAACTGATCTGGCCGCCGGACAATTGAAACACTGCCACAAGCTGAACTTCCAGATTAGATCCATTTGATTTTACTGAAAGTTTTAAAGCTTTTGGTTGAGCTTTTCTGCGCCTCTGTTTGTTGTCACCTTTGCGGACAGTCCGAGCTATGGCCGGTTTCTGACTTTGCTTGAAAGAGCATTTCACACCGCCCGTGTTAACCTTCGGGCAAGGAATTAACCATACATATTAGATAGACGGCGAATGGGATGTCCCGAGGGCTCCCAACAGGCATGAAGCCGCCAAGCCGTACCGGTCTGAATCCGGTATTTCTCATCGACAGATTACGAAATGCTTCGCGGTATAAGCGTCGCCACCGCAGACAGGTCATGGCCTGTCCCGGCACGCTCCCGCCCGTTTCGGATTTGCCTCGCTGGGCGGCAATACACCAACTCGTCGGGTTGGTCTGACTTTCATGCGGGGACGGTTTTGGTGCAGGACACGCCGACAGAACAGGGGCGACGGAGCCAGGCGGGCAGCCTGAGCGAACGCTTGGCCTTTGCTGGCCTCGACGGGGACCTGCGCGACTTGCTGCGCCGGTGCCGGCCGCAGCTCGAACCTCATCTCAAAGCCGGATTGCGCGACTATTTTCATCGGCTGCAGTCCGTTCCCGAGGCTGCCGGTATCTTCGAAAGCGAACAGCAGATCGAACGCCTGCATGACCTCCAGGCGTCTCACTGGAGCGTGCTCAGCGACGCGCGCTTCGATGCACTGTATGCCGAACGGGTCAAACTCCTCTCCGATACCGAAAGCCGCATGGGTCTTGATCCGCGCTGGCACCTCGCCGGTCATTCGGTGATGCTCGAGCATCTGATCACCGGTGCGGTCGCCGGCATGTCATCCCGCTCCATTCTTCCGGCAAGTCGCAAGCGCGAACAGGAACTCAACGATCTCGTCAGCGCAATCGTGCGTCTCGTCATGGTCGACGCGGAGATCGCGGTGTCGTTGCGCTTTAACGAATTGCGCCTCAAGCACCAGCGTGCCCTGACCGAGCAGCGCCAGGCCGATCAGGCGCAGGCCGTTGAGACGTTCCTCTCCGTGGTTTCAGCGCTGGCCGATCGCGATCTGACCGCCAAGGTTCCGGACGACATGCCGGACGCCTATCGCGAACTCGGCGACATCCTCAACAGCGCCATCGGCGACCTCCGCACGACATTCGAGACCGTCGGAGAGACCGGAATCCAGGCGGACATGCTGACCGACGCTCTTTCCGAGAGCGCACGCACGTTCGCCAGAACTTCCGAGAATCAGTCCGCCCGCTTGCAAAAGTCCGGCGAAACGCTTTCGTCGATCGCTGCCGGTGTCCGCCAGAGTGCCGCCGGCACGGCTGCCGCCGAAAAGGCAACGGCCGCCACACGCCGGTCAGCGGAAGACAGCGGCAAGGTCGTAGGTCAGGCGATCAGCGCGATGGCGGATATCGAAGCGTCAGCCGAAAAGATCGGCCAGATCATCGGCACGATCGACGAGATCGCATTCCAGACCAATCTCCTCGCCCTCAATGCCGGCATCGAAGCCGCCCGCGCCGGCGACAGTGGCCGCGGCTTTGCGGTCGTCGCGCAGGAGGTGAGGGCGCTCGCCCAGCGTTCCGCCGAAGCCGCCCGCGAGATCAAGACGCTCGTCAACGGCACCAAGACGCAGGTCGATGCGGGTGTCGAAATGGTTCACCGCACGCAGGGCGCCATCGATGGCATCGTCCAGCAGGTGTCGGCCATCAACGACACGATTGCGGGCATAGCTCGCGATACCGGGGTCCAGGCGGAAGGCCTCGACGTCGTCACGGCACATGTCAGTGATCTCAGCCAGGAAGTCGCATCCAATGCCGTTCTTGCGCGTCGCTCGGGCGAAGGCGCGGACGAATTGCAGACGGTGATCCTGGAGCTTGGACGCACGGTTCGCGAATTCCGGATTGCGCGACAGGGCCGTTACGATGACGACCGCTCAAGACCGGCTGCACGCCGGCCGGAAATTGCCACCGACATCTCCCCGCGGGCCGCGGCGGAACGCATCGGTTCCTCAGAGACATTTTACTCCAAACGACAAGGAATAAGCTGATGGCGGCCAAGAAAGCCGGTCCGGGAAGTTTGAAACTGTCTTCCGTGCTGGACCTCAACGAGGCGTCCGCGCTGCACGCCAAACTGCTGTCCATGCGCGGTAGCGACATCGTCATCGATGCGTCCGGTGTCGAGCGTCTCGGCGTCCAGTGCGTCCAGGTCCTCGTCGCCGGCGCAAACGCCTGGGATGACGACAAGAAGTCCTTTGCCGTCCAAAAGCCTTCCGATGCCTTCGTCAAGACGATGCAGCTCATCGGCCTCGATACACAGAATTTGGTTGCTAAGGAGATTTAGCGATGAAGAAAAAAGTCCTGACCGTGGACGATTCACGGACGATCCGGAACATGCTTCTGGTCACTCTCAACAACGCCGGTTTCGAAACCATCCAGGCTGAAGACGGCATCGAAGGTCTCGAAGTCCTCGAAGGCTGCAACCCCGATGTGATCGTCACCGACATCAACATGCCGCGCCTCGACGGCTTCGGTTTCATCGAAGGCGTTCGCCGCAACGACAAGTACCGCGCCATCCCGATCCTGGTCCTGACCACGGAAAGCGACGCGGAGAAGAAGAACCGCGCCCGCCAGGCCGGTGCCACGGGTTGGATCGTCAAGCCGTTCGATCCCGCCAAACTGATCGATGCCATCGAGCGTGTAACCGCCTGAGCCAGGAAATCCTCCCATGGATATGAACGAAATCAAAGAGATCTTCTTTCAGGAATGCGAAGAACAGCTCGCTGAACTGGAATCTGGTCTGCTGAAGCTGAACGACGGGGACCGCGACCCCGAAACGGTCAACGCCGTCTTCCGCGCCGTTCATTCCATCAAGGGTGGAGCAGGCGCCTTCGGCCTCGATGACCTCGTGGGCTTTGCCCACGTCTTCGAGACGACGCTCGACTGCGTCCGGTCCAACAAGCTCGAGCCGAACCAGGACGTTCTGAAGGTGATGCTGAAATCGGCCGACGTGCTCGCCGATCTCGTCACTGCGTCCCGTGACGGCGGTGGTGTGGACGAGGCGCGATCACGCGGCCTCGTCAAGGAACTGGAAGCCCTTGCCCACGGCGAAATGCCTTCGGCCCATGCCGAAATCGCAAAGCCTGCAAAGGCCGAGGCACCGAAGCCGAGCGATGATAGCGGTTTCCAGCCGATCCCTTTCACCTTCGATGGTTTCGACGACGACGTCCCGGCAGCAAAAGGGTCGGTCTACGAGATCGGCTTCAAGCCGCGCCACGATCTCTATGCCAAGGGCAACGAAGCAGCCCTCCTGCTGCGCGACCTGTCCAAGCTCGGCGAGATGAGCGTCGGCTGCGACATGGAGCAGCTGCCGACCCTCGACAAGCTGGATCCGGAAGCCTCCTATTTCAGCTGGAAAATCTCCCTGACGACCGAAAAGACCGAAGCCGATATTCGCTCGGTGTTCGAATTCGCCGAGTGGGACTGTGATCTCGACGTCAAGCTGGCCGCAGCAAAGCCAAGCGACGAAGAACTGCCGATGGTTCCGGTACCATTCGATCTCTCGTCGCTCGACGATGAGCTCGGCTCCGACACGAAGGCTGCCGACGAGGCAGCCGCCGTCGTGGCGACTGAAGCTGCCGCCAACGTCAGCAAGATGGCTGCCGCCGCGGCACGCGTCGAAAAGAAGGAAGCCGCAGCACCCGCGCCGGCTCCGGCCCAGGCCGCTGCCACAGCGGCCGCCGGCCAGACGATCCGCGTCGATCTCGATCGCGTCGATCGCCTGATCAACCTGGTCGGCGAGCTTGTCATCAACCAGGCGATGCTCTCGCAGAGCGTCATCGAAAACGATGCCAGCGGCACCTCCGCCGTCAATATGGGTCTCGAAGAGCTGCAGCAGCTGACGCGCGAGATCCAGGACTCGGTCATGGCGATCCGCGCGCAGCCGGTCAAGCCGGTCTTCCAGCGCATGTCGCGTATCGTCCGCGAAGTCGCAGACATGGTCGGCAAGCAGATCCGTCTGGTCACCGAAGGCGAGAACACCGAAGTCGACAAGACGGTTATCGACAAGATCGCCGAGCCGTTGACCCACATGATCCGAAACGCTGTCGACCACGGCATCGAAAGCCCTGAAAAGCGCGAAGCCGCCGGCAAGGATCCGGAAGGCACGATCAAGCTTTCGGCCAAGCATCGTTCGGGCCGCATCCTGATCGAACTGATCGACGACGGTGGCGGCATCAACCGTGAGCGCGTCAAGCAGAAGGCAATCGACAACGACCTGATTTCGCCGGATGCCAATCTGTCGGACGAGGAAATCGACAACCTCATCTTCGCGCCGGGCTTCTCGACGGCAGACACGATCTCCGACATTTCCGGCCGCGGCGTCGGCATGGATGTGGTCAAGCGTTCGATCCAGGCACTTGGCGGCCGTATCTCGATCTCCTCGCGCCCGGGTCTGGGCTCGACCTTCACCATGAGCCTTCCGCTCACGCTCGCCGTCCTTGACGGGATGGTGGTAACGGTTGCCGGCCAGACGCTTGTCGTGCCGTTGACGGCGATCGTGGAGACATTGCAGCCGGAAGCGTCTGCCATCCACTCGTTTGGCGCAACGCAGCGGCTCATCTCGATCCGCAACTCGTTCTGCCCGCTGGTCGATGTCGGCCGCATCCTCAACTTCCGCGCCACACAGGCAAATCCGGTCGAGGGCGTGGCACTGCTGGTCGAATCCGAAGGCGGCGGTCAGCGCGCGCTGATGGTCGATGCCATCCAGGGTCAGCGTCAGGTCGTCATCAAGTCGCTGGAAGCCAACTACACCCATGTTCCGGGCATTGCCGCCGCCACCATTCTCGGTGATGGCCGCGTCGCTCTCATCCTGGATGTGGACGCGGTGGTTGCGGCATCCCGCGGTCAGTCGCTCAGTCCGGAGATGTCGCTCGCTGCGACAGGTTGAACACAATGTCCTACGCTGTGAAAAATCTGACGCAGGCAAGCCGGGAGCTGATCGCTTTCCGGATCGGCGATCAGGAATTCAGCGTCAACATCATGTCTGTCCGCGAAATCCGCGGATGGACGCCGGCAATGCAGCTGCCGCACGCTCCCGCCGATGTGCGCGGCGTGATCAATCTGCGCGGCGCCGTGCTGCCGATCGTCGATCTGTCGGCGCGGCTTGGAATGAAGGATGCCGAACCGACGGCGCGTCACGTCATCATCGTTGCGCAGGTCGGGAAACGGATTGTCGGCCTGCTGGTCGAGGCCGTTTCCGATATCCTTACGATTACAGAAGAGAATATCCAGCCTGTGCCGGAGATTTCCTCCGACCTGGCGAAACAATACGCGAAGGGCATTCTGGCGTTCGATAAGCGGATGATCTGCATGATCGAGCTGGATCATCTCTTCCCCGAGACGTACCTCGAAAAGGAAAGCGAAGCCGCATGATGCCCCTGGGCGCCATAGAAGCCAGACAGTCGCCGGACGAAGTCCTCGCCAGCGGGGAATACCCGTTGACGCGCCGCGACCTGTCGGAGATTGCGGCGATGATCTACGCCGATGCCGGGATCTACCTCAACGATTCCAAGGCGTCGCTCGTCTATTCCCGCTTGTCCAAGCATATCCGCAACCTCGGACTGCGGGGCTTTCGGGAATACTGTACCCTGGTCGCCTCCGTTGAGGGCGCTCCGGCACGCCGGGAGATGCTGTCGCATCTGACGACGAACTTCACCCGTTTCTTTCGAGAGAACCACCACTTCGAGCACCTTCGGGACGAGGTCCTGCCCGGGCTGATCCAGCGTGCCCGCAATGGCGGACGTGTGCGCATATGGTCGGCGGCCTGTTCCGACGGGCAGGAGCCCTATTCGATCGCGCTGACGGTGCTGGGCCTTCTTCCCAACGCTGCCGACTATGATTTCCGCATCCTGGCAACCGATATCGACCCTAAGATCCTGGCTGCCGCGCGGGCAGGAGCCTATGACGAAGGTGCCCTCGAAACCGTCTCCCCGGCCATGCGCAAGCAGTGGTTCCGCGAGGTCGACGTCGGTGGCCGCCGCAAGTTCCAGGTCGATGATCGCGTCAAGAAGCTCATCACCTTCAACGAACTGAATCTGATGGCGCAATGGCCCTTCAAGGGCGGTTTCGACATCATCTTCTGCCGCAACGTCGTGATCTATTTCGACGAACCGACCCAGGTGAAAATCTGGTCGCGCTTCTCCCAGCTTCTGCCGGAAGGCGGCCATCTCTATATCGGCCATTCGGAGCGGGTATCGGGCGAAGCGAAGAACACGTTCGATAATATCGGCATCACGACCTACAAATATATGGGTAAGAATGCCGGGAGGAAGGCATGATCGCACCGGCCAGAGTTCTCGTCGTCGACGATAGCCCGACCATGCGAGGCCTGATCACGGCCGTCCTCAATTCCGATCCCGATGTCAGCGTCGTCGGGCAGGCCAGCGATGCGATGGAAGCGCGTAGCGCCATCAAGCAGCTCAATCCTGATGTCGTGACGCTGGACATCGAGATGCCGAACATGAACGGCCTCGACTTCCTCGAAAAGATCATGCGTCTGCGTCCGATGCCGGTCATCATGGTCTCGACCATGACCCAGCGCGGCGCCGACGCAACGCTTGCCGCGCTCGAAATCGGTGCGTTCGACTGCGTCGGAAAGCCGGTGCCGGGAGACGTTCGCCCGTTCATGGATCTCGCTGAAAAGGTAAAGGCTGCGGCACGCTCTGCACGCCGACAGGTCAGTGCTCCGGTCTCAATGGTCCCGACGCCGGCATCAGATTACCGCAACGGTCGCAAGGTTGTGGCGATCGGATCTTCTACCGGTGGCGTTGAAGCGTTGATCGCAGTGCTGCAAAAGTTTCCGCTGAACTGCCCACCGACTGTAATCACTCAACATATGCCGTCCACGTTTACGAAAAGTTTTGCTGAACGGCTTAATCGTATCTGCGCTCCTGTAGTGCAGGAAGCGACCGATGGTGCGCGTCTCGAGATCGGCAAGATCTATCTCGCGCCTGGTGGCGACCGGCACCTTCAGGTGGTCAATCCGTCGGCGCCATGCTGCCGGCTGGTCGAACGCGATCCGGTGAACGGCCACAGGCCCTCCGTCGATGTCCTGTTTGATTCGGTCGCGGAGTTGGCGGGTCGCAATGCGGTCGGGGCTATCCTGACGGGCATGGGTCGCGACGGGGCTTCGGGACTGTTGAGGATGCGCAGCGCAGGCGCTCGCACGATCGGCCAGAACGAAAAGACATGTGTGGTCTACGGCATGCCGAGGGTCGCCTACGAAATTGGTGCAGTCGAGCAGCAGCTGCCGCTCGGCTCCATCGGAGACGAAATACTGAAACTAACTGCCGCCCGAAAAGAAGGTACCGAATAATGTCCCTCGCTGAAAAAATCAAAGTTCTGATCGTCGACGATCAGGTCACCAGCCGACTGCTGCTCAGCGACGCTCTGACACAGCTCGGTTTCAAGCAGATCACTGCCGCCGGCGATGGTGTGCAGGGCATGAAGATCATGGCCGAGCAGCCGCATCACCTGGTGATCTCGGACTTCAACATGCCGAACATGGACGGTCTGGGCCTGCTGCAGGCAGTGCGCACCAACCCGAATACCAAGAAGGCAGCGTTTATCATTCTGACGGCGCAGGGCGATCGCGCTCTGGTTCAGAAGGCTGCTCAGCTCGGCGCCAACAACGTGCTCGCCAAGCCATTCACAATCGAAAAGATGAAAGCTGCTATCGAGGCGGTGTTCGGAGCCCTTAAATGAACGACCCGGCAGGTGCCAAACGCGTCCATATTATCCAGGGCGAATTCAAGGTCGAAAGCGATCCCAATGTGGTTTTGTCGACGATTCTTGGCTCGTGCGTGGCTGCCTGCCTTCGTGATCCTGTCGCCGGTGTCGGCGGCATGAACCACTTCCTGCTTCCGGGCTCGGGCGGGGCAGCGTCGTCGGGGGGCGACGCGACCCGCTACGGCGTGCACCTGATGGAGTTGTTGATCAACGGTCTCCTGAAAAAGGGTGCCCGTCGTGACCGGCTCGAGGCAAAGATCTTCGGCGGCGCAAAGACGATTGCCAGTTTCTCCAATGTCGGCGAACAGAATGCGGCCTTCGCCGTGGAGTTCCTGCGTGACGAAGGCATTCCGGTGGTGGGGTCCTCGACCGGAGGCGATCACGGCCGCAAGCTGGAATTCTGGCCGGTCAGCGGCCGTGCCCGGCAATATCCTCTCACAGGCGCCGAAACGCAAAAGACGGTTGCGCTGGAGCAGCGTCCTGTCCGTACGCCACCAAAGCCCGTCGAAAGCTCGATCGAATTCTTTTAATTCTTACGCCTGGGTAAAGACGAGGAAATTCATGACTGAAATCACCGCCCCGATACGCGATTCCCTTGAGGAATCTCTGCCCGAGGTACTGATGCGCCTCGTCTCGGAGCTGCACGATGTCGCCTATCTGATCGAGCGTATCGAACCGCAGGTGTTGGAACTGGGCGGCCCGGGCCTGCTTCATTCGCCCGACAGCGTAAAAGTGCTGCAGGGCATCGATCTCGCGGTGCAGAAAACGCGGGGTCTCGCAGAGTTCATCGATACCGTCACCGCGAGCATTCCGAGCGACTGGATGGTGGATCTGTCGACGGCTCTCAGCCTCGTCAAACTTGCCGACATGCAGAAGGCGCTGGCCAACGGGATGCGCCACGGCCACTCCCAGCCGCTCAACAAGGCCGCTGGAGACTTCGATTTCTTCTGACGTCAGAGACTGTCTCTGACCCTGCTGCCAGGCCGCGTTGCAATCATCATGCGGCAACCAGACACGACGTTTCGAAACGCTCGCGCAAGCTTCGCTCCCTAGGGTGATGCTGGGCATAGGCTCGAGATGTTATCTGGCGGCGTGGGACAGAATGAATCTGTTATCTCAATTTCCAACAATATTCAAAAATCTGGCCAGTCTTGGCCAGACACGATTGATCGCGCTGGGCGCCGTCGGCGTCGTTTCGATAGCGATCGTTCTGGCCGCTGCCCTTTATGTGAACAAGCCCTCCTATGAGGGACTGTATGTCGGTCTGGAAACAGCCGATCTCAATCAGATCAGCATCGCCCTTGCGGAAGCCAACATGCCCTTTGAGGTTGGCTCTGATGGCGCAAGCATCCAGGTGCCTGTCGGTATGACCGGCAAGGCGCGTCTGATGCTTGCCGAACGCGGCCTGCCCAACAGCGCCAATGCTGGCTACGAGCTGTTTGACAATGTCGGTTCGCTCGGTCTGACCTCCTTCATGCAGGAAGTCACGCGGGTGAGGGCGCTCGAAGGCGAAATCGGCCGTTCGATCCAGCAGATCTCCGGCGTGTCGGCCGCACGCGTCCACATCGTCATGCCTGATGCCGGCAACTTCCGTCGCGGCGAGCAGAAGCCGACGGCGTCCGTGATGATCCGTGCGAACGCATCCGCCGGTCGCAAAGCCGCTGCGTCTATCCGCCATCTCGTCGCCTCGGCCGTCCCGGGCCTCGAAGTCGACGACGTCACGATCCTCGATTCAACCGGCCAGCTTCTCGCCTCGGGTGACGATGGCAGCAACAGCCAGATCAGCCGTTCGCTCGGTGTGGTCCAGTCGGTCCAGCAGGAAATCGAAAACAACATCGACAAGGCGTTGGCACCCTTTCTCGGAATGGATAACTTCCGCTCCAGCGTGACTGCCGCCCTCAACACCGACAGCCAGCAGATCCAGGAAACCGTTTTCGACCCGAACTCCCGCGTTGAACGGTCGGTGCGCTCCACCAAGGAAGCTTCCAAGTCGCAGCAGGCCCAGAACGACAGCGCGACCACGGTCGAGCAGAACGTTCCCCAGGCCGCTCCTCAGGCCGGCGGCGACGGCGCTCCTAAATCCTCCGACCAGTCGGACAAGAAGGAAGAGCAGACCAACTACGAAATCAATCAGAAGACCACGGCGACAGTTCGCAACGGCTATCAGATTGAAAAGATTTCGATCGCCGTCGTCGTCAACAAGGGCCGTATTGCCAAGATGGTGGGCGAGCCCGCGGATCAGGCAAAGGTCGACGCCTATCTTGCCGAGATGCAGAAGATCGTGTCTTCGGCTGCCGGCATCAGCAGCGACCGCGGCGATGTCGTCACACTCACGGCCATGGATTTCGTCGAAACCCAGCTTCTCGACGAGGCCGCTTCGTCTGGTCCGGGTATGATGGAAGTGCTCAACCGTAATATCGGCGGCATCATCAACTCGCTTGCGTTCGTTCTTGTCGCCTTCCTCGTGGTCTGGCTTGGCCTTCGTCCTCTGGTGCGCACCGTCGGTGGCAACACCAGCGTCCCGGCCGGAGAGCTTACCGCCGATGCGGCCGGCCTCGAACTTCCCGACTTCTCACCGGGTGGCGCAAGCCCGGCGCTCATGGATGGCTTCGGCGCCGACTTCGGTTTCGACAGCTCGGACGATCTTATGGGCGGTGCCGACGACGGCGGCTTCAACCGCCGGGTCAAGGAAGGTCCGGAAAAACGTCTCTCCCGCATGGTCGAGATCTCCGAAGAGCGGGCCGCGAAAATCCTGCGCAAGTGGGCGATCGACAAAGCAGCCTAAACTGCCTTCACAAACATATGATCACAACAGGCCGGGCTCGTCCCGGCCTTGTCGCGTGGGCATTGCCATACAGTTGGCGCATTTTAGCCTCATTGATGAAGCCTTTATGGATGGAAGTGGGCAAAATCGGCGCTCGCGGCATAGCATTTCCAAAAGCGATTCCTACAATGGCCCTGATTCGTACGGCAACGTCTAGGCTTTGCACATGTGAAGTCTGATTCGGAATGGACCGGTCACGCCAGGGTATCGGCACCCGGAACTGCCTTAATTCTGGAAGCGGATGCCATGCGTCGTTTGAACATACCGGTGTCGCCCTTCGGGGAGAGGAGCCGGTGGGGAGCAGATAACGGTGGAGTTGCCTGAAGCAGAGATGACGATCGACCAGCGCGCGTATCACGATGGACCTGGGTCGAAAATTATCTCCCGTGAACAACTGGTAAGACGGCTTTCGATCTTGTCGAGATCGAACAACGTTCAGGCTATCATGCGGCTGCTCGCAGACTACGTTGGCGCTTCGCATTTTCTTCTCGCCCGCTACGACCTCGTCCAGGAACACGGTCTCGATTTCATCGTAACCTCCAACTGGCCATTCGATCTCGTCCGACGGCTCGGGGCGGATCTGGCGAGTGGTTATGCGCGTTCGACGGAACTCGAAAAGTGTCTGTCGCTGCTGACCCCGAGCTTCGCGCTCCTGCCCGATGACATCACGCCGCCGGACGACATCAGCCGCCAATACTGTTCGCTGACATTCTGCGTCGGCAAAACCCGTTTCTCTCTGATGCTGCTTTTCCTGGAAGGCATCATCCTGTCACAGGAAAGACTTCGCGAAGTCGGACTGTTTGCATCCTATGGCGCAAGCTTTGCCGAGGCGCGCGATGCCAAGGCTGAACGCGACTTCGAACTGACGGAACGCGAGCTGGAATGCCTGTTCTGGATCGCCGAGGGCAAGACCAGCGATGAGATAGCGGTGATCCTCGGGATCTCCCGCAATACGATCAACAACTACATCACCAGCGTGATGCGTAAGACGGCAACCAAAACGCGGTCGGAAGCGATCGCTTATGCCGTACGCAACAATCTGGTTTAGGAAGGCTTGGGGCAACGATGGGCTTTTCCCGCGGTGGAACGTCAGATGGACCGGGCAGCATCCAGTATCTGCGTCTTCAGCGTGCCTCCAGTCGTTCTGACATATTTCCCAAACTCGTCGCAATGCAGAGGAACCTCAAGGCGCGGCACTTTGCTGTGTTTCGCGTTACCGGCGCCGGGCTTCCCAACAAGCGCAAGCTGGTCTGCGAGCTGGACAACTGGGGCGCCGGAAGCGGGGAGCATCAGGGCGTACTCGTGAGCTCCTACGGCGATATGTTTCTCGATCATATCGAAATGTCGATCCTGCCGATCGTGTGGACCGGCACGGAAAAAGGGGCCTATAGCGAGGCCGGCGATTTTTCCTCGCTCGTGCGCAAGATCGACGACCGGATCATGCCATCGTCAGGAATTGCATTCCCGGTGCGGTTGGGTGCTCTCGGGAATGGCTACGTCACGTTTTTGTCGGGCTCGCTGGAGCTGGGCAGCAATCTGATCATCGACCAGCACGTTAGAAGTTGTCAGGTCATGATGGACCTTCTAGCACTCGATGAGCGTCGAAGCGTGCCGGCCGAATCCTTGAGCGAACGGGAAGTGGCGTGTCTTCAACTGGCCGGCGACGGTCGTATCAGCGAAGAGATCGCCGAGAAGCTTGGCCTCTCCGTTCACACTGTCAACGCCTATCTCGGCTCCGCGACGATCAAGCTCAATTCCGTGAACCGCATCCAGGCGATCGCCAAGGCGATCCGCCTCGGCTACATCCACTGAAGTCTCTATTTCGATGAAAGCTGGGCGACGGCAAGCAGCGTATCGGAGCTGATGCGTGTCGTGCCGGTGGTTGTGAGCAGCGTCAGCGCCGGCGATGTCGTCGAACTGTTCTCGGAATCGTAGAGCGCCGTGTATTGCTTGATCAACTTGGTCACGTAGTCCGGATCCTGAAGCTTCGAGATGTCGACGTATTTCTCGATCATGCTCGCCTGCTGATCCGTATCCATGTTGGATATGTAGTCGGACATGCTGAACGTCGTCTTGAAGAACTCGAAAAGCGCCGTGTCACCAAGGATCGTATAAGCGCTCGTAACGTCCGCCGCCTTGCGCTCGAAATACAGCGCCAGCCGCACGCCCTCGTTGGATTCCCCCTCCTGCTCTTCAAGCGTCTGTTGCTTGTAGTTATTGACGGTCGCCAGCACGTCGCCGCGCTGCTGGATCGTGCCCACGGGCTGCGCAGAAAGGTTGCCTTCGCTATCGAAGTTGAACGATGCGACGATCTCAGCAAACACGCCGTTGGCAAGACTGTTCACATAGCTTTTGGGATTGTCGAGATCGGACGAGAACATGTTCTTCAGCTCGTCCTTGGTGACCGATTTGGGATCGATCCCCTTCGATTCGAGCACGAAGGACACCAGGCGGTCGTCGGCAATTAGCTCGGCGGCCGTGGTGATCGTCTGCATCTGGGTATTGTAGTAGTCGATTTCCTTGTCGGCAGCTTCCTCAGCCTTCTCGCGAGCGCTGCCCTTGAGAAGTTTGAGCTGTTCCGTCTTGTAGTCTGTCGCGAAATTGCTGATGACGCTGGCTGACTGGACGAGGAGAGGCGTGTCGATATCGCCTTCCGCGTCGAAGTTGAACGCCTTGACCAGATTGACGTACCGGTCGTCTTTCAGCTGGTTGACATAGCTCTTCGGGTCGTTCGGATCACTTGCCAGAATATCCTTGAGCCGGCTCTTGCTGACATCGGCCGGATCGATCCCATAGGCGCGCAGCGCGACGTCCCAGATCTCCGTCACATCGTCATTGGTATCGTCGTCGTCGTCTTTATTCGAACTTAGAAAGTCATCGACGCTTTTCACCTCGGAGATGCGCGTCTGATAGTTGGTGACCGCATTGGTGACCGCATCTTCCTGGTTGGCCTTGAAGGCTGTCTGGTAGGAGGTGCTGGTAGACGCCAGCTGGGTCTGGTTCTGAGCGGTCTCGCCAGTGGCGATCGAACCGTCGCTCTGGAAATTGAACATCGCCTTGACGCCCGTATAGCCGAGCGTCGCTGCAGCCGAATCGCTGGTCAGCAGCGACCGGATCGTGGAGGTGAACTGCACTTTGACGCTGAAGGCCGTGGTCAAATACTCGACCATCCGCGGGTCGTTGACCAACTCGTCGACACTGGTCATCGAGGAAATATTGGTTTCCCAATAGGTCTGGTTGGCGGCCGCGAGCGTATCGGATGGGAACGTCGATTTGTTGTAGACGTAATCGAGCCTCAGCGATTCGATCTGGCCGCTCGTCTGGGCGCTGTCGCCGTCTGTGACCGTGCCGTCAGCCTGGAAGTTGAACGCTTCGGCAAGCGCCACGAACTTGTCGCTGCCGGTCTGGTTGGCAAAGCTGTTCGGGTCTTCGAGATCGCTGGTCAACACCTGCTTCAGATAGCTGGTGGACGTGTACTTGGCATCGAGCCCGAATGAGTCGAGCACATATGTCTTCAGCCGGCTGTTCGACAGGAGGTCGTCGACATCGGTAATATTAGCGATGGCCTTGCTGTAATAGTCGACCTCGGACTGGATATCCTTTTCTTCCTGATCGAAGGAATCCTGATACGCCTTGACGAGATTATCTTCCTGAACCGAAGTCTGCGCCTCGGCGGTCTTTGTGCCGAAGTTGAAAGCCGCCGCCATGGTCGCATAGCGCTTGTCGGTCAGCGAATTGGCAAAGCTTGCGGTATCGCTGAGATCGCTCTCCAGGACCTTCTTCATGAAGGCCTTTCCGTAGGTCATTTCCTCAAGGCCATAGGCCTTCATCGCATAGGAATACAGTCGATAGTCATCGACGAATTCGTCGGCTGTCGTCACCTTGTCGATATTGGCTTCGTAATATTCGGTATCGCGAGCGACCGTGCCCTGGTTGGCGACGCGGTCAAGCGACGACTTCATGTCGCGGTTGACGATCAGATAGCTCGTATAGGTCGACAGCGTCGTCGAAGTCATGGTCTTCACCCTTAAAGATCGGGCTTCATTCCCGGGCATCGCCGCTTGATTCGGCAGTCAAATGCCGAATCAAGCATATGTACCAGAGACCCGGTTAAGCGGAGCTTTACGATCCGCGGTACGACGCCTTTTAGTTCGCCGTGGCGGCCATGCCGGCCAAACCGCGCATGGACGGTACGAAGGCTGCGTCCTGAAGACTGCGCTCGAGAAACCGGGTGTTCTCGTCAGGATTGGCCGAGGGCGAAAGGAAGCTGATGTAGTTGATTTCGACGCTCGCCTTTTCGGCCTGAAGCGTCAGCTGAGCATGGATCGTCACGCCACGCGGCTTGATCTCCAGGTCCAGCGTGACTGATGGGTGCGTATCCCAGTCGAGATGATAGTCGCCACCGACGCCGAAATTCACGGTGCCGGGATGGAAATACAGCTCGGCCGCCGAAGAGACGAGGTCCGAGATATTGGCATGATACTCAAGCCGCAAAAGCGAAATGAGATCGGCCGCATCGATGAGCCGTAATTCGGATGCAAGCGGGCCGATGGCCTTTGCGAGAATTTCTTCACGTACGGCGGAATAGGAGCATTTTTTCATTCTGTCAGCGCATCCGTTTGTTCTGACGACGTCCCGCATAGATCCGATGGATCAATTCAGCGACCGCCTTATAAAAAACCGATGGGATGACGCTATCAACCGAGACTTGCGCAAACATGGAACGGGCGAGGGGTGGGTCTTCAAAAATCGGTATTCCGTGCTCCTGAGCAATTTCGCGGATTCGCATAGCAATCAGGTCCTGGCCCTTGGCAACCACGACCGGAGCTTCCGATTCCTGCGCGACATACCGCAATGCGATCGCATAATGGGTCGGGTTGGTGATGATCAGTGTGGCGCGCGGAACGCTGTTGATCATGCGCCGCCGGGCGCGATCACGGGCAATCGAACGCTGCCGCGCCTTGACGAAAGGGTCGCCCTGCGACTGCTTCATCTCGTCCTTGATTTCCTGCTTGGTCATCCGAAGCTCGGTAAACCAGTGGAACCGCGTCCAGGCGATATCCAGTGCTGCAACCAAAAACGTGCAGGCCAGGACGACGATGATCATCTTCTTGATGATTCGCGCCAGAATCGGAAAAAGCGTCTGCGGGTCGGAAAAGATCGAATCGAGCAGTTTGAAATACTCGTTGCGCAGCGACAGGTACATGATGATGCCGGCGGCGACGATCTTGATCAGCGATTTGCCGAAATGGACCATGCCCTGCATCGAGAAAAGCCGCTTGAACCCGGACATCGGCGAGATCCGGTTCCACTGCGGCCTGATTCGTTCGAGAATGAACGACGGCATGTGCTGACCTGCCGACGCCAGCAACCCGAAGCCCATGAACAGGACGGCTGCCGGAAGCATGAAATAAGCGCTCTGAAGCAGCACATAGGCGCAGAGCGACACCAGGTCCGCGCTCGAATCGATGCGCCACTGTTCGGGGCGTTCGACCAGATCTTTAAGAACCTCAGCCAGATGCGCGGTATTTTGCGGCAGGAAGAAGATCAGGTAGATGTAGAAGGCAAGCGTCGAGGCGAAGATCGCCACCTCGGACGAGATCGCGATGTTGCCCTTGTCCATCGCGTCCTGGATTTTTTTACCAGTCGGGTCTTCGGTTTTGCTGTCTTTATCCTGATCGTCGGACAAGAGCCAACTCCTGCTTCATCGGCAGCAAGCTTAGCAGAAGCACGGCGCGGTGGCATCTGTCCGCCCGTGCCGCGCCGCAAGGTTTACCGGTTTCTCACAGATGCTTTGAACCCAACGGCCGTCGAGCGGTTCACCGCGACGCGGTGAACCTTACTTATGCGACATAGCGGGCAATCACGGCGGAGATCTGGTCCGGGCTCAACGATCCCATCTGCGTATCGATCAACGCCGCAAGCTGGTCGCTCGTCAGATGCGAGATGTCTGCCGTCGATATGCCGGAGATCCCCGAGGCACTGATGAGCGAGATGTCTTCGGCCGAGAATGTCGCAAGGCCCGCATCCGTCAGTGCGGAAATCTGTGCCGACGTCATCGCGTTGACCTGCAGCGGTGTGAGGGCCTCTGCCTGTGCCGTGGTGAGCGACGCGATGACCAGCGTGCTCAAGCTTGAGATCGCACCGGTGCTGAAGGCGGCAATCTCCTCGGTGGTGAAGCCGAGAATGTCGTCGGCGCCGATGCCCGATGCCTGAAGCGCGCCCAGCGCCCCGACCTGATCGACCGACAATGCGGCGAGCTGATCGGTGTTCATGGCGACGATCTGGTTGTAGCCGAGGCCGGCCACCTGGCTGGTCGTCAGCGCGCCGATCTGGATCGTGGAAAGACCTGCGATGATGCTGACCGGCAGTCCCTTGATCGAAGTCGGGTTGAGAACGGCCAGCTCTTCGAGTGTGAACGTGCCGAAATCGTCTGCCGAAATCCCCCCAAGTCCGTTGGCGCTGAGGCCCGCAAGCTGTTCGGTCGAAAGCGCGTCGATCTGCTGCGAACTCATGGCGTCGATCTGCAGGCTTGTCAGGCCGCCGACGCTTCCGGCACTCAGAGAAGCAATCTGATCGTTAGAAAGCGCGGCAATAAAGCCGGTCGAAAGGCCCTTGATTGCGGATGAGCTGATCGCTGCCAGATCCGCCGTCGAGAAGGTTTCGAAATCTTCCGACGAGAGCCCCATCAGCGCGCCGGAACTCAACGCCGCGATCTGGCTTGTCGTGAACGCGTCGATCTGCTCGGTATTGAGAGCCGCGATCTGAACACTGCCGAGACCGGAAATGCCGCCGGCACCGATCGCTGCGATCTGTTCGACCGAAAGTGCTGCGATATAGTCTGTGCCGAGCGAGGCCATCTGCTTGGAGGTCAGGGCGCCGACCTGGTCGGTCGTCAGCGCTTCCAGGTGATCGACGCTGATGGCGTTGATCTGGCTGGTGGAGAGACCCGAGATCGCAGCCGGGCTCAAGGCCGCGATCTGCTCCGTCGTGAAGGCGCCGATCGTTGCCGTCGAAAGTCCGCCGACGCTGGTCGAGCTGATGGCCGCAAGCTGCTGGCTCGAGAGAACGGCGAGATCGCCGGTGTCGAGCGCTGCAATCTGCTTGGACGTGAAAACCGCGATCTGCGTGGTCGTCAAAGCTTCGATCTGCATCGAACTCAGGACGGCGATCTGCGCCGTCGAAAGTCCTGCAATGCCGCCGGTACCGAGCACGGAGATCTGCTCGACCGAAAACGCCGACAGCATTGCTGTGGAAAGGCCAGGCATCGCCTTCGAACTGATCGCGGCAATGTCACTGGTCGAGAACGCTTCGATATCGTCCTGGCCAAGCGCGGCAAGCTGTGTGGATGTGAGCATGCCCACCTGATCGGAGGTGAATGCCTCCACCTGATCGACCGTCAAGGCGGCAATCTGGGTCGCCGACAGGCCTGATATCGCGCCTGTGTTGAGCGCCGCGATATCGTTCGGAGACAGCATCGCCAGATCGTCCGTGCCGAGCACCGCAAGTTGGCGGGACGTCATCACCGAGAACTGTGCAGTCGTCAGGGCTTCAACCTGCAGCACGCTCAGGGCATTGATCTGGGCGGTCGACAGGCCTGCAATGCCGTCGGCGCTGAGAGCCGCGATCCGGTCGGTCGAAAGTGCCGCGATCATCGACGTCGACAGGCCGGGCACGGCTTTGGACGTGATGGCGGCGATGTCTGCAGTCGAGAATGTCTCGATGTCGTCAAGGCCGAAGGCTGCGATCTGGCCTGAGCTCAAGGTCGCGATCTGGCTGGATGTCAGGGCCTCCGACTGGCTCGTGCTGAGCGCTGCGATCTGGACCGTCGAGAAAGCGGCGATCACCGACGGGTTGAGCGCCGAAATGTGATCGGCCGAGATGGCAAGAATGTCGTCGGTGCCGAGCGCTGCCACCTGCCTCGATGTCAGGGCCGAAAGCTGGCCGGTGGTGAGTGCGCCGACTTGATCGGTGCTGAGGACATTGATCTGGGCCGTTGTCAGCCCGGCAATGCCGCCGGTACCGAGTGCAGAGATCTGATCGGCGGAGAAGCTGGCAATCGTCGCTGTCGAGATCCCCTGCATGGCCGACGAACTGATCGCCGAAAGATCGCCGGTGCTGAATGTCGCCAGATCGTCCGTGCCAAGCGATGCGATCTGCGTCGAACTCAGCATGGCAACCTGAACGGACGTCAGAGCTTCGATCTGATCGCTGCTCATGCTGCTCATCTGGGCCGTTGTCAGCCCCGCGATGGCGGCCGTGTTGAGCGCTTCGATCTGATCGTGGGAGAAGGCAGCGATCCCGGATGTGCCGAGCGCCGAAATCTGCCGCGAGGTCAGGTTCTTGATTTGGCTCGTGGTCAGCGCAGACAGCTGATCCGTGCTCATCGCCCCGACCTGAGCCGTCGTCAGGCCGGCGATATTGGCGGTGCCTAGCGCTTCGATCTGGTCTGCCGAAAAGCCCGCGATGGTCGCGGTCGACAGACCCTGCATCGCAGCCGAGCTGATCGCGGCGATATCGGCTTCCGAGAAGGTCGAAAGATCGTCGGCGCCAAGCGCTGCAATCTGCGATGAACTGAAGGCGCCAACCTGGGTCGCCGTAAAGGCCTCGACCTGAGCGGTGCTAAGGACGCTGATCTGCGCGCTCGAAAGCCCCGTAACGCCGCCCGAACTCAGAGCGGCGATCTGGCCGGCCGAAAGGGCCGCGACATCTTCCGTATCCAGCGCTGCGATCTGCTTGGAGTTGAGAACCGCAATCTGGGACGATGAGAGCGATCCGATCTGGTCGCTTGTCAGAGACTGGATCTGCTTCGTCGACAGCCCGGACAGTCCGGCTGCACTCAGCGCTGCGACCTGATCGGTGGTCAGTGCTGCGATCACGGCGGTCGAAAGCCCGACGATGAGGTCGGAGCCGATCGCTGCAATATCCTGCGTCGAGAATTTGCCGATATCGGCAGTGTCGAGCGCCGTCGCCTGCCGGGAATTGAGGGCCGCGACCTGCTTGCTTGTCAGCGCCTCGATCTGCGCCGAGTCCATGGCGTCGATCTGCCTGGTGCTGAGACCGGCTATGCCGGCTGTGCTGAGCGAATCGACCTGGTCGACCGACAGTGCCGCGATCATGTCGGTGGAGAGGCCGGCAATGGCGTCCGAGCCGATCGCGGCGATATCTGCGGTGGAGAATGTGGCGATATCGTCGGTGCCGAGCGCTCCAAGCTGCTTGGAGCTGAGCGCGCCGACCTGCGAGGCCGTCATGGCTTCGACCTGCGCCGTGCTCAACGCACTCAGCTGGCCGGTCGAAAGCCCGGCGACACCCGCCGCGCTAAGCGCCGCGATCTGGGAGGTCGTCAGCACGGTCACGTCGCTGGCGCCGAGAGCACCGACCTGCGCCGAGGTCAGTGTCGCGAGCTGCTTCGTGGTGAGGACCGAAACCTGGTCGGATGTCAGCGCATCCACCTGTTTCGTCGTCAGTCCGGAAATGCCGTTCGTGCTGAGCGCCGCGATGGCTGCGGTCGAAAGAGCAGCGATCACCGATGTTGAAAGCCCGGCAACCGCGCTGGAGCTGATCACGCCGAGGTTCTTGGCGGAAAACGCCTCGATATTGTTGGAGATGATCGCCACGATCTGCGACGAGCTCAGAACCGCAGCCTGGCGGGTGGACAGCGCTGCGATCTGATCCGAGGAGAGCGCGGCAATCTGGCTCGTGGTCAGGCCGACAACACCGGTGGAACTGAGTGCGTTCACCTGGCTCGAGGAAAGAGCGGCAATATCTGTAGTCTCAAGAACAGAGACCTGCAGCGAGGTCAGCGCCGACACCTGCTTCGTGGAAAGGATCGCGATCTGACCAGCGCTCAGGGCATCGACCTGCCGTGTCGTCATGCCGGAGATACCGGCTGTGCTGATCGCCACGATCTTCTCGCTCGACAGGCTGGCGATCGTGGACGTGGACAGACCCGAAATTGCGCCCGAACCGATCGCCGAAATCTCCTTGGTCGAGAATGTCGCGATGTCGTCGGTCCCGAGTGCAGCAAGCTGCGAGGATGTGAGTGCACCGATCTGATTGGAATTCAGCGCTTCGGCCTGATCGACCGACAGAACGGCGAGCTGTCTGGTGCTGAGACCCCCAACGCCGGAGGCGCTTAGGGCTGCGACCTGCATGGAAGATAGCCGTGCGATGTCGGCGGTATCAAGCGCTGCGACCTGCGTCGATGTCAGGGCCGCCATCTGCTTGGAGCCGAGCACCGTGATCTGTGCGGATGTGAGAGCCTCGACCTGATCGACGCCAAGCGCTGCCACTGCGGAGGCGCTCAGTGCGGCGACCTGCGCCGTGGAGAGAACCGCAATGTCGCTCGCGCCGAGCGCTGCGATCTGTGTCGGTTTCAGGGCGGCGATCTGCTGGGTGCTCAACGCTCCGATCTGGGATGTCGCAAAAGCTGCGATCTGGCCTGTACCAAGTGCCGCCAGCGCACCTGTCCCAAGCGCTGCGATCTGGCTTGCGGAGAGCGACGAGATCGCATCCTCCGACAGCCCGCCAACCGCGCTCGATCCGATTGCTGCAATATCGAGCGTTGAGAAGGTGGCGATGTGATCATCGTCGAACGCCGAGAGCTGTTTCGACGACAGGGCGCCGACCTGTGCCGACGTCAGGCTTTCGGCCTGCCGGGTCGACATTGCACCGATCTGGTCCGCGACCAAGCCCTTGATGGCACCTGTTGACAGTGCTGCCACCTGGTTCGTCGACAGTGTCGCGATACCGTCTTCCGTCAGCGCAGAAACCTGCTTGGAAGACAGGACCTTCACCTGAGCCGCCGAAAGCGTAGCCACCTGATCCGTCGACAGTGCCGCAATCTGCTGCGTGCCGAGGTTGGCAATCGCGCTCGTCCCGAGAGCGGCGATCTGCGCTGTCGTGAGTGCCGCAATGATATCGGTGCTGAGGCCGCCGATGCTTTTGTTGGTGAGCGTCGCGATTTCTGCGGCCGTAAACGTCGCGATTGCCTCGGGGGAAAGCGCTGAAAGCTGTTTCGAGGTCAGTGCCGCGATCTGCAGGGTGGATAGGATATCCGCCTGCTCGGCCGAAAGGCTGGCGATCTGGGTTGTCGAAAGCTTGGCGATCGCACCCGTGCCGAGAGCCGCGACCTGGCTGATGGAAAGTCCTGCGATCGCATCCGAACTCAGGCCGCCGATACCCTTGCTGCTGATCGCGGCGATTTCGGCGGTGGTAAAGGTTGCGACTGCCTCCGGCGACAGTGCGGCAAGCTGCTTCGAGCTCAGCGCCTTGATCTGGACCGAAGACAAGGCCTCGGCCTGTTCGACCGAAAGGGCGGCAATCTGGTCCGTGCCGAGGTTGGAAATGGCGGACGTGCTGAGCGAAGCGATCTGTCCGGTTGTCAGCGCGGCAATGTTCTCGACGGTCAGCCCCGCAATGCCACGATTGCTGATGGCAGCGATATCGTCGGTCGAGAAGGTGGCGATTGCCGAATCGCTGAAGGCTGCGATCTGCGACGAGGTCAGGGCCTTTACCTGGACCGAGGAGAGCGCTTCCGCTTGATCTTCGGAAAGTGCTGCAATCTGCACCGTCGAAAGCTTGGCAACGGTCGCGGTTCCGAGTGCTGCAATCTGCTGCGTGGAAAATTCGGCTATGGTCCCCGTGCTGATTGCGGTGATCTGCGTTGCGCTGAGCGCTGCGATCTGCGCTGTTGCCATGGCAGTGAACTGATCGACCGAGAGCGCTGCCACCTGCGTTGCCGAAAGCTTCGCAACCGTCCCCACGGTCAGGGCGGCAATCTGCTGTTCGGACAGGGCTGAGATCACGTCGGTTGTCAGACCGGAGACCGCCTTGCTGCTGATCGATGCGATGTCCGCCGTCGAAAACGTTTCGATCGCCTCTGCGCTCAGAACCGCGAGCTGGATCGAGGTCAGCGCTTTTACCTGGACCGAGGATAGCGCTTCGGCCTGGTCGATGGACAGAGCAGCAATCTGATCGGTGTTGAGACCGACGATCGCCCTTGTGTTGAGCGCCGCAACCTGATCCGTCGACAGCGCCGCGATATCGTTGCTGGTCAATGCGCCCATTTGCGACCCGCCGAGAGCGGCAATCTGGATTGTCTTCAGCGCTGCAAGGTGATCGGCGGAAAAGGCATCGATCTGGCTCGTGGCCAGATTGGAAATCGCCGCTGTGTTGAGCGCTGCAACCTGTTCTTCCGACAGTGCGGCGATCAGCGTCGATGTCAGGCCGCGCACACCTTTCGCGCTGATCGCAGCCATGTCGGCGGTCGAAAATGTTGCGATCTCGTCGGGTGTAAGGGCCGCGATTTGTTCCGAGGTGAGGGCGCCGACCTGGACGGAGGTCAGAGCCTCGGCCTGATCGTCCGAAAGGCTGCTGATCTGTGCGGTCGACAGTGAGGAAACCTGTCTCGTGCTCAGGCTGGCGATTTCGTTCCCGTTGAGAATGGACAACTGGTCCAGCGTCAGGCCGATGATCGCATTTTGCGAAATGGCATTGAGCTGCACCGTGTTCATCACGTCGACGTCTTCGACATCAAGGGCCGCAATCTGCGAGGACGACATCGCAGCGATCTGCTTGGTCGAAAGCGATGCGACATCTTCCGTGGTCCACGCAGCGACGCTTGCCGTTGAGAGGGACCTGACCTGAGAGGCACTCAGGGAGGAAATGGTCGAGGTCATACGCTATGATCCTTGATGCGGCATTTGATTTTAAAAATGGATTTTGAGCCTTTGAGACTGCCGAAAACCCGGACGCTCTCGATCGAGAACAGCCGGGTCAGGACAGTTCAGCCCTTGTTTTGTTTCCAGAAACGGTCGTCGTAGGGAATCGGCGCATATTCGTTCTGATATGCCAGCTTCGATGTGTAGCGCTTCCGGTAGGCATCGGCAGTTTCGAACTCGATCCCCTCGAGAACGAGCTCCGCGCCGACTTCGTAATAGATGTCGAGATTGCGAAGATCAGGCACCGGCGTCTCCCCACGCTCGGCCTCGCCCTGCATCTGCCAGTAGAGTTCTTCCAGCCGACGCGCGAGGCCGGGCATGTCCCGAAGCGCGCTTGTGTCGCGCTTGTCCCAGAGCGACGTTCTGATCGCGCGCAGGCTCTCGCGGTCATGCGCAAAGCCGATGGCGCGCGCGACATACTCCTCCGGTGTGGCGCAGATCATCTCCGGAATGCCGGCGGCGGCAACAATGCTGCCGCAGAACCGCGAGGCAAAGCCGTTGCCCGACACAGTGAGGATCGGAAGACCCATGGTGATGGCGTCCGACGCCGTCGAATGCGCGCCGTAGGGGAATGTATCGAGGAAGAGATCGGCACAGGCGATGCGGGCAAGGTGATTGGCGTTCGGCGCTTTCGGCGCGAAGATCAGCCGTTCTGCCGCGATCCCCTGCTTCTCGGCCAGCTGGCGCAGCCGCACATTGGCATCCTCGTCCCCCGCGAGCAGCCAGAGGACGCTGCCGGGCGTTGCCGACAGGATCTTCATCCAGCGATTGAAGCAGTTCGACGTGATCTTCTGCATGCCATTGAAGCAGGCATAGACGAAGGCGCCGTCCGGCAGTCCGGCATCGATGCGGCTCGGCGTCGGGGCGATTACGCGCTTGCGGTCGATCGGCTGGTTGCAGGCGATCCGCAGCACCTTCTCGGTGTAGAAGATCTCGTTTTCCGGTGGCACGATGTGACCGTCGGCAATCATGTACTGGTGGAACGGGCTGCCGATCGATCCCGGATAGCCGCAGAAATTGACGATGACCGGTGCCGGACGGTAGGCGAAGATTTTCGCACGGGCCATTTTCGTATAGCCGTTGACGTCGATCAGGATATCGATCTCGTCGGCGCGGATCGTCTTCGCCGCTTCCGCATCGCCAAGTGCCGCAATATCGCGCCACTGGTCGGCGACCGCCTTGATGCGGTCCTGCGTCGCGTCATTGGTGCGGGCCTCGCCGCAATAGTAGGCGTAGATCTCGACGCTATCCTTGTCATGCAACTCGAGCACTTCACGCAATGCGAAACCGACGGCATGGTCGCGAAGGTCTGATGAGAGATAACCGATGCGCAGACGCTGCCCGGTTCCGGTCTTTTTCTTGGCCGCCTTGCGGGGGAAGGCGCTGAGGTCGAACGGCCCGCCGATAAGCTGCTTGCTGTAGCGATAGGCCTTGGCCAGCTGGAACATCGGATCGTCCGAATAGCACGACAGCGTCAGCGGCGACATCGCATCGAGAAGCTGGCGCGGCGTCACATGCGGCGATGTCGTAGTCAGAACCGGCCATTTGCACTGGCGCTGGCGAATCGAACTCCAGTGCTGGCCGGCCTCCGTCTTGTTTGGCTGCAGTTCGATCGCCTGCCACAGGATGGATTCCGCATCATCCAGCCGACCTGCGTTTTCGAGCACGCGGCCGGTATGCTGCATGGCCATCAGGCGGTTGTTGATGCGGTCAGGAATGACTTCGTCGGTCAGATCGATATAGGTGCGCCATTTCTGGAGTGCCTGATTGATGAGGCCGGAATCTTCGAGCGTACGTCCCAGATTGATATGGGCCGGGCCGAAAAGCGGATCGAGCCTGTTGGCCGCCTGCAAGGCGAGAATGGCGCCGGCATTGTCGCCCTGCTGTCGCAGCGTCACGGAGTAGTTGAAATAGGCGACATGCAAAAGCGGGTGGGTTTCGTTGAAGGCGGTCCACACCTTGTAGACCTCGACGGCGCGCGCCTGCTGGCCGCTGGAATTGAGCGCTTCTGCAACCTGGAACAGATCGCCGAGCGAGAGTTGCTGGTTCTGCGCCTTCTCCAGAATACTGGCGAAGGGCGAAGCCTGGGCAGTTGCAGGTGCGATATTGGCGTTCATGACCATCCCGTTCCAAGGCAGCGATGCTGACGATTGACGCACTCCACGCGTCTTATCCTTGTAATTATCGGGGTTAGCTTGCGTCGGGCTTGTTGTTGCGGTCGCGAAGCAGGGTGAGGGCAATCCAGACTTGCAGTGGCGCGCGCGACGATGTCGCGTACTACGTGATAAGATTATCCAGGACCTTTGCTCCAGAGGACGGTCGTCTTATGCAGCATGTCCATGTATGTCACATCGCTTAATTCTCCGACGAAATAGCAGAAGAATAAACGTGGTTGGTGCAGTAGCCGTTAGTATTGGAGAAAGCGCCTGAGTTTTTTCGCAGCAGCGCCTGATATCTGTTCTCCAACCTTAAGAGCTGCGATCTCTCGATACATATGGGTAACCGTATTTGTAGTGGATGCATTTTTAATAAAAATAAGCTGTGGCCAAGTGACTTTGGTAATTCATGAATTTCGAATCTATCATGCCTACCAACTGTTCTTGTTCGCAGCAGCGGAAAGCTCCAGGCATCGCTGGATTAACCCAACAATGTGTCGGACGGAGCGCCAACACTTTATGCCTGTGCCCTTGTTAAGCCTCATTTAAGAATTCTCGGCTAAATATTTTAGGGCGCGAAAACAGCGTTCAAGTTTTCGCACAAGTGAGCGTGGGAAATCCGAGCTATGTTCTGGCTCGAATTGCATGATGCCTTTCCGACGCCGAGGTTCACGTGAGCCATGTCCCCTTTTGTTTCGCTGTATTTGCGCAAGGTCGGATTGCCGCCAGGTGTGTGGGTGTCTGACGGCAGATAGGCGTGACCTCTCGTTAACGACATCAAGGACACGTCCATGACCACGATCATCTCTTCCCTATCCAATACGCAGATTTCCAAACTATCGACGACCACGATCGCGGGATTGACCTCGGAAGATGTCGATGCTTTGAGCAGTGCTCAAATCAAATCCCTCACCTCATCGCAGATTGCCGCCCTAACGACCGACGGCCTAGCTCGCTTCGATTCAGCGGATATGAGCGCCATTTCGGTAAAGTCACTTGCGGGCTTGAGCCTCGATCAGATCCAAATTCTCAGCTCTGCACAGCTCGATGGATTCTCCACCGCTCAGGTGGCAGGTCTGTACAGCAGCCAGGTTGCTGAGCTCTCAACTGCGCAAATCGGGTCTCTTGATAGCACGCAGATCGTCGCAATCAGCAAGAGTGCGATCGCTGGCCTGGATGTTGCCAAGCTCAGCACCGACAATGTCGCAGTTCTTAGCTCCACGCAGGTTGCAGCGCTTTCAGCGACGCAATTCGGCGGTTTGTCTTCTGATCAGGTGACGGCGCTGACCAGCACGCAAGTCGCCGGTCTGAGCTCCGCTCAGGTAGGGACCCTGGACTCTGCAGAAATAGCATTGTTCTCCACCGACGAAATTGCGGCCATCAGTATCAAGGCTCTCGGTGGCCTCTCCGCTGACGCAATCGCCGGCCTCACCACCGGCAGCACCGAAGCCCTGACCACGACACAGGTCGCAGGACTTTCTTCGACCCAGCTTGCCGCCCTGTCTTCGGGCCAGCTCGCGACCTTCTCGTCTGACGATATGGCTGCGATCAGCAAAAAGGCTCTTGCCGGGCTGGATGTTACCAAGCTCAGCACGGACAATATCGCAGCTCTCAGCTCGACTCAGATTGCTGCGCTGTCGGCCACGCAATTCGGCAGTCTGTCTTCCGATCAGTTGACGGTGCTGAGCACCACGCAGATCGCTGGTCTGAGCTCCGCCCAGGTAGGGACCTTGGACTCCACAGAAATTGCATTGTTCTCGACCGACGAAATTGCTGCCATCAGTGCCAAAGCTCTCGGTGGCCTCTCCGCTGACGCAATCGCCGGTCTCGGCACAGGCGGTGCGGAAGCCCTGACCACGACACAGGTTGCAGGACTTTCTTCGACCCAGCTTGCCGCCTTGTCCTCGAGCCAGCTCGCGACCTTCTCGTCCGACGATATGGCTGCGATCAGCAAGAAGGCAATCGGTGGCTTGGATCTTACTAAGCTCAGCACGGCAAATGTCGCGGCTCTGAGCTCGACGCAGGTTGCAGCTCTGTCAGCCACGCAGTTCGGCACTATGTCTTCCGATCAGGTGACAGCGCTGACCAGCACGCAGATCGCCGGTCTGAGCTCCGCTCAGGTAGGGACCTTGGACTCTGCAGAAATTGCATTGTTCTCCACCGACGAAATTGCTGCCATCAGCGCGAAGGCTCTTGCTGGCCTCGCCGCTGACGCAGTCGCCGGTCTCGGCACAGGCAGCGCGGAAGCCCTGACCACGACGCAGGTTGCAGGACTTTCTTCGACCCAGCTTGCCGCCCTGTCTTCGGGCCAGCTCGCGACCTTCTCGTCCGACGATATGGCTGCGATCAGCAAAAAGGCGATCGGTGGCTTGGATGTTACCAAGCTCAGCACGGACAATATTGCGGCTCTGAGCTCGACGCAGATTGCAGCACTGACATCCACCCAGTTCGGCGCTATGTCTTCCGATCAGGTGACAGCGCTGACCAGCACGCAGATCGCCGGTCTGAGCTCCGCTCAGATTGGAACTCTGGATTCGACTGAGATTGCACTGTTCTCGACTGACGAAATTGCTGCCATCAGCGCCAAGGCTCTTGCTGGCCTCTCCGCTGACGCAATCGCCGGTCTTGGCACAGGCGGCGCGGAAGCCCTCACCACGACACAGGTCGCAGGACTTTCGTCGACCCAGCTTGCCGCCTTGTCCTCGAGCCAGCTCGCTGCCTTCTCGTCCGACGATATGGCTGCGATCAGCAAGAAGGCGATCGGTGGCTTGGATCTTACCAAGCTCAGCACGGCAAATGTCGCGGCTCTGAGCTCGACGCAGGTTGCAGCTCTGACAGCCACGCAGTTCAGCGCTATGTCTTCCGATCAGGTGACAGCGCTGACCAGCACGCAGATCGCTGGTCTGAGCTCCGCCCAGGTAGGAACTCTGGACTCGACAGAAATTGCGCTGTTCTCCACCGACGAAATTGCGGCCATCAGCGCCAAGGCTCTTGCCGGCCTTTCCTCTGACGCAATCGCCGGTCTCACGACAGCCAATGCGGAAGCTCTGACCTCGACACAGGTTGCGGGACTTTCGTCGACCCAGCTTGCCGCCTTGTCCTCGGGCCAGCTCGCGACCTTCTCGACCACCGATATTGCTGCGATCAGCAAAAAGGCGATCGGTGGCTTGGATGTTACCAAGCTGAGCACGGACAATATTGCGGCTCTGAGCTCGACACAGGTTGCAGCACTGACATCCACCCAGTTCAGCGCTATGTCTTCCGATCAGGTGACAGCGCTGACCAGCACGCAGATCGCTGGTCTGAGCTCCGCCCAGGTAGGTACGCTGGACGCCACAGAGCTCGGATTGTTCTCCACCGACGAGATCTCTGCTATTGGCCTGAAGGCGGTCGCCGGCTTCTCCACGGACGCACTCGCCGGTCTCGACAGCACCCACATGGCTGCATTGTCGTCATCGCAGCTTCAGGCACTGAACACTGCACAGGTTGAGGCCGTTATTGCAGCGTACAAAACCTACTGATTGCGACTAACGGGGAGACCACAGACTCTCTGGTCTTCCCGGCACTCTCTAAACGAAGTTGGGGCGCGGTTTATAACCGCGCCCCAACTGTTAGACACATGGTTGTCTCTGACGATCTCTCTACGGATTAACGAAAAACGCTCCGAGCGCGCCTTTCCCCTGCAGGGCGTTGATATAGGCGTCCCCCGTGTCCAGGGCCTCGCGGATCGTCACGTCCATGTCGAGGTAACGATAGGTGCCGAGCCTGCCGACGAATGTCACGTTCTGCTGCGTCCGGGCCAGCTCGACATAGCGCTCGAGCAAGGCCTTTTCGTCGGCCATGCGGATCGGATAGTAGGGGATGTCGCTTGGTCCGCAGGCGCGTGAATATTCCCGGTAGCAGATGCTCTTCTCATGGGTTTCCCAAGGCGAGAAATGCTTGTGCTCGGTAATCCGGGTATAGGGAATGTCGAGATCGCCGTAGTTCATCACGGCGCAGCCCTGGTAGTCGCCGTTGTAGCTGAAGCGATCGAAATCCAGCGTCCGATAGCCTAGCCGACCCAGTTCGAAGTCGAAGTAACCGTCAAGCGGTCCCGAATAGAAGACATGGTCGAATGAAGCGGCATCTGGCCGGGTGAAACGGGTCCCGAGCCTGACCTCGATGCGCTCGTGATTGAGAATGCGTTCGACCATTTCCGTATAGCCGTTCTCAGGCATGCCCTGAAAACGATGGAAAAAGTAGTTGTCGTCATAGTTGAAACGGACGGGCAGACGCTTCAAAATGCTGGCCGGCAGCTGGCTCGGCTCGCAGCCCCATTGCTTGACCGTGTAGCCCTTCAGGAACGCCTCATAGAGATCACGGCCGACGAATTTCAAAGCCTGCTCTTCGAACGTCTTCGGCTCACCGATGGACGTATCGGCCAGCGACGCGATAAACTGTCTTGCCTCGTCGGGTCGCAGCGTCTTGCCGAAGAACTGGTTGATCGTGTGCAGGTTGATCGGCAGCAGGAACACGCGCCCGCCACTGGTCGTCTTCACGCGGTTGACATAGGGCATGAAGGTCTGGAACTGGTTGACATAATCCCAGACCGGCTCATCGTCCGTATGAAAGATGTGCGGTCCGTAGACATGCACCATCACGCCCGTATCGCTGTCACGCTCGGTAAAACAGTTGCCGGCGATGTGGGCGCGCTCGTCGAGAACGACAGCGGAATGACCGGCCTCCGCAAGTTTCCTGGCGATGACGGCGCCCGACAATCCGGCTCCGACCAGCAATATGCGCTTATTCGACATCGATCTCTCCCAGTGGCATTCAGCATGTCGGCCCACGAAAGCGCGACATCTCCCCATACTCGTCCAGCTCGGCGAGCGCGAAAGCCTTAACCGATTCGCGGCGCTGCGAGCATAGTTTCCATCGTGTCTCGGCTATGCTTGACCGCATCCGAGATGGCGAAGGATAACAAAATGCCCGCACGAGGCGGGCATTTCGGTGTTGGATGCGTCCGGCAGCGGAGGCAATCAGGCCGCTTCGCTTGCCGGTGCTTCTTTTTCCTTGAGTTCGATCTGGCCGGAATTGGCAAGCCGGATCGCTTCCTGCGAGATCGCGCGGCGGGCAAGCGCCACTTCGCGCGGGTTGATCGTACCGCCGGCGGCAAGATCCGATTCGACCATGCGGCGCTGGCGTGGGCTGAGGCAGACGAGCACGGATTCGCGCATCGGTGCCGACGAACCTTTCAGCGCCATCGTCAGGATGTCGCCCGCGATATCGTTGAGCAGGATGACACGGCTGCGCTGCGGCATGACCATGAGATCTTCGAACAGGAAGATCTTCGGGCGAACCTTCTGGGCTGCTTCCTGACTGACCTGTTCCAGTGATTCGAGCAGGGAATCGACCTGCGGCTTTTCGAGCTGATTCATCAGGTCCGCGACCTTGACCGGGCCGGTCGAGTTCCGCTCGGCATCGATTTCGTTGACGAGATCGGCGATCCGCTTTTCGATGATCTGCACCGCCTGCGGATTGACGTTCTTCAGGTTCACCGCACGCTTCATGATGTCGGCACGCAGGCTTTCCGGCAGTTCGACCAGGATTTTCGCACCAAAGGCGGAAGGCAGCATCGAAAGGATGTAGGCGATCGTCTGCGGATGTTCGCGGCCGAGATACTTGCAGATGAAAACCGGATCGGCGTCCTGAAGACGGTCCCAGAGACTGTCCTCGTAGGTCTGGAACGCGGTGCGTCTTCCCAGCAGTCCGTCGACCTCTTCCGGCGTTAGGCCTTCGTCGAGAATCTTTTCCATCGCCATGGCGTTGTCCATCAAACCTGTTCCCTCGGTGAACAGGTCTTCGAACTCGTTGACGAGAGTGGTCAGTTCGTCTGGCGGAATGGCGCGCAGGCTCTGCGCGGAGGCAATGATTGTCTGCAGTTCGGCTTGGGTAAAATACTTCAGCAGCTTACCTGCAACGCCCGTTCCCATTGCGAGCAGAACCGCAGCCGCTTTCTCTGCCTGAGAAAGCGGCTGGCCGGGCAGATTGTCACTAAAGGTATCGAAGTCCATCATGGGCTTGTCCTAAAACGCTAAATTCATTTTAGCTCTTGGGAGCTCCTGACAATTCAGTGAGCTTTACGCCGAAGCGTGTATCGTCGTCTTCGAGAAGCGTGATTTCGCCGCGGGCGATCAGGCGACCGTTCACGGTGATATCGACCGGCTCGCCGATTTTCTTGTCGAGCGTGATCGTCGTGCCTTCCTTGAGGCTCATCAGACCCTTGACCGGCATGCGGCTTGAACCGAGCACGATCTGGACATCGATCGGAATGTCCAAGATGAGGTCATGATTGGCCTCGAGGCTTTCACCATGCGTGTCGGATCCGAAGCTCGGCATCGCACTTGCGCCACCACCAAAGCTGCTGGCTCCGAAGTCGGACTTGCCAAGGTCGCCACCACCAAAGTCGCTGCCGCCGAAATCGGTCGAGCCAAAGTCGCTCGTTCCGAAATCCGTCGAACCGAAGCTGTCGCTGCCGAAATCGGAGGCCGGTGACGCGAACGGATCGGCCGACAGCAGCGTGCCGTCCTCGTCCGCCTTCAATGCGCCACGCAGGTCGTCGATCGCGTGTTCCAGATCCAGGCTGCTCGAGGCGATCGGATCTTCAGTCAGTTCGTTTTTGACGGTCGTTTTTCTAGCCATGATCTATTATCCACATCGAAACTTGTCTGAAGCTGCCGGGCGCGGAAGCGCCGCGTCAATTATCGAGAATTTTTTTGAGTATATTGCCGTCTGGAGAGACGTTGGATTTTATCTTTACGGAATAGCTGTCGCCGGACCGGCCGAACTCGCAGCGGTAGATCAGTTTCCCGTTCGCATCCATATCGACCCCAATGTCGCCGATGTCTTCGAACGGTATGGTATCACCAGGCTTCAATCTGGCAATTGAGCCAAGCTTGAGCGGCGTGAGCTTGATGCGCGCGCAAAGATCGATCTGCGAGCGCAGCACGTGATCGGCAACGGCCTCGGCCGGCGCCGGAAGACTGTTTGCCAGTTGTCCGGAAGGACGGGTGATCGTCGTCTTCAGCAACACGCTTTGCGGAATGACGATCACGACCTCACCCGTCAGCGATCCAAGCTTGACCTGAAGCCGGACCGCGGCTGCGAAACAGTCGGGGATCTCCAGCGACTGCCGGGCGTAGTCGGTGATCGGATAGCATGGCGACAGCACCGGCTCGAACTCCCCCTTGGGGCCGAGGCCGAGGCGAAGCACGCCCGCGATCCGCGAAACGAGCAGCGATGCGATATCGCCCTCGATAGACGTCAACGTGCGCGTGTCATCAGAAGGCTGGTCGGTATCGCCGAGCAGCTGCGCGATCATGGCGATCGGCAGGCTGTTCCGGGTGGCGATCACGAAATGGGTACACCAGTTGCGCTGACTGGCGCTCACAAGCGTGTAACCCGCGCCAAGCCCCGCGATGACCTGAGAGCGCAGACCGGAGACGTGGCCGGCATATTCGACGCCGATGTCGAGCTGCATTTCCTCCTGGACGACATCGCCGAGAAGCTGGCATTGCAGGGCTGCAACATCGCTGCAGCAATGGGCAATCGTCTTCACGTCACCCAGGCTGCCTGTCAGCCGCGCAAGGACGATCGGGTCGATCGGCTTAGTGACTTCGCTCGACGGATTGTTCATCGTTAGGCCGCCTTGCTCTCACCACCGGGGTTCATCATCTCCTGCTCGACGGCGTCGATCGAAGGACGATCGCCGTTGCCGATGGTCTTGCGACCGTATTCGAGAGCGACCTGCGGTACGGAGCCGTTCATGTAGGCGATGAGCGTCTGCTTGACGATCGTGTAGAGGCGATGCTGCTTTGTGCGGACGACCTTGATCTGCGAGGTCAGCGGATTGCAAACGCAGTAGGAGAGAATGATACCGAGCATGGTGCCGACCAGTGCGGCGCCGATCAGTCCGCCCAGGACCTCAGGCGACTCGTTGATCTTGCCCATGGCCTTGATGACACCGAGAACGGCGGCGACGATACCGATGGCCGGGAACGAGTCACCCATTGCGGTAATCGCATGATAGGGCTTGAGCTTGTCGGACAGCATCGTCTCCAGCTCTTCGTCCATCAGCGCTTCGATCTCGTGGCTGCGGGCGTTGCCGATGATGATCAGGCGAACATAGTCGCAGATGAACACGGTCAGCTGCTTGTTTTTCAGAACCGTCGGAGCCGTCTGGAAGATCGACGATTCCTGCGGATTGTCGATATGCGCTTCGATCTCGTTGCGCGGCTTGGTTCTGAGGTCGCGCATCAGTGCGTAGAGAACGCCGAGGATGTCGAGATATTCGCGCTCCTTGGGAACCGCGAACTTGAAGGCTTCACCCAGTGCCTTGCCGCTGTCTTTCACGACCTTGATCGGGTTGGCCATGATAAAGCCGCCCAGGCCTGCGCCGCCGATGATCACCAGCTCGAAAGGCTGGAACAGAACATTGAGATGGCCGCCCATGGCCATGAAGCCACCAAGCACGCAGCCAATAGTGATTATGAAACCCACAATGATCATCATTTTGATGTGTATCCGCCGTCATTAATGCAGCGGAACATCTAGGCGGGTAGCCTTGCGTGAAGCTGGCTATCGCGGCCTCGCCGCCGTTTCGCATTTTCGATCAGCTTCACACAAGCAACCCCTGTTTGAATGCGCACGAAGGCCGGTTCAGGCCGCTCGGCGATTCCTCGATGGTAGGAGCCGCTTCATCTCAGGAGATCCATCGATGCAATCTGGTATTTATGTTGGCCTGTCGGCCCAAATGGCGCTTGAGCGGCGGTTGACGACCGTCGCGGACAACATGGCCAACATGAACACCGTCGGCTTCCGGGCGACCGAAGTAAAGTTCGACCAGATGCTCGCCAAGATCGATAACAACATCTCCGCGTCGGTTTCCTTCGTGTCGCAGGGCAACGACTACCTCTCCACGAGATCGGGAGAACTGCAGCAGACCGGCAACCCTCTCGACTTTGCGGTCAAGGGTGACGCATGGATGGCGATCGATACGCCGGCGGGCCAGGTCCTGACCCGTGACGGACGCTTCACCATGGCAGACACGGGCGAACTCCAGTCAATCCGGGGCTATCCGGTTCTCGATGCCGGCGGTGGCGCCATCCAGCTCGACCGCAACGGCGGCCCGCCCTCGGTCGGCACCGATGGTCGCATCATGCAGGACGGCAGGATTGTCGCTTCGCTCGGCCTCTTCCAGGCCGATCTTTCCAAGGGCTATCTGCGCTATGAAAACAGCGGCGTCCTGCCGTCGTCACCGGCACAGCCGGTCGTCGACAACAGCGACGTCGGCGTCATGCAGGGCTTTATCGAGCAGTCGAACGTCAACGGCATCGGCCAGATGACCGAGCTGATTTCGATCAGCCGCAATTTTGAAAGCATTTCCTCGCTTCTCAGCTCCACAGACAGCAGCTTCACCGAGGCCATCAAGACCTTGGGCGGTAGCCAGTAAGCCGGAAAACGATCCCTCATGACCGCAAGTCAGACAGTTCACGGCCCGGCAAACAAGCTCGATCTCTTGGCAGCCCTCGTTGGGCGCCACACCGGGCCGGCCTTTGCGTTTGCACCGGGCGGCGTGGTCACCGCAATTTCCGCGACCTATTACACCGTCAGCGGCCTTTCGAAACATGTCAGGCTGGGCGACTTCGTCGAGCATTGCAGCAGTGTTGGTACGCATCTCGGCCAGGTGATCAAGGTCGAGTCCGACCAGGTTCATATCTGCCCGATCGAACCGGGCGAGCCGATCGGCATCCGTGACAGTGTTCTGCGCATCGGTGAGTTCAAGGTATCCCCGCATGACAGCTGGTGTGGGCGCGCCATTGATGCGCTGTGCCGGCCGATCGACGACCGCGGCCCGCTCGTGCAGGGCGACGTGGCGCGGTCGATCATGAGTACCGCGCCGCCATCCATGTCCCGCCGCCGTGTCGAGGAAGGTTTCCGTACCGGCGTCAAGGCGATCGATATCTTCACGCCGCTCTGCTTCGGCCAGCGTCTCGGCATTTTCGCAGGCTCCGGCGTCGGCAAGTCGACGCTCCTGTCGATGATGGCCGGCGCCGATGCGTTCGACCGCGTCGTGATTGCCCTCGTCGGGGAACGCGGCCGCGAGGTGCGCGAATTCATCGAAGACACGATGGGCGAGAACATGAAGAAATCCATCGCCGTGGTGGCCACGAGCGATGAAAGCCCGATGCTGCGCAAAATGGCGCCGCTGATCGCCATGACTATTGCCGAACACTTTCGCGACAAGGGCGAAAACGTGCTGTTCATCGCAGACAGCGTGACGCGCTTTGCGCATGCGGTGCGTGAAGTCGCGATCGCCGGCGGCGAGTTGCCGATTTCGCGCGGCTATCCGGCTTCGGTGTTTACCGAACTGCCCAAACTGCTGGAACGGGCAGGGCCGGGCCTCGAAGACAGCGGCACGATCACCGCCATCATTTCCGTCCTCGTCGACGGCGATAACCACAACGATCCGGTCTCCGACTCCGCCCGCGGCATTCTCGACGGGCACATTGTGCTGGAGCGCGGTCTCGCCGACGAAGGTCGCTACCCGCCGATCAATCCCCTGTCGTCGATCTCGCGTCTCGCCCGAAAGGCCTGGACGCCCGACCAGGAGAAACTGGTCATGCGGTTGAAAACACTGATGCATCGCTTCGAGGAAACCCGCGATCTGCGCTTGATCGGCGGCTACCGGCAAGGGACCGATGCCGATCTCGACATGGCGGTGAGGCAGGTGCCCGCGATCTATGAAGTGCTGAAGCAGACGCCCGGCGACAAGCGCGTTGCCGACGCCTACGCGGAGCTGGCCATCGCGCTGCGCAATGTCGCGGCCCAGGGCCAGATGCCGGCTCTCAAGAGGGGTTGATGAGGATTGGGGATGAAATTCACGCAACGGCAGAAACTGGCAAAACGCTTCAAGAAGAAGTCGGACGAAAAGACCACGGCGGCAGACATCACGCTGAAGGGCGGCACGTTGTTGCTCGCCGTCGCCGCCGCCATGTTCCCGTGGTACGTCTTCCTCAACGAAGATAAGTTCGGCGTCAACGTTTCGGGTTGGGAGCAACTGCGCGACCTGCGCAGCTTCCGTCAGCGCGACGTGGTCGAAGTGCCGCCGATGTCGGTGGCCCGCAAACCGCCCGAGGACCCGACCGACCTGCTTGTAACGGCAACAGTTCCCAAGGCGGGCGCGGCCGATGCGAAAGGCGAGGACACGGGCACTCAGCAGCCGTTCCCTGGACGCTCCAGCTTCCGTCTTCTTCACGTCGCCAACGGACGCGCGATGATCGAGGACGATCGGGGAATGTACATTGTTCAGACGGGTTCGGTCCTGCCGGACAACAGCCGCCTGGCCGCGCTTACCCAGAAGAACGGCAAATGGGTGATCGTCACCTCCACCGGAGAAATGTACGAAAGCGCCCAGTAAGAAACTGGCAGCACAACAAAAAGCTTCGGCACGTCCGTACGCTGCCCATCAAAGCTGTATCCAGCTTTGATGGGGTCAGTTCACCGGCGTCCTAGGCTTTTTATTGCGATAATTTCAGAGCCGTGGCGCTGAAGAGGGCCGCCCTACCTAAAGAGGGTCGCGAGGCTCTGCAGATGGGTATTGGCCATGCCGAGGATTTGGGACGAAAGCTCCTGCTGGGCCTGATAGGCGCTGACCTTGGTCGACTCCGCCTCCATGTCCGCATCGATGAGGTGCGAGATGCTCTTGTCAAACACGTCCGCCAGGCTCGAAACGAAGCTCGACTGGGTATCGATCCGGTTCGACATCGTCCCAAGCGTTGAACCGAGCGTCGTCAGCTTCTGCTGAATGTAGTTCATGACGTTGATCATGTCGTCGATGTCTTCGGACGTCGTCTCGTCGGTCAGTTCGATCGGGGAACCATCCGTGGCGATCTCCGACCCTGCGTCCAGCAGATAATACTGTTTGCCCGAGCCGGTTCCGTTCGAGGCAAGAGTACTCGGATCGATCGAGCTCGTAAGAAGCCCGCGGTTTGCATCGCCGGTATCGATCAGCGTGGAATTTGTTGCATCGAATGTCGCGTAGGACAGCGATACTGAACCCGACACACTGCGCTGGAAATAGGCCGGAACGGTCTTCGCGCCAGCGTCGGCCTCCGACGAGTTGTAAAGCCAGTTGTCACTCCCGAACGATGCGGATTTGATCAGTGACGAGAGGCTGGCCTTGAGATCGCTGATTGTGGCGTTGACGGCGCTCTGGTCGACACCGTCTTCCTTGGCGGTGGTCAGGTTGGCCACGATCTGGTCGGCAATATCGATCGACGATTCGACAGCGGAATAGGCGGCATCGACCTTTGCGGCGCCAAGACCCAGCGCATCGTTCACGCTGCTCAGAATTTTCGTGTCCGACGTCATCGAATTTGCGACCGACCAGTAGCTCGCATTATCCGCCGGGGAATTGATCTTGTAGCCGCTGGAGGTACGCTTCTGTGCCTCTTCCAGCGAATCACTGGTGAACAGCAGAGTCTGCAACGCACTCTGGATATAGCTGACGGAGATAGCGTCGGACATCAGGCATGATCCTTGAAAACTAAGGGATTTTGCCAAAACATCTGGCTGCGATCGAATGGCTTCATGCCCGCCTGGTCGAAGACGCAGGCCCATCGCTTTTGCAGCAATTTGTAAGCTTATGTTTAACAGAAAGTTAATTAGGCCTCAACGGTCGACCCGCAAAACCTCGTGCAACGGGTCCGCACCCACGCAGGATTCATCTTGGATGCCGGGTTCGCCGCGGGTCTGCGGGCATCAGCACAAGTCCCACGCAAGTTTCTAATCTTACTCCTTTGTCGAGAAGACGGAGAAGACGTGATGCAACAGATCCAATTGTTTGAGCTTGCCTCCAGGCAGGCGGAGTGGCTGTCGATCCGGCAACAAGTCGTCAGCACCAACATCGCCAACGCGAATACACCACAATACCGGGCACAGGACGTGACGCCGTTCCAATCGGTACTCGACGCCTCGAACATCCCGATGGCGCGCACCAATTCGGCCCATTTCGCCAGCGTCGGCCTTGGCTCGGACAATGTCGACGTCAGGGACGAAGATCTCAACAACGAGATCGGCAACCAGGAGTCGGGCAACACGGTTGCTGTTGCCAGCGAACTCTCCAAGAGCGGGGAGATCAAGCGCCAGTACGAGCTGAATACGCAGCTGGTGAAGGCGTTCCACAACATGATGTTGACCGCAGTCGGCAAGTGAGCCCAATGGATCCTTTATCAGCAGCCCTCAAGATTTCTGGCAGCGGCATGGAAGCGGAAGCGACCAGACTCCGCATCGTGTCGGAAAACATCGCCAACGCCCGCACCACCGGCGATACGCCGGGTGCCGATCCCTATCGCCGCAAGACGGTGACGTTCGGCGCCGAACTCGACCGGGCAACAGGGGTCAGGACCGTCGGCGTCCAGAAGATCGGTGTCGACAAGGGTGACTTCGTTGAAGAACTCGACCCCAGCAATCCGGCAGCGGACGCAAACGGCGTCGTCAAGATGCCGAACGTCAACATGCTGATCGAAATGGCAGACCTGCGTGAAGCAAACCGCAGCTACGAGGCAAATCTCCAGAGCATTCGCCAGTCCCGTGATCTGATCTCGGCGACCATCGATCTCTTGAAAGGTTAAAGATGATCAATCCTATTGAGGGCCTCGGCCTGTTCACAAAGCAGACCGACGGCGTCTCCGGCGACAATACGGCAGCAAATGTTCTCGGCACCGCGGTCAACGCGGCAACGACGGCCGTTGCAGGACCGGGCTTCGGTGATGTCCTGGGCAGCATGGCAACAGACGCGATCAACGCCGTCAAGGGCGGTGAAACTGCATCGTTTGCCGGCATCCAGGGCAAGGCGAACACGCGTGAAGTGGTCGATGCCGTTCTCCAGGCCGAACAGGCGCTGAAGACTGCGACGGCGTTCCGCGACAAGATCGTGTCCGCCTACCTCGACATCACCAAGATGCAGATCTAGAGACTGGAGCAGAGACCATGAGAGCACTAGCAATTGCCGCCACCGGCATGGATGCGCAGCAGACCAATCTCGAAGTCATCGCAAACAACATCGCCAACATCAACACGACCGGCTTCAAGCGGTCGCGTGCCGAGTTTACCGACCTTCTCTATCAGACCGAGCGCGCTTCGGGCGTCGCCAACCGCGCCGATCAGTCCGCTGTGCCGGAAGGTGCCAATATCGGTCTCGGTGTTCAGACGCAGTCCGTCCGCAAGCTCCACATCCAGGGCGAAATCACCCAGACGAGCAACGATCTTGACATGGCGATCGTCGGGCGTGGTTGGTTCATGGTCGAAGGCACCAACGGTGAGACCCTCTACACCCGCGCCGGGTCCTTCAACAAGGATGCCAACGGAAGACTGGTGACTGCCGACGGTTACGGTGTCATCCCGCAAATCACCATTCCGACTGACGCGACGTCGGTCAGCGTCAGCGAAGACGGGATCGTCAATGCGACGATCGGGACATCGACGACCCCGACGGAACTCGGCCAGATCACTCTGACCAACTTCGTCAACGATGCTGGTCTGAAGCCTTTGGGCGACAACCTGTTTTCTGAAACGGCGGCATCCGGGCAGCCGGTCGTCGCCAACCCGCAGGAGACTGGCTTCGGCTACCTCAAGCAGGGCTATCTCGAGAACTCCAACGTCGATTCAGTCAAGGAGATCACCGATCTGATCTCCGCTCAGCGTGCGTATGAAATGAACTCGAAGGTGATCACCACCGCCGACGAGATGGCGCAGATCGTCAGCCAGAACCTCAAGTAGCGGAAGATAGAAGGCGGACCGAGCATGATGCTTTGGCAAGAGAACGTCCGGAAAACCGGTCGGGCAAGCAGCTGGAAAACCGGAATGAAGACCTGGCTGGCCGGGGCGCTTTTGAGCGCGCTCATCCTGCCGGGGGCGGCATTCGCGGAGCCGCGCAATGCCGTCGTGCCCAGCACCACGATCTATCCGGGCGATACGATCGGCGAAGCGTTCGTCAGCGAGGTAGCCGTCACCAATCCGAATATCGCGCCGGGCTATGCCAGTTCGCTGGATCAGGTGGTCGGCAAGGTCACGCGCAAGACGCTGCTTGCCGGCCGCACCATTCCTTTGAACGTTCTCCGCGATCCTTTCACGGTCAAGCGCGGCACAAGTGTTAGGCTTACCTTCTCGTCGCAGCGCATGGTCATCGCTGCCCGCGGCGCGCCCATGGACGATGCGATGACAGGCGAGGTCATCAAGGTCAGGAACCTCGATACGGGCGTCATGGTCAACGGCACGGTGATGGCGGACGGCAGCGTCGAGGTGGTTCAGAAATGAGTATGGTCCGGAAACTGATGATTGCGGCGATCGCGGTCATCACGATGCTGCCCGTCACCGATGCCACGGCCACGTCGTCCCGCATCAAGGATATCGCTTCGCTGCAGTCCGGTCGCGAGAACCAGTTGATCGGCTATGGCCTGGTCGTGGGTCTGCAGGGAACCGGCGACAGCCTGCGTTCGTCTCCGTTCACCGATCAGTCGCTGCGCGCCATGCTGCAGAACCTCGGCATCTCGACGCAGGGCGGTCAGTCCAGCGCCAAGAACATCGCCGCAGTCATGGTCACCGCCAACCTTCCCTCGTTTGCAAGCCCCGGCAGCCGCATCGACGTCAATGTCAGCTCGCTCGGCGACGCCACCTCGTTGCGCGGCGGCACGCTGATCATGACATCGCTCACCGGCGCCGACGGACAGATCTATGCCGTCGCGCAAGGGTCGGTGATCGTCTCCGGCTTCAATGCACAGGGTGCTGCTGCGACACTGACCGAAGGCGTCACCACAGCCGGTCGTGTGCCGTCGGGAGCGATCATCGAGCGCGAGCTTCCGTCCAAGTTCAAGGATTCGGTCAATCTGGTGCTGCAGCTTCGCAACCCGGATTTCTCGACATCGGTTCGTATCGCCGATGTCGTCAACGCCTATGCCCGCCGCACCTTTGGCGATCCGATCGCCGAAGCGCGCGACAGCCAGGAAGTGGTTGTCCAGAAACCGCGCTCAGCCGACCTGACCCGCCTGATGGGCGACATCGAAAATCTCGTGGTCCAGACCGACGCCCCCGCACGCGTGGTGATCAACGAGCGCACCGGTACGATCGTCATCGGCGCCGATGTCCGGGTCGCCCGGGTTGCGGTCAGCTACGGCACGTTGACTGTTCAGGTCACGGAGACGCCGCAGGTCATCCAGCCCGAACCGTTCTCAAGGGGCGAAACGGCGGTGCAGCCGCAGACCGATATCATGGCCGAAAAGACCGGCGGACCGATTGCCGTCATCGACGGACCTGATCTGAAGACGTTGGTCGCCGGCCTGAACAATATCGGCGTCAAGCCGGACGGCATCATCTCGATCCTCCAGGCGATAAAGTCTGCCGGAGCCCTGCAAGCGGAGCTCGTTCTGCAATGACCAACACAGTTTCAGGCAGGTTCCCGGTTCTCGCCACTCGCAGCTCGGTCTATCTGATCGCCGCCGCTCTCTCGCTCTGCCTCCTACCGGGCGCCCGCGCGCAGCAGCAGCCGCAACTTCTTGGCGCCGCGCAGGAAGCCGGAGGCAGCCAGCAGGAAGTCCAGCAGTTCTGCGGCAACATCGTCGATTCGGCCCGCGACCAGCGTTATCTCCTGCAGAAGCAGGAACTGGAAAAGCTGCAGGGCGACATCAACACGCGCATCACCGAGCTCGAAAATCGGCGCGCCGAATATCAGGACTGGCTGAAGAAACGCAACGCGTTCCTGGCCAGCGCCAAGGCCAGTCTGGTCGAAATCTACAAGACGGCAAAGGCTGACGAAGTCGCGCCGCAGTTCGACCAGATGAACATCAACATTGCAGCCGCCATCATCATGCAGCTGCCACCGCGGCAATCGGGACTGATCCTTGCCGAAATGGACGCCCAGAAGGCTGCCATGGTCGCAATGATCATGGCGAGCGCCGCAGACCCCAATACCTCCAAGGACCCGTCATGAAAAAGCAACTCACGGCTCTTCTTGCGATGACATCGCTGATCGCCGGATGTCAGAACGGGCAGATGACGACCATCAAGGAAATCGGCAATGCGCCGGCCATGAGCCCGATCGGCAGCGGCCTGCAATATGGCCAGACGCAGCAGATGTCGATGTATCCGAAGCAGCCGCGCCACATGGCGAGCGGCTTCTCGCTGTGGAGCGACAGCCAGGGCGCCCTGTTCAAGGATGCCCGCGCGCTGAACGTGGGCGACATCCTGACGGTCAATATCTCGATGAACGACAAGGCGAGCTTTGACAACGAGACGGATCGCAGCCGCAAGAATTCCAAGACCACCAACTGGCAGGCCGCCGCGGAAATTCTTGGCTGGAAGCCGGAGGCAGATTCGACGGCGGGCTTTGATTCCGATAGCCAGTCGAACGGCAAGGGCTCCATCAGCCGCGCCGAGAAGCTCACACTTCTCGTGGCCGCGGTCGTCACCGGCGTTCTCGAAAACGGAAATCTCATCATCAGCGGCTCGCAGGAAGTGCGCGTCAACCATGAGATCCGCATCCTCAACGTTGCCGGCATCGTGCGCCCTCAGGACGTGAATGCCGAGAACACGATATCCTATGAGAAGATTGCCGAAGCACGCATCTCCTACGGCGGCCGCGGTCGCCTGATGGAAGTCCAGCAGCCGCCGGTCGGCCAGCAGATCAGCGACATCTTCTCGCCGATCTGACCGGGCGCGATTCGATGTCCCTCACTACTAGCGGAGTTTAGCCACCATGACCGACGCCAGCCTCACGGCGGATCAACCAGCGAAGAAAAAGTCTTCCCTGGTGATGACTGCGGCGGCCGTACTGGGACTGACGGTCGTCGGCGTGGGCGGAGGCTGGGTTGTCGGCAAGATGATCGTCCCGTCGCCGGTCGTGGAGGAGGCACCTGCCGCCGGTCATGGCGCAGCCGCGGCCCCTGCCGGGGGAGGGGAACACGGCGCCGCTGCCGGTGCGAGCCACGTCCGGCCGCTGGAACCTATCATTGCCAACCTCGCCTATCCTTCGGACAGCATGGTCCGCCTCGAGGTTTCGTTAATATTCGGTGAAAACATCGATGAAGCGGTGGCGGCTTCCATTCAGGAAGATATACTCGCCTATATGCGGACCTTGTCGCTGCAGCAAATTCAGGGGCCACGCGGCTTCGGTTATCTCCGAGATGACCTGAAGGAACGCGCCAAGCTGAGGTCTCAGGGCAAGGTTGCTGATCTGGTGTTCAGGACTTTCATCATCGAATGATTCGTTTTTTAGCCGTTCTTGCTCTCTTCGCTGCGTTACCCGACGCGGCGAATGCGCAACAGTCTGCCCTGGACATGCTGAACCTGCCGGTCGACGGCTCGGTTTCCGCCTGGATCATCCGCACCTTCGGCCTGCTGACGGTTCTATCCATCGCGCCCGGCATCCTGATCATGGTGACGAGCTTCCCGCGCTTCATTATCGCGTTCTCGATCCTGCGGTCCGGCATGGGCCTTTCGACCACACCGTCCAACATGATCCTCACCAGCATGGCGTTGTTCATGACCTTCTACGTCATGGCGCCGACAATGGACCGTGCATGGCAGGATGGCGCACAGCCGCTTTTGCAGAACCAGATCAACGAGGCCGAAGCGATACAGCGCATCGCGCAGCCGTTCCGCGAATTCATGATTGCCAACGTCCGCGACAAGGATGTGGCGCTGTTCGTCGACATCGCCCGGGAACGCGGCCAGACGGTCACGCTCGGCGCGCAGACGGACTACCGCGTGCTGATCCCGGCATTCATGCTGTCGGAAATCCGCCGCGGCTTCGAAATCGGCTTTCTCATCGTCCTGCCGTTCCTTGTCATCGACATGATCGTTGCCAGCATCACGATGGCGATGGGCATGATGATGCTGCCGCCAACCTCGATCTCGCTGCCGTTCAAGATCCTTTTCTTCGTCCTTATCGACGGCTGGAACCTTCTCGTCGGCTCGCTGGTCAGATCGTTCTCGTAAGGCACGGCGCCTTCTTCAAGGCGAAGTTTTATTCCCGGACAACGTGACGAAAAAAGGCCGCGCATTGAGCGCGGCCTTTCTTTCGTATGTTGGACCAAACGCGTCTTACTGGAAGAGCGTGAGGATGTTTTCCGAGCTGGAATTCGCGATCGACAGCGACTGGACAGCGAGCTGCTGCTGCGTCTGCAGGGCAGACAGCTTGGCAGACTCTTCTTCCATGTCAGCGTCTACGAGACGGCTGATGCCCTCATCGATGGCGTCCGAAAGCTGGTTGGAATAGTCCGTCTGGAGATCGATACGGGTAGTCAGAGCACCGAGAGCGGCGCCGCCGATGGTCATGCTCGCAAGAGCAGTTTCCACAGTGTCGAGCATCGCTGCGATGTCGGTTTCGTCAGTGATCGTGGCGAGATCGATGTCCATGGTGTCGTTGAGGACGCCGCCGGTGCCGACGCCGCCTGACACGTCATCGAACAGAGCATAGGTCGGGATGTCGTAGGAGGCGGACGTGACCTTGACTGTACCGTCATCGCTGCGGATGAAGCCGTCTACGACCGTACCGCCGTCTGTCTGGTCGCCAGTGACCATCCAGTTCTCGCCGCTGAAGGAAGCGCCCTGCGCGATCGACGACAGCTGTTCCTGCAGCTTGTCGATTTCGAGCTGGATCTGTTCCTTGTCGGTCGAGGTTTCCGTTGCCGTAACCAGCTTGGCCTTGATCTCGTTGACGACGTCGATGGCGCTTTCCATCGCGGCATAGGCCGTGTCGACCTTCGCAGCGCCAACGCCAAGCGCGTCGGTAGCGGAGTTGAGGGCCTTCTGGTCGGAATTCATTGTGGTGGAGATCGACCAGTAAGCAACGTTGTCCGATGCTTTGCTGACCTTGTAGCCGGAAGAAACGCGGTCCTGAGTGTCTTCCAGGCCCTTGTTGATGTTGCTGAGCGTCTGAAGTGCAGAATTCGCTGCAGTGTTGGTAAGGATACTCGTCATGTTACTAAACCCCTAGGCAAAACAAAAAGGAGGGGACATTCCGGAAGCACCGGAAAGCGGCCTGAGTGCATCATGCCAGTCGGAAAATACTCACTCATTCCGGCCCGCCGCTTAGATGAGCTTAGATAACAGCATTAACGTTAATGAAGTCCGAAGGCTGACGATCTTTGACGAGAAAAAATATCTTTCTTTACCATGATCCGATCGAAGGTACGGAAAAAGCCCCGGGGATGACCCGGGGCTTTTCTTGAACAAACCAGAAGGTAAAGGTTGGTCTTCTTACTGGAACAGCGAGAGCACGTTCTGCGAAGAGGAGTTGGCAATCGACAGCGACTGGATGGCGAGCTGCTGCTGGGTCTGCAGGGCAGACAGCTTGGCAGATTCTTCTTCCATGTCGGCGTCGACCAAGCGGCTTACGCCTTCTTCGATCGCGTCAGACAGCTGGCCGGAATAGTCCGACTGCAGGTCGATACGGGTGGTCAGAGCACCAAGTGCGCCGCCAGCGATCGTCATGCTGGAAAGAGCCGTTTCAACAGTTGAGAGGTAGGTTGCGATGTCCGTGTCGCTCGTCGAGTCCGTGAGATCGGCAGTCGCCATCAGATCGCCGAGGATACCGCCGCTGCCGACGCCGGCTGTGACCGAGTCAAACAGTGCGTTGGTTTCGATGTCGTAGGTTGCCGTCGTGACCTTGACAGCGCCGTCTGCGTCGCGAACGAAGCCGTCGACAACGCTGGCAGAGTCCTGGTCGCCCTTGACGATCCAGTTTTCACCGCTGAACGAAGCGCCTTCGGCGATCGAGGACAGCTGTTCTTTCAGCTTGCCGACTTCGAGCTGGATCTGAGCCTTGTCGGTCGAGCTTTCCGAAGCGGTAACAAGCTTCGCCTTGATTTCGTTGACGACGTCGATGGCGCTTTCCATGGCGGCATAGGCGGTATCAACCTTGGCAGCGCCAACGCCCAGAGCGTCGGAAGCAGCGTTGAGGGCGCCCTTGTCGGAATTCATCGTGGTCGAGATCGACCAGTAGGCAACGTTGTCCGAAGCCTTGCTCACCTTGTAGCCGGTCGAAACGCTGTTCTGCGTCTGCTCCAGGCTCTTGTTGATGGTGCTCAGTGTCTGAAGAGCGGACGAAGCAGAAGAATTGAAGTTGATGCTAGTCATGGATTGTCCCCTTGGACTCTATACAAAAAAGGAGGACATACCGGGTTCGGTAGTGTCACCGGCAAATGACGGTCCGGCTTCATGCCTCTTGTTCCTTACCGGATCCAAGCCCGTCATCTAGGCTGCAATTTCGCAGCCATTCCTTGCCAAGGTCTTAAATCTGGCGGCATTGCTAAAACAGCTTCCAGCGTGGTTAATGACTTCAAAACAACAGCAAAATCACGCCGTTGCAGGTATGTTCGCCAGGCTGTCCGAAGGTGGAACGCGCAGCGGCGTTGGAGCCGCGATTCAGCTCCGGTGAAACGATGGGATCCTTTCCAACTCTATCCTGCGAACAGACCGTGGAGGCATTCGTTCACGCTCCCGCAAAACCTACCGCCCATTAATCTTCGTTCGCGAAAGCTGAAAATGTTCCAGCACGCGTTAACTTTTGTTCCCGCTTTAACCCTCCATTAACCATAAGATGATTTTCTGTATCCATCGCAACGGCGAGCCGAATGCAAGGGCGCGGCAGGCATGAAGCTGATCGTCGTTACCGGAACACCCGGGATGCCCTCCCATCCAATGCCATAAGGGGCAGTTTTAATGACCAGCATCTTGACCAACAACGCCGCAAACTCTGCACTTCAGACGTTGAGGGGTATCAACGATAGCCTGGAGCAGGCGCAGAGCCGTGTATCCTCGGGCTATCGCGTATCCGAGGCCTCCGACAACGTTGCCTACTGGTCGATCTCGACCACGATGGGTTCCGACAAGGACGCTTTGGTGGCTGCGACCGACGCTCTGGGAGTTGGTGCTGCAAAGGTCGATACGGCCTACGCCGCCATGGAAAGCGCTATCGACGTCGTCAACGAAATCAAGTCGAAGATCGTCACCGCGAACGAAAACTCGACCGACAAGGCACAGATCCAGCTTGAAATCACCAAGCTGCAGGAACAGCTGTCCTCGATCGCCCAGGGCGCTTCGTTCAGCGGTGAAAACTGGATGGTCGCCGCTACCGGCGCCGACCCGGAATCGGTCGTCGACGGCTTCATCCGCAACGACGACGGTACAGTCGAAGTCACGACGGCATCCTATGACGTTGCAACCAACGCCATGTTCGGCTCCATCGATGCCGACGGCGTCGGTTCGGGCGGTCTTCTTGGCGATGTCATGGACATCACCCTGACGGCCGCCACCACGGACACAGAACTCGCAGAATATCTCGACAATGTCGAACTGGCTCTCTCCAGCCTTACGGATGCAGGTGCTGCCCTCGGCGCGCTGACCACCCGTATCGACCTTCAGACCAGCTATGCCGGAACTCTGACGGATGCGATCGAGGAAGGCATCAGCCGCCTCGTCGACGCCGACATGGAAGAAGAGTCTGCCAGACTGTCTGCTCTGCAGACGCAGCAGCAGCTGGCCGTCCAGTCGCTGTCGATTGCAAACTCCAGCTCCGAGAACATTCTTACGCTCTTCCAGCAGTAAGATTGAACATACCAGCGAAACTATGCCGGCCGCGCTTTCGAGCGCGGCCGATTGCATTTGCGGTACGGCTCTTGCGGCGTAGGTGTCAGGTATCTGGTGTCGTCGCACCTTGTCGTTCAGGTTCACGAGGACTGCATCATCCTCGCACAAGTTTAACTTCCTAATTTCTGATCTATTCCCATGGCGAACTCCGCCGCCCCGGCGATCGGGCGCGGGCCGGAGGCCGGTGTGGAGCATCACAGAACGGGCGATGCGTGAGACGTTGCGGCCTTATTCCGCAAACGACGTTGATGGAGTGCGTTGATGAATTCCCCACTTGCGCGGTATCTCAGAGATTTCGGCGCCGAGGCTGCGCTGCTTGCGGCCCCGATAGAAACGCCCTCTCACTTTGCGTCGCCCGCCGAGATGCCGGCGCTGGAAAGCTTTGCGCAGACGGTAGAAGTCGATCTCGAGGCCGAGCGTCGCGAAGCCTATGATGAAGGTCATCTTGCGGCGACCCAATCCTTGACGGCGAAGCATGCCGAAGAGCTCGAGGCGCTGAAGGAACAGCATGCGCAGGAGATCGAACAGCAGCGCCTCCAGTTCGAGGACGGGTTGGCCGATTATCTCTCGAAGGCTCTTCCGGATCTCGCGTCGCGGCTCTCTGCCGAACTGTCCGAGGCGACGGCCCGCGTTCTGTCTCCCTTGCTCAAAGAACAGGTGATGCGCGGCGCTATCAACGAGCTTGTCGAGGAGCTGAAACCGACGCTCGCCAAGGAAATTCTGGAGCAGATTACGGTCTTCGGACCGGAGCACCTCTGCGATCTTCTCAAAGCTCAGCTTGAGGAGAAAGGCGATGCGGTGTCGTTCGTCCACACAGATGACACCGACATCCGCGTCGAGATCGGTGATTCGCTTCTCGTGACGCGCCTTTCTGCCTTTGCCGCCGACCTTGAGAGGGTGCTGGCATGAGCGAAGCTGAGAACCATCATCACGGCAAAAACGAAATCATCATCATCAAGCGTCACCGCGGCGATCACGACAGCCATCACGGCGGTGCGTGGAAGATTGCGTTCGCCGACTTCATGACCGCCATGATGGCCTTCTTTCTCGTCATGTGGCTGGTCAACGCCGCCAATGAGGAAACGAAGGCATCGCTCGCGAGCTATTTCAATCCCGTGCCGCTGTCTGACGACACGCCCGCATCCAAGGGCATCAAGAAGCCGTCGGATCAGGCCAAGGGCGAAGATTCCGACAAGAAGTCCACCGTGGAGAACGACAAGACGGGCGGCGGCAAGGCAGGCATGGATGGCGAGTCCATTTCCGCCTCTGGCGACGACATGACCTTTTCCGAAGCAGCTTTGTTCCAGAATCCCTATTCCGTGCTTGCCAGCATCGCTCAGGAAGTAGGCCAACAGGCCAATGTCAGCACGAAGGGCGAGGGCGGCGCGAGCGATTCCGGTCCGTCCACCGGTGCGGATGGCGGAGAAGCCTATCGCGATCCTTTCGATCCGGATTTCTGGAGCAAGCAGCTCGACACACCGGCGCAAGCCAAGCTTGCTTCGGACACGGGTCTGCCGGGCGAGCAGGAGAGCGCCTTTTCCCAGCCGCCCGCGGTGGAAACTGTCCCAGTATCGGTAAAGCCGGATGCCGTCTCAGCGCCCGATGCTTCTGATGCATCGGTCAAGAAGGCAAAGGCTGAACTCGACGCCGCCGGGCAGGACAAGGCCGAAGAGCTTCAGAAGGAAATTCAGGCGCAGGTCGCCGGAATTGCCGGCAAGCTGGCCGAGGGCATCGTGGTGCAGCCGGCCGAAGGCGGCACGCTGATCACGATCTCGGACGAAGCAAATACCGCGATGTTCAATGTCGGATCCGCATTGCCAGGCAAGGAGCTCGTGCTCGCCATGGAAAAGATCGGCAAACTCCTGGCCGCGCGTCCAGGGTCGGTGATCATTCGTGGCCACACGGACGGACGGCCCTTCAAGGGACGCACCGGAGACAATTGGAGCCTGTCAATGTCCCGCGCGCATGCGGCCTATTACATGCTCGTGCGGGGCGGCTTGAACGAGGAAAGGGTAAAGCAGGTCTCTGGATTTGCCGACCGGCGACTTCAAAACGTCGATGATCCGATGAGCGGCGCCAACCGCCGTATCGAAATCCTGCTGGGCAACGGATAAATCGAGATGATGCGTTCGCGCGATCGCCATAACTTGCTGCGCTCACTGGTCGCCGGGGTTTTTCTCGCCGCTGCGGGCAACGCCGTGGCCAGTGAGGATCTTGAGCCATACAAGATGATCCGGTCCCTGCAATATCTGCAGGACGCGATCGTCGCGGGCGATCATTCCGCCAACGAAATGCAGCGCTTCCTTCTCAAGACACTCGATCAGCGGCTACGCACGGCATCACCTGATGTGTTCAAGGATCCCCGCAACGTCGATGCGGTTTTCGTATTCGCCATGAGTGGCGGCAATCCGCAGACGCTGGATTTTCTTGCGGCACGCGATGTCGACGGTGAATTCGATGGCCGGTTGGCGCGCGTTCTCCGTCGCTATTTCCAGGGGCAGGGCCTGACGGCGGTCGCTGCATTCGAGGGGTTGGTCAAGGAGTATGGCACAAGCCCGGTTGGCCCCTATCTGGCGCTCGTCGCCGGCAACATCACGGCGAATGCCGACCCCGCCAAGGCGATCGGCTATTTCGATCAGGTTCGGCTGCTCGCACCCGGGACCAATCTGGAAGAGGCAGCGCTCAGACGGTCGCTTGCCGTGATCCTACCGACGGAGCCGGGCAGGGGCTTCGATCTGGCGGCGAAATACGTCCGTCGTTTTCTCTATTCTCCCTATGCCAGCCAGTTTATCGACATGTTCGTGCAACTTGCCACTGACGATGATGGGAAGGGTGACCGGAGCCGCTGGACCGACGTCGTCTCAATGATGGACGATCCGCGCGCGCACGAATTCTACCTCCGGGTATCCAGGCGCGCCTTGCTCGCGGGCAACAAGGATCTGGCTCGCTTTGCGGCATTGAACGCGGAACGTCTCTCCCCCAGTCCCGGTTCGGAGAACAATGCGATCGGGCAGCTGTATGGCGATCTTGCCAGCATTTCGTCCAGTAACGTTGTGGAAGCGGCAAAGAGTCTGTCGCAGATCCCCGATGGCGCGCTTTCCGAACGCGACAGGAACCTGCGTGCAGCGGCGCAAAAGGTCGTCGAACAGATCCTGATGGCACCCGAAACCTCGAGCGTATCGGCAGAGCCGGTGGTGATGCCCGCGGGCGAAGCGGGTCAGGCTGCGACGGCGTCCGCCACCATTCCTTCGGCGCCGGCACCGACCACCTCTGTGGCCAAGCCCGCAGCAAAGACCGAGAACCCGGAAATGGAGGCAAGCCTCCAGACCTATGTAGAGCAGAACAGAATGAAGCTGAAGCAGATCGACGACCTGCTCAGCGATGAGGCATATGAATGACGAACGTAGCAGGCGCTTCGGTTAAGGCAGTATCAGACGGGCAGGTCGGGACTCTTTTCGGAAAGGCATCGCCGCAGAACGGCGAAGCCGGCGAATTTGCCCAGGTGCTGACAGACGCGGACGCCGATGCCGGGAAATCGACAGAGAACGGCACGGCGGTTGCCGAAGACGGATCCGGAACGGGAAAGATTTCGCTCGGCAGTTCCCGCTTCAAGACGCTTACCGACCTGACGTCGCTTGCCGCAAACTTCAAGCCGGCGGAACCTGCGGATACCGCTGCTCCATCCGTTGCAACGCTGGTCCAGGCTGCAGCCGAGCTTCCAGTCGCAGCCCCGCAGGTGGACGTGCCGCACCCGGTCGGACAGCCGGTTCCGGCGCTGTCTGTAGACGAAGCGGTCAAAGAAGAGCTCGTCGGACAAGCCTTGCCGGAAGAGATTCCGGGTCAGGACCAGAGTGACAGCCTCAACCAAACAGGCAACATCAAACAGACCCGTAGCCCGGACAAGGCCGGCGGCCAGATCGACGTTACCCAGTTGGTTGCTACTGCAACCAAACGCGTCACGACTGTTGCTGCCGACGATGGAAAGGCGAAGATCGCCGGTGTGCTTTCGAAAGACGTGCCGGACGATGAAAGCCAAGGAGCGGCCCTCGCGACCGCTGTGCCAGATTCAACGGCTGCACTCTCAACAGCGGCACTGCTCAATCTGACGGCCAGCGTCGAGACCGGTAACCCGGCCCAGTCCGCGGATATAGCCGCACTGTCGGCCATGATCTCCGTGACCGAGACGGGGATGTCGAACGATAAGACGGACGCCAGCATGCCGTCCGACGACACGGATGCTGCCACGTCGTTCGATTTCCTCGATACGGGCGAGGCAGAACCCCAGACAGACGTTAAATCCTACCGCTTCCAGAAAGCCGGAGATGCGATTGCGGCTGTCAGCCTGTCGATCGTCACAGGCGCGGACGGCGGATCCGACCTGCAGGACAGCCTTCCAGGCACAGCCAACACCGAAACCGTCACGGTTCTCGACTCGCGGCGCTATCTCGGCTTTGGCGTCGGCGAAAATGCCAGCAATCTTTTGAGTGCCGCCTCCAGCAACAGGGAATGGACCGCGGCCATGCAGCCGTCTTCCGCGCTGACCGATCCGACCCGCACATCCGGCACCGGCAGCGTGGTCAATACGCTCAAGCTCCAGCTGACGCCCGACAATCTCGGTACCGTGACCGCGCATATGCGGCTGGTGGGAGATCAGCTGAGCATCCATCTTACCGTCCACAGCAGCATGGCCTATCGCGAGCTCAGCGACGACAGCAAGCCGATGCTCGATGCCTTGCGGGCCCAGGGCTTCAACGTCGACCAGGTGACCGTCAGCATGGCGCCGTCGACCGACAGCTCGAACTCGTCTGCAGACCAGCAGCAGGGCGGCAGCGGCGCCCAGACACAGCAGCAGCTCGCCCGTGACGGCGAGGCAGCCCGCCAGCAGGGACAGGCTCAGGGTGGCCGCTCCAACGACAGCAATCGCAACGACATGGAGAAGCGCAATGAGACTGTCGTTGAAACTGACATCGGCAGCACTGGCACTGGCGACATTTACCTGTAGCGCGCTCGAAGCCCGCGCCTGGCAGCTCTACGCCACCCAGCAGCCTCCTCAGCAGGCAGACGTGCCCAACGCCGCGCAGCCGGGGACGCAGAAGCGCGCCGGCGCGCCGCAGCGGCGCGATCAGGCCCGAACCGCCCAGCCAGGGACTGGCCAGGCTGGAAACGGCAAGATCACCTCGGAACAGGTCAGCATCTGCGAGGCCCAGATCCAGGCCGCAGCGCGCAAATACGGCGTCCCTGAAGGCATCCTCTACTCGGTGGGGCTGACAGAAACCGGACGCAAGGGATCGCTCAGTCCCTATGCGCTGAATATCGAAGGCAAGGCCTATTTCGCGTCGTCTGTGCAGGAGGCAATGCAGCTCTTTACCCAGGCGAAGAGCACGGGCGCCAAGCTGATCGATCTCGGCTGCATGCAGATCAATCACCACTTCCATGGCGAGGAGTTTGCCTCGGTTCCGGACATGCTCGACCCGAGAAAGAACGTCGAATATGCGGCGCTATTTCTGAAACGGCTGCACGACAAGCACGAGACATGGACGATGGCAGTCGCCAGATATCATGCCGGTCCCAACAACAATCCGGCGCAGCAGCGCTATGTGTGCCGGGTGATCGCCAATCTTGTTGCCACCGACTTCGGAAAATGGACGCGGAACGCGACGAATTTTTGTGGTCCGAGCGCAACCTGAAATAGCAATTAGTGAAATCTAATGTCTGTTTACGGCTGCCGGTGAGAGAATGCGTTCAAACTGCGTTTTCAAGTGAGCATTTTCTCAAAAATTAATTTTCCACCGCGCATTATGCGGAGGCCACCCTTTTTCCACTAGATCTAGTACCAAATCGGCGCAACATGGTTAATCAATTATTAGCAAGCCCCTGTTACTTCCTCTAGTTGCCCAGATTCCTGACGATTCGTATCACTCTCTCACTGAGATGCGATATTGATTCGGAGGCGGACGAATGATCGTAGTGGTTGATGAACGAGAAATAGTGAAAGACGGTTACACGTCTTTGTTTGGGCGCGAAGGCGTTCCTTCTACCGGGTTTGATCCGGAAGAATTTACAGATTGGGTGAATTCGGCAGCGGAAGCCGATATTGCTGCAATCGAGGCGTTTTTGATTGGTCAGGGCGACCTGATCCATGATTTGCCACGGGCAATCCGTGGACGCAGCAGTGCACCGGTAATCGCTGTCAGCGATCAGCCGTCCCTGGAATCCACGCTTGCGCTTTTCGACTGCGGTGTCGACGATGTTGTGCGCAAGCCGGTTCATCCAAGGGAAATTCTGGCACGGGCAGCGGCTATCCGCCGCCGCCTGAACGCGGTTGCCAATCACACCGACATCGGCGCGATCCGGGTTTTCTCCGATGGCCGCGATCCCGAAGTCGAAGGCGAGGCGTTTGCACTTCCACGGCGCGAACGCCGCATCCTGGAATACTTGATTGCCAATCGCGGCCGTCGGGTTTCCAAGTCGCAGATCTTCAACGCCATCTACGGCGTGTTCGACGAGGACGTCGAAGAGAATGTGGTCGAAAGCCACATCAGCAAGCTTCGCAAGAAGCTTCGCAAGAAACTGGGCTTCGATCCCATCGATTCGAAGCGGTTCCTAGGATACTGCATCGACTGGAAATAACACTGAAAATGGCACCCAAATATGTGGTGCCATTTTTTTTGCGTGCTCGATTTGTCATTTTTGTCAGACAGATAGGGCCCTCGACTTCGACGCAGATCAGCGCTCGATGCCAGCACGCAGACAGCTTCACGCAAGGCCCATCCCCTAAAGTCATAAGCCTAAGTGCAACGAGGATTGCTATGAGCCTTTTCGGAACTATGAAAACCGCCGTATCGGGCATGAATGCGCAGGCAAACCGCTTGGGCACCGTTGGCGATAACATTGCTAACTCGTCAACGACTGCCTACAAAAAGTCGTCCACGCAGTTTTCGTCGCTTGTGCTGCCATCGACGGCCGGCTCATACAATTCCGGTGGTGTCGAAACCAGCGTGAAGTATTCGATTTCTGAGCAGGGTGCTCTCGAGTACACCACGTCAGGATCCGATCTTGCCATCCAGGGCGACGGATTTTTCGTCGTACAGAATTCAGCAGGCGAGACCTTTCTGACCCGTTCCGGCGATTTTACGCCGAACGAGCAGGGCAACCTGGTCAACTCAGCCGGCTATACGCTCCTCGGTTACTCCTACGATTCCGGAACCCCGACGACCGTCGTCAACAGCTATGACGGCCTGGTCCCGATCAATGTCGGCGGCTCGGAACTGAGTGCGGTCGCGTCGACCTCCGGGTCGCTCTCCGGCAACCTCAACAGCGCATCCGATGTCGTCGCCGCCGACCTGCCGTCCGACAACACCGAAGATGTCGACGTCGACATGGACAGCACGTTGAAGACGTCGCTGACCAGCTACGACAGCCTCGGCAACCCGATCGTCTACGACTTCTATTTCTCGAAGACCGCTGCAGGCGAATGGCAGCTCAGCGTCTATAACGCAGCTGACGCAAGCACGACCGGCACCGGCAGCTTCCCATATGGCGGTGATGGCGAACTCGCCAACCTGTCGCTCGCGTTCAATTCGTCCGGCAAGCTTGAAACAGTTGACGGTGCCGAGGAGCTTTCTGTCACGGTCAACGGGATCAAGTTCGATCTCGCCGGCATGACGCAGCTGTCGGCCAAGTCGAACATCTCGAGCGGCAGCGTCAACGGCAGCGCGCCGAGCTCCATCTCCAGCGTCAAGATCGAATCTGACGGCACGATCAACGCGGTCTATGCGGACGGTTCGTCGAAGTCGCTGTACCAGATCGCCATGGCGACGGTCGAAAGCCCCGACAACCTCGAAGTCTCCTCCGGCAACGTCTACCGCACGACGAGTAGCTCCGGCGTGGTCACCCTCGGCTTTGCCGGCTCCAGTGGATTTGGCGAGATCGTTTCGGGCGCGCTCGAAACCTCCAACGTCGATCTGGCCAACGAACTGACCGAGATGATCGAAGCGCAGCGCAGCTATAGCGCCAATTCCAAAGTGTTCCAGACCGGTTCCGATCTGATGGACGTACTGATTAATCTGGTCCGGTAGTTTCAGGAGTTAAGCGATGTCACTCGCATCGGCACTGAGTACGACAAAGAATATCTTGAACAACACCGCCACGCAGACGGGGGTGTTGTCGACAAACGTTCAAAACGTCGGGAACAGCGATTACAACCGCCGTTCCGCCGCGACTGTCACGAACGCCTATACCGGTGCCACGACCGTTCAGACAGCGCGGACGGAAGACGCCGCGCTGCTGAAGCAGACACTCTCGTCTACGGCCGACGATGCGGGACAGCAGACATTGCTGGCCGGACTGGAATCCGTCTACACAATCATGGGCGGGGACGGGTATTCGCTTGCTCCGTCCACGGCACTGTCCGAACTGCGGGACGCGCTGCAGACCTACGCGGCGACCCCCGGAGACGTGACGCTCGCTTCGGCTGCGGTCAACTCGGCGGTCGATGTTGCGACGGCTCTCAATACCAGCACCACCGAAGTGCAGCAGCTTCGGGCTGGCACCGACGCCCAGATTTCCGGCCAAGTTGACAAGCTCAATAAGCTGCTTGCGCAGTTCGAGCAGGCCAACAAGGCGGTTGTGACGGCGGCTGCGGCCGGCACCGACGGCAACAACGCTCTCGATACCCGCGAAAGCCTGCTCAAGCAGATTTCCGGCATCGTCGGCATCAGCACCGCGACGCGCGACAACAACGACATGTCGATCTATACGAATGGCGGCATCACGCTGTTCGAAAGCACGGCACGGCCTGTAACGTTCGATTCGACTGCGGGTTACGATGCAACGACGGTCGGCGGCGCAGTCTATATCGACGGCGTGGAGCTGAAGGCCGGCCAGAGCAGCGACACGACGGCGCAAGGGTCGCTTCAGGCACTCGTCCAGCTGCGTGACGAGGTCTATCCAACGTACCAGGACCAGCTCGACGAAATCGCCCGCGGCCTGATTTCCCTGTTTTCCGAAACAGATGGCGCAAGCCAGATCGCCGGTCTTTTCACGACGACCACAGGCGACGAAGTCGATTTTGAAACGGCTGAGATCATCACCGGCCTGGCTGGGATCATCACGGTCAATGCCGAGGCGGTCGCCGACCCCACCAAGCTCAGGGACGGCTCGATTACGGGTGCCAGTGTCAACACCGAGAGCGCGAGCGGCTTTTCCACGTTGCTCAGCGAATATGTCTCGGGCTTCGAGACTTCCATGGAATTTGATCCTGCCGCCAAGATCGGCGACAAGGCCACATTGCTGGATTACTCAACGGATTCAGTCGGCTGGGTCGAGGAATACCGGAGCGGAGCCACGAATGCTGCGGAAACCACGACGGCCATGCTGTCGCGTTCAACCGAGGCCTATTCCAACGCAACGGGCGTCAATCTCGATGAGGAACTGATCCTCCTCCTCGATGTCGAACAATCCTACAAGGCGGCCTCAAAGCTCTTGTCGACCATTGACGAGATGCTGGCGGCGCTGATGGAGGCTGCGAACTAAGTCATGAAGACGACATCCATCTCAACCCTGTCCGTCAGCCAGACAATGCAGCTGACCGTACAGAACTCGCAGACCGAGATCGCCAAACTGCAGAAGGAATCGGTCAACGGTACCTATGCGGATACGGGTCTGGAACTCGGTACGCGGACGTCTGCAAGCCTCGATTACGGCCGCGAGTCATCACGGCTGCAGGCAATCATCGATTCCAATTCGCTGACCAATCAGCGAATGGATTCCTCGCAGCTTGCGATGGAGCAGATGTCCGACTCCGGCCAGACGCTGCTGGATTCACTGGTCGCGCTCTCCGGCAGCAGCGACAAGACGAGCTTGCAGGTTTCTGCCGATACGGCGACGTCCGTGCTCGAGAATTTCGTCAGCTACGCAAACGTCTCGGTCAATGGCGAGTATCTGTTTTCTGGCATCAACACCGATGCCGCGCCTCTGGACGACAGCTTCATCACCGACCTGACGGACGACTTCAACACGCAGTTTTCGAGCTTCATGTCGGCCAACGGTATCTCCAGCGCATCGGATATATCGTCCAGCCAGATGGCGACCTTCCTCGACGACTATACGTCGTCCTTCGACTGGTCCGGCTGGACAAACGCGTCCGACACCAAAATGACCGGTCGTGTCAGCACGTCTGAGACCGTCACCACTTCGACGAGCCTGAATGCCGATGGCTTCAAGAACCTCGTTCTCGGCAGCCTGATCACGTCCCAGTTGGCAACGGCGGGCCTGTCCGCCGATGCACTGAACAAGGTCAACGCGACCGTTACCAATCTTGCCGGCCTATCGGTGTCCGGCATCGATGCTGAGCGCTCTTCCATGGGGCTTTCCCAGGAGCGCGTCGAAAAGGCCAATACCGCCATGTCGGCGCAAATGGATATCATCAACACCCAACTGACAGATCTCGTCGGCGTGGATACTTATGATGCTTCGGTGCGTCTCAACACGTTGTTGACGCAAGTAGAGACCTCATACACCATCACCTCCAAGATCCAGGGACTGAGCCTCGTCAACTATCTATAATGGGTAGTTGCCCCGCGGCATTTGGTTTGCAACATGAAGGAAGCAAGCATGTTCCAGTTTGCGTATGCCGAGGTAATCAAGGATGACCTCGCAAGCGCTAGAGAGAGAGAACGCCAGGTTCTGGCCCGCTCCATTGAGCTCCTCTCTGCAGTCCCGAACAAATCGCATTATGGACGCGAGGCCGTCGAGGCCATCCATTATACGCGCAGGGTCTGGACCCGGTTTATCGAAGACCTCAACCAGCCCGACAACGAGCTCGGCATCGAGCTGCGCGCAAAGCTGATCTCCATCGCCCTTTGGATACTGAAGGAATGCGAACGCATTCGTAAGAAGCAGTCCGACAATTACCAGGGCATTATCGACGTGACTACCATCATCAGGGATGGCCTAAGATGAAAAGCACACTGCGTATCTCGCTGAAGTCCGGCGAAAAGATCTTCATCAACGGCGCAGTCCTGCGTGTTGATCGCAAGGTTTCTCTTGAATTCCTCAACAACGTTACGTTTCTGCTGGAAAACCATGTTCTCCAGCCCGAGGATACGACGACCCCGCTTCGTCAGCTGTACTTCATCGCACAGATGATGCTGATCAATCCGGAAGGCAAGGACCAGGCCGTGACCATGTTCCGCCGGTCGGTCATGATGCTGCTCGCATGCTTCCGCAATCCGGAAATCATCGACGAGCTCAAGCAGATCGATGCGCTTGTTGCCTCCGATCGCGCTTTTGAAGCACTGAAGGCAATCCGCGCGCTCTATCCTGTCGAAGAGCGCATCCTGAACAGCAAGGAAGTCGCGCCGGCTGCTATCGCCGGTCTGCGCAAGGAGATGGGGCTATGGCAGTAGATACGGTATCGTCCGCAACCTCGACGAATGCAACGAGTTCGTCGAAGGCTTCATCCGCTGCGGCAAGCGCTTCGCTCGATTACGACGCTTTCCTGCAGCTTCTGATCGCCCAGATGCAGAACCAGGATCCGACCGATCCGCTGGATGCTAGCGAACAGATCTCGCAGCTGGCAACCTTCTCGCAGGTCGAACAGTCGATCCAGACGAACACCAACCTGGAAAGCCTGATCGCACAGTCGTCGCTGTCCAACGCCTCGTCCTATATCGGCAAGACGATCACCAGCAGTGATGGCAAGACCAGCGGTGTGGTCGAATCGATCGAAGTCACGTCTGACGGTCTGGTTGCAACGACCGATGCTGGCAAGGAGATCACGATCGGCGACGGCATCACGATATCTGCGACGAAGTCCTCGGAGTCCTGATCCGACTGAATTCCTGAAATTGCAGGCGAGCCTGCGGTTTTGCCGGGGGCAGTACCGGTCGCTCAATTGCATTGGCGGTCGGTGGCTGTCATCATCCGCATGCGATTCGCGCCAGATGATGATGGCCACGACACCAATGCCCCGGATGATCCTGCAATGAATGAAGCCGATGCTCTCGACATGATGCACTCGGCGATATGGACGATTCTCATCGCCTCAAGCCCGGCAGTGCTGACCGCGATGATTGTCGGCATGGTCGTGGCGCTCATTCAGGCGCTGACGCAGATCCAGGAAATGACACTGACATTCGTGCCCAAGATCGTCGCCGTCATGCTGGCGCTCGGGATTGCTGCTCCCTTCATCGGCGGCCAGATCTCGCTTTTCACCGATCTCGTCTTTTCGCGCGTCCAGTCCGGTTTCTAGCGCACGGCTGCCAAGGCTGCGAGGCTTGCTCGCACGCTTCGCCTGCGATGATGGCGGACACCCTCACACAAGCTTCGCTGCCTAGAAGGGATCTGTCGCAACAGGTCCGAGCATTATCATGTCTTGCTTTTTGCGCGATCCATGGGCGCAGCATGCGCCTTTCTAATCTCATGAAGAGATACCGCATATGGCAATGACGAAGACGTCCATTACCCCCGTGAAGGCCGCGCCGAATGGCCGCGATATCGGCTTTGCCGTCGGTATCATGGCCATCCTGTGCATCCTGTTCCTGCCGGTGCCGGTCTTCATGATCGATATCGGGTTGGCGTTTTCGATCGCCTTTTCCGTCCTGATCCTGATGGTGGCGCTGTGGATCCAGCGGCCGCTGGACTTCTCGTCCTTCCCGACGATCCTGCTGATCGCGACGATGATCCGGCTGGCGCTCAATATTGCCACCACCCGCGTCATTCTTTCGCACGGCCACGAGGGCCATACCGCCGCCGGCGGCGTGATCGCCGGTTTTGCGAACCTCGTCATGTCCGGCGATTTCGTGATCGGTCTGATCGTCTTTCTGATCCTGATCGTCGTCAACTTCATCGTCATCACCAAGGGTGCGACGCGTATCGCCGAAGTCGGTGCACGCTTTACCCTCGACGCCATTCCCGGCAAGCAGATGTCGATCGATGCCGATCTGTCCGCCGGCATCATTGACGAGAAGGAGGCGCAGCTGCGCCGCCGCGAGCTGGAAGAGGAAAGCTCGTTCTTCGGCGCCATGGACGGTGCCTCCAAATTCGTACGCGGTGACGCGGTCGCCGGCCTGCTGATCACCACGATCAACGTGTTCGGCGGCATCATCATCGGTTACTTCCGTCACGGCATGGAAATCGGCGAAGCCGCCGACGTCTTCGTCAAGCTGTCGGTCGGCGATGGTATCGTTTCCCAGGTTCCGGCGCTGATCGTTTCGCTCGCAGCCGGCCTGATCGTCACCCGCGGCGGTACCCAGGGTTCCACCGACGTAGCTGTTATCGGCCAGCTGAGCGGCTATCCTCGCGCTCTGTGGGTCGCAGCCGGCATGATGGCAACTCTGGCACTGGTCCCCGGCCTGCCGTTCATGCCGTTCATGACGCTCGCATTCCTTCTCGCCGGTGCCGGCTGGGTCATTCCGCGGCAGATCGAAGCCGAGAACCAGAGGGTGCGCGAAAGCGAGGAAAAGAAGGTCGTCGAGAACCGCGAATCGGAAAAGGATTCGGTCAAGAACGTCCTTAAAACGGCAGAAATCGAGCTGGCGCTCGGCAAGCAGGTCTCGCCGCGTCTTCTCGGCGCCCACCAGGAACTCGGGTTCCGCGTCGGCAAGATGCGCAAGCGGTTTGCCACGCAATACGGGTTCGTCGTGCCGGAAATCAAGGTCGTCGACGATATCCAGATCCCGGAAAAGTCCTACCAGATCCGCATCCACGGAACGACGGTCGCCAGCAGCACGCTGCGACTGGGCGAAGTCCTCGTCATCGTCGGAAAGGATCGCAAGCCGTCGGTTCCCGGCGACGAGGTTCGCGAACCCACGTTCGGAATGCCGGCCGTCTCGGTGCTGGAGCATTTCGTCGAGGATCTGAAGCGCGAGGGTTTCCACCCGATCGACAACGTTTCGGTGCTTCTGACCCATGTCAGCGAAGTCATCCGCAACAACCTGCCGCAGCTTCTGTCCTACAAGGACGTCAAGATCCTCATCGAGCGTCTCGATCCGGAATACAAGAAGCTTGCCGACGAGATGTGCTCGTCGCACATGTCCTATTCCGGCCTTCAGGCGGTTCTCAAGCTTCTGCTTGCCGAACGCGTCTCAATCCGGAACCTGCACCTCATTCTCGAAGCGCTGGCCGAACTCGCGCCGCATGTCCGCAAGACCGAGCAGCTCGTCGAGCACGTGCGGGTCCGCATGGCCCAGCAGATCTGCGGCGATCTCGCCGACAACGGCATCCTTCGCGTCCTGCGTCTCGGCTCCAAATGGGACCTTCTGTTCCACCAGGCAATCAAGCGCGATCCGAAGGGCGACATTATCGATTTTGACATCGATCCGCGCTCGCTCGAGGAATTCAGTGAACAGGCGGGCAAAGTCATCCGTGAATACATGGACAAGGGCATGCCCTTCGTACTTGTCACGTCGCCGGAGACACGCTCTTATGTGCGCATGATCATCGAGCGGCTGTTCGCAACCCTTCCCGTCCTGTCGCATGTCGAGCTGGCAAAGGGCACCGAGATCAAGGTACTTGGATCGATCTCATGATAACGGACCCGCAGGGCACGGTCATCGCTCTCTTTCTTGCATTCTGTCGAATCGGCGGCTGCATCATGATCATGCCCGGGTTCTCGTCTGCCAGATTGCCCATGGAAGTCCGGCTGTTTCTATCGGTGGCGCTGTCCATGGCGGTGCTGCCGATGGTCTGGGATACGATCTACCCCAGGGTGTCCGGTGACGCTGCGGGTCTCGGCCTGCTGATTGCGTCTGAAACTCTCGTCGGGGCCGTGTTCGGCCTGATCGCTCGCCTTTATGCCTCGGGCCTGCAGTTTGCAGGCGCCGCCATCGCCATGTCGATCTCGTTCAGTGGTCCGCCCGGATCCGACGTGCTGGAAGATTCGTCGGAAAGCCAGCTGACCAGCCTTCTGACCCTATCGGGCCTGCTCGTCCTGTTCATGCTGAACTTCCATCACATCGTCATCAGATCGCTGGTCGATTCCTACACGACCATTCCGCTCGCCGAAGGTCTCAATCCACGCCGCATCCTGATCACCCTGACGGATACGTTGTCGGCCACGTTCATGATCGTCTTGAGGCTGATGAGCCCTTTCCTCGTCTACGGCATCATGTTCAACGTCGCTGTCGGAATGATCAACAAGATGGCGCCGCAGATCCCGGTCTACTTCATCTCTACGCCGTATGCGCTGATGGGCGGTATCTTCCTGCTTTATCTCGGCATCGCCTCCATGATCGAGGAATTCGTGCGCGGGTTTCCGCTTGTATTCACCGGGCTGTAGGCAAGGCTTCCAAGGAGGACGCGCGTGGCAGGCAACAAGAAATCCGACAAGCTGCGGCGTCTGGTCGATGTCCAGCGCCAGCTTGAAAAGCTCGCCGAGTTCGAGCTCAGCACCACGGTGCAGCGCAAGGCGGAAATCGATCAATCCATCGACACGACTGTTGATGCGCTGTCATCGACCGATCCCGTACACCAGCAGTTCTCCAAGAATTACGCCGACCGGCTGACGCGCCTGTTTTCGCGAAGCCAGCAGATCGTTGCCCAGCAGAAAGCGCAGGAACAGCGGGTCCTGCGCGAAAAGACCAAGGGCGACCGGCTGGAGGAGCGCATGGGCGACGCAAAGGAGCTGGAAGGCCGGCTTGCCGAGGACGAGCGCATGTACGATCTCGTCGATCTCGGCCTGATGGTCTCCACACCAGCTTCCAGCAAGCTTGATAAGGGATGATCCAGTTCGCTAAATAATGAGGAACTGGAATTGGCTATTTCCCCCCCGAGCGATCTTGTCCTGGATGTTGTCCAGGCCGCAGATCCGGGCCTGCTTCAGGCCGCACGTGAAAAGCTGAAGGCAAACGAAGCAACGGCGCAATCGGTCATGCTGGCCTCCAACGGTGTGGGTTTCGCCCAGGCCGTAAGCCAGACTGCCAAGTCCGCAGAGTCCGCCGGGTCCGACGCCACGGTCGAAAACGTCCGTGTTTCGCGCCACAAGGACATTCCGGAGACCTACCGGAAGTTCGAGGCAAGCGTCGCCTCCACGTTTATCCAGAACATGCTTCCATCCGAGAGCGAAGAAGTCTTCGGCAAAGGTTCCGCCGGCGATTTCTGGAAGGGCATGATGGCGGAACAGATTGCTGATGCCGTCTCCAAGCAGGGCGGTTTCGGTATTGCCGAAAAACTATTCTCGCAGTCGGTTCAGCATGCACGTGGCACGGCACCGAATGCCAAGACCGATGAAGGCGATCGCCAGATGGCGGTGGGCATGATCACTGATTTCCAGCGGCAGATCCTGTCTCCGTCGGAAAACGCCGGCGCAGCCAAGAAATCAAATTAATTAACATTAGAAGGTTGATATGGACGTCGTTTCCACTGACTACCGCATCAAGACCGTGCTCTCCCGTCTTGAGATGATCATCGATAACGAGAATGATCGGATCGGCCGCGACTCCGGCTTCGACCTCAAAGTGTCGAACGCCCACAAGAGCCGCTGCCTCTATGAACTGACGACCCTGTTCCGCGGGCCGGACGTCAAGGAAACGTCGGCACCTTATCTTGGTCAGTTGCAGGGCCTGAAGAAGAAGCTGAAGCTCAACGCCCAGCGCGTCGAAGCGCATCTCGAAGCCGTCCGCGCCGTTGCCGACATCCTCAAGAACGCCGTCAAGGACATGGACGCCGACGGCACCTATTCGGAACATCAGTTCCGGTTCGGCACGTCCTGATGATCAAGGTTCTGCTGATCGGGCTCTGGGTCTGCATCGCCACGATCGGTGGCGTGTATGTCTCTGCGCAGATGTCGAAGGCGCCCGTGGCGACCGAGGCGGAAGCCGCGGTCGTGACCACGATCGTGCGAGGCAACCCGGTCAGCCTGCCGGTCATCAACAATGGCGCGGTGCAGGGTTATTTCCTTGGCCGCATCTCGCTTTCGGTCGACAGCATGAAGTCCAAGCACGTTCAGCTTCCGATGGAAGTCGTTCTGACGGACCAACTGTTCTCGCTTCTGATGGGCGAAAAGATGATCGACCTGAAAAGCGTCGGCACTTTCGATCCGGAGGCCTTTCGCACGAAGATCAAGGACGGCATCAACGCCAAGCTCGGCGATACGGTCGTCGCCAACGTGTTGATCGAACAGCTCGACTACATGTCGAAGGAGACGATCGACACGAACACGGCAAGACGCGGCAGCAACCCCATTCCGGCCCAAAAAATCGTCGAGGGCGTCAAGGTCGAGGCACCGGCGGCAGCTCCGTCGCACTAGGCAGCCGTCGCTTCGGATCAGGCATGCCGCTTCAACGGCCATGTCTTTTCGACACATCGCTCGCATTTTAACGGTTGGCTTCAAGGCCGGTTCAGCGCTTTCCGCTAGGCTCCAGGACGACTGGATTTTCGAGCGGAGAGCACACGTGAACGCCTCAGTACACATCAACGCCTTCAAGGCAGTCCCGCACGGTCTGGGCAACGGCATCGAAGAGCTGAGCTGGACTGCCGCATTCGAGCGTGCGGAGGCTATGCTCAACGATCCACATCCATCGTCGACCATAACGTTTTCACGCGGTCTCGTCGAATATCGGACCCTTTCAGAAACGGGTGAGAACGTTGCGCGCGCGCGGCTTCCGGTTCGTGGCAGCGTACGTCTGGCCGGCATATCGGCACGCCTGTTCGGCCCCGGCCTGCGTGACCGCTTCACCGCCTCGGCCTTCGTCCCGGCGTTCCTGACATTTTCCGAGAAGAACCGCCGCATCGGCCTGGTTGGCAACGACGTGGCGATTCTCAAGCCACTGCGCACCGCGTTCTCCCGCCATGCGCCCTGGCACCGTTTCGAGACTGTCGATCCGTCGTCGGTTCTCGAAGGCGGCTTTGATCTCGTGATCGCCGATCTTCGCCGTCCACAGGATCTCGATCGCCTCGTCCATCTGCCGGCCATTGCCTCCGCAGCTCTGACGATTGCCGCAAACGATGATCTCTTCCGGCTGCCGGGTCAGATTTCGCGTCGTTAACGCTTTCTTTGCCATGGAAATTTAGACTGTCTTAAGAAAATCGGAGCGCTTCGGTGCTGCCCGCGAAACAAGACGGTCTTTCCATGGATAATTCTGAGATCGAAAAGCCCGACAGCCTGCTCGAGGATAGCGCCCGGGACAACCTCCCGGCGCGGCGTGCACTCCCGTCCGCGCTGCTCGGGATCGGTCTGATGACGGCTCTCGGAGGCGTGGCGCCGCTCGTCCTCCTCGGCAGCAGCGATGCGACGTTTACCGCCCAGACGCAGCTGAAGGTCGGGGCAGTCAGTGAGCAGACCGTATCTGCTGCGACGGGGCAGCTTCTCGCCAGAACCACGATCGACAATCTCATCCATGCCCTGAACCTTGGCAAGGACAGCAGTTTTGCGACCGAACCCCAGAGCGTGACCGGCCTTCTCTACGAAATCCTGTCCGGCACCGGGACGACGACCCTGCAGGACGAAGCGGGTCTGCGCGACCGCCTGACCCGCGCAATCACCATTTCATACGACCAAAGCAGCACGGATCTGCGCATTGCGGCGACGGCCGGAAAGCCTGAAGAGGCTCGCCAGATCGTCGGCATGCTGGGCAATGCCGTGCCGACAGCGTTGTCTGTCGGCGCCTTCGATGGCCGCGACCCGGCCGTCGAAGCCCTTCGCGACACGCTTGGCCGCGCAGAAGCGGCGCTTTCAGGGTTTGTCAGCCGAACCGGCAAAGACAAGGTTGCCGAACTGAAAAGCCGGGCCTCCGAAATGCGCGACCTGAGCCGCGATGTCGAGCAGGCCGAGAGCGATCTCGTTGCTCTGAAAGACAGGCTGAGCCAGGCCTCCGCCATGAAGGTCGCCGACGTTCTGAACAAGCCTTTGCCGGACAGTCTGGACTATACCGGCCTCGAATATCAGCGCCAGCGGCATGTGGAAGCACAGCTTGCCGTCGATCAGCTTTCCAGCGATCTCGGCCCGCTTCATCCGCGTTTCCAGGCTGCCGAAGCAGTGCTTGCACAGGCGCGCCTCTCGATCCAGGACGCGTTGAAGCAACTGGTGAAGTCGCTGAACAGCCAGCAGGTGCATGCCGCCGCGCAGCTTGCGGAACTCCGCGTCAAGCTGGAACAGCTTTCCGCAGACAAGACGGTGTCTGACGAGATCGCAGCGCTCTCGGGGCTGGAAACGGCCGTTGCGGAAGCGCGCGACAATTACTCACGCGGCCGGTTCAACAGCCCCGAGTCTACCAAGCTGGTCGCCGCCCCGAGGGTACAGATCTCAAAGCCTCTGACCGTCACCCCCAACGAAGCACCAGCGACCGTCTGGCTCGGCTTGCCCTGGTACGCGCTGAGCGGTCTTGGCGCAACGGCTGGCCTGCTTCTCGGCGCTTTCGGCGCAATGCTGATGGGACGCCGTTCGTCGCCGGAGCCCGCGATCGACCATCTCGAGGCAGAGCCCGCGCCGATTGAAATGGACGTTGTCGAGAACATCGCCGCGCTGCCGATGGATGCGCGTTGGGCCGCCGATCTGGATCTTACCGATGAGTCCGAAGAGATCGCAGCAGCCTACGAATATGATCACGGTGCGGGCTCCGACGCCTGGGCGCAGGACGTCGAGACCGATGCCGTGTCCGAGGATTACAGACACGAAATGGAGGAGCGCGAGGCCGCCAATGGCCTGACGCTGTCCGCTCAGCTTCGCGAACTGCTGATGGCACACAGACAGCCTTACGATCAGGCCGCCGTTCCACCGCTTCTCGCGGTCGCAATTTCGGATCCGCACCGGCATGCGATGCGGGAGGAAGAGCTTGCCTATTCCGAACTCTCGCATGAGGATCGCCGGGCGATCGAGGAATTGCAGCTCCTGCGACAGGAAATGATAGAACTGCGCGACCGGGTGCAGACCTACTCCGAACTGCGCACCGCGTCGGGACGATAGGGCCGGCACGGGTCACCCGGATCAAGATTTGACCTTGCTTTTGTTTGCTCCCGACAGCATTAGGCGCAGGTGAGCCAGTTCGGGCAGTAGCCTCCGGCTTAGATCTGTTCGGTCAACGGGAGATGGCACGTGGTCACGGTAATCGACGGCAAGCAGGCGGCAGCATCGGTCATTTCGGCAGTCACGGAGGCAGCGCAAGGCCTCGAACGGGCCGGCGGCGCAAAGCCTGGCTTGGCAGTCGTCATCGTCGGCAACGATCCGGCCAGCCACGCTTACGTCAGCTCCAAAAGCCGGATGGCGAAGCAGTGCGGCTTCAATTCGATCCAGCACACGTTGCCGGAAGAGACGACGCAGGAGGCGCTTCAGTCTCTCGTCGATACGCTCAACGCCGATCCGGCGATCCATGGCATTCTCGTCCAGCTGCCGCTTCCGAGACATCTCGATCAGGAGCCGGTGATCCAGTCCATCCTGCCGGAAAAGGATGTCGACGGCCTCAACATCGCCAATGCCGGCAAGATCGCCACCGGTGACCTGACGACAGGCATGATCTCCTGCACGCCGGCCGGCTCCATGCTGCTGGTCAAGCGCATCCATGGCGAAGACCTGTCCGGGTTGAACGCCGTGGTCATCGGCCGGTCCAACCTGTTCGGCAAGCCGATGGGCCTGTTGCTTCTGGCCGCAAACGCCACCGTCACCATGGCGCATTCTAAGACGAAGGATCTCGCCGCCGTCTGCCGCAACGCCGATATCCTGGTTGCCGCCGTCGGTCGGCCCGAAATGGTCAAGGCGGATTGGGTCAAGCCCGGCGCGACCGTGATCGATGTCGGCATCAACCGGGTGCCGGCACCGGAAAAGGGCGAGGGCAAGACCCGTCTCGTCGGCGACGTCGCTTTTGACGAGGCCTCAGAGGTCGCCGCAGCCATCACACCGGTTCCAGGCGGCGTCGGTCCGATGACCATCGCCATGCTGATGGCCAACACCGTAATCGCCGCCCATCGCGCCGCCGGGCTGCCTGCGCCAAAGTTCTGATTTCGGACCATTCATCACATTCAAGGCGCTTTGCTTGCACTGGCGCCCTTGAAACCTCTGGCTCTGCCTTAAATCCCCCTGTAGATTACGCTTCAAAGGGGAGGATATTTCGATGAAGAAATTGTTTTGGATCGGCACGGCTTTCGTCGCACTGCTGGCAGGGGCTGCAGGTGCGCAGGAACTGAAGTTCGCGCCCGGCGAAGATGCCAAGTTCAACTGGAAAAGCTACGAGGATTTCAAATCCGCGCATGGTGACCTGAAGGGCCAGAGCCTGACCCTGTTCGGTCCCTGGCGTGGCGAGGACGAGGTGCTGTTCAACAGCGTGCTCGCCTATTTCAATGCCGCGACGGGTGCGAACGGTAAATACTCGTCGTCCGAGAACTACGAGCAGCAGATCGTCATCGATACCCAGGCCGGCTCGCCGCCCAACATTGCCATCATCCCGCAGCCGGGTCTTCTGGCCGATCTCGCGACCAAGGGCTTTCTGACGCCGCTCGGCCAGGAAAATGCCGACTGGATCAAGACCAATTACGGCTCCGGCGAGGACTGGATCCGCTACGGTACCTACAAGGGCAAGGACGGCAAGGACGCCTATTTCGGCTTCCCGTTCAAGGCTGACCTGAAATCGCTCGTGTGGTTCGTGCCGGAGAATTTCGAGGAAGCCGGTTACGAAATCCCGAAGACGATGGAAGACCTGCTCAAGCTCTCCGACCAGATCGTCGAGGATGGCGGCGTGCCGTGGTGCATCGGTCTCGGATCGGGCGGCGCGACGGGCTGGCCTGCGACCGACTGGGTCGAGGATATGATGCTGCGGACGTCGTCGGCCGAAACCTACGACAAGTGGGTGTCCAACGAGATCAAGTTCGACGATCCGGCAGTGGTTGGCGCCATCGAGGAATTCGGCAAGTTCGCCCGCAATGACAAATACGTCGCGGGCGGCGTTGCAGCGGTTGCCTCGACCGACTTCCGTGACAGCCCGAAGGGCCTCTTCGACATCCCGCCGAAGTGCTACATGCATCACCAGGCCTCGTTCGTGCCGTCCTTCTTCCCTGCGGACAAGGAACTGGGCGTCGATGCGGACTTCTTCTACCTGCCGACCTATGCCTCCAAGCCTGAACTCGGCACCCCGGTCCTCGGTGCCGGCACTATGTTTGCCATCACCAAGGATTCTCCTGCGGCAAAGGCCTTCATCGAATTCCTGAAGACGCCGATCGCCCATGAAGTCTGGATGGCGCAGGCCTCCTTCCTCACGCCGTTCAAGGGCGCCAAGACGGAAGCCTATGCCAACGACACACTGCGCAAGCAGGGCGAACTGCTGACCACCGCCACCACCTTCCGCTTCGATGCATCCGACATGATGCCCGGCAAGATCGGCGCCGGCGCCTTCTGGACCGGCATGATCGATTATGTCGGCGGCAAGGATGCAAAGGCTGTGGGCGGCGATATCCAGAAGGCCTGGGACGGTCTGAAGTAGTCATTCGCGTCGAAGGCTGCGCTCGCGACTGCCCTTCTCCCCGACCACAGGGAGAAGGGTGGATGCGGGGGCGAGGGGCATTTCCAGGGTTGGCATTTCCCGGATATGACGACGGAAGACCTGCTTAGCACTGCAGAAAAGGGGGAGGGCCTATGTTAGCTCAGATTGCATCTGCCATGGGTGTCGTCGTTGCCGGCGTTTTTGCCTGCGCGCTCTACTACTGGCTTTCCGACAAGCTGCTATCAGCGGCACTTCCGGTGCCGGAAGGCGATGCCCGCAAGGCTTCGGCCAATCTCAACCGTAGAGCCACGATCCGCCCCTGGCTGTTTCTCGGACCCGCACTCCTGCTGCTCGCGGTCTATCTCGTCTATCCCGTCATCGCGACCTTCATCCTGTCCTTCTACGATCGTTCCGGCGGCAATTTCGTCGGCTTTGCCAATTACCGCTGGGCCTTCTTCGACGCGCAGTTCCGCCAGTCGATTTTCAACAACATCCTCTGGCTCGCCGTCGTGCCGGCAGCCTGCACCTTCCTCGGCCTGGTCATCGCGGTGCTCACCGACCGTATCTGGTGGGGAAATCTTGCCAAGAGCCTGATCTTTATGCCGATGGCGATCTCGTTCGTCGGCGCTTCGGTGATCTGGAAATTCATCTACGAATTCCGTGGCGGCAACGAAACGCAGATCGGCCTTCTGAACGCGATCGTCCGGGCAATCGGCGGCGATCCGCAGGTGTGGATCTCGCTGCCCTTCTGGAACAACTTTTTCCTTATGGCTATCCTGATCTGGATCCAGACCGGTTTTGCGATGGTCATCCTGTCGGCAGCGCTACGCGGGATTCCTGAGGAAACCGTCGAGGCAGCCGTCATCGATGGCGCCAATGGCTGGCAGATCTTCTGGAAAATCATGGTGCCGCAGATCTGGGGCACGATCGCTGTGGTCTGGACCACGATCACTATTCTCGTTCTCAAGGTGTTCGACATCGTTCTGACCATGACCAATGGCCAGTGGAACACGATGGTGCTGGCCAACCTGATGTTCGACTGGATGTTCCGCGGCGGCGGCGACAGCGGTCGAAGTGCCGTCATCGCGCTGGTCATCATGGCGGCGGTGACGCCGATCATGATCTGGAACATCCGTCAGGCGAACCGCGATATGGGAGACCATTGAGATGAGCGCTGCCGCAAGCCTTCGCCGCATCGGCGTTCCAAGACTGATCCTGCATGCCTCGGTTCTGATCATCTGCATCATCTGGCTGATCCCGACGCTCGGCATCCTCGTCACCTCGTTCCGCGATGCCGGCCAGATCACCTCCTCGGGCTGGTGGACGGCGCTGACGGGTGCTGCTGAAACCAGCGCCGCACGCCTTGGCGATCCCGCAAGCGCCCGGCAGGACGGCCCCAACTACAACATATCAGGCTCCGTCTTCGATGGCGGCGACGTCAAGAGCGGCAGTGTGGTCGCCTTCGGCACCAGGGTCGCTGCACCGACAGAATTCGAGGCCGGCAAGGAAGCGGATCTGGGAGACGGCGAGAAGCTCACCGTCAACACGGATGGCAGCTATTCCTACGTGAAGAGCGGCCCATTCGACGACAAGCGCGGCAAGCGCATCTATCTCTCGATCACCCAACCGCCGAACTTCACCCTCAACAATTACCGCACGGTACTGACGTCCGCCGGCATCGGCCAGTCCTTTATCAATTCGCTGACGGTCGCAATACCCGCCACCATCATCCCGATCCTGATCGCAGCCTTCGCAGCCTATGCCCTGTCTTGGATGCAGTTTCCCGGCCGGTCGCTGATCATCGCGCTCGTGGTCGGGCTGATCGTCGTGCCGCTGCAGATGACGTTGATCCCGTTGCTGACGCTCTATAACGACATCGGCAACCTGTTCGGCGTGTCGTCGCGCTCCTATGTCGGCATCTGGCTTGCGCATGCGGCGTTCGGCATGCCGCTCGCGATCTATCTCCTGCGAAACTACATCGCAGGTCTGCCCAAGGAGATCATCGAATCCGCCCGTGTCGATGGCGCCAGCGATTTCGAGATCTTCGTCAAGATCGTCCTTCCGCTGTCGTTTCCGGCACTCGCCTCCTTCTCGATCTTCCAGTTCCTGTGGACGTGGAACGACCTTCTCGTCGCCATGGTGTTTCTCGGAACCGGCAAGGATCAGCTGGTCTTGACCGGCTCTCTCAACGCGCTGTTGGGGTCGATGGGCGGCAAATGGGAAATTCTCACCGCTTCGGCCTTCATAACCATCATCGTCCCGATTATCGTCTTTTTTGCGCTGCAGCGATACCTCGTCCGCGGCCTGCTCGCCGGGTCGGTCAAGGGCGGATGATGTCTGTGAACCAACAGGGATAGTGGATGACAAGTTCGGCGGAAGTCTCCGGAGCAATGGACGCAGCAAAGGATCGGGACTGGTGGCGTGGCGCCGTCATTTACCAGATCTATCCCCGCTCGTTCCAGGATAGCAACGGCGACGGCATCGGTGACCTGAAGGGCATTTCCGCGCGCCTGCCGCATATCGCAGCGCTTGGCGCCGATGCCATCTGGATCTCGCCGTTCTTTCCGTCGCCGATGAAGGACTTCGGCTATGACGTCTCCAATTATTCCGATGTCGATCCGATGTTCGGCACGCTTTCGGATTTCGATGGCCTGATCGCGGAAGCCCATCGCCTTGGCCTCAAGGTGATGATCGATCTCGTCATGTCGCATTCGTCGGATCAGCATTCGTGGTTCATCGAAAGCCGTTCCTCGCGCTACAATCCCAAGGCCGACTGGTATGTCTGGGCAGACGCCAAGCCCGACGGCACGCCGCCGAGCAACTGGCTGTCGATCTTTGGCGGCTCGGCCTGGCACTGGGATCCGACCCGCATGCAATATTACATGCACAACTTCCTCACCGCGCAGCCGGACCTCAACCTGCACAATGCCGAGGTTCAGGATGCGTTGCTGGACATGACGCGCTTCTGGCTGAACCGCGGCGTCGATGGTTTCCGCCTCGATACGATCAACTTCTACTTCCACGACAAGCAATTGCGCGACAATCCGGCGCTCGATCCCTCGCGCCGCAACGCGTCGACGGCGCCCGCCGTGAACCCCTACAATTTCCAGGAACACATCTACGACAAGAACCGGCCGGAAAATATCGCGTTCCTGAAGCGCTTCCGCGCCGTTCTCGACGAATTCCCGGCAATCGCTGCCGTCGGCGAAGTGGGTGACAGTCAGCGCGGATTGGAAATCGTCGGCGAATATACTTCCGGCGATGACAAGATGCAGATGTGCTACGCCTTCGAATTCCTGGCGCCCGACGCTCTGACACCCGCCCGCGTGGCCGAAGTGCAGACCGCCTTTTCCGAGGCCGCGCCTGAGGGCTGGGCATGCTGGGCCTTTTCCAACCACGACGTCGTGCGCCATGTCAGCCGCTGGGGCATGGACGTGCTCGACCGTGAAGCCTACGCAAAAATGCTCTCGGCCATTCTTCTCACCCAGCGCGGCTCGGTCTGCATCTATCAGGGCGAGGAGCTGGGCCTGACCGAGGCCGATATCGCATATGCCGACCTGCGCGATCCCTACGGCATTCAGTTCTGGCCGGAATTCAAGGGCCGCGACGGCTGCCGAACGCCGATGGTCTGGGATGCCCAGGCGCTTCAGGCCGGCTTTTCGACGGCCGAAAAGACATGGTTGCCGATCCCCGTCGAACACCAGCTGAAAGCCGTCGGCGCCCAGTATGGCGATCCGGCTTCGGTGCTGGAGCAATACCGCCGCTTTCTCGCCTTCCGCAAACTGCATCCGGCCCTGAGCAAGGGGCAATTCATGTCTCTTCCGGTCGATGACACGGTGCTGGGCTACAAACGCCAATACGGCAGTGAGACGCTGCTCTGCCTGTTCAACATGAGTGCGGGCGAGGTCGCGACCGACCTGCCGATCGGTCAGTGGGACATGCTCGTCGGCCACGGTTTTGACAGCCGTGTCGAAGGCAATCGTGTCGAGCTGCCACCTTGGGGGGCGTATTTCGCTCGCCACACGTAAGAGACAACAAAGGGTAACGGGGAGGATCACGTCATGACCGGTGTCGTACTGAAGGATATCCGCAAGTCCTATGGCCAGGTGAAGGTGCTGCACGGCATCGACCTGGACATTGCGCAGGGCGAGTTCGTGGTGTTTGTCGGCCCGTCTGGCTGCGGCAAGTCCACGCTGCTGCGGATGATCTCCGGGCTCGAGACGATCACCGGCGGCGAGATGCTGATCGATGGTCAGGTGGTCAACGACGTTCCGCCTTCGCGCCGCGGCATCGCCATGGTGTTCCAGTCCTATGCGCTTTATCCGCATATGACCGTCTACGACAACATGGCCTTCGGCATGCGGATCGCCAAGGAAAGCAAGGAGGAGATTGACCGACGGGTTCGTGCGGCCGCCGATATCCTTCAACTGACGCCCTATCTCGACCGCCTGCCGAAAGCGCTCTCGGGCGGCCAGCGCCAGCGCGTGGCGATTGGCCGGGCGATCTGCCGTGACCCGAAAGTCTTTCTGTTCGATGAGCCACTGTCCAACCTCGACGCAGCTCTCCGCGTCGCGACCCGCATCGAGATTGCCCGCCTCAAGGAGCAGATGCCGGACACGACGATGATCTACGTCACCCACGATCAGGTGGAGGCGATGACGCTCGCTGACCGGATCGTCGTGCTGTCGGCCGGCCGCATCGAACAGGTGGGGCCACCGCTCGAACTCTATGAGCGCCCCAAAAACCTCTTTGTCGCGCGCTTCATCGGCTCGCCGGCGATGAACATCATGCCCGTCACCGTCAAGGAAACCGGCGCTGTGACCACCGTTTCGCTTGTCGACGGAAAGTCGGTCATCGTACCGATCGCGACCGAAACCGGCGCGAACGGCAAGAGCGCAAGCTTCGGCGTCCGGCCGGAAGATCTGACCATCGCGACCGGCGAGGATTATCTCTTCGAAGGCAAGGTCTCCATCGTCGAGGCGCTCGGGGAGGTGACGCTCCTCTACATCGAAGGCTTGTCGGCCAAGGAGCCGATCATCGCCAAACTGCCTGGGATCATCGACGTGAAAAGAGGCGACACGATGCGTTTTTCAGCCGATCCGCAGAAGCTGCATCTCTTCGACGCGGACGGCCAGACCTATCGCCGCTGACGGATCGGGATAACTTTACATTTACCGGAATTTTGTGACTAATGCTCCGATTCGGGCCGCATATGAAATTCCAACGCTCTGTTAAACTTCAGGCCCTACTCTTTTGACATTGGAATAGGAGACACTGTCGTGACCGCGGCCCCCATTGGAAAAAGCCATTTTCTGAACAAGGAAGAGTCGTTCATGTACGACCGCGAAGCGCGGTTCAAGATGCATGACACGATGAACGCAGCCCGCATCGAGTATACCGAAAACGGCGTGATGAACATGGCGCAGCGCCGCTGCGACGTTCTGCAGATATCCGAAACCGAAGCGGTTCTCGGGATCATCACCCAGTACCACCTGCCCAAGCAATTTTATCTCGACATCCCGGACGCCCGCATCTCCAAGGTCGGCTGCATCCTGATGCGGGTCAACACCAACAACACCATTCAGGTTCGCTTTCTAAAGATGCTGACGAAGAAGGAAATGAACCGCATCTTCGTCTTCTCGACGCATCCGAACCACCGCGACATGACGATCGATCTCCGGGCCTGGTAAGCCACCTGTCCAAGGACCGTGGGCACTGTCGGAGTTATTGAAGGGGCGGCTCAAGGCCGCCCTTTGTTATTTCAGGAAAACACGCTGGCGCCGTGCTCGGCGCGGCCGACGTTGCGGCGGAAGGCGGCGAAGAGTTCGCGGCCCATGCCGAATTCGTTTTCGGAAAGGTCCGCCTTGGCAGGCAGGCGCGCCTCGAATTCGGCGGCGTCCACCAGAACCTCAAGCGTTCCGGCAACAGCGTCGAGACGGATCATGTCACCGTTTTGGATCTTGGCGATTGCCCCGCCATCGCAGGCTTCCGGCGTCATGTGGATGGCGGCCGGCACCTTGCCCGATGCGCCGGACATGCGCCCGTCGGTGAGAAGCGCCACCTTGAAGCCGCGGTCCTGCAGCACGCCGAGCGGCGGCGTCAGACGGTGCAACTCGGGCATGCCGTTCGCCTGCGGTCCCTGGAAGCGCACGACGGCGATGAAGTCGCGGTTCAGGTCGCCGCGCTTGAACGCGTCCTGCAGTTCCTGCTGGTCGTGGAACACGATGGCCGGCGCCTCGATGATATGTCGCTCCGGCTTCACGGCCGAAATCTTGATGACGCCCTTGCCGATATTGCCGGTCAGCATCTTCAGGCCGCCGGTCGGCTGGAACGGCGTTTCGATCTGCGCCAGAACCTTCGGGTCGCCACTTGTCTGCGGCACCGTATGGCGCTCCACGAGGCCCTTCTCGTCGAGCTTGGCTTCCACCGTATAGGCCTCGAGCCCGTGGCCGAACACGGTGCGCACGTCGTCATGCACCATGCCTGTCTTCAAAAGCTCGCGGATGAGGAAACCCATGCCGCCGGCTGCGTGAAAATGGTTCACGTCGGCCAGTCCGTTCGGATAGACGCGGGCCAGCAGCGGAACGATGTCGGACAGTTCCGAAATATCTTCCCAGGTCAGGTGGATGCCGGCGGCACGCGCCATCGCCACGATATGCATCGTGTGGTTCGTGGAGCCGCCGGTCGCATGCAGGCCGACGACGCCGTTGACGATCGAGCGTTCGTCGATCATCTCGCCCGCCGGCGTGAACTCGTTGCCGAGTGCGGTGATGGCGAGCGCCCGCTTGACGGCCTCGCGCGTCAGTGCTTCGCGAAGCGGCGTGCCCGGATTGACGAAGGAGGCGCCGGGCATATGGAAGCCCATGATCTCCATCAGCATCTGGTTCGAGTTGGCCGTGCCGTAGAACGTGCAGGTGCCCGGGCCGTGATAGGACTTGGATTCCGCTTCCAGCAGTTCGGCGCGGCCGACCTTGCCTTCCGCATAAAGCTGGCGAATGCGCGACTTCTCGTCGTTCGGCAGACCCGTCGTCATCGGTCCGGCCGGAATGAACACTGCCGGCAGATGCCCGAAGGACAGGGCCGCAATCACCAGGCCCGGCACGATCTTGTCGCAGATGCCGAGATAGACGGCGGCATCGAACATGTTGTGCGACAGGCCGATACCGGCAGACATGGCAATCGCATCGCGGGAAAACAGCGACAGCTCCATGCCGGGCTGCCCCTGTGTGACGCCGTCGCACATGGCTGGAACGCCACCAGCCACCTGGGCGATGCCGCCGGCTGCGCGTGCCGCCTCGCGGATGATCGCGGGGAAGGTCTCGTAGGGCTGGTGAGCCGAGAGCATGTCGTTATAGGAGGTGATGATGCCGAGGTTCGGAACGACGTCGCCTGCGAGCGCGTCCTTCTCGGCGGGGGAACAGACCGCAAAGCCGTGTGCAAGGTTGCCGCAGGAGAGCGTGGTGCGATGCGGCCCGCGCGATGCGGCGCGGCGCACCCGGTCGATATAGGCCTCACGATGCGGTTTCGATCGTTCAACGATACGGGCGGTGATCGCCTCAATGCCGGAATGGGCGCCCATGGTTCATCCTCCTTGGGTCGATCCCGGTCTGGGAGAGTGCCGGGATCGCTGGTGTTACTGCTTCGGCCCCTCAAGAAGCGGCCGCCAGGTGAGGCGCGTGTTACGGCGCCCAGTAAATGTCGAGTGGCGATGCGGCACGGTTCAGAACCGCACGGACTGGCATTTCGGTCTCATCGGATCCGGCGATCGCCTTTTCCAGCACGTCCTTCTTGCCCTGTCCCTCTATATGCAGCGCCAGAAAGCGGGCATCCGAAAGGCTGGAGAAGGAGAAGGTCAACCGCTCTTCGCCGGCCCCTTCCGCTTTCATCGTCATGACGCGGCAAAGACCGGTAAGGTCGAGCGCCTGTTCCAGATTGTTGCCATGCGGGAAGAACGAGGCGGTGTGCCCGTCTCCGCCCATGCCGAGGATCACGACGTCGAACGGCTTGTCGAGCGCAGCCGTTGCCTTTGTCGCAATCACGGCCGCATCCTCGATCGAGGGCGCATCGTAATAGAGCGGCACGAAGGTCGCTGCCGCCGCATTGTTCGCCAAAAGATGCTTGGCAACCAGGAGATGGTTGGAGCGCTCGTTGTCGGCGGGCACGAAGCGCTCGTCGACCAGCGTCACCTTCACCTTGTCCCAGGCAAGCTCGCGCTTCGAAAGCTCCTCGAAGAATTTCTTCGGCGTGGAGCCGCCCGAAACAGCGATGCAGGCCGAATCGCGTGCGTAGATCGCAGCGGCGAGGCGGCTTGCCACCTCGTCGGCAAGCGCGGCTGCCAGAGCCGCGCCGTCAGAATAGTCGTGAGTCGTGTAGGTCATGGCTACCTCAGGTCTCGTGCCACGTGCGACCATCGCGCTCGATCAGGGCAATCGCCTGGCTCGGTCCCCAGGTTCCGGCGGTATAGCCCTGAACCTGCTGGCCGGCGGCTTCCCAACCCTTGAGGATCGGGTCGACCCAACGCCATGCGGCTTCCACTTCGTCGCGACGCATGAACAGCGTCTGGTTGGAACGGATCGTGTCCATCAGCAGACGCTCGTAAGCATCCGGATTGCGCACGTTGAAGGCGGCGGCAAAGCTCATGTCCAGCGACACTTCGCGCAGGCGCATGCCGCCCGGACCCGGATCCTTGATCATGAGGGACTGCTTGACGCCTTCGTCCGGCTGCAGGCGGATGATCAGCTGGTTGGCTGCAATCCGGCCAGCGCTCGCATCGAAGATATTGTGCGGGATCGGCTTGAAGGTGATGACGATTTCCGACATGCGGCTGGCAAGACGCTTGCCGGTCCGGATGTAGAAGGGAACGCCGGCCCAGCGCCAGTTGCCAATTTCGGCCTTGATGGCAACGAAGGTCTCGGTGTTGGAAACGCCGCCTTCCAGCTCTTCCAGGTAGCCCTTGACGGCGCCGCCTGCCGAAGCGCCGGCGCGGTACTGGCCGCGCACCGTCATCTGCTGAACGTTGGATTCGTTGATCGGCTTCAGCGCACGCAGCACTTTCAGCTTTTCGTCGCGAACGGCTTCCTGGTCCATCGACGATGGGACTTCCATCGCCACAAGGCACACGAGCTGCATGATGTGGTTCTGCACCATGTCGCGCAGAGCACCCGCCGTATCGTAGTAACCGGCGCGGCCTTCGAGGCCCACCGCTTCGGCAACGGTGATCTGCACATGGTCGATATGGTTGGCATTCCACAGCGGCTCATAGAGCGCGTTGGCAAACCGCAGCGCCATCAGGTTCTGCACGGTTTCCTTGCCGAGATAGTGGTCGATGCGGAAGATCTGCTCTTCCGGGAAGACCTTGCCGATCTGGTCGTTGAGCGCCAGCGCTGACGCAAGGTCGCGGCCGATCGGCTTTTCGACGACGATACGGGTCTGCTTGGTGATCATCTTGTGATCGCGGATTTTTTCGGAAATGGCACCGAAAATTCCAGGCGCGACGGCGAGATAGAACACGCGGACGCGGTCCTTGCCCTCGTCGAGCAGCTTCTTCAGTTCGGCCCATCCGCCTTCCGATTTCGCATCAACGGACACGTAATAGAGACGCTTGCAGAACTTCTCGACTTCCGCCTCGTCGTATTCACCCTTCTTGAGATGCTCCTTGAGGGCGTCCTGGGCGAACTTGCGGTAGTCGTCGTGCGAAAGCGCGCTGCGCGATGCGCCGATGATTCGGGTTGGTTCGGTGAAATGGCCTTCGATCTGACGATGGTAGAGGGCCGGCAGAAGCTTGCGCTCCGCAAGGTCGCCGGTGCCGCCGAAAACGACGCAATCAAACGGCTCGACTGGGATGATCTGGCTGCTCATCGCTATTCTTTCATCTCGCATAGTTGGTGGAACACATATTCTAATCGATTTAAAAACGCTAGCCCGAAATCGCAACTGGGCGGTAGGGGAGGCGTCTCACATCCTGTCTCTGAGCGCAAACCAAGTCAGCGCGAGGAACAGAAGAGGGCTTCGCATGCGCCGCCCGCCGGGGAAGGACGGTATGTCGAGGTCCCGCAGATAATCGAGCTCTGTGCGATTTCCCAGGACCATATCGGCGTAAAGTTTGCCGCAATAATTCGACAGCATCACGCCATGACCGGAATAGCCACCGATCGATGTGACGCCCGGCATCACCTCGCGAACGAACGGATGCCGCGGCAGGGTAATCCCGACATTGCCGCCCCAGGCATGGGTGATCTGGACATCCTTCAGCGCCGGATAGGTATCGACGATCTGGCGGCGGATGGCCTCGGCCGTGTCCTTCGGATTGCTCGACGTGTAGACCTCGCGGCCACCGAACAACAGCCGGTTGTCCAGCGACTTGCGGAAGTAGCGCACCACGAAACGGCTGTCGCAGACGGCCTCGCCACCGGGAATGACCTGCGGAAACTCGTCGAGCGGTTCGGTTGCCGCGATAAAGGATCCGATCGGCATGATATGCGCGCCGGTCACCGGTTCGAGATTGCCGATATAGGCGTTGGTGGCAAGCAGCACCCGAGCGGCCGAAATCATGCCGCGCGGCGTCTCGATCAGGGTCTTGCCGCCGGACTGCGTGATCCTGGTTGCCGGCGTTTCCTCGTGGATCGAAGCGCCTGCGTCATGCGCCACCCGTGCCAGTCCGATCAGGAGTTTCAGCGGATGGATATGGCCGGTTCCCATGTCGCGCACGCCGCAATGGTAATCGGTCGTGCCGACCCGCTCGGCGGTTTCCTTCGCGCCCATGAACGTGACATGCGGATAGCCGTAGCGCTCGGCCGCGATTGCGGCATTGGCCTGGTAGTAGCGTTCGTATCCCCGCTTGTGGGCAACGTTCAGCTGGCCCGGCACGTATTCCATGTCGATGCCGTGGGCGGACGCGAAATCCATTAGATAGCGCTTGGCGCCCTCGGCCATGTCGAACAGCGCTTTCGAGCGCTCGAAACCCAGCTTCTCCTCGATCTCCTCCGGCCATGACCGCTGGCCTGTGCCCAACTGCCCGCCATTGCGTCCCGATGCGCCGTCGCCAAAATGCGCAGCCTCGATCAGCACCACCGACGTGCCGGCTTTCGCCAGCGTGTAAGCGGCCTGGAGCCCGGTATAGCCGCCGCCGATGATGGCAACGTCGACGCTCTTCGAGCCGTCGAGGGGAGGGTAGGTCGCCCGGTCGCCAACGCTTGCCTGATACCAAGAAATGCCCGAGGCGATGGGGCTCTGCCAATTGTCCAAGATACCTTTTCCCTCACACGTTGAGGAGCAGGAATTCCCGTTCCCAAGGGCTGATCACCTGCATGAACGTCTCGAATTCCCCGCGTTTCACGCCGGCATAAAGGCCGATGAATTCCTTGCTGAACACTTCCGCAAGCGCCGGCTCGTCCTCGAGCAGCGAGACTGCCTTTAGGAGATCGCGCGGCAGGTCGATCTCGCCTTCATTGGCGGAATCTTCCGTCGGCGGTGTCGGGTCGAGCCTGTTTTTGATGCCGAGCAGGCCGCAGCCGAGAGAGGCCGCAAGCGCAAGATACGGATTTGCATCGGAGCTCGGCAACCGGTTCTCGACACGCCGCGAGTTCGCGTCCGAAACCGGTACGCGAAAGGCCGTGGTGCGGTTGTCGTAACCCCAGGCGGAGTTGACGGGTGCCGCCATATCCGGCGTCAGGCGCCGGTAGGAATTCACGTAAGGCGCCATCATCACCAGCGCCTTCGGGATGAAGGCCTGCATACCGCCGATGAAGTGGAAGAATTCCTCCGATGCCGAACCGTCGGCGTTGGAAAAGACGTTCTTGCCGGTCTCGATTTCCACCACCGACTGGTGGATATGCATCGCAGATCCCGCTTGGCCCTGCATCGGCTTTGCCATGAAGGTTGCATAGATGCCGTGTTTCAGCGCCGCCTCGCGAATGGTGCGCTTGAACATGAAGACCTGGTCGGCTAGTTCCACCGGATCGCCATGGCGAAGATTGATTTCCAGCTGCGCCGGGCCTTCCTCGTGGATCAGCGTATCGATCTCGAGGCCCTGCTTTTCGGAGAAATGGTAGATGTCGTCGATCAGTTCGTCGAACTCGTTGATGCCGGCAATCGAATAGCTCTGTCCACCGAGGATCGACCGACCGGAGCGGCCCTTCGGCGGATGCAGTGGATAATCCGGGTCGTCGTTCTTGGCGACCAGATAGAACTCGATCTCCGGCGCCACGACGGGCTTCCACCCGCGGTCGTTATAGAGCTTGACGATATTCTTCAAAACGTTGCGCGGCGTATAGGACACCGCCTGACCATCGGTGTCGACGATGTCGCAGATCACCTGCGCCGTCGGGTCGCTCTCCCAGGGCACGACGGCAAGCGTCGAGAGATCAGGCATCAGCTTGAGATCGCTGTCGCGCGGCTCATAGCGGAAGTTTGCCGTCTCGTCGGGATACTCGCCGGAGATGGTATGGCGATAGAGCGCCGAAGGCAGCGCCAGCGAGGTGTTGGACGTAAACTTCGACGAGGGCATCATCTTGCCGCGCGGCACGCCGGCTAGATCGGGCGTGATGCATTCGATGTCTTCGATCCCGCGTGCCCGAAGCCAAGCGGCTGCCTCACGCCAGTCTGCAACGCCGCGAAGCGAAGTCAGTGTTGGCTGGGCTGTCGCGGCTTTCGCCACGGTTCCGGTTGCCAGGACAGGGGATGATTTCTTGCGCGGCATAACACACCGGGGTCAGGTTGATCGGAGCCCCATCATAGCCATGGAATGATGTTTGGGAACACTCTTTGGCTGAGAGCGCGCTGACTTCTTGGCGAGGAGCAGGCTGAATTCGCTATTGTGCCCCCGCCATCTTGACTTGGAGGCTCCAATCGAAAACAGCAAGTCGATGACGAGAGGATGACCATTGGCACAGAAATTCGATGTGATCGTGTTGGGCGCCGGTGCCGCCGGCATGATGTGCGCCATCCGCGCCGGCCAGCGTGGTCGCTCGGTGCTGGTGCTCGATCATGCCAAGGCGCCCGGCGAAAAGATCCGCATCTCGGGAGGCGGCCGCTGCAACTTTACCAATATCGGTGCGGCCCCCCAGCATTACCTCTCCGGCAACGCGCATTTCGTCAAATCGGCACTTGCCCGCTACACGGCCCGCGATTTCCTCGATCTGGTGGAACGGCATCGGATTCCCTGGCATGAAAAGACGCTCGGCCAACTGTTCTGCGACAACAGCGCCAAGGACATCATCGCGATGCTGCTGGCGGAAATGTCGGCCGCGAAAGTGTCCCTGAAGCTTCAGACGGCGATCGACGGCATCGAAAAATCGCCCGACGGATATCGGCTGGCCACCTCTGCCGGCCAGTTCGAAGCCGGGTCGCTGGTGGTGGCGACGGGCGGCAAGTCCATCCCGAAAATGGGCGCCACGGGCTTCGCCTACGAGATTGCTGCGCAGTTCGGGCTCAAGCTGGTCGAGACGCGCCCCGGCCTCGTGCCGCTGACCTTCGACCAGAACACACTCGAAAAACTGTCGCCGCTGTCCGGGATCGCGGTTCCTGCAGAAGTGCACCACGGCCGGACGGGATTTCGCGAGGCCATGCTGTTTACCCATCGCGGCCTCAGTGGCCCGTCCATCCTGCAGATTTCCTCCTATTGGCGGGAAGGTGACGACATCACGCTGTCGATCGAACCGGATGCCTCAATCAGCGATGCACTGAAGGCGGCCCGCAAGACGAACGGCAGACAGGCGGCGCAGACGGCGCTTGGCGAAATACTGCCCAAGCGTCTTGCCCAATACTTCGTCGAAAACCGGGGCGTCACCGGCAATCTCGCGGATCTCTCCGACAAGATGCTGACAGGGCTTGCAGCATCGATCCAGGACTGGAAGATCCGCCCCGCCGGTTCGGAAGGGTATCGCACGGCCGAGGTCACGCTGGGTGGTATCGATACTTCCGCACTGGATTCCAAAACGATGCAGGCCAAGGCCGTGCCAGGCTTGTATTTCATCGGCGAGTGCGTCGACGTTACAGGCTGGCTTGGCGGCTATAACTTCCAGTGGGCCTGGTCTTCCGGCTATGCTTGCGGAGACAGCCTCTAGGTAGAAATGCCAGTTGTGCTCGATTCAGGTGTTGTTAATATGCCTGGAGGATGCTGCCTTAATGCCAGCCCATTTGTTTGGTCTATAGGCTGCGTACCCGCCGGCTTCCGGCGGCCATCACCAAGATCGTGGAGTCGGATACCTATGCAGAAGACCCGCAGCGCCCGTGCAATTGCTATTGCCAAGACCCAGGATAACGCAAAGTTGATCCGCGTAAGATTTCTGGCGATGGCGATTGGAGCAACTGTTGCTCTTCTTTCGGTTCCTTTCTACTTCTGACGTAGTCTCCCCGCAGCCTTGCTGCGGCAAGGAATGTGTGAACGAGTAACGGCGTCGGTGTAGCTCTGGATCTACGTCGGTCGCTTGAGTTACGTCAATTTCCTATTTATCTAATCTTCAGATATCTCCGTCAAAAACAACAGTGTCTCTCACATTTTGGAAAGAGCCCTGTTTTGACCAAGAAGCTTCTCCCCTCATCCGTTGTATCCCGGATTGTTCTCCTCTGCCTTTTTCTCGTTTCCGTGGCAGCGGCTACTCTTTCCGGGCTTGCCTATGTCAATCTTCGGAACGACGTCATGTCGAGTGCACGTGCCGATGCCTATAAGGCGATGCGCACGCTGGGGCTTCTTTATGAGCTGGAACTGCCCGGTGCGAAGACCGAGATCCGCGACGAAGTCGTCAACAAGGTTCTCCAGGGCGAAGGCGCTCTGAAAGGCCATGATGTGGTCGACCGTGCCGCTGCTGCCATCGGCGGCGTTGCAACGATCTTTGAAAAGCAGGGCGCAGACTACGTTCGCATCTCCACCAACGTGAAGACTGAGAAGGGTGAGCGCGCCATCGGCACGAAGCTTGCTCCCGAACATCCGGCGCAGCCGAAGCTCGGCAAGAGCGAATCCTATTTCGGAAACGCGGTTCTGTTCGGCAAGGACTACATGACCGGGTATTACCCGATCACCAATGCCGCAGGTGCAGTCACCGGCGTCCTCTTCATCGGTGTTCCGATGGAAGTCTATTTCGCCCATATCGCGTCGTCTGCTTATATCCTCATCGGCACGTCGGCGATCGCGCTTCTGGTGCTCGGCTTCTTCAGCTTTTTCGCCATCCGGGCTCTCGTGCGCCCGCTCGGCGTGCTGACCGGCAGCGTCCGCGCCATTGCGCAGGGCGATAACAAGAGTGCGATCCCCTATCTCCAGCTGCCGAACGAATTCGGCAACATTGCCAGGGCCCTTGAGGTTTTCCGCGATAAGGACCGCGAAAAGCAGCTGATCGAAAGCCGCAGCGCCGCAGAGCGTGCCGAGGCGGAAGCGGATCGCCATCGCAACGATACCGAAAAGCAGCATGTCGACGCCCAGATCGAGCACGCCGTCACGCAGCTTGGATCGGCCTTGTCGCGTCTGTCCCAGGGCGATCTGTCCGCATCGATCGACACGCCGTTCTCCGGTCGTCTTGAAGGCCTGCGGACCGATTTCAACAATTCGATCCTGCGGCTGCGTGAAACGATGACGCATATCCGCACCAGCACGCTCTTGATCCAGAAGAGCAGCTCCGATCTCAGCCACTCGTCGACGGACCTGTCACGCCGCACCGAAAGCCAGGCCGCTTCGCTCGAAGAGACGGCAGCCGCCGTGGACGAGATCACCGTCACCGTGCGCTCCTCTGCCGAACGCGCTCGTGAAGCCAATGACGCCGTGACGCAGACCAAGAAGAGCGCCGACAGTTCCGGCACCGTGGTCCGCAATGCCGTCGAAGCGATGGGCAAGATCGAGGAAGCGTCCAAGAAGATCGAGCTGATCATCGACGTCATCGACGACATTGCCTTCCAGACCAACCTCCTCGCCTTGAACGCCGGCATCGAAGCCGCGCGGGCAGGGGATGCCGGCAAGGGCTTTGCGGTCGTCGCCCAGGAAGTCCGTGAACTGGCCCAGCGCTCCGCCGATGCGGCCAAGGAAATCAAGGGCCTGATCGACCAGTCCAGCCACGAGGTCCATTCCGGATCGACGCTGGTGCAGGAAGCGGGCGAAGTGCTGGCCACGATCAGCAGCGACATCACCATCATTAGCAAGCATGTCGATACGATCGCCACTGCCAGCCGCGACCAGGCCGCAGCGCTTCAGGACATCAACAGCTCCGTCAACAAGATGGATCAGATGACCCAGCAGAACGGTGCCATGGTGGGCGAAACCAGCGAGGCGAGCCGTCGCCTTGCTGAAGAGGCGGATATGCTGCTCGGCCTCGTCCAGCAGTTCAAGATCGACAGCCAGAGATCAATGGCCCGTCAGGATAGCCGGGCAGCCTGAGCGCGGGCAGATGAAATGACAAGGGGCGGCTTTCGGGCCGCCCTTTTTTGTGAACGATGAGCCGGTTGCGATTTCGGCTTGGCACAAGGGCACGGATTCATGCGGCGTCGATTTCCGGTAACCGCTGCTGCATTGCACATTCCCCCTTGTGGCCCGGGGAATTCCTTTCTACTCTCCTCAAAATTATAGGGAAATTCGCGCGAACCGTCCTGCGGCGCAGGGGCGGTGGCTGCAGGTGCTGCAACAGGAGAGAATTGATGAAAGCCCATTTGCTCAGCATAGCCGCCGCTTTGGCTGCGACCGCTTTCAGCGTGTCTGGTGTTTCCGCCCAGGAACGCACTGTGCATGTCTACAACTGGTCCGACTACATCGATGAATCGATCCTGCAGGACTTCACCAAGGAAACCGGCATCAAGGTTGTCTACGACGTCTTTGACAGCAACGATATCCTGGAAACCAAGCTGCTTGCCGGCGGCTCCGGTTACGACGTCGTGGTGCCGACCGCCCCGTTCCTCGCCCGCCAGATTCAGGCCGGCGTCTTCCAGAAGCTCGACAAGTCCAAGATCCCCAACCTTTCCAACCTGTGGCCGGAAATCTCGGCGCGTCTTGCCAAATACGATCCCGGCAACGAATACGCCGTCAACTACATGTGGGGCACGACCGGCATCGGCTACAATGTCGATAAGGTCAAGAAGGCACTCGGCGATACGCCCCTCGACAGCTGGGACGTGCTGTTCAAGCCTGAAAATGCTGCAAAGCTCAAGTCCTGCGGCGTCAACATCCTCGATGCATCCGACGAGACCTTCGCGATCGGCATGAACTATGTCGGCAAGGATCCCGACAGCAAGGAAACGAAGGATCTCGAAGCGGGCGGCAAGGTCTATTCCGACATCCGCTCCTCGGCAAAGACGTTCAACTCCTCGTCCTATATCGATGATCTCGCCAACGGCGACATCTGCATCACCATCGGCTGGTCGGGCGACATTCTGCAGGCAAAGACCCGCGCCGAGGAAGCCAAGAACGGCGTCAACATCGAGTTCTCGATCCCCAAGGAAGGAACCTATATGTGGTTCGACAACCTTGCGATCCCGGCCGATGCAAAGAACGTGGCCGAAGCGCATGAATTCATCAATTACTTGATGAAGCCCGAAGTGATCGCCAAGGCATCGAACTACGTTCAGTATGCCAACGGCAACCTGGCCTCGCAGAAGTTCATCGACAAGGAAGTCCTGGAAAACCCGGCGGTCTACCCGACCGAAGAGGTCACCAAGAAGCTCTTCACGATCTCGCCTTACGGGCCCAAGGAACAGCGCGTGCTGAACCGGCTCTGGACCCAGATCAAGACCGGCAAGTAACCATCGGCTTCGGGGCAGGCAAAACCTGCCCCGATCTGTTTCTGGCAATATTTCTTTAGGGCAGGCGGGGCAGGCGATGGCAAAGACACTCGGACCGGTAAAACGAAAATTCTCTCCGTGGACCGATCCGGCTTCGGTGCCCTTCATCCGCTTTGAAAACATCACCAAGCGCTTCGGCAATTTCACCGCCGTCGATAATCTGACGCTCGATATCTACGAGAGGGAATTCTTCTCGCTGCTCGGGCCGTCCGGCTGCGGAAAGACGACGCTGATGCGGATGCTGGCAGGCTTCGAGGAGCCGACGGAAGGCCGCATCCTTTTGCAGGGCAAGGACATTTCCGGTGTTCCGCCCTACAAGCGCCCGACCAACATGATGTTTCAGTCCTACGCGCTCTTCCCGCATATGTCGGTTGAAAAGAACATCGCCTTCGGTCTCAAGCAGGACAATCTGCCAAAGGGCGAGATCGATACCCGCGTCGAGGAAATGCTGAAGCTCGTCAAGCTGGAGCAGTTCGCCAAGCGCAAGCCGGCACAGCTTTCCGGCGGCCAGCGCCAGCGCGTGGCGCTGGCAAGGTCGCTCGCAAAGCGCCCGAAGGTCCTGCTGCTCGACGAACCGCTCGGCGCGCTGGACAAGAAGCTGCGCGAGGAAACCCAGTTCGAACTGATGGATATCCAGCAGACGCTGGGCCTCACCTTCCTCATCGTCACCCACGACCAGGAAGAGGCGATGACCGTGTCCGACCGTATCGCGGTCATGGACAAGGGCATCATCATGCAGGTGGCAACGCCGGCCGAAATCTACGAGGCCCCGAACAGCCGCTACGTGGCGGACTTCATCGGCGATATCAACATCCTCGAAGGCACGGTGACGCAAACCGATAGCGCGCTCGGCGCCCCCGGCCTGGTGCGGATCGACAGCGACGGTCTGAGCGTTGCCGCAGAACAGGAATGCCAGGCCGTCAAGGGAGATCACGTCGCCTACGCGGTCCGCCCGGAAAAGGTGCGCATTTCTCAGGAACAGCCCGCTGATATGTCCCTCAATGCGGCCTATGGCGAAGTCTGGGACATCGGCTATCTCGGCGACTTCTCGGTATTTCTCGTGAAGATGGAGGATGGCCGTATCATCCGCGCCGCGCAGGCCAACGTCTCGCGCCTGGTCGATCGGCCGATCACCTTCGGCGACATGGTGTGGCTGACCTGGTCACGCGATGCCGGCCTTGTGCTGACACGATAGGGAGCGCGATCATGGCCGATACGACAGCCGACAATCCGCATGCCAACCCGGCCCGCTGGCTGGTCGTCGCAGTGCCCTATCTCTGGCTGCTGCTGTTCTTCGTCGCGCCCTTCCTGATCATCTTCAAGATCTCGCTGTCGGACACGGCGATTGCCATGCCGCCTTATACGCCGGTGTTCGGCGGCTGGGGCGCCATCAGCGATTTCGTCTCCGAACTCGACATCGAGAACTACCTGTTCCTGACCGAGGACCCGCTTTACTTCCAGGCCTATATGTCGTCGCTGCGGATTGCCGCGATCTCGACGTTCTTGCTTCTCCTCATCGGCTATCCGATGGCGCTTGCCATGGCGCGCGCACCCAATTCCATCCGGCCGATCCTTCTGATGCTGGTCATCCTGCCGTTCTGGACCTCGTTCCTCATCCGCGTCTATGCCTGGATCGGCATCCTGAAGCCGGACGGGTTGCTGACGCTCGCCTTGCAGACGATCGGGCTGATGGGACCGGATCAACAGGTGGAGATCTTCAGAACCGACACGGCCGTCTTTATCGGCATCGTCTATTCCTATCTGCCCTTCATGGTCCTGCCGCTCTATGCGGCGCTCGAAAAGATGGACAATACCCTGCTCGAAGCCGCCAACGATCTCGGCTGCCCGCCGTGGAAGGCGTTCTGGAAGATTACCTTTCCACTGTCGCTGCCGGGCGTCATCGCAGGCTCGATGATCTGCTTCATCCCGATCACAGGCGAATTCGTCATCCCGGATCTGCTTGGCGGCGCCGATACGCTGATGATCGGCAAGACGCTGTGGACGGAGTTCTTCAGCAACCGCGACTGGCCGCTTGCCTCGGCCGTAGCAGTGGTCTTGCTGCTGATGCTGGTCGTGCCGATCGCCATCTTCCAGAACCAGCAGAAGAAGGTGGCGTGAGATGACAAAGAACCGCCTTGATGCCACCGTCCTGACGCTTGGCTTCGCCTTCCTCTACATCCCCATCATCATTCTGGTCGTCTACTCGTTCAACGCCTCGCGGCTCGTCACGGTCTGGGGCGGCTTCTCGCTCAACTGGTACGTCTCGATGTGGTCGAACCAGGGTCTTATGGATGCCGCCTGGGTCACGGCCCGCGTCGGTCTGTTGAGCGCCACGTTCGGTACCATCCTCGGCACGCTGGCAGCGCTGACGCTGGTCCGCTACCAGAAGTTTCCGGGAAAAATGCTGTTCTCAGGCATGATCTATGCGCCGCTGGTCATGCCGGAGGTCATCACCGGCCTGTCGCTGCTTCTTCTGTTCGTGGCGATCGGCGTCGATCGCGGGTTCTGGACCGTCATCATCGCCCACACGACCTTCACCATGTGCTACGTGGCGATCGTCGTTCAGTCGCGGCTTCTCACCTTCGATCGCAGTCTGGAAGAGGCAGCGCTCGATCTCGGCTGCCCGCCGGTCAAGACGTTCTTCCAGATCACCCTGCCGCTGATCCTGCCCGCCGTCATCTCCGGCTGGATGCTCGCCTTCACCCTGTCGCTGGACGACCTTGTGATCGCAAGCTTCAACACTGGGCCAGGTGCCACCACGCTGCCAATCAAGATCTATTCGCAGGTGAGGCTCGGTGTGACGCCGGAGATCAACGCAATCTGCACGATCCTGATCGCGCTGGTGACACTCGGCGTCATCGCCACCTCGATCGGCACCAAGCGCGCCGAGGTCCGGCGTATCCGCGACGAGCATATGGCGCTGCGGACCGGGAGCTGAACCGTCAGGGCGTGTGTTATTCGGTGATCTTCGGCGTGGGCTTTGCGACCGGCCAGATCACCGGGTTCTGCCAGGATCCCCCGATGAAAAAGTGGGTGGCATCCGGGCGGCCAGCGGCAGCGTCCCCGCTGGTTGTCCCGCTGGAATCTGTGAGCACACCGGCAGAAAGCGCGAGGCTGTTATTGGCATAGGGCACGATGCCGTTGAGCGTAATACGCTCGTTGGTTCCAACGATCAGCCCGTTGCGGATATCGGCTAAACCATCGGCGACGGTGACGTTAATATCGACACTCTGGAATTCGTAAGCTCCTGTCCCTGCTTCGCTCAGCGTGAAATAGGGTTTTTGGGTCGCCAGCCGTCTTATGCCTGCCATGTCCACACCGGGCAGAGTTCCGCTGCCGGCACGAAAGCGCAGAGATCCTTTGGCGTTGCGCAGCGTTTCCGCCGTCACCGGTCGCGCCACGTCCAGCGCCAGTTCGAGCGAGCCCGAGGCGCCGGGTAGCGGGGCCGTCAGGCCAAGCCGGCTGATCACGCTGGCGAAGTCGGCGTCCTGTACGGAGAGCCTTATTGCAACGCCGCCCGTTTCTTCGTCCTTGATCGTCGCGATGCGGCCGGTCAGTCGTCCGTTTTCGAAATCGCTGTCGAGAATATCGATCCGTGACTGGTCACCGATATTCATGATGCCGACGGCAACTTCGCTGAGTTGGAAGGGGCCGATCTCGACGCTTTGTGCGGATAGCCTCAAATCCAGCTCGAGCCGGTCGCGCAGTCTTGCGGCGGGATCGCTTTTGTCGAGAAGTCGCGGCGCGATCTCGGCCAGCATCGGCAACACGTCGCGGGTGTTGAGGGCGAGCGTCCCGGTCAGCCGCGGGGGCGCATCCGCCGGCATGGTCAGGTCCAGAATGCCGCTTGCCGTGATGTCGTCGATACCGAGCGACAGGCTTTCGAACCGCATCGCCGTATCGTTGGTGATCAGCCGGGCCTTCACGGAGAGCTGCTTCAGCTTTTCCGTGCCTGGCAGGTCGAACCCCATCCACTGCATGGCTTTGGCGCCATCCGCCGTTGCAAATTCGGCATCTCCGGACAAAAAGCCGTGGCTCGCGAGGTTGACGACGCCGCTGAACTTGGCGTTGAACAGGTCCGACTGGATCGAGCCCGAAGTGCTACTGCTGCGGCCCGAAAACAGAAGCAGAGGCTGGCGCGAGGTGATATCGGCCGTGACCCTGCGGCCGGCAATCGTTGCCTGGCCCTTGAAGCTCGCGCTGCGTGAAAGATAGGACCAGTCGATCTCGCTGTCGATCCGGTCGACCCGGACGATGCGGCCATCCTCTTCGTTGGTAATCTGAAGCGTGCCGTTCTCGATCAGGACATCGCCGATCGGCGCATCATTCGAATTGTCCAGCAACTGACCGGTGCCATCGCTTTTGACAGCGCGAACGGCGCGGCTGAGCAATCCGTCATTGGTCCAGTCCAGTCGCCCATCCGGTTTGCGCAGCACGAAAAGCTGCGGGTCCTTGAGGTGGAAATCCTTGAATTCCGGCTGACCCACCAGCGCGCCCAGAAGATCGAACGACGCCGACAGTTCACGGACGCTGCCAAGCATGCCTTTCTTGCCATGATCGATGTTGCGAACCATTACATCGGAGAATGTGATGCGCGGCTCCGGCCAGAAGGCAAGCGACGGCTGTCCGCCGATCGACACGTCGTGGCCGATCCATTCCTCGACGGCGCGCTCCATTCGTTCCCGTACCAGCACGGTCGAAACAAGGAAGGGTGCCGCGAGCTGGAAGGCGACGAAGAGGCTCAGCAGCGAGACCAGAACGATCAAGGCGATGCGCGTCCGCTTCCCTAAGGGGCGTCCGAAGGTCCTACGCAGCTTTCCGTCTGTCTCGTTGGGCATGGCTCACGCGAATATAGGAAATGCCGGCGTCGCGCAAATGCAGCAAGCGCGCGCTCCAGTGCTTTATCCCCTTCGATCGCATGATATACAGACGGTCAGGGACGCGCCTGTGAACGGCATAGGAGGAGAATTGCATGAGTGAGCAGCAGCCGCTTTGGTCGCCATCGGAGGAGACGTTGCGGACAGCACCGCTTGCCCGCTTCATCGTCTGGTGCAGCGAGCGGTATTCAATCGGTTTTGAGGATTACGACGCATTCCACAGCTGGTCGATCGAACAGCGCGGCGATTTCTGGTCCGCCGTCTGGGATTTCTGCGGCGTCAAGGGCGACAAGGGCGACGTCTACCTGGACGACGATGGCGAGATGCTCGCCGCCCGCTTCTTTCCCCATGCACGCCTGAACTTCGCCGAAAACCTGCTTGCCGGCAGCGGAGCCGACGCGAAGACCTCGGACGCTCTGGTCTTCTGGGGCGAGGACAAGGTCAAGGACCGTTGGTCCTGGGAAAGGTTGCAGGGCGAGGTGTCAAGGCTTCAGCAGGCATACCGCGCACTCGGCATCGGCAGGGGAGATCGCATCGCCGCGATGATGCCGAATATGCCTGAAACGATCGCCTGCATGCTGGCAGCAGCCTCTATCGGGGCAATCTGGTCTTCCTGCTCACCGGATTTCGGTGAACAGGGCGTGCTGGACCGGTTCGGACAGATCGGCCCAAAGCTGTTCATCACCTGCGATGGCTACTGGTACAACGGCAAACTGCAGGATGTGTCGGCAAAGGTCGACGCGGTTTCAAAGACGCTCGGCGTACCGGTTCTGGTCGTGCCCTATGCAGGGTCGCAGGACAAGAATGCCGCGCCGCTCGCAAAGACCCTCTCCGACGGCCGCGCGCTTGCCGATTTCCTGGCGCCATTTACGGCACGGACCGTCGAATTCGAGCCGCTGCCGTTCTCGCATCCGCTCTACATCCTGTTTTCGTCAGGCACGACCGGCATCCCGAAATGCATCGTCCACTCGGCCGGCGGCACGCTTCTCCAGCATGTGAAGGAACATCGGCTGCATTGCGGCATCGAGCCGGGTGAAAACCTGTTCTACTTCACTACCTGTGGCTGGATGATGTGGAACTGGCTGGTCTCCGGTCTCGCAGTTGGCGCCACACTCTGCCTCTATGACGGTTCGCCCTTTGCTCCGGATGGCAACATCCTGTTTGACTATGCTGAACAGGAGCGGTTCGCCGTTTTCGGCACGTCCGCGAAATATATCGACGCCGTGCGCAAAAGTGGCATCGTGCCTGCGCAGAGCCACGATCTGTCCACCCTTCGCCTCGTGACCTCGACGGGCTCGCCGCTGTCACCGGAAGGCTTTTCCTTCGTCTATCAGGGCATCAAGAACGACGTCCATCTCGCCTCCATCTCCGGTGGCACGGATATCGTCTCCTGCTTCGTGCTGGGCAATCCGCTGAAGCCGGTCTGGCGCGGCGAGATCCAGGGGCCGGGACTCGGCCTTGCCGTCGATGTCTGGAACGACGAGGGCCAGCCGGTGCGTGGCGAAAAGGGCGAACTGGTCTGCACCAAGGCATTCCCCTCCATGCCGCTGATGTTCTGGAACGATCCCGACGGTCAGAAATACCGAGCCGCCTATTTCGAGCGGTTCGACAACATCTGGTGCCACGGCGATTTCGCCGAATGGACGTCCCATGGCGGCATCGTCATCCATGGCCGTTCCGATGCGACGCTTAATCCCGGCGGGGTTCGGATCGGCACGGCTGAGATCTACAATCAGGTCGAGCAGATGGACGAGATCGCCGAAGCGATCTGTATCGGCCAGGACTGGGACGAGGATGTGCGCGTCGTGCTGTTCGTCCGGCTGGCGGACGGACTGACGCTGGACGACCGACTGACCAGGGAGATTAAGGCGCGTATTCGCGCAGGCGCCTCGCCACGGCACGTGCCGGCAAGGATCATCCAGGTCGCCGATATTCCCCGCACCAAATCCGGCAAGATCGTCGAACTTGCCGTGCGCGATATCGTTCACAATCGGCCGGTCAGAAATCGGGAGGCGCTTGCCAACCCGGACGCGCTGGAGCTGTTTGCCAATGTCGCGGAGTTGCGGAATTGACGGCCATCAGGTGCCCTGTGCCATTGCGGTTCGCAGTGCCTGCATTGCCGGAACTGGTATTGGTTTTTAACGGCGTGTTAAGCCTCGCCCGCCAAAACTGATCCGGCATGATACTTTTCGTGTAGGGAAGATGAGCAAGGCTCAGGCTTTGCTGATTAGGAAGTCTTCCGTCACTTTTCGAACAGCATCAATTCCAGGCAGCCTCAGGGCTGCCTTCTTTTTACGTGCGTTCAGTTGGCAAGCACCCGCTGCGGCGGAAAGGTGATTTCCACCAGCGTTCCCTCGTTCGGCGCCGAGCTGATCGAGAAGGCTGCCTTGTTTGCATCCACCATCGCCTTGGTAAGCGGCAGCCCGAGACCTGTTCCGTCGCCACGCTTGCGGGCAGCACCGGCAACCTGCCGGAAAGGCTTCATCGCAAGTTCCAGTTCCGCCCGGGTCATGCCGATCCCGGTATCCCGGATACGCAGCGCCACGCTGCCATTCGGCTCGTAGGCGGTCGACACCACGATCTGCCCGCCCGATGGCGTGAAGCGGATCGCATTCGAAAGAATGTTGAGTGCAATCTGCTTGACCGAGCGCAGATCGGCCACGACTTGCGGCACAGCCTGCGACAGCGCGGTGCGGATGATCACCCGTTGGCCGTTTGCCTGCGGCTGCACCAGCGACACGGCTTCCGATATCGTCTCGTTGAGACCGACAGCGACGAAATCCAGCTCCATCTCGCCGGCTTCGATTTTCGAGATGTCGAGAAGGTCGTTGACGATGTCGAGTACGTGGCGACCGGACCGACCGATGTCGTTGGCATATTCGATATAGCGCGGATGGCCGATCGGCCCAAACCGCTCGCCGGCCATCATGTCTGAAAAGCCGATGATGGCGTTAAGCGGCGTGCGGATCTCGTGGCTGACATGCGCCAGGAAATCGCTCTTGTGCGCGTTGGCTGTCTCGGCGGCGCGCTTTGCCGTGCGAAGCTCGTCTTCGGTGCGCTTCCACTGGGTAATATCGCGGATCACGGCGCAATAACCGTTCGACGAGGTCAGCTTGCCGATCGTCATAAACAGCGGCAAGAACCCGCCGGACGCTTCGCGACCGATCACCTCGCGGCCATCGTTCAGCACGCTGGCAACGCCATGCCCGGCAAGTCCGGAAAGATAATCGACGATCGCCCGCTGGCTTTCATGGGCAAACAGCATCACGAACGGTTTGCCGTCGATTTCTTCCTGATCGTAGTTGAACAGCGCGCTTGCCGCCCTGTTCACCGAACGGATCTCGCCATCCGCACCGATCAGCACGACGCCATCGGTCGCAGTTTCCAGGATTGCACGCAACTCTTCGACTTCCACCTGCAGCCGGACCAACTGGTCGGCAGGGCGGACCGTGCGGGCAACCGTGCGGATTTCCTCGCCCGGGTGATCGGACAGCGAGTTTGCTTCCGACGCGTCGGATGTCGTCGGCATCAGCGCCAGCATCAGGGCCGTCGTGTCGTCCCAGCGAACCGATTGCAGACGTGCGGTCACCGGCAGGATCTCGTCGTCGGCACGCACCACCACCATGCCGCTTGGTCTCGCACCATCGCCATCGAAGTCCTGGCGCTGCAAGAGGGCATCCAGCCCGCCGACCTCTTCCAGTTCCTCAAGTGATGCATAGCCGGTCAGCTTGAGGAATTCCGGATTGCAATGGATCAGCGTGTCGCCGTTGTGAACGAGCAGTGCCACCGGCATCTGGTCGACAATCTCGGCGGAGAGGCCGATGCGCTCGCGCACCGGGATCATGCTCAGCAGAGGGACGTCGGATGGCTCGACATGCTCTGGCTCCGGCGCAACATCTGCGGGCTCAAGCATTGGCGCAGCCGGGATTTCCGTGCCAGCGTCGTCCTCGCTGTCGCTCTGGTTCTCGTTTGCAGCGACAGGCGGGAAGTCCGAGGCGAAGTGGTCGTCAACAGCGCTGCCGTCGAGATCCGTTTCGGATGCCTCGATGCTATGGCCTTCGTCGCCCGCCTGAGCGACAATCTCAGCCTCATCCGACACGTGGTCTTCTGCGGCCGGTGCGTCATCGGCGGAACGCGCATCTTCTTCGGATGCCATGTCTGAAGCAGGCTGCTCCTGCCAAGCATTGGTCACACCAGTCTCATCTGCCCCTGGCTCTGAAACGTCAGTATTCTCTGCGGAAATCTCGCTTGCGGCGGAAGCTTTGCTCGGCGCTGGTTCAGCCGGCGCAGTCTCGGCGTTTGCTGGCGTTTCTTCCGTTGCGCGGTCGAGCTGGCGCCCAATCTCGCGGAAGGCCGCCTGTTCGACCGGCGTCAGGCGGGCGCGGTGTTCTTCGAGCTGGATGACCTTGTCGGACTGGCGACGGCCGGGGTTCTCGACCAGCCGCAGCGCAGGACGCTCACCGGCCGGCCACTCGAGCGGGGCAGCGTCGGAACGGTCGCTATCGGAATAGGTGGTTCCGTAGATAGCGCTATCGGAGGGGGACGTTGCTTCGGGCTCCGCCGGTTGCGCTTCCGTCTCCACCGGGCGGTCTTCCAGAACGTCGGAGACCTGCTCCGCGTCATCGGATGGCAGATCGGCGGCGTTTACCGCGTCCTCGATGCCCGGTTCGTCAGTCTCCTTGACCGCTTCATCCTCGACCGTCGTCGGCGAAAGCGTCAGGCCGGTGGCGTCAGGATCATCCTTGGCGTCGGCGATCCGCACGATGCCGAAGCCGCGGAAGCCGTCGAATTCGCGACTGCGGGTATAGGTGGGCAATGCCGCCAGATCGACCGGCACGACAAGTGCCGTGCCCTCTACCGGCCACCAGATGGTTTTGCCCGACCAGGTGTCGCGCTTGCCGAGCAGTTCGGTGATGCGCCCCTCGGGATCGAGATGGAAGAGAGCGGCGAGGTCGGAAAACGCCATGCCGACAACATCTGCCGCATGCGGTCCCACGGCCTTGGCGAATTCGCCCGAGACCTCTGTAAACTGCCCATCGGCATCGATCTTCCAGACGAAACGCACAGCGCGTGAATCGCGGCTGAACACAAAGCCTTCGACGTCGCCGGATGCATCGGGCTCGGCAACCGTAGTTTCGGGAGCGGCGACCGATGTCAGAGCCTGCTCGCTCCGTGTTTCGGCGGGCTCGGATGCTTCCGCAGCTTCCGGTGCCGGAAAGAGGTTTTCCGCGATCTCGTCCGAGGCTTCCGCGATCTCATGCGCCGGAATGTCTTCGACAACATCCTCCGACACGATGTCTTCGGCAAATGCTTCCGGAGCGGGCTCCAGATCGACTTCTTCACTCTCCGGCTCTACCGCCGCCGCTTCTTCAACTGGTACGTCGCCATCGACCGGCGCGTCAGCAACCGTAGCTGCGTCGTTAACCGCGGTTACCGCAGCCTCTATTTCCACAACCGGCTCCGGCTGCTCGGCGGGCTCGGAAATTTCTTCGTCCGCCGCAGTCTCTTCAATCGCGACCGTGTTGATCTCGGTTGCCTCTGTCGCCGTCACGGTTTCAGGAAGCTCGAACTCTTCCTGAGCCTCAACGTCGTCCTCGATCGCGGCAAGGGCGTCGATGACGGCAGTCTCGTCATCGGGCACCATCGCAACGACGCCGGGATCAACCAAGGTTTGCGGGGTAACCGCGTCATCGGTCGCCATATCGACAGTGAACAGAATGTAGAGGGCAGGGGCGTCCGAAAGCTTGCCGATGGCAGCCGGAAGGTTGCCCTTGGCGGTCGTGATCGGCCGTTTGGCAAGCCGGCTGGGATCGGCGGATGCCGTCGCCGAAAGTGTCGTGATCGCCGCTTCCGATATGTCGAGACTTCCAAAACGCTCGGAGGCAGCAGCAACCTTGCCTGCCGCGTCAACGATAGCGATATGGGTGTCTGCTTCCTCGAAGCCCTCGATCATCCGCTCCGCACGCTCGGCGATCGTTGCAAGCTCCCGCTCGGGTGCTGCCGAAAACAGAATGGCCCGCTCGCCATGGACTTCGACAAGTTCACAGGCCCCGCGAAGCACGACCCGTTGGAAACCTGAAATAACGCGGACTGCGAGGCCTCTTGTATCGCCGACCTTGGCAAGCTGGCGGGCGGTTGCCTCGACCTGACGAAAGGCCACGTCGGCGCGGTTCGGCCCCTGATCGATCAGGTCGTAGATCGAGCCAAATCCGAAGAGCGCTGCACCGCGTCCGTTCGCCCACAAAGGCATGCGCATGTCGGAGGAAAACAGCACGATTCCGTCGCCCGCTGCAAAGCGTTCCCTGACGCGCTCGTGGACGGCGATGTCGATGAAAGGGTACTGTACAGAGGACATGAACGACCTGTCGGTTAACTACCGGCATTCCTGAGAGACTTAATCCTTCGTTAATACCTTGCCCCCCTTCCGGGGTCCACAGGCCGACTGGTTAAACCTCCGTCAGGGTTAACGGCGGCGCTTTTGTGCGCCGCACAAATTCGTTGCGCGGCACAACGTTTGCGATTATATTTCAGGCATCCAACTCCGGCTTTTGCCCATTTAAAAGTCGGGGTAGAGCCTTGGAGGAGCTTTCGCGATGACACACGGCACAGAAGAGATGTTTTCGTTTTCCGCTTTCGATCCCATGAAGCTTGGCGAACGCCTTCGCGACCTTACCGGGCAGGGCGCAAGCCAGTCCAGTGAAGCCTATGCTAGGATGAAAGCCGCGACAGAGGAAGCCACCACGGCGGTGGAATCCACAGTTCACACGGCCCAGTCCGGGTCCGTTGAACTCGGGCTGAAGGCAATGGAAGCGTTCCGGTCCAGTGCGGATCTGTCACTCTCGCATATGCAGGCGCTGCTCGGCGTCAAATCAGCGTCGGAATTCTTCGAATTGCAGACCTCGTTCATCCGCCGTCAGGCAGAGGCGACGGTCGAGCAGGCAAAATCCATGCAGGACATGGCCCGCCAGCTTGCAGAAGACGTGTCGCGGCCGGGCAAGGAAGCTGCCGAAAAGGCAATGGCAAATTTCCGAACCGCTTGATAGCGACCAGCGCATCACGCCCGTATTCCATGGCCGCCGACTGGGCGGCCATTCCATTTTTGGCTTCGTTCTCTCAAAAGGGGCTTGCCAAACGCTGCCGATGGCAGTATCTGCACCGGCGACGCGATTTAGGCGTCTCGTGCGGTTGTAGCTCAGTTGGTTAGAGCGCAGGCTTGTGGCGCCTGAGGTCAGTGGTTCGACCCCACTCAACCGTACCACTTTTTTTCCTGGAATTTCAGATCAGTGAAGCGGCTTGTCGCCGGCAATCCGCATGGCGTCCTGAAACACACGGCCGAGCCTGGCGCGTTCTTCGCCCAGTTGGACCAGGGCCTTGTTGAACCGCCGCGCTACGGCAGCATCGATATCGCTCCGCCGGACCTGGTTTGGTTTCTGGCCATCCTGCGATTTGACAATCATCGGGCGACCGATGTTTTCCTGAAACTGCGCCAATGTCATGCCCGCCTTCAGCAACAGCGTGCGCATATGAGTCCTGTTTTCGGTCGCTAGCGTCAACCGGAAAGCATTGACCAGCGAGTCCTTGGAGGCCGGCAGGTCGCGCACGTCGAAGAGGTCGTTCTTCGTCTCGTGTTCGCGCAAATAGGTCAGGTGAAGCTCCACAAGGCGATGCGCCGCCTCGAGAATGTCAGCATCCGTGCTTCCGGGTATACCCAGATTTTCAAAACGTTTCGAACTCGACTGATGCATATTGACGTCCCTATTCGAGCAGAGAACGCGCGAAGACTGTTTTTGTTCGAAAAAGCGGCAAACAACGGGCTCAGATCCGCGACGACGCTCAACACTTTTTGTTGCAGTGCAGCGAATGCCCTTGCCGTGGGGGCATCAATGCATATCTATTGGGCTCTGGCGGCACCAAAATTGTGCAGTCGAACTTCGGGCTGCTTGCCCCCTTCACTGCCTAGCGGCAGATTTTGACGGAAGGAAGATTACCATGACGGTTTCCATTAATAACTTTCGTGCCTCGACAGAACAGGTTCTCGCACCGGATCAGGTGGCTGGGTTGATTGCCCAGGCGCGCCAGGCTGCCGGCTACAGCATCGACGATCTTGCCGTTACGACCGGATTGGTCACGGACGAGATCGTGGGTATGGAGAACGGCACGGATTTCGATCCTGCCAAGTTGAAGCGCATCGCAAATGCCCTCAAGATGCCGATGTCGGTTCTGAAGGCGTCGTAATCGCAGACGTCCGGCCTATCAGGCTGGACGCTGTGAATGCTTAAGGCCCGCTTCTCGCGGGCTTTATTTTTGTCCGGACGGCGGTTTCCACACGAAGATCCGCGCTTCCTCCTGAATGACTTCCCGCAGGAAATCCGCGACGGTTCGAACCCGCACCAGGTTCCTGGCCGTCTCGTGATAACTGCTCCAATAGGCCCGGCGAATGGAGATGTCCGGAAGGATGCGGGTCAGGTTCATGTCCTGCGAAGCGACATAGTCGTGCAGAATGCCGATCCCGGCGCCGGACCGCACCGCTTCGATCTGGCCGATTGCGCTCGAAATCTCGAACCCGGCATCCCAGTTGCGCATCACCTCGCCGGTGAAGTTAAGCAACGGGGAAAAGATCAGGTCTTCCACATAACCGATCCGCGCATGGTCCTTGAGGGCCTCGATACTGTCGGGCACGCCTGCGTCCTTAAGATAGGCTTTCGAGGCGTAGAGGCCGAGCGTGTAATCCGTCAGCCGCGATGAGACCAGGCGCCCCTGTTCTGGCCGGTCGATCGTGATTGCGATATCCGCTTCCCGTTGCGACAGCGAAAACGAGCGTGGCACCGGCACGAGTTGCAGTTTCAGCTGCGGATGCCGCTTCGTCAGCATTCCCAGGCGCGAGGCAAGGAAGTGCACGCCGAACCCGTCGGGTGCGCCGACCCGCACGGTACCGGCAATTGCCGCGTCGATCCGACCGGTACTCGCCTGCGCGTCCAGCATTTCCGTTTCGATCCGCTCGGCGGCCCGCAGAAACACCTCTCCCTCCGGCGTCAACTCGCAGCCATTGGTGCGGCGGATCAGCAGCCGCGTGCGCAGATCCTCTTCCAGCGCTGATATCCGGCGCCCGACCGTCGCATGGTTGATGCCCAGCCGACGGGAAGCCGCCAGGATCTGTCCGCTGCGCGCCACAGCCAGGAAAAGCCGCAGGTCATCCCAGTTCATCGTCACCTCACGGTGGGTATCGTTGTGTCGAATTTTGCACAACGGATGCGTAAACCATGGCGTTGCCTTGTGCAAATTGACGCGTATCCTCGCCGCTTACAATTTCAAGAAGGAGGATCACCATGTACGAGATCGGTCATTTCATCGGCGGCAAGCATTTTGCCGGCACGAGCGGGCGCACGGCCAATGTCTTCAATCCGGCAACGGGCGAAGTCCAGGCGACGGTGGCGCTTGCGAGCGATGCGGATCTGAATGCAGCCGTCGAGAATGCCAAGGCTGCCCAGCCGAACTGGGCCGCCACCAACCCGCAGCGCCGCGCCCGCGTCTTCATGAAGTTCGTCCAGTTGTTGAATGACAACATGAATGAACTTGCCGAGATGCTGTCGCGCGAGCATGGCAAGACGATCGAGGATGCCAAGGGCGACATCGTTCGCGGTCTTGAAGTCTGTGAATTCGTCATCGGCATCCCGCATCTTTCCAAGAGCGAGTTCACCGAGGGTGCCGGTCCGAACATCGACATGTATTCCATTCGGCAAGCGGTCGGGATCGGTGCCGGCATCACGCCGTTCAACTTCCCGGCGATGATCCCGATGTGGATGTTTGCACCCGCGATTGCCTGCGGCAATGCCTTCATCCTGAAGCCCTCCGAGCGCGATCCCTCCGTGCCGATGCGTCTGGCCGAACTGATGATCGAGGCAGGCCTTCCGGCCGGCATTTTGAACGTCGTCAACGGCGACAAGTCCGCGGTCGATGCGATCCTGACGCATCCGGATATCTCTGCCGTCTCGTTTGTCGGCTCGACGCCGATCGCCCGCTACGTCTACGGAACCGCCGCCATGAACGGCAAGCGCGCACAGTGCTTCGGCGGCGCGAAGAACCACATGATCATCATGCCGGATGCCGATCTCGACCAGGCCGCCAACGCCCTGATGGGCGCCGGTTACGGCTCGGCCGGCGAGCGCTGCATGGCGATCTCGGTGGCAGTCCCGGTCGGCGAGGAAACCGCCAACCGCCTGATCGAGAAGCTGACACCGATGGTCGAATCCCTGCGCATTGGTCCCTACACGGATGAAAAGGCCGACATGGGCCCGGTCGTCACCAAGGAAGCCAAGGAGCGCATTCTCGGCCTGATCAACAAGGGTGTCGAAGAGGGCGCAAACCTCGTTGTCGATGGCCGCGACTTCAAGCTGCAGGGCTATGAAAACGGCAATTTCGTCGGCGGCTGCCTGTTCGACAACGTCACGCCCGATATGGACATCTACAAGACCGAAATCTTCGGCCCGGTCCTGTCGGTGGTGCGCGCCAAGACCTATGAGGAAGCGCTCGACCTGCCGATGCGCCATGAATACGGCAATGGTGTTGCGATCTATACCCGCGACGGCGATGCCGCCCGTGACTTCGCCTCGCGCATCAATATCGGCATGGTCGGCATCAACGTTCCGATCCCGGTGCCGCTCGCCTATCACTCCTTTGGCGGCTGGAAGTCCTCGTCCTTCGGCGACCTCAACCAGCATGGCACGGATTCGATCAAGTTCTGGACCCGCACCAAGACGGTAACCAGCCGCTGGCCCACAGGCATCAAGGATGGCGCCGAATTCGTCATGCCCGTCATGAAGTAAGCCCGACTGTCGAATAGACACGCTCCGCCGCATTCTCGTGCGGCGGAGACATTGACCTCTTCCTAGGCGCTGCTAATTTACACATTCGTGTGAGGGGGAGTGTTCATCATGAATTACGAGTGGGACGTTTCGCGCGCGCGCCGCATCCGCCTGGCAAAAATCGGCATAACGTTTCTGGCGGCGACCTTCCTGTTTGCAGTTCCAGTCTGGTTTGCGGTACACATGGGCCTTGCCGGATAATGCCGGCAATAAAGCGCGTCATCGGCAACGCAGCGTTCAAGGGCAATTTCGCAAACTTTGGAATTGTTCAAAACTAGCAAACCCACTATGTATGGGGCCGTGACGAGTCTCGGGAGACGAATATGCGCCTGACAAAGCAGACCAACTACGCCGTTCGCATGCTCATGTACTGTGCTGCGAACGAGGGGAAGCTCAGCCGCATCCCGGAGATCGCGCGCGCCTATGGCGTGTCCGAACTGTTTCTCTTCAAGATCCTGCAGCCTTTGACCAAGGCCGGCCTGATCGAGACCGTTCGCGGCCGAAACGGCGGGGTTCGCCTCGGTCGCGCTGCCGACCGTATCACTCTGTTTGATGTGATCCGCGTGACGGAAGACAGTTTCGCGATGGCCGAATGTTTCGAGGAGGGCGTCGCCGAATGTCCTCTGGTCGATAGCTGTGGTCTCAACTCGGCACTTCGCAAGGCGCTGAATGCCTTCTTCGACGTGCTGGCAGACTATACGATCGACGATCTGGTCAAGGCGCGCCCGCAGATCAACTTCCTGCTCGGGATCGATCCGCCGCCGGCAATCGCCAAGATGGTCGCGGCACCGGCCGCCTGATCTCAATACAGATCTCATCGCAGCATCAGTTTAGCGGCCCGGCAGGTTGACCTCCGGGCTGTCTTCTTTAGGAGTAGGCAACGTTTCCTTTATTGATGGCCCCTTGAGCCTGGCTCCGGGTGGTCACCCAGATATTCGTTGCTATGCCCTTTTCCCAATTGCGTGAATTTGCCCTGACCGCGCTGGTCGGTGCCGGCGGTGCGCTGATCGCCGCGATGATCGGCTTCCCCGCTCCCTATCTGATCGGTCCGGCGCTGGCCGTGTCGCTTGCGGGTATCGCAGGCCTCACCGTCTCGATCCCGAAAATCGTCCGGAACGGCTGCTTCATCGTCATCGGCATCTCGATGGGGGCGACCGTCACGCCCGACATCCTGGTGGCGATCAAGCGCTGGCCGCTTAGCTTCGTGATGGTCATGGTTACCGTCACGGCCCTGCTTTACGTCGCGGCCTGGGTCATGCAGCGTTTCTTCCATTACGACCGCACCACGGCTTTCCTCGCAGCTTCGCCGGGACATCTGAGCTACGTGCTCAGTCTTGCCGCTGACATGCGTTGCGACCAGCGAACGGTCGGCATTTCCCAGAGCGTGCGCGTGCTTCTGTTGACGATCAGCGTACCCCTGATTGTCACAGCATTCGATCTTGGCGGCGGAGATAGTGTCGCTCAGGTCATCGCGATGGACCTGCCGATGCTGTTGGGCATCCTTGCGATCTCGACCGTCATCGGCATGCTCTTCCTGCGCTGGAAGCTTCCCGCAGCACTTCTGCTCGCCGGCACACTGGTTTCGATCTCAACCCACGTGACATCGTTCGCCACCGGTGGCGTTCCCTCCTGGCTCATTGTCCCCGTCTATATCCTTCTCGGCGCCAACATCGGAACGCGCTTTTGCGGCATCTCGCTTCTCGAGGTGCGCACAGCGCTCGTATCCGGCCTCGTGGTCACGGTGATCGTCTCGGTCATGGCGGCGGCCATGGCCGGCACCGTCTCGTATGTCCTGGACATACCGCTCGATGCGGCCCTGATCGCGTTTTCGCCCGGTGGGCTGGAGACCATGGCGGCGATGGCGGTCATGCTGCATGCCGACCCGACCTATGTCGGCGCCCATCACGTCCTGCGCCTGATCTTTCTGTCGATCCTGATGCCGTTTGCGCTCGGGCGCGATGAAACGGGTCCGGGCAAGTCCGCGACTGGCGTTGAAGATCGCCGGGACTTGTGATCTGTCGCTCAATGCGGTTGAAGGAGACCGGCTGTCGATATCAAAGAGGAGCAACCAATGAGCAAACAGGCTGGCAGAGCCATCATCGTCATGGGCGTCAGCGGCGCTGGAAAGAGTTCCGTCGCTGAGCGTCTGGCAGAGAGCCTGAATTGCCGCTTCATGGAAGGCGACAGTCTGCATCCGCAGTCCAATGTCGACAAGATGGCGCAGGGAACTCCGCTCACCGATGAAGACCGCTGGCCCTGGCTCGACGTGATCGGCGAGAAGATCGCCGAGGCTCTCGCGCGTTCAGAAGACCTCGTGGTGACCTGCTCTGCACTGAAAGTCGTCTACCGCGAACGGCTGCGCAGCGCTGCGGGTGGCAAACTGACCTTCGTGTTTCTCAAAGGAAGCCAGGAGCTGTTGAGCCGCCGGATGGGCGAGCGCAAGGGCCATTTCATGCCGACGTCTCTGTTGCAAAGCCAGCTCGCCACGCTGGAAAGCCCCGAGGGTGAAGCAGGCGTCGTGACCGTCGACATTGACGCCACGCTCGACCGCATCGTGGCAGATGCCGTAGCGGGGTTGAAGGATACGATATGACACGCGATCCTAATTCAAGATAGACTGTTTGAGTGTCGAATTATTTTCAAAATTCTAATGCTTTCGGTGATCCGACATGCCTGACTTGCCGTACAACGCAAACTTATAATGTAACTATGCTGCCAGGTGCCTCTCTTATCGCCTCGTCCAGTATAGGCGACAGGGCGTACGGAGAGAGTTGCGGATGCGAGATTCGATGCAGAGTGCAGGCGGGAGTTCACTTCGTCGGGTACCGAAACAGGAAAGAAGCCGCGAACGCATTGATGATATCCTGAAGGTCTCGATGGAGCTGATCGGTGAAAAGGGTATCGATGCGGTCACGATGAAGGAGATTGCGTCTCTTTCAGGTGGTCCGATCGCCTCCGTCTACCAGTATTTCCCCAACAAGTCGGCGATCATCGCCATGCTCCATGAGCGCTATGTCGAGGAAGTCCGCGGTATCATCGTCGGACATATTCCGCAGATCTCGACGGCTGAAGACGCGCTGGATGCAACGGACGTTCTTTTCGACCTCTATTACACCCGCATGCGCGAAAAGCCGTCGACGCAGGATCTGTTGAACGCCATCCAGGCCGACAAGGCGCTGGCAGACCGTGATATTACCGAGACCCGCTTCCAGGCCGACCTCTTCTTCGAGATCACCAAACGTTTCGTCAGCGAACAGCTTTGGGAGAACTACGCCCGCACACTGTTTCTCATGTTCCACATGGCCGCGGCAACATTGCGTCTGGCACTGATGGTGACGGAAGACGAGGCGGCCAAAATCGTTGCACAGTTCAAGTCGATCGTCCGGGCACAGTCGACCTATTACTTCAAAGGCAGTTTTCCCGCATCGCTGTAAGCTACAGCCCGAGTTTGTCCCGCATGCCGTACCACCATGCTCCAAGCGCGGTGAGCGGCACGCGAAACGCCCGCCCGCCCGGGAAGGGTAGGTTGGGCAGGGATGCCCAGGTATCGAACCTCTCCGCATGGCCGGCCACCGCTTCGCCCAGGATCTTGCCGAGCAGATGCGTGGTAGTCACGCCGTGACCGCTGTCGCCGTGCGAGAAGAACACGGTGTCGGCAAGCTTGCCCACATGCGGAATGCGCGTCAGCGTGAGCGCGAAATTGCCGCTCCACGCGTAGTCGATCCTGACATGCTTTAGCTGCGGAAAGGTCTTGAGCATGTTCGGGCGGATCACGCCCGTCAGGTCCTTCGGGTCGCTGCCGCCATAACCGATGCCGCCGCCGTAGAGCAGCCGGTTGTCGGCGGTGCGGCGATAGTAGTCGAGAATGTAATTGGCATCCTCGACGCAGTAATTTGCCGGCAGAAGGCTTTCGATCAGGCCCGCCTCCAGCGGCTCCGTCGCCATCACCTGGCTCGAAACCGGCATCATCCGGCCATGGATCTCCGGCAGCAGAGGCGACAGATAGGCGTTGCCGCACACCAGCACATAGGATGCGGTGACGCGGCCCTTGTCGGTTCTGACCACGGGCTTTGCCGTCTGGTCGATGCCGACCACCCGCGATCCCTCGAAAATCCGCGCGCCGAGGCTTTCGGCCGCTGCCGCTTCCCCGAGCACCAGATTGAGCGGATGGATATGGCCACCCTTTCGGTCGATCATGCCGCCGGCATAGCGGTCGCTTTTCACATAGCGTCCGACGTCAGCCTTCGAGACCATCTCCAGCCCGTCATGGCCGTGCTGTTCCCATACGGCCTTGTGCACCTCCATCTCGCGCACCTGCTTGTCGGTAAACGCCGCAAAGAAACCGCCGGGCACGAGACCGCAGTCGATCCCGTATTGCGCCACGCGGCCGCGAATGATCTCGCCGCCTTCGAGCGACATCGCGCCAAGCTGCACGGCCTTGTCGCGCCCGTAGCGTCCGGCGATCGTCTCCAGATCGCGGCTGTAGCCGTTGACGATCTGCCCGCCATTGCGGCCCGACGCGCCGAAGCCGATCCGCTCCGCCTCCAGCACCACGACGGAATAGCCGCGCTCGGCCAGTTCGAGAGCGGCCGAGATGCCGGAAAAGCCCGCGCCGATCACGCAGACATCCGCCTCGATCTCGCCCTCGAGGGCAGGGCGCACCCGTTTGTCGTTGGCCGAGGCGGCATACCAGGAATTGGCGTGGCGCGGATTGTCTGCGGGTTTGAAAGCCATCTTACACCGTCCTGATATAGGCGTCGTATTCGACGTCGGTCACCCGCAGAGAAAATTCCGACAGTTCCTGCTGCTTGCAGGCCGTATAGAGCGACCGGTATTTCGGCCCGAGCGTCGCATAGGCGAATGTGGAGCGGGAAAACTGCTGCAGCGCATAGTCCCAGTTGGTCGGCAGCGGTTCATGGCTGATCGCATGGTCGTCGCCGGTGATCGCCCCACCCGGATTGCGCTTCTCCTTGATGCCGGCAAGGGCCGCACTGAGGATCATCGCCAGCACAAGATAGGGATTGGTGTCGGAACCGGCGACGCGGTGCTCGATCCGGGTCGCCGGCTTCGAGGCCGTGATGACGCGCACGGCGGCCGAGCGGTTGTCGAAGCCCCAGGAGGCATAGGTCGGGGCGTGTTCGGACGGGCGCAGGCGCCGGTAGGAATTGGCATGCGGGGCAAACACCGCCATGCTTTCCCCCATGTTTTCCAAAAGCCCGCCCACCGAATGAAACAGCGCTTCGGACGGCCCGTTCTCGCCCATATAGACATTGCGGCCGTCGCTATCGATCAGCGAGAAATGCACATGCATGCCGCTTCCGGCCTGCATGCCATAGGGCTTTGCCATGAACGTCGCGTCGAGATCGTTGGCGCGCGCCACGCCCTTGACGATCCGCTTGAGGAGCACCGCATAATCGGCAGCCTTCAGCGCGTCTGGCACGTGGTTGAGGTTGATCTCATACTGGCCCGGGCCGTTTTCCCGCAGTGTCGTATCGGCCGGTATCCCTTGCGCCCTCGCTGCAGAGGCGATGCCGTGGAAGACATTCTCGAAATCCTGCAGCTCGGAAATCGAGAGCACCTGTGTCTGGCCCGTATGCCAGCGGCCCTCGCGTGAATTCGGTGGCCGCACCGGGTCGATCGCCGAACGGATTGGGTCGATCAGGTAGAATTCCAGCTCCGTCGCCACGACCGGCGTCAGGCCGATCCGCTCGAAACCTTTGAGAACATTCGCCAGCACCTGGCGCGGATCGCCGTAAAATCCGGTCCCGTCCTGCTCGTTCATGCCCAGTAGAACCTGCGCCGTTGGCCGCTTCAGCCATGTCACACGCGACAGTGTGTCGGCGATGGGAAAGCAGATGCCATCCGGATCACCCGTGCCCTCCGCAAGGCCCGCGGCATTGACGTCGCGTCCCCAGACGTCGAGCGCGTAGACCGAGCGCGGCATCGCCATGCCCTTCGAAAGCACGTCGAGCGCTCGTTCGCGCGGGATCCACTTGCCCCGCGGCACGCCGTTGACGTCGATCACGAAGGCTTCGAGAACCTCGATATCGGGATTGTCATCGAGAAAGGTCCGGGCTGTATCGATCGTATCCATGAAAACACCGGTAGCCCAGACTTTCTCCTGCCGCTAGACCAAATGAAGAAGAGGGTCAGACGTTAAACCGCTCCGGCCTGTAAGCGGATATGTCGATCCGGGTCTTTTCGCCCATCATCGCTTCCGCGATGACCTGACCCGTGACCGGACCGAGCGTCAGGCCGTGATGCGCATGGCCGAAGGCGAACCACAATCCGTCGTGACGCGGCGCCTTGCCGATGACAGGCATCATATCCGGCGTGCAGGGGCGGGCACCCATCCAGGGCTCCTTGTCCAGCCGCTCACCAAGCGGAAAGATCTCGCGTGCCACAGCTTCGGCGCGGGCAAGCTGAACCGGTGTCTTCGGCGCATCGCGGCGCGCAAATTCGGCACCGGTCGTCAGCCGGATCCCCTGGTTCATCGGGGCCAGGAAATAGCCGCGCTCTGCATCCATCGTCCAGCCGTTGAGTTTCGCATTGCCCTTTGGCGCATAATGCATGTGGTAGCCGCGCTTGACGCCGACGAGGAAATTGTAGCCGAGCGGCTTGGTCACCGTGTCCGACCACGGACCAAGTGCGACCACGACATCCTTCGCCTCGACCACGCCTTCGCCGGCAATGATGCGCCAGCCGGTCGCGGTCTTCGAAAGGCTCTTTGCGTCACCCGTCAGCACCCGACCGCCAAGCTTTTCGAACAGCGCCACATAGGCACGCGTCAGCGCGAGCGGATCCTTGACCGCCCACGGGTCTTCCCATTTCAGCGCGCCGATGAAATCGTCGGAGAGATTGGGTTCCGCAACCGCAAGTTCCGCAGGCGTCAGAACCTTGAAGGAAAGGTCGTATTCGCGCTTCAGTCGGTCGGCTTCGCGCACCGTCTCGTCGAGCTTGGCCTGCGAGCGGAACACTTCCTGCCAGCCGTTCTTGGCAATCAGATCCTCGGCGCCCGCCTCGCGGATCAGTTCGTCATGGGTGGCGATCGAATGCTCGATCAGCGGCGCATAGGCGCGGGCGATCAGCTCATGCCTCGGCACATTGGAATGCCACCAGTATTTTGCCAGAAACGAGGAGACCGACGGCATCGCGCTCCAGTGAAAATGCGCGTCGATGCGGTTGTTCCTGGCATAGCGCAGGATCTGGGCGAACTGCTGGGGAAAGCTGTAGGGGACAACGCCCTCGCGCTGGATCAGGCCGGCATTGCCGTAGGAGGTTTCCATCCCGGGCTCCCTGCGGTCCACCAGGGCGACCGATTTTCCCCGTCGCGCCAATTGCAGAGCCGTCGAAACACCGATGATGCCGGCGCCGAGAACGATCACATCCGCTGCCATGATATTGAATCCATATGAGATAACTGAGCAGGTTACCATGACGCCGGGTCAGGCGCAGCGCAAATGAAAATTGCAGCGGCCGCCTGGATATCCAAGGGGTGAGGAGCGCTTGTGGAACTTGATCTAAATCAAATATAGCTTGACGCAACCAAGTTTGCGCTCCTAAGTCGATGACGCACTGACGGCCACCAGAACTTGCAGATGCACGCTTTGCAGACGCAATATCCTGCCGCGACCGCCGAATTTCTCTCTTGTCGCGCCCTCCGTCAGGGCTTCGGATTCATTCATGTCTGAAAAAGTCTCACATCGCGGGCTCGTCGTAGCCGCGATCATGGCAAGCATGGCGATGATCGCCATTGAAGCGACCATCGTCTCCACCGCCATGCCGCAGATCGCAGCCCAGCTCGGGCAGCTCAATCTCTACAGCTGGGTGTTTTCCGCTTTCCTCCTGTCGCAGACGGCGCTGACCGTGGTCTTCGGCAAGCTTTCCGATATCTACGGGCGAAAGCCGATCGTGCTGGCTGGCATCGCCGTCTTCCTGGTCGCCTCCATCCTCTGCGGATTTGCCTGGTCGATGCCGTCGATGATTGCCTTCAGACTGCTCCAGGGCATCGGCGCCGGCGCCATTCAGCCCGTCGCCATGACGGTGGTGGCCGATCTCTTTCCGGGCAGCCAGCGTGGAAAGGTTCAGGGCTATCTGGCCAGCGTCTGGGCGCTCTCGGCCGTGGTTGGACCGCTGCTCGGCAGCGTCATCATCCACAACCTGCCCTGGGCCTGGATCTTCTGGATCAACGTGCCGGTAGGTCTCGCCGCTGCCGCAGCGTTCATCCTGTTCTACCACGAGGAAAAGCACACCCGGACGGTCTCGATCGATATCCTGGGCGCCGTGCTGTTTGCCGTCTCCATCTCGGCGCTGATGATTGGCCTCACGGTCTCCGAGACCGGATTGTCGACGTCCGCGATCGTCTCCTTCGTCCTGTTCGCCGTGTCGCTTGCGCTGTTCATCTGGCAGGAGCGCCGCGTCGAAGAACCGATGGTCGCGCCGGATCTCTGGCTCTACCGGCCGATTGCGGCCGCAAACATCTCTGTCTTCTTCGCCTCCATGGCGATCATGGGGCTCACGACGTTCCTGCCCATGTATGTGCAGACCGTGCTCAACCAGTCGCCGCTGGTGGCGGGCTTTGCACTGACCATGCTTCTGCTCGGATGGCCGTGCGGCGCAACGATCGCTTCGCGGAACTTCACCCGGTTCGGGCTGCGGCCGATCATGCTGGTGGGCGCCGTGTTCGTCCCCGTGGGAACCTTCCTCCTGACCCTGCTGACGCCATCCAGTTCGGCGGTGCTTGCGGGTGCCGGCTCGCTCGTCATGGGCTTCGGCATGGGCCTTCTCAATATCGGCGCACTGATCCTCACCCAGGGAAGCGTCGCGGCCTCGCAACGCGGCAGTGCCACGGCGTCGAACGTCTTTTCCCGCAACCTCGGCAGCACGCTGGGCGCGGCGATTCTCGGGGCGGTTCTGAGCTGGGGCCTTGTCCATACGACCAGCGGACAGGCGATCACGACCGACCAGCTGCGTGCTCTCCTGAACGGAACCGGTCTCGTGAGTGGCGATGCCGAAGCGGTTCGCCTTGCGCTGCAGGACGGCCTGCACGCGACCTTCCTGACCATGCTCCTGTTTGCCGTCCTGATCGTGCCCGCTTGCCTGTTCGTGCCCCGCGATGCCGTCCACAAGGACGAGCCCGTGCGGGCCTGAACCTTGAAATCTGGCGCCAACATGCCCATTTCGCTGTGAACGGGGCCCTACCGGGACCGATATCGTCACAACGACTATTAAGGTGGGTGGCACGATGCAGCAGATGACAAAGACAATCCGGGACCTGACGATCGAGGAGCGCGAAGACGCGCTGATCACCATGGCGCACGCGCTTGAAGGCGCTGCCAGAGAAGCCCTGGTCGAAGGTAACCGCCAGTTCGCTGCGATCTCCGGCAACATGGCCGAAGCGATCTTCATCAACGCCGATCAGCTTGCACGCGATCACGTCGAGGAAGCCGAACAGGTTCTCGAACAGGCCGTCCAGATCATGGTCGAATATGAGGCCGAACACCCCTACCGGATCGTCAGCACCGCGATCCACTGAGGACGGCGGCACGGCGGGCGACGGGCAACCTTGCCCGCCTCCCGCATTCTCTCGCAGTGGAGAAGACGCCACCTGATGCGGCAAGCCTTCACTGGTCTCCTATACAAAACGTCTGACATTGAACGCCTGCAAATCCAACGTCGAGTTCCTCGGCGATGGCACAGATGGTAGCGTTGTGCTCCTTGGTGTCTGCGGGAATGGGAAAGAGCCAAAGGGCGGCGGCTCGTGGGCGGATGGCCGCAGACGGCCATAGTCCCGCATGAGCGCGAGTGTTCATCCCCTTTGGCTCTGCCACACATCGCCGAGCCACTCTGTTACATTCTTGATATGCAGATTGGCGATTTGAGAACGGAAAGTTCTCACGGTTTTCGTGTCGCCCTAGCCCAGATCAAGAACATGCAAAAAATCTCAAGCACTCCATCGAGCCTCTCAAGCCGCCTACAAAGCTGATTCAGAACGATGAATCTTCACCGGCGCTAAAATGCCGAGAGCTATCCCGTTCTGACCCCGCTTGACTCTTCTGTCGCGGCGGAACAGAAACAGAACACCAACATTCTTTGGGACATGAAGTCCTGTGCAACGCGAACCTTGAGGAGGGCCGTGAACGATGTCGCATGCCCCTGCCTCAAGGCTTGTCGAGGAACTGAGAGACCGGATTGCGCATCTGGAAGGCAGCGTGTCGCGCAAGGCGCTTGTGCTGCCCTTCGGGGTGCCTGACGTCGACGAGCGATTGCCGGGCGGGGGGCTTGCCTATGGCGCATTGCATGAAATTGCAGGCGGCGGGGCGGGTACAATCGATGGTGCCGCGGCCGCCCTGTTTGCGGCAGGTATTGCGGCCCGGGCCAAGGGAAAGGTTCTCTGGTGCCTGACCCGGCCGGATCTCTTTGCGCCGGCGCTGTCGCAGGCCGGGCTTCACCCCGACCGCGTCATCTATTGCGAAGCCGATAAGGAGGAGGACGTGCTTGCCTCGATGGAAGAGGGGCTGTCCTTCGGGGGATTGGCGGCCGTCGTCGGGGAACTGGTGAGGCTGCCGATGACCGCGTCGCGGCGTCTTCAACTGGCTGCCGAGAAGACGGGGACGCTCGGCCTGGTCGTCCGGCGCTGGCGACGGCAGACGGAGGCCTCCGACTACGGTCAGCCGACGGCGTCCACAACACGCTGGAGGATCAGCACCCTGCCGTCCGAGCCGCTTCCTGTCGCCGGCGTGGGACGGGCGAGGTGGCTGGCGGAATTGATGCGGGTAAAGGCGGGGCAATGTGCCGAGTTTGAGTTAGGAGCCTGCGATGCCGAGGGTCGTGTCTGTTTACTTCCCCTATCTAGCAACGGATCGGATACGTCGACATGGCGAGGAAGCCGTGTCGGTTGACCAGCCGCTGGTCGTGGTCTCGCGCAGCGGCTCGAAACGCTGGATATCGGCAGCCGATACGGCTGCCCGCAAGCTGGGCCTCAAAGTCGGCATGGCTGCCAGCAAGGCACAGGCGATGATTGGCAACCTTCATATGGTGGACGCCGATCCCGTTGCCGACGCCGCAGCCGTCGAGCGCCTGGCGCTATGGGCGCTTCGTCAATACAGCCCCGTCGTTGCCGTGGATGGAACGGATGGCATCGTCATGGATACCGAAGGTGCCGATCACCTTCAGGGTGGTGAAGAGCTGCTGATCTCCGGCGTTGTCAACGGTCTCCGCGGCAAGGGCCTGACGGCACGTGCCGCTGTCGCCGATACCTGGGGCGCGGCGCATGCACTGGCGCGACTGACGACGAACGAAACGACGGTGGTGCCGCGCGGTGATGTCACCAAGGCCGTGATCGGACTTCCAATCCACTGTCTGCGGCTTGCGGCAGATACGATCCAGGCATTGCGCATCCTGGGTATCGACACGGTAGGAGAGCTGTCGGCACTGCCGCGTGCGCCGTTGACACTGCGATTTGGTCCGGAGGTCGGACGCCGTCTCGATCAGCTCTTCGGCCGTCTTGCAGAACCTATCGAGCCGTTGCGCACGCCGGATCTGGTCGAGGTGGCGCGCAATTTCCAGGAGCCCATCGGTGCGTCCGATACGATTGCAAAATACGTCCGCCGGCTGGTGGCGCAACTGACCGCAAAGCTGGAGGAGCGGGGGCTGGGCGTCCGGCGCTCCGATCTGATCATCCATCGCGTCGACAACACACGCCAGTGTCTTCGAGCAGGACTTGCCAAGCCCGTGCGTGATCCTGCCCGCCTGACAAAGCTTCTCTGTGACCGTATCGAAAAGATCGACCCGGGTTTCGGCATCGAGCGGATGGTGCTGGTGGCGGTCATGGCCGAGCCGCTGGAAATAAAGCAGGTCGCAAACGCGCTGGTGGAAGAGGCGGTTGTGGATGTGACGCCGCTTGTCGATATTCTCGGCAACCGGGGCCAGCGCCTTTACCGCATCACGCCGGTCGCCTCCGACGTTCCGGAACGATCTCTCCGGCGGATCGGACCGACGGCCGTCGAGACGGGTGCCGAGTGGGCAGCCAGGTGGCCGCGGCCGTCACGGCTGCTGGCTTATCCCGAAGAAATCGAAACCATGGCTGTCCTGCCCGACCAGCCGCCAGTCGTCGTCACCTGGCGCGGCAAGCGCCGCCGCATCGTTCGTGCCGATGGGCCCGAGCGCATCTTCGGCGAATGGTGGCTCCGGCCGCGCGAAATGCAGGCGGTGCGCGATTACTTCGTGGTCGAGGACGAGCACGGCGATCGGCTGTGGGTCTTCCGCGCCGGCGACGGCGTCGATGCAGGCACGGGGTCACACAAATGGTTCCTCCACGGCATCTTCGGGTAAGGTTTGAACTATGCGCTATGCCGAACTCCAGGTGACCACGCATTTCTCGTTCCTGCGCGGTGCAAGCTCCGCGGAAGAACTGTTTGCCACGGCCGCCGCACTGGGCATCGACGCCCTTGGTGTCGTCGACCGCAACTCGCTTGCCGGCATTGTCCGGGCTTGGGAAGCGGCGAAGACAACCGGGGTGCGCCTGGTGGTGGGCTGCCATCTCGATCTCACGGATGGCATGTCGCTGCTCGTCTACCCGACCGACCGGCTCGCCTATTCCAGGCTCACCCGGCTGCTGACGCTTGGCAAAAGTCGGGGCGGCAAGGCCAAGTGCGTTCTCGACCTTGCTGATGTCGAGGCCTATAGCGAGGGCCTCATCGCGATCCTCATTCCGGATGAGGCGGACGATGTCTATGCGGGTCAGCTCCGCAAGGTGGCCGCAGTCTTTGGTGACCGCGCCTATGTCTCGCTCTGCCTGCGGCGGCGTCCGAACGACCGGCTGCGGTTGCATGATCTGTCGAACTTGGCGCAGCGTCACAAGGTGAAGACGGTGGTGACCAACGATGTGCTCTTCCACGAGCCCGGCCGCCGACAGCTTCAGGACATCGTCACCTGCATCCGCAACCGCACCACCATCGACAGCGTCGGCTTTGACCGGGAGCGGCATGCTGACCGCTTCCTCAAGGCGCCGGAGGAGATGCACCGCTTGTTTGTCGACTATCCCGAAGCTCTCGCAAGAAGTCGCGAGATCGTCGAGCGTTGCCGTTTCGACATGAGCGAGTTGCAGTACCAGTATCCTGAAGAGGCAATTGTGCCAGGGCTCGACGCCCAGCAGTCGCTGGCCAAGTTCGCCTGGGAAGGTGCGGCGGAGCGTTATCCAGAAGGCATTCCCGACAAGGTCCGCAAGGCAATCCTGCACGAACTCGACCTGATCCGGAAGATGAACTACGCTGCGTATTTCCTCACCGTCTTTTCCATCGTCCGCTTTGCCCGCTCCAGGAACATCCTCTGTCAGGGCAGGGGGTCGGCCGCCAACTCCGCCGTCTGCTATTGCCTCGGCATCACCAGCATCAACCCGGAAACAGGAGACCTCCTGTTCGAGCGCTTCGTTTCTATGGAGCGTAACGAGCCACCGGATATCGACGTCGACTTCGAGCATAACCGGCGCGAGGAGGTCATCCAGTGGATATACGAGACCTATGGCCGCTCGCGCTCCGCCCTCTGCTCCACCGTCACCCGCTACCGAACCAAGGGTGCGCTGCGCGATGTGGGCAAGGCGCTCGGCCTGCCCGAAGACCTGATCGGTCAACTGACCTCCGGCGTCTGGGGCTGGTCGAAGGATGGCATCGGCGAAAAGCAGCTTAAAGAAAACAACATGAACGCATCCGACTACCGGCTGCGTCTGGCGCTCGACCTTGCCTCGCAACTCATGGGAGCGCCGCGCCATCTTGGACAGCATCCCGGCGGCTTCGTGCTGACGCAGGACAGGCTGGATGATCTTGTCCCCATCGAGCCCGCCGCCATGGATGACCGCCAGGTGGTGGAATGGGACAAGGACGATATCGACGCGTTGAAGTTCATGAAGGTGGATGTGCTGGCGCTTGGCATGCTGTCCTGCATGGCCCGCTCCTTTGAGCTGCTGGCGGAGTACAAGAACGAAGCGATGGGTCTGGCAGACGTTCCGCAGGAGGATCCGAAGACCTACGCGATGATCCGCAAGGCGGATACGCTTGGTACCTTCCAGATCGAAAGCCGCGCCCAGATGGCGATGCTGCCAAGGCTCAAGCCACGCACCTTCTATGATCTCGTGGTTCAGGTCGCCATCGTCCGCCCTGGCCCGATCCAGGGCGACATGGTGCATCCCTATCTGCGTCGGCGGGAGGGCAAGGAGAAGGTGGAGTATCCAACGCCGGAGCTCGAGGCGGTGCTTGGCAAGACGCTCGGCGTCCCGCTCTTCCAAGAGAGCGCCATGAAGGTTGCCATGGTCTGTGCGGGTTTCAGTGCAGGCGAGGCGGACCAGCTGCGTCGGGCCATGGCGACCTTCAAGTTTACGGGCGGCGTGTCGAGGTTCAAGGAGAAGCTCGTCACGGGCATGGTCAAGAACGGCTACTCTCAAGACTTCGCGGAGCGGACGTTCAGCCAGCTGGAAGGCTTCGGCTCCTATGGCTTTCCGGAAAGCCATGCAGCTTCGTTCGCCCTCATCGCCTATGCCAGTTCCTGGATGAAGTGCCATCATCCGGATATCTTCTGCGCCGCTCTCCTCAACTCCCAGCCCATGGGGTTCTATAGCGTTGCCCAGATCGTCACCGATGCCCGCAACCACGGGGTGGAGGTCCGGCCTGTCTGTGTCAATCGGTCTCGCTGGGACTGCACGATGGAGGAGACCGGAAGGCCCGGCCGCTTTGCGGTTCGTCTCGGTATGCGCATGGTAAAGGGGCTGCCGCTGAATAATGCTGCCAGAATTGTTCTTGCCCGTGTTGACCAGCCTTTCGAGAGTGCCGACGACATGTGGCGGCGATCCGGCGTGCCGACAGCGTCGCTGGTCAAGCTGGCAGAGGCCGATGCCTTCCTACCGTCGTTGAAGCTGGAACGGCGTCAAGCGCTCTGGGACATCAAGGCGCTGCGCGACGAGCCGCTGGAACTATGGGCGGCAGCCGCAAAGCGTGAAGCAAGGGTCGTTGCCGAGATGCAGGAACCCGACGTGTCGCTCAAGTCGATGAAAGAGGGCAGGGAAGTCGTTGAGGACTATTCCCATACGGGCCTCAGCTTGAGGTCGCATCCTGTGTCTTTCCTGCGTCCGGAACTGAAGAAAAAGCGGATCGTCACCTGCGCCGAAGCGATGGGTGAGCGCGACGGCCGCTGGCTCTGGACGGCGGGCCTCGTCCTCGTGCGTCAGAAGCCTGGTAGCGCCAAAGGCGTGATGTTCCTGACGCTCGAAGATGAGACGGGCGTCGTCAATGCCGTCGTCTGGCCCTCGCTATTCGAGAAACAGCGCCGGATCGTCATGTCGGCTTCGATGATGGCGATCCATGGCAGGATACAGCGCGAAGGTGAGGTCGTGCATCTGGTCGCCCAGCGCCTGTTCGACTTTTCCGGCGATCTCTCCAGTCTCGGCGAGCTTGGCGGCGACTTCCCCTTGCCGTACGGCCGTGGCGACGGAGCCAAACATGGCAGCGGGCCTGATCCCCGCGACAATCCGAAGCCTGTCATCCCGACGCGCGACATCTATATCCCGGATCTCCACATCGATACGCTCAAGGTCAAGTCGAGAAACTTCCATTGACCGGCAAGGATGTCAAAGACAGCGTTGTTGATATTGCTCTCAAGTCTGTCCTGTTTTGCCTGTGCTCCAGCTGGTTACGGCTTCCCTCGCAGGGTTGGAGCGGCGGGTTGCGTATCCGCACGAATTCGTCCGTGTCATCCATTCCAGGACTGACTGCGGACGTTGATAGCGTCGGCGCTATGCCCGCTTGAAAGCGTAGACCAGGCGCATGCGGGAGAGGGCGCATGCTCACGATATGTCTTTTTGATGGATCAAAGTCAGCCCTCCGGTGTTGTTGAAGACAGAACGGATTATGGGATGACCGTTCTCCGGAGGCCCGCTATCGTGAAATCACGTATCGAAGTCGTCAATGCCGTGACGGATGTTTTAAGACGGTTGCGGGTCAGGCCGCCATCGCAGGTCAAGTTCGGGACGATCGCGAACACGCCCGCGACTACCGGATATTCAAGAAACGAACTTCTGAACGCGCTCTACGCCCTGGAACATGAAGGCGTCATAGCATTGCACCATGACAACAGCTTCAGCGTCTTGAAATCATCGACCTTGATCTAGCTTCCGGCAGAGCCGACACGCTTGAAACACGATGCGCGTTGGAAATTCGACATCGTCTGTTTCTCGTGCCGGCAGCCTATCGGATCAGCATGCGATCTGGTGTTCTATTTTTCTCTCGAAGAACCATTCTTCGAATGCGGCTGGCGACAGCGGCTTTGCAAAAAGATACCCCTGCGCTTCATCACAACCCATCTTGCTCAAAGCCTCGGCCGCCTCGGTCGTCTCCACCCCTTCCGCCACGACCTGGTAGCCCAGGTCGTGCGACAGCTGGATCATCGATCTGACGAGATTGGTTTCGCGAAAGCCATCATCCATGCTGCGGATAAAGGATTGATCGATCTTGACCACGGTGGTCGGCAAGGTCTGGAGATAGGACAGGCTGCTGTAGCCCGTGCCGAAGTCGTCGATCGATAGTCGGACCCCGCCATCGGAAAGCGCCTGCAACTTCGCCAGCGCGTTTGCCGCGTCCTTCATGATCGCGCTTTCGGTGACCTCCAGCTCCAGCATCGCCGGCCGGATACCATGTCTCAAGAGGGACAGTTGCACCCGTTGAACAAAGTCCGGTTCATCGAGGTTTGCCGCCGAGATATTGACCGATACCGGAACGATTACCCCCCTGGATTTCAGGTTGCCGGCTTCGCGCAGAGCGGCATCCAGAACCCACGCGGTCATCTTGCCTATATGTGGAGACTGCTCGATGATGGGAGCGAATTCGCCGGGGGAGATGGCTCCCAGTTCCGGATGGAGCCAGCGCAGGAGGACTTCTGCTCCGACGCAATGGCCATCCGGCAAACTGACACGCGGCTGGAACACGATCGATAGCTGATCGCTGCCTTGAAGGGCGTTGTCGAAATCCTGCAGCAGACGGAAACTCCGCTGGTAGCGATCGTCACTGGCCTGTGAAAAGACCGCGACATGTGTCGCTGTCAGACGAGCGTCCTGCGCTGCGCTGCTCATGGCACGCAGGAAATCCGACGGCGTGGTGTCGGGTTTGAGCGGCGCGACGCCGATTGCCGGCGTCATCAGAAATCTGAGGTCCGACTCGTCGTCCAGGTCACCCAGCAGCTGTCTGAGGTAAACCATGCAGTCGAGGCCTGCGATATTTCTGTCCCTTATGAACGCAAACTGCGTCGTGGAGACGTGATAAAGTGTTGTTTTGCCGCCAACGATGGCTCTGAGCCGCTGTGCGGCATCGCGCACTTTCGCATCGATTTCGGCTGTTCCCATCACGCGGGAAAGGTCGTCAAGCTGCCGCGTCTCGGCAAGGTCGATCAGGACACCGGTATAGGCCGTCCGCCAGGCCGGTCCTCTGAGAAGGTCGCTCACGTCCTCGGAAAACTGGGTACGATTGGGAAGCCCGCTGACCGGCTCGATCCTGCCATACGCATGTTGCAGTTCGATCTGGGCCATCACCATTGCGGCAAGGTCCTGGAGACTGGCAATCTCGTTCTCGGTGGTCTCACGCGGCTCGGCTCCAAGGACACACAAGGCGCCGAGACAATGCCCCTCGCGCGTCGTGAGCGGTGCTCCCGCGTAAAAACGCACGCCTGTCTTTGCAAGGACACTGTCGTGGTAGTGCGCATCCTTGGACAGGTCCGGAACGACGAGAAGTTCGGTACTCTCGGCCACTGCCGCACAGGGCGCCTTGTCTCGTGGAATAGACTGGTGCTCCACCCCGACACGCGCCTTGAACCACTGCCTGTCGGAATCGGTTAGCGATATGGCCGCGATCGGCAGGTCGAATATCTGGCTCGCCATGCGCGTGATACGGTCGAAGCTCTCACTTGCTGGCGTATCGAGCAATTTCAAAGAGTGCAGAGCGGCGAGACGGATTTCCTCATTGGTTTTCATGTAATATCTCAGTCGTAATGTCTTTTCGGGATAAAGTTGGGACGGCGTTTAAATTGACATTCTCACAAGGTTGCGGCCTGACGCCTTTGCCTCGTACAGACGGCGATCTGCCGTCTTGAACAGTTCTTCGTAACTGGTGTTTTCGCGGAAGGTGGCCCCGCCGATGCTGACCGACAGCAGCCCTTCGCCAACGTCCCTGGGGAAGGGCAGTGCGCGGATCCTCTGTCTTATCAGCTCGGCCGTGCGCGACGCCGTGTCATCGACAACAGACGGCAGGAAGACGGCGAATTCTTCGCCGCCGACGCGTCCGACAAGATCTGCCGGCGACAGAGTTTCCTTGATCGCCCCAGCAATCAACTTCAGGGCCTGGTCACCCGCCTGATGCCCGTGACTGTCATTGATTGCCTTGAAATGATCCGCATCAACGATCAGAAACGATCCCGTTTGCGGAAGCGATCCCGCCCGCGCTCTTTCCAGATAGGCTTCGACCAGCATTTCGAATGCACCGCGGCTAAGCACGGCGGTAAGACTGTCTGTCGAAGCAAGCCGCTGCAGCTCCACCTTGGCCACGGCGAGTTGCCGAATCTTCTCCAGCAGAAAGTAAAAGAAAGGCCCGCCGATCAGGGTCGGGAGCAGGATGTCTGTCGCGAGTGCGCGACGAAAATGATCCTGCGACATCTCCGCGAAATTAAACGAGTCCGCCAATACTGCGGCGACAACGCAAAGAGCTGTGCCAAGCAGTGTTCCTGCAAACACACGCAGTCTCGAAGTCTCTTGACGGATAAGGTGGACGAACGGCAATGCTGTACCCTAGATTCAGACCTTCTGAATTAGCATCTGCCTATTAAGAAAAGCGCTATATCAAACATTCAAATCGTCTCGATTTGGTACGTAGATACCCGTACATGTTGGGCTTGTCCCATGCGCGGCAAATTCGGATCATCGACAGTGAGATCCGCTCGGGTCATGACCGGTTGAACTGCTCACGGAGTGCGCTGGCAATAGGCTCTTTTCGAAGTTGCGCTCGGATATTGTTCCCGATTGCCGGACGGTCTCTCGGGCAATTGTCGCGTGGACGAGTTGAACCTGCCAAGTAATACCGAGAAATGACGCGCAACCAAACGCGACACCATTGGCGCTGAGAGTTTTGCAACGACCGCGATTGTTGTCGGGGAGAATTGGCTGGGGAACCTGGAAAGTAATCCAACTTTCAGTAACCCCTTGTTGCGAAACAACCTATTGCAAACAATTAGCTTATTTTCTAGGACTGTTCCGGTTGGGTGTTCCGGAATAGTGCTACGGATGGGCGATTTGGCAAGAGTTACATATCTCGAACGACGAAACGCTACCTATTATGCGCGGCTGGACGTCCCACTCGATCTCGTTGGCCATTATGGGACGACGACGCGCAAGAAGTCTCTGCGCACCAAGGATGAAAACGAAGCGAAAAAGCGGCTCTGGCCTGTAATAGAAGGTTGGCGCGCTGAATTCGAAGACGTTCGTGCGCGCCGGGAAATAACCTCGGACGACAGGGCGATCGCCGTCTGGCAGCACTACGAGGCTACGATAGACGGTTACGATCGCAAGCAGCGGTCGATGCCCACGCCGGAGCAGATGGACGCCGAGCTACACCAGATCTATCGCCAGATCGATATGGGTGAGATCACGTCAGAGAATTTCTTCGGCATGATTAATGCCTACACCGACTATGAACTCATGCTTCGCGCACGCACCGATGACACAAACCTCCGTGCGCGGCGGCTCAAGGCGCTGAAGAGCGCGCTTACAGCCGGCGATGCGAAGTTGATCGAACCTGCAGTGAAGAAGTTTGTTGCCCAGCATCGGCTGCTTGTCGACGCGGGATCCGATGAATACCGCGAGCTCTGCAGCTTGATGACACGGGCGGAGATAGAGGGGCTGCAGCGCACCCTGGAGCGTGACGCAGGAGATTTTTCGGGCGCTCCGAAAGATCCCATCGTCAAGCCGGCGAGCGCTAGCGCCCGCGAGGCGGCAGCGCCGGGCGAGACGATCATGGAAGTGTTCGAGAAATACGCCCGCGAGAACCCGAACCAGATCAAGTTGGACACGCTGGCACAAGCTCGACGGGACGTGGGACTGTTCGTTGAATACGTAGGGAGCACATGCCCGGTGCATCGTATCGATAAAAAGGCAGTCCGCGAGTGGAAGGCGCTGTTGCTGCAATATCCGGTGAAGGCGAGCGAGACGAAGGCATTCGAGGGCATGAGGCTTGCGCAGATCGTGAAGCACAACGAGACGGTGAAGAAGCCGACTATCAGCACGGCGACCGTCAATCGCTATCTCTCGGGCTTCAGCGCATTTTGCACTTGGCTGGCGAACCATGGCTATATCGCTGCAAACCCTGCGGCTGACATGTTCTTGAAGAAGTCCAAGGAGAAGACCACGAAGCCGTTCACGGTCGCGGAAATGAATGCCCTGTTCAAGTCACCGTTCTTTACCGGATGCCAAAACGATGAGGCGCCACGGTTCTGGAGCAAACCTGGAAACGTCCTGATTCGCGACCACCGCTATTGGGTGCCGCTCGTGATGCTTTATTCCGGTGCGCGTCCTGCGGAGATTGCGCAACTCGGTGTTGACGACGTGCGTGAAGATCGCGGCTACTGGATCATGCACATCACCACCGAGGGGGAGGGAGATAAGAGCGTGAAAACGGACGGATCTATGCGTGTAGTCCCGGTTCATCCCGAGTTGGTAAAGCTCGGCTTGCTCGAATACCACGCCGACTTAAGGGAGCGAGGCCAGAGGCGCCTATTCTCGCTCGCAGAGCGCAATGAACGCGGACAGATGATCGCCGACTTTAGCCGTGACTTCCCGCGCTACCTTACGAAAATTGGCTTGAAGGACGGTCGCGGCTTGTCGCTTTACAGCTTCCGCCACGGTGCGGCCGACGCGCTACGTCGTGCCGGCTATCTCGATGAGCAGTTTGGATTTATTCTGGGGCATACGTCCGGCACGATGACGCAACGCTACGGCACGTTACCGCAAGGGATGCTTGAGCAACGGGTGGAGCTGGTGAACGCTATCTCCTACCCCGGGTTAATGATTGATCATCTGAAGGCAGTAGATAGGGTGGGTGAGGCCGCTTAGCCCGCTACTCCGGTCGCCTATCGCCCGCGTCGCGGTCAAGGAGGTAACCCCGGCGCCAGTCTGGAGCCGCTTCGACTGCGGCCTGATAACGCCACCGTTGTTTCGTGCGCGGCTTGACCCAAGCTACAGACATTCGTTTGCCTTGATCAAGAGCGTGCCTGATGGCTTGCTGCATTTCTGTTGTCGGCTTCACCGGCACTACACGCAGGCCGCTGGTCTCTATCTGCTCAAGCATGAAACGCGCGATCAGGGATGCTTCTTCTGGCTCTATGGCAAAGCCCCGATCCGACAGCCCTGTTCTCAGCGCTTTCTTCAGTATGCGCCATGTGTCGATATCGGCCTGGGAGGCGCCAGGGGGCCGAATTTCACTTGTCTTTTTTGTCATGAGAATTGCCGGACCCCTTTCCCTGCGTGATACGCCGCACTGCTAACGAGATTTTTTCCTCTTCTTCCTCTTCTTCCTCTTAGTGTTTTGTGCCTCTTTCTCTTCGTCCTCCGCGCCGCCCTCGCTGGGAGCCTGCTGGCCAAGGACATGCATGGCAATAGCTTCCCAAATGGCATCTACCTCCGCTCTGGGGAAATACTGCAACAGCACGAAGTGGATGAGTTCGCCTTGGTCGATGCCGAGTGCATCTGCGGTCGGTCTGGCAAATTGCACCGGGAAGTAATGTCTCCCTGTCACAAAGTAGATGATCTTGGTGTCTTTCACTCCCAGCCGATCAGCAAGATCTCGATACGACATTTCCAATCTGGTGAGGTGGGTCTCTATGATCTGGCCGACGCGCAACGCGGCGTGGGGATTTTGATATGAGGTCATTGAATCAGCTCGATTGAATATCATTGTATTGATACCGGCTTTATTGCAGTTGGCAAATTGAATCTCAAATAGAGCATATTGTAAGTAATTATTTACTTACAATATGCCAAGCTATAGCCTTTAATGGAATGAATTTCCCCAATAGAATTCTGCTATACTTGTCTTGAGAGAATTGAAATGCGAGAGGCATAAAATGAGTTCAGGACGCAATTCGGAAGTGGCGAGCTTCATCCAGGAGCACATTGAGGAGAGTGCCTACACCGTGGAGGAAATCACTCTCCTCCTTGGGTTTCAAAGCACTGAAATGGTCGAAGGATTTTGTCGCGGAGAGCGGAAGGTTCCACTTGATAAGGTGAACGCGTTGGCTGAGGCGTTGGGTTGCGACAGGCGGCGGCTCTTCCTCCTCGTTCTCAGCAGTTGGTTCGATACGGATTTCGTTAGGATGCTCGAAGAGGTATTTGCAAATGGCTCTGCCTCGTCAGTGGAGCAAGGCTGGATCGACTTTTTGCGGGATTTCTATTCCGGAAACATTCCTGAGTTGACCCCTCAGCTGCAGCGCCGCCTTCGATTACTGGTAAGCCTGCCGAGCTAATCTCGGCCACGGCTTATCCGCGAGGCGCGCCATTCCAGGCATGGGAGGTTCCAGTCTCCGATACGTCGTGGGCGCGGAAGGCATCCCCATAATACATGCACCCCCTTCCTAGGACATTGATGTTCGGGTAACCAGCAAGGAGCCAGCCCCATACGTTGCATGTCAGCGGACTCGGGAGGCTGCAGGGCACCGGATGGTGGCGGACAGGAACGGCGCGCGTGCTGAGGCATCGTCCACGAGCAGCAGAGTCTGATCAAAAGACCCCGATATCGCTCTTTGTCGCAACCGCTTTTGTTCGTGCAGAGAGATCGGACGCTGCTGTGTTGATCATTCTTCGTGTGAGACGCCGGTGGGTGCGAATATGTTTTCGACGCTGGCAATCAAGGTGTCCCGACACGGATGGAGGGTATTTGAAATAGATCGCATGCGTATTTCGCTCAGTTGGTGCTCAAACGCCCATAACAAGGGCATCAAACTAATGCCATGCAACTAGATCGTGTCCGGCCACCTTTACATGAGCGTCTAAAACACGGATTTTTCGTAGATCTGTCAAGTTTTGGGAAAGGTGGCGTCAAGGTTGAGGTCGAATTCCGCAACGATTTCGGATTTGATGACAAGGTAGCCTGCAACCTTAGATTGGTTATTTCATATGTTTTGGCTGCCCACCTTTACATATGCAAGGTCGAGAGTCCCGCAATGTAAAGGTGCACCGTGTCTGCGCGGAGAGAGCGTGACGACGACGCACGTTGTCCCCCGGGTCCTCCCAGGCCACGTCAGCCAGGGGTCGCTGGTGTGGTCTTATTCTGGTAATGCTCAGGAGCCCCGGTTCCGCGACGACGGACCTGGTGCATGCCAGCGTCCTCTGGGTTTCTGTCGTCGATATATCAATCTCCGTTTGTGATTTAGGTGGCGCGGATGATGACCCGGAAAAAGGGGCGAGGATCTTCCCAACACGCGCGGGGTCGGCGATTAACCTCACCCGAGAGTTGATCGTTAGGCCGTCTACAGCCCCCTTGTCCCTTCGACTTCGATGTAGTTTGATGGCGCTGGGTAAGGGTATCATGTCATGCGTCATTGGCTTAAAATCGTGTTCGCGAGCGTTTTGGTATCGAATGCTTGGATCTGTGACACGAACGCAGCCGAGAAGGCGTTCGGCCCCTTCACGGTTGACGACGCCAAGCCGGATATCATCGCGCTCAATGGCGAGATCGACGTCAACTCCGGCCTGGCCTTTCGCCGATCGCTTCAAGCGGCACCGAACGCAAAGCTTGTCACTCTCAACAGCCCAGGCGGCAATGTGCAGATGGGCTTGCTGATTGCCGACGATATCCACCAAAGGAAGCTGGCAACCTATATCCCGAAGGATAGCAAATGCTTCTCGGCGTGTTCGTTCGTGTTCCTCGCTGGTAACGAGCGGAAAGTTGACGGAGCGCTCGGCGTTCACCAGATTTCGTCTGACTCTCCTGACCTGGTTGGCGCACAGCTCGCTATTTCTGACATCATCGAGGTGCTCAACCGATTTGGGACGCCGATGGATGTGATGCAGGTCATGTTCAAAACCCCGCCTGACGACATGCATGTGTTCAGCCAGGATGAGGTCGAGCGATACAAGCTCAATCGTGCGAGCGGCACCCTGTCTCCTAGTTCTGCTGGCGTTGGTAACACCAACCCGATGAACGATCTGGAAACCAAGGTCGGGAGCCACACTGCTTCAAAGGACGTCCCTGGGGAGGTCGTTTCTGCACCGGTGCCGCCAGAATCGAACCAGCAGGCAAAGTTATCGCCGCTGGAGGAGTTCACGCGGCGCCCCAACCGAATAGCGGTCTACACTGGTCTTGATCTCTTTGGTGATGATATTTCGTCAATTCGAGTTGCCGATGCGGGGGCTTGTGCCAAAAGTTGCTTGGTTTTGAATGGCCAGTGCAGGGCGTTCACATTCAACTCGAACCCAAAGATAAAGCGGGGGCCGAACTGCTTCCTGAAGTCGAGCGCTGGTCGAGCGGACGGCAATAGCGTCGCGTTCTCTGGTCGTTTTCTCAGCGGCGCCGAGGGCGACCCTTCTGAACTGACACTTGGGACTATCGACCCACAGACTGCTCTCCACGACGACATCGACTTGAGGGGAGGCGATCTCTCGCGTCGGCCAGAACGTTCAGCCAAGACGCCGCTAGATTGCAGACTAGCGTGCATCGACGAGAAACAGTGCGTGGCCTTTACGTATATCAAGCCGAAAAAGGAGTGCTGGCTCAAAGGAGCGGTCGGCACTCCGGTGTTCGGCAAGGATATGGTGTCGGGGCTGAAAAAGATTGAGACCTTCGCGCCTGCGAGGATCTTAAGCTTGGACTGATCTACTTGGCAGGCAAGGTAGCGAGCCTGTCCCGAAAAGCTCTCTCAAGCCGTATGACGGCGTCGACCATGTAGTCAATCAATTCTGGCCATTGCTCCCGATCGAAGACATTTCCAGGTCGCTCAGCCTTGATCCTACAGGCGCGCTTATCGTCCAACCTCTCCCATGTCAGAGTTTCGCCAAAGCTTTGCTCAATCTCGGCTCGGTCGCGGAACCATGTGTCGAAGAGATGTTCATTCGATTCCTTGCTGCCGACATCAATATAAACTTCTACCCGAGCGCTCTCTCGTCTCACGACTAGCGCAAGGCTGATTCCTCGGCGACCTGTATTAACACTGAGCCAATTTCGAATTCCCGGCGCGACCGTTCGAAATAGGTCTGTCCGAGGATTTGTTGCCGCTAACAGGACGGACCAAAACTCGCGGCGTAGCGTGTATCGGACTTTCTCTGCTTCGATGCCTTCGATCTCGTCCTGAGCTTTTGAGGCCAGGCCGATCATGAATTCCTCCGCGTCCTTCGTCGGAATGATCTGATCTATCGTTAGAAATAGATCGTCGCCTCGCGAAAAGGGGGTCACTCGAAAGCACTGGATCCGGAGCTTGAAGCTCGCCAACCAAAGAACAGTCGACGTCACTTCCTTACGGAAGTTTGCGGCGACAAGCATGATGCGTTGAGTGACGCCCTTGTTCAGAACGACTTCCTGATATTCATCTGCATCGAGGAAGGCACACAGCTCGTCTTCTGCCTTGGAGCCAAAGGAGTATCGATCAAGGTAGGACTGGAAAATCTGCCGGATGTCATCCTTCGTCAGACGCGAGCAGTAAGAAGCATATTTCATCGCTTGCCAGGTCACGTCTCTGCCGGTGTCATCGAGCTTGTTCTCTATGATCACCAACGATCCCTGCTTGTCGATTGCAAGAAGATCGAGACGCTCCGATGTGTCCGAGAACCCCGCGAACTCTTTCTGGATGACTAGCAGCTCCTCACCCAAGGCATCCGGCTTGTGCGCTAACCATTCCTGGAGATGCGCACGTTCTCGAAATCCAAGTTCTGCGAACGAGCTTTGCTCAAGCTTCTCTATACGATTCTGGTGCTTATCAATTTTGAACATTTATCTCTCATTGTGCCGATTAGATCTCAAGGAAGGACGAATCACCGGTTGCCCACCCAAGACGAAGCCGCGTTCCGCTCTTAAGATCCAGCTCGACCACTTCATCAGGCACAACGTCTGCGCCTAGCATGGCCGCAAAGCTCGCGAAGTCCGAGAACCAGGCTTTGTCCTGGGCGAAGGAATGGACGATCATAGCAGCTTCGTCCGTTTTGAACCGTCGGGATTCTATGATCGCAGAGGCAGTCCGGTGCAGAAGCTGGTAGCGGATTGACCCGGCAGGCAAATCTTCCAAGCCGAGAATCTCGCATAGATGACCCATCCGCAGGATCTTGCCGGGAGACGCGTCTGCTATCCATTCGCCCACCGTAGGACCAAAAGGCTCTCGCACCTTTCCTTCAATCATCGCAGCGCAGGTCTTTTCGCCGTGTCTTATCAGAGCGAAAACGTCGTTCTGGCTTTCTCTTCTCCCGCCAGGCAACGGCACTTTGTGTTCGGGTATCGCAATCAGGAGCTCTGGTTCACCTGGGAACATGCGTGCGACCTCTGGCGGAAGACCTGAGCTAGCCTCCCAGCTGTGAGCGAGGGTCCTAGCGGAGTAACCGGTCCGCCATTGCTTTTCGGGTTCAGCGAGAAACTGTTGCCATGCCGATGGACCTGAGCTGGGAACGTAGATCCTATTTGATTTCGCCATCCACGCCCTCGATCTAATGCAAATCACCCATTACTGAGATAGGCGCTTATCGGCCTCAACTAAGCCAAGCCACTCAGCTGGAAGTTCCGGATGCGATATCAGCCAGACGCGCAGCTCTTCGGCCTTGATGATGCCTGCCTTGAGGGCAGTGAGCTGAGCTTCAAAATCCTTCTGATTGTCGACAGGCTCCGTCGGAAGAGACATAATCAAGCCAGGGTTGGGTCGGATCTTTGTCGGACTCATAGCTGAGAAAACAGCTCCCAATTCCGATGCGTCGGCAGTTAGCTGCTGAATTGCACCTGGTGAAGCAACTCCCCAACCTGCGAAGGTCACGGCTACGTAGTTTGCTCGCCGCTCTAAGCCTCTTCCTAATTCATGCGCAAACCGCCGAGGCCGTATTGCAGCTGGAAGTTTCGCCAGCGAGATCGCTTGATCGAAAATCATCGAGGTGCTTTCTCGCGGATTAGCAGGCTTGCGCATGCTGGGACCCGGCACAATCGCCGGAGCAACTTCTGCCAGGAGAGAGACATATTTCGCATTGAAGTCCCCAACAGCCTCGTCCGGAATCGGCGAGTATCCTCGGCGATGTTTGTGGATCGCCTGGTCAAGAATCTCTGCCCGGAACCTGTAACGCAGCACAAGATCGCAGCCGGCTTCATTAAGTAGCTCGCGAAAAAAACCAGCTATCGTCTCATACGATACGACGCTGTCGAATTTACCGGTGAAGCCCGGATGCTGCCGAGCGTAGGCTTCAGGACAGATTATCACCATCGATCGCTGTTTATAGCCTTCCGCAAGGGCTCCCAGTTCTTCACGGTAGCTCTCGGCTTGATCCGGCTGCTCAGTCGCATCCAATTTGTTTTCAATTAAGACCGCTGAATGAGTGTCGTCCGAGTGGCAGAGGTCAATGAATATATCGATTTCACGTCTGGACCGTGTGCGTCGTTTGCTATGCTTCACGTCCCATGCAACTATAGGCGACGATATGCCTGCCTGTGCTGCCATCCATTTGGTGAACTCGAGAGACGTGTAGAGCTCTTCAACAAGGAGCAGGTCGACGTCTCGTTCTGTAGCATGGCTCAGTGTGGGTATGAATTCGTCTACCAATTCACGCTCCCACATTTGACTCATGAAGCAGGATAACCAAAACTCCGCATCCGTCAAAACAAATAAGACAATGTGAGGTCATCAAGAGTGCCGAGATTGTGGCCCTTGCCAACCCTCACCGAAATCCAAGATCGAAAAATTCCGCAAGTTACCACAAACCCTTAGGGTCTGAAGCCCATCATGGCCGAGGGGTGGGATTCGAACCCACGATACGGTTGCCCGTATGCCGCATTTCGAGTGCGGTGCTTTCGACCACTCAGCCACCGCTCCGCTTTGCTGGTCGGCGCATTTGATGCGCGGCTGTCTCATAGCGGCGAAAAATCGGGCTGGCATAATTCCATCAGATTTACTATCGCTGTGGCTCCGTAGTGCCGAGCGGGAGCTCAGGCTTTTACGGCCTAGTGAACAAAATCAGTTCCGTTGGATTAATCAGCCATTGCCCTGGCTTTTGCTTCCGGCTGCCAGCCACCAGGCTGCTTTGCTTCTTTTGGAAGAACGGCTCTCCAGCCTTGCTATCCATGAACATAATGTGTCCCTTCTCCGGAGCCGCAACGATCCAGTGCATCATCGGATCTTCGACTCCGATAATCGCGCAGGCAACATCCTGATCCTTAAAAACTTCATGAAACCGTTGCCAGTAGACTTCATTGGATCTCGGAGCTTGCCTCTTGAAAGGATAGCGAAGCTGAACGTTATCAATACCCATAACGTCCTTGCAGCGTTTTGCCATCCGCTGCATATCCGCGAACGTCGTGCCTTTGACCAGAACTTCGGGCCAACGGGACTTCGCCAATGCGCGGCATGCCTCTAGCAGAATATCTTCACCATCCTCGCAGCCGCACAACATATATGCGTTTACCAAGGCATACATGCCGCATAGGCCATCCAACCCGCCTTGATACGAAACCTTCAAAATTATCTCCATCAGCTCATACCTGCTTGAAGAACAGATATCTCGACAACTTTAACGGCAGGTTTTCGCCCTTGTCCTAACTGTAGTTTCTGATCACTTGGAAAAGCGATTGATATGGAAAACGATTCGGCCACAATTGGAATGCAGCATGCTCACAGGTGAAATCCGCTCAAAAGTCGATCAGGTCTGGAATGCCTTCTGGGCGGGCGGCATTGCCAATCCGCTGGAGGTGATCGAGCAGATCACTTATCTTCTGTTCATCCGCGGGCTGGACGACATCCAGACGCGCGAGGAGAGCAAGGCGACCATGCTCGGCCAACCGATCGAGCGGCGGGTGTTTCCGGAAGGCTCGGATGCCAGGGGCATGGCTTATGAGCGGCTGCGCTGGTCGCGCTTTCGCCATGAAGACCCGGCGACGATGTATTCGATCCTCGATCAGCACGTCTTTCCCTTCCTGCGCGAGATGGGCGAGGCCGGCTCTTCCCATGCCGAGCACATGAAGGGCGCCCGTTTCACCATCCCCACACCGGGCCTCCTCGCCAAAGTGGTCGACATGCTGGCGGAAATTCCGCTCGATGATCGCGATACCAAGGGCGATCTCTACGAATACATGCTGGGCAAGATCGCCTCTGCCGGCCAGAACGGCCAGTTCCGCACGCCGCGCCACATCATCAAGCTGATGGTCGAGCTGATGGCGCCGAGCCCGAAGGATGTGATCTGCGATCCGGCCAGCGGCACCTGCGGCTTTCTGGTGGCGGCCGGCGAGTATGTGCGCGAGCACCACAAGGGCCTGTTCCGCGATGCCGAACTGAACAAGCATTTCCACCAGTCCATGTTCCACGGCTATGATTTCGACAACACCATGCTGCGCATCGGCTCGATGAACATGCAGCTGCATGGCGTCGAGGGCGCCGATATCCGCTACCGCGACTCACTCAGCACCGGCCATGCCGACGATGCCGACAAATATTCGCTTGTTCTTGCCAACCCGCCCTTTGCCGGCTCGCTGGATTACGAGACGACGGCCGCAGATCTGCTGTCGATCGTCAAGACCAAGAAGACCGAGCTTCTGTTCATGGCGCTGTTCCTTAAGCTGTTGAAACCCGGCGGGCGGGCGGCGGTGATCGTGCCCGATGGCGTCCTGTTCGGCTCGTCCACAGCGCACAAGGCGATCCGCAGGATGCTGGTGGAGGATCACCGGCTCGATGCGATCGTCAAGCTGCCGTCGGGCGTGTTCAAGCCCTATGCCGGCGTCTCGACCGCGATCGTCTTCTTCACCAAGACCAATTCCGGCGGCACGGATCATGTCTGGTTCTACGACGTGCAGGCCGATGGCATGAGCCTTGATGACAAGCGGCAGATGCTGCTGCCCGAGAACAAGTTCGGCCCGGTGCCGCAGGTGCCCTTGAGCGCCGAGGACCATGCGAAAAACAACTTTCCCGACGTGCTGGCCCGCTGGAAGAACCGCACCGGCGCAGAGTGCGACAACCCGCGCACCGGCCAGAGCTTTTGCGTTTCGCGCGAAGAGATAGCCGCGGCCGGTTACGACCTGTCGCTCAACCGCTACCGCGAGGTGACCCACGAAGCCGCCGCCCACCGCCCACCGAAGGAGATTATTGCCGAGCTGTTAGCGCTGGAGGAGGAGATTGCGACGGGGCTTAGGGAGTTGGAGGGGATGCTGTGACGCCGACCATGGTTTCTCTCGGAGAGATTTCTGAATCGATCGTCGATGGTCCATTTGGATCATCGCTAAAGACCAGCGACTATGTAGAAGCGGGTGTTCCGGTGCTGCAGGGAAAGAACATCACCGGCAACAAATTCGTATGGAAAGAGGTGCGCTACATATCGCACCAGAAATCAAAAGAGCTATTTCGTAGCAATGTTAAAGTAGGAGATCACCTTCTTATCAAAATAGGCTCAATTGGATATTCAGCGATTATTGATGATCTCCAAAGCCACGAATATGCAATTATTCCAGCAAACCTAGCTCGTATCCGCCCCGATCGCGATCGTGTTAATGACCGCTATCTACATCACTGCCTGATCTCTGATCCTGTAAAAAATTACTTTCTGAGCGTCGCATCAAGCACAGCACAGCCGGCTCTCAGTTTGACAAAAATCAAAGACTGCAGGATCCCCCTACCGCCGCTTGACGAGCAGAAGCGGATTGCGGCGATCCTGGATAAGGCCGATCAGCTCAGGCAAAAGCGACGTCAGGCCATCGCGCTGCTCGACAGCCTCACCAAGTCGATCTTTCTGGAGATGTTTGGTGATCCGGTGATTAATCCGATGGGTTGGCCGACAGCATCAGTTGATGATTTATGCGCTTTGGTTGTGGACTGCGTGAATCGCACGGCGCCTTTGGCGGAACGTCCGACCGAATTCAAAATGATACGAACAACAAATGTCAAAAATGGGAAGGTTTTGCTATCAGAGGTTCGCTACGTTGAAGAAGAAATTTTTCAACGGTGGAATAGACGAGCGACACCTAAAATTGGCGACGTTCTTCTCACGCGTGAGGCTCCAGTGGGCGAAGTTGGCATTCTCGAAACGCCCGGGAATTTTTTCTTGGGCCAGCGATTGATGCTTTACCGTCCCGACTTGAGAAAAATTACTGCTGAATTTTTGGCAGCTTCTTTCCGGTCAGCATTTTTGATTGAACAGATCATGCAGAGTTCCTCGGGGTCGACTGTAAAACATTTGCCGCTGCCAGCTTGCCGGTCATTTGTATTCAGGGTGCCACCGATTGAACTTCAACAGAAATTCTCCAAGAGTGTATTATCTTTGAAGAATACGCTATCCGCACAGGTGAATATGAGCGCGGAACTTGGTGGCCTTTTCGCCTCCCTCCAACACCGCGCCTTTTCCGGTCAGCTCTAAGGCTCCATGTCCAACTTCGCCTTCCTCACCCCCGAATTTCCGGATATCTTCGACAGCGCGAGGCAGGCCGAATCTTATGCTGCGGGCGATCCGCGCGCCTCTGCTTTCTATGCCCGGCGCACGGTGGAGCTGGCGGTGCAATGGGCTTACAAGCACGATGCCAGCCTGCACTTTCCCTATGACGACAAGATTTCCGCGCTGATCCACGAGCCGAGTTTTGTCGTGCGCGCTGGGCAGGCTGTCTTCATCAAGGCCAAGCTGATCATCCGTATCGGCAACCAGGCAGTGCATGAAGGCCGGCAGACGCAGGCGAAGGATGCCAGCGATGCGGTGCGCGAGCTGTTCCACCTATGTTTCTGGCTGGCACGCACCTATGGCCGCAACCCGCCCGCCGACAGCCTAAGTTTCGACCCCGCCTTTCTCACCCGCAAGACAGACGTGGTGAAGAAGGCCTTTGTCGAGTTGACCCGAATGAAAGCGGAGACCGAAGCGCGCGACAAGGCGTTTGCCGACCTTCTGCGCGACAAGGCCGAGCGCGATGCGGAACTGCAGGCCCTGCGCGACGAGATTGCCCGCGTGCGCAGGCAAAACGAGGCGCGGCCGGACGCCCATGACTATTCGGAAGCTCAGACTCGCGATCTCTATATCGACCTGCTTTTGAAGGAAGCCGGCTGGCCGCTGAGCGAGGCGCGCGACCGGGAATTTCCCATTGCCGGCATGCCCAATCAGAAGGGCGAGGGTTTTGCCGATTACGTGCTGTGGGGCGACGACGGCAAGCCACTGGCGGTGATCGAGGCCAAGCGCACCAAGCGTGATGCCACGGCCGGCCAGCAGCAGGCCAAGCTCTATGCCGACGGGCTGGAGCGGCAATTCGGCCAGCGCCCGGTGATCTTTTACACCAATGGTTATGACCACTGGCTGTGGGACGATTTGGCCTATCCGCCACGAAACGTCTCCGGCTTCTACAAGAAGGACGAGTTGCAGCTGCTGATCCAGCGGCGGCAAAGCCGACGCGTGATCGCGAGCACTCCGATCAACACAAAGATCGCCGGCCGCTATTACCAGACCCGCGCCATCGCCCGCGTCGCGGAGAATTTCGAGACGCTGAAGGCGCGCAAGGCACTGCTGGTGATGGCGACCGGCTCCGGAAAGACGCGCACGGTGATTGCTCTGGTGGACCAGCTGATGCGGGCCGGCTGGGTTAAGCGCGTGCTGTTTCTCGCCGACCGCGTGGCGCTGGTGAACCAGGCGGTGCGCGCCTTCAAAGCACATCTGCCGGACGCCTCACCGGTAAATCTGGTGACGGAGAAGACGGCGGAGGGCCGGGTTTTTCTCTCCACCTATCCGACCATGATGAACCTGATTGACGAGCGCCATGGCGGCCAGGTGGGCAGCCAGACGGGGGGAAAGCTGACGGGCAGCGCCCGCTTCGGCCCAGGCCATTTCGACCTTGTCATCATCGACGAGGCGCACCGCTCGGTCTATCAGCGCTATGGCGCAATCTTTGATTATTTCGACAGCCTGCTGGTGGGACTGACCGCGACACCCAAGGACGAGATCGACCACAATACCTATGGCCTGTTCGACCTGGAAGACGGCGTGCCGACCGATGCCTATTCGCTCGACAAGGCGGTGGAGGACGAATATCTGGTGCCGCCGCTTTCGGTGTCGGTCCCCCTCAAATTCGTCCGCGAGGGCATCCGCTACGATGACCTCTCCGAGACGGAGAGAGAGCAGTGGGACATGCTGGAATGGGACGAGGAGGATGGCGACCCGCCTGACAGCGTCAACGCCGAAGCGGTCAACAAATGGCTGTTCAACGCCGACACCGTCGACAAGGTTCTGGCCCATGTGATGACGGAGGGCGTGAAGGTGGCGGGCGGCGACCGGCTGGGCAAGACCATCATCTTCGCCAAGAACCAGGCCCATGCGGAGTTCATCGAGCTGCGTTTCAACAAGGCCTATCCGCATCTGGCCGGGCATTTTGCCAGGGTCATCACCTTCAAGACCGAATACGCCCAGAGCCTGATCGATGATTTTTCGAAGAAGGACGCAGGCCCTCATATCGCCATCTCCGTCGACATGCTCGACACCGGCATCGACGTGCCCGAGGTGGTCAATCTCGTGCTGTTCAAGCTGATCCGCTCCAAGACGAAATTCTGGCAGATCATCGGCCGCGGCACGCGTCTCTGCCACGACCTGTTCGGCCCCGGCGAGGACAAGGAGTTCTTCCGCGTCTTCGACTATTGCCAGAACCTCGAATTCTTCAAGCAGAACCCGAAGCCCGATGAGGGCCGCAATGCCCGCTCGCTCAGCGAACGCCTGTTTGCCGCCCGCTTTGACCTGGTGCGGGGGCTAGACGAAAAACACGCGCTGGAGCGGCCACCGGGTGTCGCCGAAGAGGGCGTCGCCTACGATGCCGGACCGGACGCGGCACCGACCGAGCCAAAAATCAGGGCCGGAGCACTCGATTTCCTGAAGACCTATGTCGGCACCATGAACCTCGACAACTTCATCGTGCGCGCCCGGCGCAAGCTGGTGGAAAAATACCAGGCGCCGGAGGCCTGGAACAACCTGTCCGACACCATGCGCGACGAACTGCTGGACGAGGTGGCGCCGCTGCCCAACCAGATGAAGAGCGAGCCGGAGGAGGCCAAGCGCTTCGATCTGCTGATGTTCAACCTTGAGCTGGCGCTGCTGAAGGGATCAAAAAGCTTCGACCGGCTGAAGAAGCAGCTGATCGAGATCGCCGCGGCGCTGGACGAGCAGACTGCCATCCCGCCGGTCGCTGCACAGCACGCGCTGATCCTCGACATTCTCTCCGACCTATGGTGGGAGGGCATCACCGTGCCGCTGCTGGAGCTGGTGCGTCTGCGATTGCGCGGTCTTGTTCATCACATCGAAAAGGGCCGCAAGGCGATCATTTACACCAACTTCATCGACGAGCTCGGCCTAGGCATAGAGCACAACCTGCCGGAAGTGGGCGCCGTGGACTTTGCCCGCTTCAAGAAGAAGGCCCGGCATTTTCTGCGTGAACACGAGGACCATATCGCCATCGCCAAGCTGCGCCACGGCAAGCCGCTGACGGAAACCGACATCGAGGAACTCCGGCAGATGCTGCTATTGGCCGGCATTGGTGAGCCGGCTCATATCGAAAAAGCAACCGAACTCGCCCACGGATTCGGCCCCTTCATCCGCTCGCTGGTCGGGCTCGACCGCGCCGCCGTCGCCGAAGCCTTCAGCAGCTTCCTCTCGGATGCCAGCGTGACCGCCGACCAGGTCGAATTCCTCGACATGGTGATCGAGCACCTGACCGAGAAGGGCGTGATGGACCCAGGCCTGCTCTATGAAAGCCCCTTCATCGACATGGCACCGGAAGGGCCGCAGCAGGTGTTCGACTTCGAGAAGACGAAAAAGCTGGTCGAGGTGATCAGGGTATTGAACGAGAGCGCGGCGGGGTAATCAGGAGAATGTCACAATCATATCTTTTTCACATCGGCAGTGATGGTTCCCTCAGCGAAATGAAGCCTCAAGCTTACGACAATGAAGATCATATCCAGCGGTTACTTGCAGAGTATCCGGCGATTCTTGGCGGCCAATACCGTGATCAGCAGTCACGCCGCTGGGCTTTGATTCAACGCGAAGTTCCCGTTCCAGATGGAGCGATTTCAGAGCGGCGCTGGTCGCTGGATCATCTCTATGTAGACCAGGACTCCATTCCGACGCTTGTCGAAGTCAAGCGCAGTCGCGATACCCGAAGCCGGCGTGAAGTGATCGGGCAGATGTTTGATTATGCGGCCAACGGCCCAGCCTATTGGTCGATAGGCGAGCTGCGCGATGCCTTTGCTTCCACCCATTCTAGTCTCAGTAGAGACCCTGCAGAGGCACTGCAGACATTGCTGGGCGAAGACATCGACGCGGAGCGGTTTTGGTTGCAAGTGGAAGATAATCTTCGGGCAGGTCGCATCCGTATGATCTTCCTGGTTGACGAGATGCCGCCCGAGTTGCTGCGGATCGTGGAATTCTTAGCAAAACAACTGCGGACCGCTGAAGTTTATGCGGTGGAAGTTCGCCAGCATGTCGGGGCGAGCGGTCAGGTCCTCGCAACCAGCATTCTTGGACAGTCGCAAAACGATGAGCAAAAGGTCTCTGTTGGCCGCAGTCTAGTCACGCCGTCGATTGACGAGTGGTTCACAGACTATCGAGAACGCCATGGAGAGGCTGCAAATGTAATTGCACGCAATATCTATGACTGGGCGGATGGTTTGGCATTACATCCATTTGTTACGACGGCGCAGACCCCGTCACTTGGATGGTGGCTGCCAGAGGACGGCACGCGGCGTTACCCGCTCTTTTTAACCGGCAATGCGAAAATTTCCATCTCGCTGTCCTACCTTGCAAGCTCCCCGCTTTTCGCACAGGAGCGCGATCGGCAAGAGCTGGTCGATGGATTTCGGTCCACGGGAGTTTCCTTCATGTTGAGTTCGCTAAACGGTGACATCCGCATTCCGATCACCGCGCTCCAAGAAGATATGACAAGGGTGGCCTATTTGGCCCAGGTGCAAAAGCTTGTTGAACGCTTTCGCACTGCCTAGCGATCAGCACTGGCTCATGCTTGGGTTTTCGAATTCGGATATGGAGTTGCAGCGCACGTAGGGGAGCCGAAGTAACGGTCACCCTCTGCATCGACGCTACGACTGACGAAGACGTTCGATGAACGCGTCGTGAGCGTAGTTCGGGACAACGCTGAGCCGGCAGCATTTGATTACTAGCTATCGCACGAACAGTGCAATTCATCAACTTTGTGGAGCTTTAGATGATCATGCAGTCCGTCGCACTTCTCGCCCCCGTTCCAGAAGAGCACTTGATAAGCGGGCTCGTGACACAAGAGAAGACCGGCAAAGTCGCATTCGGCTCAAGGGCCTTCCAAGTATTCAGAGATCTCGATGATCTCCGCGATAACCAGCCGGTGGATGTCTATATCTATGCGTCGGCAAGTGCCAAGTTCGGGCTGCCAAAGGTGAGGTGGATCGCGCAATACAACGTCCATGTAGAGGCACAGGGTGGTGGACATCCAGACGGGCGTCGTTTTAGGCCTGAGTCCACTTTCAAATACGGAACTGACAACCAGGGATTCTGGGCGGTATTCTGGGAGGTCTCAGAACTGCGAGAGCTCTCCAAGCAAGAAGCAATCGCAATTGATAAGTTTCGCGGATTCCGGTCACGCAAATCGTTCGTTTCAGGATTTATTCCGGAAGGGCCTCTGCTGATCGAACGCATATAGGTTTGCGAAGAGAGCACTGTATTCCAACGTCGTGCCAGGGATGTAGCTGCGGGCAGGACCGCCAGATCACTCTCAACTGGCACCTCATTTTCGCGCCAAATCCGGCGCTGTAGTATCGCTCGACAAGAACGAGCATATGCTGGGGTGGGAGAAGGTGGAGCCGTCAAGCTAGTGCACAGTGTGTGCTATTTGGTTCGAGGACGGTCACTGGCTGGCACGGCGGTCGCAAACGTCGCCTTCGCAGCTCTTCACGGATCCAAGGCTCCCGCCTTGCCTACGGCGAACGGACGCGACTGTTGGGCCGATGGCAATGACTTCAAAGCTTAATAAGGTTGCGGTCCGTTAACGCGCTCTCACCTTGCCACAGATAAACACACGGCGTTGCCGGATAGTCGATCGAAGATGCGCGAGGAGAGTCGATCGCGGGAAGTCCAGCCATCTTGTAGTGTCCCACAAGCACGGGTGGCGCATCCATGGGATACATATCCTGCTCGAGTTCGCGAGGCAGATCGCCCGCCGGTAGCTCATCAACAAATGGGACCGACAAAGCTGCTTTACGCCAAGTCAGGGAGTTAGAGCGCCACCAAGCGAGGCGGACATGATTTCGTCGATGGTGACGACTATCGGCGAAATCGTATCCTGGCGGGAGGGCAGCTTCAGGTCCGCTCAGAATCTTTTCCACTGCTTGTCCAAAAGGTGATGACTTCTGAGCTACCTCTTGCAGATCTTCGCGCCGAAGTTTGCCATCCGGTCGGCGAGCCGCGATAATCGAGATAGCGGGGTCACTCCAACAAGCATGAACGAGCCGCACGGCCTTTAAGTCTATCCAGAGAGGAAGGGTCAGAAACCATTCAGTCCATTCCAGCGCTTCGGGGGTGCACGCGCCGAATTGATCTAGAAAGGTCCTATGCTGATTACAGTTCTTGTTCGAATGGGCTCGAAGAGGATTCCCGTCGTTTCCGAGTGTGTGGAACAGGATCGCATTAAGCTCATGATTCCCCAAAACGCTGATCGCTCGTCCACTGCTTATCAAAAGACGAGCTTGCTTAAGGACAGCTAGGTCGTCCGACTTGCCTGCAGGGTTCCCGTCAATGAAATCACCAAGAAAGGCCACTTGGTCAAATTGGGCTGACGCATTCAGGCTTCGGTTCAAACGATCGACATCGGCGTGGATATCTGGAATGATTTTCAGCATTGTCTATCCAAGGGAATGGTAAGCGTGGAATCTGTATCTGAGCAGTCGATTGGCGTATTCATTGCTATCCTAACGATTCTGATCACAGGAGCGCAGTTTTTTCTTTCTTGGCTGTCCGGCCGACGACAACGCGACGCGGAACTAACGACATGGGCGCACCAGGTTATTGAATCATTGGCAGAAATTGAGACCGCATGCTTCCCGATCTCTTCCGGCACCGTTTACTCGCCGAAAGAGTGCGAAATCCTGAGTTACAAAGCGAGCGCGCTAGTCGATAAGGGTAGGCTGTTTTTTCCCAATGTAGTCGACAGAAAGAGTGGTAGGGAAGACGAAGGAACTCGGGTCAAGGTTTTGGATCAGGTCCTGAAAGCTTGTTACGCAGCGCGCTATTTAGCAGCCGAGAAACCTATCGATCGGCAGAAGCTACGAGCGCATATTTGGGCTGCCCGTAAAAGTTTTACGATCCTTGTCCAAGCAGAAATGGGCAAATCAATGCGGAAGTCACCTCGCGACCAGGCTGGCGAACATATCCCTACCGATCCCGGTAGCTGGGGCGAAGCTCGAAGGCAGCTGAAGCTGCCCTGAACTGCGCTTAACTAGGGCCTTACCTGAGGAGGGATGGTAGTGACCGATTGGACCTGGTGCAGCTACCGTTGACTTGAGATTTCCCCTCAGCGGTTCCTGTGCTCAACCGCAGAAGATCGCGACTGACCTCGCCTTCCCAGCGCGCCGGCCGGTATTGCGCATCCTCTGGACCTACGGGGGTGTAGTAGCGATAAGGATCAACCATCTCTCTAAGGAGGTATACGCGGCGGAGGGATTGTATTTGATAACCATGTCGTCGACTTCAATTTCATTGACGAACCGATGTAGCTGCCCGGCAGCCATGGCGATCGACTGCGGCTTCGCCAGCCAGGCCGCGGTGAGAAAATCCGAAATTGCCGTTCGCGTGTTGACGCCGGAGAGATCGCCGACATCATTTAACCGATAGCGACAGCTGATTTCTCCTAAAACGCCTCGGAGGCCGGCGCATTGCGCTCGGTGGGCATCACCCATGTGCAGGATCCAGATGCCAGATGGCGTTGGCTGGCGTATAGAAGCTCATACGCCGCGTCGGCTCTGTTCAACGTTGAACTCCCGGGCCTGGACCTGCCGGGCGCCAGCGAGTCGCTCCGTCGGGATGTGGCGGTCGTATGAGTGGTGAACGCCACGTCCGACTTCATGGACAGAAGTCCAGAGGTATCCCGGAAGAGAAAGGGCGAAGCTGCCTCTGCAACTGGGCAATCGGCTCAGAATCGGCCGAAGTTAGGGTTGCGCCGGTAATCCGTCGTCGTCGACGTCCGCAGGACCTCCAGAGCTGCCTTGTGGGGCTTACGGAGCGCCGCTGCACTCCAAGGCTTGCCACGGCTGGTCTTTACGCCTAGCCCGTTCAGTGCATCCACCAAGGCCGGCACGGAGAGATCCTGCCAGCTATGCTGCAGGATGTTCGAAGCAATCTCATTGACCTTTTCCTCAGCCCGGCGCTTGTTTGACTCCGCCCCGAGCTTCTGAGCCTGGGGAAGATTGGTCCTGTTCCCGAGCTGAACGCCCTCGGCCTTTTTCCTGTCAAGGACGAGCTTTGTCCGCTCAGAGATCTGATTGCCTTCATACTCGGCCCGTGCAGCGCGGCTGACAAGCACCAAAGGATCGCTGGTGCGCTCGTCGGAAACGGATACGATCGCAACCTTCCGTTCGCGCAATATGTGTTCCACGGTCTTGGTATGCCGAGACAGCCGATTGAGACTGTCTACGAGGAGATCGACGTTGTTCTTTTGTGCGAATTCCAATGCCTTGTTCAGGCCCTCCCGGCGCGCGAGGTTCTTGTCGCCTCGACCGCTTGCCACATCCTGGAACCATTCGATGATCTCGACGCCAGACGCATCAGCATAGGCGCGGATAGACGCACGTTGAGCTTCAAGTCCGATGCCTACTTCTCCCTGCTGATTGGTTGATACGCGAATGTATGCGATTGCCTGCCTAGACATGCGATAGGTAACCATGTGCTATACTCGTGATGTGTGTTGGAAGTGACCAAGACTATACGACCCCTTTTAGAAGTGGTCAGATCTTGGAGTGTGTGAGCAACTCTAAATGGGAGCTCGGATTGCCGGCGTTTGTCGCAGTCTCTTCCGCGGATGCATGCGGCCAATCCCTAGGATCGCTGCCGTTCCCCGACCCGGCATCGCGCTACAGGATGCAAGGGTCGGCTTGGCGAGGACGTTACTCGCGGACCAACCATCAGCGGGTAACGGTATGCGCTGGGGCTCGGTTACTCACGTTTCGGAGAGAGCCGCCCTCAACGCTGCGAACTCGGTGTTCAGGATCGCGTCGCGTATAACGTTGAAGTGGATGCCTAGGTGCTTCTTCAAGTGCTCAGCAATGCTTTTAGCGCGTTGCTCATGCCGGGCATCGACAAGCAGCTGAGCATCTGCTGCCACATTATGGTCCTCGTTCGCTATCTCCTCGACCATCAATGCTTGAGCGTCTGGAGCTTGAGCTTGCACATCATCAGGCTTAGAGGCTTCGTGAAGGATCGAGGCATTATTGGGCGGCGCGACTTCGTCCGAGTTACGCTTCCGGCGAGCTTCGGCCTTGGTCGCGGCGATCTCTTTCTCGATCCGCTTGGGGTCGGGTTTCTCGCCCCGCTTAACCTCATCAATCACCGACTGCCTGAGCTCATCCGGCGTGCTCTTTGCCGCAAGCCTATATACCGTTGATTGAGGCAAAGCATCTATGACCTGGGGCGTGGCGCCGAAAGCGGTGGCCAAGGCCATGTAGTTTTGTGCGGTCCGCTCCTTCCACCCAAAATGGAACTCCAGCCACTTGCCGAACTTGCCGTGACCTAGCTCCTTCTTGACATTGAGGAGTTCCTTGCCCGTTTCAAGGCTGTGCACCTTAAGGCGATTCCGGATACGCTTGGCGGTCGCTTCTGCCTCCTTCGCAACCGCGTCTGAAACCCCGGAATAGTCGAAGGCGTAAACCTCAGCAGACTTACGCTTTACCTTCGGCAGCGCTACGACATTGTCGACCGACGGAGGCTGTTGTTCTTCGGTGGGGGCGGCGGGCGACGTAGTGAGATTGAGTTCTGTCAACTCAACGCCATTGAGTCGGGAATAATAGGTCATCGAATAGCTCCTTTGATAACTGGTCACCACAAAACCGCAACCAATGCGGTTCTGGCGTGTCGCTCACGTGGTTGAGACGGGGAACTAGCCCGCCGCCCTGGTCGAAGGGAGGGTCCGTCTGACGCGCTTGTTGAGGTTGTGACGCATCTTTTTCAGAAGCTCCAATTCATCCAATGCGGCGTTTGAGTTCGGACCGGTAAGACCGGACTTTTTGACCTCCTCGATCCGAGCCTCGATCTCGCTCCGCTTGAAATCGGAGATGTCGTGCGCCAGCGTTTCGACCACGTCCTCCAGCAGGCTGAGGACCAGCTCGGCTTTGCCAAGGGAATTGAAAGCTGCGGCCTGGTCGTCTTCACCGATCTCAGATGGATCCAGTGGCTCGATCCCATCGTCCTGGCCAAAATCCCACCATCTGCTGCCGAGAATAAGGAAGTGGGTTCCGAATCCGGTGCGTTTGTTCTCCCGGCAAAACTCGGAAAACGCCTCCTTAAACACCGAGGCATTCAGCGCTCGCTCCAGCGCCAAGTGCCTTGCTCGTTCCCGTTTCCGTGCCTCTCGCTTGTATTCGGCCCAACTTTTTCGCATGTCCGTCTCCTTTCGTTGGACGGACAATGTCAAAGTGCGTTGGACATCTCAAGTCCAATTGCATGTCCAACGGATAGGAGCGTTTGTGCTTAAGTTTAAGGCGATAAGCGAACGGCTTCGGGTAGTGAGGTGAGAGGGGGTATAGCTTAGGGCCACTATTCGAGCGTCAGCGGAGTTTTCAACTAGAAAAACTTAGGCGGCCGATCCTTTGAGATCGCTACCGTCCCAATCTCTGTTCCAGGCCAAGTCCTTGATTCATAACAGGACTGGCGATTTTTTATCTTAGTTGGAGCTGCCTGGGATGGCAAAACAAGGTAACTCAGCGCATATAAAAGAAGCTCGCCGGTCGACAGCGAGCAAGCCTTTCTTTAAACAACCGCTTTCGGCCCCTTCGTCGGCCGCTCGCCAAATCGGCGGTTCTGAAATATTGTGACGAGATTGCGTATTGTGGATGCACAGCTTCGATGCCAGGCACCCTCCTCGGCCCACGCCTCCCCGGTCGCGCCTCTCGCCCTCCATTTATCGGCGATGCTTTCCTGCGAAGCCGCACACTTCTCCCACGATGCCGCTACGCCGGATAGTAGTTCGCCAACCGCTTCCTTGGAGGCAAAATACATCACATCCTCCATTACCTTTAGCAGAGCGTCGGCTCCCTCTTGCTGATGGGCGCTGGGGCCCCGCTCTACCAATCGCGCATATTCAATGAATCTTGCTGCGACCATCCATGCTTCACCCTTAGTCATTCCAAATACAATGAGTGACATGTCATTGTTATCGGCGTCCTTGGAACGCTTTCGAGTAGAGCCGTTGATAGTGATACTTGGCAGTTCTTTGTCGCCTGACACAACACCGTCGCGGCGAACCTTGGGCGCTCCCACCGCGGCGTTACCGCGCAAAGTCTTGTATTGTTTTGACTCCCCGGTTCCAGCACTTGAACCTGAGCCATATCCTGACCAAAGAAAGCGCACTCACTTGCCTTTCTGATAAATCAAAACATAGGCCAATACCGCAACATCAAGGAGTGCTAGCCCAATCGCTATCTCCATCTGGCCAAGCACTGCGAGGAGAACGACCGCTCCTGTGAGAGTGATGTTTGCGGTCCACTTCTTACTCATTGAAATAGATTCCTTTCAAAATGTCGGGTGTGCTTACTTCGGAAGCATTAATGGACCGTTGGCACACTGCAGTTTTTGAGCAGTATGCCGGGCCACCTTCATCCCTCTATTTGAGCCCCGGCGGCACACTGAGCGCCTGGCTGAAGGCCTTGGGGAGCAACTTCGTAGCGATTTCCACACGTTAAATGGGTTCTGCCCGCCTAGTGCTGTTGCGGAATGGATCGCCTTGGGAAAGAGCAAGCGCGCGCCAACATACTCGCCACTAACGACTTCCAGGAGTCCGAATGTAAGGTAGTGCGACATTTCGAGCCTGGGAGAGGGCCTACGTTGCGAACCTTCGTCCGGAGACGAGAGATGTGTGAGGGAGCGATGCGATCGGTGTTGGTCGCGGAGAGGCATCGAAACGGATCAATGCGCGTTGCTGTCAGGTAATCACAGTCGGAGATGATGGTGAGGGTGGTTCCAGACAGAATCCGCAAAAGCTCACAGGAGCCATAAAGACGACCCATGTTGTTTTGCCACAGTCGATCTCAGCAATGATCCGGGAACATGATGCGGAAAACTGTTCCGGTTGCCTCTAGGGTCATCCTGTTAAGTGATTGAATAATAACGGAAATAAAGAATTGGCTGGGGAACCTGGATTCGAACCAAGATTAACGGAGTCAGAGTCCGTCGTTCTACCGTTGAACTATTCCCCAGCAGGAAAAGCCTTGTGGCTCATCGGTGTGCGGCGCTTATAACCAAACACTTGGCGCTTGCAAATACCCTTTGTGAAAAAAATCGACATCATTTTTGGTCCTGCTTGCCGCGCCCTAAAAAGCCGTTGGCGAATGCGCCTGAGGCTGTTATCTTCAGGTCAACGAAACGATCAGACGCCAGCTGCATGCTTCAAAGTGTTGCGCGGCGAGATGGACTTATAAAGTGATGAACCCCGATAGCGGCGGAAAGCCGCCGGAAGGCGGGGCGTCGGCGGAACTGCGCAGGGATGTCAAGAACTCCCGGCGCCGCAAGGCGAAGCGAAACGGCAAAGACCGTGACGCGGCGTCGATGGCGCACGCAAGCCCGGCTGAAAAGGCCGGCCAGGCCGGACGCTCGCACGGCATGAAACCGGATGGTGGCACGTCCGACGGAGGGCGGCCAGAGCCGGGCTCACCGCATCCGCGCAAGCGCAAGCGCCGTCGCTCCCGTTCGCGCTCCGCGGTCACGGAGAACTCCGCACATGCGCCGAATCCATCTGCGGAGAGTGGCGATCGACCGATTGGTGCTGATGCGTCGGCGGGCGAAGGCTTGCGCGGTGACGCGAAGCCGGTCGGAAAGCAGCCGCGCCAGCAGGGCCCGCAGCAGGATCGCAATCAGAGCCGCAAGAAGAAGCGTGCCGGTCGGGGCCCGCAGGGTCGGCCGCTGACGCAGGCCAAGCAGGGACCGCTGGTCACCGCCAAGACGGTTTCGGCCGCAGGCCATGCCGGTTATGCGGCGCTCGGGCATGAAAGCCATGGTTCTCCCGGCGCCGACAAGTTCGCAGGCTTCCGCGACGAACTCTATGCAGCCCTTGATCTCGGCACCAACAATTGCCGTCTCCTGATCGCCCAGCCGACGCGGCCGGGCCAGTTCCGGGTCATCGACGCGTTTTCGCGCATTGTCCGTCTGGGCGAGGGGCTGGCTGCAAGCGGTCGCCTGTCGACGGAAGCGATGGATCGCGCCGTCGATGCCTTGCGCGTGTGCGCGTCGAAACTTGCGCACCGGCCGATCCGCCGCATGCGGCTGATTGCCACCGAAGCCTGCCGCGCTGCCGAAAACGGCGAGGCATTTCTGGCGCGGGTCACTGAGGAAACCGGCCTCGAGCTCGAAATCATCGATCGCGAAACCGAGGCGCGGCTTGCCGTGTCCGGCTGCTCGTCGCTGGTCGGTCGCGAGGCCCGCTCCGTCGTGCTGTTTGATATCGGCGGCGGTTCGTCTGAAATCGCGGTCATCCGCATCGGCGACAGCCGCTCGTCGCGGCTCGCCAACCACATTACCCACTGGACCTCGCTGCCGGTCGGCGTCGTGACGCTGTCGGAACGCCATGGCGGCCGTGATGTCACGCCGGCCGTCTTTGCCGGCATGGTCGATGAGGTCGAGGGCATGCTGTCGAAGTTCGATTGCCCGCCGATCGGTTCCCCGCACCAGCAGGGTGCCGAGGACTTTCATCTGATCGGCACATCCGGCACGGTCACCACGCTTGCCGGCGTCCATCTCGATCTGCCACGCTACGATCGCCGCAAGGTCGATGGTCTCTGGCTGTCGGATTCCGAGGTTTCCGCCATGCAGGCAAAGCTCCTCTCATGGGATTTCGCCGGCCGTGCCGCCAATGCCTGCATCGGTCCTGACAGGGCCGATCTGGTTCTTGCCGGCTGCGCCATCCTCGAAGCGATCCGCCGCCGCTGGCCGAGCCAGCGCATGCGGGTTGCCGATCGCGGGCTGCGCGAAGGTCTTTTGACGGATATGATGGCTGATGACGGTGTCTGGCGCCGCGGCAGGGGACGAAGGTTCGGCCAGGGGTCAGGCAACGGTTCAGGCCAGGGCCACCATCAGACGAATAATTCAGGCCACGGGCAGACGCAGGAAACGGGACGCAAGCAATGACGAAACCATCCGTTGGCGGCAACCGCACCGGTCGCAAGCTTGGCCAGAAGGTCAAGAAGGGCAAGCTGAAGGCGTCTTCACGCCGCTGGCTGGAGCGTCATATCAACGATCCCTATGTGCAGCGCGCCAAGCTCGAGGGTTATCGCGCCCGCGCGGCCTTTAAGCTCTTGGAGATCGACGAGAAGCACCAGTTGCTGAAAGGCGCGCGCCGCATCATCGATCTGGGGGCAGCGCCTGGCAGCTGGTCGCAGATCGCCGCCAAGGTCACCGAATCCAGCGATGACGATATGCGCGTCGCGGCGATCGATTTTCTTGAAATGGCGCCGCTTGCCGGCGTCAAGATCCTGCAGCTCGACTTCCTCGACGACGATGCTCCGCGCCAGCTGATGGAAGCGATCGGCGGCACGCCGGATGTCGTCCTATCCGATATGGCGGCACCGACCACCGGCCACCACCGTACAGACCATCTGCGCACCATGCATCTGTGTGAAGTCGCCGCGCATTTTGCCGTCTCGGTTCTGGGCGAGGGCGGCCATTTCCTGGCGAAAACCTTCCAGGGCGGCACCGAGAAGGACCTTCTCGACATGCTCAAGAAGAATTTCAAGCAGGTGATCCATATCAAGCCCGGCTCGTCGCGCCAGGAATCGGTGGAAATGTTCCTGCTTGCAAAACACTTCAAAGGCCAGGCCCACAGGCTCGCCAACGAAGCGGGCGGCGAACATTCCGGCGATGATGCAGCGGACGAAGCGCAGGATGATCCGCGGGAACAGGCGGGCGACGAGGGCTTCGGCCGGGACTGAGTTTACTCGCCGGCTCCCGGTGTCGGCTCTACCTGTCCGACGCGCACTCCGCGCCGGTGTCCCGATACGTCGGCACCGGTCATCGGGTCGAGCTTGAGGATTGGGATCACCGCAAACACCGAAACAGCGGCGACGATAAAGAACGCGAGATGGAAATCCGCGAGCGCCAGCTGGCTGCCGGAAAATGTGGAAGACATCTCCAGAGTGAAGGCTGCAAACGCGACGCCGAGTGCCAGGCTCACCTGTTGCAGGAATGAGGCCATGGACGTCGCCTGGCTCGCCTGCTGGTCCGTAATCTCCGAATAGCCGAGAGCATTGGCACCTGTGAAAAACAGGGAGCGGAATAACCCTGCCGCGAGCAGCGCGCCGATGATCACGATATGGGGTGTGTCCGGCGTGAAGAACCCGTTGACCGCCGTTGATGCTGCACCAAGGATGCCGGCAAAGATCAGCGCGGTTCGAAAGCCTGTCATCGCAAACACCCGCCTTGCAAGGAACTTGACCGTCAGCGCACCGATCGCGCCGGCGAAGGTGATGAGGCCGGACTGAAACGGATTGAGGCCGAAACCCAGCTGCAGCATCAGCGGCATCAGGAAGGGGATCGCCCCGGTCGCGATGCGAAACATCGTGCCGCCGGTGGTGGAGGCACGGAAAGCCCGGTCGTTGAAGATCGTGAGGTTCAGCACCGGAAACGGATGCCGCTTGGCATGGAAATAATAGAGAATGCAGGCGGCAAAGCCGGCAAACGTGGCCGTGATGCCGACGACCGGCGGCAGCGCCGGCAGGCCGATCACCGACAGGCCAAAGACGACGCCGGAGGCCGCGACCGAGGTCAGCAGAAAGCCGAACCAGTCCATTCGAGGTGTCTCCACCGGCGGCACGTGCGGCAGGTAGATGCCGGTCAGGATCACGCCGGCGATGCCGATCGGCACGTTGATGATGAAGATCCAGTGCCAGGAAAAATAGGTGGTGATGAAACCGCCGATCGGCGGCCCGGTCAAAGGCCCGACCAGCGCCGGGATCGTCAGAAGCGCCATGGCGGAAACAAGTTCGCTTCGCTTCGTCGTCCGCAGCAGCACGAGACGGCCGACCGGCGTCATCATTGCACCGCCCATGCCCTGCAGAAAGCGCGACATCACGAACTGCAGCAGTGACTCGGAGATTGCGCAGAGGATCGAGCCCACAATGAAGACGCAGATTGCCAGGCGAAAGATCTTCTTTGCCCCGAATTTGTCGGACATCCAGCCGCTCAGCGGAATGAACATGGCAAGCGCTACCATGTAGGATGTCAGCGCCAGTTTCAGCGTGATCGGGCTGACCCCGAGATCGGCGGCGATGGTGGGAAGTGCGGTGGCGATGACGGTCGAATCCATCTGCTCCATGAACAGAGCGACGGCCAGAATAAGCGGAATGATGCGGTTCATGGGGAGGGCCTGCGATACGCGACGCACTTCAACGTCCCCGCTCTAGACCTGTTCCGGCATGAAGCCAATTGCACAATGTCAATTTCCGGGAGACCATGTCACGTCTGCGTGAGGCTTGTTTCCCTTTGCCTGTCGCCTGTTATCTATTCGTGTGCGGGGCTTGGGCATTTTCAGTGCACCCCCGAAAGCTTTCAAACGGAGGGATGAGATCATGACGTTCAAGGACGAACCAAAGGGCATGGAACGCCGCACGCTGCTGGGAAGTGCCGGACTGGCCGTCCTCGCGGCGCCGGCTATATGGAGTGGCCAGGCGCTGATGAGCAGCAAAGCGCTGGCACAGGAGAAGAAATTGGCAATCGATCGCGTAACCCCTCCCGACATTCACAAATTCAAGCTCGGTAGCTTCGATGTTCTCGTGGTGAAGGATGGCTCCCGCGCTTCCGGCACTCCGAACGAGACGTTTGGAACCAACCAGTCGGCCGAGACCGTCAGCGCGCTTCTGGCAGACAACTTTCTGCCGACCGATCAGTTCGTCAACGGCTTTTCCCCGACGCTCATTGATACCGGCAGCGACGTCATCCTGTTCGATACGGGCTTCGGCCAGTCAGGTCATGCCATGGGTGCCGGCCGTCTGGTCGAAGGCATGGCGTCTGCTGGCTATATGCCGGGCGATGTCACGAAAGTGGTCCTGACCCATCTCCACGGCGACCATATCGGCGGCCTGATGGAAGACGGCAAGCCGGCTTTCCCCAAGGCGACCTATATCACCGGCCAGACCGAGTATGATTTCTGGGTCGACGGCGCCCGCGCCGGAACGCCCGCTGAAGGCAATCAGAAGTCCGTGCTCGCCAATGTAAAGCCTCTGGCGGACAAGATGACCTTTATCGGCGAAGGCGGTGAAGTCGCACCCGGCATCACCGGCATGCTCGCAGCCGGCCACACGCCCGGCATGATGATCTTCAACGTGGAATCGCAGGGCAAGCGCCTGATCCTCACGGCCGATACCGCCAACCACTTCGTCCTGTCGCTGCAGCGCCCGGACTGGGAGGTCAAGTTCGACATGGACAAGGCAAAGGCGGCCGCAACCCGCAAGCGCGTGTTCGACATGATCGCCACCGACAAGGTCGCCTTCCTCGGCTACCACATGCCGTTCCCCGCCGTCGGCTACGCCGAAAAGCAGGAAACCGGCTACCGCTTCGTGCCGAAGAGCTACCAGTTCGATATCTGACGAATATTGACGCGGGAAATTCACAGCTATGCAAACCCGGAGGGCCTGCCTCCGGGTTTTAAATGTTCCCTTCCTGTCATTATCGTGTTACCAGCCCTCGCCAACTTCCAAGCAATTGTTGCCGGAACGTCGGGACGTATTCACGGTCCTGAGCGGTCCCGCATTTTTAAGATCGAAGGAATTGGCAATGGCTCGTATTATAGAAACGCCGACCGGTCTCGACGCCCTCACATTCGATGACGTCCTGCTGCAGCCGGGGCATTCCGAAGTCCTGCCGGGCCAGACCAGCGTCGCCACGCGCATTGCCACTGATTTCGAGCTGAACATTCCGATCATCTCGTCGGCCATGGACACCGTCACCGAAAGCCGTCTCGCCATCGCGATGGCGCAGGCCGGTGGTCTTGGCGTCATCCACAAGAACCTGACGCCGGTCGAGCAGGCCGAACAGGTCCGCCAGGTGAAGAAGTTCGAAAGCGGCATGGTCGTCAACCCGGTCACGATCGGCCCCGATGCGACGCTTGCCGATGCGCTGGCCCTGATGAAGACCTTCCACATCTCCGGCATTCCGGTCGTCGAAGCCTCGGGCCGTCTGGTCGGCATCCTGACCAACCGCGACGTGCGCTTCGCCTCGGATCCGGCCCAGAAGATCCACGAGCTGATGACCCATCAGGGCCTCATCACCGTCAAGGAAAACGTCGATCAGCAGGAGGCCAAGCGCCTGCTGCATACCAACCGCATCGAAAAGCTGCTGGTTATCGATGGCGAAGGCCGCTGCGTTGGTCTGATCACCGTCAAGGATATCGAAAAGTCGCAGCTCAACCCGCATGCCTCCAAGGACATGCAGGGCCGCCTGCGCGCCGCTGCCGCGATCGGCGTCGGTGACGATGGTTTCGAGCGTGCCGAACGGCTGATCGAAGCCGGCGTCGATCTTCTGGTCGTCGATACCGCGCATGGCCATTCGGCCCGCGTTCTCGAAGCCGTTACCCGCGTCAAGAAGCTGTCCAACCATGTCCGCGTCATGGCCGGCAACGTTGCCACCGCAAGCGGCACCAAGGCGCTGATCGATGCGGGCGCAGACGCCGTCAAGGTCGGTATCGGCCCGGGCTCGATCTGCACCACGCGTATCGTCGCCGGCGTCGGCGTTCCCCAGCTCGCCGCCATCATGTCGGCGGTCGAAGCAGCGCAGGCGCAGGACATCCCGGTCATTGCCGATGGCGGCATCAAGTTCTCCGGCGACGTCGCCAAGGCGATCGCATCCGGCGCGTCGGCCGTGATGATCGGCTCGCTGCTCGCCGGCACCGATGAAAGCCCGGGCGAAGTCTATCTCTACCAGGGCCGCTCGTTCAAAGCCTATCGCGGCATGGGTTCCGTCGGTGCCATGGCCCGCGGTTCCGCCGATCGATACTTCCAGGCTGAAGTGCGCGACACGCTGAAGCTGGTGCCGGAAGGCATCGAAGGCCAGGTGCCCTACAAGGGTCCGGTGTCCGGCGTCATCCATCAGCTCGCAGGCGGCCTGAAAGCTGCCATGGGCTATGTGGGCGGCAAGGACATCAAGGACTTCCAGGAAAAGGCGACCTTCGTTCGCATCTCCGGTGCTGGCCTGCGCGAAAGCCATCCGCATGACGTGACGATCACCCGCGAAAGCCCGAACTATCCGGGCTCCGGCGCCTGAACGTAGCGACGTCCAAAACAACAGGGCCGGGCAAAGTAGCCCGGCCCTTTTTATTTTGTGCCCCCAGTATCCGCCAGCACAAATTTTGATATCTTCTCGTCGTCGATAGAGATCGACTTAAGGGGAGACTTTCGTGAAGAGAACAGTTCTTGCTGCGGTGCTTCTGGGCGCCGCTTTCATTGCGCCTGCCCAGGCGCAGACCGTCAAGGCCGGCGCGTACACGGTTGAGGGCACCAATCTCGACGGATCCGCCTATGACGGCACCGCCACCATCAAGCTGACCAGCGAGACGACCTGTGCCATCGTCTGGAAGACGGGTTCGGGCAAGAAGGCTACGTCGAACGGCATCTGCATGCTCTATGAGAACGCTTTTGCCGCAGGTTACGTGCTGGATGGCGAAGTCGGCCTCGTCGTCTACGAGGTACGCGATGATGGCGTGCTGGAAGGTGCCTGGACGATTTCCGGCCAGGACGGATCCGGCACCGAAACCCTGACGCCGCGGTAGTCCAAGTCTGTGTAAGGAGGGCCGTCGGCCCGTTGTCGGCGGCCTTTCCTTCGTCTATGCATTCTTATGACGACAGGAGGATCAATGCTTTCCACCAATGCAACGCTCTGGCCGATGATCGCGCATGTCGCGCTCGTCTTCTGTCTCTACTGGATGCTGTCGAAGAAACGCGTTGCCGCCGTAAGGTCCGGCCGCGTCGAGGTAGCGCAGTTTCGCGAGAACCTGCAGGAACCGGCGGAAAGCCTGCTGGTCCACAACAACATCAAGAACCAGTTTGAACTGCCGGTGCTGTTTCACGTCGTCTGCCTGGTGCTTTATGCATCGACCGCAGACAACTGGGGCACGGTGGCGCTCTCCTGGCTCTTCGTCGCCTCCCGCTATGCCCATGCCTATGTGCATGTGACCAGCAATCGCCTGCGCTATCGCCGGCCGCTGTTTATGCTGGGCTTTTTCACGCTGGGCGCGCTCTGGGTCTGGCAGGCCGTGTGGCTTGCCCTCAACTGAGGGCAGGCGACGTTCTTGTCTGCATTACCAGCCGGGCATCACCGAACCGCGCGACCGCACCATGCGCGGAAACGCCTTGGTGTCGGCATCGAGATCGTCAGGCACCACGGCCGGCGAGATATTGTCGAGGCAGGCGGTGATATGGTCGGTGATGGCGTTCATCAGCGACGGTGAGACCCCCGGCCGCTTCATCAGGCCGATCTGCACGGGTGGCAGCGGCGGAAAACCGTCGGCAGCCGTCAGAACCTTCATGCCGGGCCGCAGCGCCGATTCCGGCAGCACGGAAACAGCCATGCCGGCAAGCACGGCCGCCGCAACGACGGTCGACGACCAGCTCGTAAACAGGACCTGATATTCGCGGCCTGACGCATCCAGCGCCGAACAGGAAAGCTGGCGCCAGAGGCAGTCACGCCGACCGACCGCAAGCGGCACCGGCGCGTCGTCCTTCAGCGTGTGGTTGGCCGAACCCACCCAGCACAGAGGCTCGGTGCGAACGACATCTGATATCCGCTGCCGTGGGTTGTGCGTCACGAGCGCGATATCCAGCTCTCCGCGCGCCATCTTCTCGGCAAGGCTGACCGAGGGTTCGCAGACGATGTAGAGCTCCACATTGGGATGCGTCTTCGCAAACCGTCCGATGATTTCGGGCATGTAGCGGTCGGCATAGTCGTCCGGCGTGCCGATCCGGATCGAGCCTTCCAGGCGGTTGTCGTCGAAAGCGGCAATCGCCTCGTTGTTAAGCCTGATGATCCGCCTTGCGTAATTCATCAGCTTCTCGCCCTCGGCCGTCACCCGGTTGCCGCGCCCGTCCTTGGCAAACAGCTGCTTGCCGATCCGTTCTTCCAGCCGGCGCATCTGCATGGACACCGCCGACTGGGTCTTGAACACCCGATCGGCCGCCTTGGTGAAACTGCCGGTGTCGATGATGGCGATGAACGTGTGTAGCTGATCGATGTCGAGCGGTGCGGACATGCAGGCCTCCAGATGAACGTCATTCATAAGAGCGATTGATGCATATCATTAGAAACATTCGTTGGACTGATCAATAGATTTTCCCGCATAAACACGATGCAAAATCAGAACCAGCGAAGGCCTCCTCCCGGATGCCTTCACAAAAGGCAACCTTTCCGCAAAGCCGTTGTGGAAGGGGTGAGCCTCTCCGTGCCTTACGAAAGGATGATCCGATGAGCACGACCAACTACGGAACCGAACTGAAGCTTTACCCTGCAGCAGCGAAGACCCGCTTTGCAGCGCAGATCATGCTTCGAACGAAATCCGTATGGCGCGCTCTTCGAAATCGCTTCGAGGCCAATTCCCTTCACGACCTCGACGATTACCAGCTCGAAGATATCGGCATTACCCGCCACGATGTGGTGAAGGCGCTCGATCGTTCGGGCATTCTGGATGACCCGTCACGGCTTCTGACGCGTTCCGCCCGCGAGCATGCGCGTACACGCTTCAAGCGGCTCTAGCGAGCCTCAAGTTTCCCCGCAGGGCGATTGCCAATAGCCCTGCCTTTGCCCGGCCGGTTTATCCGCGCCGGGCTTTTTCGTTCAAGTGACTTTTTCGTTCAGGGCTTGGCCGCTTTTCCAGTGCCGAAGTAACCGTCGAACATCGTCTCCAGGCTCTTCTGGTAGCCTTTGTTCGCCTCGACTCCGCTGTCGAACATCCGGTTGACGAGATCCGCATAGGTTTGGGCAGCGCCCGGAGCGGTGGCGGAAGGCTGCGGCTGCTCTGGCTTTTCCAGGCCCCACATCGCCCGCATCGCCTGTGCAAAGGGATTGTCCAAGGGATTGCTCGTCGCGTCCGGATTCGGTGCCGCCTTGTCAAAACCCATCGCGGTCATCCACTGCTTCTGCATCGTCTCCAGCGCCGGGCCGAACGTATCGCCGCCGGCCGGAAACTGGGTCGCGAAAGGCGCCCCCATCTGCCCTGTAAACTGTTTGAAGAAGCCGCCCATCAGCGTATTGGCCATGCCAGGCATCATCTTCTCGATGATGTCCTGGCCGATGCCGGTAAACTTCTCCACCTGCGCGGCGATCGCGCGGGAAACTTCCTTGGAGCCGAACAGTTTCTCCAGCACGGCATTGCCGTCCGCCTTACCCTGAGGTGTAAAAGCCTTGCCCATGTCCTCGAAATATTTGCCATAGGCGCCGGAAAACACGGTGCTCATCAGGTCAGAAAGGTCGTAAGGGTTGGCAGCCTTGCGCTTGAAACCGGAGGAAAAGGCAGGCATCAGCGCCGCCATCGCTTCCGAGACCTGCTCCTGGGCAAGACCGAACTGCTTGGCGAAGGCCTCCATGGATGCGCCGCCGCCCTGGCCGCCTCCGGCCTTCAACATCATGTCGAACAATGGCAGCATGGGCATCCCTTCCGGCACGGGTGATTGCCCCATTATAGCCGGAAAGGCAGAGCCTCAAAGCGGATTATCGCGCCACTCGGATGCGGGTTTCAGTAAGCGTAGTCCTTGAACGCCGGCTCGACCGAGCCTTCCCAGCGCCCGTTGAACAGCGCCAGCATTTCGTCGGCAAGCGTTGCCTTCTTCACCAGAATTTCTTCCAGCGGACGGAGGAAAATAGTCTCGTCGTCGCCCTCGGCATTCTTGCGCGCGCGGGCCTTGAGGCCGGCCTTGGAGATCAGCACGCTCTCGCGGGCGATATCGAGAACCGACACGCCACGGATCTCTGCAGAAAGACCCTTCGACGGCACAGTATCGCGCATCTGGACGACGTCTTCGAAGGTCCAGTCCTTCGTCAGTTCCTGCGCATCCGCAAGCGCCGTCTCGTCATAGAGAAGACCCACCCAGAAGGCGGGAAGCGCCGAGATGCGATCGAGCGGACCGCCATCGGCACCGCGCATTTCCAGGAACCGCTTCAGCCGCACGTCCGGGAACAGTGTGGAAAGATGGTTGATCCAGTCGCCCATCGTCGGCTGCCAGTCGTCGACCGAGCCCTTCAGCCCGCCGTCCATGAACTGCCGGAAGGTGATATTGGTACAGTCGTGATACTTGCCGTTGCGCACGATGAAATACATCGGCACGTCGAGCGCCCAATCTGCGTAATCGGCATAGCCGAAATCGGAGTTGAACACGAAGGGCAGCACGCCGGCGCGGCTGTTGTCGGTGTCGCGCCAGATGTCGCCGCGCCAGGAGGATAGTCCGTTCGGCTTTCCCTCGGTAAACGGCGATGCCGCAAACAGCGCGGTCGCGATCGACTGCAGCTTCATCGACACCCGCATCTTCGCGGCCATGTCTTCCTCGGACGAGAAGTCGAGGTTCACCTGGATCGTGCAGGTGCGGTACATCATGTCGAGACCCTTGCTGCCGACCTTCGGCATGAAGCGGGTCATGATGTCGTAACGGGATTTCGGCATGCGCGGCGTTTCTTCGCGCGTCCATTTGGGGCTGCCGCCGATGCCGAGAAAGCCGATGCCCATCGGCTCGGCAATTTCCTTGACGAGCGCGATATGCTGCTCGGCCTCGGCCGCCACTTCATGCAGTGTTTCAAGGGGCGCCCCCGAAAGCTCGAACTGGCCGCCGGGCTCGATCGAGATCGCACCCATGCCGGATTGTTCGCCAAGCCCGATGATGTTCCCGCCATCGGTGATCGGCTCCCAGCCCAGCCGTTCCTGCATGCCATTCAGCAGCGCGGAAATGCTGGCTTCACCGGCATAGGGCACGGGCGAATGATCGGCTTTGAAGAAGACGAACTTTTCGTGCTCGGTCCCGATCCGGAATTTTTCCTTCGGTCGCGGTCCCTCGGCCATGTAGCTGGAAAGCTCGGCCACCGAAGAAAGCGGGGTCTGGTCGGTGGTGTCGCGGGCCATGAAAACTACCTTGTTCGGAGTGCCGTATTTAGAGAGCGAACGTCCGGCTGATTGGACCGGAATGATGTGCGGTGCAAGTGAATTTCTTTCAACGCTGGTTTAGAAAAACAGGCAGCTGTGTGTCAAATCTGTCGCGCCGGTTGGGAGCATGTTCAACGCCAGTCGCCGATCGAAGCCTGGACCACGGCAAGTGCTGCAACCGCTGCGGTATCGGCCCTCAGGATACGCGGTCCGAGCGGAATGGCACTGACGAATGGCAGCGAACGCAGACGTGCCCGTTCTTCTTCGGAAAACCCGCCTTCCGGGCCAACCAGCAGCGCCAGCTTGGTCTCCTCGATCTTTGCGAGGATCGTCAGCGGGTTCTGTCCCTCATCGCCCTCGTCGCAGAAAATGATGCGCCGGTCGGACGGCCAGTGGTCGAGGACATCGCCGAGTTTCTTCGGCGAAAGGACCTGCGGGACTGACAATATGCCGCACTGTTCGGCAGCTTCGATCACGTTCGCCTGCAGTCGTTCCATGCTGGTGATCTTCCCCTGCACGTGCTGCGTCATGACAGGCTGAAGCGTGCCGGCGCCCATTTCGACCGCCTTCTGCACCAGATAGTCCAGCCGTCCCACCTTCAGCGGCGCAAACAGGTAATGCAGGTCTGGTGCCGGCGGTTGCGGGCGCACCTGCTGGATCGGCTCAAGCGCGATCTTCTTGCGGCTCGGAAAGATGAGTTTCGCCAGCCATTCGCCGTCGCGCCCATTGAACGCCAGGATCTCGGCACCCTCAGTCAGGCGCAGCACATTGGCGAGATAGTTGAAATGCTCCGCTCCCACCTCCTGGTGCTCTGCCTTGGCAAGAGGGGCGTCGATGAACAGGCGCTGTATCCGGAAATTGGCACGCATGGGAAAACTTTCGAAACTCAGACGAACAGCGCGAAGATAACCGTCGCGACCAGCGCTGCAAGCGCAGCCGATGCCGGCAGCGTAATCATCCAGGCGGCGATGATCGACAGGAAATGCGAGCGGCGCACCAGAAAACGGCGTTTCACCTCGTTCTCGTCGTGCTCGTGCTCCTGACCGACATCCGGATCCTTGCCGGCCCTGACCCGCATATACTCGTAACGGCGGCGTGAATGGCGCGTGTACCATTCGCGGAAAAACCCGACGCCGAACACGGCGCCAACAGCAATATGCGTGGAAGATACCGGCAGACCGACCCAGGACGCGACGATCACCGTCAGCGCCGTCGAAGACGAGACGCAATAGGCGCGCATCGGATTGAGCTTGGTGATTTCGGCACCCACCAGCCGCACCAGTTTCGGTCCGTACAGCAAAAGTCCGAGCGAGATACCAAGCCCGCCGATCACCAGCTCCCACAGCGGTATGCCGACAGGTGCGGACACGCCGCCGCGTTGCGCTGCCGCGACGATCGCTGCCAGCGGACCAATCGCGTTCGACACGTCATTCGCCCCATGTGCAAACGACATCAGCGCCGCGGCAAACACCAGCGGAATGCGAAACAGCTTGCGCAGCGACTGGTTGCGGTTCTCCAGTCCGCGCGACTGTCTGGCGATGACAGGGATGACCAGTCGCCAGACGGCAAGACCCGTGATCAGCGTGATGGCGGTCGCGGTCAGTTTTGACACCGTTATCAACTGCCCAAGACCGACAAGCGAGAGGTAGCCCGCAAAAGCGCCCGCCATCAGGCCGATCAGGATCGGCACCCAGATCCGGGCAGAAGCGATCTTGTCCTCGCGGTAGATGATCGTTTCCTTGATCAGGAACAGCAGGCCGGCGGCAATCGCGGCACCAAGGAGCGGCGACAGGACCCAGCTTGCGGTAATACCGCCGACGGTCGCCCAGTTGATTGCCGAAAAACCGGCCGCCGCGATGCCTGCACCCATCACGCTGCCGACGATCGAATGGGTGGTAGAGATCGGCGCACCGAGCCATGTCGCGACGTTGATCAGCACGGCTGCGGAAAGCAGTGCCGCCATCATCGCCCAGATCATCACGTTCGGATCGGTGATTACGCCGGCACGCATGATGTTGTTGGCGATCGTACCGGCAACGCTGCCGCCGGCAATCACCGCGCCGGCGATTTCGAACACTGCCGCCAGCGCCAGGCCGAACGCCATCGTCATCGCGCGCGCGCCGACCGCCGCGCCGATATTGTTGGTAACGTCGTTGGCGCCGATATTCATCGCCATGTAGGCCGCAAGCGCGGAGGCCGCGATCACCACCACAGCACCCGGATGTCCGGTCACATAGGAAGCGGCAAAGATTGCCACCAGCACGATGAACAACAGCGCTGCACCGGGTGCTGCAAGCCCGCGCGACGTCTGCCGCGCGGCATCTTCCACCGAGGAGAGCTTTTCAAGATCCTTGTCGAGCGTCGGCTTGGCCAGACGCGGCCGCGTTTGGCCCATCATTTATTCCAGTATACGATTTTGGTTGGTCGAGCGGACTGTCAGCCTGCGGCCTTGATCGGCACCGTTGAACGAAGCGGATCCATTTTTTCGGCAAACCGCAGGAAGAGAATTTTCAGTTCCGGCTCGTTGACGCGGTTGGCCGCTTCCTCGCAGGAGACCCATTCCAGCTTCCGGGATCCTTTTTCCGGAAAATTCTTCAGGCAATCGGCAACTTCCAGTGCGTGAACCTGCACGCGCACCAGCACTTTCAGGCCGCTGTCGAGGGTCTTGCGGTAGTGGAAAAAGCCAAGCGCGTCCTTCTCGACCTTACCCTTGACGCCCACTTCCTCGTAAGCCTCGCGTTCGGCTACCTGATGCGCCTTCTTGTCCTTCATCGGCCATCCCTTGGGAATGACCCAACGCCCCGTATCGCGGCTTGTGGCGACCAGAACTTCCAGCTGCGTCCGCTTCTTCGTCAGGCGATAGCACAACGCGGCATACTGCTGTCGCGCAGGGCGCTGCAGCATCAAACGAAGATTGCCGGTCAGTCGGTCCATCAAGCCCAATTTCGAAACGCCTCCAAAAAATGTATGTTGCTAATATAATGCTTGCGCCGGGCTTAACGAGCAAAAGAGGATTATTTTAGGAGAATCATCTCTAAAGGCGCATTCTCCATTCTGAAGCCGGCTACTGTTGCGTCAACGTCTATTTTGCGCGGACCGCGCTTTGTACGCTGATAATGTCGAGAGCGGATCTGTGGTTTATGCGTGGGCAACCCGCATTCGAGTTGATGTGCGACACCGTCATGGCATACGCTGTAACGAGATAGAGAAAGCCACGCGTTCTGAGGAGGAGGCCATGGCCGAGGCAATCGCATTCCTGCCACCACGCGCGTCCGTCCTGTCGCAGCGTGATACCATTGTCGCTGACCTTTCCCGCCTCGTGCCAGCGGACTGTCTCATCCACGAAGAGCGCGAACTGGCACCCTTCGAGACGGACGCCTTTATCTCCTATCGACGCGTCCCGCTTGCTGTCGTCCTGCCGCGCACCACCGCGCAGGTTGCCGCTGTGATGAAATACTGCCACCGCCACGCCATTCCGGTAGTTGCCCGCGGAGCTGGAACCTCGCTTTCGGGTGGGGCCATTCCGCAGGAGGATGCGGTCGTTCTGGGCCTTTCCAAGATGTCGCGGGTTCTAGAAGTGGATTACAGCAATCGCACCGCCACCGTGCAGGCCGGCGTCACCAATCTCAGCATTTCGGAAACGGTCGGCATCGACGGGTTTTTCTATGCGCCGGACCCGAGTTCGCAGCTTGCCTGCACTATCGGCGGCAATATCGGCATGAATTCCGGCGGCGCCCACTGCCTGAAATACGGCGTCACCACCAACAACCTGCTCGGCGTCAGGATGGTGCTTGTCGATGGCACGGTGATCGAGCTTGGCGGCAAGCATCTGGATGCCGCAGGTTACGATCTTCTCGGCCTCGTCTGCGGCTCGGAAGGCCAGCTCGGCATCGTCACCGAGGCAACGGTGCGCCTGATTGCCAAACCGGAGGGCGCGCGCCCGGTCCTGTTCGGGTTCGATAGCTCGGAAGAGGCAGGGGCCTGCGTCGCCGATATCATCGGCTCCGGCATCATTCCGGTGGCGATCGAGTTCATGGACAAGCCGGCGATCGAGATCTGCGAAGCGTTCGCCAAGGCCGGCTATCCGCTCGATGTCGCAGCGCTCCTGATTGTCGAGGTCGAGGGATCGGAAGCGGAGATGGACGCGACGCTCAAAGACATCGTCGAGATCGCCCGAAGGCATCAGGTCCAGACCGTGCGCGAATGCCAGTCCGCCACCGAGGCGGCGCTGATCTGGAAAGGCCGCAAATCGGCCTTCGGCGCCACCGGCCGCATCGCCGACTATATCTGCATGGATGGCACGGTGCCGCTCGGCAAACTCTCCTACGTGCTGGAAAAGACCGCCGAAATCGTCGAACGCTTCGGCCTGCGCGTGGCAAACGTGTTTCACGCGGGCGACGGCAACATGCATCCGCTGATCCTGTTCAATGCCAACGATCCCGAAGAAGCCATGAAGGCGGAGGAAGCCGGCAACGAGATCCTGAAGCTCTGCGTCGATGCCGGAGGCTGTCTCACCGGCGAGCATGGCGTCGGTATCGAGAAGCGCGACCTGATGCGGCATCAGTTTACCCAGCCCGAACTCGACCAGCAGATGGCAATCCGCTCAGCCTTCGACGAGCAATGGATACTGAACCCGTCCAAGGTGTTTCCGCTCGAGGGGCGCAGGTGAATTTCATGCCCACCAACACCATTCCTGAAGTGGGTTTCCCTTGCTGATACCCCATTCCGAAACCGATGCCGCCTATGTCATCCGCAGCGCCGTGGCCGATGGCCGGAAGTTCGCGCTCTGCGGCGGCAACACCCGCTCCGGCTTCGGCAATGCCACCGAGGGCGCAGAGCCCCTGTCGTCGCGCGGCCTCACCGGCATCGTCGATTACGACCCGGCCGAAATGGTGATGACCGTCAAGGCCGGCACACCCGTCGCCGAGGTGGAAGCGGCCCTTGCCGAAAACCGCCAGATGATGGCGTTCGAGCCGATGGATCACCGCGGCATCATGGGCACGTCAGGAGAGCCCACGATCGGCGGCGTGTTTGCCTCCAATGTCTCCGGTCCGCGCCGCTTCGTGGCGGGAGCGGCGAGGGACAGTCTTCTCGGCATCCGTTTCGTCAACGGCAGCGGCGAATTGCTGCGCGCGGGCGGGCGGGTGATGAAGAACGTTACCGGCCTCGATCTGGTCAAACTTCTCGCCGGTTCGCACGGCACGCTGGGATTTCTGACTGAAGTGACCTTTCGCGTCCTTCCGGTGCCGCAGACAGTTGAAACCATTGTCATCTCCGGCCTGGACGACGAGACCGCCGCCAAGGCGATGGCGGCCGCCATGGCGCTGCCGGTGGAGGTGTCCGGTGCCGCCCATCTGCCCCAGACCGTGCGAGCCCGGTTTATCGATGGCGCCTTGCCCGAGAACGAAGCAACCGTCCTGCGTCTCGAAGGTCTCGCCGCATCCGTCGCGGTGCGTGCCGAAAAGCTGGTCGCCGTGATGCAGGCCTTTGGTCCCGTCATCCGACTCGGCATGGAAGACAGCCTGTCGCTCTGGCGCGAGATCCGCGACGTTCATCCCTATGCCAACGGTGCCGGTCGGCCCCTCTGGCGCGTCTCGATGGCGCCGATGGCCGGCTGCCAGCTTGTCGCCGCTCTTCGCATGGAGGCGGGCGTCGATGCCTATTACGACTGGCAGGGCGGACTGGTCTGGATGCAGATGGAGGCAGATCCCGAAGCCGACTTCCTGCGCGGCTATATTCGCGCACTCGGCGGAGGCCATGCCACGCTCATCCGCGCCTCGAAATCCGCAAGAGCCGCGACCCCGTCATTCGAGCCGGTGCCGGATGCCGTGGCCGCACTCTCGGCCCGGGTCAAACAGAAACTCGACCCGGCCGGGATCTTCTCGCCGGGCAAGATGGGGTGGTGATCATGAGACCATCATCGGTATCGAGGTCCTGCGCCGCCTGCGGCAGGCGGGGCCAAGTTGACAGGGAAGAAGCGCACTGATGCAGACCTCCTTCACCCCCGAACAACTGCTCGACCCGCATGTGGCGGAGTCCGAAAAGATCCTGCGCCGCTGCGTTCATTGCGGCTTTTGCACCGCCACCTGTCCCACCTATGTGACGCTGGGCGATGAGCTCGACAGCCCGCGCGGCCGCATCTATCTCATCAAGGACATGCTGGAAAACGATCGGGCAGCCGATGAGCAGGTCGTCACCCATATCGATCGCTGTCTGTCCTGCCTCTCCTGCGTCACCACCTGTCCCTCCGGCGTCGACTATATGCATCTGGTCGATCACGCCCGCATCCATATCGAAAACACCTACCGCCGGCCGCTTGCCGACCGGCTGATCCGCAGCCTGCTGGCCGCCGTCCTTCCCTATCCGGCACGGTTCAGGACGGCACTGTCGCTGGCAAGGCTCGGCCGGCCCTTCGGCCCGTTGTTAAAGCGCATCAAGCCGCTTCGCCCCCTCGCAGCCATGCTGGAGCTTGCACCGAGAGCCGCTCCACCGACCGGATCAGCCCCGGCGATATCGCAGATGCCCCAAGCGCAACGCCGCGGGCGGGTGGCGATCCTGTCGGGTTGCGCCCAGCCGGTGCTCGATCCCGGCATCAATGCCGCGACACACAGGCTGCTGTCGCGCCTCGGCGTCGAGGTCGTGAGCCCGCAAGGCGAAGGCTGCTGCGGGGCCTTAGTGCATCACATGGGGCGCGAGGAACAGGCGCTGGATTTCGCCCGCAGCAATGTCGACGTCTGGACCCGCGAAATCGAAAAGGGCGGTCTTGATGCGATCATCATCACCACGTCCGGCTGCGGCACCACGATCAAGGATTACGGCCACATGCTGCGGCTCGATCCGGCTTATGCGGAAAAGGCGGCACGCGTCTCGGCGCTCGCAAAGGACATTACCGAATACCTGTTCACGCTTGATCTTGCCAAGCAGGAGCCGAAAAAGCTCACCGTCACCTATCATTCTGCCTGTTCGATGCAGCACGGCCAGAAGATCGTCGCAGCACCAAAGCAGCTGCTGAAGGCCGCAGGCTTTACCGTCCGCGATCCCGCAGAAGGCCACCTCTGCTGCGGATCGGCCGGGACCTACAATATTCTGCAGCCGGAAATTTCAGGCCAGTTGAAGGCGCGCAAGGTCAGGAATATTGAGGCGACGAAGCCGGACGTGATCGCAACAGGCAATATCGGCTGCATCACCCAGATCGCGTCTGGAACAGCCATCCCGATCGTCCACACGGTGGAACTGCTGGACTGGGCCTACGGCGGGCCCGAACCGGCAAAGCTCGCGAGAAAGGCAAAGGCACTCGTCTAGGCGAGGCCGGCCGATCTTACCCTAAAAGGCGACATCGTCGTCTGATTGCCGCCGGCACCGCCCACTCTCCACCCTCATCCCTGTGCTTGTCACAGGGAGTGAGCAGCGTCGCGTCCGCGATGCGGAAGAGTCTCTTCGGTCCGTTAACCTAGACCGACCGCATTCCTGTGACGCGCACAGGAATGCGAGAAGAGATGCCTAACAATCAGCCGCCGAAGATGGTGCGGAAAATGTCGAGGCCGCGGTCTTCGAAGGCGACGTCGCCCGGCTTGCTGCCGGGGCCGATGACCACGACCTTGGAGCCGACAGCGGCGCGCGCGTAAAGATGCTCGACATCCTTGTTCATCATGCGGATACAGCCGGACGACAGGTTGAGGCCGATCGTCCAGGGCTGGTTGGTGCCGTGGATGCGGAAGATCGTGTCGCGACCGCCCTTGTAGAGATACATGGCGCGGGCGCCGAGCGGGTTTTCCGGGCCGCCCTGCATGACGACGGGCAGCCTGATGCCGCGGCGGGCCTCACGGGCGCGCATTTCGGCAGGGGGCGTCCAAGTCGGCCATTCCGACTTGCGGCCGATTGAAACCACGCCCGACCAGCCGAAGCCTTCGCGACCGACGCCGATCCCGTAGCGGGTAGCGCGGTTGTTGCCCTCGACGTAGTAGAGAAACTTGTTGTTCGTATCGACGATGATCGTGCCCGGCGCCTCATTGGTGGCAAACCGCACCTTCCGGCGCTGGAATTTCTCCGGCACCGTGCGGTTGCGCACGGAAGGCGCCACGTCGCTGGCGGTCGTCTGCGGCCGCGCCGAACTGGAGCTCTGCGCTGAGGCTGCGTGGGTCGAAGCATCCACTGCCAGAATCGAAACCATCATGCCGGCCACGGCAAACAGCATTTTACCCGATTTCATCCTTACCCCCTGGTATTTTGGTCTTGAACTGCAGGAAAACATGTCCCGACCCATCGCCTGCGGCAAGATGAGACGAGGTGAATATACACGGGCGCTCAACGATCGCCGAAGCCACCGTGGCCATATGGCCACAGCAGCCGCGATGGCGCTTACATCACGATGACTTTGGTGCCGACATCAACACGACCGTAGAGGTCTGTCACGTCCTCGTTGCGCATGCGGATACAGCCAGAGGAGACGGCGCTGCCGATCGTCCAGGGCGCATTCGTGCCGTGGATACGGTAGAGCGTCGAGCCGAGATACATGGCGCGGGCGCCGAGCGGGTTTTCCGGTCCGCCATCCATGCGGGCGGGAAGGTAGTGGCCCTTGGCAGCCTCGCGGCTGATCATTTCCTGCGGCGGGATCCAGCTCGGCCATTCGGCCTTGCGGGTCACCTTGTGTTCGCCGGCCCATTCGAAGCCCGGCTTGCCGACGCCGACGCCGTAGCGCCGGGCCTGGCCATCCGCCATGACAAGATAGAGGAAGCGGTTGTTCGTATCGATGACGAGCGTGCCCGGCTTTTCCTTGGTGTCATAGGCCACCATCTGCGGCAGGAACTGCGGATCGATGCGGCTGCGTGCCGGCGCGTTGGGCCGCATGGCGACCTGTTGCGCTCTCGGCTGACCGCGATCGAATATGCCACGGCGCACCGGCCGCGGCTGGGCCTGCTCGCGGTATATCACCCGCGGCTGTGCGGTCTGCTGCCGGTCGTTCTGCGGCTGGCGATATTGGCGCACGGTTGCTGCCGATCGTCCATTCGGTCCAGCAAGCTGCATCACCCACGGGGCGGCAAGATCCGGGCTGACGATGACCGGCGGGCGGTCGCCGTAGCGGTCGTTTGCCAAAGCTGTGTTGCAAAGCGCGGTCGTCAGGCCTAGGGCCAGAAGCAGGGTCTTCGTCGTCATCGGTTCCACGTCCACTCGTTTACTGATCTGGCGGCCATGGTGAATGGCACGTCAAAGCGTTTGGTAAACGGGTGGGGTGTTCGGCGCTGGAATTCGCATAAAGCTTTAGGCAGGGTTACCGGCCCGTGTGTAAACATGGTTGCCGCAAGCTGAAGACCTGTCAGACTGACGTTAAGGATTGGATTGTCATGGTTTGGGAGAAGCAAGTGGCCGGCATCATCACGAGCGAAGATGGGAAGGGCCGCTGCTTCTGGCACGGCGGTCTCGAAGACTACCGCCGCTATCATGACGAGGAATGGGGCCGGCCGATGGCCGACGATATCAGGCTGTTCGAAAAGATCTGCCTCGAAGGCTTCCAGTCCGGTCTCTCGTGGCTGACGATCCTGCGCAAGCGCGAGAATTTCCGCGCAGCCTTCGCAGGCTTCGATTTCGACACCGTGGCGCAGTTCGGTCCAGACGATGTCGAACGACTGGTGCTCGATGCGGGCATCATCCGCCATCGCGGCAAGATCGTGTCCACCATCAACAATGCCAAGCGCGCCGTCGAGATGCGCGATGAGTTTGGCACCCTCGCCAAATTCTTCTGGAGTTTCGAACCCCGCGAGGAAGACCGACCCGCGATCATGGATCTCGCCACGCTATGCGCCAACCCCACGACGCCAGTCTCCGTCACACTGTCCAAGGTGCTCAAGAAGCGCGGCTGGACCTTCGTTGGCCCGACAACCGTCTATGCCTTCATGCAGGCCATGGGCCTCGTCAACGATCATTTCGAGGGCTGTTTCTGCCAGCCGGAGGTCGCGCAGGCACGGCTGAATTTCAAACGGCCATGACTTCGGTAAGGACCCGCTGCAACTCGCCAAGGTTCTCGATCTTGCGGAAACGCGGCGCTTCGGTCGGCGCATCCACATGTTCCAGGACCCAGGTCAGGGCATGCGGCACGTAAACGCCCCAGGATCCCGCGGCGATGGCCGGCACGATATCCGACTTGAGCGAGTTGCCCACCATCATCGCCCGTTCAGGCCCGTCGGCCAATTTTTGGAAAATGCGCCGATAGGTGGTGGCCGTCTTGTCCGAAACGATCTCCACCGCGTCGAAGAAATCACCGAGGCCCGATTGCGCCAGCTTGCGTTCCTGGTCGAACAGGTCGCCCTTGGTAATCAGCACCAGCAGATAATGGCCGTTCAGCGATCTTAGCGTTTCTTCCACATGCGGCAGCGCCTCGACCGGGTGGCGCAGCAGCTCCCGGCCGATATCGAGGATTTCGCCGATGGTGCGGGATGGTACGTTGCCGTCCGTCACTTCGATCGCGGTTTCGATCATCGACAGGGTAAAGCCCTTGATGCCGAAACCATAATATCCGAGATTGCGCTTCTCGGCCTCCAGCAGTCGCGCGGAAATATCGGCGCCATCGCCAAAATCACCAAGCAGCTTCTGGAAGTGCCGTTCCGTCAGGCGGTAGTATTGTTCGTTCTGCCAGAGCGTGTCGTCGGCATCAAAACCGATTGCGGTAATCGGGCGCATGTCACTAGCCTCCAGACCGTCAAGATACGGAAGGATGCGACGTTGGACAAGCTTCGAAGCTTACTGTCCCTTCGCCTTCAGCCATGCCTGCATCTCGGCAATTTCCTTTTCCTGCGCCTTGATGATCTCTTCAGCCAGCTTGCGCAGGTCAGGGTCCTTGCCGTGTTCCAGCTCGACCTTGGCCATATCGATCGCGCCTTGGTGGTGAGCGATCATGCCGCGCGCGAAATCGACATCTGCATCGCCGGAATAGTTCAGCGACATGTCGCTGTGCATTTTTGCAGCCGCATCCTTGTAGGCCTTCGTAGACGGGCTTGTGTCCGTCTGTCCCTGCGGCTTTGTCGAGGAATGGTCATGCCCCTTCATGTCCTGCGCAACGGCCAGGCTGAAGGAAAGGGCAAGAACGGCGGCGGCGATGGGGAGCGTGCGTGTCATCATGCACCAAAGCTAAAACGCAGCTTCGCGCAAATCAAGCTACCGCGCGATCACATCATGGACAGCCTGATACTCACGGCCAAGTTCGCCATAGGGCGCGACCGGCCAGCACCAGGCTCGGACCGCCTGCGGCGGCGTAAGGCCGGCCAGAAGATCCGTTGTCTCCAGAACCTCTCCCTGCCGATCGACAATTCTATAGGCGGTATCGGTCAACAGGATCTGGCGGCAGGGCAGGGCGGAGATCCCGTCCAGATGCGCGCTGACAAGCTTGGCAACGATGGCATCCGGCTCCGGGTGCCTCATCTCCTCAAGCTGCCGCCTCGCACCGACGCCGATCTGAGACAGGATGTTGGCCGAGACGACGAGATCGAGATACGGCACCTGCCGCAGAAACGCCAAAGGCTCCGGCACGTCGCCGGCAAGTGCCTTGTCGAGATCGGAGAGATTGCGCGAAATCAGCCGCACATTCCGGTATCTGCCCGCAAGCATCCGCAGCCGCACGGAGGCGAGATGCACCAGATCGACCAGAACGACCGTATCGAAACCCTTCGCCAGATCCTCGATCGGCACGTCGCGCAACAGACCGGAGCCAAGCACGACGACGGTCCGCCGCTGCTTCATGTCCGCGATAGTCTCGCGAATGAACGTCTTGCAATTCTCCTCATGCGGTGCCCAGGCGTCGGCGCAACGTCTGGCACGCGACCAGAGATTGACTGATGACCGGATGAACGGCCGGAATTCGGCTGGCGTGACCGGCAGGGTCGCGGTGTAATGGAGCGCTTCGAGGATCATGGGTGAGCGATAGAGGCCTGGCTCCCAGTTCTGTCAAGCATTCAGGCCAAGCTCGCGCTCCATCTCGTCCCAGGTGTAGGTTTTCTCACCGGCTTGGAGACGTTCCATGGCGGCTTGCCCGGCTGCGATATCGTACATATTCTCAAGATGCTGCTCGATGACGTCTCGGATATAGACGTCCGGCGCAGAGCCGGCCTCTGCGGCGTAACCTTCGACAAGCTTCAGCATTTCATCCGGGATTTCGATCGTGACGCGCTTGTCCATGGCCGTAACCCCTGTGGTGGCGCAATATATACCACTGCTCTAGCCTGTTCGCCAGCCGCCGCCCTTGCCGCTCCGGCTGTCATCCTCTAAGAAACCGCACACTAATCCGGCCTTTCCCGAAGGCCCGAAGGCAATGGAATATCGATCATGAGCGACAAACAAAAGAAGCCCCAGAAACTGAAGGCCCGCCTGCCGCGCGGCTTTGTCGATCGTTCGAGCGCCGATATCCACGCCACCAACGAGATGGTCGGAAAAATCCGCGAGGTCTACGAACGCTACGGCTTCGATCCGCTCGAGACGCCGCTGTTTGAATATACCGATGCGCTCGGCAAGTTCCTGCCCGACAGCGACCGTCCCAACGAAGGCGTCTTCTCGCTGCAGGACGATGACGAACAGTGGATGTCGCTGCGCTACGATCTGACCGCGCCGCTCGCCCGCCATGTCGCGGAAAACTTCAACGAGATCCAGCTGCCGTTCCGCACCTACCGCGCCGGCTACGTGTTCCGCAACGAAAAGCCAGGTCCCGGCCGCTTCCGCCAGTTCATGCAGTTCGACGCCGATACGGTCGGCGCACCCGGCGTCCAGGCCGATGCCGAAATGTGCATGATGATGGCCGACACGATGGAAGCGCTCGGCATCAAGCGCGGCGATTACGTGATCCGGGTGAACAACCGCAAGGTTTTGGATGGCGTCATGGAGGCGATCGGCCTCGGCGGCGACGACAAGGCCGGCCAGCGGCTGAACGTGCTGCGCGCCATCGATAAGCTTGATAAGTTCGGCCCTGAGGGCGTTGCACTGTTGCTGGGTGCAGGCCGCAAGGATGAGAGTGGCGATTTCACTAAGGGTGCTGGGCTTCTTGATTATCAGATTCAAGCATTGCTTGCGCTATTCCTACCGCAACCTGACGGATTCGTGACTGTTGCCATTGCAACTGATGATCCAAATAAGCCGGAAATTAGACTAGTTTCGGTTGGAGAATATGATGCACTAAAGTCCTCGGAAACTACCGCAGATAGGGTGCAAGATATTGTTGAAACGGTTGGTAAGCCGGCCGCTTCAGCATTGGGGCTGATCCAGTCTGTCTTCGCGTTGGCGAGAGCAGACATGAGTTCTATCCCATCGGCTGTAGAAGGTAACAACGAGCTGTTTAACATGGCCAGGATGTTCCTTGCCGCCGGTTACGGCCCGGACCGCATCCGCATCGACCCCTCCGTCGTCCGCGGCCTCGAATACTACACCGGTCCTGTTTACGAAGCCGAGCTCACCTTCGACGTCACCAACGAAAAAGGCGAAAAGGTCGTCTTCGGCTCGGTCGGCGGCGGTGGTCGTTATGATGGTCTCGTGTCGCGCTTCATGGGCCAGCCGGTGCCGGCCACCGGTTTCTCCATCGGCGTCTCGCGGCTGCTGACGGCGCTGAAGAACCTTGGCAAGCTCGGCCAGGATGAGGTGGTCGCACCCGTCCTCGTCACCGTCATGGATGGTGATGTCGAGAGCATGGGACGCTACCAAAAATTCACGCAGGATCTCCGCCAAGCCGGCATTCGCGCTGAAATGTACCAGGGCAACTGGAAGAAATTCGGCAACCAGCTGAAATATGCCGACCGCAGAGGCTGCCCGATCGCCATCATCCAGGGCGGCGACGAGCGCGCCGAGGGTGTCGTGCAGCTGAAGGACCTGTTCGAGGGCAAGCGCCTCTCCGGCGAGATCACCGACAATGCCGAATGGCGCGAAGCCCGCGTCGCCCAGGATACGGTCGCAGAAACCGATCTCGTCACCAAGGTGCAGGAAATCCTGGCAGCCCAGGCCGAAGACCGCAGGCGGGCGAAGGGCGAATGATGTCTGTGACGGTGGCTTTTCCCCTCCCCAACCCTCCCCACAAGGGGGAGGGAGCGCGTTGGTGCGTAACGCCGGCGTCGGATGTCCCGCTGCGCCTCGCTGGTGAGATCGGCGACCGCCCCGAGTTTTCTCCCCCCTTGTGGGGGAGATGGGCGGCAGCCCAGAGGGGGACTTTCTCCTCCATCGCAGGAGTCGTCCCATGCCGCTGATCAACATGCCGGAATTCTCCGGTCGCCTTCTCGATGAATTTGCCGGTCGCGGTGCGGCCCGCATCGATACGCCGGTGATCCAGCCGGCAGCACCGTTTCTCGACATGGCCGGCGAGGATCTGCGCCGTCGCATCTTCCTCACTGAAAGCGAGCGCGGCGAAAGCCTGTGTCTGCGGCCGGAATTCACCATTCCCGTCTGCCTGCGCCACATCGAAACCGCCACCGGCACGCCGCGGCGCTATTGCTATCTCGGCGAAGTGTTTCGCCAGCGTCGTGACGGGGACAACGAATTCTACCAGGCCGGCATCGAGGATCTGGGCGAAAAGAACGTCGCGAGCGCCGATGCCCGTGCCGTCACCGATGCCGTCGAAATCATCGCGAGCCTGCTTCCAGGCCGCGCGCTCACCGTGACGCTCGGCGACCAGACCGTGTTCGAAGCGGTCGTGCGCTCGCTCGGCCTGCCGCTCGGCTGGCAGAAGCGGCTGATCCAGGCCTTCGGCAATACCGCGCTTCTGAAGCAACTGCTGCTGACGCTCGCCACCCCGCATCCGGTTGCAGGCCTGTCGCCGGAACTTGCCGATCTCTTGCGCAAGGACGAGGCGGCGCTGATCGACCATATCGACCGGACCATGCAGGACACCGGCTATTCCACCAATGCCAGCCGCTCGCCGCGCGAGATCGCAGCCCGGCTGACGGAAAAGCTGGCGCTGGCCGAAACCCGGCTGGATGGCGCGGCACTTCTTCTGCTCAGCGAGTTCCTGTCGCTGGAACTGCCGCTTTCGGAAGCCGCCGCCGCCCTTGCCGGTTTTGCAGATGCCGCAGGCCTGTCGTTCGGCCACGCGCTTTCCGAATTCGAAGCCCGCGTTGCAGCGCTTCAGGATCTCGGCATGGACCCGTCGCGCATCACCTATCGCGCTGCCTTCGGTCGTCCGCTCGATTATTACACCGGCCTCGTCTTCGAGGTCACGCAAAAGGGGTCGGACGCGGTTCTGGTCGGCGGCGGTCGCTTCGATCGGCTGCTGACGCTGCTCGGCGCCGTCGACGACATTCCGGCTGTCGGCTTCTCGCTGTGGCTCGACCGGATCGAACAGGCGAGGGCGCGCTGATGACCATTACCATCGCTTTGCCCTCCAAGGGCCGCATGAAGGACGACGCCTCTGAAATCTTCGAGCGCGCCGGCCTTCCCATCGTCGCCGTCGGCAATGATCGCTCCTATCGCGGTCGCGTCGAAGGCCATGAGGATATCGAGATCGCCTTTCTCTCGGCCTCCGAGATCGCCCGTGAACTCGGCGCCGGCGCCGTCGATTTCGGCGTCACCGGCGAGGATCTCGTGCGCGAAGGCCTGGTCGATGCAGACAGGCAGGTCGAGATCGTCGCCCGCCTCGGTTTCGGCCATGCGGATGTGGTCGTCGCCGTTCCGGAGATCTGGCTTGACGTCGATACCATGGCCGATCTCGGCGATGTCGCCGCCGATTTTCGCGCGCGCCACGGTCGGCGGTTGCAGATCGCCACGAAATACTGGCGGCTCACCCAGCAGCATTTCTCGTCGCAGCACGGCATTCAGCTTTACCGCATCGTCGAAAGCCTCGGCGCCACGGAAGGCGCACCGGCGGCGGGACAGGCCGATATCATCGTCGATATCACCTCGACCGGCTCGACACTGCGCGCCAACCACTTGAAGATCCTGTCGGATGGCGTCATCCTGAAGTCGCAGGCCTGCCTCGTGAGAGCACGCAAATCCGCGCATGAGAGCGATCCGCGCATCGCGCATATCGTCGATGCCGTGCGCAACGCGCTCTGATGGCCGGCGAAGACGCCAATATCATCGGGCTCTACGAACGCCACGCAGCTGCCTTCGACAAGCTGCGCGGCAAGACCCTGTTCGAGCGACCGTGGCTCGACAGGTTTGCGGCCACCATGCCGCCGCGCGGTCACGTGCTCGATCTCGGCTGCGGTGCAGCGGAACCGATTGCGGCAGATCTGATCCGCCGCAATCTTCGCCTCACCGGCGTCGATACGTCGGAAACGCTGATCGGGCTTGCCCGCGAACGGTTTCCGGGCCGCGCCTGGATCGTTGCCGACATGCGCAAGTTCTACCAGCCGACCAAGTTCGATGGCATCATCGCCTGGCACAGCTTCTTCCACCTCAACCCGCAGGACCAGCGCGCCATGTTCCCGCGCTTTGCAGCACTCGCTGGCCCCGGTGCGGCGCTGATGTTTACCGCCGGCCATTTCGAAGGAGAGGCGATGGGGGAGTTCGGCGGTGAACCGCTTTACCACGCCAGCCTGTCACCGGAGGAATACGAAGCGCTCCTCACGAGAAACGGCTTCGAGGTGGTGGCGAGCGTCGCCCAGGATCCGCAATGCGGTGGCGCAACCGTCTGGCTGGCAAAGAACATCCGCCGCCGGACATCATAGCAATTCCAGAATAAAAAAAGCCCACCAGTCAGTTGACTGGCGGGCCTTCATGGCAGGGAACGCTTTAGAGGTTAGGCTGCGATTGCAACCTTGCCGCGGCGAGCGTCGACCGAGTAGAGACCTGGGCCGTAGGTGGCGAGCAGGATGTAGGCGCCGGCAAGGGTCACGTTCTTCATCAGCATGATGCCGTTCAGCGTGTTGATCCAGCCGAGAGCGGCATCCGGCCAGCCGGGAACGGCAACGGTGCCCGAATGGAACATCACGCCGGTGAAGATGCAGAACAGGGCGATGGCCCAGCCGGCGATCTTGGTCTGGAAGCCGACGAGAACGGCAAGACCGGCAACGAATTCGAACAGGCCGGCGAGATAGGCAAGGGCGGTTGCAGCCGGCATGCCGGCGCCTGCTATCATGCCGGCAGTGCCTGCAGGATCGGCCAGCTTGCCGAAGCCGGCAAAGATGAACATGAACGACAGAAGAATGCGTGCGACGAGAATGATGATGTTGTTGGTGCTGGACATGGGAAGTCTCCGGGTTGCGGCGCTGGATCTTTCTCCCCGCCGCGTGTGAATTCTTGAACCGGACATTACCCCTTTCTGCCAAACGCGAAAGATGAACGATCGGAGACTGTTTGTCTCATAAAAGTGAACGATCAAGGCCATTTTAGAATGTGCAAAAAACCGCATATGCAAGCGAAGGTGAACGCAACCTTCAGCCGGGGTTCACCGTTTGGCACCTACCATCGGGTCGTTCTCACATTGAGTTCGACCTCGAACTAGGAGGAAGATATGAAGAAGATCGCCATCACCACGCTCGCACTCGTCATGGCGTCTGCATTTGCAGTGCCGAGCTTTGCGCAGACATACCGCAGCGAAAGCCGCGAAAACCGGCAGGAAAACCGGATCTACCGCGGTGCCGTCACCGGCAAACTGACGCCGCAGGAGCTTCGCAACATCGCTCGCCAGCAGAACCGCATCGATCGCGCCCAGAACCGCGCAGCCCGCGATGGCGTAATCACCCCGCGCGAGCGCCGCGAGATCGAGCGCCGCCAGAACAACGCGTCGCGCAACATCTACCGCAAGAACAACAACCGCCGCACGATGTACTAAGCCGCGCGGCACTTGCAACGACCCTCGACCGTCCGGCTCTGCCGGGCGGTTTTTTTATGGGCGCGAAACGAAAAAAGGCGGCCCGGAGACCGCCCTTTCGGTTCGTCAATGTGGTCGATCAGAACTCTTCCCAGTTAGAGGCGGCTGGCGCTAGCGAACCGAAGGCCGACGCAACCTTCTTGGCGAGGGTGCGTGCCGGCGAGGGGGTGGCGCGGGCGGTTGCGTGATCGGCAACGCGGACCGATGCGGACATCCCGCGGTCGCCTTCGGTGTTGAACCGACCGACGAGCTCGCGCAGTCGCTGGGCTTCCTGGGCAAGCGCAGCGCTTGCCGCCGTTGCTTCTTCCACCATCGCGGCGTTCTGCTGGGTTACCTGGTCCATCTGGTTGACGGCGACATTGACTTCCGACAGGCCGACCGACTGTTCCTTTGCGGACGTGGCAATCGCATCGAGCTGCGAATTGATCGCCACGACATGATTCTGGATCACCTGAAGCGCAGTGCCTGTGGCGCTCACCAGTTCGACGCCATTCTTGACTTCGGACGCCGAGTTCCGGATCAGGTCCTTGATCTCCTTTGCCGCCTGCGCGGAGCGCTGCGCGAGCTCGCGCACTTCCTGGGCAACCACCGCAAAGCCCTTGCCGGCTTCACCGGCGCGCGCCGCCTCAACGCCCGCATTGAGGGCGAGAAGGTTGGTCTGGAAGGCGATTTCGTCGATCACGCCGATGATGTTGGAGATCTGCGAGGAAGACTGTTCGATCCGCTGCATCGCATCGACCGCTTTTGCAACGACGGCGCCGGACTGGGCAGCCGATTGATTGGCTTCGATCGCCATCGACCGGGCTTCCTCCGTGCGACTGGTGGAGGTGCTGACATTGGCCGTGATCTGGTCGAGCGCTGCAGCTGTCTCTTCGAGCGAGGCGGCCTGCTGTTCGGTACGTTTCGACAGGTCGCCGGCGCTCTGGCTGAGTTCGCGGGATCCGCCGTCGATCGCGTTGGTGGCGTTGGCGACGGAGTGGAGCGTGTCGCGCAGCTTGGCGACCGAGTCGTTGAAATCCGCTCGCAAGCCTTCGAAGTCTGCGGCGAAAGCCCGGTCCAACTGGAAGGTGAGGTCTCCGGCCGAGAGCCGCTTGAGGCCTTCCGCCAGACCATTGGTCGCCTCGGCCATCGCCTCGCTGCGTTGGCGTTCGCTCTCCGCGTTGCGGACACGGTCCGCTTCCTGGGTCGTACGGTTCAGCTCGGCTTCATGCTCCATTTCCTTGCTGCGCAGAGCATTGTCCTTGAACACCTGCAAGGCCTTGGCCATGCTGCCGACCTCGTCGCGGCGGTCCGCGCCGGCCACCAGCGCCGACAGATCCCCGTTTGCAAGGGTCAGCATCGTGCGCTGCAAGTGCTGGATGGGTCGTGCAAGCCAGGCACGGATCAGGAAGAAGCCTGCGACGAGCACGAGGGCGAGACCTCCGATAACGGCGCCGAAAGTGGCGTAGATGGTTGTCTTCGCACTGGCGCTGAGATTTTCGCTTTCCTGATTTGCAGCTGTCATCACTTCGTCGGTCACCACCGTGAGTTTTTCGGTAACGGCCGCAAACTTCGGCTTGCAGTCCCTCATGAAGGCTTCCTGAGACGCCAGCACGGCAGCCTCGTCCGTGGCCTGAGCTGCGGCCTGAACCACAGGGCCGCAAGCGTCATTGAGAACGCTCAAACCTTCCGCCTTGATCGGCGCCAGCTTGGCATTAGCGGGAAGGGCCGCCATCGCCTTGTCCATCCAGCCACCAAAAGAGGATTTGGCTTTTTCAAACGCCGCAAGACTGCTCGCGTTCTCTTCGTCAGTGCGCGACACAAGCAGGTCGCCAGCGGCAGCGTGCCCGGTCTGCATGTAGCGATTGGCGCGTGCAATTGCCAAAGTTGCCAGGCTTTCCTGCTGGAGAAGCCCGCCATACTCGCTATCCAGCGTTCGAATGCTGTTGCTGCTGTAGAAGGCAGTTGCGACGACGAATATGCCGAAGAACGACATGAGCGTCAGAAATTTACCGATCAAAGATACGTGCTTCATGGCAACCTGCGCGTTGGTGTTTGATTAAGCGCAGTTAATGTGAAGTTGCTTAGAAGAGCGTCACTGCCGAATTACTATTTTATACGAATAAAAATTATCAGTCCTTGTCGTTCGGTAAGTTCAGAGGGGGAAATGCTATGCATGCCGTATGCCTCAATAGCAGAAAGGGCGCCGGTTGCCCGACGCCCTTTCCGAAACACTGAACCTGAAGGATCAGATGTGCAGACCTTACGGCCTGATCACATCATGTCCATTCCGCCCATGCCGCCCATGCCGCCGCCGCCCATGCCGCCGCCAGCCGATTCCTTCTTAGGAAGTTCGGCAATCATGGCTTCGGTGGTGATCAGCAGCGAAGCAACCGAAGCTGCGTTCTGCAGAGCCGTGCGAACGACCTTGACCGGGTCGACGATACCCATGGCGATCATGTCGCCATATTCCGACGTCTGGGCGTTGTAGCCGAAGTTGTCGCTGTCGCCGTCGAGGATCTTGCCGACAACGATCGAAGCTTCGTCACCAGCGTTGGTTGCGATCTGGCGAACCAGCGACTGCAGCGCCTTGCGGACGATGTTGATGCCGGCTTCCTGGTCGTCGTTCGCGCCCTTGGAGGTGATCTTGGTCGAAGCGCGCAGGAGTGCGGTACCGCCGCCTGGGACGATGCCTTCCTGAACGGCAGCGCGCGTCGCGTTGAGCGCGTCGTCGATGCGGTCCTTGCGTTCCTTGACTTCGATCTCCGTGGAGCCGCCGACGCGGATGACGGCAACGCCGCCAGCGAGCTTGGCAAGACGTTCCTGCAGCTTTTCGCGGTCGTAGTCCGAAGAAGTTTCTTCGATCTGTGCCTTGATCTGTGCAACGCGGCCTTCGATGTCGGTCTTCTGACCGGCGCCGTCGACGATCGTCGTGTTTTCCTTGGTGATCGAGACCTTCTTCGAACGGCCGAGCATGTCGAGCGTTACGGTTTCGAGCTTGATGCCGAGGTCTTCGGAGATGACAGTGCCGCCCGTCAGGATGGCGATGTCTTCCAGCATGGCCTTGCGGCGGTCGCCGAAGCCAGGAGCCTTGACGGCAGCAATCTTCAGGCCGCCACGCAGCTTGTTGACGACGAGCGTTGCAAGAGCTTCGCCTTCGACGTCTTCAGCGATGATCAGGAGCGGCTTGCCGGTCTGAACGACAGCTTCGAGAACAGGCAGCATGGCCTGAAGGTTCGAAAGCTTCTTTTCGTGCAGAAGGATGTAAGCGTCGTCGAGATCGGCGACCATCTTTTCCGGGTTGGTCACGAAGTAAGGCGACAGGTAGCCGCGGTCGAACTGCATGCCTTCGACGACTTCGAGTTCGGTTTCAGCGGTCTTGGCTTCTTCGACGGTGATAACACCTTCGTTGCCGACCTTCTGCATGGCTTCAGCAATGTCACGGCCGACCTGTGCGTCGCCGTTTGCCGAAATCGTGCCGACCTGTGCAACTTCTTCCGAAGTCGAGATCTTCTTGGCGTTGGCCTGGAGATCCTTGACGACTTCTGCAACGGCGAGATCGATGCCGCGCTTCAGGTCCATCGGGTTCATGCCGGCGGCCACTGCCTTGTTGCCTTCGCGAACGATGGCCTGTGCAAGAACGGTAGCAGTCGTTGTGCCGTCGCCGGCGATGTCGTTGGTCTTCGAAGCAACTTCGCGGACCATCTGGGCGCCCATGTTTTCGAACTTGTCTTCAAGTTCGATTTCCTTGGCGACCGAAACACCGTCCTTGGTGATGCGCGGAGCGCCGAAGGACTTGTCGATGATGACGTTACGACCCTTTGGGCCGAGCGTGACCTTCACTGCGTCAGCGAGGATATCGACGCCGTGAAGCATCTTTTCGCGCGCGGTGCGGCCAAACTTGATTTCTTTAGCTGCCATGTTGGGAACTCCTGAAAAGGGGTGTCAGCAAATATTGGAAGAAGAGCAGTCGGCTAAAATCAGCCGATGATGCCCATGATGTCGGCTTCCTTCATGATCAGAAGGTCGACGCCATCGAGCTTGACTTCGGTGCCCGACCACTTGCCGAACAGAACGCGGTCGCCGACCTTGACGTCGAGTGCAACCTGCTTGCCGCTTTCGTCGCGGGCGCCAGGACCAACGGCGATGATTTCGCCTTCAGCTGGCTTTTCCTTGGCGGTATCGGGAATGATGATGCCGCCCTTGGTCTTTTCTTCAGACTCGACGCGCTTGACTACAACGCGGTCGTGCAGGGGGCGAAAATTGGTGCTTGTCATTGTCTAATCCCTCGATCAAATGACATGGACGGGTCTCAAGGACCCGCGGAGTGACGTTTAGCACTCATCTATCGAGAGTGCTAACGAGACCCGAAATAAGGATGGCTGCGAGCTGAGTCAAGAACGGGCTTGAAAAATTCAGGGCTCAGGGAGCGGCCATGCAGAATACGCTTAACGACCAAAACCCGGGCGCAGCGCCGAGCTTTCGTGAGCTCGTGGCCGTGTTTGCCCGGATCGGAGCTCTCAGTTTCGGAGGGCCTGCCGGACAGATCGGCATGATGCACAAGACTTTGGTGGAAGAAAGACGCTGGCTCTCGGAAGAGCGGTTTCTGCACGCCCTCAACTACTGCATGCTGCTGCCCGGTCCGGAAGCGCAGCAACTGGCAACCTATATCGGCTGGCTGCTGTTCGGCGTGCGCGGCGGTATCGTTTCGGGCCTGCTTTTCGTGCTTCCCGGCCTTGCCATCATTCTCGGTCTCTCAGCAGCTTACGTCCTCTATCAGGATGCGACATGGCTTGCCGGCCTGTTCTTCGGCCTGAAGGCGGCGGTCCTTGCAATCGTGGTGGAAGCCGTGATCCGCCTCGGGCGCCGCACGCTGAAAACTACCTTCCTGCGTGGCGTCGCGGCCGCTGCCTTCATCGCCCTGTTCTTCTTCAGCCTGCCGTTTCCGCTCGTCGTGTTCGCGGCCGGTCTCGCAGGCTATCTGATGACGCGGGCAGGGGCGCAGCAACCGCAAGACAGCGTCGCCAAAGAGGACAGTCCTCCCGGCGCGAAAACACTTGGTGTCGGCCGCACGATCGCGACGCTCGTATTCTGGATCCTCGTCTGGCAGTCGCCTGTTCTGGCGCTCTGGGCCTTCGATGCGCCGGAAAGCCTCTCAAGCCTGTTCGCGTTTTTCTCCAAGATGGCACTGGTCACCTTCGGCGGCGCCTATGCGGTTTTGGCCTATGTGGCGCAGGTCGCAGTCGCCGATTACGGCTGGCTGAAGCCGGGCGAGATGCTCGACGGACTGGCGCTTGCGGAAACGACGCCGGGCCCGCTCGTGCTGGTTCTGTCCTTCGTCGGCTTTCTCGTCGGCTTCCGGGAAGCGTCCGGTCTCGGCCCCGTCACGGGCGGGATTGTCGGCGGACTGCTTGTTGCCTGGGCAACCTTCGTGCCGAGCTTCGTCTTCATCTTTGCGGGCGCGCCCCTGATCGAGCGCCTGCGCGGCAACGGCCTTTTATCCGGCGCGCTGTCTGCCATCACCGCCGCGGTCGTCGGCGTCATCCTCAACCTCGCGATCTGGTTCGGCCTGCACGTTCTGTTCAAGGAAGTTCGCCACGTCGATCTCTTCGCGCCCATCGGATTTGGCCTCTCCGTCCCGGTCTGGTCCAGCCTCGATCCCGTCGCGATGATGCTATTCGCAGCCTCCGCCGTCATGCTGTTCGTCCTGAAGCTCGGCATGGTGCCGGTGCTCGCCATCAGCGCGGCGGCCGGTTTTCTCGCCCAGATCGTTCTGATCCAGTGAGGATCGGACCATTGCAAAAATATGAAGTTTTGCCGGGTTCTGCCTCGCAGCGGCGCCTTTCACCGCCTTGTCCCTTGTAATCTCGCCGACGGTTTGCGATGTCAGCCTCCTAATCGAGCAGGCAAAACCGGCAGGAACTTTTGACATGGCAAAGCGCATCCAGAATTTGAACGACGTGATCGAGGGCTACGATGTCGTGCTTTCGGATGTCTGGGGCGTGGTCCATAACGGTGTCGAAGCCTTCCAGCATTCCTGCACGGCGCTCGCCGCCGCCAGAGAAGCCGGCGCCACTGTCGTGCTGATCACTAACTCGCCGCGCCCCGCACCTGGCGTTATCGAGCAGATGAAGCATCTCGGCGTGCCGGACGACAGCTACGACCGGATCGTCACCTCAGGCGATGTAACCCGCCATCTGGTCGCCGAAGGCCCGAAGAAGGTGTTTCTGCTGGGGCCTGAACGCGACCTCAACTTCTTCGATGGACTGGGTATCGAGATCGTTTCTGAAGCCGACGCCGATTGCGTCGTCTGCACCGGCTTCTTCGACGACGAGAAGGAAGTGCCCGAAGACTATACCCAGATGCTGACCACCTTCATCAACCGCGACGTGCCGATGATCTGCGCGAACCCGGATCTGGTGGTCGAACGCGGTCACCGGATCATTCCGTGCGCCGGTGCGGTCGCCGCCTATTACGAGCAGCTCGGTGGCCAGGTCCGCGTCGCCGGCAAGCCGCACAAGCCGATCTACGACGAGGCGCTCTCGATTGCCCGCCAGGAGCGCGGCGATGTCGACAAGGCGAGGGTTCTCGCGATCGGCGACGGCATGCCGACCGATGTTCGTGGCGCGCTTTCGCAAGGCCTCGACCTGCTTTATATCAGTGCCGGCATTCACATCGCGGAATATGCTGTCGATGGTGAAACCGACGAGGCAATCATGCAGGAATGGCTGAAAAGCGAGAACGCGGCGCCGAAATTCTGGATGCCGCGTCTCGCCTGATCCGGAACCTGACATGACCGTATTTCACCGCAACGAAATGAAGGAGCCGCTGCCCGAAAGCCTCAAGGGCGGCGTCGTCGCGATCGGCAATTTCGATGGCGTCCACCGAGGCCATCGCAGCGTGCTCGATCGGGCGCTGGAGCTTGCCGCCAGCCGCGGCGTGCCCGCGCTCGTGCTGACGTTCGAGCCGCATCCGCGCACCGTCTTCAAGCCCGACCAGCCCGTCTTCCGGCTGACGCCGGCGCCTCTCAAGGCACGGCTGCTGGAAGCGATGGGTTTTCGCTCGGTGATCGAATATCCGTTCGACCGCGACTTCGCGACCCGTTCGGCCGAAGATTTCGTGAAGACAATCCTGATCGACTGGCTGGGCGCAAGCGCCGTCGTTACCGGTTTCGACTTCCATTTCGGCAAGGGCCGTGAGGGCGGACCGGCTTTCCTGATGGGCTCCGGTGATCGTTACGGCTTTACGGTGTCGCTGGTGGATGCCTTTCGCGACGAAAACGCAGAGGTTGTCTCGTCGAGCCGCATCCGCGATCTGATCGCCGAAGGAGACGTTGTGGCTGCCGCAGGCCTGCTCGGCTATCGCTACACGGTCGAGGCGGAAGTGATCGGCGGCGAACAGCTTGGCCGACAGCTCGGCTATCCCACCGCGAACATGAAGCTTGCCCCTGAAACGGAACTCAAGCCCGGCATCTACGCCGTGCGCTTCAGACGAGCCGACGGCACGCTGAATGACGGCGTCGCAAGCTACGGCCGCCGCCCGACGGTGACGGACGACGGCGCACCGCTTCTCGAAACCTATCTGTTCGATTTCTCCGGAAACCTCTACGGCGAGATCAGCTCGGTCTCCTTCTTCGGCTACCTGCGCCCCGAACTCAAATTCGACGGCCTCGACCCCTTGGTCGCGCAGATGAAAAACGACGAGGAAGAGGCGAGGGCACTGCTTTCAGGCGTAAAGCCGCTCGGCGAACTGGACATGAAGATCGCGTTTTAGGCTTTAGAGGCGCCTGTCCGACCCGGCGTCTTTCAGAATGGCATTCGCTGTGTGGCGGCTGAGAAGAGTGCGGGGTACGAGAATTATCTTCCCCGTCGCCTTCGATTGCCACTTTTCGTGAGAGCCCTTGGCATTCGTCAGGTAAACATAGCCGAGTTCTGAAATGATCGAGCGGACGGTCTTGTAAAAACCGTCCACCATCAGGCGGCCGCCGTCATCTCGGCGGGCCGTTGCCAGAGAATTGCCGGGATGAGGTCCTTCACCGGCGTCTGTGCCAGATCCTCTGCGGATATATGATTGGCAACGATGAGATCGATGGCTGCATCGAAGATGACGTCTTCAAAAGAATCCACGTCGGGCGCCTCGATATGAAGGCCCTCGATGTCGCTCTCCGAATAGAAGACCCTGGCTTCTTCATCCCAGACAGCTTTGATAAAGAATGTTCTCTTCACGGTGTCTACTCTGAAGGTCTGCGGTTTCCCGAAAACCATATATCTGTCATCAGTAGTCCGCAACGCAGGAATGATATCCCATGGCAACCCCACCCCGCAGGCCCGTAAACCCGATGGAAGCGGCCGAAGCGCTGTTTAAGCAGGTCAAGAAACCCGCTGCTCCAGCAGTGGAACGACGCGCCGCTCCGCAGGCAAAGGAACTCGTGTCCCTGAAGCTCGACAGCGCCGTGATCGAATATTTCCAGGACGACGGCCCCGGCTGGCAGGACCGCATCAACGATGCGTTGGTGGCGGTGATGAAGGCGAACCCGAAGGATTAACGGTCGCTCAACGGAAACAGCGCGACATCGTCCTGCCAGGGATCGAAGATCGCTGCGCCCGACATGCGGAAGTCCTTCACGTTGCGGGTGACGAGATAGAGATCGTGCTCGATCGCGGTCGCCGCAAACAGCGTGTCGATGACAGGCGGCGCGTGACCGGTGGCTCGCTTCACGCGTCCCGAAATCTCGCCCCACCGGCGTACGATAGCATCGGTCACTGACAGGATACGGCCACTGAACCGCGCTTCCAGTGCGTCGGTGGCGGCTTTATAGCGGTAGCGATTGGCGTCGTCTTCGGGCAGGTTCGCAATTCCCTTGTCGTATTCGGCGAGCGTCAGAACGCTGATAAACAGCCGATCTTCATCCTGGTCTGCCGCCCAGCGTTTGACGGAAGGCGCACCGTTCTGGTTGATCAGGGCGGAAATGACGTTGGTGTCGAGAAGCCAGCCTATCACAGCTCCACGTCCCGTCCGCGGTCTGCATCCCGGTCGAGATTGAGATCCTCCAGCCCCAGCCCTTCCAAGAAATCGATCAGCGATGTCTTGGGCGCCGGCCTGCTCAACCGTTCCAGCTCTTCGCTGCTGATCACGACGACGCTGTCCTTGCCGCGCACCGTCACATGCTGCGGGCCTTCATTGCGGGCGCGCCGCACCACCTCGGAAAACCGTGCCTTGGCATCTTCGAGCTTCCAGATGTTTTCCTGACGTCTTTCCGGCATATCATCCTCCAACTGGTCAGATAGTCAGTTGTAATCCAAGGGCGGGCAGGGGTCCATCAACCATCTCGGTTTTGCCCCTTCCTTTCACCCGAAAAACACCGTAATAACCGCCCCCATGACAGATTTCCGGCGGGCCAGGATCATGGCCGCGATGTTCATACGAATTATCGGCCCGGCCTTCCGCGCGGCTTGAACAGTCGGCCGGAGGGTCCGGGTTTTCGGCGCTTACAAGGGCGCTTCTGCCACCGAATTCATCCGCATGCGCCCGTGTCCCGGCGCCAGAGACGATAGCCAATATGACCGATACAGTGACTGAAAAGCTCGATTACTCGAAGACCCTCTATCTGCCCGAGACCGAGTTTCCGATGCGCGCGGGCCTGCCGCAGAAAGAGCCGGAAACCGTTGCGCGCTGGCGCGAGATGGATCTCTACAAGAAGCTGCGCGCCTCTGCCGCCGGCCGCGAAAAGTTCGTGCTGCACGATGGCCCTCCCTATGCCAACGGCAACATCCATATCGGCCATGCGCTCAACAAGATCCTCAAGGACGTCATCACCCGCTCGTTCCAGATGCGCGGCTATGATGCGAACTACGTTCCCGGCTGGGATTGCCACGGTCTGCCGATCGAGTGGAAGATCGAGGAAGAGAATTACCGCGCCAAGGGCAAGGCCAAGCCCGACCTGAAACAGCCGGACGCGATGATCGAATTCCGCAAGGAATGCCGCGCCTATGCGCAGAAGTGGATCGCGATCCAGGCCGAAGAATTCAAGCGCCTCGGCATCGTCGGCGATTTCGACAAACCCTACCTGACCATGGATTTCCACTCGGAAAGCCGCATCGCCGGCGAGCTCCTGAAGATCGCCATGAGCGGCCAGCTCTATCGCGGCTCGAAGCCCATCATGTGGTCGGTTGTCGAGCGCACGGCGCTGGCGGAAGCCGAGGTCGAATACCACGACTACGAGAGCGACACGATCTGGGTGAAGTTCCCGGTGAACAGTGGCTCGGCAGAACTGGCTGACGCCCATGTGGTCATCTGGACGACGACGCCGTGGACCATCCCGGGCAACCGCGCCATCGCCTATTCGCCGAAGGTCTCCTATGGCCTCTACGAAGTCACCGAAGCTGCCAATGATTTTGGCCCGCAGCCGGGCGAGAAACTGATCTTTGCAGACAGCCTGGCGGACGAATCCGCAGCTAAGGCAAAGCTCGCCTTCAACCGTCTGCGGGGCGTCTCCGCCGACGAATTGGCTGGCATCACCTGCGCGCATCCCCTCAAGGATCTCGGCTACGACTTCACCGTCCCACTCCTCGCCGGCGACCATGTCACCGATGACGCCGGTACCGGTTTCGTCCACACCGCGCCGTCCCACGGCCGCGAGGATTTCGAGGCCTGGATGTCCAGCGTCAAGGAACTCGAAGCCCGCGGCATCGATCCGCGCATCCCGTTCCCGGTCGATGATAGCGGCACCTACACGACCGACGCCCCCGGTTTCGAGGGTGCTCGCGTCATGGATGACAACGGCAAGAAGGGCGATGCCAACGATCGCGTCATCAAGGCGCTGATCGAACGCAACGCGCTGTTTGCCCGTGGCCGCCTGAAGCACTCCTATCCGCATTCGTGGCGCTCCAAGAAGCCGATCATCTTCCGCAATACGCCGCAGTGGTTCGTCTATATGGACAAGGACCTCGCGGACGGAACGACGCTTCGCACCCGTGCGCTGACCGCCATCGACGATACCCGCTTCGTGCCCGCCGCCGGCCAGAACCGCCTGCGCGCCATGATCGAGCAGCGCCCGGATTGGGTCCTGTCGCGCCAGCGCGCCTGGGGCGTCCCGATCTGCGTGTTTGCCGATGAGGAAGGCAATGTCCTGCAGGATGAAGAGGTCAATGCCCGCATCCTGGAAGCCTTCGACGCCGAAGGGGCCGATGCCTGGTTTGCCGAAGGCGCCAAGGAACGCTTCCTCGGCAATGCCCATGACGGCGCCAAGTGGACGCAGGTCATGGATATCCTCGACGTCTGGTTCGATTCAGGCTCGACGCACACGTTTACCCTCGAAGACCGTCCGGACCTGAAATGGCCGGCCGACGTCTATCTCGAAGGCTCCGACCAGCATCGCGGCTGGTTCCATTCGTCGCTTCTGGAATCGGCCGCCACCCGCGGCCGCGCGCCCTATGACACGGTCGTCACCCATGGTTTCACCATGGATGAGAAGGGCCAGAAAATGTCGAAGTCGCTCGGCAATGTCGTGGCACCGCAGGATGTCATGAAGGATGCCGGCGCCGATATCCTGCGCCTGTGGGTCATGACCACCGACTACTGGGAAGACCAGCGCCTCGGCAAGACGATCATCCAGACCAATGTCGATGCCTATCGCAAGCTGCGCAACACCATCCGCTGGATGCTCGGCACGCTGGCCCACGACGATGGCGAAGAGATCGCTTATGCCGAGCTGCCGGAGCTCGAAAAGCTGATGCTGCACCGCCTGTCCGAGCTCGATGAAGTCGTGCGCACCGGTTACGATGCGTTCGAATTCAAGAAGATCGCCCGCGCACTGATCGATTTTAGCAATATCGAACTGTCGGCCTTCTACTTCGACATCCGCAAGGATGCGCTCTATTGCGACGCCCCGTCGGCGTTGCGCCGTCGCGCCTCGCTTGCGGTCATCCGCAAGATCTTCGAATGCACAGTCACATGGCTCGCACCCATGCTGCCTTTCACCACGGAAGAGGCATGGCTGTCCCTGAAGCCCGATGCCGTCTCCGTGCATCTGGAACAGTTCCCGGATGTGCCGGCCGAGTGGAAGAACGATGCGGTTGCCGAGAAATGGGCAAAGATCCGCAAGGTTCGCTCGGTCGTCACAGGCGCGCTCGAAATCGAGCGCAAGGACAAGCGCATCGGTTCGTCGCTTGAAGCCGCACCCGTCGTCCATGTCGCCGATGCCGAGCTTCTGAAGGCGCTGGACGGGCTGGATTTCGAAGAAACCTGCATCACATCCGCCATCACGATCGTGGCAGACGAAGGCCCGCAGACGGCGTTCCGTCTTGCGGAAGTCTCGGGCGTGTCGGTTGAGCCGAAGCCTGCTGACGGCGTCAAATGCGCCCGCTCGTGGCGGGTGACGACGGATGTCGGGTCCGATCCCGCCTGGCCGGATGTTTCGGCCCGCGATGCGGCTGCATTGACAGAACTGGCCAAGCTTGGCCGGCTCTGATGGCTTGCAGATTACCGGATGATTGCGCTTGGCCGCGTCATCCGGTATTCCTGCCTGAAATTGGCCGGAATGTTCCGGCACGAGATGACTTCCGGTTTTGAAGGCGTCAGGACGGGCGCCGATGGTAGGGGTTTGATGAAAACGACTTATGCGTTTCGTGCCGCGATCGGTGCGGTTGGCATGCTGGCTGCAACCGTGTCTCTTTCCGGCTGCATGGGCGGCCCGACCTATGGCACCGACAAGACGGCAATGGCCCAGCTCGGCGACGATCTTGGAGCAGCTGTCGCTCTCGGCAGCGCCCGCGATGAAGAAAAAGAAAAGCTGCGCTACAATCCCCGCCCGACGCTGGTCGTTGCCGGCAAGGGTCAGAGCAGTCTTCCTGCACCCCAGCAGTCGCTCGCCAACCGCGAAAGCAACCCGAACTGGGTTGAATCTCCGGAAGAGACCCGTGCGCGCCTGCGTCTGGAAGCCAAGGAAAACGAAGGCAACAACAATTACCGTTCGCCGCTGATGGCCGGTCGTGGCCAGGGTGGTCAGATGACCGAAACGGAAAAATGGGAAGCCTTCCGCAAGGCCAAGCAGGATGTCGAAACGGTCAACATGGGCTCGCGCCGCCGTTCGCTGTCCGAGCCGCCGGCTGAATTCCGTGCCGCCGATGCCGCAACGCTTCAGGATCTCGGAGAACCCGAGAACGAGAAGGAGCGCCGTCGCAAGAAGGAAGCGCAGAGCGCAACCCAGGCGTCGAACAGCAGCTGGTGGAAGCCCTTCCAGTAAGACCTTTTGTCTTGCTTAATCCCGGCGTGAGCGAAAGAAGCCTGTCAGAATGTCGGCGGCTTCCCGCTCTCCGAGCCCGGAATAGACATCCGGCGCATGATGGCAGCTCGGCTGCGAAAAGAAGCGCACGCCATTTTCGACAGCGCCACCCTTCGGATCTCCCGCGCCGTAATACAGCCGGCGAATTCGCGCGAACGAAATCGCCGCCGCACACATGGTGCATGGTTCCAGCGTCACGTAAAGATCGGCACCACTAAGCCGTTCCTGGCCGAGAACCCCGGCCGCAGCCCGCATAACCGCAATCTCGGCATGCGCCGTCACGTCGTTCTTGGTGCGGGTCAGGTTGCCGGATCTGGCGATAATCTCGCCGTCCATGACCAGCACGGCACCCACGGGAACTTCGCCCTGTGCCGCTGCAAGCCTGGCTTCTGTGAGTGCGGCATCCATGAAACCGTCGCTCTTGGGCATTTCCGCGATTTCCTCTTAACCCGGCTCGCATGAACTGGTAGGAAGCATTCAACACGAAGCGCGCTGTGCGCGTGTTTCATCACCATCCACGAACACGAATGTCCGGTTCGTTTCCGTAGACATCATGCTTCAGGCAAACAACAAATGACTTCAAAAGACAAGCCGAAGCGCGGCGAAGCCAAAACCTTCATCCGCGAGATCAAGCCGAAATCTGCAGATGCTGCAGCCGGCAAGACAAAGACGGGGACGGGCTTCAAGAAACGGGCGCCCGCAAAGCCCGGTTCCGACGCGCCCCGCTCAGAACGTCCGCGCTCCGTTGCGCCGCGCGCTGAAAAGCCCCGTGGCGAAAACGCTGCCGCCGACAAGCCGGCAAAGCCGATGCGCCGTCAGGCAGCCTCTGCCGAAACGGCAGCGTCGGATGGCAAGCCCGAGCGCATTTCCAAGATCCTTGCCCGCGTCGGCGTGGCGTCCCGCCGCGATATCGAGCGGATGATCATGGATGGCCGTGTGTCGCTCAACGGCAAGGTTCTCGATACGCCTGTCGTCAACGTCACCTTCGACGATGCGATCGAGGTGGATGGCGTGCCGATCCGCGGTGTCGAGCGCACGCGCCTGTGGCTCTACCACAAGCCCGGCGGCCTGGTGACGACGAATTCCGATCCGGAAGGACGTCCGACCGTGTTTGAAAACCTGCCCGGCGAACTGCCGCGGGTTCTCTCCATCGGCCGTCTCGACATCAATACCGAAGGCCTGCTGCTTCTGACCAACGACGGCGGTCTGTCGCGCGTGCTGGAACTTCCGACCACCGGCTGGCTGCGTCGCTACCGCGTCCGCGCCCATGGCGAGGTGGATCAGGAAGCGCTCGACAAGCTGAAGGACGGCATTGCCGTCGATGGCGTTCTCTACGGCTCGATCGAAGCCACGCTCGACCGTTCGCAGGGCCGCAACGTCTGGATCACCATGGGTCTTCGCGAAGGCAAGAACCGCGAGATCAAGAACGTCCTCGGCGCGCTCGGCCTTGAAGTTAACCGCCTGATCCGTATCTCCTACGGCCCGTTCCAGCTCGGTGACCTGCCGGAAGGCGAGGTCATGGAAGTGCGCGGCCGCACGCTGCGCGACCAGCTCGGTCCGCGCCTGATCGAAGAAGCGAAGGCGAATTTCGACGCGCCGATCTACAACGAAACGCCTGCTGCCTCTGAAGACGAGAAGCCGGCGCGCTCCTCCCGCTCCGAATGGTCGAGCCCGGCGGACCGCCCGGCACGTCCTCGCGACGAGGACAGACGCGAACGCTCGCTCGGCCGTCTCGATACCAAGGCGACCGAACGCAAATTCTCCGACAAGCCGGCCGGCAAATTCGGCGGCAAGCCCGAGGGCAAGTTCGGCGCAAAGCCGGGCTTCAAGTCCAACGACCGTGATCTCGGCGACGAAAAGCCGAAGAAGCGTCCGCCGATGGGCACCAGCCGCACCGCCAATGTCTGGATGGCGCCGGGTGCGCGTCCAAACGCCGACGGCAGCGTCCGGGCGGTTTCCGCTCGTGCCCAGGCAGAGCAGCTGTTCAGGAAACAGGTGCCGGAAAATGACCGCCGCGTGATCGTGAAGCGCGCCGATGACGACGCCGACTGGATCCGTGCGGATTCTCCGCCGGAGCCGGAAAAGGGCGAATTCGGCGCCAAGCGTTCCTTCGGTGACAAACCCCGCGGTGACAAACCCCGTGGCGACAAGCCGAGAAGCGACAGACCCCGCAGCGATAGCCCCCGCGGTGACAGCCCGAGAGGCGAGCGCTCCTTCGGCGACCGCAAGCCACGCGAAAGCGGCGATCGTCCCTATGGCGACAAGCCCCGTGGCGAGCGTTCGTTCGGTGATCGTCCCTCCCGTGGAGATCGTCCGACAGGTGACCGCCCAAGCGGCGACCGTCGCCCGCGTCAGGATGGTGACCGTCCCGCCCGTGCGTTCAACGCCGGAGAAGGCCGCTCCGATCGTCCGCGCTCGGATCGCCCTTATGGTGACAGGCCTGCGCGTGGTGACCGCCCGACGGGTGACCGCCCAACACGTGACCGGCCAACGGGCGACAGTCGCCCGCGCGAGGATGGTGATCGTCCCGCACGCTCGTTCAGTGCTGGAGAAGGTCGTCCCGATCGTCCGCGCTCGGATCGTCCGTTCGGTGACAAGCCCGCGTTCGGCGATAAGCCCAGAGGTGCACGGCCTGCCGGCAAATCCTTCGGTGGCAAGCCGAGCGGTGGTAAGCCAAGCTTTGGCGGTAAGCCGTCCGGTGGCAAGCCTTCGGGTGGCCGCCCCTCGGGTGGCAAGCCCGGCGGACGTCCGGCTGGCGCTCGATCAGGCGGCCCAGGTGGAAAACCGCGGACCCCGAGAGGCTGATCCGTGCGCATCGTAGGGGGTGAATTCCGCGGCCGCACGCTCGCCACGCCGAAAACCAGCGCGATCCGGCCGACCATCGACCGGACGCGCGAAAGCCTGTTCAACATCATCGGCCATGTCTATCCGCAGGCGCTGGATGGCACGCGGGTGATCGATCTTTTCGCCGGCACCGGTGCCGTCGGACTGGAAGCCGTCTCGCGCGGCTGTCGTCATGCGCTGTTCGTCGAAAACGGTGTCGAAGGTCGCGGTCTCCTGTGGGAGAACATCGACGCTTTCGGCCTGCATGGCCGCGCCCGCATCCTGCGCCGCGATGCCACCAAGCTCGGCCCGGTCGGTACGCTGGAACCCTACAACTTCCTCTTCGCCGATCCGCCTTATGGTCAGAAGCTGGGTGAGGGGGCTCTGTTTGCCGCCCATGTCGGCGGCTGGCTGGTGCCCGGCGCACTCGCGATTCTCGAAGAACGCGCCGATGTGACGGTTGAAGTCGATCCGGCCTACAAGCTGCTCGAAAGCCGAACATTCGGCGATACGCGGATGGATTTCTTCCGCTACGAGCCGGCCTGAGCAAAGGCGGGAGGCGATCCATGAACACGAGGCTGACCCTTGCTGATCATGAGACTGCGGATCGCCCTGGCGGCAAGAAGGGCGATCTGCGCTATGCGGTCGCCTTCGGCGGCGGCGGCGCCCGCGGCATTTCCCATATCCATGTCATTGAAGCGCTGGACGAACTCGGCATCCGGCCGGTAGCAATTTCCGGCTCTTCGATCGGCGCGATCATGGGTGCCGCCATGGCATCGGGCATGTCGGGCCGCGAGATCCGCGACTATACCGTCGAGACCGTCGGCAACCGCGGCTCGCTGGTGAACCGGCTCTGGGGTCTCGGCCCGTCGACGATGCGGGATGCACTCGGCGGATTTCGCTTCGGTCACTTCAATCTGGAGCCGATCCTCGAGGCCTTCCTGCCGAGCCAGATCCCCCAGGATTTCGCCGATCTCGTCATACCCTTGAAGATCTCCGCCACCGATTATTATGGCCAGGCGGAGGTGATCCTCGAGACGGGCAATCTGCGCAAGGCGATTGCCGCCTCTGCCGCCATTCCCGGCCTGTTCATGCCGGTCAGGGTCAACAACCGCATCATGATCGATGGCGGCGTCTTCAATCCCGTCCCTTACGAGCAGTTGATGGATCTCGCCGACGTTGTGATCGGCATCGACGTGGTCGGCGCGCCGGAAGGCGATGGCCTGCATCCACCCAACCGCTTCGACAGCCTGTTCGGGGCAAGCCAGCTCACCATGCAGGCCAGCATTGCCCTCAAGCTGAAACTCAATCCGCCGCACATCTTCCTGCGTCCCAGCGTCAATCGCTTCGGCGTGATGGATTTCTACAAGGCGCGCGACATCCTCGAAGCCTCAGAAGGCACAAGAGACGAGTTGAAGCGGGCGATCGAGGCTCTTGAAAGGCCTGCCTGATCACCACTTGCCGATCGAAACACCGGAAGCCTTTTCCTCCGGGCCTTTGCCGGTGCGTTTCGGCTTGATCAGCGGCTCGGGGCGAACGGGACTGTTGAACAGCATCTCGCGGCCGGCGCCCAAACCCTGCACGGCCTGAACCTGCAGCCGTTCCTCGTCGCGACGGCGGATGTCGTCGCCGATCTCGGAGGCGGCAGCCTCGCTCATGCCGAGCGCTTCCAGCGTCCGTCGCCCGAACAGCAGCCCGGACTCCAGCGTTTCGCGCAACTCGTATTCGACGTTCTTTTCGCGTAGCGCCAGCGAATGAACCCGGTCGTAGGACCGAACGAACAGGCGCACATCGGGAAATTCCGACGCAATCAGGTCGACGATCCGGTCCGTCGTTTCCCGTTTCTGCGTCGCGACCACAACGATCTTCGTCTTCTCGATACCGGACGCGATCAGAACGTCCTTGCGCGCACCATCGCCGAAATAGATCCGGAAGCCGAAATTCGCCGCCTGCCGGATACGCTCGGGACTGTCGTCAATGACAGTCACGGAACTGCCGCCGGCAAGCAGGATCTGCGCCGCGATCTGGCCGAAACGGGAAAAGCCGATCATCAGCACATCGGCTCCGGCGCCTTCGAAATCCTCCTCCAGATGTTCGCGCGTCTCGCTCTTCTGCAGGCGCCTAGCAAGCGCCGAGCCAAGCGGCGTCAGCGCCATCGACAGCGTCACGCCGGCAATCAGAAGCGAAGCGGTGGCGGAAGAGAGGAGGCCCGCCGCGGTCGCGGTGGTAAACAGCACGAAGCCGAATTCGCCACCCTGCGGCAACAGGAACGCGATCTTCAGGGCGTCATTGGGCGGCGAACCCCACAGGCGCGAGAGAGCGTAGACCACGGCCGCCTTCACACCCATGAACACGGCAACGGCCGGGATCAGGAAGGCAAGGTTTTCGAAGATCACCTGGACTTCGAGCGAAAGCCCGACAGCGACGAAGAACAGCGCCAGAAGCAGGCCGCGGAAGGGCTCGATATCCGCTTCCAGCTCGTGCCGATAGGAGGATTCCGCCAGCATGACGCCGGAGAGGAAAGCACCCATCGCCATCGACAGACCGACGGCCTGCATCGCAGCCGCCGAACCGAGCACGACGAGAAGGGCGGCGGCAATCATCACCTCGCGGGCACCGCTGCTGGCAATGATCTGGAACATCGGTGTCAGCAGGTACTTGCCGGCAATCACCATGGCGCCCACGGCAGCGACAGCGATTGCAAAGTCCAGCATCGGGGTGGCGGCAGCCTCGCTCGTGCCGGGTGCCAGGATTGTGATCAACGCCAGAAGCGGCACGATCGCGAGATCCTGGAACAAGAGAACGGAGAAGGAGCGCTGGCCGTAGCGGCTGTTCATCTCACCTGTGTCATTGAGGATCTGCAGCGCAAAGGCGGTGGACGACAGGGCAAGCCCGAAGCCGATCATCAGGCTGCCGCGCCAGTCCGCCATTTCCGACAGGTAGGCGAACCCGCTCAGGATGCCACCCGATATCACCACCTGCGCCGGCCCAAGCCCGAACACATCGGCCCGCATCTGCCACAGGCGCGAGGGTTTCAGCTCCAGCCCGATGACGAAGAGCAGGAACACGACGCCGAATTCGGCGACATGCAGCACTTCCTGCGTATCGGTCACCTGTTGCAGCACCGGACCGATCAGGATGCCGGCCGCGAGATATCCAAGCACGGTGCCAAGACCGAGCCTGCGAAACAGCGGGGCGGCGATCACCGCACCGGCAAGCAGCATCAACATTTCGGTAAAGTGGGAGCCGTTTGCAGTCATGGGGCACTTTCGGGTCGGGAATGCGGAAGGTCAACCGGGGAATCGGAGCGCTGCCCTTGATGCTTTGGTCGGTGCACAATAAATGGGGTGCAAACGAAAGGCTTGCAAACATGACCTCGCAAATCGATTCCGCCTCCCTTCTGGCGCGTGCCGGCGAACTGATCGATCTGGCCAAGGCGGCGGGCGCCGACAAGGCGGATGCGGTGGTCGTCCGCTCCCGCTCCAGTTCGGTCAGCGTCCGGCTCGGAAAGGTGGAAGGAACCGAATCCTCGGAAAGCGACGATTTCTCGCTGCGTGTCTTCGTCGGCAACAAGGTTGCAAGCGTTTCCGCCAATCCGGGTTTCGATCTGAAAGTGCTGGCCGAACGCGCAGTCGCCATGGCAAAGGTCTCGCCCGAGGATCCCTTCGCCTGCCTCGCGGATGAAAAGGACCTTGCGAGAGATTACCCCGATCTCGACCTGTTCGATCCGACCGAAGTCTCCGCCGATACGATGCGCGACGTGGCGCTCGAGATGGAACAGGCGGCCCTCGATGTCGCAGGCGTCACCAATTCGTCGGGATCCGGCGCCTCTGCCGGCATGGGCGGAATGGTTCTCGTTACTTCGCACGGATTTTCCGGCGCCTATATGGCCAGCCGCTTCGGCCGCTCCGTCAGCGTCATCGCCGGCGAGGGCACGAAGATGGAGCGCGACTACGATTTCGACAGCCGTCTGTTTGCAGCCGATCTCGACGATCCGAAGCTGATCGGCCGGCGTGCCGGCGAGCGGGTGGTCAAGCGCATCAATCCGCGCCAGGTCGATACCGGCAGCAATGTCACCGTCGTCTTCGATCCGCGCATCGCGCGCGGCTTTGTCAGCCATATCGCCGGCGCCATCAACGGCGGATCTGTTGCCCGCAAGACATCGTTCCTGCGCGACAAGATGGGCCAGCAGGTTCTGAAATCAGGCCTCAACATCACCGATGATCCGCTGATCGTGCGCGGGTCTTCCTCGCGCCCCTTCGATGGCGAGGGTGTGAAGGGCGAGCGTCTCGTGATGATCGAGGACGGCGTGCTGAACCATTGGTTCCTCTCTACCTCGACCGGCCGCGAGATCGGGTTCCCGACCAATGGCCGCGGCGTGCGCGGCGGCACGTCCGTCACCCCGGCCTCCACGAACCTTGCGCTGGAACCGGGCGATATTTCGCCCGAAGACCTGATCCGCCAGATCGGCACCGGTTTCTACATCACCGAACTGATCGGCCAGGGCGTCAACATGATCACCGGCGAGTATTCGCGCGGCGCGACCGGCTTCTGGATCGAGAATGGCGAGCTTGCCTATCCGGTCTCCGAAGTCACGATCGCCTCCAATCTGAAGGACATGTTCATGCGGATGACGCCGGCCAACGACATCGACCGCAAGTTCGGCACTGCCTCTCCGACGATCGCCATCGAAGGCATGACGCTGGCGGGACGCTGACCGATGGCTGGCGCGGAAGGGCAATGGCTTGAAGATCTGGACCTGATCCGCGATGCCGCCCGTCAGGCCGGCGAGATCGCGCATGGCTATTTCGGCCAGTCGCCGGAAGTCTGGTGGAAAAACGAGGGCTCGTCGCCCGTCAGTGCCGCAGACTTTGCGGCAAACGACATTCTCCAGAGCCTGCTTCTGACCGCCCGTTCCAATTACGGCTGGCTGTCCGAAGAAACGGATGACGACGACGCCAGGCTTTCACTCGACACGCTGTTCGTGGTGGATCCGATCGACGGCACCCGCGCCTTCATCAATGGCGAAAAGACCTGGTGCGTCTCGGTCGCCGTCGTCCATCACGGCCGACCCGTGGCGGGCGTTCTGGTAGCGCCGGCGCTCGGCGAGGAGTTCTTTGCCGTCAAGGGCGGTCAGGCGATCCGCAACGGTGCGCCGATCTCTGTTACCAAGGATGATCATGATAAGCTTGTGATCGCTGCCGATGAAAACCTTGTGAAGAAATTTGATCTGCCGTTCCGCAGCCATGTCGAACGCCATCGGCATATCCCGTCGCTCGCCTACCGGCTGGCGATGGTCGCGGACGGACGCCTCGATGGCACCGTCGTCAAGCGCAACTCGCATGACTGGGATCTCGCCGCCGCCGACCTTATCCTGGAATGCGCAGGCGGCCGGTTGACCGACCTTGCGGGAAGCCCGCTCACCTACAACCGGCGGCAGGTCCGCCACGAGATGCTGGTGGCTGGCGCAGAGCATGCACTGGAACGGCTATTGCCGCAGATCCAGCGATTTCCGGCCGCTTGACCTTTGTGGCGTAATGCCGCAGATGAGGATCGGGCGGAGAGGATAAACGGGACAGGATGGACATGACCGCGACGACTGACAAGAAACAGCTTCTGCATCTGGTTTTCGGTGGCGAACTTTCGAGCCTCGAAGAGGTTCAGTTCAAGGATCTTGCGGCGCTGGATATCGTCGGCATCTATCCCGATTATGCAACGGCCCTGACGGCCTGGCGCAGCAAGGCACAGCAGACGGTCGACAACGCCCAGATGCGCTATTTCATCGTTCACATGCATCGCCTGCTCGAGCCAGGCCCCAAGTAACGCTGAAGCAAGCCTGATCTGCCAGGTTTCGAAATGCCAAGGTCTGGAACATAGGGTCCGGGACCCCTTTTTGACGCATTTGTGCATGACAGAAATTCGGCGACTGATACGATATCAGAAGGACGACCGGGATTGATGACGGCCATCATGCAGTGGGGGCAAAAGCGATGAGCGGCAGTATGGCTCGCATGGCCCTGGCGGGATACCGTCTGGCCGGCATCGCGCTTTATCCCTTTGCCGGGCCGTACCTCACGTACAGGTCGATGAAGGGCAAGGAAGATTCCTCGCGCCGTCTCGAAAGGCTCGGCTATGCCAGCCTGCCGCGCCCGCGCGGACCGCTGGTCTGGGTTCATGCCGCAAGCGTCGGCGAAACCATGTCGATCATGCCGCTGATCCGCGAACTTCGCCGTCGCGAGATCCATGTCCTGCTGACGACAGGGACCGTTACATCCGCAGCACTGGTCGATGCCAGGCTCGGCGATGAAGTCATTCATCAATATGTGCCGTTCGATCTGAAATTCTCCATCAAGCGCTTTGTCTCCTACTGGAAGCCGGATGCGTGCATTACGGCCGAGTCCGAAATCTGGCCGACGACGGTGGCCGAGCTGGCGCGGCGTCGCATCCCGCAGATCCGCGTCAATGCACGCCTCTCCGATCGCTCGTTCACGCGCTGGCACAATCATAATACCATCGCCGAAGCGCTGTTCGAAAAGCTGGCGCTCGTGGTGGCCCAGTCCGATCTTGATGCCGAGCGTTTCCGTGATCTCGGCGCCTGGCCGGTCATCGTGTCGGGCAACCTCAAGACCGACACCGACCCGCCGCCATGCGACGAGGAGCTTCTGGCCCGCTACAAGGCCGAAATCGGCGAGCGCAAGACCTGGGCTGCGATCTCCACCTTCGATGGTGAGGAAAAGGCCGCTGCCACCGTGCATCGGGCGCTGAAGCCGAAAAGCAACCTGTTGACCATCCTCGTGCCCCGTCATCCGGATCGCGCAGATGCGATCGAGGACATGCTGAAGGCGGAAGGTCTCACCGTCGCGCGCCGCTCGCGCAACGACACGATCACGCCGGAAACCGATATCTTCCTCGGCGACTCCATCGGTGAAATGGGTCTTTATCTGCGGCTGACCGAAATCTCCTTCGTCGGCAAGTCGTTGACCAACGAGGGCGGCCAGAACCCGCTGGAGCCGGCCATGCTCGGATCTGCCGTTCTGTCCGGCCCGAACATCGACAATTTCCGCGATGCCTACCAGCATCTCGTCAAGAAGGGCGGTGCCCGGATGGTCCGCGATGTCGAAATGCTAGCAAAGGCCGTGCATTACCTGATGATCAACGACCTTGCCCGCCGCAAGATGGTCGAAGCCGGCCATGACGCGATGGACGAAATGCGCGGCGCGTTGGCCAAGACCGTCAAGGCGCTCGAACCTTACGTCAATCCGCTGACCGTCAGCGCCAGACTTCAGCCGAAGACAGCCGCCGCCGGTGCTGCACGCTGATGGCCGGGGCGACAAGCGACGTCGTGGATATGGACTTCTCGCATATCGCCGGCATCCTGTTCGACAAGGACGGCACGCTGTTGCACTATGATGCGAGCTGGGGCCCGGTGAACCGGGAAGCGGCGCGCATCGCGTCGGGCGGCGACGCCGATCTCGAAACGCGCCTCCTGCAAGCCGGCGGCATGGATCCCGTCTCCGGCCACACCCGTGCCGATAGCCTGCTTGCGGCCGGCAATGCCGCCGAGATCGCCGCAGGTTTCGTGTCCGCAGGCGCCCCCATGGATGTGGCAGATCTCACCCGTCAGCTCGATGCACTCTTTGTTCGCTCTGCCGAATATTCCGTTCCGGTCACCGATCTCGCCGCCTTCTTCGGCGCGCTGAAGGCACGCGGCCTGAAGCTCGGCATCGCCTCCAGCGACAATGAGGAAGCCATCCGCCAGACGGCGATCCGTTTCGGCTTTATCGATCATGTCGATTTCATCTGCGGCTATGACAGCGGTTTTGGTGTGAAGCCCAAACCCGGCATGTTCCTGAAATTCTGCGAGGTCGTCGGTCTCGAACCGGAACAGGTGGCGATGGTCGGCGACAACAATCACGACATGCATATGGGCGAGGCGGCCGGCGCCGGCATCAAGGTCGCGGTTTTGACCGGGACCGGTTCGCGCCAGACGCTGTCGACTGCCGCCGATCTCTGCCTCGACGATATCTCCGCCTTTGCCGCCCTCCTGCCGGTCTCGGCACCGGCTGCGGCGGGCTGAGCGGTGGTTTCCGAAGCGCCGCCCTTCTGGTGGACGAAGGCCGACTGGCGCGTCTGGGCGCTGTCGCCGGTTTCGTTCGTCTATGGTGCCGTCTCCGGCCGCCGCATGGCGAAGTCGAAGCGGGCGCACGCGCCGCTGCCGGTCATCTGCGTCGGAAACTTCACCGTCGGCGGCGCCGGCAAGACACCGACGGCGATCACGCTTGCCCGCGCCGCTAAGGCGAAGGGCCTCACGCCTGGTTTCCTCACCCGCGGCTATGGCGGATCGCTCGACGTCACGACAATGGTCGATCGTTCCAAGCACAAGGCCGAGGCCGTCGGCGACGAAGCGTTGCTTCTCGAGCGCGAAGCGATGACCGTCATTTCCCGCCGCCGCGTGGACGGTGCGAGAATGCTGGCGCAAAACGGCGCCGATCTCATCATCATGGATGACGGGTTCCAGAGCGCCCGTCTCTCGATCGATTTCGCGCTGGTTGTGATCGATTCCGTCCGCGGCATCGGCAACGGCCATCTCGTGCCGGGCGGTCCCGTGCGGGCACCGCTGGCCGAGCAGATGCGCCAGGCCTCCGCCATCCTCAAGGTCGGCACCGGCGACGCGGCCGACAGGATCGTGCGCCAGGCATCGCGCGCCGGCAAGCAGGTCCACGTCGCGACACTCGATCCAAGCCCCGGCCAGTCGCTGGCGGGCACAAATCTTCTCGCCTTTACCGGGATTGCCGATCCGGAAAAATTTTACCGCACGGTCAACAGCGTCGGCGGGTTGATTTCAGAGCGCCGGTCGTTCCCGGACCATCATTTCTTCACGGCGGATGAAATCGAAAGCCTGCTGGAGGATGCCGACAGGAACGGTCTCCATCTCGTGACGACGGCCAAGGACGCGGTGCGTCTCGTCGGTCATCACGGTCCGGCCGAAAAACTGCTCAACCGGGTACAGGTGGTGGACGTGGAGATGATCTTCGACAATCCGAAGGCGCCCGGCCAGATCATCGACGCAGCACTCGCCCGTTTTCGCGAACGTCGATTGAAGAACGGCGTTAAACCCTGATCAGGGCGCAAGCGCGCGTCGGTTGATTGTGCTTAAGCCCGGCTCTGGTTCGGCAGCAGGCCGGCACGCTTGTCGGCTTCCAGCGAGGACGCGCAATCGGCATAGGCTTCCTGCCGCGCTACGCTCCAGTATTTCAGCTCGTCGACGGGGATTTGAGCACCCGTCATCGCGCAGATCACGTATGAACCGCTGCTGACGATCTGGTAGTCGCCATCCAGGTACCGGATTTTCGCCTCGCGGAAGCTGCCGCCTTCGAACCGGTTCATCTGTCTGCGTCTCCTGCGAAAAAACATCGGATTGCTCGCGCGTTATGCCGTCATTCCCTACACCGCGTCTGGCGCGCCTTCAAGTCCGCCCGAACAGGCGTTCGATGTCGGAGAGCTTAAGTTCGATATAGGTCGGGCGGCCATGGTTGCAGGTGCCGGAACCGGGCGTCGCCTCCATCTGGCGCAAAAGCGCATTCATCTCGTCGGGCCGAAGCCGGCGCCCTGAGCGCACCGAGCCGTGGCAGGCCATGGTGGCCGCGACATATTCCAGCTTGCCGCGCAGGGCCCCAGCGGTTCCCCATTCAGCCACTTCGTCGGCGAGATCGCGGATCAGCGAGGATGCATCCACTTCGCCCAGCATGGCGGGCGTCTCGCGCACGGCAACCGCGCCGGGACCGAACCGCTCGACCGCCAGCCCCAGCCGGTCGAGTTCTTGCGCATGCGTCATCAGCCGGTCGCAATCTTCTTCCGGCAGATCGACGATCTCCGGAATGAGCAGAACCTGGGACGCCAGCCGCTTGTCGTTCAAAGCCTGGCGCAGTGCCTCGTAGACCAGCCTTTCATGGGCCGCATGCTGGTCGACGATGACAAGGCCGTTTTCCGTCTGGGCGACGATATAGTTCTCGTGCACCTGCGCGCGGGCCGCACCCAGCCGGTGGCGCTGCCTGTCTTCCGAGACGTGCACCGTTTCCGATATGGAATCGTCCGTGCGGGCCGCCGGCATGGTTAGACCGTCGAAATCCTGCTGCGCCCGTTCCCCGAACCCGAACGGTGCCTGCAGCGGCCGCGACGGCGATGCCGCAGGGCTCCAGGGCGCTGGCGTCGGGGGTCGATAGGCGTGGCCGGATGAAAACCCCGGCCTGAACGCCTGCATCATGCCGGATGCGCCGGTCGTGTTCGCCCGGTCGCCCTCGCGGTGCAACGCCTCGCGGATGGCGCCGACGATCAGCCCGCGTACCAGCCCCGGATCGCGAAACCGGACGTCTGCCTTGGCCGGGTGCACGTTGACATCCACCAGCGCCGGATCGAGCGTGATCGACAGCACCGCCACCGGATAGCGACCGGACGGCATCCGCTCCGCATAGGCGCCGCGGATGGCCGACAGGATGAGCTTGTCCTGCACCGGCCGTCCGTTGACGAAAGCGTATTGATGTCCGGAATTGCCCCGGTGGAATGTCGGCAGCCCGACAAAGCCTGTGAGGCCCACATCCTCGCGCATCGCGTCGATCTCGATCGCATTGTCGCGAAACTCGGCCCCGAGAACCTGCGCCATGCGCGCCAGATGGTCCTCGCCGGTCGCCGGCAGGTCCAGCGTCGTGCGGTCGGAGCCCGACAGCACGAAACGCACATGCGGAAAAGCGATCGCCATGCGCTTGACGATCTCGGTGATCGCGCCGGCTTCCGCCCGTTCGGTCTTGAGGAATTTCAGGCGTGCCGGCGTTGCAAAGAAGATGTCGCGAACTTCCACCACCGTGCCGGGATTGGCCGGTGCCGGCCGCGCCGCGGTCGTCTTGCCGCCGGTGACCGACACCTGCGAGCCGCTGTCGCTACCTTGGCGCCGGCTGGTGATCGTGAGTTTCGCGACCGACCCGATCGACGGCAATGCCTCGCCGCGAAAGCCGAGCGTTCTGATATCGTCGAGCGTCGTCGCGATCTTCGAGGTGCAGTGGCGGCGGATCGCGAGGTCGAGATCGGCGGGCTCCATGCCCGATCCATTGTCCGTGACGCGCAGAAGAGACTTGCCACCGCCCGCCGTGGCGATCTCGATGCGCGTCGCACCCGCATCGATGGCGTTTTCGACCAGTTCTTTGACAGCGCTTGCGGGTCGCTCGATGACCTCGCCGGCAGCGATCTGGTTGATGAGCGTTTCGGAAAGCTGCTTGATGAACATGGCGCTATTTTCAAGGATTTCCGGCGGGAAGGAAAGGCTGCCGGATGGTTTGTCCCCTGCAAGCCCTGCAGCAAGCCTATCTTAATTCGGCCTTAACCGAAAACCGATATTCAATCTGAGTTGAACAGGATGAACCCGGGAGAGCGCCAGCTCTCCGCAGAGGAACCGATGTATGGGCCGGCTGGGCACCCGTACACGAGGATCGGCCCTTTGTTCGAGGACTTGAAGCCAGCATGTGTCTTACCCGACTTGATTAATTGAGACGGATTGCACCGCATGGTGCCGGCGATTGGCCGAGTCTGTGAACACACAGGGGGTTTTGTCACATGAATGATTTGGCGTCGGCGGACGCGGACATTCAGACTGCGATGATGGAAGTGATTTCCGAGGCGATCTCGGGTGGGCACTCAGGCGGCCTTGTCGTCTACGACAAGAACGACCTGTTGATCTTTGCCGGTCAACAACTGACCATCCTTCTCGGCATTCCTGACAGCGTCCTTGCACCCGGTACACGGCTGCGCGATCTCCTTGGTGCCATCTATGACGGCGGCGGACGGTTCATGTCCGAGACCGGCGGCACAAAACGATTGCTCAGCCGCGACGACTGGATTTCCGACAATATTGCCACGCTCTGGAAGGAGCGGCACGAGGCGCTGATGCGCCGTGGTGCCGATCGCTGGATCAGTCTTGCCAAACGGCGCCTGCCGTCGGGCTACGGCGTCTGCATCCTCCGGGACGTGTCCGAACAGCGCAAGCGCGAAGAGCAGTGGCGCGCCGACATGGAGCGCGTGCAGTTGACCGAGGATATCCTCGACAACCTGCCGTTCCCGGTCATGGTCAAGGACACCAATCTCGCCTTCGTCGCCGTCAACAAGGCCGCCTGCCGCTTTCACGATCTCCCCGCCGAAGCGCTGCTCGGCTGCACGGGGACCGACATCCATGCTCCGGCCTTGGCCCAGCGGCTCGACGGTATCAATCGCCGGGTGGTGGAAGACGGCGAGGAGATCCAGCTGCCGGAGCGTCTGACGCGTCCGGATGGCTCGCAGATGGTGATCGTCGCCAACAAGTACCGGATCGGCAAACCAGGCCGGTACTATCTCGTCACCGCCATGCAGGACATTTCCCGAATGGTAGAAGTGGAAGAGGACGGGCGTGGCTTTATCCGCCTGTTCGACGACCCCAATCTGTTTTCCGCCAAGCTGCATCGCAAGAGCAAGATGCGGGACGCTTTGCAGGGCGCGGATCCCGATATCGCCGGCAGCCAGATCCTGATCGTCTCGAGCGACCCGCTTTTCACTGGAACCGCGAAGGCGATCCTTGCGGATTTTCAGGTCGAGGCATCCTCGGTCGTTGATGAACACGAACTGGCGCTTTGCCTCGAACTCGTGTCCAACGCCGCGGTCAGGGTCGATCTCATCGTCGCGGATCGCGATCTGGCGTCCGCCTGCCGCGCCATCGGCTCAAATTACGACAAACAGGTCGTGGCCTTCGATGCTGCGGCTCTCGAAGAGCATCTCGTTCCGACCCTCAGCCGCGAACTGACCAAGTTGCGTGGACCTGTCGAACAGGACGAAGAAGACAACTGGCAGATCCTGCCCGATGACCCTCAGCCCTGCGTCGATATCCTTGTTGCTGAAGATAACGAGGTGAACCAGATCGTGTTCTCGCAGATCCTCGAAAGCCTCGGGTACCGCTATGCGATTGCGGTCGATGGAGAAGAGGTGGTCAGGATGTGGCACGAGCTTCGTCCTTCGCTGGTGCTGATGGATGTCACTCTGCCGACCCTGAACGGCTTCGAGGCAGCGCGGGCGATCCGCACGCTCGAGGAAGAAGGGCAAGCGTCGACACCGATCGTGGGCGTCCTCGCCCAGGCATTCGACCGCGACCGCGAGGAATGCTTTGCATCGGGAATGGACGACGTGATCCTGAAGCCGATCAGTCCCGATGTGCTGGAAACCCTGTTCGCGAAGTTTCTCGTCGTTGCCGGTTCGCAGCAGATGCGGTCTTGAGCATGGATCGGAAGCGCGGGCGGCTTTCCCGAAACGCTACGGTTCCGCTATGAAATGTTAAGCTTTGTCCCGCATCGTCGCCTATCAAATGTGGTGCAAGCGGATAAACTTATGACGTTGGCGGAAAACCCGTTGCCGCAGCTCCGTCAGCATGAGCTGCAGGCCAAGGCTTATAGCGACCCGCTTACGGGTCTTGGAAACCGGTACCGTATGCGCGACAAGGTTCACCTTCTCGCCGCAGAGCGTGCAGCCGATCCCGCCCCGTTTACTGTTTGCATTGCCAATCTCGATGGTTTCAAGCCGATCAACGACCTGTTCGGCATGGAAGCAGGCGACGAGATCCTCTGCCAGGTCGCGCATCGCCTCAAGGCCTGCATTCCGGATGGCGCAACGGTCACCCGTCACGACGGCGACGAGTTTGCCTTCGTGCTGCCGCTCGTCTTCGAGCGCACCGGCGCCGAACGGATCGGCCAGATGATCCGGGATGTTCTTTCCGCACCCTATGATCTGGGGGATCGCAATGTGCGTCTCTCGGCGTCCTTCGGCTTTGCCATCTACCCCTTCGCCGGCGAGCATTTCGAGGAACTGCTGAAGAGCGCTGAAACCGCGCTTTACCGGTCCAAACGCCGCGGTCGCGGCCAGATCACGGTCTATTCCCAGGAAATCGCGCAGGAGATGATGCGCGCGACGCAGCTTGAACAGGCGCTGCGCCATGCGATCATCAGCGATGCCGTGGATGTCCATTTCCAGCCTATCGTGCGCCTGGACGATGGATCGGTCGTCGGGTTCGAGGCACTCGCGAGATGGAACGACAAGGATCTCGGTTTCGTATCGCCCGCCGTCTTCGTGCCGCTTGCCGAAGAGCGCGGTTTCATCGATGCGCTGTCGGAAACCCTGCTGCGCAAGGCGGCCGAGGCAGCACTGTCCTGGCCGCGGGATCTGTTCCTGTCCTTCAATCTCTCCTCCGCTCAGCTGATGGATCCGACCACCACGGAAAGCATCCTTTCGACGCTCGCCCGCGTCGGGCTCGATCCGCATCGGCTGGAATTCGAGATCACCGAGACTGCTGTGATGACCTCGGCCGATACGGCAGAGCGCATCATCACGGATCTTCGCAAGGCAGGCGCGCGCATCTCGCTCGATGATTTCGGCACCGGTCAGTCCAGTCTCGGACGTCTGCGCGACTTCACCTTCGACAAGGTCAAGATCGATCGCGCCTTCGTCTCCCGCATCACCTCGGACCGTGCCTCTGGACACATCGTCAGGGCGATCATCGCCATGTGCGACGGTCTGGAACTGGAAGTGGTCGCCGAGGGCATCGAGCAGCCGGAAGAAGCGGAAATGCTGCGATCGCTGGGCTGTGCCATGGGGCAGGGCTATTACCACGGCAGACCCGCCGATACGGCCTCGACGCTGCGCTATCTGAGCACCCATCACCGCGACTTCATGACCCCCGAACGGGACTGATCTTCCGCCTCCACCAACGTTGAGGAGAGGGCGCGGAGTGGACAGTCCGCGCCGCGTCTGATGCTCGCACGGGGCTGTCCGCTGCGCGATGATGTGGTTTTGCAAGCCGCATTGCGAGATCACCATGTCCGTTTCGAACGATCCCCTTCTGCAGCCGTTTCAGCTGAAGCATCTCACCCTCAAGAACCGCTTCATGTCGACGGCGCACGAACCGGCCTATTCCGAAGACGGCATGCCGAAGGATCGTTACAGGCTCTACCATCTCGAAAAGGCAAAGGGCGGCATCGCGCTCACCATGACCGCAGGTTCCGCGATCGTCTCGCAGGACAGTCCACCCGCATTCGGCAACCTGCACGCCTATCGCGACGACATCGTGCCGTGGCTGAAGAAGCTCACCGATGACTGTCATGAATACGGCACGGCGGTGATGATCCAGCTCACCCATCTCGGGCGCCGGACCGGATGGAACAAAGGCGCCTGGCTTCCTGTGCTGGCGCCATCTCCCATTCGCGAACCCGCCCACCGCGCCTTCCCGAAGGAGATCGAGGACTGGGATATCGAGCGCATCGTTGCAGACTATGCCGATGCCGCCAGCCGCATGCAGGCGGCGGGTCTCGATGGCATCGAGATCGAAGCCTACGGCCACCTGATCGACCAGTTCTGGTCGCCCGCCACCAACCACCGCGACGATGCGTTCGGCGGATCGCTCGAAAACCGCATGCGGTTTTCGACCATGGTGATCGATGCGGTGCGCAAATCCGTCGGTCCGGATTTCATCGTCGGCATCCGCCTGGTTGCCGACGAGAACTGGGACAAGGGCTTTTCCCGCGAAGAGGGGATCGAGATCTCCCGCCGGCTGGTGGCGTCGGGCAGCATCGACTTCCTGAACGTCATCCGCGGCCATATCGATCACGATGCGGATCTGAACGAGGTTATCCCGATCCAGGGCATGCGATCCTCGCCGCATCTCGACTTTGTCGGCGATGTCAGGAAGGCGATGAAATTCCCGGTCTTTCATGCGGCTCGGATCGCCGATGTTGCAACGGCCCGGCATGCGGTCGCCGAAGGTAAGCTCGACATGGTCGGCATGACCCGTGCCCACATTGCCGATCCGCATATCGCGAACAAGGTAGCAAGTGGCAAGGAGGCGACCATTCGCCCCTGCGTCGGTGCGACCTACTGTCTGGATCGCATCTACGAGGGAGGAGAGGCTCTCTGTATCCACAATGCGGCGACGGGGCGCGAAGCCTTGCTGCCGCATGTGGTCGAAAAGGCGGCAGCTGTCCGAAGGGCCGTCGTGATCGGTGCCGGTCCTGCCGGGCTCGAGGCGGCCCGCGTGCTGGCAGAGCGCGGCCATTCCGTCACCGTGCTTGAGGCAACGGGGGAGGCGGGTGGCCAGATCAATCTTCTGGTTCGCAATCCGCGCCGCCGCGAGATGATCGGCATCATCGACTGGCGGCTGGCGGAGCTTGAGCGGTTGGGTGTCGAGATTTGCTACGACGTGTTTGCCGGCGCCGACGATGTCCTCGAACTCGAGCCAGATCTCGTCGTCGTCGCGACCGGCGGCATACCGCAATCGCCGCAACTTGAGGCGGGCGAAGAGCTTCTGACCTCCAGCTGGGATATTCTCGCCGGATCTGCCAAACCCGCAGGCCCGGTTCTGCTGTTCGATGACAATGGCGGCCATCCGGGTATGAGTGCCGCCGAAGTCATCGCCACATCAGGCGCGGATTTCGAGCTTGTCTCCCCCGAACGCTTCTTCGCACCTGAGATGGGGGGCATGAACCATGTCCCCTACGCACGGATTTTTGCCGAGAAGGGTGTCCGCGTGACGATCAATACGCGGTTGAAGTCGGTGCGGCGTGACGGCAATGCATTGGTGGCAAGCCTCGGATCCGATTACGCAAAGGATGTGGTCGAGGAAAGGCGTGTCGCACAGGTCGTGGTCGAGCACGGCACGGCCGCGAACGCGGAGCTCTATTACGAGTTGAAGCCGCTCTCGCGCAATCTTGGCGCCGTGGACTACGCGATGCTGATTAACAGAAAAGCGCCGCTGCTGCCGAAGAACCCCGGCGCGGCTTTCGATCTCGTGAGGATCGGTGACGCTGTGGCAAGCCGCAATGTCCATGCAGCAATCTACGATGCGCTGCGATACTGCTCGCTTCTGTAAACCGCGCACGAAAAAGGCGGCATTATCAATGCCGCCTCTTCCATTCAATCGTCTGTCACGCGGCGTGTAGCCCGTTCCAGGTCCCTAAAAATTAGTTCTTAGGAGCCGTCGACGGCGTTGTGGCGCCATTTTCAGCCGGTGCTGCCGGGGTGCCCGGAGCCGGGTTCATCGTGGACGACGTGGTCGATGTGTCGGATGCTGCCTGCTTGTCGTCCAGTGTCTTGAACTCTGGAGCAGACTTCAGTGCTTCCGCCGTTTCAGTGGTCGACAGACGCACTTCGTTGTTGTTCTGTGCGTCGCGGGTGAGCGTCAGCTTGCTGATCGGAAGGGCTACATCCTTTTCGCCGATGCCGAGGAAGCCGCCGACGCCGACAACTGCTGCAACGAGTCCGCCGTTTTCTTCAAACAGGAGGTCGTTGACGTCACCAATGCTTTCGTTAGCCGAATTGTAGATCGACTTGCCGATATAATCGTTGGCGCTGACCTGGGTGGTCGCCTGTTCGGTCAGGTAATTGCCGTCTGCAGTGGTAGCCATGCCACCTGCTGGGGCAGCCGGGGTCGTTGTCGTGGTATCGGCCGGTGCCGAAGGTGCTGCCGGTGTCGCCGGAGCAGGCTGTGCCGTCTGGGCAAAAGCCGGTGCAAGTGTGGTGGACGCCATGAGAACGGCTGCTGCGGCGATCGTGCTGAGAGTCTTTTTCATCGTGTTCCTACCTTTTCCATCTAATTCGTCGTGAAGGACGGCTTCTCGGATTGAAGGGCCGTCTCGACCAAGAAGGACGCGTTCGTTCTGCTTGGCTTCGGTAGGGAAATGGCCGAAACGCCGGTTTGGTTCCGCATTTCCATGCCGTTTTATTAGGCAGAGACTGCGGAACGTTTCAGCACTTGGCGGGTTTGGGGCTTTATCAGCGAGAATATAGATCCTTAAAGTCAGGCCGAGTATCGGGGTTCCTGACCAAGCGTGACTGGAACGGCGAGTTCGAACAATGCTCCCGCCAGCGGATCGGAGGTTCGGGCGTCCTGGTCCATTCCCTCCCAGGCTGATGTGACAGCCAAGCGCCCATTTCCGATCACGACAGGGCAGGTCGTTCTCTTGGCGGGCACTTCGAAACGCGCGAGAAGGACGCCGTCCAGACCATAATGGTCGACCGCACCTTCACCCCAGCGGGCGTTCCAGATCGTGCCGTCCTGATCGCAGATCGCTCCATCCATTCCGCCGGGGCTGCCGCTGCCATCGATGAAGAGGGTGGGTTTTGACGTCGGGAGTCCGGTCAATGGATCAAGGTCGACACGCATGAGGTGGTTGATGCGCGTGTCGACATAATAGCCGATGCTTCCGTCCGGCGAAAAGCAGATCGCATTCGGAATGCTCATCTTGTCAAACAGCGTCGTGACCTTGCCGCCCACGACATGATAGATCGCACCCGCGCCTTCCGCAGCGGTGCGCCCCATCGTGCCGATCCACAGCGCACCGGAAGGGTGCAGCCGGCCGTCGTTGGAGCGGTTGTCCGGCTTGTCCTTCTCGAGGTCGCAGTGCAGGGTCAGTTCGCCGGTGGCGCGATCCCGTATGAAGAGCCCTTGATCGGAGGCGATCAGCTGCCGCTCGGCGTCGACCGGGACGAGAACGCTTCCCATTATGGGGAGGATCTGCACAGATTCTTTGCCGGTGTTGATGTCGAGCGAGCGAAGCTGCTTTTCGAGAATGCTGAACCACCAGATCGTCCCGGTATCCGCATCGAAGCTGGCTCCTTCGCCAAGTTCACAAGGCGTCGAGGACAATACGCTACCCTCGAACGGGTGAGAGACAAAATCGGCTGTGGTCACGGGCATCCTCCGCATAAGCTTCTGTTCGTTGCAGAATTAACGCGAACCGCCGCGATGGCTAGCCGCGTCATCAGATTTTCCCTGACAAATTCCTGAAACCATGCGACAAGATTCGCAAATGCGAGAACCTATCACCATCACGTGGTGACGTTTGCGTGCGTAAGGTCTGGTCGGAGCAAGAAGCAGTATATGTCTAAGACCGAAAAAGCCGAAGAGATGTCCTTTCTCGACGGCAGTGTCGCCGAAATCGCCACCCTGCAGACCCAGTTCGATGTCATCCGGTTCCTGAAGCGAGTGACGCAGTATTATAACTGTCGCACCTTCATGGTTCTCAACCTTCCGTCGATCACGTCTCGCGAACTGTCCGAAAATACCGTCGTTACCAATTGGCCGGCGGAGCTGATGTCGCAGTTCGACAAAAGCGGTCTGATGCAGACCAGCTCCGGCCTTGCACATCTGCGCAAGTTCACGACGCCCTTCGTCTTCGATCTCTCGAGCGATCGCGGCGTGATCAATTCGAGCGACGAGGTCACGCAGATCTTTTCCGGGTTCGGCATCCAGCGCGGCGCCTGTTTCCCCGTCCATGACCGGCTCGGCAATCGCGGCGCCGTTTGCTTCGGCGGTACGGGCAAGACATTTGACCAGCAGCAGATGATGGAACTGCATTATCTCTCGGTTCACGTCTATGAACAGCTGGCGCAGATCCGCAGCCTCGACGTCAAGACCAACGATGTCCTGACCGAACGCGAAGTCGATTGCCTGAACTGGACGGCTGCGGGTAAGACCAGCGCGGAAATTGCCGAAATCCTTGGACTCTCCGAGCACACCGTAAACCATTATCTCAACCGCACGGCCCGCAAGCTCGATACCGTCAACCGCACCCAGGCGGTTGCCAAGGCGTTGCGATCCGGCATCATCAAGTAACGATGCGGGCGATCATTATTTGATCAACGCCTCTGTTTTCTACGCGGTCAATTGATCGTTCACTGGGCAAATTCCCAACGCTCTCGAGTTGCCTGTCCCTAACACCCTGTTTCGACTACGTAAACATCCGCATTACGGTCTGGCATGGTTCGTGCTTGTTTACGGGCAGGTCCAGAGGGGGCTGAAAGCGTCCCAAGAGGCGCGATAAAAACAAGCCGCTATCCGGGGCGCCGTCTGGCTGCCATCCGGGTAGCGGCTTTCTTTTTTCTGACGTGGGGCGTTTCAACGAAGCGTCTTGCTCGAGACCGGTGACACTTCCTATATAAGCCTTGGATCCGGCGCGGGCAGTTTGTGTCGAGATCGCTATCAGGAGCAGGCAATGTCCGACGTCACCAAGGAACAGATTCTGGCGGTTCTCGCGAAGGTTCGCGGACCCGACCTCGAGGGTGATATCGTCTCTCGCGGAATGGTCTCCGACGTCTTTATCTCCGACAAGAAGGTCTATTTCTCGATTACGGTGCCAGCCGATCGCGCAACCGAACTCGAGCCGCTGCGCATGGCCGCCGAACGGACGGTCGCCGCGATGCAGGGCGTCAACGGCGCGCTGGTTACGCTGACGGCCGATCGCAGAGCTGGAACGGCACCTGCCAAGACGGCACCTCCGCCAAAGCCGCAAGCGCCTGCCGCCGGTCACGCGCATCCGCACCCCCCCGCCACACCCGGGCCGAGACAGCCCGCACCGAAAGCCGGCGTTCCGGGCGTGGGTGCCATTATCGCGGTGGCGTCCGGCAAGGGTGGCGTTGGCAAATCGACGACAGCAGTCAATCTGGCGCTGGGTTTCCAGGCCAACGGTCTCAAGGTCGGCATTCTCGATGCGGATATCTACGGCCCGTCCATCCCGCGTCTCCTCAACATCTCCGGCAAGCCGCAGCAGCTTGAAGACCGGAAGATCGCCCCGATGCAGAACTATGGTCTGAAGGCGATGTCGATCGGCTTCTTGGTCGAGGAGGGCACCGCGATGATCTGGCGCGGCCCGATGATCCAGTCGGCACTGCTGCAGATGCTGCGCGAAGTCGGCTGGGGCGAGCTCGATATTCTCGTGATCGACATGCCGCCTGGAACCGGCGACGTGCAACTCACGCTCGCCCAGCAGGTGCCGCTCGCCGGTGCCGTGATCGTCTCGACCCCGCAGGATCTCGCCCTGATCGACGCCCGCAAGGCCATCGCCATGTTCGGCAAGGTCGAGATACCCATCCTCGGCATCATCGAGAACATGAGCTACTTCCTCGCTCCCGATACGGGCACCCGCTACGACATCTTCGGCCATGGTGGCGCAAAGTCGGAAGCCGAGCGCATCGGCGTTCCCTTCCTCGGCGAAATCCCTTTGACGATGGACATCCGCGAACGCTCCGACGCGGGCACGCCGGTCGTCGTTTCCGACCCGGACAGTGCATCCGCCGCCGTTTATCGGGAGATTGCATCCAAGGCCTGGGCAGAGATTAAGGGCAAGCCGCTGCGCAAGGCGCCTGCCATCGTTTTCGAATAGAACCTATTCGAGTTTGGACGGTCTCCCGGGCAGGAATACACGGTCAGTGGCGGTCAATACTCTGAAATCGCCTCTCTTTTCGTTTCGAAATTGTTAAACATCGCCGCTAGACGTCTGCGGCGAGAGTGAAAGCATGCAGTTGCAGCCCTTGCCTTGTGCAATTGCTGTCTTTATAGGCGCCTCCCGCCGGAGGGCGCTTCCTTGCTCTTCGCGGGCGGAGCGAAGTATCCGCATTTTTCCGTTGAAAGGCTGGCTCGAACGCCAGATGCCGAATGGGCCACCCAGCAGAACATAGTGCCGCCGAGAAAACCAAAGGACATGGGCTGTTCGCGCTTGCGCTCGGCTCTGTCGGTGTCGTCTATGGCGATATCGGCACGAGCCCGCTCTATGCCTTTCGCGAGGCGTTGAAGCCCGTCGCCCATGACGGCGTCACGCAGATGGAGATCATCAGCCTCATCTCGCTGATGATCTGGACGCTGACCATCATCGTCACCTTCAAATACGTTCTGTTTCTGCTGCGTGCCGATAACGATGGCGAGGGTGGCACGCTGTCGCTTCTGGCGCTCATGACCAAAGGAGCGTGCGGCCATCGGGCTGTCCTGATGCTGCTCGGTCTGATCGGCGCCGCGCTGTTTCTGGGCGATGCGATGATCACGCCGGCGCTGTCGGTCCTGTCGGCGGTGGAAGGCCTGAAATACGTATCACCGCATTTCGAAAGCGCCGTTCTGCCGATTTCGATTGCCATCCTGGTTGCGCTGTTTGCCATCCAGTCGAAGGGCACCGGCATGGTGGCGAAGTTCTTCGGACCGATCACCGCCGTCTGGTTTCTCGTGATGGGCGGCATCGGCCTGGTGCATATTTTCGACGACCTCAGCATTCTGGCCGCTTTCAATCCATTGCATGCGTTCCAGTTCATGAGCGAAGAAGGCTTTGCCGGCGTCGTCGTTCTCGGCGCCGTCTTTCTGACGGTGACCGGCGCGGAAGCACTTTATGCTGATCTCGGCCATTTCGGTCGCCGTCCCATCCAGTGGGCTTGGTTCGTTTTGGTCTTTCCGGCACTGACGCTGAATTATCTCGGTCAGGGCGCCATGGTGCTGAGCCACCCCGAAGCGATGAGCGATCCGTTCTATCTGATGTTCCCGCAATGGGCGCTCGTTCCCGTGATCATTCTCGCCACCTGCGCCACGATCATCGCAAGCCAGGCCGTCATTACCGGCGCCTTCTCGCTGGTGCGCCAGGCGATCCATCTCGGATATCTGCCACGCATGCAGATCCTGTTCACCTCGGAAACCAACACCGGCCAGATCTTCCTGCCGGGCGTCAACACGCTGCTTCTGGTCGGCGTCATCGCGCTAGTTCTTGGTTTCGAGAGCTCCGATGCTCTGGCCACCGCCTACGGCATCTCGGTGACCGGCGCCATGGTGGTGACGACGCTGATGGCGTTCGAGTTCGTTCGGCTGAGATGGCGCTGGCCGCGTGTGCTGGCAACCCTTGTGCTCGCGCCGCTTCTGCTGCTCGAATTCGTTTTCCTGGGCGCCAATCTCTTGAAGATTCATGATGGCGGCTGGGTGCCGGTCATGATGGCGATCGGCTTTACCGTCGTCATGTGGACCTGGAAGCGGGGTGCTGCGATCCTGTTTGAAAAGACCCGCCGCATCGATGTGCCGCTGCAGACCTTTATTCCCATGGTGGAAAAGAAAAGCGATCATGCTCCGGTGTCCGTGCCAGGCGTCGCCATCTTCCTGACCGGCGATCCGCAGACGGCACCCGCGGCCTTGCTGCACAACATCAAGCACAATCACGTCCTGCATGCGAAGAACGTCATCCTGACCATCATCACGGTCAACAAGCCGCGCGTCTCGATCGAGGACCGCTACCGGGTCGAGAAGCTGTCGGATCGTTTTACGGTGATCGAGCTGCGATTCGGCTTCATGCAATCCCACAATGTCTCGCAGTCGCTTGCCTATTTGAGAAAGACCGGCTTCAAGTTCGATATCATGTCGACGTCGTTCTATCTCGGCCGACGCAAGCTGGTACCGGACGCAGCCTCCGGCATGCCCATGTGGCAGGACCGGCTGTTTATCGCGCTCGCCAATGCCGCAACCGATCCGTCCGACTATTTCCACCTGCCGGCCAACCGCGTCGTCGAACTGGGTTCGCACGTCATCATCTGACGGGAAGGGTGACGGAGAGGTCGCCCAAAACCCGCGTGGCATTTCGGACACGAGCCTCTGACGTTTAAGTGAAAATGCCCAAATCCCAGCGTTACAAGGGATTCTGTCTATAAGCGTTAACTGCTCATCAAGGTTAATGATTGATGTTTGACCCATCGATCAGTCATTGAGGTCCCTGGTTGACCTGCCTTGTGGAGTAGCCGGTTTTGCGTTCGAAGACCGTACAGCGTCGAAAGTCCTCTAAAGTGGCCATGCCGGCGGCTCGGACGAAGTCTCTTTTGCACCGCGCCCTGTCGCGCCGCGATATCTGGCTGGCGCCTGGCGTCCTTGGACTTGCTGCCTGGCTGGTGTTTCCAGCCGTTCCCGCACAAGGCGATCTCACCGATCTCCTCTCCGGCATCGATCGCGGCCGCGACCAGTGGCGCATGGTCATGACCAACTCGCCGGCCGGTTCTATTCATAACGCATCGCTTGCCTTTCCGGGTGGCGGTTCCGTGCTCGGCGGCGATGCCGGCATGACGCTGCCCGACGGTCGCCGCGTTGCATTCACCGGCAACGAGAAGTCAGGTGAGGACACGCCGGACGAAGACCGCGTCAACCGCGCGGAAAAGAAGAGCCGGATCGTAGCCGTCGAACAGATGCAGCCGCCGAAGGCCTTTTCGGCCGGGTCGATCCTCGAGCGTTCCAGCTCGCTGACCACGCCTGTGGATGCCAGCGATGAAATGACCGCCTTCGTCAAAGCCGAAGCCGACGACCAGCCGGTCGAGCTCGCCGAGTTCTATTTCCGCAAGGACGAGGTCAAGGAGCCCGGTCTTCCTTCGATGCTCGCCGACCTCATCACCAACGAAAAGGCCGATGTGCTGGCAACCGCCTATGCACCGGCCAAGCCCGACTTCTCGCGCAAGTCGCCCTTCGATGCGATCCTGGGCGCAAAGCCAGAAACCGGCCGCTTCATTCCGCCGATCGGCCCGGAAGACCACGCCTGGGCAGCAACAGCGCTGCCGGAAGAATCGTTTTCGCCCAAGCAGCAGCAATGCCTGGCCGCCGGCATCTATTTTGAAGCGCGCGGAGAAGAAGTGCGTGGCCAGGCAGCGGTCGCACAGGTTATTCTCAACCGCGTTCGCAATCCGCACTATCCGAAAAGCATCTGCGACGTCGTCTATCAGAACGAAGACTGGCGCAACCGCTGCCAGTTCTCCTTCGCCTGCGACAACATTCCAGACCGAATCCGCGCGCCGGATCATTTCGAAACAGCCCAGGAAGTTGCGATGGCGGTGACCGCCGGCAAGATCTGGCTGCCGGAAGTCGGCTCAGCCACTCACTACCACGCGGTCTATGTGCGTCCGAACTGGGCAAAGACCATGAAAAAGGTCGGACGCATCGGTCTGCACGTGTTTTACCGTACCTATGGTGGTGGTTGGAGCTGATAAACCCGGCCGATCTGTGAATATTCCCGCGAAGGTTTTGCCATGTTGCCGGGAATTCAGCGATAACCGATTGAAATCGAAGCGTTAATTTCCCCTGAATCAAGGCCCGGCACCGCCTTGACTATAAGTCCTCTCAAAACTATGTTGCGCGCGACTTAGAAGCGGGCCGGAAGGCGCGAAACCCCGCTGGCTGCTGTTGCGGTTGGTCCGCTCCGAACAAGGGCGGATGGGAGGACGTGAGGGATGGACAACCGCGAGGATGGTCTGGAAGAACGCCGAAAGCGTCTGTCCGCACAATTGGCGGATCGGAAGGCTGGTGACGCGGTAGAGGCGAAGCGGGAAGCGCAATCTGAAGAAAGTCGAAAGGGCATGGCCCTCGGCTTCAAGATTTCCTCCGAATTCATCTCGGCTGTCGCAGTTGGCGCCATTCTGGGCTATGGACTGGATTACTATGCCGGCACGTCGCCGTGGGGGATGATCATTCTTCTCCTTCTTGGTTTCTGCGCCGGTGTTCTGAACGTGCTTCGATCCGTGGGCAAGGTGGCCGAGCCGCCGCCCTTGCGGAAAAAAGGCAGCGGGGACGGGGCAGGGCACTAACAGGCTCGGTTTCGCAACACGAATTGAGCCGCCGGCATGGCGGCATATGAAAGAGGGTAAGCGGTGGCAAACGATCCGATCCATCAGTTCCAGATCAGCAAGATCGTCCCGATCGAGATCGGCGGTATCGACCTATCCTTTACCAATGCATCGCTGTTCATGACTGCTACGGTCGCCTGCGCAGCCGGCTTCCTGTATTTCGCATCGTCCGCCCGCAGCCTGATCCCGGGCCGCGCACAGTCGGTTGCGGAAATGTCCTACCAGTTCATTGCCAACATGCTGCGCGAAGGCGCCGGCAGCCATGGCATGAAGTTCTTCCCGCTGGTCTTCTCGCTGTTCATGTTCGTCTTGACCGCGAACCTGCTCGGGATGTTCCCGTACTTCTTTACCGTCACCAGCCAGATCATCGTCACTTTTGCGCTTGCGCTTCTGGTGGTTGGCACGGTCATCGTCTACGGCTTCTACAAGCACGGCCTCGGCTTCCTTCAGCTGTTCGTGCCAAGCGGCGTTCCCGGCGCGCTTCTGCCGCTGGTCGTTGTCATCGAAGTCATCTCCTTCCTGTCCCGGCCGATCTCGCTCTCCGTTCGTCTTTTCGCGAACATGCTGGCCGGCCACATCACGCTGAAAGTGTTCGCGGGCTTTGTCAGCTCGCTTGGAGCACTCGGCGCACTCGGCATCGGCGGCGCCATCCTGCCGCTCGCCATGACGGTCGCCCTGACCGGTCTCGAATTCCTCGTTGCCTTCCTCCAGGCCTATGTCTTCGCGGTACTCACATGCATGTACCTGAACGACGCGGTCCATCCCGGCGGGCACTAAGAATAACTACCAAATTGGCGTCCTGAGGCGTCAGTCATCAGCCGCAAACCCATTCAAGGAGTTCATCATGGAAGCGGAAGCAGCAAAGTTCATCGGCGCAGGTCTGGCTTGCTTTGGCATGGCCGGCACGGCCCTCGGCCTCGGCAACATCTTCGGCAGCTACCTGTCGGGCGCCCTGCGCAACCCGTCTGCCGCTGACAGCCAGTTCGGCCGTCTGGTATTCGGTTTCGCCGTTACGGAAGCTCTGGGCATCTTTTCGCTGCTCGTAGCTCTCCTTCTCTTGTTCGTGGTCTAATACCAGACCTGGACTTCGGATCACGGTCGTTTCAAAGCGCACCGTGATCCTTCGCATTTGGAATTCACCCGGAGGTGATGATGTTCGTGACTTCGGCATATGCGCAGACCGCGCCGGCCGCTCCTGAAACGCCTGCAGCACCGGGCGCCGCACCGGCGGCCGAACCGCATGCTGCTCCGGCTGGCGAAGTGCATACCGAAACCGGTGTCGCCCACGACACTGAGCACAGTGGCGCGTTTCCGCCGCTCGACTCATCCCATTTCGCGTCGCAGCTTCTCTGGCTCGTCATCACGTTCGGTCTCTTCTACCTTCTCATGAAGAAGGTGATCGTTCCGCGCGTTGGCGGAATCATCGAGGATCGTCACGATCGTATCGCCAAGGATCTCGAGGAAGCCGGCCGCGCCAAGGCGGAAGCCGATGCTGCCGTCGAAACCTATGAAAAGGAACTGGCCGCCGCCCGCGCCAAGTCGCACGGCATTGCCGAAGCGGCCCGCGAAGCCGCCAAGACCAAGGCCGCTGCCGACCGTAGCGCCATCGAAGCCGAACTGGCCGCAAAGCTCAGTGCAGCAGAAACCCGCATCGGCGAGATCAAGGACAAGGCTTTTGCTGAAGTCGGCCAGATCGCCGAAGAGACCGCATCCGCCATCGTCGATCTCATGATCGGCGGCAAGGCAAGCGGCGATGACATCAAGGCTGCCGTCGCGGCCGCCAAGACGGGGGCCTGATCGCATGGCATTCGACGCAACATTTTTCGCACTCGTTGGTCTCGTCATTTTCCTCGGCATCCTGATCTACATCAAGGTGCCGGGCATGATGGCAAAGTCGCTCGACGAACGCGCCGCCAACATCCGCAGCGAACTCGACGAAGCCAAGAAGCTTCGCGAAGAAGCCCAGGCGCTGCTGGCTGAATACCAGAAGAAGCGCAAGCAGGCCGAAGCCGACGCTGCCAGCATCGTGGCTTCCGCCGAACGCGAAGCCGCTGCCCTGACGGAAGAAGCCCGCCAGAAGACGGAAGAATTCGTCGCCCGCCGCAACGCGGTCTCCGAGCAGAAGATCAAGCAGGCGGAAGCAGATGCCGTGAGCGCCGTTCGCGCTGCCGCCGTCGACCTCGCCATCGCCGCCGCCGAAAGCGTCATCGCCCGCAAGGCCGATGCAGCAACGCAGGAAGCCCTGTTCAGGGACGCCGTCGGTACGGTTCAAACGCGCCTGAACTAAGCTTCAGATACATGAATTAAGAAAAGGCCGGGCGAAAGCTCGGCCTTTTGCGTTATGGGGTGAGGGTAATGTCCGAGGCCTGGAGATCGTCTTCCGGCAGCGGATCTTTCCGCATCGGACGAAAGCTCATCCGGTGGAGCGGGCAGGGGCCGTGGCTCGTAATGCCGTCGCGGTGCTGCTTGGTGGCGTATCCGACATGCTTGGCAAAGCCATAGGCCGGAAAAACGGTGCAGGCGCGACCCATCATCCGGTCGCGGGTGACTTTCGCCACGATCGAGGCCGCGGCGATGGAGACAGAGCGGCTATCGCCCTTGATCACGGCCTTGCCGGGGCAGGCGAGCCCAGGCGGCATGTCGCGGCCATCGGTGAGGAGATAGGCCGGCTTGATATTCAGTCCGATCACCGCACGCCGCATGGCGTCGAGACTGGCGCGCAGGATGTTGCGCTCGTCGATGAGGCGCGGACCAGACGATGCAATCGACACATGCGCCGTCGCCATGATCATCGCAAACAGCGCTTCCCGCTGCTTCAGGCTGAGCTTTTTGGAATCGTCGAGACCGGGTGGAATGTTGTCGGGATCGAGAATCACGGCGGCTGCCACAACCGGACCCGCCAAGGGACCGCGGCCTGCTTCGTCGGTGCCAGCCACCGGCCAATGTCCGGCATCCCGCGCCATCAGCTCCAGGCTGAAATCTGGAACAAATGGCGTCTCTTCAAACAATGTCGGAGAATCGGGCGGCGTGCGAAGCAACATGGCGGCAGTTTCGCACGCCCGCCCGACCTCCGGCAACCCCCGGACAACGAGTGCGGCGTCGTTGCCCACCATCGGGGGCGCCCTTTCGGGATGATGGTGGGAACCGGGGGTCTTTCGGCAGGTGATATGCGGGAACCGTGCCGAAATTCAAAATTAATCGACCTGAATGAAAGTCGCTGTAACTCTCGCGACGTCATCAGGCCGTTTCGCAGGGACGGGTGCCCCTGGAGGCCAAATTCAAAGCAGCGAAAGCTGAATGCCCGCGCCATTCGGACGAACAAACAGATCGTCCCTGAGCGGCATGCCCCGACGCGTCATGCCGAGCCGCTTCGTTGCCATCTCGAAGCGTCGCCCGATCTGCCAGGCGTAAGGACCGGTGCCCTTCATCCGCTTGCCGAACTCCGCGTCATAATCCTTTCCGTCCCGCATCGAGCGAACGAGCGACATCACATGCCGGTAGCGGTTCGGGTAATGCTGCAGCAGCCAGTCGCGGAACAGCGGCGCCACTTCCAGCGGCAGACGTAAGAGCACGTAACTCGCCTCCGTTGCGCCGGCAGCGTGCCCCGCTTCCAGGAGCCGCTCGATCTCGTGGTCGTTCAGCGCCGGAATGATCGGCGAGGTGAACACAGCTGTCGGTATGCCAGCGTCCGAGAGCGCTTTGATCGCCTCGAGCCGTTTGGCGGGCGTCGACGCGCGCGGCTCCATGCTGCGAGCAAGCTTGCGGTCGAGGGTGGTTAGCGATATCGCGACCTTGGCGAGGCCCTTCGACGCCATGTCGGAAAGAATGTCGATGTCGCGGGTGACCAGCGACGATTTTGTGACGATTGTTACGGGATGGTTGGCCTTCTGCAGTACCTCCAGGATCTGGCGCATGACGCGCCATTCCCGTTCGATCGGCTGGTAGGGATCGGTATTGGTGCCGATCGCAATCGCCCGGACCTTGTAATCGGCCCTGCTCAGTTCGCGCTCCAGAAGCTTCGGTACGTCAGGCTTGGCAAACAGTTTCGATTCGAAATCCAGCCCCGGCGAAAGCCCCATGAAACTGTGGCTCGGCCGCGCGAAGCAGTAGATGCAGCCATGCTCGCAGCCGCGGTACGGGTTGATTGAGCGGTCGAAGGGAATGTCGGGAGAATCGTTTCGGGTAATCGCGGTACGTGGCTTTTCCACCTGCACCTCGGTCCTGAACGGTTCCAGTTCCTCGATCGTCTGCCAGCCGTCGTCGAAAGCCTCGCGACGCTCCGTCTCGAAACGTCCTGAAGGGTTCAGTCCGGCGCCACGACCGCGCCGGCGATCCCCCTCGATCCGGAGGCCGGAGGTCTTCACCAATGCATCGGCAATATCAGCCGTATGAGCAGGCGCGAATGCGTCCTGCCGCAAATGGGACAGCTCGTTCATGGGGCACTCCTGACGGGAAAAATTCCCGTTCTCGAATGAACAGATTCCTATCGCGACATTGAGAACAATGCAAGAACAAACTCGCAAAGCATATGTGGTAATCCCTTGCGCAATGCGCTAGACGTTGAAAATGCTGACTGTTTTAATGGAATGCCGGGATCAGGAAGCCGAGCTCGCGCAGACGTTGTCCGTCCTTGTTTCCGCCGCGGTGGAGGGGTTGGTCAGCGATGTCGTGGTGCTCGATCACAACTCGCGCGACGGGTCCTCCCGTGTCGCGGATGCCGCCGGCTGCCGTTTCCACAGCGCTTGGGACATCGTCGATATCCTGCACAAGGCGCGCGCCGAATGGCTGCTTCTGCTGGAGCCCGGAGCGCGTCTCCAGGCCGGCTGGATCGACGAGGTGATGGAATATCTGGCGCTCAACCGTCAGCCCGTGCGGTTCTCGCCTTCGCGAACCTACCGCAAGCCGTTCCTTACAAGGATCGTCCGTTCAGTCCCGCCGCTCGAGCAGGGGCTGATCCTGCCGAAGCGCGAAGCCGTCGCGCTCGCAAAGTCCGGCATGGGTCTCGTGGATGTCGCCAAGGCCGTGACGTCAGCCGCAAAGCCGTCGAGACTAGTGAGCGAGATGATCCCAGCGTGGGTTGCCGCGTCCGCGCGATAAATCAGACCGTTACTTGCCCGATCCGCGCCGCAGATGCTCGTCCAGCCGCGGCATGATCTCGATGAAGTTGCAGGGCATGTGGCGGTAGTCCAGCTGCGCTTTCAGGATGCCGTCCCAGGCATCCTTGCAGGCACCGGGAGAGCCCGGCAGCACGAAGATGAAGGTTGCATTGGCAACGCCGCCGGTTGCCCGCGACTGGATCGTCGAGGTGCCGATCTTGTCGTAGGAAATCCGGTGAAACACCTCGGAAAACCCGTCCATCTTCTTGTCGAACAGCGGCTCCAGCGCTTCCGGCGTCACGTCGCGGCCGGTAAAGCCGGTTCCTCCGGTGGTGATGACCACGTCGATCTCAGGGTCGAGGGTCCATTCGCGCACCTGGCCGGCGATCCGCTCCTTGTCGTCGGGCACGATGGCGCGTGCCCCAAGCCTGTGACCGGCCTCCGCGATACGGGCAACCAGCGTATCGCCGGATTTGTCGTCCACCATAGTCCGGGTATCCGACACGGTCAGTACCGCGATCGAAATAGGAATGAACTGGCGCGTTTCGGCGATCTTGCTCATGGCTTTGCTCCGACGGTTTCGACCGCTTCGACATACCAGTCCGGCTTCAGGGCGGTAAGCGCCTGCGCGGCGGCTTCCGCGTCTGTCTTCGAAGGGAACACACCGAAACAGGTCGCTCCGGATCCGGACATGCGCACCAACTCGGCACCTTGCGCTGCGATCATCGCGGAGAGTTCCTCGATCTCGGGGATGAGCGCGCGAGCCGGCGGCTCCAGGTCGTTGCGAAGCGTTTTCAGGTAAGGCAGCCAGCCGCCTGCATCGGTCGGCGTCGGCGGCAAGGCCTCGTTTTCCTTGTCCACCAGTAGCTTGAAAATCTCAGGCGTCGAGACGCTGATCAGCGGGTTGGCGAGCACGAGGGAAAGGGACGGCATGGTCGGCAGCGGTTCAAGCCTTTCGCCGATCCCCTCGGCCAGAACGGCAGCCCCCGTCAGGCACATGGGCACGTCGGCACCCAGCGAAAGGCCAAGCGCCAGAAGGGCTGCTTCCGGTATTTCCGCATTCCACAGCCGGAACAGGCCACGAAGCGTGGCCGCCGCATCGGCCGACCCGCCTCCGATCCCGGCCGCGATCGGTAGTTTCTTCTCGAGGTGGATCGAAACGGGAGGCGCCGGAAAGCCGTTGGAAACCAGCTGCTGGCGAAAGAGATCGCGCGCCTTGATCACGAGATTGCCAGCCTGGCCCGCCTCGTCATTTGAAAGCTCGGACGCAAAGCGGCCGGAAACGGAAAACTCATCCGCTTCCGAGAGCGTGAAGGTCAGCTCGTCACCGAGATCGGCGAAGGTGACGACGCTTTCCAGCAGGTGGAACCCGTCATAGCGAAGCCCCACGACATGCAGGCCAAGATTGATCTTCGCAGGCGCAAGTTCCGTCAGGGCCACCTCTGTGGCGGCGTCTTGCGTATCGGATATGGTCATGCTGGAAAGCCCGCTTTATCAGGATTTCTTGTCGGGAGTGGCAGGTGCCGGCGGGGCAGGCGGCACTGGTGCTGCCTGGCCGCGATCGGCCGTCGTCGCGTTCGGATCGAGCGGCGGCAGGCCGTTGGCGATCTTTTCCTTGACCATTTCCTTGTTGACGTCCTCGCCTTCGGAGATCAGCGTCCGGTTCCACTGGTAGACCGCTTCCAGCTTGCGGCCGACACGCCAGTAGGCATCGCCCAGATGGTCGTTGATCGTCGCATCGCCGGCCCGCAATTGTACCGCGCGTTCCAGTTCGGTCACGGCTTCATCGAACTTGCCGAGGCGGAAATAGGCCCATCCCAGCGAATCGACGATATAGCCATCGTCCGGCCGCGCATCGACTGCCTTGCGGATCATGTCGAGGCCTTCGGCAAGGTTGAGGTTGAGGTCGACAAGCGAATAGCCGAGATAATTCAGAACCTGCGGCTGCTCGGGGTTGAGCTCCAGGGCCCGACGGAAATTCGGCTCGGCCTTGTCGAACTGCTTCAGGCGTTCATAGGAAATGCCGCGCTGGAAGAACACGGTCCAGTCGCCCGGCTTCGGCACGGAGCCGATCATTTCGACAGCCTTGTCGTAATTGGCGGCCATCGCCTTGTAGTCCTTGGCTTCGGAAAGTACGCTGCCATAGGCGATATAGCTGCGGATGTCGGCCGGATCCGAATCGATCAGCGCCTTCAGATGGCTCTTTGCCTCGTCGACCTTGCCGGTATCGGACAGGGTGATGCCCAGCTGCAGTTCGGAAATCCGGCGCATCGGGCTGTCGGCCGGCACCTTTGCATAAAGCTCGATGGCGCGTTGCGGCTGTTCCATCTTCTCGGCAATGCCGCCGAGCAGGATCAGCGTGTCGGCGCTCTTCGGGTCCATCGCATGGGAGATCTGCAGGTAGAGACCGACCATATCCTCGGCGCCCTGGCGGTTCAGCGCGCCGCCGATCGAAAACAGCACGCCGGCCGCGCCTTCGGCAGCGTTGGTGATCTGCTGCTCGGGCTTCTCGCCCTTTTCAATGCTCTGGCGAAGCGCCTTCAGTGGCGCATAGTTGCTGATCATCTGGTCGCCGACCGAAATCGCGTCGAGCGCCTTCTGCTTGTTGCCGGCAGCGGCTTCAAGACGGGCAAGCGCCATGATGGCGCGCATGAACGTATCGGGCGCTGTCGCAACCGCTTCCTGGTTGGTAATGGCGGTGGTCAGATATTTGCGTGCACTGGCCGTGTCGCCGGAAACCAGCGCCATGGCGCCAAGATGATAGTCCGTAAACACCTTGAACCAGTCAGGCCCCTTGAGGCCGGCAATAGTCGAGATCGCCTGACGGCCGCGGCCTGCGCCGACATCCGCCCACGCCATCATCATCTGGTGGGTCAGCCGGTCAAGATCGTTCGGGCCGGTATAGGCAAGCGTCTTCTTGGCGGCATCGAAGCGCTTGTCGCGGATCGCGTCCAGCCCCCGCACGATGCGGGTGATGCGCTCGACCCCGGCATCGTCCTTCAGCCTCTCCGCTTCGCTCAAGCCGCCTTCGAAATCGCCGCTCAGAAACAGCGAAATCATCAGCCGTTCGCGGATTTCAAGGTTGGCCGCATCAAAGGACAGCGCCTTGCGATAGAGCGCAATCGCGTTCGCGTAATCATGGTCGACATCGGCGGTGCGGGCAGCGAGGAACGCGCCCGAAAACGACTGCGCGTCGCTGGCATCAAATTTCACGCTCTCCGCGGCGGCCGGCTTCGCCTCTGGCGTCGCCGCTTGCGCTGCACCGGCGAGCATGAGAACGGCTGCGAGCGCTGCGCTGGAAAGCAGACGGAGGCTGTATTTCTGCCGCATAAAAAGAATGCCTTTCGTGGTGGGCCTTGAGCAGGCGACGCTTTGACGGTGGCAAATCGCCACCATCCCGCGCCAATTGAGTCATGACAGAATGGCTTTTTTGAAGCATGTCCGCAAGGAATTCTCCGGCATCGCAAAGAGCGGATGCCGGGCAGGAACGGTCACACCTTCGTCAACGCGACGGAGGGAGCGTCAGTTCACGCGCTGGATGGAGAAGTCGATCACCTCGAGCATCGCGGATTTGAGCGGCGATGCCGGCAGCGGCGCCAGCGCATCGCGGGCAATCGTGCCGTAATGCAGGGCCCGACCGATCGTGTCGTTCAGCGCGTCGTATTTCTTGATCAGGCCCAGCGCCTTTTCAAGATTTTCCTCGCTGCTTTCGCCCTGTTCGATCGCCGTCTTCCAGAATGCCCGCTCCGTTTCGGTGCCACGCCGGTAGGCAAGGATGACTGGAAGCGTGATCTTTCCCTCGCGGAAATCGTCGCCGACATTCTTGCCGAGATCGGCAGCGGTGCCGCCGTAATCGAGCGCGTCGTCGACCAGCTGGAAAGCGTAGCCGAGGTTCATACCGTAGGAGCGCATTGCGGAACGCCCGGCCTTGTCGGCATTGGCGATGATCGGCCCGACTTCCGCCGCCGCCGCAAACAACGCCGCCGTCTTGGCGCGAATGACGGAGAGATAGTCGTCCTCGGTGGTTTCCATGTTCTTGGCGACGGAAAGCTGAAGCACTTCGCCTTCCGCAATCACGGAAGCCGCGGTTGCCAGAACGTCCAGCGCTTCAAGCGAACCAACTTCGACCATCATCTTGAAGGACTGGCCGAGCAGAAAGTCGCCGACGAGAACACTGGCCTGGTTGCCCCAGATCATCCGTGCGGTGGATTTGCCGCGGCGCAGATCGCTTTCGTCCACCACATCGTCATGCAGCAGCGTTGCCGTGTGCATGAATTCGACGCTGGTCGCGAGCTTCACATGGCCTTCGCCCTTGTAGCCGAACAGCACCGCAGACGCGAGCGTCAGCATCGGCCGAAGCCGCTTGCCGCCCGACGAGATCAGGTGGTTGGCAACTTCCGGGATCATTTGCACGTCGGAGCCTGCCTTCGACAGGATCAGCTGGTTGACCCGCTCCATGTCTCCTCTCGTGAGGTCCACCAGGGGCTTCACGGAAGCAGATTTGTTTTTGCCTTCTTCAAGCGGTATTACGACGCCCAACGACCGGACTCCTAAATTAAGTTCCGGCTTGGACAATAGAAAGCGTGGCAGGATGCGGCAAGTGACAATTCGCTGACCTGCCGTTTTTGAGGGGGATTTTTGCCGCATGCGGGAACTCATTCGCGCCAACGACCCGGTGCTTCTCTCGGTTGCGAGCAGCCTGATGAAGGATGCCGGCATTCATTTTATGGTTGCGGACCAGTCCATGAGCGTGCTCGAAGGCTCGCTCGGCATGCTGTCGAAGCGCTTCCTTGTCGAGGAGGAGAGGGGAGATGAAGCCCGCCGCATCCTGATCGATGCCGGCCTGGAGGCGGAGCTTCGCCCGTGACCACGTCCGCCGGCATCCCGCAGGATCTTTCGTCGGACTTCACCATCGATGCGTTTCACCGCGGCCGCTTCCATCTGGTGCAGCCGAAGGGCGGCGGCCACCGGTCCGGCGTGGATGCGATGCTGCTCGCCTCGCTTGTGGCGGACGAACGGTCCGTTTCGGTTGCCGATCTCGGATCCGGCGCCGGTGCCGCAGGACTAGCGGTCGCGAGCCGGCTCGAAAACGCCCGCATCGTTCTGGTCGAGAAATTGCCGTTGATGGCGGAGTATGCGCGGCGAACGCTGGCTTTGCCGGAAAATGCTTTCCTGTCTGACCGTATCACGGTTCTCGGCGCCGATGTGACGCTCACGGGCAAGGCCCGGGTCGACGCGGGATTGCACGACGGCGTGCACGACCATGTGATCATGAACCCGCCCTTCAACCACGCCGACGACCGCATAACGCCGGATGCCTTGAAAGCCGAAGCGCATGCGATGACCGCTGGCCTGTTCGAAAACTGGCTGCGCACGGCCGCCGCCATCATGAAACCCGGCGGGCAATTGTCGCTGATCGCCCGTCCGGATTCCATCGTCGATATCATCGAGGCCTGCGGCAAGCGCTTCGGCGGGCTTGAAATAACCCCGGTCCACCCCCGCCCGGGCGAGGATGCGACCCGCATCCTGGTAACCGGCGTCAAGGGATCGAGAGCGCGGCTGGTGTTCCGCGCGCCGCTGATCGTGCATGGAGCGGATGGCAATTCCTTCATGTCGCAGGCGGATGATTTGAACAACGGTCGCACCGCCTATCACCGAAGACGGCGATAAACCCCGTTTTTAGAGGCTCAGCCATTGTGTTCGCCCTTCGAGAACATACATCCAGGCTTCCGATATATGCTTGAACAGGATGGATGATGAGCTTCTTGAATCGCCTGCTGCCAAAACGTTTCCGCAAGACCGGTTTGTCGATCCCGGTGGTCCGACTGCATGGCACGATCATGGCGGGCGGCAGCCAGTTCAAGCAGACGCTCAACATCGCAACCGTGGCGCCGATGCTGGAAAAGGCCTTCGCAAAGAAGGATGCGCCGGTCGTTGCCATCTCCATCAATTCGCCGGGCGGCTCGCCTGTCCAGTCGCGGTTGATCTACCAGCGCATCCGGGCTCTCGCCGAGGAAAAGGACAAGAAGGTTCTGATCTTCGTGGAAGATGTAGCAGCGTCCGGCGGCTACATGATTGCCCTTGCCGGCGACGAAATCTTTGCCGATCCGACATCGATCGTAGGCTCGATCGGCGTCGTGTCTGGTGGTTTCGGCTTCCCGGAAATGCTGAAGAAGATCGGCGTCGAACGCCGCGTCTATACGGCCGGCGAGAACAAGGTGATTCTCGATCCTTTCCAGCCGGAAAAGGAAGGCGACATCGAGTACCTGAAGACGCTGCAGCTCGAGATCCACCGGGTCTTCATCGACATGGTGAAATCGCGCCGCGGGTCACGGCTTGGCGAAGATAGCACGATTTTCTCCGGGCTCTTCTGGACTGGTACCCGTGGCCTCGAACTCGGCCTCATCGATGGGCTGGGCGAGATGCGCGATGTGATCAAGCGCCGTTTCGGCAAGGATGCCAAGCTGGAGCTGATCGGCGGCACGCGGACCCTGTTCGGTCGCCGGGTGCCGGGCGTTGCGCTAGGATCCGCCAATCTGGGGGAAATTGCCTCAGGCGCCACGGCAGGTCTTGCCGAAGGCCTGGAAGAACGGGCAATGTGGAGCCGCTTCGGGCTCTGATATGCCCGCCTTATAAGGTTTCGACGGGAAATGGCTCAGCTCATACTTCTGGCCCTGCTGATCGGCGGCGGATGGATGCTCTACAAGCGCTTCATCAAGGACGCGGAACGGCTCACGGCGCGCACGCGCCGCGAGGAAGAGCAGCAACGCACCGGTGCCATGGGAACGCTGGAAAAGGATCCGGTGACGGGCGAATACCGGGTCAAGCGCGACGACGACGTCTGATCAGGCTGTCGCCGGCGAGTAGTCGCCGTCGATACGGTTTAAAGACATACACTTTGATATTGCCCTCATGGCCGCGTCACCCGCTTGCCACGTTGCTCCATCCTCTACTCGCGCTCTCGTTCCTTCCTCCGCCCACCTCTCCGTCTCTTCCCTGACAAGCACAGGAATGAGGGAGGTTGGCGCTCCACATAGAAAAAAAGCAGCGTCCGTTCCCGGGCGCTGCTTTTGCGTTGGTAGTTCCTGGCTCCGATGATCAGGCAGCCCGGCGTGTCTTGTCATGCTTTGTGGCAGAGGGCCGGCCGAGTGTGAACTGTGAGATCAGCTCGTGCAGACGGTGGCTTTCGGTGGCCAATGAGGCGCTGGCGGCGCTGGTTTCCTCCACCATCGCTGCATTGCGCTGCGTCACCTGGTCCATCTGGTTGACGGCTGTATTGACCTCGGCAAGACCGACCGACTGCTCGCGCGACGACGTTGCGATCGCGTCCATATGCTGGTTTATGGTAATAATGTAGTCGCCGATCACCTTCAGGGAGCCGCCGGTTTCCCGCACCAGTTTCACACCGCTCTCGACCTCTGTCGTCGAATTCCGGATCAGTTCCTTGATCTCCTTGGCGGCCCGAGCAGAGCGCTGCGCCAGCTCACGGACTTCCTGTGCGACCACCGCAAAGCCCTTGCCGGCCTCACCGGCGCGTGCGGCCTCGACGCCCGCATTGAGCGCCAAAAGGTTGGTCTGAAAGGCGATCTCGTCGATGACGCCGATGATGCTGGAGATCTGTCCCGAGGACTCCTCAATCCGCTGCATCGCATCGACCGCACTGGCAACGACGATGCCGGACTGGGTGGCGCTGGCATTGGCCTGGATCGCGATCGCGCGGGCTTCGTCGGCGCGCTTGGAGGCGTTGGCGACATTGATGGTGATCTGGTCGAGCGCCGCAGCAGTTTCTTCCAGCGAGGCGGCCTGCTGTTCCGTGCGTTTCGACAGGTCGTCTGAACTGATGCTGATTTCGCGGGTGCCGGTGTCGATCGAGCCTGCCGCCTGTGCGACGGTGGTCAGCGTCTGGTCAAGTTGGTGTACGGCTGTGTTCAGGTCGTGCCGCAGCGCTTCAAAATCAGGTGCGAAAGCGTCCGAGAGATGAAAGCTGAGATCGCCTGCCGCGAGCTTTCGCAGCCCGCCCGCCAGGCTGGAGGTTGCCTCGTGCAGCATCACGCGGGCTGCCGCTTCTGCTTCCCTGGTCACCCGGATGCGATCGGCTTCGTTGCGCTCCCGCGCGGCAATCGCCTCCGCTTCCAGTCGCTTGTTGGTAATCGCTGCCTGCCGGAACACCTCGACAGCCGTCGCCATCTCGCCGATTTCGTCGGTGCGATTGATCCCCGTGATGGACAGCGCCGTGTTGCCTCCGACCAGCTTCTGCATGTCGCCTGCAAGAAAGCGGATCGGCTGAATGATGGTCTTTCGCGATACGAACAGCAGGACAAGCGCAGATACGGCCGTTGCGGCCAGCACAGTCTTGAGGATCGTGTCGATCAGAACCGCCAGCCGGTCGCTGTTGAGCTTGACGCCGTCGGACAGCGACGAGATGCTATCGCCTGCTTTTTCCATGGCGGTTTCGAGGATCGAGAATTGCTGCTGGAATGCAGGCAGCGACAACAGTGCTTGATCCGGGTGGCTCGCTGCCTGCGCGACAATGGCGCTGGCATTGTCGATGTAACCGCGCAGAGGCGTATCCAGGTTTTTAAGAACAGCCTGTATCTCGGGATCGGTCACCAGAGCCTTGTTGTCGTCGATTGCCTTGCGGAACGACTCGACATGCTCTTTCAGATCCGAGGTGACGTCAGCGGTGGAGATCTCGCCTTGTGCATTGCGCGCCATCAGTGCCGAAAGAACATCGGCGCGCAGGGCGTCGTGCATCATGTCGGCCTGCATGTGATTGCGCAAAATCTCGGCGGTGCGCGCGACGGTATCGACATTGTTCGTCAGCGTCGTCGAACCCCAAATCCCGGCTCCGGCAGCACCGCCCGCAAGCACGAACATCGCAAGGCTCGTAAAGATCATCTTGGTACGAATTGTTACCATTTCAATCGTCCTATTGTGCGGATTTGTTGAAATTTAGCATAGTTTACTTAAGAAAAATGAAACGTTCCGACGCCCGGTCCGGTCTGGCGGGTTCTATACTTGGCAACGAAATCAGAGATTTATCCGAACGGTGCTTTGAACCATAGGTGACCTGCCCCTGCGTGAATTGCGATTGATCAAGTGACGTTTGGCCCGGCGATGTCGCGGTTCGCAACTGCGGCCGCAGCCGGTCGAATGCCGCAAAACTCTTGACCCCCAGTCCCGCCCGTGGCACCTGACGCCACCGGAAATAAGCAAATAGCGACCAGTCCCATGACCGCCACGACCCTGCCAGATCACATGAACCCGAAGCGCTCGTTCCAGGCGCTGATCCTGACCTTGCATGCCTATTGGGCCGACAAGGGATGTGCGGTCCTGCAGCCCTACGACATGGAAGTCGGTGCCGGCACGTTCCATCCGGCCACCACGTTGCGCGCGCTCGGCCCGAAGCCGTGGAAGGCCGCCTATGTGCAGCCGTCGCGCCGCCCGTCCGATGGTCGCTACGGCGAAAATCCCAACCGGTTGCAGCACTATTACCAGTATCAGGTCATCCTGAAGCCGAACCCTTCCAACCTGCAGGAACTCTATCTGGGGTCGCTTGCCGCGATCGGTCTTGATCCGCTTCTGCACGATGTGCGCTTTGTCGAGGACGACTGGGAAAGCCCGACGCTCGGCGCCTGGGGTCTCGGCTGGGAATGCTGGTGCGACGGCATGGAAGTGTCGCAGTTCACATACTTCCAGCAGGTCTGCGGCATCGAATGCTCGCCGGTCGCCGGCGAACTGACCTATGGTCTCGAACGACTGGCCATGTATGTCCAGGGCGTCGACAACGTCTATGATCTGAACTTCAACGGCCGCGAAGGCGAAGAGAAGATCTCCTATGGGGATGTCTTCCTGCAGGCCGAGCAGGAATATTCCCGCCACAACTTCGAATTCGCCAACACCGAAATGCTGCACCGGCACTTCATCGATGCCGAAAAGGAATGCCAGGCGCTGCTCGCCTTCGGCGCGCCGGGCGATCAGTCCAACCAGATGCTGCACAAATGCGTTTTCCCGGCCTATGACCAGTGCATCAAGGCATCGCACGTGTTCAACCTGCTGGATGCCCGCGGCGTGATTTCGGTGACTGAGCGCCAGAGCTATATCCTGCGGGTGCGCACGCTGGCCAAGGCCTGCGGCGAAGCCTTCCTGCTGACGGATGCCGGTGGTGCCAAACTCGGCCGGGAAGCTGCCTAGAGCGTTTCCGGGCTAACCCACCGATTTCCAGTGACAATTCATTGAACCCGACTTAGTCTCCGCCCGGCTATTATTATCCGGGGGAGTTCTCGTCATGTATATCGCGCTCGGCATTCTTGCCCTCGTGGCTGTCTATCTCGTCATAATCTATAACGGCCTCGTCAAGGCGCGACAGATGGCGGAGGAAGCCTGGTCCGGCATCGACGTGCAGCTGAAGCGCCGCGCCGACCTGATCCCCAACCTGATCGAGACCGTCAAGGGCTACGCCGCCCATGAAAAGGGCACGTTCGAAGAGGTCGTGCGGCTGCGCAACCAGGCACAGGCGGTGCCGGCCGGCGACGTCGCGGGCCGTGCCCAGGCCGAAGGCATGCTTTCCCAGGCGCTCGGAAAACTGTTTGCGCTGGCCGAAGCCTATCCGGATCTCAAGGCCAACCAGAATTTCTCCGAACTGCAGGCATCGCTCGAAACCATCGAAAGCGAGATCCAGATGTCGCGCCGCTATTACAACGGTGCTGCGCGCGAACTGAACGTCAAGGTGGAAACCTTTCCTAACAACCTTGTTGCCGGCCAGTTCGGCTTCTCCAAACGCGAATACTTCGAGATCACCAACGAAGCCGATCGCGCCGTTCCCACCGTGAAATTCTGATCGGAGCCGGCTGATGGTTCGGCGCCTTGTTCTCGCTGTTGTGCTTTTCTGCGCGGCATGGCTTCCGGCCGCTGCCGAAGAGTATATCCGCAGCTACCATTCCGAAATCGCAGTCGCGCCGGATGGCGAGCTCACGGTGACCGAGACGATCGTCGCCAGGTCGGAAGGCAACCGCATCCGCCGCGGCATCTTCCGCGACTTTCCGCTGACCATGATCGATGCCGAGGGCCGCACGGTTCGGGTCGGCTTCGATATCGTCTCCGTCACCCGCGATGGCCGCGATGAGCCCTACCGGACCGAGACGATCGCCGGCGGCATCCGCATCTATTCCGGAGACCAGAACGTTTTCCTGCGTGATGGCGAGCATACATTCGTGCTCACCTACAGGACCGACCGGCAGATCCGCTACTTTGCCGATCACGACGAACTGTACTGGAACGTCACCGGCAACGGCTGGGATTTCCGCATCACCCAGGCCTCGGCGCGGGTGACGCTGCCGGATGGCGGGCAGGTGCAGCAGACGGCTGCCTTTACCGGCCCGCTCGGCTCGACCGCCCGCAATGCCCGCATGCAGGCAAACGGTGACTATGCTGTCTTTGCAACAACCCGACCGCTCGGCCCCCAGGAAGGGCTGACGATTGTTGCCGGTTTTCCGAAAGGCGTCGTCGCCGTACCCTCCAAGGATCAGGAACGCAGCTGGTGGCTGCGCGATCATATGGGCACGCTGATTGCCGGCGCCGGTCTCGTCATCGTGCTGGCCTATTACTTTGCCGTCTGGAAACGCGTCGGCCGCGATCCGGCCCGCGGCATCGTCGTTCCGCGCTGGGATGCGCCCGATGGCCTGTCTCCGGCGCTGGTCAACTATATCGACAACAAGGGCTTTTCCGGTGGCGGCTGGACCGCCTTTGCGGCGAGCGCCATCGATCTTGCCGTCAAGGGCTATGTCGTGCTCGATGATCTCTCAAAGCAGATCGTCATCAGGCGCACCGACAAGGGGAGCGGTCGCGATCTGCCCGCCGGTCAGTCCGTCATTCTCGCAGCCGTCGGCGGCAAGGGTGAAAGCTTCGTCATCGACAAGGACAACGGCACCACCGTCCAGACCGTCGGCAAGAATTTCCGGCAGGCGATCGAACGCGAGCATCGCGGCAAATATTACAACGCCAACTGGGGCTATGTTCTCGGTGGCATCGGCCTCAGCGTCATCTTTCTCATAGCCTTGCTCGTGTTCGGCAATCTGGAACCGGATATGGTCGCCGTGCTGATTGTGCCGGTCTTCGTCGCTGTCTTCTTCGGCTTCATCGCGGTCGGCTTCGGCAAGAAGCTGCGGCGCGGCTCGTCGCTGTTTGGCCGCATCATGACCGTAGTCGTGCTCGGCTTTATCGGCCTCGTCGCGCTCTCCATCGTCTCCTCGGTTCTGGTGGCGCTCGTCTCCGAACTCACCGGCACCGATCACTGGCCGCTGCTCGTATCGGTCGGCGGCATCGTGCTCGCCAACGTCATGTTCTTCTTCCTGATGGGCGCGCCGACACCGATCGGCGCCAAGCTGATGGACGGGATCGAAGGCCTGCGCCTCTATCTGACCGTCGCCGAGAAGGACCGCATGAACATGGCCGGCGCACCGGAAATGTCGCCGCAGCATTTCGAAAAGCTTCTGCCCTATGCGGTAGCGCTCGGCGTCGAAAAGCCGTGGAGCCAGGCATTCGACACTTGGCTTGCGGCAGCCGGTCTCGGCGCCGCCTACACCGCCGCCTGGTATCACGGCGGCGGCTTCAACAGTTTCGGAGACCGCATCGGCGGCTTCTCCTCCTCCATGGCCTCGACCATATCCTCGACCCTGCCACAACCCACATCCTCCTCATCATCAGGCTTCTCCGGCGGCGGCTTCTCGGGTGGTGGCGGCGGTGGAGGCGGTGGAGGCGGCTGGTAGTGTCCTTCACCTCCCCCTTGAGGGGGGAGGTCGCCGCAAAGCGGCGGGTGGGGGTGACGCCTGCCTCGAGCACTCTCGTGGGGTGACGCATGGCAGAAACCTCGACCCTGCCACAACCACATCCCCCTCAAGGGGGACGCGGCTCATGACTTTCTTCACCTCCCCCTTGAGGGGGAAGGTCGCCGCGAAGCGGCGGGTGGGGGTAATTGCATGCTTCGAACACTCTCGTGAGGTGGCGCATGGCAGAGGAAAAACCGGCAAAACTTCAACGCTTCAAAGTCGCCAACGCGCGTCGTTTGCGAAACAACGCGACGGATGCCGAAGCCAGGCTTTGGCGCCATCTCTGGAAGATCCCGATTGAAGGCACGCATTTTCGCAGGCAAGTCCCGATCGGCCGGTACTTCGCCGATTTCGCCTGCCACCAGATCGGCCTGATCATCGAACTGGATGGTAGCCAGCATGCGCAGGAGACTGCGCGCCGATATGACGCCGAACGGACCGCTTACCTTAAGGCGTCGGGTTACCACGTCGTCCGATTCTGGAATGCAGAAGTCCTTGACGAACTCGAAGCCGTTCTCGACACAATATTTGCCATTGTGCAGCAGCGCTTAACTTTGCTAGCAGAAGCACACGATTGTCACCCCACCCCGGACCTGCGGTCCGACCCTCCTCCTCAAGGGGAGGGTGAGGAAGAATGATATGCCCGATCTGCTCCTAGAACTCCGCTCCGAGGAAATTCCGGCCCGCATGCAGCGCAAGGCTGCCGGCGATCTGAGGAAACTCGTTACCGATGCGCTGGTGGATGCGGGCTTGACCTATGAGGGCGTTCGCGAATACTGGACGCCGCGGCGCCTCACCCTGGATATCCGCGGTCTCAACGCGCGCTCGGCCGATCAGCGCGAGGAGATCAAGGGCCCATCCACCAAGGCGCCGGAACAGGCGATCGCCGGCTTCCTGCGCAAGGCAGGCCTTGCCGATATCTCGCAAGCCCAGGTCGCCAGCGACCCGAAAAAGGGCGATTTCTACGTGGCCGTCGTCTCCAAGCCCGGCCGTGCGGCGGAAGAGATCATCGAAGCTGTTATGCCCGGCATCATCCGCTCCTTCCCCTGGCCGAAATCCATGCGCTGGGGTGCCGCCTCCATGCCGAAGGGCGTGAGCTTTGACGGCATCGAGGGCAAGGGGTCTGAAAGCCTGCGCTGGGTTCGCCCGCTGCAGTCGATCGTCTGCATGTTCGGCACCGAGCATGAAGAAACCAAGGTCATCCCGTTCCAGATCGACGGCATCACCGCCGGCAACGTCACCTATGGCCACCGCTTCCATGCGCCTGATGCCATCACCGTGCGCCGCTTCGACGATTATGTGTCGAACCTCGAAAAGGCGAAGGTCATGCTCGATGCGGACCGCCGCAAGGACATGATCCTGCACGATGCGCGTGACATCGCGTTTGCCAACGGTCTCGACCTGGTCGAGGACGAAGGCTTGCTGGAGGAAGTCTCCGGCCTCGTCGAATGGCCGCATGTGCTGCTCGGCACGTTCGAGGAGGACTATCTGGAAATCCCGGCCGAGATCATCCGTCTCACCATCAAGACCAACCAGAAATGCTTCGTCACCCGTCGTCAGGGTGTGGATGATGGCAGCCTTTCCAACCATTTCGTCCTGATCTCGAATATCGAGGCGAAGGATGGCGGCAAGGAAATCGTCCACGGCAACGGCAAGGTCGTGCGCGCGCGCCTTTCCGACGCTCGCCATTTCTGGACCCGCGACCAGGGCGACCTGCCTGATCTCGCGACGCTCGAAGCCTCGGCTGAGAAATTCGGCCTCGATCTCAAGAAGCCGCTCGACCAGCGCATGGCCAAGCTCGATGCGCTTAACGTTACCTTCCACGCCAAGCTCGGCAGCCAGGGCGAACGCGTCACCCGCATCCGCGCACTGGCAAAGGAACTGGCGCCGATCACCGGTGCCGATCCGGTTCTGGTCGATCGTGCCGCCGTGCTCGCCAAGGCGGACCTGCGCACCGAAGCCGTCGGCGAGTTCCCGGAATTGCAGGGCCTGATGGGCCGCCGCTACGCCGTGCTGCAGGGCGAGGATGCATCGGTTGCCGCCGCCATCGAGGACCACTGGAAGCCGAACGGCCCCTCCGACCGCCTGCCGGAAGACAAGGTCGGCCTGACGCTGGCGCTCGCCGACAAGCTGGACACACTCGTCGGCTTCTGGGCCATCGACGAAAAGCCGACCGGCTCCAAGGACCCCTATGCGCTGCGCCGTGCAGCGCTGGGTGTCGTGCGGATTTTGCTGGAGCGGAAGGTGCGGTTGGGGCTTCTTGCGGTCACCAAGGATTCAGATCTCCTCTCCTTCTTCCACGACCGCCTCAAAGTCTATCTGCGCGACCTCGGCGCCCGTCATGACATCATCGATGCGGTACTGACGCCGGATGCTGACGATCTGCTGCTGGTCGCCCGTCGTGCCGAAGCGCTGACGGCCTTCATCACCTCCGAGGACGGAAAGAACCTGCTCGCCGGCACCAAGCGCGCCACCCAGCTGTTGGCCGCCGAGGAGAAGAAGGGCACCGTCGTTGCCGATGGCGTTTCGGAAGCTCTCCTGACGCTCGATGCCGAAAAGGCGCTCTGGGCGGCGATTTCGCAAGCCTCGAAGGAAGCCTCCGACGCGGTTGCCAAGGAAGATTTCCGCTCGGCCATGGAAGCCCTGTCGAAGCTCCGCGCTCCGGTCGATACGTTCTTCGGGGACGTGCTCGTCAATGACGAGGATGCCGCAATCCGCGCCAACCGCCTCGCTCTCCTGAAGGCAATCCGGGAGGCGACAGCCACCGTGGCGGACTTCTCCCGCATCGTGTCCTAACCTTTGTTCTCCATCGGCTCCGTGCTATCTTCATAGCGTGGAGCCGATAGGACAACGCCCATGAATAAGCCCGTGCAGATCACCCTCGGCGAACCCTTCGCAGACTTCGTCGAAAGCGAAGTGGAAAGCGGCCGTTTCGCCTCAGCCCAGGCCGTCATCGAAGCCGGCTTGCGCCTTCTCGAGGAAGACCACGCCAAGTATGGAAAGCTGCGCGCGCTTCTGATCGAGGGCGAAAACAGCGGTCCGGCTGAGGTTTTCGATCGCGACGAATTCGTGGCACGCATGCGCGAAAACCACGGTCAATGACCGACGCCCTCCGGCATCTCGATCCATCCGCATGACACGACAAAAGATCCTCATCAGCGCCTGCCTTCTCGGCCATGCCGTGCGTTACGATGGCACGGGCAAGCCGCTCGTCCATCCCGCGATCGAGCGGTGGCGGGAGGAGGGGCGTCTGGTGACGATTTGTCCCGAGCTTGCCGGCGGCATGAGCGTGCCGCGTCCGCCAGCGGAAATCGAGAATGGAATGACGGGCGAGGACGTGCTTGCCGGCCGTGCCCGCGTGCTGGAAATCACCGGCGGCGACGTGACGGCGGAGTTTGTGGCCGGTGCCCGCCGGGCGCTGGATTTTGCCAGGCAAAACGGTTGCACCCATGCGCTGCTGATCGACGGCAGCCCGTCCTGCGGCTCGGGCTTAATCTATGACGGGTCGTTTTCCGGGAGAAAGCACGCCGGCAGCGGCGTCACCGCGGCGCTGCTTATCTCCGCGGGGATCGGGGTGTTTTCCCATATCGAGATCGACCGTCTCGCGGCACGGGTCTGATCCGTCCCGATCGGGGATCGCAACGGATCCCGTTCATCCTTCGGAAACTTAAAGCATATGCGGTTTCGCTAACCATTCAAAACGGCAGGTTTTCCTTAACCGCGATTTTTAAGCAGTCTCGAACAGCGCCCGCTTATTGTGAGCCTATCAGAGGACATAAGTCCCGCAGAGAAACGCAGCCGGAAACACCGGAAACGGCTCTCAGGTAAAACAAGGGTAGCAAAACCGATGACGAATACCGTTCTGAAGCCCGTCTGGGCAGGGTCGACATTGAGGATCGATCCGTCACGTTTTCCGCAGCAGGTCACCTATGCGATGAACGAGACGTCAGGAGATGTAACAATCACCATCGACGAGCGCGGAGCTGTTCTGCGCAAGATCCTGCCGGAAAGCGGTCTGCCGCTTTCCTTCGCTCTTCCGGCCCGCGCCTTCAAGGGTGTGGCCGCCCGCGCCATCGACCACGGTGATGGCGACGTCACTGTCACGCTTGAACTGCATCACGATGATCCGGATCTCTGCATCCCGCTTCTCGTTGCCCACGATCTCTGCGATATCGCCGCAGACTGGCGCACATGGTCGGATGCATTCCGCATCCCGATGCTGATGGTCGAAGCCGATGGCATTGCCCGCCCGCTGGAAAACCACCTCGGCGACATTCGCACCGCCGCCACCAAGCCGCGCCGCCGCCATTCCTATTTCGCAGAGCGCCGCCCGCGCTTCCTGGTCCGCCGCGCAACCGGCAGCCTCGGCGTGGTGATGAAGATCGAAGGCAAGGAAATCATCGCGCGGCGTTAAGAGACGTACTCTTAAGAACCACCGCCCGCGAAAATGCGAAGCCCGGCCGAACAGCCGGGCTTTTCCTTAGTTACAATATGAGGCCCAAAATCAGTCCGCCGAACAGAACGGCGCCGACTTTTGTATTGAACTTGAACAGTTTGAGGCACTGGTCGGGATTGTCGATATCGATGATCAGGATCTGCCAGGCGAGCATGACGGTCGCGGCGATCAATCCGACATAGGCGAAGAAACCCGCATCGCCGGCAATGTAGGAAAACAGCAGAAATACCAGCGTCAGCCCGTAAAGCCCGATCAGCCAGGCCTTGGTGTTGTCCCCGAACAGTCTTGCCGTGGAGCGCACGCCGACCAGAGCGTCGTCCTCCTTGTCCTGATGGGCATAGATTGTGTCGTAACCGATCGTCCAGGCAACGGCTGCCGCATAAAGCCATATCGGCGCCCAGGAAAGGCTGCCGAACACGCCGGCCCAGCCCATCAGCGCACCCCAGGAAAACGCCAGTCCCAGAAAGAACTGCGGCCAGTCGGTGAACCGCTTGGCAAACGGATAGATCGCGACAACCAGAAGCGACGCAATGCCGAGCAGGATGGAAAACGTATTGAACTGCAACAGCACGATCAGGCCGACCAGCGCCTGAACCGCCAGAAACACCTTCGCCTCGAAACGGGACACCCGGCCAGAGGGGAGCGGCCGCGAGCGGGTGCGCGCCACCTCATTGTCAATTTCGTGGTCGATCAGGTCGTTATAGGTGCAGCCGGCGCCGCGCATCGCCACGGCACCGATGAAGAACAGCACCAGATGCGAGATCAGCTGCCAGGGCTGGAACATGCCCTCGTCCATCGCCGCATTGGCGGCAAGGGCGGCCGACCAGAAACACGGCCACATCAGCAACTGCCAGCCGATCGGCCGGTCCCAGCGCGCCAGCTGCGCGTAGGGCCAAGCGGCGCGCGGCAGCACCTGATAGACGAAATTGTCGGATGGAGCGTCTGAGACGCGGCCGCCGAAAGCATCGGAATTTGGTTTGTCGGTCATGCTCGAAGTCATGCCCGCAGCGGTGGAAATCGTCAAGCGGGAGGATCCGGACAGGGTGGTGCGGCCCGCCGCGAGCCGTCGCCGCCAGCCGATGATCTTTCGCATCGACCCCGCTCAGCACGTCCTGCCTTACCCTGCAATCTGCTCGAGCGGCATGCGGCCCTGTTCGAATGCGTAGAGCTCGGCCTCCCGCTCATAGATATAGTCGCGATTGTCCGGTACGGCCGTCCGCTTCTTGACGATCTGGATCTGGAAAATGTGAAAGGCCTCATGGGTGAAGGCCATTTCCGACGCGGCCAGATAGAACTCCCACATTCTCGCGAAGCGTTCGTCATAGAGCGCGATTGCCTTGTCCCGGTTCGCCATGAAGCGCTCGCGCCAGTGCCGCAGCGTATGCGCGTAGTGCATCGGCAGGATCTCGATGTCGGAAACCAGTAGTCCCGCTTTCTCGATCGCCGGCAGAACTTCCGAAAGTGAGGGAATGTAGCCACCCGGAAAGATGTATTTGTCCATCCAGGGATTGTTATAGACCGCCGGGTAGGGCTGGCCGATCGAGTGCAGCACCATTACGCCGTCGTCGGACAGCACGTCGGTGACCTTGTTGAAGAACTTCCGGTAGTTCAGCCGTCCCACATGCTCGAACATGCCCACCGAGACGATCCGGTCGTAGCGCTGGTCGGCGGGAAGGTGATAATAGTCCTGCAGCTCGAAGCGTACACTGCCCGCAAGCCCGCGTCGTGCCGCACGCTCTTTGGAAATCTTCAGCTGTTCGGTGGAAAGCGTGATGCCGGTTACGTCGACGCCGGACGATTCCGCCAGATACATCGCCATGCCGCCCCATCCGGAGCCGATCTCCAGGGCTTTGTGCCCGGGTTCTGCCAGAAGCTTTGCCACGATATGACGCTTCTTGGCGATCTGGGCCTCATCCAGCGAAATACCGGGCGGGTTGAAATAGGCGCAGGAATATTGCCAGTCCTCGTCCAGAAACAGCGCGAACAACCGTTCGTCGAGATCATAATGGTGGGCGACGTTGCGGCGGTTGTGGTTGATCGGCACACGATTGCGAAACTGCGATGCGATTATTCTGCCAAGGCTGCGCATGAGGATCTGGAAGGTCAGTCCTTCCTTCAGCGTGTTGTCCTTGATGAGCGCCAGGAACTCGTAAATGTCGCCCTGTTCGACGATGATCCGGCCGTCCATATAGAGTTCGCCGAGCTGCAGTTGCGGATCGGAAACCAGCGCCTTTTCGGCCGCTTCATCGGTAAAGCGGATTGCAACGGTCCGTCCGCCGCCGCTGCCGTAATAGGTTTCCCCGCCAGATCCGCGGACGATGAGAGTGCCATTTCTGATGATCTTGGAAAGCAGTCTGTGAAGGGACAAGGTCATGGACCCACTTCCTGAACACGATGGATGCCTTGCTGATCATCAAAATCTACCGTCTTTCAAGTCAACTGCAAGCGCAAAAAAACGCAACTGGAAGTAGCTCCGTCGAGCCAGTGGTCAACGGAGTGCTTTCGAGGTTATCCAGGGCGTCGCAGGCTCAGCGGCGCTTCATAGCTTCGGCAAGCGCTGCACCGAACGCGCCCTGAGATGGCTTGCTGTCGGTCTTTGCAAACTTCGGATTGACGGGCTTGTCGCGATCACCGCCGCGGGGGCCCGGAGGCGGGGCTTCGCCGCCGTCCTTGCGCATGCTGAGCGCGATGCGTTTGCGCTTCACATCTACCTCGACGACGCGTACCTTCACCACGTCGCCGGCCTTCACCACCTCATGCGGGTCTTTCACGAACTTGTCCGCCAGCTGCGAGACATGAACCAGCCCGTCCTGATGCACGCCGATATCGACGAAGGCGCCGAACGCCGCCACGTTGGTGACGGTGCCTTCCAGCTGCATGCCGGGCTTGAGGTCGGTGATCTCGTCGATCCCGTCCGCAAAGGTCGCGGTCTTGAAGCTCGGACGCGGATCGCGACCGGGCTTTTCCAGTTCCGCGATAATGTCTTTGATCGTCGGCAGACCGAACGTGTCGTCGATGAACTGGCGCGGATCGACAGATTTGAGTGCTGCGCTGTCACCCATCAGGGAACGCAGGTCGCGGCCGCAGGCGGCAACGATCTTCTTCGCGACACCATAGGCTTCCGGATGCACGGAAGACGCATCGAGCGGTTCCTTGCCGTTGACAATGCGAAGGAACCCGGCCGCCTGTTCGAACGTGCGGTTGCCGAGCCTTGCGACCTTCAGGAGCTCCCGGCGCGTGGTAAAGGCACCGTTCTGGTCGCGATGGGCGACGATCGCCTCGGCAATCGATTTGCTGAGGCCCGACACGCGCGACAGAAGCGGTGCCGATGCCATGTTGAGATCGACGCCGACGGCATTCACCGCGTCTTCGACCACGGCTTCGAGCGAACGCGACAGCTTGTTCTGATCGACATCGTGCTGGTACTGGCCAACGCCGATCGATTTCGGCTCGATCTTGACGAGTTCGGCCAGCGGATCCTGCAGCCTTCGGGCAATCGACACGGCACCGCGCAGCGACACGTCGAGGCCGGGGAACTCGTCTGCTGCCGCCTGGGATGCCGAATAGATCGAAGCGCCGGCCTCCGACACGATCACCTTGGTCGGTTTGGCTCCCGGCAGGTTGGCCAGCATGTCGGCCACCAGCTTTTCCGTCTCGCGGCTGCCGGTGCCGTTGCCGATCGAGATGAGCTCTATCTTGTGTTTGGCGATCAGGCTTGCGAGTTCCGCCTGGGTGCCGCGCACATCGTTGCGGGGCGGGAAGGGGTAGACGGTGGTGGTTTCGAGAAGCTTGCCGGTGGCATCGACGATCGCCACCTTGACGCCGGTGCGGATGCCCGGATCGAGGCCCATCGTCGCGCGCGAACCGGCGGGAGCGGCCAGCAGCAGATCCTTCAGATTGCGGGCAAACACATGGATCGCCTCTTGCTCGGCGCGTTCACGCATCTCCCGCATCAGGTCGAGCGAGAGGGAGACAGAGAGCTTCACTCGCCAGGTCCAGCCGGCGACCTCCATCAGCCAGCGGTCGGCGGCACCCTTGTCGCTGATATGGAAAGCAAGCGCGATGATCCGCTGCGCCGGCTTGATCGGCGAGGTGTCGTCTGCATCCACCTCGATCGTCAGCGTCAGGAATTCCTCGTTCCAGCCGCGCAGCATGGCAAGCGCACGGTGTCCCGGCGTGGTGGCCCAGCGCTCCGTATGCTCGAAATAGTCGGAGAACTTGGCGCCGGCTTCCTGCTTGCCGGCGACAACGCGGGCTTTCAGCACCGCACCGTCGCGCATGTGCTGGCGCAGCCGCTTCAGCAGGTCGGCATTTTCCGAGAATGCTTCGGCGACGATATCGCGCGCGCCGTCCAGCGCAACCTTCACGTCGGTCACTTCACCTTGCACGAATGTCTCGGCCAGCTTGGCCGGATCGAGCGTGCGGTCGGCCCAGATCGCATCGGCCAGCGGACCAAGACCGCGTTCGCGGGCGATTTCGGCACGGGTGCGGCGCTTGGGCTTAAAAGGGAGATAGAGGTCTTCGAGTTCGGCCTTGGTCACCGCCTTGCCGATCTTCGCCGCAAGCTCGTCGGTGAGCTTGTCCTGGCCTTTGATCGAATCGACGATCGATGCGCGGCGTGCTTCCAGTTCGCGAAGATAGATCAGCCGTTCGGCAAGGTTGCGCAACTGGGTGTCATCCAGTCCGCCGGTCACTTCCTTTCGGTAGCGCGCGATGAAGGGCACGGTCGCGCCCTCGTCCAGAAGCCCGATTGCGGCAATGGCCTGGTCCGGGCGGGCGTTGATTTCCGCAGCGATCACGGCGGCGAGAAGGCGGTTTTCGACGGCCATGCAAGTCCTCGTTGGATAGGAGGCGAGACCATAGTCAAACTTTGCGGCAAGACAACCGACCATCGGAACGGTTCACAGCTTACCCAGGCAGTCGTCTCGGAATGGGGCGTTATTTACCGGTCGGTAACCGCGAACCGGTGGAAAAAGAGATGACACCTTCTCGCATTGTGCCAGAATCCTATAGTTGCTCCTGCCACATGATTTGGCGTGTAAGGAGGTATGAATGCCTAGCAAAATAGCCCATATACTGGCGTCCGACGATGCCGTTGGCTCCGAAGAACTGGAGGCGGCGATCATCTATCTCGACGAAAAACTGCAGGACGCGGCGCGGCGCAACGAGCCTGTCCCATTTCTGGCCTTTCGTAACAAAGTGATATTCAAAGCAACGTTGAGATTGCGCAGCGACAGTTTTCGTCAGCAACCGGACCGGCCGTCTTGAATGCCGCTTTTGCCGGCGAGACTTGACCTTTTCCGTCCCTCGCCTTAACCGCCAGCACAGATGATAAATCGAGGGCGGCAGATGAAGGTTCTTCTTATCGGCACGGGCGGTCGCGAACATGCGCTGGCATGGAAGCTTGCCCAATCACCGAAACTGACGAAACTCTTTGCCGCTCCCGGCAATCCCGGCATGGCCGAAAATGCCGAACTGGTCGCGCTCGATGTCGACGACCATGAGGCGGTCCTTGCATTTTGCCGCAGCGAGGCCATCGATTTCGTGGTCGTCGGCCCGGAAGCGCCGCTGGTCGCCGGCATTGCCGATCGCATCCGGCAGGCGGGCATCGCCGTCTTCGGCCCGTCCGCCGCCGCCGCCCAGCTCGAAGGGTCCAAGGGCTTCACCAAGGATATCTGCGCCCGCTACAATATCCCGACCGGCGCCTACCAGCGCTTTACGGACGGCACTGCTGCCAAAGCCTATGTCGAGGCGCAGGGCGCTCCGATCGTCGTCAAGGCCGATGGTCTGGCGGCCGGCAAGGGCGTCACCGTCGCCATGACCGTGGAAGAAGCGCTGGCGGCGATCGACGACTGTTTCGATGGCGCCTTCGGGGCCGCCGGTGCCGAGGTCGTGGTCGAAGCCTATCTCGATGGGGAGGAAGCAAGCTTCTTCTGCCTCTCCGACGGCAAGACGGCGCTGGCATTGGCAACCGCGCAGGATCACAAGCGCGTCGGCGATGGCGATACCGGCCCCAACACCGGCGGCATGGGCGCCTACTCGCCGGCCCCGGTGATGACGCAAGAGATGGTCGAGCGCACCATGAAGGAAATCATTGAGCCGACCATTCGCGGCATGGCGGAAAGCGGCTATCCGTTCACCGGCGTGTTCTTCGCAGGCCTGATGATCACGGCCAAGGGGCCGGAACTGATCGAATACAATGTCCGCTTTGGCGATCCGGAAACCCAGGTTCTGATGATGCGGCTGAAGAGCGATCTGCTGGAGATCCTTTACGCCGCCGCCACCGGCACGCTCGACGAGGTAAAGGCGGAATGGAGCGACGATGTGGCGCTCACCGTCGTCATGGCCTCGAAAGGTTATCCGGCCGCCTATGACAAGGGAACGCCGATCGCCTCGCTGCCATCAGCAGGCGAGGGCGAGAAGATCTTCCATGCCGGCACGGCGATGAAGGATGGCGCGCTGGTCGCAACCGGCGGCCGCGTACTCAACGTCACCGCGACAGGCAGAACGGTTGCGGAAGCCCAGGCAAACGCCTACCTGCTGGTCGACGCGGTGGACTGGGAAAATGGCTTCTGCCGTCGCGACATCGGCTGGCGCGCCATCGAGCGCGAAACCCGTTAGAGACGGTTCAGCAGCCGCGGTTTCGTTCAAAATTTACCAATTCTCCTGACGGGTTGGAAACGAAGCATTGCTATAACTTGCCGGACCAAACTCGGGAGTCCGGCGATGCATCGCGTTCTGATCACGGCAGCAACGGTAGCCGCAGCACTGCTGGCCGGCGGCGCCCAGGCGTCGTCCGTCACCGCAACCAATGGCAGTCAGAAATCCTCGAGCATCGTATCGTGGCATTGCAGCGACTGCGAGCCTCCGGCCGCAAAGCCCGATCTGTCCAACTACAAGGTTCCGGTCCTCGAGCCCGGCACACAGAAGACCGAGATCATCGAAATCAACGGCGAAAAGCGTCTTGTCCGCACCGAAGCATGGTTCGGCGGATCGCCTGTCGTCTTCGTCGGAAAAGTCCCGGCCTGGATGGATGCCGGAAAAACCATTGCGAACGTGCCGGCGCCGACCTCCACCTCGTTCGAAGAGATGATCGAGAATGCGCCACCGCCGCGCGATGGCATCGATCTGGAGGCCACCACGAGCGCTGTTGCGCCAGCCCCTCAAGTTGCGGAAGCCTCGGCGAAACCGATCACTTTCGAAGACTTCAGCCTCAGGCTGAAACGGGCTGAATAAACAGTCAGCAAGTCGTTGCAGGCAGTCAAGAAAAGGCCGCACAGTTACTGTGCGGCCATACGTTTTTCTGCGTTATTGTGTGATTAAATAATTATTTATGCATCGCTCATATGGTCGTTGCACTGCAATCATTGCAGACGACATGGTGCAGAATGTGCCGCCTCCCACAAACATCATTTTTCCCAAGGTGCGGCCTACGCGGTCGCTGCCGGTCACACGTGAGCGGACCATGAAGAACCTCAAAATCTCCCACCAGCTGCTGCTGCTCGTGCTTTTGCTGATCGCCGGCTTTGCCGCTGCCACATACATGCAGCTGCGCACGTCCACCCAGGCGATCTACGCCGAACGTTACGGCATGCTGCGCACGCAGGTGGAATCCGGCATCGGTATCTTCAAGCGTTTCCAGGCTCTCGAGGCCTCCGGTGCGATGGGTCGCGAAGAGGCGCAGAAGCGGGCGTTCGAAGCCGTGTCGGCCATGACCTTCACCCCGGACGGCTACCTCTTTGCCTATGACTACGATGTGAACATGCGTGTCCATCCGGATCCCAAGCGGCTCGGCCAGAGTTTCAAGGGCAAGCCGGACAGCCAGGGCTTCATGTACCGTGACGAACTGGTCAAGATCGGCCGCGCGGGTGGCGGCACCGTCGATTTTCTCGGTCCCAAGCCTGGTCAGGAAGGCGATAGCTTCCTGAAGAGCTCCTACGCGCTCGCCTTCGAGCCCTGGCAGCTGGTTCTCGTCACCGGCGTCTACGTCGACGATCTCCAGGCGCAGATCCGCAGCGAAGTCTTCAAGGCGCTGTCCTTCGGCTTCGTCATCCTGCTCCTCGGCTCGCTGCTGGCCTTCGTCGTAATCCGCAACATCTCCGGTCCGCTCGGTGCGATCCGTCAGGCGCTGAACGCCGTGGCCGACGAAGACGTGACGATGCAGATCCCGCACACGGACATGAAAAACGAAGTCGGCCTGATGGCCCGTGCAACGCAGGCGCTGCAGCAAAAGGTGCGCGAGCGCCATGCCATGCAGGAAAGCCAGCAGCGCCAGCAGGAGGAGCTCGACGGCGAACGCCAGCACAATCTCGACATGCAGCGCGACGAAGCAGCGCTTCAGGCCCGCGTCGTCTCGACGATCGGCTCGGCGCTCGAACAGCTCGCCAAGGGAGATCTGACGGTTCGCTGCGGCGATCTCGGCACCCGCTACGCCGGTCTGCGCGACAACTTCGACGAAGCGCTCGGCCATCTCGAAGCGGCGATGTCCAAGGTTAACGACAAGGGCATCGACATCGGCGGCTCGAAAGAAGAAATCCGCCGCGCTTCCAACGAACTGTCTCAGCGGACCGAACGCCAGGCGGCCAACCTCGAGGAAACATCCGCCGCACTTGACGAACTGACCGTCGCTGTTCGCCAGACCGCCGACGGTGCACGCGACGCCGCCCAGCGCGTCACGGCTGTCAGCACCGAAGCCAATCGCAGCGACGCCGTCGTCGAGGAAGCAATCGGCGCCATGAGCGGCATCGAACAGTCCTCGGCGGAAATCACCAAGATCATCGGCGTCATCGACGAGATCGCCTTCCAGACCAACCTTCTGGCCCTCAATGCCGGTGTCGAAGCGGCCCGCGCCGGCGAAAGCGGCAAGGGTTTTGCCGTCGTCGCCCAGGAAGTGCGCGAACTGGCCCAGCGTTCGGCCGCCGCCGCCAAGGAGATCAAGGAACAGATCTCCCGCTCGTCCGGCCAGGTCGCAAACGGCGTCCGCCTCGTCGGCGAGGCCGGCCAGGCCCTGAAGCGGATTTCCGATCAGGTGAAGTCGGCAAGCGACATCGTCGGCCGCATCGCCCATTCGGCAGCCGAACAGGATACGACGCTGCGCTCGATCTCCTCGTCGCTTAACATGCTCGACCAGGCCACCCAGCACAATGCCGCGATGGCCGAAGAGACGACTGCCTCCGCCGAGGCTTTGTCTGCCGATACGGAAGAACTGCTCAACCTCATCCGCAGCTTCCGCGTCAGCGGCACCGGGCGTCAGCCGGGCGCTCTGCAGGGCATGGGTGAACGGATGCGCCGGGCGGGCTGATCGCTCAGTCGGCCTTGTCGCTACCGGCGGCCCGGAATTGCGGGTCCGTCACACTATCAAGCCAATCGAGGTCGGGTTGCACTGCAGCCCGACTTTTTGCTTCCATATCCCTGTAGCGGCCAAGAAGCTGCTGGCCGAATTCGGTCAGCCCCGAACCGCCGCCAGACTTGCCGCCATGCCGGGTCGAGATCGAAGGCTCCAGAAACATCCGGTTGATCTCGTCTGCCAGCAGCCAGGCGCGCCGGTAGGACATGCCGATCGCCGCTCCGCCGGCACGGATCGAGCCGTGCTCTGCAATCAGTTCCAGAAGCTGCGCCTTGCCGGGCCCAAGCCGCACGCCGTTTTCCAGATCGACGCGTATCGTCATGTTTGGCAGGTCCGGAGACGGATCGCTCATGGCAATGCCACGACCTTGCCGGGGTTCATGATGCCTGCCGGATCGAAGGCGTGCTTGATGCGGCGCATCAGGTCCATTTCGATCGGCGAGCGGATCTGCGCAAGCTCGTCGCGCTTCAGCTGGCCGATCCCGTGTTCAGCGGAAATCGAGCCGCCCGCGGCAAGCACGATCCCGTGGACGATGGCATTCACCTCCCGCCAGCGGTCGATGAAGGCTGCCTTGTTGCCTCCCATGTCGTTGCTGAGCGGCTGGGAGATGTTGTAGTGGATATTGCCGTCGCCGAGATGGCCGAAGGCGCAGATGCGGGCTCCGGGAACGGCGGCGAGAACCGCCTGCTCGGCTTCCTCCATGAAATGCGGGATCTTCGAGATCGGCACCGAAACATCGTGCTTGATCGATCCGCCTTCAGGCTTCTGCGCATCCGACATGCTTTCGCGCATGTGCCAGAGCGCCTTTTGCTGCGCGACCGACGAGGCGATCACCGCGTCGATGACCAGTCCGGCCTCGAACCCCTGTTCCAGCAGCGCCTGCACCATCGTGTCGGCGGTTTCGGCGGCGTCGGAAGTCGAGATGTCGATCAGCGCATACCATGGGTAGGGCTCAGACAGCGGGTCGCGCACGCCCTCGATATGCCGCGTCGTGAACTCGATGCCGATCCGTGGCATCAACTCGAACCCGGTCAGCGCCGTGCCGCAGAGGTTCGATGCCTTTTGAAACAGCAAGAGCGCATCGGCCGGCGAGGCAAGCCCGGCAAGCGCCACCTGGTGTCCGACCGGCCGCGGATAAAGTTTCAAGACCGCGCCGGTGATGATCCCGAGCGTGCCTTCGGCGCCGATGAACAGGTCGCGCAGGTCGTAGCCGGTATTGTCTTTTTTCAGCTTGCGCAGCCCGTCCCAGATCTCGCCGGTCGGAAGCACCACTTCCAGGCCTAGGCAGAGCTGGCGCATGTTGCCATAGGCAAGCACGGCCGTGCCGCCGGCATTGGTGGAAAGGTTGCCGCCGATCCGGCATGAGCCTTCCGACCCGAGCGACAGCGGAAACAGCCGGTTGACCTCCTCCGCCGCCTTCTGCACCTCGGCAAGGATGACGCCGCCATCGACAACGATCACGTTTGCCATCTGGTCGATCTCGCGGATGCGGTTCATCCTTTCCAGCGAGATGATGATGTCGGATCCGCCGCTGCGTGGCGTCTGGCCACCGACAAGACCCGTATTGCCAGTCTGCGGCACGACGGCCGTCCCGGTCTCGCTGGCAAGCTTCAGGATCGCCGAAACTTCCTGCGTCGTGCCTGGCTTGAGAAGGAGAGGGGACGCGCCCTTATAGAGCCCGCGGTTTTCGACGAGATGCGGCGCAAGCTCCACCGGATCGCTGACCGCATGCGCAGCGCCGACGATCGCCGTAAACCGGGCAAGTAGATCCGGGGAAGGGAGAGGCATGTCCATGGCGTTTTCTCCTGGGCTTGTTTTATTCCCGCGGCGCGGCCGCTCGGACCAGCCGGTCGTTGATGGCTTCTCCAAGCCCGGTATCGGGAATGGCTGTGACTGCAATGCGCGTCGCCCCCACCGCATCGGCTTTCTTCAGATAATCGAACAGATTGGCGGCTGCCTCGGCAAGATCGCCGGAGGGGCTGAGGTCGAACACTGCCTTCGCCTGCTCGATGCCCTCGATCGGATCCGATCCCAGCCGGATCAACGCCTCGCCCGGCGCCACATGGGTCGCATTCAACCGCACGGCTGCCGATGGCGCATAATGCGAGGCGAGCATGCCAGGCGCTTCGATGATCGCCGCCGGTCCTTCCGGACGAATGACCGCACGACCAATCAGCGCCTCGATCTCTTCAGCGGCAACGCCACCGGGACGCAGCAGCCGGACTGTTTCGCCCTCGACGCGGATGATGGTCGATTCGACGCCGACCGACGACGCGCCGCCATCGAGGATCAGTTTCAGCTTGCTCCCGAGATCACCAGCGACATGGCCGGCACTGGTCGGGCTGACCTTGCCGGACGTGTTGGCGCTCGGTGCTGCCAGCGGCTTGCCGAAGGAGCGGATGAGATCGGCGGCAAAGCCGAATGGCAGGCGGATGCCGACCGTATCGAGCCCTGCAGTTGCGAGCGGATGGATACCGCTTTTTGGAATGAGCGGCAGGATCAGCGTCAGCGGCCCCGGCCAGAAGGCTTCCGCCAGCCGACGCGAGATCGGATCGAACGATGCATACCGCTCCGCCATCGCGACATCGGCCATATGGCAGATCAGCGGGTTGAAGCGCGGCCGCCCCTTGGTTTCATAGATGCGGGTGATCGCCGAAGGGTTCGTGGCGTCGGCGGCAAGCCCGTACACGGTCTCCGTCGGAATGGCGACCGGAAAGCCTTGCGACAGCACGGCGCACGCTTGGTCAAGCGCGCCGTTCCTGTCCGTCCTGATGTCGATGATCTCTGCCGTCATGTCCCGCTGTGCATAGCGCGGACTGAGACCGCGTTAAAGCGATTTGATGATCGCTCGCACGGCCTGGTCGGGCGCACCCAGCATCAGCACGTTCTTCAGCGCTTCCTTCGGGTCGGTGGTCCGAAACAGAAGACCGTTCTTGCGGATGCTGCGGTCGATCTTCATCGACTGATCCGGGTCGCTTTCGGTCGCCACCGCGAAATACATGTGGGAATACTGGGTGTTGACCCGCTTGAAGAACTCGTCCTCATCGCCGATCTCGGCCAGGAAATTGGCGATGTAGAAAGACCATTTCACCTTCGCCTTCGGCGAAAACAGGGTGCTTGCGGCGGTGACATGGCAATAGCCGAGATGCGGGGTTTGCTCCAGCGTGCGGTGGAACACCATTTTCGGGAACTGGATCGAGTGATGGAAGCCGTTGATCCGCTGATGCGTGCGCTCGCCGGCGGACTCCAGCTTGAACCCGGTCCGCTCCGCCACTTCGTCATAGGTGAGATAACGGCGCTCCTTGGGCAGCCACAGCGGTTGTGTCCTGGAGATACGGCCTGTGCGCAGGAACTCGGAATGCCCGATCGCGCTCGTCGGCGCCTGCGCCGACACCGGCGGTGGCGGCCGGTTCGCGTCGTAATAGCGTAGCTTTCCGGTCGTCTGCATGCGGCTGGCCCCTTCGCGCAAGAAGAAGTCTAGCCGGAGCGGTTTAACAGCCGGTTTACGTCTCAACGCACCGCGAGAAGCACCCTGTCCGCCACTTGCCAGCGGAAAACCCGAGCCGTCATGTGAGCCATCGTCGTCAATGCGTTTTCCGATGTCGCAATGTCGCCTGTGCGACAGGCAGCGCGAGTGCTTAAATCGGCAAAACTCATGGAGTCGCCTCGGCTAGGGACGGCGTTAAATTGGGAAGCCGGCAGGCGTGACGAGAACCCTCGGCCGATCCGGTGCCAGTCTGGGTACGTGATTGACGACCGATCGCGGTGGGCGTTCGGGGTAGGATTGGGGGCAGGAGGTCTGTCCGCATGAACCCCCAAGTCTTTCGCTAGTGGAATTGACGAGGAAGACACGATGGACATTCACAGCCAGGTTCTGCGGCAGCTCAACAATCGCCGCGAAGGCTTCAGCCTCGAACAGCCCTTTTACATCGATCCGGACTATTACAAGCTCGATCTGGAAATGATCTGGTATCGCGACTGGCTTTTCGTCGGCCATGATTGCGAAATCCCGAAGGCCGGCAATTACGTGACGCTGCAGATCGGCGATTATCCGGTCCTCGTGTTGCGCACCCGCGAAGGCGAAATCCGCGCCTTCCACAACACCTGCCGTCACCGCGGTCACCGCGTCTGCACCAAGGATAGCGGTTCTGCGACCCGTCTTGTCTGTCCCTATCACCAGTGGACCTACCAGCACGACGGCACGCTGATGTCGGCGCGCCATATGGGCGATGATTTCGACAAGAAGCAGTTCGGCCTGAAGCCTGTTCACTGCGAATCCGTCGCTGGCTATATCTTCGTCTGCCTTGCCAACGAGGCGCCCGATTTCGCGCCCGTCCGCGCGACGATCCAGCCCTATATGGCGCCGCATCGGCTGGCCGAAACGAAGGTCGCAGCCAAGAACACGATCATCGAAAAGGGCAACTGGAAGCTCGTCTGGGAAAACAATCGCGAGTGCTACCACTGCGCCGCCAATCATCCGGAACTCTGCCGCACCTATCCCGAAGCGCCGACGGCGACTGGTGTGCAGGGCGCCGGCGACGATCCGTTCATTTCCGAGCACTGGCAGCGTTGCGAGGCGGCAAACCTGCCGAGCACGTTCAACATGTCGACGGATGGCCAGTACCGCGTGGCCCGCATGCCGCTCATCGAGGACGCCGAAAGCTACACGATGAACGGCCGGCCAGCGGTCGCCAAGGCGCTGTCGGAAGACGTGACGATCTCCCATATCGGCACCATGCTGATGTTCCACTATCCCACCACCTGGAACCACATGCTGGTCGACCACGCGATCTCCTTCCGCGTCATTCCGATCGGGCCGGAAGAAACGGCCGTCACCACCACATGGCTCGTCAACAAGGATGCGGTTGAAGGCGTCGACTATACGGTCGAGGAACTGACCCACGTCTGGAACATGACCAACGACCAGGACCGCCAGATCGTCGAGGAAAATGCCTTCGGCATCCGGTCGCCGGCCTATGAGCCGGGTCCCTATTCGCAAGCGCATGAAGGCGGCGTCATGCAGTTCGTGGAATGGTACGCGAACTTCATGACCAATCGCCTCCAGGGCGATCAGGCGAAGCTCCACGCCGTCGCCTGATCCGGCGAAACCGTGCACGACAAGACAGCCCGTCCGGCATGCCCGGGCGGGCTGATTTCGTTTTGCCATTCTTTCAGAAAATTCCCGTCCGCTTCAGAAGCCACCAGGCAATTGCCGCCGAAAGCACCATGAAACCCAGCGCGAAGGCCGTGCCGTGCAGTCCCTCGGCAAACGGCAGCGACGACGTGTTCATGCCGAAGAAGCCGGTGACCAGTGATGGCGGCAGCAGGAAGGCGGTCATGATCGAGAGGATGTAGAGGTGCCGGTTGGTCTCCGATGCCTGTTTGGAATCGATTTCCTCGTGCAGCAGCCGGGCCCGCTCCTGCAGCGCATAGACGTCGTGGTCGACGGCTTCGAGCCGGCCGATCAGCCGTGAGGCGATATCGTCGAACCCGGGCGGCATATCCTCATCGTCGGCTGCCGCCGCACGCCGCATCAGCGAAAGGGTCGTGCGCAGGTGCCGGTGGAGACGCACCACCATACGTCGCACGGGAGCAAGCCGCCGGCGTTCGTCGCGCGGCACGTTGTCATAGACGAAATCCTCGATCAGGTTCAGCTCTTCGGTAAATTCCATCACCATCGCGATCATCGTGCGCTGGAATTCGGCCACCAGCGTCTCGAACAGGTCGAGCGGCCTTTTGTAGCGACCGGCATTCTTCTCGATCGCGGCCCGCACCCGGTCGACCGAACGCAGCGGCTGCAGCCGGGTCGTGATGATCACCTTGTCGGAGGCGAAGAAATGCAGCCAGCCGATATCGCGCGTGTCGCTGTCGAACTCCCGCTGGAAATCGATCAGCGTGCCATAGACGGACTGCTCGTCCAGCGTGATCGACGCATGGGTGTCATGGGTGGTCAGCGCGACCGCTGCGGCCGCCGGAAGGCCTGGAAAATTCTCCAGAAAGGCGCCGACCCGCAGATCTGCAAGGTTGAGATGCAGCCACAGGAAACCGGTGTCGATCGCCAGCTCCGAAGGCGTCGCCTCCAGCGAAAGCCTTGAGCATGTGCCAGCCTCGCCGGGACGGAAATGATAGGCCCAGACAAGCCCTGGCGTGGCGGGAATAATCGGAGAGTTTATCGGAGGCATGGACTGAAGACCTGCAAGCATGACGCCCCTCATTAGGCGCTATGTGTGACACCTGTTGCAACGGGGATTTTCTCGTATCCTGCCGCGGAACCGCGATGGATCGATTGACAACCTCGTTTACGCTTACGTAAAAAGCCAGAGGGAGTTCGGTGGCCGCACCTGCGGCAGCGCCCGGAAGAATTGTCAATTTGGGAGAAGCGACATGTACAAGGCACCCGTGGAGGAGATTGCCTTCACCTTGAACCATGTAGCGGGGCTTGCCGACGCGTTGGAAATCGGCCGCTTCGGCGACCTCTCCCCCGATCTGGTCGATGCCATCCTGGCAGAAGCCGGTCGCTTTGCCAGCGACGAAATGGCACCGCTGGGCGATATCGGTGATCGCCAGGGCGCGCGGCTTGAGAACGGCGTGGTGAAGACGCCGGATGGCTGGCCGCAGCTTTATCGTCACTGGCGCGAAGGCGGCTGGAACGGCCTGACGGCACCGGAAGCATTCGGCGGTCAGGCACTGCCGCATATGCTCAACGTCGCGACGCTGGAAATGTGGAATTCCGCCTCGATGGCCTTCGCGCTCGCGCCGACGCTCACGATGGGTGCGATCGAGGCGCTCGTTGCCCATGGCAGCGACACGTTGAAAGCCACCTATCTCGAAAAGATGGTCTCGGGCGAATGGACCGGCACGATGAACCTGACGGAGCCGCACGCGGGCTCCGATGTCGGCGCGCTGAAGAGCCGCGCCGAACGCCACGCCGATGGCAGCTACCGCGTGTTCGGGCAGAAGATCTATATCACCTGGGGCGAACACGACGCCGCCGACAATATCATCCACCTGGTCCTCGCCCGTCTCCCCGATGCGCCGGCTGGCACCCGCGGTATTTCGCTGTTTCTGGTGCCGAAATTCCTGGTTGCTGAGGATGGCTCGCTCGGTGAGCGCAACGACGTGTTCTGTCATTCGATCGAGCACAAGCTCGGTATCCACGGTTCGCCCACCTGCACGATGATCTATGGCGACGGCAAGTTCGGCGATGGCACCGGCGCGATCGGCTATCTCATCGGCAAGGAAAATGAGGGCCTCGCCTGCATGTTCACGATGATGAACAACGCCCGTCTCGCCGTCGGCATGCAGGGCGTCGCAATCGCGGAAGCCGCGACCCAGAAGGCAATCGCCTATGCGTCTGACCGAACCCAGGGCAGGGCGCCCGGGTCAACCGGTCCGCAGATGAGCCCGATCATTCAGCACCCGGATATCATCCGCACCCTTTTGACCATGAAGGCTTTGACGCAAGGGTCGCGCGCCATCTGCTTTGCCTGCGCCCACGCGATCGACATGTCGCATCACCTCGAAGGCGATCAGGCCACCCATTGGGTCGAGCGTGCCGCACTCCTGACGCCGATCGCCAAATCCTTCGCCACCGATTGCGGCGTCGACGTAGCCTCGCTCGGCATCCAGGTGCATGGCGGCATGGGTTATATCGAGGAAACCGGTGCCGCACGCTATCTCCGCGATGCCCGCATCGCCCCGATCTACGAGGGCACCAACGGCATCCAGGCGATCGATCTCGTGCTGCGCAAACTCCCGCTCTCCAAGGGCGCGCAGGTGCGAACCTTCATCGGTGAACTGCGTGAGATTGCAGCGCGGGTCGAAAGCCTCAACGCACCCGGCTTCGGCAGCACAGCGGAACGGCTGACCGCATCGATCGACGACCTCCAGGCGTCGACCGACTGGCTGCTGGAGGCGCAGGCCTCGGGCCGCGTTGCGGAAGCCCTTGCCGGCGCGACACCCTACCAGCGCCTGTTCGGCCTCGTTCTGACCGGTGCCTATCTCGCCAAGGGCGCGCTTGTCGCATCGGAAGACGGATCGGGTGAGAAGCGCGTGTCGCTCTGCAGGTTTGCGGCCGAAAACATGCTGTCGGAGACCGCAGCCTTGAAGGACCGCGTCATCGCCGGTGCCGAGAGCCTGGAAGCTGCACGCATCGTGCTTGCCTGAGGAGAATGCCGTGAGCGACGCCACCCCAACAGCAGACAGCCACGTCCTGATCGAACGCCCTGCGGATTTCGAGGGCGTGCTCACGATCCGATTCAACCGGCCGGAAAAGAAGAACGCGATCACCTCGTCCATGTATCACCGCATGACGGCGGCGCTTGAAAATGCCAATAGCGACGACACGATCCGCGCGGTCGCCTTTCTCGGCACCGAAGGCTGCTTTTCCGCCGGCAACGACATGGCGGATTTTCTGGCGCATGCGGTCTCGGGCTCGGATGAACCGCCGGCCGCAGCCCTCTTTATCCGCGCGCTGGCGCTTGCCGAAAAGCCGATGGTATCAGGCGTCGATGGTCTGGCGATCGGTATCGGCACCACGCTCAACCTGCATTGCGACCTGACCATCGCCTCGTCCCGCAGTCTGTTCAAAACACCCTTCGTCGATCTGGCCCTTGTGCCCGAAGCAGCCTCCAGCCTTCTTGCGCCAAGGGTTATGGGCCACCAGCGCGCCTTTGCAATGCTGGTTGCCGGCGAGGGGTTCTCTGCCGATGCCGCCCACGAGGCCGGCCTTGTGTGGAAGGTGGTCGAGCCGCAGGCCGTCGAGGCGGAAACACTGGCGCTCGCCGCTAAACTTTCGGCAAAACCACCGCAGGCCTTAAAAATCGCCCGCGATCTGGTGCGAGGCCCCCGCGACGACGTGCTCGCCCGGATGGACGAGGAACTGACGCATTTCTCTGCCCGGTTGAAAAGCGCCGAAGCTCGCGCCGCTTTCGAGGCCTTCATGCGGCGTTAACGCTGAGTTGCATCAAAGTTCCATCCACGCCGCGCTGCGCCTTCATTCGCAAGGCAAGCGTGGCTAGATACTCCTCAAACGAGGAGGACATCATGCGTACAGCCCTGACCGGCCTGCTTTCTCTTGCAACTCTTGGCCTCTCCTGCCTGCCCGCCGCTGCTGGGCCGGCATTTGCCGCGTCCGCCAATGCAGCGAACGCGCCGATCACCCTGATACAGAGCCAGCAAAGTCTTTCCGAGCAGACGGACCGGCGCGACCGACGCCGGCAGCGCTATGTCTGCGTGGTGCAGCCGCGCCAGAGCGACGACCGCGACCGTCCCTATGTCTGCCGGGCCGATGAAGGTCGGGTCGGCGGTACCTGCCGCTGCTCCGGCGTCACAGGCACCGGCAGGCTCGACCTCGACGACTAGAGCATGTCCTCCACCCGTCAGCCGTCGACCTTCTCTTCTGCGGGTTGCGGCACAGCCGCACCGAGAGGATTGACGTCACCGACGAACTTGACGAGATCGGCCATGGTAAAGTGGCCGGGCGTGTCGCTCGGCAGTTCCGGCTTCCAGTCGGAGCGCAGCCACAGGAACGACTCGTGGTCGCCATGCACCATGCCGAGGAATGTCTCGGCGATGATGGTGGATGCCATCGGCCCGAGCCGTCTTCCCTTGTTGAAGACCTCCGCTTCCTTGAGAACGTAATACCACAGAGGTGTTTCCTCGAGCATCTTGTGCTGCTTGGCCGCCTTGCCGTCCGGACCCGTGGCAATCTGCTCGGGCGTCAGTGGCTGAAGACCCATGGCGCGACAGATTGCTTGCCCGGAGGGAAGTCCGATCTGTACGCCGCGACGCAGGTTGCGGAAGGCAAGGTCAAATTCCCGCGATGCAACCGAGCCATCACCAGGTCCGCCGGGCAGGGTGTGCAGGGCGGGTGTGATGAACGGGTCCAATCGCCGGCTGTGGTTGATGGCGAAATTGGTCTCCTTCTCGCCTTCGGGCGTATCCAGATCGTAGAACCGCCGCCAGTCGACGACCCAGTTCGACGGGAGCGCGGCAAACCCGACGCCCGGGTCGTTGGCGAGCTCGCCGGTAATGTTCCCGGACTTTCCGGTGAACAGGAACAGGAGGTCGAGCGTCGCGTTCGCAAGACTATCGGCTGTAGGGTTGAACACCCGGTTGTGGCTATAGCTTTCCCGCACCATCGAATGGCCGAGCCGGTAGCACGCGGCGCCGAATTCGGCGGGCATATAGGGCCGCTGCTTGAACCGGTAGAACCGCCGGCCCTCCTTCTTGATCTTCTGGATCAAGCCGGGCTCGGTCAGACGTTCGACGAAATCGAACAGCACAATCCACTGGTAGTGCCAGGTGACGATCCGCCGAGCCTCTTTGAAGAGCGCGGTGCCCTTGAGGTCAGGCCTTTCCGATGCGACCTTGTCGAACACCTTGTTGTGAAACTTCAGCATCAGCAGATGCGTCTGTGCCACCAGCAGGTTCTCATCGTTGCGTTCGTCGAAGATGAGCGCGTGGCCCTCCTGGTTGCGCGGAAGGTCGTTGGGAAGATCGGGGATCGCAGCGCCTTGCTGATCCGATGACGCCGCTGCCCGTCCGATCAACAGTTTGCCGGAAGTTTGCAGCGTTTCGACGTCGCGTTGGTAAAGATAGGGATGGATACCCGGCCCATCGCCGTAGAGAGAATCGAGATCGAGCGCCGGTGTCCGGAAGTTGGTGGTCGCCTTCGGGTCGGCATGCTGCTGGTCGAGAGGCGTCGTGTCGAGCGTGATATCATGGTCGATGAACTGGCCAAGATAGGTGTAGCCGGCCGGAATGTTCGGGTTGTCCTTGCCCGGTTCCGGATTGCCGTCGTCGAGCAGTTTATCCGCCATAGACTTGGCCAGGGCGGCAAGCGCATCGTCGCTTGCCGAAAACGGTAAGAGATTGGGAAACATGATCCCGAATTTCCCGGGATCACCGATGCCGTCGAAAGAATGCAGCGTTTCCGGCTTCATGCCGCGCACGCCATGCCCATGCATTGCGATCTGTGCCATGCTTTCCCCCCTTGGAGATCGCACTGGCGGCAAGTCATTTGCCGCCTTGGATGCGACACGGGAAAGCTACGCCTCTATGGCTAGGTTGTAAACCAAGGTTGCACAACCGAATTGCGTTCTGTCAAGACTAGCGTCAAACTTTGCTGAGCAGCGCGACGGCCTCGACATGCGGCGACCAGAGAAACTGGTCAACCGGGGTCACGGAGACGATCCGGTACCCGGCATCGACAAGGATCCTCAGATCCCGTGCCAGTGTCAGCGGATTGCAGCTGACCGCAGCAATCGTCTTGATGTTCGACCGCGCCAGTTCCTTGACCTGCACTTCGGCACCCGCCCGCGGCGGGTCAAAGACGACGGCATCGAAGTGCTTCAGGTCCATCGGGATCAGCGGCCGGCGGAAGAGATCGCGCTTCTCGATGCTGACGGGCTTCAGCCCCTGGCTGTTGCGGGCCGCATGGTCCAGCGCCTTCAGTGCCTTGTCGTCGCTTTCCACCGCGTGCACGCGTGCCGTTCTCGCCAGTCGCAGCGCAAATGTGCCCGAGCCGGCAAACAGGTCCAGCACCCGCTTGGCCTTGCCCATATGGCCATGCACCAGCGTCGCCATGGCTTCCTCTGCCTCTTTCGTCGCCTGCGTGAAGCTACCGGGCGGAGGAGAAACTTTGACGCCACCGAAATCGATCACCGGCTTTTGCGGCTCCAGCACGATTTCGCCATTGGCCGAAACACGGGCGATGCCCTTCAGCGCCAGAACCGTCTCGGTCACCTTGCGGCGCTGCTTGTCCGAGAGCGGCTTCAATCCTTCGGCGGCGATATCGAGACCGGAGAGGCTTTCCAGCACCGAGATGCGGAACGTCTCCGAGCCGGTTGCGAGCGCCATGCCGATCGCGCGGATCGCATCAAGCCGCGCCACGATGCCGGGCGCGGCGATCGGACATTCGACGATGGAGATGATATGGTTCGTTTCTGCCCGGTTGTAGCCCAGCAGAAGCTCCTTCTCCGTCTTGCGCGCGGAAAACACCGTGCGCCGCCGCTCGCCCGGATGACACTCGACCGTCTCCTTGACGTCGGGCGTCAGGCCCTTGGATTTCAGCGCGTCGATGACGAGCTGGCGCTTGAAGTCATTATACGGCGCCTTGGCGAGATGCTGCAGCGAACAGCCGCCACAGGCATCGCCATCGGGTCCGAAGTGGCGACAGACCGGTTCGATCCGGTCCGGCGAAAGGTTGCCCGTTGACATGACCGTGCCGTGGTCGCCATTGCGGGCGATCGCCAGCGTTTCGCCCGGAAGAGCATAGGGAACATAGACCGGCCCGTCCTCGCCATTGGCGACACCGTCGCCCTGTGCGCCGAGACGGTTGATGGTGACGTGAACCGTGCTCATTCCGGCTTCCGTCCTGCCAGAAGAAACTCTTCGTTGCCATCACCGCCGGCAATCGGCGAGGGGATCAGGCCAAGGCTTTCCCAGCCCATGTCTTCCACCAGCCAGCGTTCCAGTTCTGCTGCCACCGCCGGCGCCGTGTCCGGTTCCTTCAAAAGGCCCCGCTTGCCGATCGCGTCGCGGCCGGCCTCGAACTGCGGCTTGACCAGCAGCGCGCAATAGCTGCCCGGCAGCGCCAGTTCCAGCGCCGGCGGCAGGGCCAGCTTGATTGAGATGAAGGACACGTCCGAAACGACGAAATCGATCGGCCGGTCGTCGATATCGTCAGCCTCGAGATAGCGGGCGTTGACCCCCTCGATATTGCTGACGCGTGGATCATCGGCAATCCGCGGATGCATCTGCGCATGGCCGACATCGAGTGCCGTCACATGTGCTGCGCCGCGGGCGAGCAGGATTTCGGTAAAGCCGCCTGTCGAGGCGCCCACATCGAGACATTCGCAACCGGTCGGATCGAGCTTGAAGTGATCGAGTGCGGCAACCAGCTTCAGCGCCGCGCGCGACACATAGGCGCTCGCGGGATCGTCCATCTCGATCTGCGCTGTCGAGGACACGATCTGTCCGGACTTGGTAATGATGCGACCGTCGACCTTGACGGTGCCGCGGGCAATCGCGTCGCGCGCGCGTGAGCGGCTGTCGACGAGGTTGAGGGTGACCAGAAGCTGGTCAAGTCTTTGTTGAATGTCTGACATGCCTTCCCATGACGCGGGCGAGCCCCGCACGCAAGACAAAATCGCGTTTCGACCTGCCGGACAAGCCTCAGCCGGTCTTTTATAGTTCGCGTCTTCTGCCTATTGTTGGCGCGCCAACCGGGAGGGGAATGAATGAGACGCTGGACAATCGCTTTCGGGGCCACGCTGACGGCCGGCCTGCTTTTGGCTGCACCGCCGCTTTTCGCCAATGATACGACGGTGGAACTGACGACCGGCGGCCTCGTCTATGTCCAGACCGCCGATATCACGATGGCCGAAGAGCATCTTCACCTCTCACGAGAGGAAGTCCGGGTCGACTACATCTTCAGGAACGACACCGACAAGGATGTCGAAAGCGTCATCGCCTTCCCGATGCCGGACATAACTGGCGGCGCCCAGAGCGACATAGCCTATGGCGACCCGGAAGCCGACAACTTCCTCGGCTTCACGGTCCTGCAGGACGGCCGCGAGATCAAGCCGCAGCTCCAGCAACGCATCATTGCCACCGGCATTGACCGCACCGAAGACCTCGTCGCCCACAAGGTACCGCTTCTCCCCTATAGCGACAGAACCACCGAGGCCCTCAAGACCCTGCCCGTTGACGTGAAGGCCGACTTTCTTGCCAAGGGCCTGATCCGGATCGATCGCTACGATGCCGGAAAAGGCTGGCAGGAGGACATCACGCCGGCATGGACGCTCCGCTCCGCCTATTGGTGGAAGACGACGTTCCCCGCGCAAAAGCCGGTCAAGGTCAGCCACCGCTACAAGCCCAGCGTCGGCGGCACGGTGGCCATGACCTTCATCGAAAACGGCAAGCCGGCCTATGAGTACGCCCGCTACGTCGAACGCTACTGCATCGACGACAGCGTCATGAAGACAGCCGCAAAGCTTCAAATCGCAGCCACCAAGGGCGGCCCGCATTATGCCGAGCAATGGCTATCTTACGTGCTCACCACCGGCGCCAACTGGTCCGGCCCCATCGGCAAATTCCGCCTGACAATCGACAAGGGCAACCCCAAGGATTACGTCAGCCTCTGCGCCGACAACATCAAGAAAACCGGCCCAACAACCTTCGAGATGACCGCCGAGGATTTCACCCCGGAGAAGGACCTCCACGTGCTGTTTCTGACGGCGGGGGAGTAGCGAACAAACTCGCCCGGACGAACATCTTCATCTCGCCGTGCCGAGTGCTAGCACGACATCTGAGTCACGAGACGGACGAGCAAGGAGAGCGAGGCTGAGGCCTTTACCCCGCAGCGCCAACACCAACCTGGGTCTTGCCCAGCGCATTGAACACCGTCTTGACGATGCCGGCGCGGTCGAGGCCGGCTTTGGCGTACATCACGTCGGGGCTTGCCTGTTCCATCCAGACATCGGGCAGCACCAGCGAGCGAACTTTCACACCGTGGTCGAGCAAACCTTCCGTGCTGAGGAATTGCAGCACATGGCTGCCGAAGCCGCCGACGGCGCCTTCCTCGATGGTGACAAGCACTTCGTGATGGCGGGCAAGCTGGCGGATGAGGTCGTGGTCCAGCGGCTTGGCGAAGCGAGCGTCTGCAACCGTCGTCGAAAGACCGGCGGCATCGAGATCTTCGGACGCCAGCAGACAGTCCTTGAGGCGCGTGCCGAACGACAGAAGCGCCACTTTCGCGCCCTGCTTGACGACGCGGCCCTTGCCGATTTCCAGGATCTGGCCGCGTTCCGGCAGCTCGATGCCGACGCCTTCGCCGCGCGGATAGCGGAACGAGATCGGGCCTTCGTCATAGGCTGCGGCAGTGCGCACCATATGCTTCAGTTCAGCCTCGTCGCTGGCGGCCATGACCACCATACCGGGGAGCGTGGCAAGAAAGGTCGTGTCGAACGAACCGGCATGGGTCGGCCCGTCAGCGCCGACGAAACCGGCGCGGTCGATCGGGAAGCGCACCGGCAGACCCTGGATCGCCACGTCGTGGACAACCTGGTCGTAACCGCGCTGCAGGAAGGTGGAATAGAGCGCGCAGAACGGCTTGAAGCCTTCCGTCGCAAGGCCTGCCGCAAAGGTAACGGCATGCTGTTCGGCAATGCCCACATCGAATGTGCGGTTGGGGAAGGCAAGCTGCAGCTTGTCCAGCCCCGTGCCGTTCGGCATCGCGGCAGTCACGCCGACAATCTTGTCGTCAAAACCGGCTTCCTGAACGAGGGCGTCGCCGAACACGCTGGTATAGGACGGCGCATTTGGCTTGGCCTTGGCCTGCGCGCCGGTGATGACGTCGAACTTGTTGACGCCGTGATACTTGTCGGCCGCAGCTTCGGCGGGCGGATAACCCTTGCCCTTTTGCGTGACGACATGGATCAGAACCGGGCCCTTGGCATTGTCGCGCACATTGCGCAGCACCGGCAGAAGATGCTCGAACGAATGACCGTCGATCGGGCCGATGTGATAGAAACCCATCTCCTCGAACATCGTGCCGCCGGTCACATAACCGCGGGCGTGTTCGACGGCACGGGTAATCGCCCGGTCGATATTCTTGCCGAGATAGCCGGTCAGCTTCTTGCCCACTTCGCGCATGCCCATATAGGTGCGGCCGGAAGCAAGGCGGGCGAGATAGGCGCTCATGGCGCCGGTCGGCGGCGCGATCGACATGTCGTTGTCGTTGAGGATGACGATCAGCCGCGCGTCGAGCGCACCCGCATTGTTCATCGCTTCATAGGCCATGCCGGCCGACATCGCGCCGTCACCGATCACGGCAATCACGTTGCGCTTCGAACCGGCGAGATCCGAACCCACTGCCATGCCGAGGCCGGCTGAAATCGAGGTCGAGGAATGCGCTGCCCCGAAGGGATCGTATTCGCTTTCCGCGCGGCGGGTGAAGCCCGAGAGACCGTCTTCCTGGCGCAGGGTGCGGATGCGGTCGCGGCGACCGGTGAGGATCTTGTGCGGGTAGCACTGGTGGCCCACATCGAAGATCAGCCGATCGTCCGGCGTGTTGAACACCTTGTGGATGGCGATCGTCAGTTCCGTGACGCCGAGGCCGGCACCCAGATGTCCGCCGGTCCTGGAGACGGCGTCGATCATCTCGTCACGCAATTCGCGGGCAAGCTTCGGCAGGTCGCGGTCATCGATCTTGCGAAGGTCGGCGGGAAGCTTGACGGTGTCGAGCAGCGGCGTCTCGGGCAGGGGTGTCACGGAGGCTGGCTTTCTCTTCTTTTGTTCTCAAAAGCAACTATCACCCCAACATGAGGATGAAACCGGCTTTTTCAAGTTGTCCACGGAGACAACCTTGCCGCGGTTTTAATCGATTTCAGCTGACGGGCAAGGGGAGGGACTCGGGGAAGGGAGGTTGTCGCCAACGGCACGAACTCCTGGTCGTCATCAGGTACGATGTCGGAGGACCAAGGCATGATCAGCGTTTCAACCGCATCGCAGGCAGATGCATCATCCGGATGGGATCGATGCCCGGGAAGAATGATGTCGGCCTTCCTACAGCGTTTCCTGATCTTCAGGGTAGCGCGCGAGGAAGGTTTCGAGTTCGAAAAGGAGGGGCGGGAGGTGCCGTGTGACAATTGCCCAAGTGGTTTCATCAAGAATATCATCGTATTCATGCCGGAGCATGTTTCCAAAACCCCTGATGGCGCCCCAGTTGTGGCTTGGAAAGATTTCTTCTGCCGTCGAGCCAAGCTTGAAAGAGGCTTCGGAAATTCGTGCTAGACATCGCTCAGACGCATCCCGTGTAATCTTGCTGACAGAGTACGCGTCGAAATCCATACCGTGTGTATATTCGAGAATGGATTGACCGTTCTCGACAATGTCTCGGAAACGGATCAGAGGACGCTTAGTAGGCAATCGCCCTATCCCTCTCCACGCTCCGGCTGAAACGTTTCCGGCGCAACGGTTCGGGAACTATGTCAACGCTCCTTACACCAGTAATGCCAACGATCAGGGCACGTAGCTCTTCGACGGCCGTAAAATACCCCCAGCCAGACTGTATGACCGGCTCTGAAAACGTCACCAGAACATCAAGATCTGACTCGTCCGTCGCCTCGCCACGCGCTACCGAGCCAAATATCGACATCTGCTCCGCGCCTGCGGCGCGCAGTTCGGCCTCGTGCTCCCGAAGCTTGGCGATGACCTGGTCCTTGTCCATGGGGAGACTATAGCGCAGGTCGGAATTTCAGTCGAGATGCAACTCAGGGCTTCATGCGAGTGAAGGCCTCACTCGCCGTCGAGCGGCTCCACGCCCTGCGGCTTGCCGCTGCGGTCGAGGCGGATCTTTTCGATCCGGCTTTCGGCAGCGTTGAGCAGCTTTTCGCAATGCTTCTTCAGCGCTTCGCCGCGCTCGTAGATGGCGATGGATTCGTCAAGCGCCACGTCGCCGCGTTCCAACCGCGCTACGATGCTTTCCAGCTCGGCAACGGCCTTTTCGAAGGAATAACCAGTGACGTCGATCGGAGCGTTCGGCTCGCCTGGGGCTTCGGTCATGTCCTTCATCCTCTCATCAGTCTGCAGATATGCAGGCCGGCCGATTCCGCCAGCCCTTCCAGATCATAGCCACCCTCGAGCAGGCTGACGACCCGGTTGCCGGCGTATTTCCCCGCAATTTCCATCAACCGGCCGGTCGCCCAGTCGAAATCGTCGCCGACCAGATTGATCTGCGCCAGCGGATCGCGGTGATGCGCATCGAAGCCTGCCGAGATCAGCACAAGATCCGGGCGGAAGTTTTCGAGCGCCGGCAGGACGCGGCTCTTGAAGGCATCGCGAAAATGGTCGCTGCCGTCATTGGCCGAAAGCGGCGCGTTGACGATCGTGTTCTTCGTGCCCGTCTCGTCTCTGGCGCCTGTGCCGGGATAAAGCGGCATCTGGTGCGTCGAGCAAAACAAAACGGACGGATCGTCCCAGAAGATGTCCTGCGTGCCGTTGCCGTGATGCACGTCCCAGTCGACGATCGCGACACGTTCGACGCCATAGGTCTGCTGCGCATGGCGGGCGGCGATGGCGATGTTGTTGAACAGGCAAAAGCCCATCGCCTTGGTCTTTTCCGCGTGATGTCCCGGCGGACGCGAGGCAACGAATGCGTTGTCCACCTTGCCGGTCATCACGTCGTCGACGGCCGCGATCGCGCCGCCGATGCCGGTCAGCGCCGCCTGCAGGCTCTTCGGCCCCACATGCGTATCGGCCTCGATCTGCAGGATCGTGTCTTCCTCGGGGATCTTGCGCATCACCCAACGCAGGTGTTCTTCCGGATGCGCCAGAAGCACCGTGTCTTCGTTGGCCTGTGGTGCCTGTTTGCGGTCGAGCTTGTCGAAATTGGGGTGTTCGAGCGCGATGTTGAGCGAACGCAGCCGGTCTGCCCGTTCAGGATGGCCTTCCGGCGTCGCATGCTCGAGAAATATGGAGTTTTCGTAAAGGCGCGTGGTCATTGGGCGGCCTCGTGAGGTATGTTGAGCTCGGACATGGCGCAGAACGGCGATGTTTTCAAGCGCATACCCCTTGCTCTTCACCGGATTTGCCGTGAAGTAGGCGCATTAGGCGTTTTTTGGAGTGCGGGCAGGAATGGCGAAGGATATCGGCAAGACCCATGATTTTCGCGTTGCCTATCGCGATGTGGATCTTAACGGCGAAATGTTTCGCGCTGCCTATATCGGCCTTGCGGAACAGGCGGTCACGGAATTCTGGCACCGCCGCAAGCCGGCAACGGATGACCCGTTCTTTGCGGTCGGCAAGATCTCCTGCACCTATCACATGCCGCTGAAGCTCGGCGATCTCGTCCATACCCATGTCGGAGTGAGCAAGATCGGCGGCAAGTCCGCAGGCTTTATCGTCCGCTTCACGCGCGGCAGCGATGAGGTGGCCGAAGCCGAAATCGTCTGGTCCGCATGCGATCCGGAAACCCGGACGCCGGCCGCGCTGCCCGAAGACCTGCGCGACTGGCTGTATCAGTTCCTCGACTGACTGCTCACGCTCGCTGCGGCAGCAACGGATAGCCTGCCATCACGGCCCGACCGGCGAGCGCCGCAATCACAGCCTTCAGGACGTCGCCCGGAATGAAAGCGAGCGAGCCGAGAAACGCTTTGACGAAGCCCATGCCGGTGATCAGCGCCAGATAGGTGATGCCGATCCCGTAAAGCACGATCACGCCGCCCATCAGGGCTGCGATAAAGAAGTTCACGCCCTGCACCAGCCCCGCCTGGTCGCGACCCACCATGATCTGCGACAGATATCCGGTTACCATGGCTGCAAACACCCAGCCGATCAGATAACCGGTCGTCGGCGCCATGAAGACGGCAAGGCCGCCGCGGCCGCCTGACAGAACCGGCAGACCGATCGCTGCAAGCACCAGGACCAGGAGGACCGCGATCGTGCCGCGCTTGGCGCCGAGCACGACGCCGGCCAGCATCACGCCGAGCGATTGCGCCGTGATGGGGACGGGAATGAAACCGAGCATGACCGGCGGCACCAGTCCCAGCACGATGATAATAGCGGCAAACAGGGCGGCCAGAACGAGATCACGAGTAGGCAAATAGCTATTCCTTGACGACTGAATCTGTATCACTTCTGCGCACGGATTGCCCGGGCGTCAATTGCGCTGGCAATCTCGTCGGCATTCTTCAATGTGAGGATGATCAGCGGGACGATGATGGAGAGGGTTCGAGGGCGCAACCCTCGCGCGATATGGGCATCGCGGATGGCCTGATGGCGCAGCAGGATTTCTGGAATGAAGCGAAGGACAAGGCCGATCGACAGGCCGATATCCGCAGCTTTTACAAGCCCGAGCTTTTCCAGCGGCAAAGCCGCAAATGTCACTTCCGTAATAAAATCGCCGGTAGTAGTCGTGGCCGTCACCGCGGACGCAAGAAGCGCCAGCGCCGAGAGCCGGAAAAACACGCTGACGGCCTCGACAGGGCTGTTGAAAACCAGCGTGAACAGCGCAACGGCTGCGATGGTGAGGAAAAGAACCCGCAGCCGCAGCCATGTTTGCCGCCATCCGATTCGCAGCGAAGCGAAAAGCAGGCAGCTGGCGACCGCACCGACGCCAAGCACTAGCGGCGACTGGATGAGGAACAGAGCAAGGCTTGCGGCAGCCAGCAGCACAAGCTTCGCCCGGGCCGAAAGCCGGTGCAGAAAGCCACTGCCGACCACGTAAAGCGTCTTCATGCGGCAAGCTCGCGGTAACGGGCGATGATCTCGGCAGCGTTTCCGTCGCCGGCAAGCCGGCCGTTGTCAAACAACAGAACCCGCTCGAAACCCGCGATGAGATCGAGATCGTGGGTGAGCACGATGACGTTTTCGGTGAGCTCGTTGATCGTTCGAGCCACCAGGTTGCGGTTCTTCAGGTCCAGCTGGTTGGTCGGCTCGTCCATGATCAAAATGTCCGGTTCCGTCACCAGAACCGAGGCAAAGGCCGCAAGCTGCAATTCGCCGCCGGAAAGCTCGTGCGAGCGACGGTCGGCAAGATGTCCGATGCCGAAGCGCGAAAGGATCGCCGTCGTTCGGGCCTCGATTTCGGCTTTCGAAAGCTTGCGCGACATCAGGCCGAGCGCGATGTCTTCCTTCAGGATCGGCAGGATGATCTGGTTCTGCGGGTTCTGGAAGATGAAACCCACTTGTCTGCGGGCGCGGTCGGTGTCGGCCTTGGTATCGAAGCCGTTGACCACAACATTGCCGCTCGCGGGAGAAACCAGCCCATTGATCATCCGCGCAAACGTCGTCTTGCCGGAGCCGTTGAGGCCGATCACGCCGATGCGGCGCTCGGTCAGCCGCACCGTCAGCGGATGCAGCGTGACACGCCCGTCGAAGCGGGCTTCGGCCTTGTCGAAATGGATGTCCAATGCCGGTCCTCGGTTGCTGAACGGTCTATATCGCGGCGGGAGCAGAGCGGGAAGGCGGAATGAAAAGTGAACATTGCATCCGGTCCACTGTCGCCCTAGTCTCGTTGCCATGGCGATTCTGATCGACAATGCCCGGGCAAGACGGATTTTCATCGAACGGCAGCAGCTTTCCGCACCGCCGACCCGTGCGCTCAACAAGGCCGGTCTTCTGCAACTGATCGACGATCTGGGCTTCGTGCAGGTGGATAGTATCGCCACCGTCGAGCGCGCCCATCACATGATCCTGTTTTCGCGCAACCAGACCTATCGGCGCGAACATCTGACGTCGCTCTTGGAAAAAGACGGCGAGCTGTTCGAGCACTGGACACACGACGCCTCGATCATTCCGGCGCGTCTGTTCCGCTACTGGAAGCATCGCTTCCGCCGCCGCGAACCGATCCTGGCCGACCGCTGGCGCAAATGGCATGGCGAAAGTTTCGATTCCGCCTTCGAGGAGACGTTCCGGCACATCTCGGAAAACGGCGCGATCATGTCACGCGACATGAAGATGGAGGATCACAAGTCCGGCGGCTGGTGGAACTGGCACCCGAACAAGACGGCGCTCGAATATTACTGGCACACCGGCAAGCTTTCGATTGCAGGCCGGGTGAATTTCCAGAAGATCTACGATCTGACCGAGCGCGTCATTGCCGTCCACCATCACGAACCGGATGTCAGCCACGAGGACTTCATCGATTGGGCCTGCCGCAGCGCGATGGAAAAGCTTGGCTTTGCCACATCGGGCGAACTCGCCGCCTTCTGGGATATCGTCACGCCGGAAGAGGCGCGGGACTGGGTGAAAGCCCATCGCGACGAACTCGTCGAAGTCCTGATCGAAACCGCCGACGGAAGCCGGCCGCGCGCTTCCTTTGCCTTTGCAGGCTTTCCCGAAAACCTCGGCGATATTCCCGAACCGCCGGCACGGGTGAGGGTGCTCAGCCCCTTCGATCCACTCCTGCGCAACCGTGACCGGGCGGTTCGGCTGTTCGATTTCTTCTACCGCATCGAGGTCTTTGTGCCCGAGCCGAAGCGGCAATACGGCTATTACGTCTTTCCGCTTCTGGAAGGCGACCGCATGATCGGTCGCATCGACATGAAGGCGGAGCGCAAAACGGGTGTGCTTGATGTCAAGCGGCTGTGGCTGGAAAAGGGCGTCCGGGCATCCGCGGGCAGGCTGGACAAGCTCGACGCCGAGCTGCAGCGGGTGGGGCGGTTTGCCGGCGTGGACAAGGTCGTCTATCGAGACGGCTGGCGGGACTAGGTCCCGTCAGCCGTTTCATCTCTCGGAAGCGCTCAATCCGGGCGATGCCGGGGACTTAACCCCGCCACCGCAAATACACCGTCGCAAGTGGCGGAATGTCGAGAGCGATGGATGCCGTCTTGCCATGCGCCGACTGGTTTTCCGTCCAGGCTTCGGTCTGGCCAAAATTGGTGCCGCCGTAGATCGCGGCATCGGTATTCAGCACCACTTCCCAGCGTCCCTCGAACGGCACGCCGATCCGGTAGCCATGCCGCGGCACAGGCGTCATGTTGGAAGCGACGATGATTGCCGACTGCCGATCCTGCGACAGGCGCAGCATCGCGGTAACGGAGTTTTCCGCATCGTCGGACACGGCCCATTCGAAGCCTTCAGGATGGAGATCGCCATACTGAAGCGCCGGCTCGGCCGAATAGAGCGCATTGAGATCGGCGATCAAGCGCTGCATGCCCGCATGATCGGGGCTGTCCAGCAGATCCCAGACAACGGACGCGTCGTGGTTCCACTCGGTCACCTGAGCGACTTCGCCACCCATGAACATCAGCTTCTTGCCGGGATGGCCCCACATGAAACCGTAATAGGCGCGGAGATTGGCCATCTTCTGCCAGTGGTCGCCCGGCATCTTGCCAAACAGCGAACCCTTGCCGTGCACCACTTCGTCATGGGACAGCGGCAGCATGAAGCGTTCGGAATAGGCATAGACCATGCCGAAGGTCAGGCTTCCATGCTGGTATTTTCGATAGACCGGATCTTCCTCCATGTAGTGGAGCGTGTCGTGCATCCAGCCCATGTTCCACTTGAAGTCGAAGCCCAGTCCACCCTGCTCGACGCTTTCGGTCACACCCGGCCAGGCGGTCGATTCCTCGGCCACCGTGAAGGCATGCGGGCAGCGCTCATGGATGATGCTGTTCAGGTGCTTGAAGAACTCGACGGACTCGAGATTTTCCCGGCCACCGAACTTGTTGGGGATCCACTCGCCCTGGTCGCGGCTGTAGTCGCGGTAGAGCATGGAGGCGACGGCATCGACACGCAGCGCATCGATATGGAAATGGTCAAGCCACTCCAGCGCAGACGCGATAAGAAAACCCTTCACCTCGTTGCGGCCGAGATTGTAGATCAGCGTGTTCCAGTCCTTGTGGAACCCTTCGCGCGGATCGGCATGCTCGTAGAGCGCCGTTCCGTCGAACTGCGCCAGACCCCAGACGTCGGTCGGGAAGTGCGCCGGCACCCAGTCGAGGATGACGCCAATCCCGGCGGCGTGGCAGCGATCGATGAAATAGGCGAAGTCTTCGGGCGTGCCGTAACGGCCGGTCGGCGCAAACAGACCGAGCGGCTGGTAGCCCCATGATCCGCCGAACGGATGCTCCATGATCGGCAGCATTTCGATATGGGTAAAGCCGAGCTTCTTGACGTAGGGCACGAGGCGCTGGCTGAGTTCCACCCAGTCGAGCGTGCGGTTGCCCTCTTCGGCAATCCGAACCCAGGAACCGAGATGCACCTCATAGACCGACATCGCGCCTTCGCGGGCACGGTCCTTGGCCTGTGCCGCCATCCAGTCGCCATCGGTCCAGCGGAACGGCTTGGACGAGGCGATGACGGAGGCGGTCGACGGTGCTGCTTCCGAGGCCCGTGCGATCGGGTCGGCCTTCTGCGCCAGCATATTGCCGTGAGCGTCGAGAATTTCGAACTTGTAGCGCTCGCCATGGGTCAGCCGAGGAACAAACAGTTCCCAGACGCCGGCCTGTGGCCGAAGCCGCATCGGATGCCGGCGACCGTCCCAGGCGTTGAAGTCGCCCACGACCGAGAGACGGGTGGCGTTCGGTGCCCAGACGGCAAAACGCACGCCGGAAACCCCATCCACTTCCATCGGGATTGCGCCGAGCGTACGGCCGAGATCGTAATGGGTGCCCTGGCCGATCAGGTGCAGATCGAGATCGCCGAGCAGTGGCGGAAAGGAATAGGAATCCTCGGTTTCCTGGATCGCTTCCGGCCATTCGATGCGCAGGAAATAGGGCGCAGTCGAATTGGTCACGCCGGCAAACAGACCGCCGGGGTGGATGCTGTCCAGCTCCGCGACGACCTTGGCCGTATCGCGCTCGACGACCTCAACCGAAAGCGCCCCGGGAAGCAGCACCCGCACCACGGTGAGGTCGCCGTACTGATGGCGGCCGAGAATGGAAAAGGGATCGCCATGACGGCCGTCGACGAGGGCCTGGAGGCCCTCCTCAACGGTTCCGATGATGAGGTCTGTGCGCTCGTATCGCATCACTCTGTCTCTCCCTTGGGTGCATCAGGGGTGGAATTGCTGTCGGTGTCGAGAAGTCGCGCAGCAATGGTCGCAAAACCTGCCAGCGGCAGTGGCAGCCACTGTGGCCGGCTGCGAACTTCGTAGGCGATTTCGTAAGCGGCCTTTTCCAGCAGGAAGAGGTCAAGTATTTTCGACCGCTTCTCGTGCGGGATGTTGAGCGAGTCGGACTTTTCCACAGCATCGAAATAGGCCTGCAGGAATGCCGGTTCCGCCTTGTCGATGAAGCGGCTGACGAGCTCCGGATGACGGGCGTCGTCCACTTCGCTGACGACCTCCCGATCGAGATCGGCCGAGGCTGCGAGATAGCTCAGCGACCGCAAGAGGCCGGCCACATCGCGCAGCGGGTTGGACTTTGCACGACGTTCCTCGAGATCGCGGGCTGGTTCGCCCTCGAAGTCGATGATATAGGCGTCGCCTTCTGCCACCAGGATCTGGCCGAGGTGGAAGTCGCCGTGGGTACGGGTCATCAGCGTCGAAATGGCAAAGCCGGACAGCGTCTCGACAAGGCCGAACAGGTCTTCGCGACGGCTGAGGATCATGCGTGCGTCTTCTGCGGCGCGACCTTCCAGTCCCTCGCTGTTCAGTTCGAGCATGGTCAGGCTCTGGTCGATCTGAGCCGTTACGCCCGCGCGCCATCTCGAGATATCGGCATCGCCAGCCCAGATCGGGCTGAATGCCTCGTCATCGGTCGGCTGGGCCAGTGCGACATGCAGCTCACCAAGCCGTGTTCCGATGGTGGCCGAAAGATTGACGAGCGGCTTGAAGTGCTCGTCGATACCTTCGCCCTCGAGCCCGGTCACCACGATCTCGTCGATTGCGCGGCGCAGGTTGCCGAGCATCCAGTTCCAGGCATCACCCTGATTGCGGATCGCGCGCTGCACGATGATCATCGTGTAGCGGTTGCCCTCCGGCGAGGTGCGGGCGACTTCGCCGAGCAACTGTCCCGTATTCTGGTAGCCGACATTGGTGAGATATCGCGTCATCTCCACCTCCGGGTGGATACCCGGGAAGATGTGACGGATCAGCTTTACCATGGCGAGATCACCGATGATCAGCGAGCTGTTCGACTGTTCGGCCGAAAGCCAGGTCACAGGCATGTCGTCGTTGAAGTTGAGCTGGTCGAGAGTGTCGGTGCCGACGAATTCAAGGGCGCCTGAAACGCCCGAGATCACGGCCCGTTCGGACAGTCCGCGGATCACGCCGCGCGCCAGCCCTTCCATCGCAAAGCCGTCGGTCAGGAAGCCGACACGGCGACCCTGACGGATGCGCGCAAGCGCCAGCTGCTGGGCAAGCGCCGAAGGCTGGGCTTCATCCCAGGCGATGGCGAGCGGCAGGAGATAGGTATCCAACTTGCCGGCAACATCGACCTCTAGCTCGCCAAGCAGGATGTTGTTGGCAAATGCGATCGGCGTCACGTTGGCAAGCCGCGCCGAATTGAGGATCGAGCCCTTGGAGCCGAACCAGCGGCGTTTCGAGAGGTATGGCGGCAGGATATCCTTGGCAAACAACTTCGACAGCGGCGAGTCTTCGCCGAGCTCCTGCAGGTCACGGCGAACGACCATGGTCACCATGTCCTGCATCTGCTCCGGTGGCTCCTTGCGCCAGACGGGGCCGTCGGAAGTTTCCACCAGCTGGAACCAGAAGAAGCCGTAGGGCGGCAGCGTCAGCAGATAGGTCAGCTGACCGATCGGCGGGAACGGCGACATGCCGGACATCTCGATCGGCACCCAGCCGGCAAACTGCGACAAATCCAGTTCCACCGCCTGCGGCAGGCGTGAAAGGTTGGCGACGCACAGGATCGTCTCACCCTCGTATTCGCGAAGATAGGCAAGGATCTTGCGGTTTCCGGGCGTCAGGAAACGCTGCGTGCCGCGGCCGAATGCGGCATGCTTGTTGCGCAGCGCAAGCATCCGGCGCATCCAGTTCAGCAGCGAATGTGCGTCGGCGCCCTGCGCTTCGACATTCACCGCCTCATAGCCGTACTGAGGATCCATGACCGGCGGCAGCACGAGGCGCGCCGGATCGGCCTTGGAGAAACCGCCATTGCGGTCCGGAGACCACTGCATCGGCGTGCGAACGCCGTCGCGGTCGCCCAAATAGATGTTGTCGCCCATGCCGATTTCGTCACCGTAGTAGATGACGGGCGTTCCGGGCATGGACAGCAGCAGGCCGTTCATCAGCTCGATCCTGCGGCGGTCGCGCTCCATCAGCGGCGCAAGACGGCGACGAATGCCGAGATTGATGCGGGCGCGCCGGTCGGCGGCATAGATGTTCCAGAGGTAATCGCGCTCTTCGTCGGTCACCATCTCAAGCGTCAGCTCGTCGTGGTTGCGCAGGAAGATCGCCCACTGGCAATTGTCCGGGATTTCAGGCGTCTGGCGCATGATATCGGTGATCGGGAAGCGGTCTTCCTTGGCGATCGCCATATACATGCGCGGCATCAGCGGAAAGTGGAACGCCATGTTGCACTCGTCGCCATCGCCGAAATATTCGCGCGTATCTTCCGGCCACTGGTTGGCTTCCGCCAGCAGCATCTTGCCGGGATGGGTGCTGTCGAGCGCCGCGCGGATCTTCTTCAGGATATCGTGGGTTTCCGGCAGGTTCTCGTTGATCGTGCCTTCGCGCTCGATCAGATACGGGATGGCGTCGAGGCGGAAACCGTCGATGCCCGTATCGGCCCAGAAACGCATGACTTCGAACAGCTCTTCCAGAACGGCTGGGTTGTCGAAGTTAAGGTCGGGCTGGTGCGAATAGAAGCGGTGCCAGTAATAGGCGCCGGCAACCGGATCCCATGTCCAGTTGGACTTTTCCGTATCGAGAAAGATGATCCGCGTTTCCGGGAATTTCTGGTCCGTATCCGACCACACGTAGAAATCGCGCTCCGGCGAACCGGGAGGCGCATGACGTGCCCGCTGGAACCACGGATGCTGGTCGGACGTGTGGTTGATGACGAGCTCGATCAGCACACGCAGATTGCGCGCATGGGCGGCAGCCACGAACGCCTTGAATTCTTCCACCGTGCCATAGTCCGGGCTGACGCTGGTATAGTCGGCAATATCATATCCATCGTCACGACGCGGCGACGGAAAGAACGGCAGCAGCCAGATCGTGTTGGCGCCGAGCGAAGCGACGTGATCCAGCTTCTCATGCAGCCCCTTAAAGTCGCCGATACCGTCGCCATTGGCGTCGTAGAACGACTTGATATGCAGCTGATAGATAACTGCATCCTTGTACCATAGCGGATCGTCGTTCATCGCTTGATTCTGGTCCTGGCCCTGGTTTCGGCCGCTCGTGATGTCCATGATGTCTCCTCCCATTCTTGTCTTTAACGGACGCGCCAGATGGAGAATGGCAGGCCGGAGTGAGGGTCGAGGCGGATGCGCTGCACCTTGCCGGTCAATGGAAAGCGATCGCCGCCGATGACATCCTCAAGATCGAGGGTTCCGTGATCCGGAAGGCCGAACGACCACAGCGGCAGTTCGATATCCGCTTCCTGCGCATTGTGCGGATCGAGGTTGACGGCGATCAGCAGCACGTTCTCGCGGCCGGCACTGGCCTTTTCGAAGAACATGATGTTGTCGTTCCAGGCGGGCAGGAGCTGCAGACCGAGATGCGAATGCAGCGCCGGGTTCTCGCGGCGGATGCGGTTGAGAAGCGCGATCTCGCCCTTGATGTGACCCGGACGGTCGTAATCCCAGGCACGGATCTCGTATTTCTCGGAGTCCGCGTATTCCTTGCGCTTGGCGTCCGGGCGTCCCTCGCAAAGCTCGAACCCGTTATAGACGCCCCAGAGGCCCGACAGCGTTGCAGCCAGCGCTGCACGGATCAGATAGGCCGGACGCGGTGCGTTCTGCAGGAAATCCGGGTTGATATCGTGCGTGTTGACGAAGAAGTGCGGACGGAAGAATTCCTTCGGCTCCTCAGTCGTGATCTCGCGCATATACTGCTCGAGCTCCCACTTGGCATTGCGCCAGGTGAAGTACGTATAGGACTGCGAGAAGCCGACCTTGGCGAGACGGTACATCACCTTCGGCTTGGTAAAGGCTTCCGACAGGAAGGCGACGTCCGGATGGCGCGAGCGGATGTCGGCGATCATCCATTCCCAGAATGGAAACGGCTTCGTATGCGGATTGTCGACGCGGAACAGCTTGACGCCGTTATCGACCCACTTCTGGACGACGTCGCGCAGCTCGATCCAAAGCGAAGGCACCGCGTCCTTGGCGTAGAAATCGACGTTGACGATGTCTTCGTATTTCTTCGGTGGGTTTTCGGCGTAGCGGATCGTGCCGTCAGGCCGCCAGTCGAACCAGCCGGGATTGGACTTGAGCCACGGATGGTCGGGCGATGCCTGGATCGCGAGATCGAGGGCAATCTCCAGCCCGTGGTCCTTGGCAGCATCCACCAGCCTGCGGAAATCCTCGAACGTGCCGAGCTCCGGATGGATCGCGTCATGGCCGCCATCTTCCGAGCCGATCGCGTATGGGCTGCCTGGATCTTCAGGGGCCGGCGTCAGCGTGTTGTTCTTTCCCTTGCGGTTGGTCGAACCGATCGGATGCACCGGCGGGAAGTAGAGGACATCAAAGCCCATCTCCCGTATGGCCGGCAAACGTGCGATCACGTCGTCGAACGTGCCGTGACGGTTCGCATCGCCGCTCTGGGAGCGCGGGAACACTTGGAACCAGCTCGCAAACGCTGCGGCCGTCCGCTCGGCATCGACCGGGATCATGGTCGAGCGAACCCGGTGCGGGCGGCGGTCGGCTTCCACCATCAGCTCGGCCGTGTCGGCCAGCAGTAGCGTTTCGATCCGCTTCGGATCGTCCTGCGCCGTCAGCTTGTCGAACAGCACCTTCAATTCGGTCTTGAGGTCACCCGTGGCGTGATCCAGCGCATCAAGCACCAGATTGATGCCTTCCTGGATCTCCAGCCGCAGATCGAGCCGCGCCTCGTGCTTCTTGGTGAATTCGTAGCGGAAGATCTGAAAGGGGTTCTTCCAGGCCTCGATCGCAAACTCGTGGCGACCCATCCGCTTTAGCGGAAACTCCGCCGCCCAGCGGTCGTTGACGACGAGCGTCATCGGCACTTCGGTCCACTGGTCCTCGTCGGCCGCACGCCACATCACCGATGCCGACAGCGGATCGTGCCCGTCGCCGAACACGTCGGCTTCGACCTTGACCGTCTCGCCGACAACCCGCTTCACCACAAAGCGACCGTCATCGACCGACGGAGTGATTTTCTCGATCGCCAGCCGCGGTGTTGCAGCGGCTTCGGCTGCGGTGGAAACCGGAACAGCTTCGATGATCGGCTGCGAGGCATGGCCTTCGAAAACGCGCAGTTCGCCCGGCTTCAGCATGAGATCGGGCGCAAAAATGTCGGCGTCATTCCCCGGCGCCGTCAGCGGCAGGAAAGGGGATGCTGCTTCACGTAGCACGTTGAACGGAGCCTTGGTGACCCTGCGCAAATCGCGGTTCAGCATGACGACGCGGATCTTCGAAGATGCACGGATATCCTCATGGTCGGTCTGCAAGAGCGCCACAGCCTGGGTCTGGCTGGTGGAAATCAGCCTCAGCGGCTGGCGGCCAAACCCGGCCGATGTCTTGTTCGGCGCGGCATTGATGGCACGGATGTCGCTCGACAGGTCGAACACGCCCTGGTCCTTGAGTCCACGCAGACCCATTCCGTCACCGGTCAGCGGGTCGAGTGGGATGGATGAGCCGTATTCGAAGCCCATCGGCACCATGAGGCCGCTGGCGAAGGTCGACGCAAGCTTCAGGGCCCGGACCGCTCTGCGCTCCGACACTTCGGTTCCGTCAATACCATGCGCCATTCGCTTGCCGAACGGGGCTTCCGGAAAGGTGATCTGGTAGCCGAGTTCGCGCTGCACCTCGTATTCGTCGAGGATCCAGCGTTCCTCCATGTTCCACCAGGCAAAGGACGAAAAGCTGCCGTCGAAGCCGACGCCCTTGAGCGCCCCGCGATCTTCAAAACTGGTGCCCGGCGTCCAGGCAAGGAAGATGGTGTCGGAGACGGCACTGCGGGCCGCAGCGATCAGGTCCTTCCAGACGTCGGGCGCGACCTTGCCAATGCCGATGCAGCGGAAGCCGGCGATGCCAAGCCCGGCCAGCCGCGCCAGTCGGCGGCGCCAGTCATCGAGCAGCTGCGTTTCATGAGTGATATCGATCGTGCGGCTGCCGCTTTCCTGCGGCGAACGACGCGGGTCGAATACGACGGCGCTGCCTTGGTTCGAGGCATCGGCGATACGATCGACGGCAATGTCGAGCATCAGCTTGATGCCATGCTCTTTAGCGGCATCTGCCAGTGCCTTCACGCCCTCGTCAACGCTTTCCCCGAGTGCGAGCGCCGGATCAAGCCTGTCCAGGTCTCCGCTGACGAAGATGCTCGTGTCCGCACCGCGTGCAAACAGCGGCGCGCTGAGGACCGTATCGAAGCCGAGATCCTTCGCATGGGCAAAAACCTGGCGCCAATCCTGCAAGCCTTTGAGCATGAGAGGATGCACGTAGTAGATTTGCGGCGGGAGCTTTGACAGCGGGGTGGACGAGGCGAATTGAGGACGCGTGTTCATCTTTATAGCCTTGGGTTGCCGGGCCGTAGAGCGGGTGGCGATCAGCGGGGTAACTGCAAGGCTGCTGTGCTTGTTCCGATAAAATTGTGCCTATCGGATTTTTGCGCACGCATTAGATGTACATGAATGAACCCTAACGGACCCAGTGCCGAAGGAGGGGGCCGTCGCGGCCACGGAGCGGATCGGTCTGCGGCACGGGAAGGCTCGAAATTCGGCTGAGACCCTCAGAATCCGCGGGTCCGGTCTGGAGATCCGCACGCTGTCCTGGCGGATAGGCGCCGACAACCACGAAGTCGCGGCTGGCCTCCAGCCGCATGTGCCCGGTGCCGGCCGGCAACACGATGCAATCGCCGCCATGGACTGAGATTTCGGTGCCATCCGGACCGCCGATCAGCAGCAGGCCGCGACCATTTGCGATGCCGAGGACCTCGTGGGCGCCCGTGTGGTAGTGCTGGTAATCGAATACGCCATCGCGCCAGATGCCCTGCCAGCCGTTTTTCGCAAAAAGGTCTTCGAACAGGCTGGCCGAGTCGCCGACCAGAGGGTCGATGGCAAGGGCGTTGCGGTAGATCAGAGCCGGAAGGTGAGGGTGGTTGGGCACGAAGCCGCTCGGCGGAAACGTCATGCTCTCGACGGTCGTCCTTCCAGCGGAGCCGGCGGGGTCGAGGGCTGGTGGAACGATGTTCAGGCTTCGGGTCACGGACTTGATCCTTGCACGGTTGCGTCTGTCGGACGTCGCCGGCATTTTCCAGCAACGTCCTGAGACTGAACCCGTGCGCAAATGCGATGTTCCCGCGACAACCTCTATTTCAAAAGGTCAGCACGGAAACACGCTCCGCTCAGTGGCCGTTTAGCAGATCACGGTCTCGGCGATCTGGATGCCGAACCCTTCGAGGCCGACGTAATGACGTTCGCTTCTGGTCAGAAGCTTGATCGAAGACACGCCGAGATCGCGCAGGATCTGGGCGCCGAGGCCGATTTCCAGCCACTCGCTGTCGCGGACCTTGGCCTCCGCGTGCGATTCCTCGCCGAATCGGACCTTGCGCGACGTCGTGCTGGCACCGACGCCAACCGAACCCTCGCGCAGATAGATGATGACGCCGCGACCCTCGTCGGCGATCTTTGCCATGTAACGGTCCACGGAGCGCGCCGCGCCGAACACATCGCGCGCTACGTCTTCCAGATGAAGGCGGACCGGAATGTCGACGCCGTCCCTGATATCTCCAAACACGATGGCGACGTGCTGCATCGTCTCCCAGGGCAGGGAGTAGGCGTGTGCCTTGGCCTTGCCCTTCGGGGTCTCGATGTCGAACGTGCCGTGCAGCTCGATCAACGTTTCCTTGCGCTGGCGATAGGCGATGAGATCGGCAACGGACACCTGCTTCAGGCCATGGGTGATCGCAAACTCCGTCACCTGAGGACCGCGCGTCACCGTGCCGTCGTCGTTGACGAGTTCGCAGATCACGCCGATCGGCGGCAGGTTGGCGAGCTTGCACAGGTCGACGGCCGCTTCCGTATGGCCGGAGCGCATCAGAACGCCTCCTTCGCGGGCAATCAGCGGGAAGATGTGGCCGGGACGCACGAAGTCGGCCGGGCCGACATTCGGGTTGGCGAGGTTGCGCACCGTCAGCGTCCGGTCGTCGGCCGAGATCCCGGTCGTCGTGCCGTGCTTGAAATCGACCGTCACCGTGAAGGCCGTCGTATGCGCGCTGTCGTTTTCCGCCACCATGGCGTTGAGGTTCAGGCGCTTGGCTTCGCTGCGCGGCATCGGCGTGCAGACGATACCGGATGTGTGGCGCACGATGAAGGCCATCTTTTCCGGCGTGCAATGGACCGCAGCGACGATCAGATCGCCTTCGTTTTCGCGTCCGTCGTCATCGGTAACAACGACGATTTCGCCGGCTTCGAAGGCGCGGATGGCGTCGACGACGCGCTTCTGATCGTAGGGCATGTGATGATTCCTAGCGGGTTTTACCGGTCTGACCCCGGTCACGGAGAAAATGGTCGGCGATCGTGCAGGCCATCATCGCCTCCCCGATCGGCACGGCGCGGATGCCGACGCAAGGATCGTGGCGACCCTTGGTGCGTACATCCACATTGTTGCCATCAGCGTCGATCGACTGGCGCTCGCTCAGGATCGACGAGGTCGGCTTGATGGCGAAGCGGGCAACGATCGGCTGGCCGGTCGAAATGCCCCCGAGGATGCCGCCGGCATGATTGGAGAGGAAGATAGGCTGGCCATCGTTGCCCATCCGCATCTGGTCGGCATTGTCCTCGCCGGAAAGCTCGGCGGCGGCAAAACCATCGCCGATCTCGACGGCCTTCACGGCATTGATCGACATCAGGCCGGAAGCAATCTCCTGGTCGAGCTTGGCATAGATCGGTGCGCCAAGCCCCGCGGGAACGCCCTCCGCCACCACCTCGACGATCGCGCCGATCGACGATCCGGCCTTGCGGATGCCGTCGAGATAGGTTTCCCAGACAGGCACCATCTCAGGGTCGGGGCAGAAGAACGGGTTCTCGTTGACCTGGCCCCAGTCCCAGTTGTCACGGTTGATCTTGTGCTTGCCGATCTGCACCAGGGCTGCGCGCACGGTCATTCCCGGCACGACCTTGCGGGCAATCGCGCCGGCAGCGACACGCGCTGCCGTCTCGCGGGCCGATGAGCGGCCGCCACCGCGGTAATCTCGAATTCCGTATTTGAGATCGTAGGCAAAATCCGCATGGCCGGGGCGATAGCTGCGGGCGATCTCGCCGTAGTCCTTGGAGCGCTGGTCGGTATTCTCGATCAGCATGGAGATCGGGGTGCCGGTCGAGATCATCGTCTCGCCGTCGGCATCCATCATCACGCCGGAGAGGATCTTGACGATATCGTCCTCGCGCCTCTGGGTCACGAAACGCGACTGTCCGGGCTTGCGCTTGTCCATCCAGGCCTGGATTTCGGCAAGCGTGAAGCGCAGGCCGGGAGGGCATCCGTCCACGACACAGCCGAGCGCCGGCCCGTGGCTTTCGCCCCAGGTCGTGACACGGAAAAGATGACCGAAAGTATTGTGCGACATTTCACTAACCGGCTTCGGAGGGGCCGCCTCCGTCAATCTTGGACGTCAAACTTTGACGCGGATGTCTTATGGAAAAGGTCGGCGGGCGACAAGCCCTTCTTGCCCCATATCGGGCTGTCGATGCCGGACATGGATGCACGGCCGGCCATTCGGTGCCATTCATGCCGCCTGTTTGAGCCAGTCGGCTCTGGCCGCCTCAACGAATTCGTCAAAGGGCAGGGCCTTGGCAAAGGCATAGCCCTGCAGAAGGTCGCAGCCGAGTTCGCGCAGCAATTCCGCATGCTGCATCGTCTCCACACCTTCCGCCACTGTGTCGATGCCGAGCGAGCGGGCAATGTCGACGATCGAGCGGACCATGGTCCGTTCCTGCGGCGCTTCGAGGATCGGCATCACCAGCTGCCGGTCGATCTTCAGCCGCTTCGGTTTCAGCTTCAGCAGCGAGACGATCGAGGTATGACCGGTCCCGAAATCGTCGATCTCGATGTCGATGCCCATTCCCTTGATGCGTTCGATATTGCCCGATACCGACACGTCGCCGTCGTCGAGGAAAATCGACTCCACCAGCTCGAAACAGATCTCGCCGGGTGTGATGGACAGCGACTCGAGGTTCGCGATCAGGTTTTCGTCATGCAGCCGCTTTGACGAGACGTTGACGGAGACCTTCGGCACCTTGAGGCCGAGCGCGGTCCAGCGCATCTTGTCCTTCAGCACCGTCTCAAGCACGATCTGGTCGAGCACCGCCGACACGTTGAGGTCTTCGGCGATCCTCAGGAACCGCGCCGGCGCCAGGATGCCGTGATGCGGATGGTTCCAGCGCAGCAGCGCCTCGGCCCCGGTCAGTTCACCGGTTCTGGCGCAAAACTGCGGCTGGTACCAGGTCACGAACTCGCCGTTGTCGATCGCCGAGAGCACTTCGTCGGCGGTCCGTTTGTGGCTGACGATCTCTTCCTGCAGGTCGAGCGTGAAGAATTCGAAACGGTTGCGGCCGAGGCCCTTGGCCCGGTAGAGCGCGATGTCGGCGTTGACCAGCGTGCGTCGTGCATCGACATTGAGACCGGTTGCCTGCGCAATGCCGATCGAAACGCCGCACCGGCAGGAAAAGCCGTCAAAGTCGAAGGGCTGACGAAACTCGGCGATGATCCGCTGCGAAAGCTCGGCCACGTCCTCGATGGATGCGGAATTGTTCATCAGGATGACGAACTCGTCGCCGCCGATCCGCGCAACGATATCCTCGTCACGCACGTTGCGCGACAGGATCCGGGATGAATGCACCAGCATCGCGTCACCGGCGGCATGGCCCATCGTGTCGTTGATCTGCTTGAACCGGTCGAGGTCGAGATGGAGGATGAAGAACTTCTGCCGCTCCACCTGGCTTGCACGCGAGAGGTGGTCGAGTTCCATGTCCAGTTTGCGGCGGTTCCCAAGCATCGTCAGCGGGTCGTGCAGCGCATTGTGCTCGATGCGGGTCTTGGCCATCTGAAGCTCGACATTGCGAGCATCCGATTCCGCTTTTGCAGACTTGAGCTCGGTCGTCATCACCGCGTCCTTGGTCACGTCGAAGGCGAGGCCGATAAGCTTGCGGGAACCGTCGCGACCGATCACCAGCTGACCGACGGACCGGATATAGCGGAGGCTGCCGTCAGATTGCGGCACGCGAACGATCAGAGCCTCCTCGACGTCGCCGGAAAGGTAACGCATTGCCGCGTCAAGAGCACTCTGGCGATCCTCCGGAACCAGCAGAGACAGCCAGAAGTCGTGGGGAAGGGGGCCGGCAATCGGGGCAACGCCATAAAGCTGGCACATGCGAGCGTCCCATATCTCGCTGCCGGTTGCCGGATCATATTCCCAGACGCCGCATCCGTAGGAACCGAGTGCGAGGTCGAGCTTGCGCGACAGACCTTCCAGTTCCTGCTCCCGGTCCGACAATTCGTCGAGCGCCAGTTCGAGCTCGGCATTCTTGACCTCGCTATTGTCTTTCGCGTCGCGCAGGGTCTGTGCCATCGTCACGTCGGCGGTGACGTCCCAGACGATGCCGGTCGCCTGGATGCCGCGCTCGTTCTGAACCCTCGCACCGGCGGAGCGAAGATGCCGGATGTCGCCGCCGGGCAGGATCAGGCGATAGGTCTCGGTCGATGGGCTGTCGGTGCAGAGAACTGTAAAGAGATGCGCTTCCGCGACAGCCCTGTCCTCAGGCGCGATCGATGCCATCCAGTCATCGAACCTGTTGCCGGTGGTGGCTGACGGATTGGCGTGGAGAGCGGCGGAGCGATCGTCCCAGGAGAGCTGCACACCCTCATCAGTCACTTCCCAGATGCCCATCATCGACGCTTCCATGGCAAGCCCGAACCGTCGCGACAGTGCAAACAGCTTGTTTTCGCGCAGCCGCAGCGTCTCGATATGCCGGTTGCGTTCCGAAATCAGCGAGGTCGCAATGAGCACCGGCAAGACGATCGCAAGCGATGCCAGCGCCAGGATCAACCGGAACCGCATCTGACCGGCGGGCGAAGCGTTCCAGCCGACGCGCGGCGCCGCAAGGATCTGCCAGTCCGTACCCTTGACGGTGATCGACCACCGGACCGGATCGCCGCCCTTTACCGCTTCATTGCCGTAAAACACGGCCTGGTCGGCTCGACTGTTGTCGACGAGCGCGAGATCGAGCCAGTCGAAGACCGTCTCGGACGTTTGTGCCGCGTCGCCAACCTGAGGGCGTGTCGCGGGATCAAGCAGATCGGCGACATCGAGGACGAGAACCAGAGCGCCCCAGAGCCCGGCTTCCTGTCCGCTGGCGGAAGGCACCGGCATGATGAGGGTAAGCCTGCCCGTCTGCGATCCGGTCAGCACGCTTGGGCGCGCCTTGTTGCCGGCCCGGTCGAGATCCGCCTTAAGACCAGCAAGATCGATACCGGTCTCACCGGCCAAGCCGTCGCGGCGGAAGAAGGTCGTTGGTGTGAATCCCGGTGCCGCGATCATTGCGGAAAGGTGCGGCAGGTCGGCGAGTGCCTGACGAGCGGAGGTCTGCATATCGTTGGGCTTGTATCCTGCCTGACCGATCAACGCATTGCGCAGGCTATCGGCGACCGCGAAATCAAGCTCCAGCCGCGAAGCGATCTGACGGGCCGCCGTGCCGGCCGCGCGTGTCGTGGCGGCGTGAATATCGTCGCGATGTTTCTGCACGAATCGGTGATCGAGGACCACCGCGGTGACGATAACTGTCAGCGAAACGAGGAAGGCTGCGACGGCAGGCGCGCATGCACTGCTGAAAGGGCGAAACCTTTCGGTAATGGAGGAACGCCAGAGCGCCAAAACTGAACACCTTCTCGTTAACTCTTGTGACCGGGTATAACTGTATTGTGGCGCAGTTAATTTCCCATTCCACATCCGCCTTAGAGCTGTGAAGCCGCGTTTTATTGGAAATAGTTGGTAAACGCGGTCACTAAACGTTCGATTTGGTCTTAAGGCGTCTTGAATTCGGAAGAATATGGTTAATAATCAAACTGTTGTTTGTAGCGAAAATGTCATGCTGGCGAGCAATTTTCGCCACAATCGGCAGGCTATCTTGCACCGAATTAGTACAGACCGTTTGTTCCAGGGATCTTCATCATGCGTATCCTCATTGCTGCCTTGCTTGCGACCGCCGGTGTTTTCTCGCCGCTGAGCACTTGGGCGCAGAGCGTGGACGTCGAGGCGACGATCAAGACGATCGACGCCAAGTCGCTCAGCCTGACGCTGGACGACGGCAAGACCTACAAGGTGCCGGAAGAGTTCAACTTCGAGGGCCTGAAGGCGGGCGTCAAGGTTCTGGTGTTCTACACGGTCGTCGATGGCAACCGCGTCGTGGACGATCTCGAAATCGTACAGTAAGGGCCGGAACCGGCCTCAGCGGCTCAGAGCCATTCCATCCGGCCGGCGAGCGGCTCCACTTTCAGGATACGGTCCTGATGGATGGCGATGGACGATGCTTCTTCTTCTCCAACGCCGCCGATCAGGCGAAAGATCGACCTGATGACGCCGCCATGGGCAACCGCCACGGTCGGACCGGTCAGAGACTGCATCCAGGCGCCGATGCGCCATGACAGGATTTCGTAGCTCTCGGCAGTTTGGCCCGGCGGAATGAAACTCCATTTCTGGCGCTTTCTTTCCTTCAGCAGCTCGGGCTCGAGTTTTTTGACTTCGGCCAGCGTCTGGCCTTCCCAGTCGCCGAACGAAACTTCCACCAGCCGGTCGTCGGTCCGGTAGGCGAGGGGATCGAGCCCCATCGCTGTGCGCAGCCGCTCCATCGTCTCGCGGGTGCGCGAGAGCGGGCTTGCCACGAAGTCGAAACCGGCGACATCGTCGCCGAGCAGATCTCTCAACGCTTCACCATTGCCGGTAGCCTGAAGACGGCCCGTATCGTTCAGAGGAATATCCTTCTGACCCTGAAGCCGGCCTTCAGCGTTCCAGTCCGTCTGGCCGTGACGGATGACGTAGAGAAGCACGGGGCGCTCAGTCCTTCACGACGGAAATGTCAGGCGCGTCGACGGCCTTCATTCCGATGGCGTGATAGCCGCTATCCGCATGGTGGATTTCACCGGTGACGGAGCGCGACAGGTTCGACAGAAGATAAAGGCCGACATCGCCCACTTCCTCGATCGTGACCGTGCGGCGAAGCGGCGCGTTATACTCGTTCCATTTGAGGATATAGCGGAAGTCGCCGATACCGGACGCGGCAAGCGTCTTGATCGGGCCGGCCGAGATCGCGTTGACGCGGATATTCTTCGGTCCGAGGTCGACCGCCAGGTATTTGACGCTGGCTTCAAGTGCAGCCTTGGCAACGCCCATGACGTTATAGTTCGGCATCACCTTCTCGGCACCGTAATAGGTCAGCGTCAGCATGGCGCCGCCGTCCGTCATCAGCTTTTCGGCGCGGCGTGCGGCCGACGTAAAGGAGTAGACCGAGATCTGCATCGTCTTGGCGAAGTTGTCAGGCGTCGTATCGACATAACGGCCGGTCAGCTCATCCTTGTCGGAGAAGCCGATCGCATGCACGAAGAAGTCGATCTTGCCCCACTTCTTCTCGATATTGGCGAACACCTCATCGATGGTCGACTCGTCGCTCACATCGCAGTGGCCGGCCATGAAAGCGTTGATTTCGGCAGCGAGCGGTTCGACCCGCTTCTTCAGGGCGTCGCCCTGATAGGTCAGAGCAACTTCGCCACCCTGATCGTGAATCGCCTTGGCAATGCCCCATGCAATGGAGCGATTGTTGGCGACACCCATGACGACGCCGCGTTTGCCTGACATGAGGCCGGAAGCCTGAACCATGAATATCCCCTGGAAACTCGATTTGGCCTTGCCTATGACATAGGCAGGGCAAGGGTTCAAGCTTGCGGATACCAACTCATACGCCCACTCTTAGGCGAACGGGGAGGCCAACGTTTCAGCTGTCGCCGGAGCCGGTTGGGGATCGATGTCTTACAGATACAGCCCGTGGCGCATGTGGCGCATCAGATCGGTCACCTTCGGGTCGGGCTTTTCGAGAAGCACAATGCGCAGTTCCGCCACCAGATCGCCGCGGCCGCCTGCATCGTTGTAGAGCCCCATGCCTTCCAGCCGGATCGCCTGATCGGACCCCGACCATGCGGGAACCGCGATCGTCTGCTCGCCTTCAGGCGTCTTCAGCATCGGCTCGGCGCCGAGAACGGCGTCTTCGAGGGAGATCGGCAAAATGGTGTGGATATCGAAACCGCTCACCCGGAAATCCGCATGCTTGGCCACTTTCAGGGTCACCACGAGATCGCCCTGCTTCATCCCGGGAAGCTTCAGCCCCTGGCCCTTCAGCCGCACAACATGACCCTCGGTCATGCCCGCGGAAAGCGAAACGCGCACGTCACGATCGTCGCTGGAATGCACGATGACCGAACCCCTGTTGAGAAGGTCTTCGATCGTCACGACGGCTTCGGCCAGAAGATCCGGCGCCGTTTCGAGAACGGTCACGGTTTCGCCGCGGATGCGCCGCAGCAGCGTGTTGAGAATACCGGAACCCATTCCGGTGGTCTGCGGGGCCGGGCGGCTACCGGGACCCTCATCCGTTGCATCGGCTCCTGTCGCGTCGCTTTTCGACGATGGACGAGCGGCCTGCGCGGTCGACGCCTCGTCTGCGGTTTTCTTCTGTCCGGAGTCGGCGGTCTGGCCGTCTGGCGAGACGCCGAAGATACGCTCGACCATGTCTTCGGCCGGTTCCGGCGGAGCATCGCCGCGGGCCTTGCCGTTCTGCTGTTGCTGCTGCGCTTGGGATTGAAGCACTTCGGCCTGCGCCCGCTTGGCGCTGGCACGGGCAAGCTCTTCCATCACTTTTGCCGCGCGCTCGCGGGAAGCCTTGGCACGCATTTCCGCTTCGCGGGCTGCCTGGCGCTGCTGCATGAATGTCTGTTGAAGAGCGGATGCGCGGTCGTAGCGCTTGCGCCGCTCGGGATCCTTCAGCACCTCATAGGCCTGGCCCATTTCGGCGAAGCGCTCGCCGGCATCGGGGTCGTCCTGGTTCTGATCGGGATGTATGGTCTTTGCCTTCGAACGCCACGCCGATTTTATCTCGTCAGCGTTGGCGCTCCGATTGACGCCGAGAATAGAGTAGGGATCGCGCATTTTGAAACCACCCGTAAAGCTTGGGGCGGTGGGTCGCGTATCCAATTCCGGACCCCCCGTAACTCAACAACTCTCGCGGCAGCCTTCGGTTCCTCATGCCCCGAGGCTGGCCGGATCACAGGCAGTAACCGTATGGAGGAATTGCTGAATCAGAGGTTACGGAGAGAAGGTCGATGCATGTTACGGTAAACAAAACGTTTACCGTACAGTGCTGGCCTTAACACTACTGGCGGTCAAATGCCGTGAGCGACCAGTCGCCCGTTTCGGTCCGGCATGCCTGACCGGAAAACAGCGATATTCCTTCATAGGAATGGCGGCTGGTGGTGAAGGCGCGGCAGAGTAGGCCGGCGCTCCGGTCCTCGTGGATCGAGGAGACGACACCGGCACTGCCGGTCGCCGAATTTGCCCAGGGAAGGGGGTTCGCACCCACCTTGGCGAGATCGGCCGAGGTCACGGCATTGCGCACGGTGGCTTCGTCCGATTGCGGATCACCCGCTTTTGGCTTGCTGGGAATGCTGCTCGTCGAGATACTACGATCGACCTTGTCCGATCCGCCGAACACATCCATGCTGGTGCAGCTGCCAAGCGAACCGCACAGTGCGACGATCGCGATGATTCGCAGGCTGGCGCCATTCAGGCTCTTTGTACGGCACATCGAATTTGCTATCACAATCACCTTGCATCCTGTCCGGCCAAGTGTCTCGGGCATGTTCATCAGATCGGGAGCACTTTAGTCAATATGTCGGAAAACGGGTTAACAAGCGGTGACTTCACGCAGGAAAGTGAACCCTTCACCTTATTTGGGTCGTGGTTGAAGGATGCCGAATCCAGCGAGATCAACGATCCGAACGCCGTCGCGCTTGCGACCGTCGATGAACATGGGCTTCCCAATGTGCGAATGGTCCTGCTGAAGGGCTACGACGAGGACGGGTTTGTATTCTATACGAATTTCGAAAGCCAGAAGGGCGAGGAAATTCTCGGCCAGAAAAAGGCTGCGATGGTCTTTCACTGGAAGTCACAGAGACGTCAGGTGCGTCTGCGCGGCCCCGTCGAGATCGTCAGCGATGCCGAAGCGGATGCCTATTATGCAACGCGGCCACGCGGAAGCCGAATCGGCGCCTGGGCCTCGAAACAGTCACGGCCGCTCGAAGGCCGTTTCGCGCTGGAAAAATCCGTGGCCGAATACACCGCGAAATTTGCGATCGGCGAGATACCGCGGCCACCGCACTGGTCCGGTTTCCGCATCCGTCCCGTGTCGATCGAGTTCTGGCACGATCGACCGTTCCGCCTGCATGACCGGATCGAATTCCGCCGCGATACGCCAGACGGTGCCTGGGAAAAGGTGCGGATGTATCCGTGAGCGACCGATGAGAGCTTGCGCCTAGCGCGCAAGCTTGAAGGGAATGCCCGAGGCGAGCGCCGACACATAGCGCGCCCGCTGGTAATGGCCGTTCAGCGAAATCCGCGGCAGACCCGTCAGCCGGGTCAGCCATTTCTCGCAGATCGTGCCCGGCTGGGTCGTGACGGCGACCGAAAAGCCGAGGTCGCGGGCGATGCGGTAGTCGCGCTCGCCCACCGCCTTCCGCGTGCCGTAGGGATAGGCGATCGTGGTCGGCCGTATCCCGGTCAGTTCTTGAACATAGTCGGCAGAACTCGACATCTCGGCCCGCGCCTGCGCTTCCGATAGCCGCCCGACGGCGCGATGACTGATTGTGTGGGCGCCAAGTGTTGCGAGCTTGTGCCGCGAAAGTTCGCGCAGCTCGGCCGGATCCATCGTCAGGTCGGCGGTCATCTGCAACGGGTCGATACCGTGGCACCGCACAAGCGCATCCATCCTGGAAACGGCACTTGCTTCGTCATCGCGAAACACGAGATCGGCAAACCGGTCGAAGGCGTCGAACTTCTGCTCTTCACAGCCGAGCTCGATCCGCTCGGGTCCATTGCCGAAATCGAAACTCAGCTCCCGCTCGCGACCGATCAGGTCCGCCATTGTCTCCCACCACATCGAATGGGTCCGCTCCGCAAAGCCGCGGGCGACGAAAACGGTGAATGGCACGCCGTATTTCTCGAATACCGGCAGCGCATGTTCGGCGTTGTTGCGATAGCCATCGTCAAGCGTGAAGGCTGCAAACGGCTGGCCAGCCGGATTGGCAAGCCGCTCCGGCACGTCGTCCAGCGGCACGAACGCGTATCCATCCGCCGAGAGCCGTTCGATCGCATCGGCCAGGAATTCCGGGGTAACCTCCAGATGACCGCTCGGCTGGAACGCGAGCGATTGTTTGGGGCGCACGTGATGAAGCGTGAAGATAGAACCACGACCGCGCGCACCTGCCAGCATGCCGGCCCGCGCGAGTGCTGCCGACGCCTCGAGACCCGTCGTCGTGACCTGACGTTTCAGGCCACGGATCCATGCCGCCGGCAACTTTGCTTTCAAATTCACCATCGTCGCCACGCCCGTTCAACCCCGAGATGCAACCTACCGTGTCAGCCGTTAAGCGTTGCTGAAGACCTGTTTTAGCGAATCATGCCGTCAAACAGCGGCAGGCCGATCAGGGCGGCGGATGCGATCAGGCAAAAGCAGATATGCCGGAACGTCGCCTCGCTCGCACGCCCGAACAGCCGTGAACCCGCGTAAAGCCCGATCCCGTAGCCCGGTCCTGCGATCAGCGCGATCAACAGCACCTCGAACGTCAGGATGCCGCCGATCAGATAGGACACTGACGAGATGACGCTGGCGAGCGCAAAATAGAGGACAAGGTTTGCCCTGACGACATCAGGTGCCGTCGCGCCGCCAAGCCAGTAGGCAACGATCGGCGGTCCCGACATCTGCGCCGCACCGCCGAACAGGCCGGCAAGCGCCCCGACGCCGATGGTCAGCGGCGCCTTAGGCCGTCCGTGGTAGCGCCAGCCCGAGATCAGGAACACGAGAAGGCACAACACGACGACCGAGATGATCCAGCGCAGGGTGACGGAGGGAAGCAGCGCCAGCGCCGCCGCACCGACGGGCACGCCGACGACGGCACCCATCATCATCGTGAACACCTCGCGCCGGTTTGCCCTTCGCCAGCCGTCCGGCACCATCCCGAGCGTCATCACGCCATCGATGACCAGCAGCAGCGCCGCCGCGAGTTTCGGACCGATCGCCGTGCCTGCCAGCGGGACGAAGATCAGGGCGCCACCAAATCCCGAGAACCCGCGGGCAAGGCCGGCGATCATGGCGGCTGAGAACACGAAGGCGAGTTCACCCGGCGAATGGCCGGGAAGCCAGAGGCTGAACATGTCGGCAATGGGGGTGGAGGAGGGCATGGATCGGCTTGCACTGTTACAAAGCCGGCAACTGCAGGGATTTGGCCGAAAGTGTCAAGCCGTCACGCCGACGGGTTCAGAGCGGCAGGGGCCGCTCTCCCAGATGTTCGAACAGCCGCAGCAGATAGCCATCCGGGTCGGCAACAATGAACTGCCGATTGCCCACCTCATGATCGCCGCGGCGATACCACTTGTCTTCCGGTTCGAGCTGAAGGGGCACGCCCGCTGCCTGCAGCCGCGTCAGGATCGCTCCCGACGACGGAACCTCGATCTGCAGGTTCAAGCCGCGACCGAACGGATAGGCGGGGGACGCCCCGTCGGGCAGAGCAAAATCTCGGCCGATACCGATCTGGTCGATCATCAGTTGCGCCTGGCCAAGCGCCAGGAATGCAAACCCTTCGTCCGGACGGTCATAGACGATATCGAAACCGATCAGCTCGCAGTAGAAATCGCAGCTTTTGCGCCAATCGCTGACGGAGAGCTCGGGAACCAGCGCGTTGGATCGGTGCCGCGTCACGCCTTGGTGCCGCCCACCGTGACCTGATCCATCCGCAGATGCGGCTGGCCGACGCCAACTGGCACCCACTGGCCGCCCTTGCCGCAATTGCCGATGCCGGTGTCAAGCTTCAGGTCGTTGCCGACCATCGAGATGCGCTTCATCGCGTCCGGTCCGTTTCCGATCAGCATCGCACCCTTGACCGGCGCGCCGATCTTGCCGTTCTCGATCATGTAGGCCTCGGTGCAGCCGAACACGAACTTGCCGGAGGTGATGTCCACCTGTCCGCCGCCGAAGGACACGGCATAGATGCCCTTCTTGACCGATGCGATGATCTCTTGCGGGGACTTGTCGCCGCCCAGCATGAATGTGTTGGTCATGCGCGGCATAGGGATGTGCGCATAGCCCTGGCGGCGGCCGTTGCCGGTGGGTGCCACACCCATCAACCGCGCATTCTGGCGGTCCTGCATGTAGCCGACCAGCTTTCCGTCCTCGATCAGGACGTTATAGGCCGAAGGCGTGCCTTCGTCATCGACGGTGAGCGACCCGCGGCGGTTGTCGATCGTGCCGTCGTCGACGACGGTGACGCCGGGGGCTGCCACCATCTCGCCCATCAGACCGGCAAAGGCCGACGTCTTCTTGCGGTTGAAATCGCCTTCCAGCCCGTGGCCGACAGCCTCGTGCAGCATCACGCCCGGCCAGCCATTGCCAAGCACCACATCCATCGTACCGGCCGGTGCGTCGATCGCCTCGAGATTGACCAGTGCCTGGCGAAGCGCCTCGTCGGCGCCTGCCTGCCAGTTGCCGGTCGCGACGAAATCGCCGAACCCGATCCGGCCGCCGGTGCCGAACGAACCCGATTCCTGGCGGTCGCCGTCACCCACGACGACCGAAATGTTGATGCGCGTCATCGGCCGGATGTCCTGCACCCGGTGCCCATCGGCTCGCAGGATGTCGACCACCTGCCAGCTGGCGGCAAGGCTTGCCGAAACCTGCCGTACCTTAGGATCCTTGGCGCGCAGATAGGCGTCGATCTCGGTCAGAAGCTTCGCCTTGGCCTCGAAGCTCGGAGAGCCGATCGGGTTCTCGTCGCCATAGTACTTCTTGTTGGTGCGCTGGGGTGCGGCGGCATAGGAGCCGGAATGGTTGGCGGTGACGGCGCGCACGGCATCGGAAGCGCGCGATAGCGCGGACGCCGAAAGCTCGCCCGCATGCGCATACCCGACAGCCTCGCCGGCGACGGCGCGCAGGCCAAAACCCTGGTCGGTGTTGAACGAACCACCCTTCAGGCGGCCATTGTCGAACGAAAGCGATTCCGCCTGGGCATGCTCGAGATAGAGCTCGCCATCGTCAGCGCCTGACAGCGCCTGGCTCAGGATCGAACGCAGCTTCGTCTCGTCGCAATCGAAGAGGGAGATCAGGTCGGTGTTCATTGTTCTATGCTCCGCTTGCGCACGTCAGTGCATTCGGGACCGAGGGGCGCGAATGCATACGCGCCCAAGTCGAGATATCTGGAGCCCGATGTAGTTCCGGCAATCCGCCGAAACAAGCGTCTTTACGGAAGCGCGTCGTAGCCGGGGCCAAAACCGTTGAGCTCGATCGGGATGCCGACGCGGTCCTGATCAGCGGACTCGCGCAGCGCGAACACGGCGTTCTTGCCGGCGCGAAGGATGCGCATCAGCTCGTCGTCGATTTCCACTTCCACATAGCAGCCTTCCGAGAAGCAGCGGGTGAAATAGGCGCGGCCGATATTGTTGCTGTCGACATAGAGCTCCATGCCGTCCTTCAGGAGAACGCCGAGCGGGGCAAGGATGCGCAGGATGCGCGCCTTGCGGTCGGCGGTCTTGAGGACGACGACGGACAGGCCGACTTCCGGGCGATCTTCGGCGATCACGTTCTGCATCATCGCGCACTGCTCGACGGAGGCACCGGCCGGCTTGTCGCAGATGATCGACCAGGCGCCGTGGTTTTCCTTCACGTTGCCGGGCTGTGCCGGAGAACCGGGGGCAGGGCTCTGTGGCGCCTGCTGTGCATTCTGCCCGGTCTTCGGTGCGGCACCAGTCGATGGGGCAGGGGCCGATGGGGCAGGAGCCGGCGCGGAAGGAGCCGGTGCCGATGGGGTATTGGGAGTCGGCCGAGGTCCCGGCTGCTGCGCGAGTGCGGGTAATGCGACGGCCCCCGCAAGCATCAAGGCAAGGCAGGCGCGAAGGCGGTAGGGACGACCCATGTAGACCTCTAAACGGACGAATCAGTGTGACTATTCTTGGCGGTCCTACGCCGAAATGAAAGGCCTCGCTCTCTTTTCAGCCGAGTACGGCGAAAATGGGACTTGAGAGGTTTGCGACCGTGCGGCGCCATCTCGTCAAGCAATGCCGCATGTTCCTGACGGCGCAGGCACTCGGCCGCATGCCGATAGGTTCAAAATGCCGCATGAGCAATGCCGCGCAGATATTGCGACGACCCGCAAACTGTGATTGAACCAAACGAGGCGCTTGAATTCCGCATGCCGTTCGATCGCGGGACTCGGGCGCATGGGAGAGAGGGTTTATCGTTATGTTGAGAGCTTACGCCGCAATGGCGTCGCTTATCTGTCTTTTCACGGCTTCGCTGGCCCATGCGGACCAGCCGAGGCCATGGCAGATGGATTTGCAGGCGCCCGCGTCACCGATCATGCACCAAATTCGCTGGTTCGAGCACTATACGCTCTGGTTCATCGTGCCGGTGACATTGCTCGTTCTGGTGCTGCTGATCATGGTTGCGGTCAAGTTCCGCGCCAGCCGCAATCCGGTTGCCTCGCGCACCAGCCACAACACGGTCATCGAGATCGTCTGGACCGTGGCGCCGGTGCTGATCCTGTTCTTCCTCGCCATCCCGTCCTTCAACCTTCTGAACGCACAGCTGGAAATTCCGGATGCGGACATGACGGTCAAGGCCACCGCCACCCAGTGGCAGTGGAACTACGAATATGAGGGTTCCGGCGAAACGCCCGTCGCCTTCGACAGCTACATGCTGAAGGATCCGGATCGCGCTGCCGCCGGCAAGACCGATATCGATCGCTATCCGCGGCTTCTTGCCGTCGACAACGAAATGATCATTCCGGTCGGCAAGACGGTACGCATGCTGGTGACGGCAGCGCCGTCCGACGTGATCCACGCCTTCGCCATGCCGGCCTTCGGCGTCAAGATCGATGCCGTTCCCGGCCGTCTCAACGAGACCTGGTTCAAGGCCGATCGCGAGGGGATGTATTACGGCCAGTGTTCCGAGCTTTGCGGCAAGGATCACGCCTATATGCCGATCGCCATCCACGTCGTCTCCGAGGAAAAGTACAACACCTGGCTTGCCCAGGCCGCCAGCGACCTTCCCGGTGCTTATAAAGCACTGGTCGCCGATGCCGGCACGGCCAAGCCCGCCGACGGCCTTGCCGTCGCTGCGAAGTAATCAGGAGGCTGACGATAATGGCCGGACATACCACTCACACGGATCCCCATGGCGCTCACGCCCATGACGACCATGCTCATGATGCCCATGCCCGCGCGTCTCACGACGATGCGCATGCGCATGGCGATCATCATTCCCACACACCGGGCTTTGCCGCCCGCTGGCTGTTTTCGACCAACCACAAGGATATCGGTACGCTCTATCTGATCTTCGCGATCATGGCGGGCGTCCTCGGCGGCCTTCTGTCGGTTGCGATGCGCATGGAGCTGCAGGAACCTGGCATCCAGATCTTCCACGGTCTGGCGGCCATGGTCTACGGTTTCGAGGGCGATGCCGCGATCGATGGCGGCAAGCACATGTACAACGTGTTCACCACCGCGCACGCCCTGATCATGATCTTCTTCATGGTCATGCCGGCGATGATCGGCGGTTTTGCCAACTGGATGGTGCCGATCATGATCGGCGCGCCTGACATGGCCTTCCCGCGTCTGAACAACATTTCCTTCTGGCTGATCATCCCGGCATTCCTGCTTCTGATGCTGTCGATGTTCGTCGAGGGACCATCCGGTGCCTATGGCGCGGGCGGCGGCTGGACCATGTATCCGCCGCTGTCGACCTCGGGTCATCCGGGTCCGGCCGTCGATCTGGCAATCCTTGCGCTCCACGTCGCAGGCGCCTCGTCGATCCTCGGCGCGATCAACTTCATCACGACGATTCTCAACATGCGCGCTCCGGGCATGACGCTGCACAAGATGCCGCTGTTTGCCTGGGCCGTTCTCGTCACCGCCTTCCTGCTGCTTCTGTCTCTGCCGGTTCTCGCCGGTGCCATCACCATGGCGCTGACCGACCGCAATTTCGGAACCACGTTCTTCTCGCCTGAAGGCGGCGGCGATCCGATCCTTTACCAGCACCTGTTCTGGTTCTTCGGTCATCCGGAAGTCTACATCCTGATCCTGCCCGGCTTCGGCATCGTCAGCCACATCATCTCGACCTTCTCGAAAAAGCCGGTCTTCGGCTATCTCGGCATGGCCTATGCGATGGTGGCAATCGGCGCGGTCGGCTTCATCGTCTGGGCCCACCACATGTACACGGTCGGCCTGTCGCTTGATGCGCAGCGCTACTTCGTGTTCGCAACCATGGTGATCGCGGTGCCGACCGGCATCAAGATCTTCTCCTGGATCGCGACGATGTGGGGTGGCTCGATCACCTTCAAGGCGCCGATGGTCTGGGCAATCGGCTTCATCTTCCTGTTTACCGTGGGCGGCGTCACCGGCGTCCAGCTCGCCAATGCCGGCCTCGACCGGTCGCTGCACGACACCTATTACGTGGTGGCTCACTTCCACTACGTCCTGTCGCTCGGCGCCGTATTTGCAATCTTTGCCGGCTGGTATTACTGGTTCCCGAAAATGTTCGGCTACATGTATAGCGAGAAGGTGGCGCACCTGCATTTCTGGGTGATGTTCGTGGGCGTGAACCTGGTGTTCTTCCCGCAGCATTTCTTAGGCCTCGCCGGCATGCCACGCCGCTATATCGATTATCCGGATGCCTTCGTGGGCTGGAACTACATCTCCTCGATCGGTTCCTACATCTCCTTCGCCGGTGTTCTGGTCTTCCTCTTCGGCGTCTGGGAAGCCTTCGCCAAGAAGCGTGTCGCCGGCGACAATCCATGGGGTGAAGGCGCAACGACGCTCGAGTGGCAGCTGTCTTCGCCGCCGCCTTACCACCAGTGGGAACAGCTGCCGCGCATCCGCTAAAGGCAGCGTCCCAAACAAGGGACATCGCGTGTGACACGCGCTGTCCCCTGAAATTGCAAGGTTTTTAGGTCTCATGACAGTTATCGATGATCGCGACGCTCTCGGCAATGACGCAGGCCTGTTCCTGTCAGAAGCGGGCGCACGCGATTTCTTCGAACTTCTGAAGCCGCGGGTCATGTCGCTCGTCGTCTTCACGGCGTTCGCGGGTCTCGTTCTGGCGCCCGGCACGCTCAATCCGGTTCTCGCTGTAATTTCGGTCCTCTGCATCGCGGTGGGCGCCGGCGCGTCCGGCGCTCTCAACATGTGGTACGACGCCGATATCGACGCGGTCATGACCCGCACCGCCAAGCGCCCAATTCCTGATGGTCGCGTGCGGCCGAGCGAGGCGCTTGCCTTCGGCCTGACGCTTTCGGTGTTTTCGGTGGCGATCCTCGGCCTTGCCGTCAACTGGCTGGCCGCCGGTCTGCTCGCCTTCACCATTTTCTTCTACGCCGTCGTCTATACGATGTGGCTGAAGCGCTCGACGCCCCAGAACATCGTTATCGGCGGTGCCTCCGGTGCATTCCCGCCCATGATCGGCTGGGCCTGCGTCACCGGCGGCATCTCGCTCGATAGCGTGATCCTTTTCCTCATCATCTTCCTCTGGACGCCTGCCCACTTCTGGGCGCTGGCGCTCTACAAGATGCGCGATTACGGCTCGGTCGGCGTGCCGATGATGCCGAACGTCGCCGGCGAGCGTTCCACCAAGATCCAGATGTTCGCCTATGCGGTTCTGACGGCTGTTCTCGGCGTCGCACCCAGCTTCACCGGCCTTGCCAGCATCGGCTACGGCATTTTTGCCGGCGTGCTGGGGCTCATCTTCATTGCCTGTTCCATCTCAGTCCTGCGCATGCCTGAAGGCGATGAGCGGATGGTGCCGGCCCGCAAGATGTTCGGTTACTCGATCTTTTATCTCTTCATCATCTTCTCCGCGCTGCTTGCCGACCACGCGGCAGCCGGTGTGGCGACCCTGATCGGAAACCTTCTATGATTGACACCGTCAAGCTCAACGACGCCCAGAGAAAGTCCCGCCGCAACAGAAATGTGGCGCTGGGACTGGTCCTCGCCGGGCTGGTCGTCCTTTTCTACGTGATGACGCTGGTCAAAGTCGGCGGCGTCGGCAACTGACCCAGAAAGCTTGAGGAGGAGGCAAATGGGAGGAGAGGTTCACGGGAATGGTCAGGGCAACGCCCAACGGCCGGGCCATGGTCAGGCAAAGCGGGTCAGCAATGCCGCGATCTTTGCCGGCTGCGCTGTGTTCGTCACCTGCATGGTGGGCGCAGCCTATGCGTCCGTACCGCTCTACCGCCTCTTCTGTCAGGTAACCGGCTATAACGGCACCACCCAGCGCAGCGAGCAATATTCCGATACGATCCTCGACAAGACCATCAAGGTCACGTTCGATGCCAACGTGTCGCCCGGCCTGAACTGGGATTTCAAACCGTCGAAACCGGTGGAACTGAAGATCGGCGAGACCGGGCAGGTGTCGTTTACCGCGAAGAACCGTTCGCCGGTGGCGACGACTGGAACCGCGGTCTTCAACGTCACCCCCATGGAGGCGGCGGTCTATTTCAACAAGGTCCAGTGCTTCTGCTTCACCGAGCAGACGCTGCAGCCGGGCCAGACGATCGATATGCCGGTCGTCTTCTTCGTCGATCCGGAGATCGTCAAGGCGAACGAGACGAAGAACATCAAGACCATTACCCTGTCCTACACCTTCTATCCGGGCAAGGAGCCGCCGCCGAAGCCGGTTGCGGCCTTGCGGAATGAAGTGCAGGATAAGGGCAGTAAGCTTTAAAATGGCCCGCCGGTTTTGGCGGGTGGAACACTTGCGGTAAGCACCCTTGGGAGGGGCAGGCATGGCAGAAGCGCACCAGAAGAACCACGATTATCACATTATCGACCCCAGCCCATGGCCGCTTCTCGCCTCGATCGGCGCCTTCGTCATGGCGTTCGGTGGCGTCGGATACATGCGCTACCTGAAGGGTTCGGAATTCCACATTTTCGGCATGAACCTGGCAACGCCATGGGTCTTCTATATCGGCCTCGCGATCGTCATCTATGTGATGATCGGTTGGTGGTCGGATACGATCAAGGAAGGCAATGCGGGCGCCCATACCCGCGTCGTGTCGCTGCATCTGCGCTATGGCATGATCATGTTCATCGCGTCGGAAGTGATGTTCTTCGTCGCCTGGTTCTGGGCCTTTTTCGATGCAAGCCTTTATGCCAACGAGGCAATCCAGGCGTCCAGAACACAGGTTCTCGGGGGACAATGGCCGCCAAAGGGTATCGAGGTTCTCGATCCATGGCATCTGCCGCTCTATAACACGATCATCCTGCTGCTGTCGGGCACCTGCGTCACCTGGGCTCACCACGCGCTGTTGCACAACGATCGGAAGGGCCTCGTCACCGGCCTGTCGCTGACAGTCGCACTCGGCGTGCTGTTCTCGTTCGTGCAGGCCTACGAATATGCCCACGCCCCGTTCGAATTCGCCAATTCGATCTATGGCGCCACGTTCTTCATGGCCACCGGCTTCCACGGTTTCCACGTTCTGGTCGGCACCATCTTCCTGCTGGTCTGCCTCATCAGAGCCATGAACGGCGGCTTCACCTCGGAAAAACACTTCGGCTTCGAAGCAGCCGCCTGGTACTGGCACTTCGTCGACGTCGTCTGGCTCTTCCTGTTCTTCTCCATCTACATCTGGGGCGGCTGGGGCGCACCGCTGGCGCATTGAGAACAAACGACACTTCGAAGGGCGGCCGATGCCGCCCTTTTTTGTTGCGAAAGTGTACCAAAATTGGTACAATGCGCCGTGATGACGGATTTGCCGAAAAAGATCGTCGGAAGGTTCTACGCGACCGCACACGGGCGCAGGCCGGTGCGCGATTGGCTGATGGATCTCACGAGAGAAGACAGGCGGCAGATCGGTATCGATATCCAAAGGGTCGAGTTTGGCTGGCCGTTGGGCATGCCCTATTGCCGCTCTCTCGGAAATGGACTGTGGGAAGTTCGGACCAACCTCTCCGGCGGGCGCATCGCACGGGTGATCTTTTTCATTCACGAGGGTGAGATGATCCTTCTCCACGGCTTTGAAAAGAAGACCCAGAAGACACCGGCTCAGGATCTTGACCTCGCGCTGGCACGAAAACGGGATGTGGAACTATGACGGAGCAAAAGGGCTATATCGACAGGACAGAGACTTTCGACGATTTCCTTGAAGCCGATGGCCTGCTGGAGGAAACCGAGACGATTGCCCTGAAACAGGTGATTGCCGACCAGTTACGGGCGGCCATGCAACAGGAAGGCCTCACGAAGACTGCTATGGCCGAGCGGATGAATTCCAGCCGTCAGCAGCTTGATCGATTGCTCGACCCCAACAATCCCTCGGTTACCCTTCTGACGTTGCGCCGTGCTGCGACAGCTGTCGGCCGCAATCTCCGTATCGAGCTGGTCTAGCATGCATCAGTTAACCGAGCGACAACCGGCCTCTTCAAGGCGCTCCCGCAGTCTTGTGCGCTCCATCGCCACGATCACCCTCATCATGGCCTCGCTTGCCATCCTCCTTGCTCTCGGCACCTGGCAGATGGAACGCCTGCACTGGAAGGAAGGCCTGCTCGCCGATATCGCCGAGCGACGCAGCGCGGATCCTGTGCCGCTTGCAGACATCGAACGGCTCGCCGCAAGTGGCGGCGATATGGAATACCGCCGCGTCGCGCTGTCTGGCACATTCGACCACACGAAAGAGCGGCATTTCTTCGCCACGTTCCAGGGCCAGACTGGTTTCTACGTCTACACGCCGCTGATCCTTTCCGATGGCCGCGCAATCCTCGTCAATCGCGGTTTCATTCCCTACGAGATGAAGGAGGTTTCGACGCGCACCGCCGGCGAAGTTGCTGGCGAGCAGCGGCTGAGCGGCTATGCCCGAAGCCGTCTGGCGCAAAAGCCATCCTCCATCGTGCCCGACAACGATATCGCCAAGAACATCTTCTTCTGGAAGGATCTCGACGTCATGGCGTCGTCATCAGGTCTCGATCCGGCCAAAACCCTGCCGTTCTTTGTCGATGTGGATGCTCAGGTTCAAAATCCCGGCGGCTGGCCGAAGGGCGGCGTCACCCAGTTCGATCTCCCCAACAGCCATCTCCAATACGCCTTCACCTGGTATGGGCTGGCCGCAGCTCTGGTGGCGGTCGTCATCGGTGCCTGGTGGCGCAGCCGCAGACCTGCGACGTCATAGCCGTCACTTTTTTCTTGGCGTGGCGGAGCCGGCTCGCCTATATGGGGGCTGCAACGGCTTACGGAAGCGACATGAACATCCAGGTCACAAAACCGGCTCTCACGATCCGCCTCTGCGGTCCGCGCGGCTTTTGCGCCGGCGTCGATCGGGCAATCCAGATCGTCGTGCTGGCGCTGAAGGCCTATGGCGCGCCGGTCTATGTCCGCCACGAGATCGTCCACAACCGCTATGTCGTCGAGGGACTGGAAGCCAAGGGCGCCGTCTTCGTCGAGGAGCTGGACGAGATCCCAGCCGAGCATCGCCAGCAGCCGGTCGTGTTTTCCGCCCATGGCGTGCCGAAATCGGTGCCCGAGGATGCGCAGGCCCGCAACCTGTTCTATCTCGATGCCACATGCCCGCTCGTCTCAAAAGTCCACAAGCAGGCGATGCGCCACCAGCGGCTGGGCCGCCATGTGGTGCTGATCGGCCATGCTGGACATCCGGAAGTGATCGGCACAATGGGCCAGTTGCCGGAAGGCACAGTCTCGCTCGTCGACACGATCGCCGATGCCGAAGCCTATATCCCCGCCGATCCTGACAATCTCGGTTACGTCACCCAGACGACGCTGTCGGTGGACGATACCGCGGGCGTCATCGCCAAGCTGCAGGAACGTTTTCCGAACCTGACGGCACCGGCCGCCGACAGTATCTGCTACGCCACCACCAACCGCCAGGAAGCGGTGAAAGAGGCAGCACCCGGCTGCGATCTCTTCATCGTCGTCGGTGCACCGAACTCGTCCAACTCCAAGCGTCTCGTCGAAGTCGCGCTCCGGGCCGGCGCCCGGCGCTCGATCCTGGTTCAGCGCGCCTCCGAGCTGAACTGGGATGAGATCGGCCAGATCCAGACGCTCGGCCTATCCGCCGGCGCCTCTGCCCCGGAAGTCATCGTCGACGAAATCATCGAAGCCTTCAAGCAGAGGTTTTCGGCCGAAATCGAGCTTGCGATCACCGCCGAGGAAACCGAAAACTTCCTCGTCAACCGCGAACTCCGCTCCGTCCCCCTCACCATCGAAGACATGGCCTGGGTCAACGGCGAGCGCCCTCTCTCCGCTGGATGAACCGCTTCCGGCTCTAGCGAAGCACCGGCCAAGTCGGCGTGGACACTAGAAGCGGATCCTGATTGCGCCCTCAACAAGACACCAGACCATTACCGCTATAAAGAATACCGATTTCCAGATATCGACCGCGTAATCTATCGGGAATTTTCCGGAGATAGGAACCGAGTTGATCCACATGATGAAAATCGGAGCGATGACGACCAGCCATCTCATCTCCGCGCGACGATCCTCATCACGCAAGCTTCCGACAAGAGGGCGGACTTTGGTCTTTACCAGCGTCAGATGAAAGTATGCGACGGCAGCAACAGCCATGCTGCCAAAGGCAGCAAATGCGGGGCCATAGCCAAGCACTCGAGCGCATATCGTTAGAAATTCTAGTCCGACTATTCCGATAAGATAGACGTTAGTCAGACCCGGGATCAACATCGAATCACTCGCCAATTTTTCCGATTTTAAGCAGTACCGGTCGATGGTTCGCTATATTGTTTGTCTACGCCAGCATTGTCGGCGTAAATTTTTCCCGACCTGAATTTGGGGATATGTCTGCAAAATGTCTGACACCGCATCTATCGATGGGTTCATCGGTACCGATAGCCGTTTTTGAGTTCACGGCCCGGATTGAAGCGATCTGCCGGGGCAGATTTTCATCAGGGCAAAGGCGACCATTCGACCCCTTTTGAGCCAACAGCAGGCTTCAATCTGGCCAGGAAACGCTCTAGGAAGAGATCCAGCGCAACGATCATCAGCGGGACGAAATCTTGGCCGTCTATACCGATATCACCGAAATCGACCTGAACCGGTTCCTGGCCGAATATGATGTCGGGGAGCTCACGTCCTACAAGGGCATTGCCGAGGGCGTCGAGAACTCGAATTTCCTGCTGCACACAACCCGCGAGCCGCTGATCCTGACGCTGTATGAAAAGCGCGTCGAGAAATCCGACCTGCCGTTCTTTCTGGGCCTGATGCAGCACCTGGCCGATCGGGGTCTGTCCTGCCCGCTGCCTTTGCCACGCCGCGACGGGCAGTTGCTAGGCGAACTCTCGACCCGGCCGGCGGCCCTCATCTCGTTTCTCGAGGGCATGTGGCTGAGACGGCCGGAGGCGAGGCACTGCCGCGAGGTCGGCAAGGCGCTGGCGCAGATGCATCTCGCCGGCGAAGGGTTTAAGATCAAGCGCCCCAATGCGCTGTCGCTCGATGGCTGGAAGGTCCTGTGGGAGAAATCCGCGGACCGCGCCGACGAGGTCGAAACGGGGCTGCAGGACGAGATCACCTCGGAACTGGAATTTCTCGCCGCCCATTGGCCGAAGGATTTGCCCGCGGGCGTCATCCATGCGGATCTGTTTCAGGACAACGTGTTCTTCCTGGGCGACGAACTGTCGGGCCTGATCGACTTCTATTTCGCCTGCAACGACCTGCTCGCCTACGACGTATCCATCTGCCTCAATGCCTGGTGCTTCGAAGCGGACGGCAGCTACAACGTCGAAAAGGGCATGGCGATGCTGGAAGGATACCGCAGCGTCCGGCCGCTGTCTTCCGAGGAGATCGCCGCATTGCCGGTGCTTGCCCGCGGCTCGGCCCTGCGCTTCTTCCTCACCCGGCTCTATGACTGGCTGACGACGCCCGAGGGCGCGCTGGTGGTCAAGAAGGATCCGCTCGAATACCTCCGCAAGCTGCGATTCCACCGCGGCATTTCCTCTGCTGCAGATTATGGACTGACATCATGAAACAGGTCGACATTTTCACCGACGGCGCCTGTTCCGGCAATCCCGGCCCGGGCGGCTGGGGCGCTATCCTGCGTTACGGCGAAACCACCAAGGAACTGTCCGGCGGCGAGGCCGAAACGACCAACAACCGCATGGAACTCATGGCCGCCATCAGCGCCCTCAATGCGCTCAAGGACACCTGCGAGGTCGATCTTCACACCGACAGCAAATACGTGATGGACGGCATTTCCAAGTGGATCTTCGGCTGGAAGAAAAACGGCTGGAAGACGGCCGACAAGAAGCCGGTGAAGAACGGTGAACTGTGGCAGCAGCTCGATGTCGCCAACCAGCGCCACAAGGTCAAGTGGCACTGGGTCAAGGGCCATGCAGGCCATCCGGAAAACGAACGCGCCGACGAACTGGCCCGCACCGGCATGGCGCCGTTCAAGAGAAAGTAGCGGTTGCTCTTGAGGGTGGTTTGCAGCAAAGGTGCGAAGCGGTTTCCCGTCGGGCATAGCGTTGAAGCAGGCTCCACGACGATTTCGCGCCATACAGAACAGCCATAGGGTGGACCCACCGATGATCCTTCATTGCGTCTTCATGCGCTTCAAGACTGCATTGCAGCCGGCAGAGAAGCAGGAAATCTACGACGCCGTTCACGGCCTCAAAACGCTCATTCCCGGCATTGTCGATGTGAAGTCCGGCCCGAACGCCTCATCGGAAGGGCTAAACGGCGGCTTCCTCGACGGCTTCATCGTCACCTTCGACACGCTGGAAAGCCGTGACGCCTATCTCGTCCATCCCGACCATATTACCGTCGCCGAACGAATTGTCGCCGCATCCGATGGCGGCGTGTCGGGCCTGATGGTTTTCGATATGGCAGTGTAATGGTTCGAGGCGGGCTCTAGCGTCTCATGCGCAATGGGAATGAGGGGCATGAGCCCCTCAAACGATCTCATGGAATACTAATTGACTTAGAGGCGTTCCAGCATCGCGTCGGCACCCGAGACGGTGGCCTGGCCAGGGCTTTCCTCGATGTCGAGTGACTTCACCACACCGTCCTCGACCAGCATCGCGTAGCGCTTGGAGCGCACGCCAAGCCCGCCGGCGGAAAGATCGGCATCAAGGCCCATCGCCTTGGTAAAGGCACCGTCCCAGTCGGCCAGAAAATGGATCTTGTCCATGCCGCCGGTCTGCTGTGCCCAGGCGCCCATTACATGCCAGTCGTTGACGGCAACGACGGCGATGTCGTCGACACCCTTGGCAAGCAGCGCGTCGCGATTGTCGAGATAGCCGGGCAGGTGGTTCAGTGTGCAGGTGGGCGTGAAGGCGCCGGGTACCGCAAACAGCACGACTTTCTTGCCGGCAAACAGCGCGTCCGTCGAGATCTCGACCGGGCCGTCAGCAGTCTTTTCCTTGAAGGTGGCGCTGGGTAGTTTTTCACCGATGGCGATGGTCATGGGATCTCCTGTTTGCTTGAAGTTTGCCGTTCGGCGGAACTATAGGTCGCGGTCGGCAAGAGGCAAGCGAAGACAGGAGGGGTCTCAGTCGAAAACGATGGACGTCTCCATGGACCGACTGCCGCTGGTCGCCAGAATGCCCCACCGTTTGCCGCTGATGTCGTAATTGTCAGGCAATTTGCCCACCGGCATATCCAGCGTATAGGCATGACCCTGCCGCTTCGCATCGACGCTTTCAAATAGCACATGCCCCTCGGGACCGGTCACCACCACCTGCGGCGGCGCGGTCGCACTGTCCGGCAGCCGCAGCGTCAGCCGTAGAACCTTCCCGCCCTTCACCATCGCATAATCAGTCACGGCAAAATCGTTGGCCGGAGGCGAGGGGAGTGCGGCGCTGGCGGCGTTGAGGATCATTGCCTCTTCCACCGGCGTGCCCCGGACCGCTTTCATCGGCAGAGAGAATTCGGCCTGGAAGGGTATGCAGATATTGCGGCAAATGCCGATAAACGCGGAAACGTCGATGCTTGCCCTCCCCAACGGCAAGACCTGTGAGGCTTGCCCCGCCTTGGTCGGCTTGTCGAGCTTCAGCGCAAACGGAAATGCCACGGCGCGATCATAGCCGATGTCGGTCACGTCACCGTTGGTGATTAGCTTTGGAACCGGATAGGACATCGTTTGGGAGGTGATCCCGCTTTCGCGCGAAAATGTCAGTTGCGGCGGAATGCCCGCTTCACCCGGCTCTTTCCAATAGGTGATCCAGCCATCCTTCGGCTCGATCTGCAGCGCCCCGCGCACCGTCCCATCGGGCTCTGGAGGCATGGTGACGATCCGCATGCGGCCGCCCTCGTTGGTGGCCCAGGGCGTCATTTCCGCCAGAGCATTGGCCGCCGCCGTCTGCAATCCAAGGCAGATGGCAGCGCCAAGCAACAGGTTTGCGGTTGTGGTTCGAATTGGGGTCAGGCTCCTCATCGCTCAGGGATTAGCCGTTAAATGTTGAACGAACCAGCAGCGCTTTCGAAAAACAGGATCATTTTCCGTTGATCGCCGCGGTTCGTGCCCCATGTTTCAGGAACGCTGCTGTGAAGCAGCAGCCACGGCACGCTCTCACAACCAGGCGGGCCCGGCCTTCAAAGACAGTCAGTACAGACATTTCAAACGGCCGCAGTTTTGCTAGAATAGGTTTCAAAGCGCTGCAGGTGGAGGCATGATGGCTTTTTCGCTTCTCTCGGGTGCTCAGGACGACGGCGGCAAGGGCGGTCGCGAACGCGGCTTTCTTGACGGACAGTTCCTGATTGCGATGCCGAGTATGCAGGATACCAATTTTTCCCGCACGGTCATCTATGTCTGCGCCCATTCTCCGGCCGGCGCCATGGGGTTTATCATCAACCGCTCCCAGGAAATTTCCTTCACGGAAGTGTTGCGGCACCTCAAGCTCTTGGACGAGCACGAGATCATTGCCCTCCCGCACGAATGCCGTGAGTTCCCGATCCTGTCTGGAGGTCCGGTGGAAACCGGTCGCGGCTTCGTGCTGCATTCCGACGACTTCTCGAGCGAGTCCTCCATTCCCGTCAGCGACGATATCTCGCTCACCGCCACGCTCGATATCATCCGCGCCATCTGTGACGGCAGGGGGCCATCACGCGCCACCATGCTGCTCGGTTACGCAGGCTGGGGTGCAGGACAGCTGGAGCGGGAGATTTCCAGCAACGGCTGGCTGAACTGCCCGGCCAGCGAAGATCTGATCTTCGGTACGACGCTGGAAGACAAGTACGAGCGCGCGCTCGCCTCGATGGGCGTGACGCCCGCAATGCTGTCCTCCGACGCCGGCCACGCCTGAATTTCTGAAATTCTTGAGCTATGCCGGAACGAACTGCCAAGGCTCGGAGTTCTCCTAGTGCAAGACATCGAAAACGATGCCGCTAAGCTCAAGGAGAAACACTATGGGTAGCACCAGCGATAAAATTTCCGGAATGGGCAATGAAGTCTCCGGTAAGGTCAAGCAGGCTGTCGGCGACATGACCGACAACCACGAGCTGGAAGCCAAGGGCGCTGCCCAGGAAGCCAAGGGCGAAGCCCAGCAGGCCAAGGGCAAGATCAAGGAAGCCGGCAAGGACATCGTTGATCGCGCCTAAGCGATCCGAATCCGCCAAATCCAGAAACCTGTTCCGGTCCTACCGGGGCAGGTTTTTTATCATCCAGAATTCAGTTCACCCCAACTTCCACTTCGTCTAGCGGATCTGTCCATGCGCCTCTTCGACTGCGATCACTGCGGCCAACCGGTTTATTTCGACAATCGCAACTGCGTCCACTGCGGTTACAAACTGGCTTTCGTTCCGGAAAAGCTTGCCATCATGGCTCTGGAGCAGGACGAGATGGTTTCGGGTCCCGACGCCCCCGTGGCGGACCCGACCTGGCACCTGTTCGGTGACCTTGACAGCAAGGTGAGGCTCTGTGCCAACAGCAGCCTGGATATCTGCAACTGGACGGTCGTTGCCGAGGACCCGAACCCGTTTTGCCCGGCTTGCCGGCACAACCGCCTGGTGCCTGACGCCTCGACCGAGGAGGGGCTGGACCAGTGGCGTCGCATCAGCCAGGCGCAGCGCCATCTGTTCTACTCGCTGATGAAATGGAACCTGCCGCGCACCAACCGCGACGAAGATCCGCAGGGCGGCCTCGTCTTCGATTTCCTGATCGACGAAATTCAGCCGGATGGAACGGTGAAGCCCGCCATGACCGGCCACGAAGACGGCCTGATCGCCATCCGCGCTGCCGAAGCCGACGACGCGACGCGCGAGCAGATCCGCATATCCATGAACGAGCCCTATCGCACGATGCTCGGCCACTTCCGCCACGAGACCGGCCACTACATCTGGGACAAGCTCATCCGCGACGGCGGCAGGACCGATGCATTCCGTGCCGTGTTCGGCGACGAGACGATGGATTATGCAGACGCGTTGCGCCGCAACTACGAAGAAGGCCCGCCCGTTGGCTGGCAGCAGTCCTATATCAGCACCTATGCGAGCTCGCATCCGTGGGAGGATTTTGCCGAGACCTTCGCCCACTACATCCATATCGTCGATACGCTCGAAATGGCGCGCGCCTACGGCCTGTCGATCGACCCGCGACGTCACGGTGAACTTGCAGCGGAAGTTGCGTTCCAGCCCTACGAGGCAGCGAGCGCCGAGCAGCTCGTTCGGGCGTGGATTCCGTTCAGCATGGCATTGAACAGCATCCATAGGGCCATGGGTGTGCCGGATCTCTATCCGTTCATCCTCGCCCCGGCGGTCACCACCAAGCTGCAGTTCATCCACGACATGATCCAGGAAAACCGCCGTCAGCATCCGGGCGCGACTTGGGAAGCCATGAGCGGCGCTGCGATGGCAACGGCTGTGTGATCAGGCTCTATGCACGCGGACGGGCCTGACATCAGGCCTGTCAGGCTGCTCGAAACACAGGTGAGGCTTGGTTGACGAGAGCGATAGCCGGTCTCCCTCATCCCCGCCACAAGGGCAGGATGAGAAAGTCGGAACTCAAGCCCGTTTCGTCAGCGGAAACCGTTCTTTCAGGAGTCGGCCAATCGCATCCGTCGTCGCCGGCGGGCCGAACAGGTAGCTCTGTCCGAAATGGCAGCCCATCTTGGCAAGCTCTGCCGCGTCTTCGTCGGTCTGGATGCCCTCAGCCACCACGTCCATCTCGAGCGCCCGCGCCATGGCGATGACCGAGCGCAGAAGCACAGCACGCTTGTCGGTGGCATCGCGCACCAACGACTGGTCGAGCTTGATAGTGTCGAACGGGAACTGCGTGAGATAGCCGAGCGAAGAGTAGCCGGTACCGAAGTCGTCGAGCGCGAGGCTGAGGCCGGTCTCTTTGAGCTTGGCCAGAACAAGACGCGCCTGTTCCGGGTTCTCCATCATCAGCGACTCCGTCAGCTCCAGCTTGAGCTGGCCCGGCGCCACCTGCGTCCGCTGCAACAGCGCCCGGACGTCATTGTAGAGATCGGCGTTCAGGAGCTGCGCACTCGAGACGTTGACGGATACGAAGATCGGCAGCGAACCGGTTTGTGCCTGCCAGGACGTGAGGTCTGAGGCCGCCCGTTCCATCGCAAAGAGGCCGAGAGGGCCGATCAGGTCCGACATTTCGGCGATCGGAATGAATTCGGAGGGCGGAATGCTGCCGCGTTTTGGATGTTCCCAACGCATCAGCGCTTCGAAGCCGGCGATCTCGCCATCCACAAGCCTGATGATCGGCTGATAGGCGAGTGTCAGTTCGCGTCGCTCGATGGCGCGGCGAAGGTCAGTTTCGATCTGCAGACGATCTGTACCGGTCGAGCGGAATGCCGGACGGAACGGTTCGACGCGATTGCCGCCGGCGCGCTTGGCCCGGTACATCGCCAGTTCCGCATCGGCGAGAAGTCCCGGGGCGCTTTCCTGCTGATCTACCCAGGAGGCTAGGCCGATCGAGGCGGTGAGCACGATCTCGCGGTTGGCAAAGTTGATCGGCACCATGATTGCCTTGGACACCGCATCGGCGAAATCCGCGACCTTGCCCGGGTCCCGCTCGGACACAAGGATGAGGCCGAACTGGTCGCCGGCAAGCCGTGCCAGCGTATCCTGTGGCTTCAAGAGACGACGCAGGCGCCGCGTCAGCGCGATCAGAATGTTGTCGCCTGCGGCAATTCCAAGCGAGTCGTTGACCTGCTTGTAGCGGTCGATATCGATCGCCATGACGGTTGGGCGCAGATGCCCGTCGCCGGGTGCCAGCGTCAGTACCGATTGCAGACGGTCGAGGAATACCTGGCGGTTCGGCAACCCGGTCAGGTTGTCATGCATCGCGTCCTGCAGCAGACGCTCGATCGAGTTCTTCTGCTCGGTCACGTCGATGACGGTGCCGACGCAGCGGATGATTTCGCCGTTTGAGCCGAGCACCGGCCGTGCGCGGATCTGCAGCCAGTGGAAATGCCCGTCTTCCGCGCGAATCCGGAATTCGTGGTTCAACCGGCCGCGGCGATGTTCCAGCAGCACGTCCAGCGTGGCGCGGAACCGGTCGCGGTCATCGGGATGAAGCCGCGGCAGCCAGTTGCGCACCGGCCCGTGCATGGAGCCTTGCTCGAGGCCAAGCCGCGTCGAGATGTCGGGCGTAGTCACCACGCGGTCGCGCGCCACATCCCAGTCCCACACGGTGTCGCCCGAACCGGTCAGCGCCAGCGACTGCCGCTCCAGATCGGAAAACAGACCCTGCTGGTAGGCGCCGCCGGCAAAGGCGTGCTGCATCACGGTAAAGCCGATCAGAAGCACGATCAGAACCAGTCCGCCGCCAAGCGCCGGCTGCACGATGTCGTTGTCGAGCTGGCCGGTCACCGTCAGCCATCCCCCGAACAGCCAGACCAGCAGCAGCGCCCAGGTCGGCACCAGAAGGATGGCGCGGTCATAGCGGTTGAAGCCGAGATAGACGATCAGGAGGATGCCGACAGTACCCGTCAACGCAAACGAAAGCCGCGCGATACCGGATGCGACAGACGGATCGTAGATCGCCACACCGCCGAGGAGCACGAGGCCGGCCACCCAGGCAAGCGTCGCATAGCCCAGATGCACGTGCCAGCGGTTGAGGTTGAGATAGGTAAACAAAAAGATGACGAGCGACGAGGCAAGCGCCACTTCGGCTGCGGCACGCCATATTCGCTCGTCGGACGATGTCACGCTAATGAGCTTGTCGAGAAACCCGAAGTCGACGCAGATATAGGCAAGCACCGCCCAGGCAAGGGCTGCCGCCGCCGGCAGCATGGATGTTCCCTTGACCACGAACAGGATGGTCAGGAACACCGCAAGCAGACCGGCAATGCCGAGCACGATGCCCTTGTAGAGCGTGAACGAGTTGACCGAATCCTTGTAGGCATCCGGTTGCCAGAGATAGATCTGCGGCAGCGCCGGCGTCGAAAGCTCGGCGACGAAGGTGATCGTGGCGCCCGGATTGAGCGTGATGCGGAACACGTCGGCATCGGGGCTGGCGATACGGTCGAGCGCAAACCCTTCCGATGGCGTGATCGAGATGATGCGCTGCGAGCCGAGATCCGGCCAGAAAACCTTGGAATTCACCAGCCGGAAATGCGGCGCGACGATTACCCGCTCCAGCTGCTCCTCGGAAACGTTGGAAAGCGCAAACACCGCCCAGTCGCCCTGGTGCGACGGCGAAGATGCGCGCACCTCGATGCGGCGGCGGATACCGTCGGCAGCAGCGGCCGTGGACACCTGAAAGGCCTCGCCCTGGTTGGCGTAGATGTCGGTGGTGCGGGTGAGATCGAGCGCGGTGTCGTCGCGCGAGATTTTCACCGGCTCGGCCGCCTGTGCAAACGTCGCCGCCGCAAGAAACATCAAGACAGCGGAAACAATTCCAAGAACCGACGGCAGGCGCGGCATGGCCGAGAAACTCATGTGACGCAGCATCATGTGTTCAGCATTTTCGCAAATTCACCATCTTCTGGCAGTCGGGAGAAAATCACGTGGTCGCGCCACTCGCCATTGATCTTGAGATATTTCCGCAAAAGACCTTCCCGCTCGAATCCGGCCTTTTCGAGAAGCCGGATGCTTTTCCAATTGTCCGGAATACAGGCTGCCTCGATCCGGTGCAACTGAAGTCCGTCGTAGATGTAGGGGATAGCCATCTCCAATGCGGCCAACATATGGCCTTGGCCCGAATGTTTCTCGCCCATCCAGTAGCCGACCATGCAGCTCTGCGACGCGCCGCGGCGGATATGGCCGATCGTCAGGCCCCCCAAAAGCTCCATCGTGTCGCGGCGGAAAAGCAGCATCGGCATGGCGACGCCTGACGCATGTTCCTGGGTGGCGCGCACCACGCGAGCGCGAAACGCCGATTCCGTCAGCTCGTCAGGGCGCCAGGTCGGCTCCCACGGCTGCAGGAACGCCCGGCTTTGCGACCGCAGCGTCATCCAGGCCTTGTAGTCGGCATAAAGCGGCAGGCGCATGATGTGGCGCTCGCCTGAGATCTCCGGTGTGTCCGGATGTCGCGATAGGAACCGAAACACGGACTTGGCCATGGTGCTCGTGTGCTCCGGGCAGGGCAGGCGGCTTGATCAGCCGGCCGCCTTTTTGGTTGTCACGCCTGGTGAGGAAAGCGACGCCGCGATCTCTTCCATCGACGGCAGTTGTGCGATCGGCCCAACCGCCGAAAGCGTAGGCACCGTGTCGAAGAACAGACGTCCGGCAAGATCGGTCAGCCGCTGGGTGGTGATCCCCTCCAGCCGTTCCATCATCTCGTCATTGGGGATCGGCTTGCCGTAGAGCATCATCTGGCGGGCGATCTGGCCGGCGCGGGCGGCAGGGCTTTCCTGTCCCATCAGAAGCTGGGCGCGGATCTGCGCACGTGCCCGGTCGATTTCCGCCTGATGGATCGTCTCGGACGCCTTGCGCAGCTCTTCGACGACGACAGGCACGAGGTTCGGCAACTCGTCGCCGTTGGTCGCCGCATGGACGCCGAAAATGCCCGTATCGGAAAAGCCCCAATGGAATGCATAAACCGAATAGCAAAGGCCCCGACGCTCGCGCACTTCCTGGAACAGCCGCGAGGACATGCCGCCGCCGAGGATGTTGGCGAGAATCTGCGAGCAGTAGAAGTCCCGCTGGTGATAGGCCTTGCCCTCGAAGCCGATCAGCAGCTGGGCATCCATCAGGTCGCGGTCTTCGCGGGTGTCGCCGCCGATATAATGGGCGGGCTCGAGAACGGGCGTCGCACTCGGCATGGTCGGCAGGCTGGCGAACCGCTCCTCGACCTGCTTGCAGAACACCTGGTGGTCGACAGCGCCGGCCGCGACGATGAACATCCGGTCGGTCGTATAATTGCGCGAGAGATAGCCGCGGATCTGCGGCGGCGTGAACCCTTTTACCGTCTCCGGCGTGCCGAGAATGGCGCGGCCGATCGTCTGGCCGCGATAGGCGACTTCGGAGAAGCGGTCGAACACCACGTCGTCGGGCGTGTCGTTGGCCGCGCCGATTTCCTGCAGGATGACGTGCTTTTCGCGGCGCAGCTCTTCCTCGTCGAATTCCGATTCCGTCAGGATATCGGCAAGGATATCGACCGCGAGCGGCACGTGGTCCTTGAGCACCCTTGCGTAATAGGATGTGGTTTCGGTCGAGGTCGCGGCATTGAGCTCGCCGCCGACATCCTCGATCTGCTCGGCGATATCGCGGGCACTGCGCCTCGCTGTGCCCTTGAACGCCATGTGCTCGAGAAGATGCGCGATGCCGTGCTCGTTCTCGGTCTCGTTGCGGGCTCCGGACTTGATCCACACACCGAGCGCGACGCTCTCCAGGTGTGGCATGGTCTCGGTCACGACTGTGAGCCCGGAGGGGAGCCGGGTGATTTCAACATTCATATTCACGTCTTCGCGTCTTTCCGGCACTGCCGATAACTGGCTCAGTTTGCCCGTGCGTGGTCGCCGATGAATGTTTCAACGGCCTTCAGCTCGGCGTCCAGCGTATCGAAGCGCTCCTCCCTGTGCATCAGATCAGCGAGCCATGATGGAAGTGCCGGATCAATTCCGCAAGCGGATTTTACCGCCGCCGGGAATTTGGCGGGGTGCGCCGTGGCCAATGTCACCATCGGGCTGCCGGGTCGCGCGTTCTTCTGAGCCACGAAAACACCGGTCGCCGTATGCGGGTCGAGCAGGTATCCGGTGGCTTCCAGCGTCTCACGGATTGTCTCGGCAACCTGCTCCTGCGTGGCGCGGCCGGCGCGGAATTCGCGCTTGATCGCCTTCAGCGCTTCCGGCTTGATTTCGAACGCACCCGATTGCTTCAGGCTCGCCATGGATGAGCGCACGGCGCTCGGATCGCGGCCATAGGCTTCAAACAGAAGCCGCTCGAAATTCGACGAGATCTGGATATCCATCGACGGCGACGTGGTCGCCATCACCCCCTGCATCTCGTAGCGCCCGGTCTTCAGCGTGCGGGCAAGAATGTCGTTGTCATTGGTGGCGATCACCAGCCGGTCGATCGGCAGGCCCATTTTCTTGGCCACGTAGCCTGCAAAAATATCGCCGAAATTGCCTGTCGGCACCGTGAACGATACCTTGCGATCCGGTCCGCCGAGCGAAACAGCAGCTGTAAAGTAATAGACCACCTGCGCCATGATGCGGGCCCAGTTGATCGAGTTGACGCCCGAAAGCTTCACCCGGTCGCGGAAGGCGACATCGTTGAACATCTCTTTCACGATGTTCTGGCAGTCGTCGAAATTGCCCTTGAGCGCCACCGCATGCACGTTGGATGCGGTCGACGAGGTCATCTGGCGCTGCTGCACCGGCGACACCTTGCCTTCGGGAAAGAGGATGAAGATATCGGTCCGATCGCGCCCGGCAAAGGCATCGATCGCCGCACCGCCCGTATCGCCCGATGTGGCGCCGACGATCGTCGCGCGCTCGCCGCGCTCGGCCAGGACATGATCCATAAGCCGCGCCAGCAGCTGCATCGCCACATCCTTGAAGGCAAGCGTCGTGCCATGGAAAAGCTCGAGCACGAAATCGTTCGGGCCGGTCTGCACGAGCGGCACCACCGCCGGATGACGGAAGGTCGCATAGGCCTCGTTGATCATGGTCTTCAGCTTGTCGTCCGGAATTTCCCCGTCGACGAAGTGCTTGAGGATCTCGAAAGCCACTTCCGCATAGGACTTTCCGCGCAGATTGCGGATGTCCCGCTTGGACAGCTGCGGCCAGTGGCGCGGCAGGTAAAGACCGCCATCGCGGGCAAGGCCGGCCAGCAGTGCATCACGAAAGCCGAGAGCGGGCGCTTCGCCCCGGGTAGAAATGTAGTCCACGACCGATAATCCCCAATCGATTTTTATTCGCGCCGCTGGTATAGACGATTGAAATCTGCGGTGAAAGACTGGAAAACGGCGCTGCGTTACGCCATGAGCATGTTTGGCGCGGCAAGCCGGTCAAAAGGGATGGAACAAGGTTGAGTATTGTGTTTGGCAAGATTTCCCATGGTCTCGTAACGGTATCCCTCCTGACGGCGCTCGCCGGCTGCAACTCGTCCTCTACGGCGGGTGGCCTTGCGCCGACGGCACAGGCTGAAACCCCGGCGGTGGTGCAGGCCTATTGCCCGCAGGTCGTTCTGCGCGAACAGACGGCGATACGCCAGGAATACGCACGCGGCGGTCAGGATGATCCGCAGAAGCTCGTCTACCAGGCATCGCTGGCCGACGCGACGCGTCAGTGCACGGCAAACGAAACGACGATGACCATCAATGTCGTCGTCCAGGGCCGCCTCGTCGACGGACCTGTCGGTGCGCCGGGCCGCGTGACCCTGCCAATCCTGGTCGAGGTCGTCGATGGCGACAACACGATCTACTCGCAAAAGGTCGCCTATCCGGTCGATCTTCCGGCCGGCGGCACGCAGTTCATCTTCCAGAAGGCGGATGTGCAGATCCCGAACGCGCAGGGCGGCGCATCGCGCTTCACCCGCGTCCGCGTCGGTTTCGACAATGGCGCACCCGGCAAGAAGCCCGCACGCCGCAGCTAAGCCTGCGGCCACTCCGGTCGGGCGCTGACGGCGCCCGTTTAATCTTCGGTTAACCATAAATCCGTACCCAGTATGTGAAGATCGTCAAGGGCGCGTCGCCCGCGACCATTCGAGACAGGGTTTGGGATGATTGCTCCAGCTATCGTGGCGGACGCGAAGCGGCGTCTGCGGCTTTGCACCGCTATCGTCACGCTGGCAGCGCTTGCGCCCGGTGGCGCATCGGCGCAATCGGTCTGGATCGGAGCCTCCGACAACGATTTCGCAAACGGCGCAAACTGGACAACGGCCCCGGATGCCCCAGGCCCATCGGACGCAGCCTCGATCGGCTCCGGCGCCCCGACGGTGTCAACCGGCACGGCCGTCGATACGCTCGCGGTGTCCGGCGGCACGCTTCATGTCGAAGCAGACCTGACAGCGACGAGCGGCACGACCCTGTTCGACATGGGCCGCATGGAGATCTCGGAAAGCGGCACGCTGTCATCAGACGTCACGATGTCCGGCGGCTCCATCAGTAACTCGGGAACGCTCTCCGGTGACCTTGCATCTTCGGGTGGCGAAGTCGTCAACGACGGCACGATAGACGGCAGCACGACGCTGTCCGGCGATGCGCAGATGACCAACAATTTCGTCGTTACCGATGTCGATGTCGAAGCGACGGCCCGGTTCGTCAACAATTCCGGCGCTACTGCCGGCGCCGTCACCAATGCGGGCACGACCTCCAACGCCGGCACGATCGCTTCGCTCACCAATACCGGCGGATCCTTCACCAACAACGATGGCGGCACGGTCACCGGCGATACGGTGGTCTCGGGCGGCACCGTCACCAACAACTTCGTCGTCACCGACGTCGATGTTGCTGAGACCGCCAGTTTCGTCAACAATACAGGCGCTTCGGCGCAAGCCGTCACCAACGCCGGCACGGCGTCCAATGCCGGCACTGTCGCATCGCTTGCCAACACCGGCGGCAGCTTTACCAACAACGGCACCATTTCAGGCGCAACGTCACTCGAGGGCGGCACGCTCACCAACAATTTCGTGGTGACGACGGTCGATGTCGCGGCGGCCGCGATCTTCGTCAACAACTCAGGTGCCACGGCCGGCGACGTCTCCAACTCGGGCAATGCCTCGAACGCCGGCGCGATCGCCTCGCTCACCAATACCGGCGGCACCTTCACCAATAACGACGGCGGCGAAATCACCGGAAGCACCACCGTGACAGGCGGCACGGTCACCAACAATTTCGTCGTCACCGACGTGGATGTCGCGGCTTCCGGCAGCTTCGTCAACAATTCCGGCGCGGTCGCCGGCGATGTCACAAACGCCGGAACCTCATCCAACGACGGCACCATCGCCTCGCTGACCAACACCGGTGGCCGCTTTTCCAACACGGGCGAGATCAGCGGCGATGCGACGGTGACAGGAGGAGTGCTCGTCAACGACGGCACGATCGGCGGCGCGATCGATATCGGCACGGATGGCATGCTGTCAGGCACAGGCGAGATAGGTGGCCTCACCGTCGGGTCAGGCGGCACGCTGTCGCCCGGCCCGGGTATCGCAACGCTTGCCGTCAACGGCGACGTCACCTTCGAGACCGGCTCGACCTATCAGGTGGAAACGCAAGCGGACGGCACGTCCGACAGCCTAGCCGCCACCGGGTCCGTCACGATCGAAGGCGGCACGGTCCAGGTTCTCGCAGGCAGCGGCACCTATTCACCTGCTACGGCCTACACGATCATCACAGGCGAAAGCGTCGCAGGTGAATTCGACGACGTCACCACCGATCTCGCCTTCCTGTCGCCCATCCTTGCCTATGGCGCCGACGATGTGACGCTGAGCCTCTACCGCAACGATGTCGATTTCGCCGACGTCGCGAACACCGCCAATACGCGCGCAACAGCTACAGCGGTCCAGTCGCTCGGAACTGAAAACGACGTTTTCCTCGGCGTTCTCCAGCAAAACGCCGATGGCGCTCGCGATGCCTTCTCGCAGCTTGGCGGCGAGATCCACGCCTCGTTGAAAACCCAGCTTTTGAGCGACAGCCGGCTCGTCCGGGACGCAATCGTCGACCGGGTGAACGGTGCCGTCCCGATCCGCTCATCGGCCGATGGTGCGACGAGCTTCTGGGCGACGGGCATCGCAGCAACTGGGCAATTGCGCAGCGACGGCAACGCGGCCGGCATCGACAGCCACGCGGCGGGATTGATCGCAGGCTTCGACGGGCAGGCCTCCGATCACTGGCGGCTTGGCGGATTGTTCGGCTACAGCAATGCTTCCGCTGGCAGCGAGGCGGACTGGGAAAGCTATCATGCCGGGCTGTACGCCGCCGCAGAATGGGGTGACGTTGCCCTCACATCCGGCGCGGTCTATTCGGAAAACCGGATCTCCACGTCGCGCAGCGTCGACTTCGGCACGTTCACGGATGATCTTCAAGCCGATTACAGAGGCGCCACCCGCCAGCTGTTCACAGACCTGTCCTGGAAGACAACGTCCGGTCCCGTGACGCTGCAGCCCTTCGCTAGCCTCGCCTATATCAATCTCGACACCGATGGTTTTCGCGAAAAGGGCGGGGCGGCCGCTCTGACCGGCAATGGCGAAACCGACAATATCGCCCTTTCCACATTCGGCCTTCGCTGGTCGGCGCAAATGCCGGTCGAGGACCTGCCGCTCACCGTCTCCGGCATGCTCGGCTGGCGTCATGCAATGGGCGACCTGACGCCCGCATCCCGGCTCGCCTTTGCCAGCGGCGGCAGTCCGTTCATGCTGGAAGGCGTGGCTTTGCCGCGTGACACGGCCGTCGTCGAAGCCTCCGTCACGGCGCAGGTCTCAAAATCCGCGCGGCTGAAGCTCAGCTATTCCGGCGAATTTGCCCATTCGCTGACGAGCCATACCGCCAGCGCCAGCCTCGCAGTGCAGTTCTAGATTAGATCCCGCCCCATTCACCGAGTGCGGCAATCACCGCCGGCAGGTCGCTCATGCGCGAAATCACCGTTTCGGCGCCGGCATCCGTCAGCCGGTCGGCATGGCTCGGATAGGTATGCGATGCACCGGTAAAGCCCACCACCCGCATGCCGGCCGTGCGTGCGCCGTGGATGCCATGGGTGGAATCCTCGATCACCAGGCACCTGTCAGGCTCGACGCCGAACTGCTTTGCCCCGTGCAGAAAAATATCCGGCTTCGGCTTCACCCGGTCGGGACCGAGGTCCTTGGCGGAATAGATATGATTTTCGAAATAGGGCTTCAGCCCCACCTTGGTCAGCATCATGTCCAGCCGCTGGCTCGAGGAATTCGAGCAGATGCAGCGCTGCGTGGTCAGCCGCGACAGTGCGAACTTGACGCCCTCGATGATCTTGACGCTGCGTTCCAGCCGCTGGTCGAGCAGCTTTTCCGATTTGTCGAGCAGCGAAGCCGACAGCGGAATATCCGCTTCCTGTTCCACCTGCAAAAGAATGTTCTTCCAGGTCATGCCGGCAAAGCGCTCGCCCATTTCCTCGACGCTGATCGGATAGCCCGCTTCCGTCAGCAGCCGGGATTCGACCTGCGCCGCGATGATTTCGGAATCGACGAGCACGCCGTCGCAATCGAAGATGATGAGGTCGAAGCCGCTCATGATGGATACTCTTTGATGAAAGAAGGTGAGGGCGATCTACACGAGGGAAGCGCCGGAAACAATGCGGAGGGCGATTTCCTCTACCGGCAAAGCGGCAAGAAAACGGCGCGCCTCAGAAACCGTAGCGCGCCTCGGCAAGATCGATCTCGCGAACGAGCTTGCGCGCAATCTCCTCGGAGATCTTGCGCCGGCGGCCGAGCCTGAACAATTCGTCGCGTTCGGCGCGAAGGGCGGCTAGCCTGAACCGCTTGTCGACCTCCTCCATCTTGCGCAACAGCTCTGCCTCGTCCCCGAGCTTGGAACGGCCCTCGATCCGCTGCCGGTAGAGTTCCATCAGCCGCGTTCCGACCTCGCCGTAAAGATCGGCGTCGGTGCGGCCTTCGCTCATCGCATGCTGCAACTTCTCGATCATCCGGATCGCAGCTTCGGCTGCAGCAATCCGGGCAATATCCTCTTCCTGGAGGTGGTCAGGTTCCGGCGGCAGTTCGAGGTTCTGGAGAAGATAGGGAAGGCCGATGCTGGCCGCCGTCAGCGACAGGATGATCACGCCGGCTGCCAGGAATATCACCAGATCGCGCGCCGGAAACGATGTGCCGTCGTTCATGGCAAGCGGCAGGGTAAGGATACCCGCAAGCGTGATTGCACCGCGCACGCCGGCAAGCGACATCGCAGCCAGAAGCCGCCAGTGCGGCTTGCGGATCGCCTCTCCGCGACGCGCGGCGCGATACAGGGTAAAGCGCAAGGATACCCACACCCAGGCGAACCGCAGGGCCGCGAGTGCGGTGGTAATCACCGCCACATAGGCGATCAGCCAGATCGGGTGGAGGTGACCCGTCTCGGTGACGATCCGGGCGGCGCCCGAGACGATGCCCGGCATCTGTTCGCCCAGCAGCACGAAGATGATGCCGTTCAGCGCAAACTGCACCGTATCCCACACCGCGTAGCGCCGCATGCGTGTGGCAGCCATCGTCTGGCCGCGCAATTCGGCAAAGCTCATGGTGATGCCGGCCGCAACCGCTGCCAGAATGCCGGAGCAATGCAGGTGCTCGGCCAGAAGATAGGCGCCGAACGGAATGAGCAGGCTGATCAGGATCTGCGCGCCGGGCTCTTCGCCCAGCTTGCGCGACACGTAATACTTCGCCTTCATGACCACGAATGTGGTGCCAAAGCCGATCAGGATGCCGCCGATCGCCACCCAGAGGAATGTGCCCACCGCATCTGCCAGCGAGAACACACCGGTCAGCACGGCGGCCACCGCAAACTGCATGCACACAAGGCCGGACGCATCGTTAAGCAGCGATTCGCCTTCCAGAATATGCATCAGCCGGCCAGGTATCGGCACCCGCGCGGCAATCGCCGAGACGGCGATCGGATCGGTTGGCGACAGGATGGCGGCAAGCGCGAATGCGACCGCAAGCGGTATCGCCGGGATCATCCAGTGGACCAGAAAGCCGATCAGGATCACCGTGAACACGACAAGCCCGAGCGCCAGTTCCAGGATCACCGCCTTGTCGCGGAACAGCCCTTCCTTGGGAATGCGCCACCCATCGAGAAACAGCAGCGGCGGCAGAAACAGCAGAAAGAAGAAATCCGGATCGAGCTGCACCGCAGACCCCGTCACGCCGGCGATTGCGGCACCAAGCGCGATCTGCACCAGCGGCAGCGGAATGCCGACCGGCGAAAGCCTCGCAAGCGTACCGCTCAGAACCACGGCGAGAAGCAGGACCAGGGCAATGGTGATGCTTTCCATGGTGGCACTCCTATCCGTTCCGGTTCGGGCCTGAATAGGAAATGGGAATGGATGAGGCAAGAGCCGGGAAGGGCGGTGCGACCTTTACGCCCGGCTCAGTCGTTCCTGCAGACCCAGCATCGCGGATTTGAGCGGCGGTAGGTCATGCGCGATGACGTCCCAGATAAATTGGTCCATCAGAACACCTGCACCGAAGCGGCTTCGATCCGGTCCTTCAGCCTTGGATGCAGACTGTTGCGGGTGGTAACATCGATGTCGGCCGCGAGTTCATCCTCGAGAAACAGCTTGATCCCGACAAGATCGACAAGAGAGAACTTCTTGCTCTCATCGTAATCGATAAACAGATCGAGATCGCTGTCGGGTCCGGCTTCGTCGCGGGCAACCGAGCCGAACAGATAAAGCGAGGTCGCGCCGAGCGCCCTGATCGCGTCGGCCTGCCGTCTCAGCTTCTCGATCGCCTCAGCTTTTCTCATGCCCCTCGGCTTTTCTCATGAGTTGTATCCTAGCGCATCTTCGCGCCGCTTTCCATCATTTTGCTTTTTTCCCGAAACCGGCCACCGGCTTCAGTCTTTGGTAACCAAAATGAGTAACCATAACAGTCAGTAAATTCGTATCCAGTACAGCGTAGCGAGTGTCTCATGGCCGCAGTCCTTCCTTTGATCGACCTCCAGAAACAGGCCCGTCCTCACGCCTGGATGAACTCCATCATCAAGGGCGATTGCGTGGCAGCCCTCGAGGCGCTGCCGGATAAATCGGTGGATGCGATCTTTGCCGATCCGCCATACAACCTGCAGCTCGGCGGCGCCCTGCATCGCCCCGACCAGAGCCTGGTCGATGCCGTCGATGACGACTGGGACCAGTTTGCATCCTTCCAGGTCTATGATGCCTTCACCCGCGCCTGGCTGCTTGCCTGCCGCCGCGTGCTGAAGCCGAACGGCACGATCTGGGTGATCGGTTCCTACCACAACATCTTCCGCGTCGGCGCGATCATGCAGGACCTGAATTTCTGGCTCCTCAACGATATCGTCTGGCGCAAGACCAACCCGATGCCGAACTTCAAAGGCCGCCGGTTCCAGAACGCCCACGAGACCATGATCTGGGCCAGCCGCGATGCCAAGGCCAAGGGCTACACGTTCAATTACGAAGCCTTGAAGGCCTCCAACGACGACGTGCAGATGCGCTCCGACTGGCTGTTTCCGATCTGCTCTGGCGGCGAACGCCTGAAGGGTGACGACGGCAAGAAGGTTCATCCGACCCAGAAGCCGGAAGCGCTGCTCGCCCGCATCATCATGTCCTGCACCAAGCCCGGCGATGTCGTGCTCGACCCGTTCTTCGGTTCCGGCACCACGGGTGCTGTCGCCAAGCGTCTCGGCCGCAATTTCGTCGGCATCGAACGCGAGCAGGATTACATCGACGCCGCATCCGCCCGCATCGCGTCGGTCGAACCGCTCGGCAAGACGGAACTGACGGTCATGACCGGCAAGCGCGCCGAACCGCGTGTCGCCTTCAATGCGCTCGTCGAAAGCGGTCTCGTCAAGCCCGGCCAGATCCTCACCGACGCCCGCCGCCGCCACAGCGCCATCATCCGCGCCGACGGCACGCTGACCTCGAACGGCGACGCCGGATCGATCCATCGCCTCGGCGCCAAGGTTCAGGGCTTTGATGCCTGCAACGGCTGGACATTCTGGCACTACGAGGAGGCCGGCGTCTTGAAACCGATCGACGACCTTCGCACCATCATTCGCAACGGCCTGCCAAAAGCGGACTGAGCCACCAGTCCCGGGACCAGATCCCATGTCAGCTCGCGAGCTTCCTCTTCCGGTTTTGTACCTCTAGTCCCGGAAGAGGATCATGTGACGCCCGGAGTTTGAAGGCTCCGGGCGTCATCTTTTTTATGGGGCAAATGCACTGATTTCGGGGCCGCAACGACGCAGGCTCTGACCAGAGTAACCCTGAACACCTCCGAATTCGAATGTTTCGGCCCGTCCGCCGATCACCCGGCTAGGTTGCCTGCCGTCCATCCGGGTATTCTGCAGGCCCCTTGATCTCGATCTTATTGCCAAACGGGTCATGGATGTAGAACGAGTGCCCCATGCCCCGGGCACCCCCATGAAACGCTTCCTGGACGATCTCGACCCCGTGCTTATCGAGATGCGTACGCAGTTCGTCATGGTCGAAAGGGCTGGTCGCAAGACAGACATGATCGACATTGCGCCCACCGGTCACCGGAGGCGCTGCTTTCGTTCCGCCCGGGTGAGTTACATCCCACAAGACGATCAACGACGACCCGAACCACACCTGCTCCATCCCCAGTCCCGGATAGGAATAGCCAGGACGGCACCCTAGGACGTCAGTGTAGAAGGCGAGGGCGCGTTTCATGTCGTCGATCAGAAACACGATGTGATCAATGCCGACGGGAGCGAATGGTATTGCCATGAGGGGTGCCGTCTTAACGTGAGGTCGATTGCAAAACGAGGCGGGTGGGCCGGGAACTTATATTGTCAGCATACCGGCAACCACCCCCAAACCTTACACCTCGATACCGTGATCCCTCAAATCCTTGCGCAGCGTTTCCGGATCCGTGAAATGCACAGCGTGCCAGCCCGCTGCCCGCGCGCCTTCGACGTTGGGATAGCTGTCGTCGATGAAGATCGAGGCTTCGGGGGTGAGGCCGAAATCACGGGCGTGCTTTTCGTAAATGGCCACATCCGGCTTGATCAGGCCGATCTCGCCCGACACTGTAACGCCGCGTGGCTTGTCGAGAAACGGGAATTTCCGGCGGGCTTCAACGAACGTGTCGGCGGCGAAGTTGGTGAGCATGGTTACGTCGCGACCGCTCTCGATCAGGCTTTCAAAGATGGCGACGGAGCCGTCATAGGCATGCGGCACCATTTCGTGCCAGTGCTGGCGGAAGGCCCGGATATTGGCTTCCTGTTCCGGATGCTGTTCGAGCAGCAGCGCTTCGGCCTCATGCCAGTTGCGGCCGCGGTCCTGTTCCAGGTTCCATTCGTGGGTGCAGACGTTGTCGAAGAACCACTTGCGTTCGGTCTCGTCGGGAATGATCCGGCTAAAGGGAAGGTTGGGATCGTAGTGGATCAGAACCTTGCCGATGTCGAAAACGATGTGATCAATCTTGGCCGCCATAGAGGATGTTTCCTGCTGTCAGTTTGGAGCTTTTGCGAAGGCGAGTGGTATAGCCTGGACGATTGCTTTTTTCATGACGGTCGGCAAGGCCTGGTTCTCCAGGCTCTCCACCGGTTCCCACCAGCCATTGTCCACAGCCACCCTGGTTACCCTCGCGCGAAAAATCGAAAGCCGCAGCTCGAAATGGGTGAAGACGTGAATGACCGTACCACAGGCCTGCCAGTCGGCAGACGGGATCGGCGCGTGATCGATCGTCGTGCCGCCATCGAGCCGCGCGGTCCAGGCCGTCGTCGGCACTTCCGTCATGCCGCCGAGAAGACCGGTCTCGATGCGCTTTCGAAGCAGCACCTCGCCATCAGGCGTCACCGCCACGAAGGCAGCGCCTTGCCGCACCGGCTTTTCCTTCTTCGCGGCCTTCACCGGAAACCGCTCAGGGTCGTCGCCGGCCAAGGCCAGACAGTCGTCCCGGAACGGACAGAGCGCGCAGGCGGGACGTTTCGGCGTGCAGATCGTCGCGCCGAGATCCATCATCGCCTGGGCAAAATCGCCCGGCCGGTCTGATGGCGTCAGCTCCACGACCTTCGCCTTCATGGCGGGCTTGGACCCCGGCAGCGGCGCATCGATCGCATAGAGACGCGAGATCACTCGCTCGACATTGCCGTCCATCACAGCCGATTGCCGGTTGAACGCGATCGCGGCAACGGCGGCCGACGTATAGTCGCCGATGCCGGGCAGGGCGCGCAGGTCGTCTTCCGTATCGGGAAACACGCCGCCATGATCGGCTGCGACCGCTTCGGCGCATTTCTTCAGGTTGCGGGCGCGGGCATAGTAGCCAAGCCCCGCCCAGGCCGCCATCACGTCGTCGGAAGGTGCCGCGGCAAGATCGGTCACCTTCGGCCAGCGTTCGAGAAATTTCGCGAAATACGGTTTGACCGCCTGCACCGTCGTCTGCTGCAACATCACTTCCGACAGCCATATGCGATAGGGGTCGGGCCGGATCCCGGCTTTGGCAGCCGTCGGGCTGATGCGCCAGGGCAGCTCGCGGTGGTGCCGGTCGTACCAGGCCAGAAGCCGTTCCGCATGGGTCGGCGCAGGGATCGCATTCGTCGTCTTGGGAAGCGTCTGGAGCATCGTTTGCCGTTTGCCGCTGGAATGGCCTATAGGTATGCGTCAATGCGCCGGCATCAAGGACGGCACAACCTCAGGCGGCCAGTTATCCAGCGATGAATGCTCCGAAACCTCCGTTCCGCCGCAAAGGCGCGCTGCAGATCTCCGAAGTGGCGAACGGCATCATCGATCCGGTGCTGGCCCGCCGCGCCGGCATATCCACCGCGCTGCTCGGCTCCTGGGATGAGATCGCCGGCGAGGATTTCGCCGACTGTACCCGCCCCGAAAAAATCGCCTGGTCGCGCTATAACGACGGCTATAGCGAGGGCGGCCACCAGCCGGGTGTCCTCACCATCGCCTGCGAAGGGTCCCGCGCGCTGTTCCTCGGTCATGCCCAGGGCGAACTGATCGCCCGCATCAACGGCTTCTTCGGCTTTCCCGCTGTGCGCCAGATCCGCATCGTGCAGAAACCGGTTTCGCAGACCTTCAAGCATCCGCGCAAGCTGCAGCCGCTCAAAGGCGAAGCGGCGAAACGGCTGGAGGGCATGATGGAAGGGATCGAAAGCGAAGCGCTCAAGAAAGCCGTCGCCAGGCTCGGCACCGCCGTTCTCCAGCAGAAGCGCAAATGAGAGTTCCAGGGCCCCCGCCACTCTCATTCCTGTGCTCGTCACAGGAATCCAGCCAGCCCAAGTCCTTGGGCTGAAATAACTCTTTTCATCGCAGGGCCAGGTTCCCTCCGACTAGCATACGCATCGTGACGCAACAGAGCGGAAAAGGCCGAGGAATACACCGAACTATCCCTCGCACCGCCATTTCGTCACAATTCTTTGAAGGGATTTAACACTCCACCGCTTGTCGGGGCCAGGACGCCACGATACGGAATATCAAACTTTTTCAAATCTCGAACACGGGTGTTCCATGCAGTTGAACGATAAGACCATCACCAGACGCGCGCTTCTCGGCGGAGTGGCGGTCACGGCGCTTTGCCTGTCGCTGCCGCTCGGCATGTCCGACGCCTTTGCCCAGGCACTTCCGGAATCGCAGGGCGATGTGGATATGGCGGCGGCGCTGAAGCCTGGCACCCTGCCGGAAATGGCGCTCGGCGAAGAAAACGCCAAGGTCACCGTCATCGAATACATGTCGATGACCTGCCCGCATTGCGCACACTTCCACAACACCACGTTCGAGACGATCAAGAAGAACTATATCGATACCGGCAAGGTTCGCTTCATCATCCGCGAATTCCCGTTCGATCCGGTCGCGACCGCTGCCTTCATGCTGGCCCGCTGCAACCCGCAGAACCCGGCCGAACTTGCAACCTCGGCGCAGTATTACCCGATGGTCTCGATGCTGTTCAAGCAGCAGCGCGCCTGGGCAGCCCCTGCCGACAAGGATGTGCGCGGCGCTCTCCTGCAGTCGGTCAAGCTTGCAGGTTACTCACAGCAGAGTTTCGAAGCCTGCTTGACGAACCAGAAGCTTCTCGACGACATTAATACGGTCGTTAAGCGGGGCAACGAGGAATTCGGCGTCAATTCCACACCGACCTTCCTGATCAACGGCAAGAAATACTCCGGAGATATGACGGTTGACTCCATGTCGAAGCTTTTCGACAGCCTTCTGTAAGATCGCCACCCCGGCGGGTAGGGGACCCGTCGGCGGGAGAAAGGGCGCAGCATGAAATTCAACAAGCTGCGCGTCGTTGGCTTCAAGTCCTTCGTCGAGCCGACGGAATTCATCATCGAGCGAGGGCTGACCGGCGTGGTCGGCCCCAATGGCTGCGGCAAGTCCAACCTTGTCGAAGCGCTGCGCTGGGTGATGGGCGAAAACTCCTACAAGAACATGCGCGCGTCCGGCATGGACGACGTGATCTTTTCGGGATCGGGCAACCGTCCGGCCCGAAACAGCGCCGAAGTCGGCCTCTATCTCGACAATTCCGATCATACGGCGCCGGCTGCCTTCAACGATGCCGACGAGATCCAGGTGTCGCGCCGCATCGAGCGCGAGAACGGCTCGCTCTACCGCATCAACGGCAAGGAAGCCCGCGCCAAGGATGTGCAGCTCCTGTTCGCGGATGCATCGACCGGCGCACGCTCGCCCTCCATGGTCGGACAGGGCCGGATCGGCGAGCTGATCAATGCCAAGCCCCAGGCCCGTCGCCAGCTTCTGGAAGAAGCCGCCGGCATTTCCGGCCTTCATTCGCGACGCCATGAAGCCGAGCTTCGCCTGCGCGCCGCCGAAACCAATCTGGAGCGGTTGGAAGATGTCGTCGCCCAGCTGGAAAGCCAGATCGAAAGCCTGAAGCGCCAGGCCCGCCAGGCCAACCGTTTCCGCATGCTGTCGGCCGATATCCGCGCCCGCGAGGCGATGCTTCTGCATATCCGCTTCGTCCAGGCCCGCGAGGCGGAGGCGGAGGCCGAAACCGCGCTCAACCAGGCCACCAATATCGTCGCCGAAAAGGCGCAAGGGCAGATGGAAGCGGCAAAGGCACAAGCCATTGCCAGCCTCAGATTGCCGGAACTGCGCGAGGACGAGGCGAAGGCCGGTGCCGCCCTGCAGCGCCTGCAGATCGCCCGCGGCCAGCTCGAGGAAGAAGCCGGCCGCCTGCTGCGCCGTCGCGACGAACTGACGCGAAGGCTCTCCCAGCTTGCCGAAGACATAAGCCGCGAGGAACAGCTTGCCGCCGACAACACCGCTTTCCTCGACAAGCTGGATGGCGAAGAAGCCGAGCTGACTGAGACGCTGGCGGAGTCTGGTGCGGAAGCCGAAGACCTGCGTGAGGACTTCGAGTCAGCTGCCGCAACGCTTGCCGACAGCGAAAAGCTGTTTGCCGCGGTGACCGCCGAACGTGCCGAAGCTTCCGCCGGACGCAACGCGCTCGACCGGCTGATCCGCGATCTCGCCGAACGACGCCAGCGCCTCGACCGGCAGATGGCCGATGCGACGGGCGAACTCGACGCGATCGGACAAAAGCTTGATGGCCTTGACGATCCGGCCGAGCGGCAGGACGCGGTGGAAGCCGCCGAAATCGCCGTCGAAGATGCGACGATCGCGGCCGAAGAAGTCGAGTCGGCGCTCGCCCATGCGCGCTCGAACGAACTGATGGCCCGCGGCCCGGTGGAATCTGCCCGATCGGCGCTGAACGCGCTCGAAACCGAAAAGCGCACGATTTCGCGCATGCTGGCGGCCGGCGCCCTGTCCGGTGGCTTCGTTCCCGTTGCCGAAATGATCCGCGTCGATCGTGGCTATGAGGCAGCGCTTGGTGCAGCCCTCGGCGATGATCTCGAAACACCTGTCGATGCCTCTGCCTCCGCCCACTGGTCGATCAATGGAGATGGCGCCGCTGATCCCGGCCTGCCCGAGGGTGCGCTGCCCTTGTCGTCCTATGTCACGGCGCCGCCGGAACTGGCGCGCCGGCTCGGGCAGATCGGCGTGATCTCGCAAGACGACGCCGAGAGGCTGATGCCGCTGCTGTGTCCCGGCCAGCGCCTCGTCACCCGAGAGGGCGCCGTCTATCGTTGGGATGGCCATGTCTCCGGCTCCGAAGCGCCGGGTGCCGCCGCCCTTCGCCTGTCCCAGAAAAACCGTCTGTCGGAGCTGGAAGGTGAGATCGACGAGGCCCGCGATATCCTGTCGGAAACCGAGGATGCGCTGGCGCAAGCCGGCTCCGCCATCTCGATTGAGGAAAAACGGCTCGCCGAAGCGCGCGACCGCAGCCGCTTTGCCGCCCGCCAGTTGAGCGATGCCCGCGATGCGCTTGCGGCCGCCGAACGGGCTGCCGGCGATCTTACCCGTCGCCGCGATGTGGTGGCGGAGGCTGTGAGCCAGCTGACCGGCCAGATCGAGGATCTCGGTGTCCAGGAAGAAGACGCCCGCATCGAGCTCGAGGACGCACCGGATCTCTCCGCCATCGATGCCAAGCTGTTGAACCAGCAGAGCGTCGTCGCCACCGATCGGGGCCGTCTCGCCGAAGCGCGCGCCGCCTTTGAGGGCCAGAGCCGCGAGATCGAGGCGCGCAAGCGCCGCATCGCCGCCATCGCCCAGGAACGCGCCACCTGGGTCTCCCGGATGACCAGCGCCGCCGATCATATCGGCAGCCTGCGCCAGCGCGAGGAAGAGGCGCGCGACGAGATCGTCGATCTCGAAGCAGCACCTGAAGAATTCGACGAGCGCCGCCGGGCACTGATCAACGAATTGCAAAAGGCGGAAGCTGCCCGCAAGGCCGCCTCCGATCGGCTGGTCGAGGCGGAAACCCGCCAGCGCGAGACCGACCGGATCGCCGCCACGGCCTTGTCCGAACTCGCCGAAGCCCGCGAGAAACGCGGCCGTGCCGAAGAGCGTCTGGTCTCCGCCGCCGAAAAGCGCCACGAGGGCGAGCTGCGCATCCGCGAGGCGCTCAATGTGGAGCCGCATGACGTGATGCGCATCGCCGGCATCGCGCCCGGCGCCACGCTTCCCGACATCCGCGAGATCGAACGGGAAGTCGACCGGCTCAAGATGGAGCGCGAGCGGCTCGGTGCCGTCAACCTGCGCGCCGAGGAAGAGCAGAAGGAGCTTTCCGACAAGCTCAGCGCTCTGATCCACGAGCGCGACGACATCATCGACGCCATCCGCAAACTGCGTGGCGCGATCCAGAGCCTCAATCGCGAAGGACGCGAGCGCATGCTGGCCGCCTTCGATGTGGTCAACAAGCAGTTCCAGCGGCTGTTCACGCATCTCTTCAATGGCGGCACGGCAGAGCTGCAGCTGATCGAGAGCGACGATCCGCTCGAAGCCGGCCTCGAAATCCTCGCCCGCCCGCCGGGCAAGAAGCCGCAGACCATGACGCTTCTCTCCGGTGGCGAGCAGGCGCTGACGGCGATGGCGCTGATCTTTGCCGTCTTCCTCACCAACCCGGCGCCGATCTGCGTGCTGGACGAAGTGGATGCGCCGCTCGACGACCACAATGTCGAGCGTTACTGCAACCTGATGGACGAGATGGCCGCGTCGACCGAGACGCGCTTTATCATCATCACCCACAACCCCATCACCATGGCCCGCATGAACCGTCTGTTCGGTGTGACCATGGCGGAGCAGGGTGTATCGCAGCTGGTCTCGGTCGATCTGCAGACGGCGGAACTGCTGCGCGAAGCCAGCTAAGCCAGCGCTTTCCCGGTCAACCGGTCGCGGCCTCCGTATTTCTACCTACGTCAATTTACTCATATGGGACATCATCGTCTCGGCGTAGTGTAATTTAACTAAAATCATATTGACGTGTGGTGCCTCGATGCCGCAAGTTCAGCATCGAAGTACCGCCGATATAGAGACCCCCCGCACGGGTTTTCCTGTCCTGTGCGGAAGGCTTTGCGGGGCCGATGTGATCCGGCCCCGCAAAGCGTTTTCATCTCTTTCCGACATCCGCGCGCAGGCGTCCTTACAGCCCCGTCAGCCGCACATTCGTCCCCCAGGGGTCGAGAATGTCGATATGATCGACAGCCCTCGTGAAGCTGACCGACGCCTGTTTCAGCTTGTCCTTCAGCGCCAGCAGGTCGCTCTTTTCCGCAAATTCCAGCGAGAACCAGTCGAGCCCGGTTTGCGTCTCTTCCCGCATTCCCGCACCGGCGCTCTGCCAGGTGTTGAAGGCGAGGTGGTGATGGTAATGGCCGGACGAGAAGAAGCCCGAGTCGTCTCTGGTGCCGCGTGTCGATGACAGGCCGATCAGATCGCCATAGAAGGCCCGCGCTTTGTCGATCTCGCCGACCCGCAGATGGATATGACCGATCCTGAGGTTGGCGGGCGCTTTTGTGTAGGTGTCGCGGTTGATGTCGGTATTGGCGACGATATCGTCCACGTCGAGCGCCTCGGTGCCCATCGTCACCACCTCGCCCTCCCATGTCCACATTTCGTGCGGCCGATCCCAATAGACCTCGACGCCGTTTCCTTCGGGATCGGTCAGATACACCGCCTCGCTGACGCTGTGATCAGCAAATCCTGTGATCGGAAATTGCCGCTGCGCCACATGCACCAGCCAGCGGGCGAGATCGCCGCGGTCCGGCATCAGGTAGGCGATGTGAAACAGACCGGCAGACCCCGGCGTCTCGAAGGCGGCCTCTGCCGAACGGACGAGATGCAGAAGCGGCGATCCCCCCGCACCCAGCACGACGCGATCGCCGGAAACATCATCCTGCTCGATGATCTCGAGCCCGAGCATGCCCTGGTAGTAGGCGGTCATGGATTTGAGGTCCCGCACCCGAAGCGCCGCCTGATCCACATGGACAGGCGTCGTCACGGCAAAGGGCAGGGCAGGTGCAGCCATCGCCGCGCTCGTTCCTTCCGCCAGCAGCGCGCCGTTAAGGGCGGCCGTCGCAGACACGACACCCGTCAGTTTCAAAGCATTCCGTCTCGTGATGGTCATCGAAGGCCCTGCAGGTTCCGGCGGCGTTATAGAGACGCGCTAGAACATGCGCACGTCACTTTCCTGTCAGGCATGACAACTCACCGATTTTGCTGCGCTGCAACATAATCCTGACGCATAATTCCCAAACGATCATAAACGCTGTAAATGCTTGAGAAGACTGGGTGGAGATGCGAAATGGCGAAATGGGTCTATCGCTTCGGCGATGGCAAGGCGGAAGGAGGCGCTGGTGACAGCGTCCGTCTTGGAGGCAAGGGCGCAAACCTCGCGGAAATGGCGAGCCTCGGCCTGCCGGTGCCGCCGGGACTGACGATCGTCTGCGATGCCTGTACCCATTATTTCGAAAACGCGCGAATGCTGCCCGACGTCCTGAAGGCCGAAGTGCTCGATGGCATTGCCGCCATGGAAGCTATCACCGGCCGCCGGTTTGGTGCCGTCGTTCAGCCGCTGCTTCTGTCCGTCCGCTCCGGCGCGCGGGCCTCCATGCCCGGCATGATGGACACGGTCCTCAATCTCGGCCTCAACGACCAGACGGTGCAGGCGCTGGCTGAAGATTCCGGCGATCCCCGCTTCGCCTGGGATAGTTACCGCCGCTTCATCCAGATGTATGCCGATGTGGTGATGGGCCTCGACCACGAAATCTTCGAGGAGATCCTGGAAGACGAGAAGGCGCGGCTCGGCCACGAATACGATACCGAACTTTGCGCCGCCGACTGGCAGCACATCGTCTCCCTCTACAAGCAGCTGATCGGAGAGGAACTGGAGACCGGTTTCCCGCAGGATCCGCATGAGCAACTCTGGAAGGCGATCGCTGCCGTATTCGCCAGCTGGATGAACCCGCGCGCACAAACCTTTCGCATGCTGCACCGGATCCCCGAGGAATGGGGAACCGCGGTCAATGTCCAGGCCATGGTGTTCGGCAACCTCGGCTCGACATCGGCCACAGGCGTTGCCTTCACCCGCAATCCGTCGACCGGCGAGAAAGCCTTGTACGGCGAGTTCCTCGTCAATGCGCAGGGCGAGGACGTCGTCGCCGGCATCCGCACGCCGCAATCGATCACCGAGGAGGGCAGGCTTGCCTCCGGTTCCGACAAGCCGTCGATGGAAAAGCTGATGCCGCAGGCATTCGCCGAGTTCCGCACGATCTGCGACCGGCTGGAAGCCCATTACTGCGACATGCAGGATGTGGAATTCACCATCGAACGCGGCAAATTATGGATGCTGCAGACACGCAACGCCAAACGCACCACCCGTGCTGCCATGAAGGTCGCCGTCGACATGGTCGAGGAAGGCGTCATTACCGAGAGTCAGGCCGTCTGCCGCATCGATCCGCCCTCGCTCGACCAGCTGCTGCACCCGACCATTGATCCGCGCGTCGAGCGCCATGTCATCGGCTCCGGCCTGCCTGCATCGCCGGGCGCTGCGACCGGCGAGATCGTGTTTACCGCCGAGGAGGCGGTCGAAGCCGACAAGGAAGGCCGCAAGGTCATCCTCGTGCGCATCGAGACCAGCCCGGAAGACATCCACGGCATGAATGCCGCCGAAGCGATCCTCACCACCCGCGGCGGCATGACCAGCCATGCGGCCGTCGTTGCCCGCGGCATGGGCATTCCATGCGTCGTCGGTGCCGGCTCCATGCGCGTCGATCTGCGCAACGAGGTGCTTCTTGCCGCAAACGGCGTCAGCCTTCGGCGCGGCGAAGTCATCACCATCGACGGATCCTCCGGCCAGGTGCTGAAGGGCTCCGTGCCGATGACCCAGCCCGCGCTGTCTGGCGATTTCGGCAAGCTGATGGCCTGGGCCGACAAGACCCGCCGCATGACCGTGCGCACCAATGCCGATACGCCGCAGGATGCCCGCGCCGCCCGCTCGTTCGGCGCTGAGGGCATCGGTCTCTGCCGCACCGAGCACATGTTCTTCGAAGGCGACCGCATCCACATCATGCGCGAGATGATTCTGGCGGAAACCGAGAAGGCCCGTCGCGCAGCGCTTAACAAACTTCTGCCGATGCAGCGGTCGGATTTCACCGAACTGTTCGAAATCATGCACGGCCTGCCGGTCACGATCCGCCTGCTCGATCCGCCGCTGCATGAATTCCTGCCCAAGACCGAGGCCGAGATCGACGACGTCGCCCGCGCCATGGGCATGCCGCCCGCTTTCCTCGCCAGACGCATCGATGCGCTGCACGAGTTCAACCCGATGCTCGGCCACCGCGGCTGCCGGCTTGCCATCTCCTACCCGGAAATCGCCGAAATGCAGGCACGCGCTATCTTCGAAGCGGCTGTCGAAGCCGGAAAGACCACCGGAGAACCGGTCGAACTCGAAATCCTCGTGCCGCTGGTCAGCCTGCGCAAGGAGCTGGATTACGTGAAGGGCGTCATCGATGCGGTGGCGAAAGATGTCGCCCGCGAAACCGGCGTGCCGATCGCCTATCTGGCGGGCACGATGATCGAATTGCCGCGTGCGGCCCTCCGCGCCCATGTGATCGCGGAAACCGCCGAGTTCTTCTCCTTCGGCACCAACGACCTCACCCAGACCACCTTCGGCATGTCCCGCGACGATGCCGCGGCCTTCATTCCCACCTATCAGCGCAAGGGCATTATCGAGCACGACCCCTTCATCTCGCTCGATTTCGACGGCGTCGGCGAACTGATCCAGCTTGCAGCAGAGCGCGGCCGCAAGACGAGGGCAGACCTGAAACTCGGCATTTGCGGGGAACACGGCGGCGACCCGGCCTCGATCCGCTTCTGCGAAAACGCCGATCTCGACTACGTCTCCTGCTCGCCGTTTCGCGTCCCCATCGCAAGGCTCGCCGCCGCCCAGGCAGCGATCGAGCGGACGAAGAGCTGACCGGTCAGTGGCGGTGAATATAAACCGGCCGCGTCACCACGATCGGCTGGCGCCACATCATCGCATCGCTTTCCGCCCGCCATGCGCGTCGCTCCGCGCGCCGGTCGAGTTCGATATCGAGCAGGCACCGCGCCATGGAATCGGTCCCGGGACGGAACCCAAAGCGCGCGCAGGACTGCTGATCCGCCGCCCGCCGCTCCTCCGGTGTGATTGTCTGGCAGGAAGTGAGTGCCGTTCCGATGACGGCCAGTGTAGCGAGAAGGGCAAGACGCATGATAGGCTCCAGATCTTGGCTGCGGCATCCGGAGGTCGCTTTCGCGGATCCCAACTCGGTACCAAACCTATAACGACGCAATGCTCCAGACATGTCAAAGCCTGTCACCAGTGGAGGTTGGATTGGCCCGGCACTCGTGTGACCGAATGAAGAAGGTAGGCATTGTTGCATGGGCGATCATCGCCGCCCTATTCGCGGTCTACATGATAACCAGCGTTCCATTTCCTTTTGTGCAGGCTTGGTGGCACGCTGCAGATGACGATCCGCACGACCGCTTTTCCAAACGCCACCGCATGGCTGACTGGCTCGCGATGACAGGCGCATTGGAAGGCTTGAGCCGTGGCGAGGTCCTGGCGAAACTCGGACCGCCACCACCCACAGCCAAGTTCACGGACTATGATCTCGTCTATCACCTCGGCGATGAACGCGGCTTCTTGTCCATAGACTCCGAATGGTTCGTGATGCGCCTGTCTCAATCTGGGAACGTGACGGAAAGCCAGGTGATCCGCGACTAATAATCTGCAAGGATTCCATTCCCCGCCGCGCTGTTCTACAGAAGGAACGAGACTTTGCATGGAGCCGCTTTCACACAATGACCGTCCGCTTTGTCCGGCCCGTTTCCCGCGCCGCCTATTTCGGGCGCAGGCTCGGCTTCTGCGCTTTTCTTCTATTCGTGGTTTCAGCCGTCGCGCATCGGTTCGGGCCGCTGAACGAGCCGGATTTCGTGGCACTTGTTCTGTGTTCCGCAACCATTGCGGCTGCCTCGGTACCGCTGTCGCTGCTGGGTCTCGCGCGGCTGTGGAGTGTCGGTGCAAGAGGAGGCGTTGCTGCTGCACACGGGCTGGTGTTTGCAGCCGTCCCGCTTGCCGTCGTGGTGATGGGAACCGTGTCCTATCTCACGCTGCCGCCGCTTTACGACATCTCCACCGATATCGCCGATCCGCCTGCCTTCGTCTTCGAACCGACAGCCGACCAGCGCTTCCTGCCGCAGCGCCCGCCGATGGTCACGCCCACTGAGCGCCGCGCGCAGTTTGCCGCTTATCCGCGCCTCACCGGACGACGTTACGAAGGTGCCGTCGATCGGGTCTACGAAGGCGTCCAGAAGGCGCTGCGGTCCGCCCGGATCGGCATCGTCAAGACAGAGGGGCTGGAACTGGTGGAGCCCGACATCCTCACCCGTGCAGCCCCCCGCGACGAGCAGGCGCCGGTGCCGGATGTGGCGCCGGTGCCGTTGCGCCGGCCTGAACTCACGCTCGAGCCGACGATCGGCACCGCCGGCGATGTGCTGCTTCAGGGCGAGACCCGCACGCTGGTGCTCGGCCTGCGCTTCGATATCGTGATCCGGTTGCGTGAAGATGCCGAGACGACATCCGTGGATCTGCGCGTCGTCTCGCGCTTCGGCCCGCATGATCTCGGCCTCGGGGCTGAAATCGCCCAGGATTTCCTCGATCGTCTCGATACCGAACTGCTCGGCATCACCGGCGGCTAAGCGCCCATCAAGCCAGCGTATAGATGCCTGAAAGCGATGGCGGTCCGTCCGTCGCAACCTGTCCCTTGCCGATCAGGTCTTCCAGGTGCGCCAGCACCGAAAGGGCGGCCGCACCATGCAGACGCGGATCCGTGCGCGCATAGATCGCCGTCACCATATCCGGGATCAAACGGTCGCCGGCGCGGATGCGCTCCAGCACCGCACGCTCGCGCATCCGCCGGTGCGTCCGCAGGCCGCGCAGAAAAGAGGCGGGCTCGGTCACCGGTCCGCCGTGCCCGGGAAAGAAGATCCGGTCTTCGTCCCCGCGCGCCAGAAGCTTTTCGACCGACGCCATGAAGTCCGCCATGGACCCATCCGGCGGAGCAACGATCGTCGTCGCCCAGGCCATCACGTGGTCGGCAGAAAACAGGATGCCGGAATTTTCCAGCGCGAAGGCGCAGTGGTTGGCGGTATGGCCGGGTGTATGGAGGACGGTCAGCGCCCACCCGTCACCCTCGATCCTCTCACCATCACCGGCCGCGATATCGGGCACGAAATCGGTATCAGCGCTTTCAGCGAGCGGATTGATCTCGCCCGCGTGCAGGGAACGGGACGCCCGGTGCGGCCCCTGCGCCACCGTCAACGCCCCGGTCGCTTGGCTCAGCCGCCGTGCCAGCGGCGAGTGGTCGCGATGCGTGTGACTGACAAAGATATGGCTGACACGCCGCCCCTCAAGCGCCGCCATCAAGGCTTCAAAATGCGCCTCGTCCTCCGGCCCCGGATCAATCACGGCCACCGACGATGTCCCGACGATATAGCTGTTGGTGCCATGAAAGGTAAACGGCGAGGGATTGTTCACCGTCAACCGCTGCACCCCTGCCGCGATCGTCACGGGCACGCCGTAGGACGGCGAAAAGGTCAGATCGAAATCAAGGTCTTCCGGCATGCTCAAAAACTGTCCTGCCGCCAAGGGCGCTTGTTGTCATCTCCCCGAGGTTTAACACCCGATCAACGCGCGTAAACCCGAAACCCCGCGTTAATTCGTGACAATCCCGAAATTTGCCGTTGAGAGGGCGGCAAAGCTTTGCTAGAGCAAGGCCACTTCCGGTCCGGGCCAGCAATGATTTGCCCCCGACCTGTTGGGGCGTCGCCAAGCGGTAAGGCTCCGGTTTTTGGTACCGGCATCCCAGGTTCGAATCCTGGCGCCCCAGCCATGCAGTATTTTACGGCCGAGACTCGCAATCCAACCGCTGCACCTCGGAATTCATGCCGCAACTTCTGTTTCCAGTCCGCGCGACGCCAGAACTTAGCTGCAAGGACGCCGTCTCAAGTCTGTCGCATAGGACGTCCACGTCTGCGATGATGCTGAGGAGCGCGGAAAGCGCGTTACCGGCATACACGTCGAGGATGACTTCTGCGCTGTCGTCCGGCTGGTCATGGTCGATTTGACGGGCTGGTGCGGGCATGGTCGCCTCTCCTTATGACTGGTATAAGTTCCTATTTTGTTCTCATTTACGAATGGAGTCAATGCGCTGCAAATTCTGCGATGAGGATAAGCCGCTCATCAGAGCCCACATCATCCCCGCAGCTTTCTTCGTGAAAAATGGAGCGCGCATTCTGTCGTCGTTGCCAGAGGTCTTCCCAAAGAGATCACTCATCGCCGTCTATGATGATCGGTGGGCATCATCATTGGGAGTGTTGGCTCTTCCAACTCGCAATCATCGCATTAATCTTGGGCTGCACCCGTCGCCGGGCTTCCCCTCGACGAACGCCGACAAGCAATAGCTGGTCATACTCAGTCAACTCATGCCGAAGTGTGTTCTGGATGGTGTGATCGACGGCGTCGGCTATCGTGGCATTCCGCCAGTTCTTCGGCTCGGTGCACATCTGGCTCGCGAAGCGGACAACCGCAAACTCGGGACATCCTGGGTATTCCTGCCGGATGAAGTATTCGACTTCATAGCGGTGGAACTGCTGCCTGTGGCGCCTTTGCTGCCGTTCCCGCCGCCGCTGTCGTTTTGATCCTATGGTCGGTTTGCCGGTCTGCAACTGCATGAGGGGCTCCCTGACGAGAAGGCGAGTGGCATGGTATAACTATGGTGCTCAAATCCACCAGCCTCCCGTGTCCGCTATAACGACGCAAGACAACTCAATTTTGTCGCATCATCCCGGTGTGACGATCACAACAACCGTTGCGTCAGGCGCGGGCAGCCTTTGCGAAAAGCACCTCGTCGACAGCAAAGCCGCCATTTTGGCGGTCGCGGGCGACGTGGACGACGACCGGGATCGCCTCCTCGAGATATTTGAGGATCGCGTCATGCGACAGGCCCGGATGGGACTGGTGCACCATGAAGACCAGCCGTTCATAGGCCGAGGCTGCCGAATTCGCATGGATCGTTGCCATAGAGCCCGGATGGCCGGTGTTGACGGCCTGAATGAAGGTGTAGGCCTCGCTGCCGCGCAACTCGCCCAGCATGATCCTGTCGGGCCGCATGCGCAGCGAGGCTTCCAGCAGGTCTTGCGGTGTAATTAGCGAGGCGCTCTGGCCGCCCTTGGAGGTCATGAGCGAAAGAGTGTTCGGTGCATGTGTGACGAGTTCGCGCACGTCCTCGATCGTCACGATCCGCTCGTCGTCTATCAGCTTCATCAGAGTGTTGAGCAGACTGGTCTTGCCCGATGCGGTGCCGCCGGAGATGAGCATCGACAGTCGGCCACGGACCGCCTGCGACAGAAAGCCCATTGCATCGTTACGCTCGATTGCGTCGACGAGTCGCAATTCTGGCGCTGAAAGTTCAAGCCGTGCACTCATGCGCGTGTTCCGCAGGGCGCCAGCGTTGGCGTAGTCTTCGAGCGTCAGGTCGCGCACGACATGCTTGCGGATCGACAGTGCGCCGCCATCGGGGGCTGCAGGCGGCAGAACGCATTGCACGCGCTCGCCGCTTGGCAGCGACGCGCTGAGAAGGGGCCGCTCCTCATTGACGACCTGCCGCGTGGCGCTGGCAACAAGCGTCGCGACCGTGATCAACCACCGCTGCGTCAGGCGCGGGTCGTCGATCCGCTCCATTGCGCCAGTCTTCAACCGTTCGACGAAGGCTTCGCCCGGTCGGTTGACGGCGATCTCGCCGACTTCAGGGTCTTCGAGATAGCGGAGCACAGGGGAAAGCGCCCGATGAAGGACCGGAAAATCCTGCCACAGCGAATGATGCGCGTCGTGCCTGCTTGCGGGGATCGTCATTTGTATACTGGGGGCGGCGGATACCATCCTGTTGAGGACGAAGCAGAACCCCGCGGTACGGCGATCCCCTTGCGTATCCTGCGAAGCTCTTCCTGCAGCGGATCGCCATAAAGCTTCGAGAAATCGAGGTCGCGGCGAACGAAGATGGTGACATCAGCGCCTTGATCGACATGGATGGTGGGCGGAATGTTTTCCGAGTTCTGCGCCGATTCGGTCGCAAGCTGTGTGAAGCCGCTGGTCCCTTGGGTAACCGCCGACATCACGCCGTCACGCCCATTGCCGGACGAATCGAGCGTGGTGGTGGTGGTGATGCCGGTCGCCGGGTCCGTGGAGGTGATGGTGCGTGGAGTTTCGTTGCCGTTGTCGAGCGCTAGGGCGGTGCCAATCTGCGCACCGCTGCCGAGGATGGAGAAGAACATTGCGGAACCGACGCGCTCGGCCCAATGCGTATCGACTTTGCCGGTAAGACCAGCCTGACCGATATTGTCTGCGCCGGGCGAGGCGATGTCGACTTGCGTGCCGTCGCTCACCACGATGCGGTTCCAGACCACGAAGACGCGCTTCTGACCCCGAGATAGGCCAGACTTATATTCGCCGACGAGCCGCGAGCCTTTTGGGACGAGAATGCGACGGCCATCCAGCGAATAGACGTTTTCGCGCACGACGGCGCGGACCATGCCTGGCAGATCGCTGTTGATGGCGGTTTCCAGAAAACCGCGGATCAGGGTTCCCTGCGCGATCAGCGCGTCCGGCCGCGCGTTTCTTGAGGCGATGGCCGGCGTAATCCGGTTCTGCTCTGACTGCGCGAGAAAGGCCTTGTTCGGATCGCTGTCGGAGCCGGGCACCTGCACGACTTGGTTGTCGGCATCGGTTGCCACGGTATCGCCGTCCTGACCGCCGCCGTCGGCCTCAATGGTGATCATTTGGTCGGACTGTAAACGTTCCTGCATGGCATCGCGCGCAGCCTGCCGGGCAGTTTCCTCTTCCTGCGCCTGTCTTGCGGCTTCTTCCTCGCGCATCTGCCGTTCCATTTCCTCGCGGTCACGGATTGCATCGGCCTGATCGGAGCCATCGCTCGGGGGCGCTTCTTCGACAATCGTCTCCGGCGCGGGTTCCTCGGGTACAGTCACGGTCGCAGGGGGTAAAGGTTGGTCGGCGGGCGGAAGCGATTGCTGCTGCAAAGGGAAGGCCGGCGGGTCGAAGCGTTCGTCGCCGGCAGTCTCGCCCGGAACCATGCTGATCCCGCCGAGCCGCTGGCTGGGCCAGTTGACCAGCACCAGCCCGCCAACCATCAAAAGCCCGAGTGCGACAAAGCCGGCATTGCGGGCGAAATTCGAGCGCTTTGCCGCAACCAGGCTAACGCCGTCAAGATGGTCATAGTCGAAGCGGCTCATCAGTGATCGCTCCCGCGTGGCTGGCTTGCCGTTCTCGGCGCTGCGGCTGACAGCCCGGCCGACGGCGATGCCCTGCGATTGTAGAGGCACAGCGTGCGCTGTCCGGCCCTGAGAGTAAACTGCGCGGCAACCTTGTCGACAACAATGTAATTGCCCTCGGTGCGCGTGTTGACAAAGGATTCGCGGCCGTCGCTCTCGACGACGAACACCGCCGGGATATCGCCGTCGAACTGCAGGAACATTTTGGTGCCGTCGTCAAACACCGTGCGTGGCTTCATCGCGGCATCTCCGCGGAACACGTAGTCGTAGTTCAGGCCATAGGGATTGAGGACCTTGAGCGAGGGAGAGGAGATGTTTTCCTTCGCCTGCGCCAGCATGTGCGCGCCGATTTCCTCATCCGGATAGCGAAACCGCACCTGGAACGCGGTCATCACCTTGGGATTGTCGGATACAGCCAGAAGCAGCGAATAGGTACGCTTGCTCGTCACGACATTGACGTTCGTTTGCGCCCGCTCCAGCAGCGGCTTGATGAACATGATGGCCGAATCCTTTTTCGGCACGATCGACCATGCCTTGGTGTCCCCCGCCGACACCGTCTGTATGATCTCGTCGCTGCCGAACTGGATCATTGTGGAAACGCCGAGACCCGCCTGAACGGTGGTCACGTTGTCGTCGTCGAAGGTCACGTAGCGGATGCGCGGATCCTTTGCCTCTACCGCGTAAGCAGCGAGCAGCGACCAGACGCAGCACAGGAAGATCGCAGCGGCCGGCCTCACGGGTTCGCCTCACTTGCCGGGGGCGTCGTCGACACGCTTTCCTGATCGCGCCTATAGGTGACGACCTCAAAACCAAGCGGATTGTCGAACCGGTATTCGTTGCGCATCGGCTTGGTGGTGTAGCGGAACCTCAAGACCGAGACCCAGTGGTTCTGCCGGGTCTGGCCGTTGCGGCTGCTTTCCGTCGAGAATCGCACGCTGGCGGTCTGGTTGTTGAGGAAGGAGACGGACTTAACCGTGACCGAAATTGTGGTGTCAGCGCCATTCACCTTGTCGAGCGAACGAGGGTTGGAAGGCGAGAAGTCATGCACCAGATCCTGCACGGCCGCATCCGCCGATAACAGGCTCGCGAGATCGAAGTTTACCTTCAGGAGATGCGGATCGTAGGTCTCGCGGGCGCGGATGTAGCGGACGATATTGGCCGTCGTCACTGCCTCGTCTGAGGCTAACCCGCCGGGCGTCAGGGCGCGCGCGATTTCGAGGTATCCGGTCGTCTTGTCGACCTCGACCACATAGGGTTCGTACTGCCTGAGCGGCAGGATCAGGACGAGTGTGGAAACCGACAGGAGCGCGATCGCCAGCGAGACGAACGCAACGATCCAGGCGAGCGTGCGCGATCGGCGCAGGTTGCGGTGGATCTCGTCTTCCCATGTTGCGCCCTGCTGGTAGTAACGCTTGTCGACCATCTCCTTCTGCTTTTCCATCAGAGCCGAACGGTCGCGTTGCGCGCCGTTTCCCTCTGGATGTTTCGCATGGCATCGTCGGTCTGGCCGGCCAGCATGGTCACGCGCTGGGTGCCGGTGCGAAAGAGCGAGTTGATCGGGTTGACCGTGCCGACCGCATAGCGGCTCGCTACCATCACCGTTCCGCTGGCGACAGTACGCGCGATACCGGGAACCTGTAACAGCAGATAGCATCCGACCGCCTCGGCCAGAAGCAACGGCATGATGTGCGATATGCCGAGTGTGACGTCTGCGGAGGCCGGAATTTCCATGGCGCCGATCGAGAGCGCGATGATGCTGCTATAGAACCCGAGAAAGGCGAAGATCAGAACCTGTTGGATCAGAAGCCGGACGACGATCGTCCTGAATCCGTCCGTATAACGCGACGAGTATTTGAAAAGGGCGAGCACGATCCACAGCGGCCCCATCGCAACGATAATCTGCAAAAAGAACTTAGCGGCGAAGACGGAGGCGATCGCGATACCGAGAAAGGCGACGGAGAACACAATCACCAGCGCCGAAAGCAGGCCGGCAAGACCGTCCATGACGCTGCCAATATAGATCTGGCCGGCGATCCGGATCGAGGCCGCATAGACCATGTCGAGTGCATGCAACACGTCGGTGTAGGCCGGCCGGCCGGTGGCGAGCGCAATACCCGCCATAATGCGCGAGCCCACGACATCGGGAATCGATTGGATCGCCACATAGATGGTGCCGGAGAAGGCGCCCCAGCTTGTCGCCAGCCAGTAGATGACGACGGCGCGCAGCAGTCGCTCCATCGCCTCGATCGGCGACAGCGAGGAGCGCCCGGTCATTAACGAGAAGCCCCACCAGATCACGTAAAGGATCAGCATCGTGAAGAAGATCGGCTGCAGCACGCGGCCAAGCGACTGGTAGACCTCACGGATGAAGGTCGTTCCCAGAACATCGACGCTGAGAAGCAGGTCGGAGGCGGCAGACGACACGGCCTGTTCCATGCGGCTACTCTACCATGATCTGGGTAAACGGGTTGACAGGCTGCGGCTCGCCGCAATGCGATGCCTCGACGAAACTGGTGAGCGGCCCGCAGGGAGCCTTGATCTGCCGGTCAGTGCTGCTGCAGGCCGATGATAGAATGGCCAAGGCAAAAAGGGCGCCTAATCTAGTTGCCATTGCTGCTGCCCCTGCCGATTGTGCGGAACGGATTGACGTCCCGGTATTGGAGGAGCTTTTTGACCTCTGTCGAGCGGCTTGCCTCCGAGGCAAGCTCGTTGCTTGTCGTGGAAAGAACCACAGCCTGCATGGCGATCAGTTCGTTGACCGCACGCGTCGTTTCCAGTCCCACGCGGGTGTTCTCGTCCACCGCGCCCTTGATGTCCTCGGAGCGACCGACGGCGATGGCGGCGCCCGATATCCGTTGCTCGCGAACCGCGGCATTGCGCGAGGCCTGCTCGCCAAGGGCTGCCAGTAGAACGCTTCCTCTAACCCTGGTTCTGTGAACTTGGTTGACGGCGTCAGTGCGGCCATCGATGCGCGCCTGCTGCTGAAGCGTCACAGCCAGCATCAGGCCGTTGATCATGAAGGCCGCAGCGCGGCGTGCTTCTGGGCTGATGCGACCGAGGTTCATCCGGTCTTCCTGAACAAACTGCCCCAAGGAGGGCGCGCCAGCGATCGCGACCCCACGGCCGAGCCCATCGGGCGGCAGCGAGAGCGAGCCGTCGCGCGATCCCGTCAGCGCTTTTGCGATCTGGTCAGTCTTGGCGTTCAGTTCCTTGTCGTTTTCAAGGATTTCGCGAGTCTGCCGCGCGTTCTGCTGGGCGACTGCCAAGTTCTCGATATCCAGTACAGCCATCCCCGCGGCATTGGCAGCGGATGCCGACAGCAGAAAAGATAACACGCACGCTCTCATGACGACCTGGCGGATTTCTCGAGGAGATACTCGCCGACCATAGCCTATGTCGGCATGCCGCCCGTCATTAAATCTCTGATTGCCTTCGCAGTTATCCACATTTGTTTGACCATATCTACACATCGTATTCAGTGAAGCGCGAAAGCCACTGGGCGGGATCGTCGCCGTAGCGGGCTCGCAGTTCTTCGCATTCGCGCACGGTCTCGATGCGGCCGGACAGGACTTTCATCAGGTCTGGCATCGAGGAAAGGTCGAGCTTGACGACGACGGAATCGTTGGCGCGCTTCACCAGCATCGCCCGGCTTTCCGGCGGTGCCGTCTTGATGAAATCGAACTCCTTCGCCGACAGCAGGAAGTGATCGCGATAGACGGCCGCACTCGCCTTGGCGTTCGGCAGGAAGATGTTGGATGTGGTCTGCTCGATGATCGCCGACGAAATGCTCGATTCGACAATATCGGCCGCAGACTGGGTGCCGAAACCGACAATACCGTTCTTCTTGCGGATCGTCTTCAGGAGATCGCGCAGGAAGGCCGGGAACACGGCGTCGTCGAGAAGCTTCCAGCCTTCGTCGAGGAAGATCATCGTCGGCGTGCCGTCCAGCACTCCCTCGATGCGGTGGAAGAGATACATCAGCGCTGCGGTGCGCGTCTCCGGGTCATCCAGCACGCTGGTCATGTCGAAGCCGATGACCTGGGAAGAAAAATCCAGGCGATCGACGGGATTGTTGAACAGCCATCCCTTGTTTGCCGGGTCGAGCCAGGGTTCGAGACGTCGCGCCAGATCGTTTTCACCCGGCTGCAATCTACCACGCAGCACTTCCGTCAGCATCTTCAGGCTGCGGCGCTCGCGAGGAAACTCAAAGAGCAGTCCCACGGCATCGGCGATCACGATCTTTTCCGAGGCCGACAGCGCGCCTTCAGTTGGATTCAAAAGATAGGATAGAAGCGTGTTCGCAAACGCCCGGTTGGCGGGCGTGTCGTCGATCTGCAGCGGCGCAAAGCCCGTGGGCGTGCCGGGCTCCAGCACCTCGTAGTGGCCGCCGAGCGCACGGATAAAGATATCAGCGCCGCGGTCCTTGTCGAAATAGATGCAACGCGGCCGCGGGCGGATGCGCATCGACTGCGCCATCAGGAAGGCCATCGCCGCCGTCTTGCCCGAGCCGGTCGGCCCGACAATGGTGAAGTTGCCGCTATCGTTGACGTGGAAGCTGAAATTATATGCAGTTTGGTTGGCGGTTTCGACGATCGCGATCGGCTTTTTCCAGTGCAGGCCTTGCGTCTCGCCGCTTGGAAAGTTGTGGCCGGAGAAAAGCCCTGCGAAATTCGCCGACGAGATCAACCCTCGGCGGGCAATATAGCTAAAGTTGCCTGGAAGCTGCGCCCAGAATGCCGGCTCCATGTTGAGGCTTTCGCGCACCGGCACGACGCTCATCCGCGACAGTTCGGACTGCACGTCGGAGACGGCGCGGTTCAGTCGCGACACCGAGCTTTCGAAGACGCAAATTGACATGTGGTGATAGCCGAACACGACCTCGCCCTGTGCCAGCTTGTCCAGTCCCTGATGCACGGAGGCTTCCATCTGCGTGCCGCCGACGTCGGAGGTGGCAACCTGATTCCCGACGCGGCGCATGATCTGCATGGCGGCAGCCCGGTCTTCGACGGCAAACGACTGTGTCAGGATGAATTCGTAGGGCAGGCGCAGCAGCCCGTCCGTCCCGCCCGGCGCCGTGAAGGGTGGGTATTCCTTCATCGACACCATGGCGCCCACCTTCGACTGCATCTCCCCGCTGCCGCGGATTTCGAGCGCATTGCGCCCGAACAGGAGCTGGGCGGTCGGGATTGCCTCGGCTAGGCTCATGCGGGGAAGGGGCATTTCCACCGGATCGCCGCCGGAGACGATCTTGGCGAAAAATTCCGCCGGCTCCGAAAACACCGAGCCCCGCCGTTCGGCGACCCCGAGCCGCCTTGCGCCATAGGGGGCGAAGTCCTGCACCATGGCGAGCGTTGCTTCTTCCAGCTCGCGCAGCGCCTCAGTGCGGCTTTCGCTCTCGCCTGCGCCATGGCTGAAGGCGGACAAAGCACGGTCAACCCAGCCGATCTTGCCCAGCATATGGCGGCGCACGATCGTCAGGTAGATATCGTTGACGAAAAGGTTTTTCTGGCTGAGATGCTCCCGATAGCGACGATTGAGCTCGGCCGCGAAAGGCATGTCGAAATCATCGTCGATTGCAACCGCACTCTTGCGACGAATAACGGTGGTGTAGAGTGAGAAGCGCGACGACCCGAGAAGCCGGAAGCTGTTATTGCGGTTGCGCATCCGGGCATTGAGCTCGGCCTGATCCATGGTCTGGAACGGCAGTCCTTCCAGCTTTATGACAGAGACCAGAAATCCCAGTTTTGTCGAGACGACATGGTCATTGACATGCCTGAGATAGGGAATGTGCTCCCTCACTCCCATCTCATAGCGGCGCTGCCGCCCGAACTTCAGACTGTCGTTGAGGCTCACGGCGAATAGCTCCGCCCGCCCCAAAACGATGCGTTCCGGATGGCGCGCCGCATGCCGAGCAGGCGTTCGAGGATGTGGAAGATGAATGGGTCGCGCTGACAGAGATACATCGCCATCAGATGGATGACGAAGGCAAGCACGATGGGCAGGAGAAAGCTGCTGGTGGCGATGAAAATCACAACCGCGATCATGCCGTTCAGCGCGAAGATTTCATAGCGGACGCCCCATTTCGTCGGCGGCCTCGTGAAGGCAAGGCTCACCGGCTCGACGGCTGGGAGATCGTCCTCCATGGGCTAGCGAACCGCGTAGCGCAGCGAATCGACCAACGTCGTCGCGCCGAAGACGAGCGCGATGCCGATGATGATCGATCCGGCCAAGCCCCAGACCAGACGACCAGTCATGGCGAGGAAGCCCAGAAAGCAGACGGCGATGATGGCGACGGAACGGGCGATCGCGCCCTGCAGGAGAGACACCAGCCAATCCAGCGCTCCCTGGATCGGGGCGGCGTCCTGCGCGTAGGCAAGGGTTGGAAGCATCGCGGCTACCAGACCAATCACGACGGCGGATCTGAGCGCCTTACTGCAATTCAATGACATGCCCGTCCTTCCAGCCCACCTCGGCTTTATTGCTGTCACCCTCGTCCTTAGCGGGCTCCTGAACCTGCTTGACCTGGGCTATAGACTGGTCGTGCTGCCCGACCATGGTCGAATATTTCCAGCGGTTGAGCACGCGAACAATATAGTCGCTTGTCTCCCGGTAGAGGGGGATACCCTTCTTTTCATGAACCTTCGCCGGCCCGGCATTATAAGCCGCCAGCATCAGCAGCGGATCTTTGAATTCGGTATAGAGCTGCTTCATGTACCGGACGCCGGCGCGCACATTTTGCTCGACATTGCAGCGATCCACAAGGCCAAGGTCCTTTGCGGTCGCCGGCATCAACTGCATGATACCGAGAGCGCCGCTGGAGGAGGGGCCGGAATTGGCACCGTAGCCGCTTTCCACCCATGCAACGGCATCGACGAGATCTGGATCAAGGCCCTCGGCGGCAGCAAGGCTGCGAACGATCAGGCTGACTTGCTGTGGATCCACAGCAGCACAGCGCTCAGCGACAGTTGCCGGCAACTCGATGGTCGAGTTGATAACATGCGCTTGCGTGCCGGCATTTGCCTCCGGCAGGAAGGCAAGACGAATTCGGTCTTCAATCTTGCCGGAAGTCTGAGGCGAAGCATAAGCCAAACGCGCATCGCGGGCGCTGCTTTCTAGAGGCCAGAAGCTCAAGGCGGCGACAACCGCTACCATGCTTGATTTCACCGCAACTCACCCGCCCTGAATATCGCTTCCTAATTATTGAGCGAGCGCGACCACCGTCAACAGAAGTCTTGTACTATCAACAGTTGAATTTTGCTCGACTATTCCTGTATAGACTGGGTGTAGAATCAAGCCGATTATTCCCGGCAAAACACGATGCAGGCAGGGGTATGCGATCTGGATTGCCGTTCGTCGTGACGCTGGTCAGTCTTTTTCCCGCCACCCTTGCCGCGGCGAACGAAGCCGCATCCCCCAGCGCTATCTTGACAATGCGCCCTTCGCACATTCTTGACGGCCACCGTTGGGTCGAAGGCGGCAGAACATTCGAGCTTTACGGCGTCGGCCCCTGCGAGCAGGGCAGGGCATTGACCGGTGACGTCGGGCGGACGGCAGAGTGCCGCGTGCTTGCCACCGCGCGGCTTGCCGCATTGTTTTCGACTGCCGGCGTCACATGCCGGGCAGTCGATAAGGCTATCGATGTCGGTGTCGTGCCAGTCGTTTGCGTCGTTGAGTTGGGCGACGATAAATTCGATCTGGGCATGGCGCTGATTGCCGGCGGCTACGGCTTTGCTGCACTCGGAGACGACGGGCGGCCGGTGGTGAAGAATTATCTGGTGGCCGAGTTGAGCGCAAAGGTCGATCGCCAGGGTATATGGGCAAGGCACGGGCTGGAGGAAGGCCGAGTGCGACATGGGGACGGGAACAGGCATGAAAGCGGAAACTAAGCTCACCTTATCGATACTCGTACTCCTCGGCAGCTTGATGCCGCGGGAGACACTCGCGGTGGAATGCGCGACCGCCGATATCGTCGTCTATGGTGGTACGCCAGCCGGCATAGCGGCAGCGATCCAGGCGGGGCGAATGAAGAAATCCGTCATCCTGCTGGAGCCGACGCAGCATGTTGGCGGCATGATGTCGAGCGGCCTGAATAAGACGGATGCCTCGCCGCGGCAGGGCGCGAGGATTGTCTATGGCGGCATCGCTCAAGAGTTTTTTGCCCGATCTGCTAAACACTACAATCAGACAGGGCCGGAAGGCACATACTTCGAATCAAAATGGGCTGAAGCGACGTTCAAGGCGCTTCTGGCAAGTGCCAAGGTCAACGTCGTTTATGGCCAGCGCATCCTCAGCACTGTAAAGACGACCTTTATCAAGCGAATTACCATGACGTCCGGCCGCAATTTCTGCGGAAGCGTGTTTATCGACGCCAGTTATGAAGGCGACTTGATGTTTAAGGCGCGCGTCAGCACAGTGCTCGGGCGCGAAAGTCGCACGCAATATGCGGAGAAGGATGCCGGCGCCCAATTGCTTGCAAAACCGGAACTCGACGACGGCACCCCGATCACGATCGATCCCTACGTCGTTCCCGGCAATCCCTCCAGCGGCCTGGTCCCGGGTGTGATCAACGAAAAGCAAAAACCGGTTGGATCGGCCGATACCAATCTGATGGCCTACAACTATCGCATCTGCATAACAGACAATAGCTCCAAGCAGGTGCCGTTCTCGCGCCCTGCGGATTACGATCCCACGCAGTACGAGGGGCTTTCCCGTTTTATCAACGAGCTGGTGAAGTCGGGACAAGGACCCTCTAGTCGCTACTTCATCGGTAACGGCAAGACGGTGTTGGACAAATACGACGTCAACTCGAACCGCTGGTTCTCGACAAACGTCTTCCACCTCGGTGCCGCTTACGCCAATGGGACGGAAGCCCAGCGCGACCAAATCAGGAAGAAGATACGTTCCTATATCCAGGGCTATTTCTATTTCGGCCGGACTGATCCGCGCGTGCCGCAGCATGTTCGTGACGAAACCGCAAAGTACGGATACTGCGCCGACGAGTTCGTCGATAACGGCAACTTTCCCTATCAGGTTTACGTCCGTCAGACCCGTCGGCTCGTGGGTCAGTTCGTGCTGACGGAGAACAACATCCTCAACAAGACGAAATTCACGGATTCGATCGGGTTGGGATACTATTCCATGGACCAGCACGGCATGCTGCGCACCGTGCTCAATGGGGTTGTAGTCGACGACACGCGCAAGAGCGTTTCATCTGGCGGCCCCTATGAAATCCCTTACCGCGCCATGTTGCCGAAGGCGACCCAGGTAAAGAACCTGCTCGTTCCAGTCGCATTGTCGACTAGCCACGTTGCCTACACCTCCGTGCGCGTCGAGCCGACCTACATGGTGCTCGGGCAGGCTGCGGGCGCGGCAGCAGCGCTTGCAGTCAAGGGCGATGTCGGCAAAGTCGATACCAAGATACTGCGAAGCAAGCTCACGGCCGCCAATGCGGTGGTAAGCTGGTAGAACTGAAAATTACTCGGCGCGCCGCGGCAACTGGGGCGCGCCGGAGACTAGCGAGGCGACACACACGGCGCTTGTCAGTGAACTGCTTTACAGAAGATCTTTCAACGTTCGTTCTTCGGACGAAAGATGCATCGGTTCGGAGAGGCCCTGCGGCCTCCCGACCCGAGAGCTCAAGGTTGAGCGAAAGGCGTGCCCGGAATCCGGGCTCCCGTGCTACGCACGTTTCGTGCAAACCCTCCAACAAGTGACCGAGAAGCGCCTGGCCGCATATGGTCCTCAGATCCTGTGGTCTCCCGTGTTTTCCATAACTGACGACGTAGTTTATTTTAGACGAATGTAATTCTTTTGAAACCCTTGAGAGTTGCATATGCGAACAGGAAGAAATTGGTTCTTGTGTCGCATTAATGAGTTCATTCAATACAATCTCTCAAAGCCTTATCGATGTTTGGCTGCGGTCGGGCGAGATGGCAGACCCGGAAAGCGTGTATTCTAGCTTCGTCTCCAGCCTCTCCATCAAGATGGCGCTGTCCGTTGTCGCAACGGGAGACGAAGACCCGTATGACTGGCGGTTTCGGCGGGTGAGGGACTTTGGGTTCAAGAGCCATTTGCTTGGTCAATTGAGGCTGCAATTTCCCGATGCCAACCTTCGAGATCTCGATCGAGGCTTCGTCGATGAGGCCATCATCCCAACCTATTCCCGCTGTCTGCAGGTCGGGCGCCCGACGCTTGAGCTTGTCAGAACGAAGGTTCTCGGGGTCAGGATCGGCTACGAGCGACTGCTGCTTCCTCAAAAGTGCGAGGGAAGGCCGAACTGGTGTATCAGTCTGGTCGAAGGGCGGTTCTTTATTCCGCCGTCGAAAGAAGCAAAGACCGACATGACGGATGACAACATCATCCAGCTGCTGATCGAGGGGCAGACGACCAAGGAAATCGCCGAAGACCTTCACCTCTCGCCAAGGACGATCGAGCATCGCATCGACAAGCTGAAGGGTCGGTTCGAAGCCAAGAACCTCGTGCACTTGGTGGCAAAGCTCGTCGCCACGCAGATTGGTCATAGGGAAAGAGAGAACCCCTAGAGCGTTTCCTGGCAAGATTGAAGCATTCTGCTGCCTCGAACGATTGCAGATGGTTGCCCGGTCGGCGCCCGTCGTAGCCACATTCGACGGTCAAGTCGGCCGGGCGCTCAGGCCTCCCGATCCAGCCAACCCGATGGGCCGGGCAGCCTTTCGCCAGGATCAAAGTCGATCGGCTTTGACGTACCCACAGATATGCCCTTCGCCTTGCCTGTCCGAAATCCTGCGCCGGCAGGATGATTTACTCTCGCTGGGAAACGCTCTCGGTTACCGGTTTACAACCCGATTGATGGCAGCTCTTTCCCGGAGAGCCTCAAGCGACAATCCGGTACTTGTCGATGCGACATTGTAGAGGGCAGTGGAGATATTCTTGGTCTGGAAGGCAAGACCATTTTCGCCGAGCCGGTGATTGAAGCCTAGAAAATTGCCATTGCGGTCGAGGAGTACGTGGAGGCCGAAGAACATCTGGTCGAAGTCCTGGCTTCGCGGCTTGTAAAGATCTGTGCCGCCTGCGGACGTGTTGATCTCGCCGTCGAAATTCGCGATGAACATCTGCGTGACGGCGATGGCGTTGGGGCCGTGCTCGGTTACGACTTCCCCGAACTTGCAGGCTCCAAGATGCGGGACAGACTGCAGAATCGACGCACGAATTGCCTTGCGCATCCGGTGCCCTGTCGGAAGCGAAGAGGCGAAGAGGTGATTGGCATCGTCGCCGAGGATCGACAGGTTCTCCTTCGTGACAGCGATGACTTCTGAAAGAACCATGTCTGCGGCGAGCCGTCGAAACTTTTTGGCTGAGGTTGCCATCGGTTCCGGCTCGCCCGCTTCGCCATGAAACCAGCGTGTGTATTTCGCTGATGGGAGCGCAGCATCGCTAGAACTTGAGGCGGACAACGCCGTGCGCGAGATTTTCTTTACGTCGTCACCGAAACGGTCCCCGTACTGGAGCTTGGCTACACTCATGATGCCCTCTCTTCTTGCGTTGATGAAGAAGATATGAGTGCAGCCTTAAGAGGTTGCTCCCAGACGCTCCGTAGTTTCCCCCTCAATTGACGCAGGTCAACTTTCGCTAGGGCGCGCTTGCAGCATTTTGGAAAGGCGGTTCTTCGCAGCAATGGCATTCGGTATGCGGATGAGCATGGGTGCAGACTTCGAGCCTCCTCCTGCGCACTACATTCACAGCCCGAGGATGATGCTCAGCAGTTGACGAGCGAAGTTCCGGAGATCGGGAGATACAAGCAACCGTACTTCCTCTGCAGCAGTAGCAGGCTCGACTTCTCTCCGCTTATCAGTCTCTATATGAAAAATCCTCTCGTTCCGCAGTGAGGTTCACGTTGTAGAACCGATCGCGTCTGACCTTGTCGCCCCACTTTGCCAGCATGAAAGCCGCTTCGGCGCGATAGCGCTCTGCCTTTTCTGACGATGTATCGAGGCCACGGCTGATGCTTTCAAGATGAATGAGCGTAGCGTGAGGAGTGTAGAGATTGCGGTAGCCAGCCGCGTCGAGCTTAAGGCACAGATCGACGTCGTTGAAAGCCACTTTCAAGTTGTCCTCATCCATGCCGCCTACCTGGCAATACTTCGCTTTTTCGACCATCAAGCAGGCCGCGGTGACAGCGGACAGCGATTGGGTCGCCGCAATCCGTCCCATGTAGCCTGGATCATCGCCACCGCGAAACTTGTGGGGATGCGCGGCCACCAGACCGATACCACAGATGATGCCCGCATGCTGGATGTGTCCAGTGTCGTAGAGAAGCTTGGCTCCGACAGCGCCGATTTCAGGACGGCTGGCTTGAGAAACCATTTCTCGAAGCCAGCCGCCATCAGTCACAATGATATCGTTATTGATCAGGGCGAGCATGCTGCCCTGTGCGTTTTCGACGGCGCGGTTGTTGAGTCTGGAGAAATTGAATGGCCCCGGCGCCGCTAGGATGCGAATGTTGTGTCTGCTGCGCAGAGTATCGAAGTAAGCAAGGGTCTCTTGTTCCACACTACCATTGTCCACGATGACGATCTCGAAAGCGGGATAGTCGGTGTGGTCCAAAATGGAGTCGATGCAGGCTCGCAGCAAACCGGCGTAGTCGCGCGTGGGAATAATCAACGTCACCATCGGCGCAGGATCGGGAACTGGCCAGATGACCCGGCAAAGATTTCCAGGCAGGGTTGAAGTGTTTGCTCGTCGGCCATGCCTACGGAGACTGTCCTCAACCGCCTGACGCCGGGCCTCCGTCATTGGATAGGGCAGCAAGGGACTGCCACTCGTCTTTGCTGGACTTCCTCGGTGGTAGAGCACACGCGGAATATGCGTGATCTCGTCCGGGGACAGCACTTCGGCCGCTCGCAGCACGAGCTCTTGCGTATCGAGGTTCGCGAGGTTGCCGAAAGAAGGGCAGCAACTTTGTGCAAGACCGGTCTCGAACGCAACCGATCGTCCCACATAGTTCGTTGCATAGAAATAATCCGGATCCCAGTCCGGCTTGAAAAGCGGAGAATGCCGACGCTGGTTCTCGATTGCGTCTTCATCGCTGTAGATTAGCTTCGACATGGGCTTGGCGATATGGTGCTCGACAAGCTTATAGAGCGCGATTGGGGCCAGTATGTCTCCTGCCGACAGGAAAATTACAAAGCGCCCGTCGCAAGCATTGAGTAGGGACTGCGCGGTCTTATCCTCTTCGGCAAAGGTAGTGATAAACCTTGTGTCGTTCTCTTGAAGGCTCGTGATCGCATCTTGGCTAACTTGCGGAACATCTCGAGCCAAAACGACATGCAGTTGCCAGTTCTCGTAGATCTGGCGCTTCAGCGATCTGAGTGTCTCTTCTCCGCGCTCGGCCGTCTCTGAACTGATTGAAACGACGGCCGAGATCATCGGGCGTGTTCGCCAGCGATCGACCGCCCGCCTGAACCGCGCGAGGTCCTCATCGCTTACGGTATCGTGCTTGGCGATCCAGGTTTCGTAGGCGTCGCGTCCGGGATAAGACAGTATTTTTGCCAGATCGTGGGCGAACCGGTTTGAGGAGCGGTGTGTCCTGAGGTCCGTCAAAGCAGCGCGCGCCGCATCACGGTCTATCCTGCGAGCATGCCTAAAGCTGCTTGCCATACCAATCTGTCGAAGCGAGAATGCGTTGACAACAAAGCTTCCTTCGGTGCTCGCTGGATCGAGACGAAGGCGTAACACCGCGTCTTCAAGCAAGCCGACTGCACGAAACTTTCCATTGCCCTGGGGTCGCAGGTTGAATGTAGAAAATCTCGACCATTCCGCACGATGTTCGACGTACAGAACCGGGGTAAAAACCATCGCCGTTCCCGACACCTCAAGCTCGATCGAAAACCAGCCGGGACGAAGTTGCTCACCTTCCACGACGACCGAAAACTGCGGTTCTTTCGTTGTCGCGACGAACTTGTTGTCGCGGATGACGAGGTGAGCCTTCGGATTGAGGCGAGCCTGCAAGGACCGTTCCTTCGCGAGCCTCAGTATCTCAACCATGGACAAACCGAACGGCGTGGCTTCCCCATCCCGTTGGCCGTTGAGCTCATTGATCTCCGCAATCCGGATCTCCTCACGGCCTTGCAGCCTGGAAAAACCAGCAAGGCACGTAGCGGTCTCCATGCCCTCATTCCGTGTACCGAGGTCAGTCGGCGCATTCGGTCCTGCCTGCATTAGAGAAACGCGCAGGCCAGCGATCTCCTGCTCGACAGGTGGTGACAGCGGCAGGGCGCTTAGGGCTTCAAAGGTAGCAAGTGCGTTGGCCAACTGACCTAGGCGCTTGAAAAGATGAGCAAGGTGGAGGCGGGCATCGGGGTAAGTTCCGTCGCAGTGGATGGCGAACTCGTAGGCTCGGATCGCCGCCTCGAACAGCTCTGCCTCCTTTAGCATGTGCGCGTACTGGACCCAGCCTTCCGCCGATGGTGTGCCGTGTTCGAGCGCTTCGCCATAGAGCGTGGCCGCAGCCAGCCATTGTCTATTGTCACGCAAACGATCGGCACGAGCAGTCATTTCCGTGAGTGCAGCCTGGTGCAAACTCATTAACGTCATCCATCCCAGAACATTGCATGCCAATCGGAGGTCGACACAACATCGCAATTTGGTTGAGTCAATTCAACAGTTTCGGTTATCACCCTCTTGTAGACTGCCGGGTTTTCTTGAAGTGAAACCGTGCTTGCAAATCAATCCTACTGCCTTGGGCCACTATCCAGATCGGCGTGCAGATTGATCCGGCGCCGGTGGTCAACCGACTTCATGGTCCGATAAGGTTCGAGTGCAATACCCTTCATCCCCAAGGGTCTGAGTATTGACCGCCATTTCAACTTTAGGGCGTTAGCACGCAGTTTAACCTCGGCGCGCCTACGATACTCGGCACGCTGACGTTCCTGTTCCTGCACCTTCCGATGAAAGCCGATCCCGGCAACCGTAAACAGGACGACTGCACCGATGACAACCAGAACGGAAAGTGTGGAGAGGGAAACCATCCAAAACTCGTGGAACGAGACTGCTTTTCTTTCGGAAGAATAGCAGACGCGTTACCGCATTGTCGCCTTAGTTATTGAGAATGCTGACAGTGCCGCAATCGCGCCGGAGCTCAGAAAGATTGATGATGTATACTCGCTCGCATGGCGCCTTGCGTCGGTCCTGCTTTTCCCGTTCGAACGTTTTGGGTGGAGTTGCCGCAGCACTCGTCTCATTGTCGCCACAGGCGCTTCAGGCGGCCGAAGGCTCAGGGCCCATCTCGGACTTCATGACAATGGACGTGTGCACGCAGTCGGATGGCTCCGTTGCGATGGGTAAGATCCCTGGCTCGCCGGACTGCAGCAGTCGGCGCAACATCAAGCCTGGTGAACAGCCTACCTATATCCTGCAGAACTTCTCTGGACCAAGATCCAAGTGCGCCGGCGGCGCCGTCACCAAGGTAAACATACCCGTCACCATCGGGGCAAATACGCGCATCACGAGCTCTACTTTCAAGGCGGGGTGCGCGGGCCCACAATCGGTTGACGACGTCGAAGGTGCCGAAGACAATGGACTTTCCATCCAGTGGTACGACAAAGGGTATGGTTTCCTGATGGGAAGCTATAGCCCCGTTGCCTTGTCGACATTTGAATCGGACCAGTGCGCCGATAGCGGCGGTACGTCGCGCCGCTTTTTCCGAGGATGGGTGATCGCACCGGCAACTGTTCCGGCGAGAGGCGAAAGCGGATATGGCGTGTTTCCAAGCAAGCTTCACAACGGTCAGCCTTCCGAACTGCCGGTAGCCTGCGCAACGCGCTACAATCGCGGCCTCACCACCTGGGCTGTTGATGATTTCACCTACAAGTCAGACCGTCGTCTGTTGTCAATTGTCTCAAGCCACTATTCGCGTAGCGGCGAGGATGGCAAGGGACCCGGGAAGGCAATGCAAGTCGAGCAGACTTACTGGACGAGGGAATTTGGTCTCTCTCGCTGGGAAAAGTGGGCTCGTGAGGACTGGGTTCATCCGCGGTCTCAGAAGTCCGCTGCGGACCTGGCACAAAGGCTTGTCTCGGCGGGTCGATGCAGCAGGCCAGAATTGGCGGCTGTTAGATATAACGCCAACTTACAGGTGTCGGGTGTTTCTTCTGAACCGAACGTCTACAGCCGTCTAGTAACCGACCCGAGCTCTGGCGAAAGCCACATGTGGTACATGACGCTATGCGAGGACTACACCAATGCATCGCCGGCTGCCCCAAAGATGGACTATATCAAATCGATCAACGGACTTGCCAATGACATCTACTGGCGTTGAGCAGCGTGGCGTGCCGGCCTGATCACGGAGTCGATACCGGCCGCTATGTTGCATAGCCGACTGCGGCAACACATATGCTCGACATGAGTATCGCGATGATCTTTATATCTACAATCGGCGCAGTCGTTCTTTTGACGATCGCAGGTATCTTGCTCGCCATCAGGACGCTTGCGGTCGCGCATCGGCAGCAGGCAAAAGAGGACGCCGCTCTTGCAAGGTCAATGGACAAATGGATAACAACGATCGGGGAGCGCGAAGAGCGACGGCGGCTGAGGCAGACGGAGCGCCGCGCTGCTAGGCTTTCCAAGCCACGTCACAGTAATGTAAGGGCAACGCCTGTCCAGGCTGACCGGCAAAGAGCATAGGCCGTTGGCGATGGTTCGGGCTGGTAACAACGATTGCACCCAAGGGCATGCAATCTCCTAATTAGTAGGTATCTATGAAGACAAATGCGCTTGCCCAGTTCGCCCGTACGAGCGGCTATGTGCCGCTCGCGTGGGCTGGTTCCACAATGGCAATGGACTACCTCAACATCGGTGACGCGCTGAGTCCCGTCATGGTCGCTCTCATGTCCGGTCAAGATGTACAGCGCCTTCCAACGAAAACCCAAGCGCTTCGGATGGGTTGCGTCGGGACCATCGGCCACGGCTTTTCCGGGGGTGAGGTGTTTTTCTGGGGCACCGGATCTTCGAGATGGACAAATCCTTCTGCGCCCGCGGCGGAGCGCCGCGAGTTTGAGATCACGCCCGATTCCAGCTTTACGGTGACTGCCACGCGCGGCCCCGTGTCCGAAAGCATTTTGACCGGCCGCGGAGAGGGAACTGTCGGGGTCTACGGCGATCCTGTATGGTTGCTACCACGTTTCTACAATCCGACAGTCGAGAAGAAGTGGAAGCTTGGGGTGATCGTTCACCTTTCGGAGCTCTCCGATCGCGATCCGGAGGCGCATTTGCGGGCCGAGCTTCTCCGTTATCAGATCCCCCTAGAAATGCGGGACGACATCCGCATCATCAATACCGTGAGTGCGATCGACATCCAGGGCATACGCGGCAAGATCGACGAGATCCTAGCATGTGAGCGCATCGTCTCCACAAGCCTTCATGGAATGGTGTTTGCGGAAAGCTACGGCATACCCTGCCTCCATTTTCCGTCGACCGGCGCAGAGAGCGGCCTGGGTGTGCGAGATCTGCACTCGGACGAGGTCCTCGACCTTCGCATTGTCGATCTTTACCGCGGTCTGGGTCTTTCCAGTCTGCCGGTTTATACGCAGCCGCATGGCGAGCAGACAGACTGGCATGACTTGACGAAGTCCATTGACGAGGCATGGCAACTGAGGCGCCTCGATGAACAGGCGCTCATCGACGCCTTCCCGGTTGACTATGACCCGATCATACCCGCGGCCGGAACGACCATTTGGGAACATCCGGTCTTAAACAACCTGATTTTCCAGCATGACGTCAAGGAGATCAACCGCGTTGCGAAAAAACGTGCGTGATCGCACGGCGTAACGCACCCACTGCTACGGCGGCGGGTGCGTTGAAACATCAGGCGTCTTTCTTTGCCGTCTCGATGAGGGTGAGGATAAACGCACTCAGCAAAGCCAGGGCAGGGGTAGGAGCCGACTCAGGCTTCGGTTCGTCACCAGCCCAAGTGCCAACCTTCGCGACCGAAGGGTCACTGAGGTTTTCGCCGTTGCTACCCAATGTCCACCAGCCATTCGGGAGCACTCTCTGAATGATCATGGACATCAGGTCTAGCGACCGAGACGGCGAGCCCGGCGGCAGGATATCTTCGGTCGAGGGGTTCGTGTCGAAGATCTTGGCATAGTAGATGCGCTTGGCAAGATCGTCGATGGCCTCGCTTGCTTCCTCAGCCGCCTTCACCTTTCCGCGAATGCTTCGTAATTCGCCAATAGTGATCGGCTTGGTCGCGTTCGCTTTTTCGATCTCCTGAGCCAGCAATTCGGGTGAACCGTATCCGCCGGGTACCATTTTAGCTAAAGGTAGTTCCGCGGGCAGCTGTCCGTTACGAATGACGTTGGCGATGCCCTTCACGGCATCTCGAAAAATCTCTCGTCTAATCTCCGCAATGTCGCGCGGACCTGCTTCAATAGCCGCGCAAAGTTCCAGCAGAAGTGCAGAGGACGGCGCATCGGGAGCCTGCGCTGCGAGATCGCGAGCCTGTCCGAGCAGGTCGTCGTTGCGGGGCGGCTCAGCATTTGAGGCAATTTCGCTGATGTCCAATCCCCTTTTCCTTAGGCCTATAGCCTCGGTTATTTTGAATATGCGGCTCATTTTAGCTTCTTGTAAAGCTCAGTTAGTCGTTCTGAGTAGCGCTCTGGCGAAAACAGCTTGGCGCGTTCTCGCCCCGCTGCCTCGTAATGCGCAACCATGTCGTCATCGTTCTGCATGTCACGGATCGCCCGTGCGATCGCCCCGACGTCATATGGGTCGACGAGATAGGCGCTGTCGCCCGATACTTCCGGGTTCGATCCTTCCGTCCCTGTAATCACGCCTGTGCCAAGCTGCATCGCCTCGAGGATAGGCAGGCCGAAACCCTCGTAAAGCGAAGGAAACACGACGGTGCGCGCGCACCTTATGATCGAGGCGAGCATGTTGAGCGGCAGATATTCTAGACGGATAATCTGCTGGGCTCGTGAAACAGCGCTGATCGACGGATCGACGGTCTTTTTACCGCCGCTTTGTCCGGAGACGCCGAGGAGACGCAGATCGTTGGCATCCTTCCACGTCAACTGCCCTACCACGACCAGCGGATATCTTGACTGACTCGCGAGATAGGCTTCGATAATCCTGCCAACATTCTTCTTCGGTTCAATCGCACCAAAGAACAGGAAATATTTCTTGGGTTCGAGACCAAAGATCGCTTCGACTTCTGTCGCCACTTCGTCGAATGGCCGCTCCAGAATTGCACTCGGCAAGCTGACCGATTGATAGGTGTTCGTAACCTTCTCCTCGGGTACGCCAAGAAGATCGACAATATCGCGCTTGGACGCTTCGGATACCGTCACGATATGATCGGCGTCACGGGCGATATCGCGCGCAACGCGGAAATATTCCTTCTTGTTGTCGAGTGTTGTGTAGGGAAGGCGCAGCGGGACCAGATCGTGGATAGTGTAGATGTTCTGGGCGTGCTTCAGGCGGATGGGAAGCGGGTAAGTCCAGTGGGCAATTTCAGCGGGGCGCTCATACGAGGTCTCCATGAACTTGCCGTAGACCTTGAAATGCCAACGAGCGACGGTGAAGAGGTGCTGGTAGTTGAAGATGCGGTCGTACGGGGGCAATATCCTCGTCGGGTGCCTCGCAATGACCTTGCCGGTGATGGGTACTTCGCGAGCCTTCAATCCCATCGGTGATCGAAGGAGCGTTTTTGCCACGTCCATGGTCTTCGGCGATTTCGTCACCGGATCGAAGAAGTTTACTTCGTTAAGCAGAGGGTTCGTACCGGTTGACGTCCGCAGGCCGTAGAGCAGATCAATCTTGTGTCCGAGCTTCGACAGTTCCAGGCTAAGATTGCGCGAATACGTGGCAACTCCCGTGCCTCTTTCCAGAGCAAGGTTGTAGCCGTCAATCATAATGCGTCTGTTGGTCATGATGTCTCTTGCTGGACTTTCGCTGTTTTGCACGTATCGGAGACGTTTGTAGCCCGAGTTGTTGTCGTCGACCCTAATTGCGGGATCGAGCCAAAATTTGCAACCGCTGAGCCCGGCGCATCACTGATCTCCTCAAGGCTATCCTGGATTGACCAACTGGATTTCACCTCCAGTGGCGTCTTCGCTAGTCCCGTCTCCATCGCGCAACGTCGCTTCACCGAGTAGAGCGATCGCTTCATCGGCAGTATCTGTCTGCTGGATACTCATTCTGTCTATGACGTAAAACTCGTTGCAATATTTGCGAATGACCGTCGGAGAGGAGGTGTAGATGATGAAGCCGGACGTCTCCATTCTTTCTCTGACAAGGCTCGTGCACTGATCGCGAAACGGTCCGCGCCCACCAATCAGCGAGTCGTCCACCACATAGGTGTCGAAGGGGATGGCGTAACTGGAGGCAAAGATGAACTTGGTACGCTCGTCCCTGCTGTAGAGCTTGAACGACTTGTCAATCGTCTTACCAAGATCGGCGAAATCGACAACGAACTGGATGATCGGGCGCGGGTCGAACCCGAAGACCCGGCAGAGGAACGCAAGGTTTTCGCGGCCCGTGAGAAGATTGTTGAACACACCGCCACCACCGACGGGAAAGGAAACCAACGAACTGCGTTTGACGCGCCCGAAATCTGGCCGCAGTTTACCGGTGGTGAGATCGGTCGCCGTGGTTTTGCCGGCGCCGCTGGGCGACAGGATGCCGGTGATCCTGTCGGGGCTGAACGTCACATCGGCAGCTTCGAAAACTTTCGTTTTCTTGTTTTTCTGCTTCAATGTTTTGTAGACGTTTTCAAAAACGACTGACATCTATCCGACCTGTCTCGTTATGTCGTGGGCAGGAGGGAGCGACCGCGAAATGATTTCGCGCTTCCAACCTGGACCATCGAGCGGATCAAGAAACACCGTACCTGTCGGAGCGATCTCGCGGAAAACGGGAATATCGGAAACGATGCAGGGCAGATCAAGGGCTGCAGCTTCCAGAAGTGGGATGCCAAGACCTTCGACAAAGGACGGAAACAGCAGCGCAGTCGATGCTTTCATCACGGCTTGCACTTCTCCATCCGAAAGGTCGCCGAATTCGGTGACGCTACCTTTGATCGCCACGCACCTGTCCAGCATATCCAAGACGTTCTCGTTCTCCCAGCCTCTTTTACCGATGATGCAGAGATGCGGCGCGTCTTCTTGCTGCTCCAGCATCTGCCGCCATAGGTTCAGAAGCAAAAGATGGTTTTTTCGCGGTTCAATCGTACCGATGACGGTAAAAAATGAACGTTGGCGAGAGATAAAGGTCTCGATTTCGGTGCGGATCGGAAGCCGCGCAGCGGTGGTTGGGACCAGCGCCGGTTTAAGGACGATAAACCTCTCGACCGTCCACCCCTTTGTCCCGGCCAGTTGGCGAAAGCGCGTATCGGTGTCGTGCGAGTTCGATGCTATGGTCACCGGCGCATCCATTAACTCGCCCAGATAATTTTCGAAAGCCGGGCGAGTTTCCGGACGCTGATACTCCGGCATCTCCAAAGGGATGATGTCATGAATGTAGATGACCCTCTTCATCGCCTTCAGGGGATCGAGTCGACCGATCCCCCCCTTAATTTTTCCAAGTCCCGAATGCGATGCAACGACATAGGTCGTGTCGGAGGTGACAACCGTTCTCCGGTCACGTCTCGTGACCGACCCATATGCAATCTCGGCTGTGTACGACTGGGTACTTCGAGCGCGTTCGTTAGGGCTTTGCTTACCGTTCCACCGCGCGTCGAGGGCGCGAAGCAAGGACATTCCAGTCTCGTGGCGCAAGATAGTTACGCCAGCTGCTCCGGCATAGAGAAAATAACATGACGTTTTAAACCGAGCCGCAAGATCGAGCGCGATCTCCAGATCGATGCGATCGACACCGGTTGCAAACGCCCTGTTACGGCTGCGCAACAACCGTGAGAGATCGAACAGTACCTGGCTGGTTTCGATCGGAACTGGTGGCATCTGCAGCTTGAACATCTGGCTCTTCTGATACTCTTGTCAGATTGGTGCCGCAATGTTTATGCACGTGACGGCAGCGGGGCGATTGAAAAACGGTGGCGTTTTGCTTTAAGGCCTAGTGATAAGACCGATTGCGCCACTCTGGCGCAAGACCTAGACGTATATTTCCAACACGAGAATGGGACGAGATGTCAAACAGTTTGAAGGAGGTTGTGGCCTCGACCGGCACCATTCCTCTGTCTTGGGTGGGGCAATCGGCCAAACAGTCTTATTTCAATCTCGGTGACGCCCTGTCGCCGGTCATCGTATCGTTTCTATCGGGGCTGCCTGTAAAACACGTCGCTGCGAAATCCCGTGAGACGCGCCTGGCAGCCGTCGGAACGATAGGTCACATGTTCAGGGGAGGCGATGTCTCCTTCTGGGGTACTGGTACGTCTCCCCATCTCAACCCACACGACGCACCGAAGGAAAAGGTTCCTTATTCTCGCCCGCAGGATACGACCATAACGACCTATGCGACGCGGGGCCCCTTCACGCGCGAGGTCTTCGGACTCGATCAGGCCGGCCCGGCTATCTACGGAGATCCGCTGTGGCTGCTGCCGCGCTTTCACGAGGCGCCGAAGGAAAAGCGCTTTGAACTGGGTGTCATCCTGCACCTTTCAGAACTCGCTGACCGCAACTACGTCGCTACGCCGAAGAGCGAGTATCTTCGCTATCGGTTGTCCGGGGCGGACGAGACATCCGTCAAGCTGATCAATACCGTAACCGCTCCCACCACAGCCGCGCTTCGCGAGCGCCTCGACGATATTCTGTCCTGCAAGCGTATCGTGTCGACCAGCTTGCACGGCATGGTTTTCGCCGAATCTTACGGTATTCCCTGTCTGTATTTCTCCCCGCGGGCGTCCCGTGCTGGGCTTGGAAAAATCGATTTTTCTGAGCCGGATGTGATCGATCTGCGTTTCAACGATCTCTACAGGGGGCTCGGTCAAACGGCTTTGGATGTCTGGTATCAGCCCCGTTCCAAGCCTACGGACTGGGGTGAGTTGATCCGCGCGATCGACAGCGTCTGGTTCCCGAAGACGCTTGATGAAGATGCACTCATTGAAGCGTTTCCGCTTCAGGTCGCGCCTATGAGTAAGGGGCCGACAGGAAGTGCGTTCGATCATCCCTCATTGAGCCGGATGATCCCGCCAAAGCCGGAGCCATCGACGAACGTCGGTTCCTCGCTTTTTAAACGCGTCATTTCCCACTTTCGGTAAGCGAGAGCTCCATGCCACTCAGTGCCGCAAAGCGGTTTCTCAGCCGTGAAAAAAATCCCGCCAGCGGAGCTGTGACACGGCCAAGGCTCGGCCGTCCGCGCTCGCTCAGGTTCACCTGGGTCTGGACAACGGACACGCATTACGACGCAAACCTCGGCGATGCCTTGAGTGCAGTCGTCGTTGCAGCCATGTCTCGGCTGCCAATTCTCAGAGCACCTTTCAGTGCCAAGAAGGAGCGCCTGGCTGCTGTCGGTACGATCGGACATGCCCTGCATTTCGGCAAGGTGCATCTCTGGGGTACCGGATTTGACATGCAGCGCGATCGCACGGGCGGCCTTGTCGGTTACCAGATTCCAGATGACACCGAACTTGTCGTCCACGCGGTGCGCGGCCGCAGAACCGCCGCAGCGCTCCGCGCAAAGGGTATTGTCGTACCAGAAGCCTACGGTGATCCCGTCTGGTTCCTACCCAAAATCTTTCCGGATCCAAACGTGAAGAAATGGGATCTCGGCGTAATCGTCCACATATCCGAACTCGAAGCACCAAATGCCAACGCGCTGGTAAAAGCGGCGATTGCGCGGTACCAAATTCCGCCGCACCTGGCGGAGCGCGTGCATATCATCAACACGTACACACCAGCGACTATTGACGGGCTCCGATCGAAAACGGAGGAAATTCTTGCCTGTCGGCGGATCCTGTCCACAAGTTTGCATGGTCTCGTGATTGCCGAGACCTACGGTATACCATGTGCTTGGTTTGCGACCTATGGCGGCGAGTCCGGATCGCTCGCGATCGATGGCAGCCAGCCGATCGATCACCGGATGAAGGACTTTTACAGCGGCGCCGACCGCGACACCGTTTTAAGCTATCTTCAGCCGCTCGATCACCACACGGATTGGGAGAATGTGATTCGCTTTCTTGACGAAAACTGGGAACCTCTCAGCTATGATTCCACTGGTCTTTTTGACGCTTTTCCGTTGAGGAAGCACGTGGATCTCAGTGAAGCAGAGTGGGAGATACCCCCTGCGATTCTGTCCCAGATTCCACTTTAGAAGAAATTGTTAAGCCAATCCTTTTACAAGGAAATACCTCTGCAAATCTGTTTCATATCCGGATTCGCAGTTGAACAAGATTGCTCGGTAGTTTACTGATGCTGGCGCTCCTCAGGGGAGTGTTGCAGCCATTGCGAAGAGTAAAAGTGAATGCAGTCCCATAGACGACTTTTGGCCGCATCGGCGGTAGCCCTTTGCTCATTTGCAACGTCATGTTCCGTTATTCCGAGCTCCGGCCCGAGTGCTGGTCAGATCGAATCGGGTTCAAGTTCTGTCGAAGCGCCCTACGTTCTGATCAATGTCACGCAGCGAGTTGCCGATCTTCTTTCCGTTTCTGATGAGAAGCCGTTGTCAGTTGCCTTTGGTAACTCCGGCCGCGCGAGTACATCCCTTATCGGCGTCGGCGACGTCGTCACCGTCGCGATTTGGGAAGCGTCTGAGAACGGCCTGTTCTCCGCAGGCGCAGGACGGCAGGGTGGTGCACAGATTCCTGAGCAGCCTGTTTCTGAAAGCGGTATGATTGTCGTTCCCTATGCCGGTACGATCCGCGCCGCTGGACGCAGCCCTCAGCAAGTCAAGGCCGATATCGAGAAGGCTCTTTCCGGCATGGCAGTCGAGCCACAAGTGCTCGTCAACGTCGCAAAGAACAATGCGAACGCTGTGACTGTGACAGGCGAAGTTGCCTCCAGCGGGCGAATTCCGTTGACCGCGGGCGGCGGACGTCTTCTGGACGTCATCGCCGCTGCCGGCGGACCTCGCATGGAATCGCATCAGCTGGCTGTCCAGATCTCGCGCGGTATGCGGACAGAGACGATGCCGATGGAGAAATTGATCTCCAGCCCGCGCGAGAACATCTATGTGCAGGCTAACGACGTAATCGCTTTGATCCGTCAGCCGCGCAGTTTCACGGTGTTCGGCGCCGCGACAGCCAACGCATCCGTGCCGTTCGACCAGTCGCAGCTCTTCCTCAATCAGGCTCTCGCGAAGGTAGGTGGTCTCAACGATGAACGCGCCAACGCAAAGGGCATCTTCATCTATCGTCGAGAACCTCTCGCGGAGGTTCGTCGCTTCAATCCGTCGGCGCGCGCCATGCATTCGGATGGAACAGTCAACGTCATCTACCAGATCGATCTGAAGGACCCGAGCGGCTTCTTCGTCCTCAAGAGCTTCAAGGTCAATAACGGCGATCTGGTTTATATTGCCAACTCATCGCTTGCGGAGCTTCGTAAGTTCTCTACCCTAGTCAGCACGACTGTTTCCCCTGTCACGCAGGGCGCGGGTGTAGCCTCGACTGTGAACGGATTGTAAGCCGAGCGCTCTTGAGCCTTCGAAAAGCCGATATCGCTGTTTAACACGCGCTCACGATCCCGTTTCTGGTCGAGACGTGGAGCGCCGGGTTGTTTGGTGACTGACATTTCGTTATGTTACTTTTCATAGCAAACATATTTGACAAAGGGCGATCGGATGAAGTCAGACGGCTCACTGCTCAGGCGGCTGGATGAGGTGCGTCCTGGAGGGACAGGCCTTGCCCGCCGGCAGCCGTCTTCAGCCAACCTTCCGGCAAGAACCCCCGATCTGAAGCCCACTTTAGTTCCGCCCAGCCAGAAGAGCGTAGTTACCTACAAGGTTCGCGGAGCGCCCTCCGAGGGCGGACTCAAGACTTGGGGTAAATGGATTTTCTTCCTGATCGCCGTGATTATCCCAACGATCATCGCCGGTGTCTATTACGCGTTCTTTGCGGCGCCCCAGTATGTTTCGGAATTTCGCTTTTCCGTGCGGCCAAACCTCGGCGCGGGGGCGGGCTCGTCGTCGGCGGACTCTTTGCTAATAATGTCGAACAGCTATATCGTATCTGACTACGTGGGCAGCCGCGATGCAGTCGTAGCGCTCGAGGAAGCTGTCGGACTTCGACAGATATATTCCAGCGGTGCCGTTGATTACATGAGCCGACTCGATCCTTCGGCTTCGCTGGAAACGCTCGTCAAATATTGGAACTCGTCGATCCATACGAATTACGATATCACGACGGGTATCAACGTCGTGGAAGTCGCGGCGTTCACGCCAGCCGACGCCCAGAAGATCGCCAACGCGCTTAAGGTCCTTTGCGAGAGCCTGGTCAATCAGATTTCTGACGAAGCCCGCAAGAGCCAGATGGACTTTGCGCATACGGAAATGGCCCGTGCCGAGTCGCGCCTGAAGGATGTTCGTCGCGAAGAGACAGAGTTGCGCACGACCCAAAAGTCGATCGATGCGCGCAAGGAGGCCGACGGTCGGCTTCAGTTGAACTTGAAGCTGCGCAGCGAACTCGCCGGCCTGCAGGCGCAGTATGACAGTTTGACGCAATATATGGACCCGAAGTCGCCACGTCTGTCTGTGATGAGGAACCAGATCAACGCGACCAAGGAGCAGGTCGCACAGCTTCAGGACCAGGTTGGCAGCAACATGCAGGGTGGAAGTGCCGGCAGCGAAATGATCAACGCACAGGTGCTGACACGCTACGACCAAATCCAAACGGATGTCGAGATCGCAACAAAACTCTATCAGTCGGCTCTTACGAACTACGAGTCAGCTAGGGCACAAGCGAGCCACAACCAGATTTATCTTGCGACCTACGTGCAGCCGGGGTTGCCTGAGGTTGCGTCCTATCCCAAGGTATTCTTCGATACCTTTCTGGTCTTCCTTTCCGCCTGTGGTATCTGGGTCGTGTTGACGCTGGTCTACTACAGTATCAGGGATCACGTCTGATATGCTGCTTAACACGGTTGCGCTGGGCCTGCAGCGTCAGGTGCGGGTCGTCACGGCCCTCACCATCCGCGAAGTGCGGCTGCGCAACAGCAAGCACGCATTCTCGCAGCTATTTGATCTTTTGGAAGCGCTCTTCTTTATCCTCGCTCACTGGGTGATCTTCACCTTCTTGCATCGAGGTCTGTTGATCGGCGACAGTCTGCTCCTGTTCATCACGACGGGTATCTTCCCGGTCCTGTTTTTCAGAACCATGAGCATTCGTGCGGCATCGGCTATTGCTGCGGCGAAATCCGTCACAACGATTCCGTATGTTGAGGCAATCGACTATGCGATCGCGAGAACGTTCGTTGAGTTCCTTTCGTTCTCGATCATGTTCATACTCTTCTTCGCGATGATCTCAGCATTTGGGCTGTCGAAGTTCGCCATTCCGTATAATCCTCGTGCGATCATAGAATTCGGCATCATAATCGCGCTCTTTTCGTTCGGTATTGGTCTCATCAACTCTTTCTTGATCGCTCTATTCCCGCTTTGGAAATTTGCCTGGGGCATGATCTCGCGCGTCCAGATCTTCTTCAGCGCGGTATTCTTCATTCCGGAATACATGGTCCCGCAGGTGAAGGAGATCCTCGCCTACAACCCGATCATGCATTTTGTGGCTTTGTTTAGGTTGGGCTTTTACCCCACGTATCCGACCCACCTGCTGTCGGTCCCCTACATCATCGGTTGGACCTGCGCGGTTCTGCTCTTGGGGCTGGCTCTCGAGCGTGCGCTTCGGGATATGCGTATCCATCATTAAGGCGTACGGTTTTTCCGGAACCGCTTGACTAGCGATGCAAGAATACCACGGCAGGCTTGGTTGTATTCCGTTACCGAGCAATCCGAGATTGCCTGCGCTTGCACTATGGACTATGTATTCATAGTTGCATTGGGGAGCATGGGACGTGGGGATCGTCTTATTTGACAACGGCCACACCGTTATCGAAGCTGGACAGTATCAAGCTCCACGCTTGGGCGTTGTCGTCACCTTTTCGTCTTTCGGCGAAAACGATCCCAGCCGCGATGGGTTCGGACAAAAGTTTCTCGAAAAGCAAGGCTATGCCGTCGTCTCTGTGAAGAAGCGGCATGACAACTGGTATCGAGACCTCTCTTTTGCAGATTTTACCGAAGCCCTAGAATCGGTTCTAGGGGGCTTTAATCGGCGGTTCACGTATGGCACCAGCATGGGTGGGTATGCGGCTCTCTATTATGCCAGCTGCATCGGCGCGACGGCCATTGCGATCTCGCCGCGCAACTCGATCGACCCGAGATTTCTTATCACCAGCTATTCCCACTTTGTCACCAGTTGGCCAACACAGCACAGGCCACTAAAGGATATTTCCGACCCGATACTCAGGCCATATGTTGTCTACGACCCTCTCGTCGCAGCGGACAAAGCCTATATCGAACGAGAGGTTCGTCCGGCGTTCCCCGTTGCGCATTTTGTTGAGTTCCCCTTTTCCGGCCATCCTTCAGCTCAGGCGATGCTCGAGATCGGCAAACTGAAGCCGTTTGCCCAGGCTGCGCTAGCGGGGGATTGTCCCGGCCCGCGTATCGTTTCTGCCGGTTCCAAGCGGCGCTCCGCCGTCATAGTCAACGAGATGTCCAAGTGGGCGGTTGATCGCAACCGATTTGCGCAGGCTGCGCGTCTGTCGCAAGTAGCCGTCGGAATTGGCGGTAGCCGCCCAGACTTTCTGTACCAGCAGGTTGCTGTCATGATTGCGAGCGGGGCTCTTAGCGAGGCTAAAAAGGCAACCAAGGATGCAATTGTCGCTGGAGGCGGAACGGTATCGCTCTACCATCGGCTAGCTTCCCTTTGCAGCAGACTAGATGAACAGGACGCAGGTCTGGACGCCATCAATGCAGGCCTCGAACTGTCACCCCGCAATGTTGGTCTGCTCCGTACCCGGAGGAACCTCCTGGAGAAACGTGGCAGTCTGGATGCGGCATTCGTCGACGCGTTGACGGTGTTGGAAATTTTGCCCGCAAGCGTGTCCGACCGAATGCAATTGGCCGGAATGCTGATCGCAAAGGGAGCCCACGCCGAGGCACTGCAGCATCTGGATGCCAATCCTGAGGCGTCTCTCGACCTTTCCACCGTTCGCCGCCGACGCGTTTGCCTTGAAGCTGTGGGCCGAATGCTGGATGCGGAGAACGCCGCCCTTGTCGCCATATCGCTGGCACCGAACAGTGTCTCAGACATGGTTCAGCTGGCGAACATCTATTTTAAGACGGCAGAGACTGACAAGGCCTTGCTTTGGCTCGACCAAGCGATCGCGATATCGCCGGATAATGTCTCTCTATTTCGTCGCAAGCGCAATTATCTCGAAGCGGCAGGACGAATCTCCGAGGCTATCGATGCGGGTGTCCGCGTCCAGAAACTGCTGCCCGCAAGTACGACAGACCAGCTGCGTTTGAGGAGACTGCAGCTTCGCCGCTACCAAGAGCAAGGCAAGCAGGGCCGGGATGCAGTCATTGCCCGTATGCGGGCGCAGTCGGCCATTGTCAGCAGGGCGCTTGTCGATACCGAACAGTTTGCTCTGTTTCCGACGTTGTTAAGTTCGGCGATGAACGTTCTCGCCGGAGAAGAAGTCGGTGCCTGGACCGCTACAGGGGTCTTGCTCGGCTTCGGTTCATGAAGCGAGGGGAACCGATCATCCTCCAAACTGCCGTCGCGCGCTCCCACGCAGATAAGCGGGATGTTGGGATTGATTGCTCGTGCCACAGCCGCTGCGTCCATGTGGTCAGCGCTGTCGCTTGACACTCCAGTCGCCAGCGCTTTTATCACAAAACCTGCCCCGTTTTTGACCCCGCTGCGGAAGCGGTCTCAGGTCTCCCTAGCAATCACGTGACGGACGCCCGCCATTGCCGTAAAACCTCCGATGTCGCCGATACAAACAGGCTTGAACAAGGAAGACAGTCGAGGATGATTGCCGCTGGAGTGCCGGGTCTTGACGGACGACACGTGTTTGCGGTGCATATCCGCCGCTGGAAGCGGGGGATGCTGGAGGCCTATTTTCCGCATTCGAGCTTTCAGTATCTGCCGCTTTACCTGAGCGATCTCACGTTTGTTCGAGACTGGCAGGACTTAATCCTCGCAACACCCGGCGCGACCCTGCTGGTCTGGAGCCGGAATGTCTCGGATGCCATCCTGGAATTCGCGCATTCCAACCATATCCAGGTCGTGTTTCTGGAAGACGGGTTCATCCGCTCGCTGGTCGGCAATGCCAGCAAGAGCCTGCCGTTCTCGCTCACACTCGATAGCCGCACGCCCTATTTCGATAGCCGCCAGCCCTCCGATCTCGAAGATATCCTGAACAGCTATGATTTCGATGCCGACCCTGATCTGATGGAGCGGGCAAGGGCCGGCATCGATCTTCTGCTCCGGTCCGGCCTCAGCAAATACAATGCCGCTGCCCGACAAGGCGCAGGAGCAGATCTCCTGGCGGCAAGGGCTGTACCGGCCGATGCTGTGGTGCAGGCGCAACGTCGCATCCTTGTTATCGGCCAGGTGGAGGACGACGCGTCGATCCGCTTCGGTTGCGATCGTCCGTTTACCAACAACGACCTCGTGCGGTTGGCAGCCAAGGAAAACCCGGATGCCGAAATCCTTTACAAGCCGCATCCCGATGTTCTGAACGGTGTCCGGGCGCAGCGGTCCGATCCGTCCGACGTCACCGATCTCGCAACAATTGTCTCCGCGCCGGTGTCGCTCCCGGATCTTCTCGCGCGCGCCGATCATGTCTACGCCATCACGTCGCTCGCAGGCTTCGAAGCGCTGCTGCGGGGCCTTCCCGTGACGCTGGCCGGATGTCCGTTCTATGCCGGGTGGGGCCTGACCGACGATCGGCAGCCGAACCCGCGGCGGGGCCGCAGGCTTACTATCGAACAGCTGTTCGCCGCGGCCTATCTTTTCTATCCGCGCTATTTCAATCCGGTCGATGGGACCCAGATCGATTTCGAAACCTGTCTGGCGCTGGCGCTCCAGTGGCGCGAAAAGGGCATGCCGGAAACTCAAATCAGGGAAGTACCGATGCCGGCGCGGCCGGGCTTCGAGATGCGGGGCGCCTATGGCCTGTTCGGCTGGCGGCATCTGCTGACCGTGCCGATTGCTTGGCTGATCAAACTGGCGGGGTCAGAGCAGGATGCGCGCGATTTCCGCCGGAACCCGATCCTGTTCTTCCGCGAGCTATCCAAACCGTGGCTGAGACGCCTCGGACGGATCCTTTATCCCCTCGACGGGGAGAGCCATTGAGCGGGCATCGCCGAGTGACGGCGATGCCCGTTCCATTTACTTCTTCGGCAGCAGCAACTCTTCGCAATAGCTGGAGCCAGTGGAGCCGGGACGATCTGCGGTGATGGTGATGTCACGGATCGTGTAGCTTTCGGAAACGGTGACCTTGGCCGAGCAGCTGACGCTCACCGATTTGCCGTTTGCAAGCTTGATGCGGGTATAGCCGCCGCGCCAGTTGTAGATTGTCGAGCTGCCGCTATCGACATCGCTCAAGGGCGGGCTGAACTTGGCGAAGAACTCGCCAGCCGAACGGCCGGTCCAGTAGGTGTTGATCGGGCTGCTGGCAACGCTGACAGTGGTGCATGCAGAAAGCGCTACCGCGAGAACGGCGGTCAAGGGGAACAGGCGGCGGCTCATAATCTTCAACAAATCCTCTTGCATGTGGTGATCGCCCCAGACAATGCCTGCCAGGCAGGGCTTTTGAGATGGGCAAAGCTTTGATCTCGCACTAACAGATTTCCGCTGCCTGTCGCGACATCATCTTTCCAAACAGCTCTCAATTTTCATCCGAGCCGCTTTTTTGCAACGCCTGTTACACAGGGTGTTGCAAGCGATGATCAGGCCTGCACGAGACCTCATATTTTTTCAAAGCACACGCTTGTGCAACGGAAAATGCCGGTTTATAGAGGCGCCACTGGTCACGGAGTGTAGCGCAGCCTGGTAGCGCACGTCGTTCGGGACGACGGGGTCGGAGGTTCAAATCCTCTCACTCCGACCAGTTTGACCCTTCTCCCGCGAGGCTCCTTCCCGAAAAATCTCACTTCACAAGAGCGCGTTTCATCCACGCCCATCCAGCATCCCCGCCACAATCTCCGCCGACCTCTCCGCACCATCCAGAGAAAACGGCAGCTCCCGAAAGCCCGTGACCTCGCTCGCCTTCTGGATGGCCTCTGCCAGCGCTTCACCGGTCAGCGAAGCCTCATCCACCACTTGCGCAAGTCCAAGCGCTTTGAGCTTTTCGGCGCGCACAGTCTGCTCAGTCTCGCCGCCGGCCGCGAACGGGATGAGGACTGGCCGGCAGGTGGTTCGGAAGAGGTCGCAGACGGTGTTGTAGCCGGCCTGCGAGACAGAGATTTGGGCATTTGCCAGAAGCGACGGGAAGTCGGGGCGGAAACGGATGACCGTCACGCGGGAGCCGGCCTCTGCCGAAATACGGTCGAAATCCTCCGCGGGAAGATTGGGCCCGGTGATGACGCACCAGCTGCGGCCGTCGTTGAGAATGCGCTCGGCTTCTAGGGCCGCGCCGATCAGCCCCGCACCGACGGCGCCGCCGCCGGCGGATACCAGCACGTCGAACCGGTCGGGCGAGGGGGTGGGCGTGTTGGGTGCGACGAGGCCGGTATAATGGATCTTGCCCGCAAATTCCGACGCCCTGCGAAACGTCTCCTCAAGCTTCACGAAGCCCGTATCGCCATGCACCAGCACGCCGTCGAAATGGTCGCGCATCAGGGCAATCGTCTCGTCGTCGCGGCCGGACTTGCGGTTTTCCTGCAGAATGTCGCGCACGGAGGCGAGAAGCAGCGGCTTTGTTTCAGCAGACCTGATCGCGTCCAGCAGCGGCAGCAGTTCGAACCGCATCTGCCGGCGACCGAAGGGAAACGCTTCGGTGATAACCACGTCAGGCTTCAGGTCGTGAAAAAGATCGAGCAGCAGGCCGGTGCGGCGGGCTTGGAAAGCCTCGTCGACAGGCTCGCCGGTCACCGCATCCGCAAGTGCCGAAAATCCACTGTTGGAGGCGACCACGGGCGGCAGTTGCACATGCGCCATGCCTTCAGGCGGAAAGCCCTTCACCGGCGTGCCGCCCGTCACCAGCGTCACATCGAACCCGGCGCTCTGCAGGGCCGATGCCACGCGGCTGGCCCGAACGATGTGACCGATGCCCAGTAGATGCTGCACGTAGAAGAGGACGCGCCTACCTTTGCCGATTGAGGGATCGTTGTTCATCGATGGGCCTCCCGGCTCGCAAAACTTTGCGTGAATAGCCGCTTGAGGTCGGCAATGCTGGCATGGTGGTCGAAGTCGTGGCGCACCTTTGCCTCGGCAGCCTGACCCAGGCGTTGGCGAAGTGCAGGCTCGCGGATCGCTTTTTCAAGCGCTGCCGCCAGTGCCACGGGATCTTCCGGCGCAACCAGCAGTCCGTTTTCGCCATCGACGAAAAGTTCGGTAATGCCTGAAATATTGGTCGCCACCACGGCAAGGTTCTGGCTTGCGGCCTCCACCATCACGTTGGGCAGGCCGTCGCGATCGCCGTCGGCGGTGATCCGGCAGGCGAGCGAGAAAAGGTCGCTGTCGCGGTAATGGTCGAGCACCTCGCGCTGGTCCAGCGCACCCTTCCAGGTGATGCGGGATGCGATCGAAAGGTCTTCGGCAAGTGCCTTCAGGGGAGAAAGCTCATCGCCGCCGCCGATATGGGTAAAGCGCCAGGCAAGCTCTTTGGGAAGCAGCGCCAGTGCCCTCAGAAGCGTATCATAGCCCTTCTTCTTCACCGCCCGGCCGACGCTGACGATCCGGACGGGATCATCCGGATCGCGCCCGTCGCGGGCAGGGCGGGTACCTGCAAAATGCGGGAACCGTTCGAGATCCAGCCCATGATAGCTCAGATGCACGTTGTCGCGGGCCGAAAGGCTCTGCAGCCGCTCATGGCCGGCCTTGGTGCAGGTGACCGTCCAGTCGGCCTCATCGAGCTTGTCGGAGAGATCCCACGCCTCGGAGGTCCAGATATCTTTGGCATGCGCCGAAACGGTAAAGGGAATGCCGCTCATGCGGCTTGCATAGCGGGCAACGGCTGCCGGCGTGTGGATGAAATGCACATGCAGCCAACCGGCATCGTTTGGCCATTCGGCCACCAGAACCGCAGCCTGCCCGAACCGCCGGAAACGGTTACGGGAGATATCGCGCGGCAGGTCGCGGAAAAACGCCTTGAGCGCCGAGCCGAAACCCGGCAGCGTCACGACCTTCATGAGCGCTCTTGCCACCCGCACCGGTTCCTCATGCAGGTATTCCGGCAGGTAGCTGACCGGCGCCTTGATCTCGTCATGCACGGGATGCCGCTTCTTGTCGGTCGGGCGGCGCATGGCCACCAGCTTCAGGGTAAAGCCTGCCCGTTCCAGCCCCAGCAGCTCCTGGGCGATAAACGTTTCCGAGAGCCGCGGATAACCTTTCAGCAGCACGACGATGGTCTTGTTGGTCATGTCAAAGCAGTTCCAGCAGAAATGCGCAGCGGGTTTCCACTTGGGCCGTTTGGCGGCGGCACTGCGTCCGGTCAGGAGAGGGCGTGTTAGCCTTGCGCAATCGCAAGGTGGCGTCCCTTGTTCTTCATCCAGCCTTCGACGATCTCGCCGATATGCGGCAGGCCTTCCATCTGCAAGCCGGGTGCCGTCACCGAGGGCGGGTCGCGCTTCCACAGCGCCTTGATCGCGGCTGCAAATTTCGTGGCATCGGCACTGTCGTCGGCAGACAGCATGTCGACGAGACCGAGTTCCGCGCCGCGTGTTGCACGGATCAGCTGTTCCTCGCGCGGTTGAGTGCGCGGCACGATCAGCGCCGGCTTGTCGAATGACAGGATCTCGCAATAGGTGTTGTAGCCGCCCATGGCGATCACCGCCTTGGCGCCGGCGATCCGGTCTTCCATGCGGTTGTCGAACTCGATCACCTCAAGGCGCGGATCGTCCTTGCAGGCCTCGGTAAACACGGCGCGCTGCTCGGCCGGCATGTAGGGCCCAAGCACGATCACCGTCTTGTAGGTCAGCGCCGGATCGGCCTGATAGGCTGCAATCACGTCGCGCACCAGGTCTGCGCCATCGCCGCCGCCACCGGTCGTCACCAGCAGGTAATCCTCGTCCGCATCGGTTTCCGGCACGGCACCGGAGGTCACCTTGCGCTGTAGGAAGCCGACGAAATGCATCTTCTTGCGCACGGATGCCGGCGCATCCAGCCCTTCGAGCGGATCATGAAACTCCGGCGGGCCGTAAACCCACACGTCGTCATAGAGCTGGCCGATCTTGCGCAGCGTATCGTGCCGCTCCCATTCGGCCTTGAGCAGATGCGGCGCGTCCATCACGTCGCGAAGGCCGAGCACCAGACGTGTGCCCTTGGTCTTCAGATAGACCAGCGTGTCCTCCACTTCGCCGCGAAGGCCAAGCGGCTCCTTGTCGACGATAAAAATATCGGGCTCGAAGCTTTCGGCGGTATGGCGAATGCTGGAATGGCGCATCTTCAGCGTCTCGGCCAGATCGATATGCTGGTCCATCGACGTGTAATCGCCGTTGTGCAGCTTGATCACGCTGGGGATCTTCACGAAATCCACGCGGGCGCGATAATCGAAGGCACCGGCAATCGTCGCGCCGGAAATGATCAGCACCTGCACGCCGCGGTAATTCTCCACCAGCGAATGAGCGATGGTGCGGCAACGGCGCAGGTGGCCAAGCCCGAACGTGTCATGGCTGTACATGAGAATGCGGGCATTATTCAGATGTCGCGGCATGCCCGAAACTCCTACCGGCAACGATGTGTCTGACAACGCGGCGTGCCGCAGCAGTCACTATTTATATGGATCTGCCGCATCTCTAAGACCATCACCGAGGAAATTGAAGGCAAGTATGACGAATATCACTGGCACGACCGGCAGCAGCAGCCAAGGATAAAGTGCGATGGCGCTGACGCTTCGCGCTTCTGTGAGAAGAACGCCCCAGCTTGTGATCGGCGGGCGAAGACCGAGGCCGAGGAAGCTGAGCGTCGTCTCGCCAAGGATCATGCCCGGAATTGTAAGCGTCGCGCTGGCGATCAGATGCGACATGAAACCGGGGATCAGGTGGCGACCGATGATGCGCGTGCTTCCGGCACCCATCAACTGTGCGGCAAGCACGTAATCCTCTTCGCGCAGCGACAGCAGTTTGGAGCGCACCGCGCGCGCAAGCCCTGTCCAGTCGAGCAGACCAAGGATGAAGGTGATCCCGAGATAGATGACGAGCGGGCTCCAGTCGGCCGGCATCACGGCCGCCAGCGCCAGCCACAGCGGAATGCTGGGGATCGACTGCAGCACCTCGATGATGCGCTGGGTGACCGTATCAAACCAGCCGCCCCAATAGCCGGCAATGCCGCCGATGACGATGCCGAGGATGAAGCTTGTGGCAACACCAAGAAGGCCGATCGTCAGCGAGATCCTTGCGCCGTAGAGAATGCGCGACAGCATGTCGCGGCCGAGCCGGTCGGTGCCGAGCAGATGGAACTGGCCGCCTTCCGCCGGGCAGACCAGATGCGTGCTCATCTCGACGACGCCCCAGAACCGGTAGGGATCGCCCTGGCAGAGAAAGCGCAGCTTTTGCACATCGGCCGTGTCGTCGGAATAGTTCCGCCGCAGTGTCGTCATGTCCAGGTCCATCTTCTGGCCATAGACGAACGGACCGACGAAGTTACCCTCGTGGAACAGATGCACCGATTGCGGCGGCGCGTAGATGAAATCGATATTGCGGGTATGCACCTTGTAGGGCGCCAGGAACTCGACGACCACGATCATCAGATAGGCGATGAGGAGAAGGATGCCGGAGATCAGCGCCAGCCGATGCCGCTTGAAGCGCCACCACATCAGCTGCAGCTGCGATGCCTCGTGAACCTTCAGCGCGCCGCCATCGGCATCGCGCTCGATCTCGTAAGGGTCGAACGCCCCCTCGCGGACGTAATGCGGCAGCTTGCCCGCGTCGCTGCTGTCGATCACCGTCATTTGGTTCTCCCGCCGCGAAGCCTGATGCGCGGGTCGAACATCGCAAGCGCAATGTCTGAAATCAGCACGCCGATAACAGTAAGGAAGCTGAGGAACATCAGGAACGAGCCGGCAAGATACATGTCCTGGCTCTGAAGGGCGCGGATCAGCATCGGGCCGGTGGTCTCGAGCGAAAGCACCACCGCGGTGATTTCAGCCCCTGAAATGATCGAGGGGAGAATCGAGCCGATATCGGAGATGAAGAAGTTGAGCGACATCCGCAGCGGATACTTGGTCAGAACCTTGAACGGATGCAGGCCCTTGGCACGCGCCGTCATCACATACTGCTTGTGCAGTTCATCCAGAAGATTGGCCCGCAGCCGCCGCACCATGCCGGCCGTCCCGGCAGTGCCGATGATCAGCACCGGGATCCAGATATGCTCGAGGATCGACTTGAACTTCGCCCAGCTCATCGATTCCGACATGTACTGCGCGTCCATCAGATGGCCGATCGACGTGCCGAAATAGATGTTGGCGAGATACATGAGAACCAGCGCCAGCACGAAATTTGGAACCGCAAGACCGATCAGGCCGAGAAGCGTCAGCCCGTAATCGCCCCAGCTATACTGGTGGGTGGCCGAGTACACGCCGATCGGGAAGGCGAGAACCCAGGTGATGATAATGGTCAGGGTGGAAACGAGGATCGTCAGCCATACCCGGTCGCCCACCACCTCCGTCACGGGCATGCGATATTCGAACGAGTAACCAAAATCGCCGGTCATCATCCCGGCCACCCAGTTGAGGTAGCGGATCGGCTCCGGCTGGTCGAAACCGTAACGGGCGCGCAGGTCTTCGATTTCCTGCAGATCGGCCTTTTCGCCCATCGCCTTCAGCTGTTCGACATAGCTTTCGAAATAGTCGCCCGGCGGCAGCTCGATGATCGTGAAGATCAGCATCGAGATCAGGACCAGCGTCGGGATCATCACGAGGATGCGCCAGATAATGTAGCGGAACATCAGGCAGTTTCCTCGTCATACCAGAATGCATCCGGCAGATAGACGCCGAGATAGGATGTGGGGTCGAAACCGTAGAGCGCCTTCGACGGCACGTTTTGCAGCTTGGACGATTGCACGACGGGCTGCAGCGTGGCGTTGACGATGCCGATCGTAAAGACCTGGTCGGTAAACAGCGCCAGCATCTTGTGCCAGACATCCGTTCGCTGATCGAAGCCCTCTGCCTTACGCCATTCACTGTAAAGGTCCAGCAGCGCCTTTGCCTCGGGAAGATCAGGCGCCCTGCCATCGCTGCCGCCGGAAAGCGCATGCAGTCCCCAGATCGACCATTGCAGCTGGTCGTCGCTGGTCGGTGCCAGTTCCTTCGGCGCCATGTCGGCAGTTGGTACGCCATTGTCGAGGCCGCCGCCGACCGACATAATCGCATCGCCGCCCTTCACCCGCCGGCGCAGAAGCTCACGCTGGGCGACATGCGGGTAGATCTTGATGCCGACCTGCAGCAACTGGTCGCCGATCAGTTCCAAGGCATCGGTCTCGAACGTGCTCTCGCCGGTAATCTCGATGATGATCTTTGCCAGCCTGCCATCGGGCAGGCGGCGCATGCCCTCACTATCATCCATGGCAAGACCGATCTCGTCGAGCAGCCGGTTCGCCTGATCAGGATCGAACGCCGCCCAAGCCTTCTGGTATTCCGGCTTGAACAGCGGGCTGTCGGGTAGGATCGAATTGGAGCTCTCGGTCGCAAGACCATAGAACACCGCCTTGTTGATTTCGCCGCGATTGATCGCAAGAGACATCGCACGCCGGAAGCGCACGTCGCGGAAGAGGTTGCGCCAGCCTTCATCCTTGCAGTTGAGGTTGGGAAACAGCGCCATGCGCGATCCTTGCGTCCGCTTCCACAGATCCACCTTCAACGGGTAGCGCTGCTCGGCATTCTTCAGGAACGTGTAATCGGCAAAATCGAGGTTGGTCACCTGCAGGTCGCTCTCGCCGGTGCCGGTCTTGGCAGCGATCAGGTCCGCGGAGGACACGTCCAGCATCACCTTGTCGATATAGGGAAGCTGCAGGCCGTTTTCGTCGACGCGGTAGTAATAGGGGTTGCGCTCGAACACGAAGCGCTCGGCCGGCGGCGCGGTGCGGTTGCGCCAGGCATCCAGCGTCGGCAGGTTCGGGTTTTCCGGCCGCACCACGCGCGACATCTTCTGGTGCAGCGCCGCCCAGTCGTCGACCCTTTCCTTGGCGATATGCTGAGCCAGCAGTTCCTTCGTCTGGTAGCGCATATGGAACTGCTTCATGTAGGCAGCGGGGAACATCAGCCGGATCGGCGAGGGCGAGGCCTGGTCGGCGAGGAAATCCGGATTGGGATCGTCCCAGCTGTAGCGCACGGTGCGCGCATCGATCACCTCGAACCGGGGCGGCTTGCCGTTGATCATCAACCCAGCCGGCGGTCCGCCTTTGGCGAGCTTCTTTTCGTGAAAAACGTCATCCCAGGCATAGCGGAAATCATCCGCCGTGAACGGGCTTCCGTCCGACCATTTATGGCCTTCACGCAGATGGAAGGTGAAGACGCGGTCGTTCTCGACCTCGTAGGCTTCCAGAATATCGGCTTCCAGCTTCAGGTCGGAATTGTATCCGACAAGCCGGCTGTAGCAGTTGATCGGCATGAAGCGGATGTCGCGCTGACCGCCGATCAGCATCCGCATCGAACCGCCGTAACGTCCGGGTTTGAGCCCGCGCTCTGCAAGGTTGAGGACGCGCGGCGTCTTCGGCAGACGCTCCTCTATGGGCGGCAGCGGCGTCTCGGTCGGGATCTGCGCCAGATAGTCGGACTGGCTAAAGGCCGCAAACACCCGCGCCGGGATTGCGGTTGCACCCGCGACCGAGCCCAACAGGGCCAGCATATGCCGTCTGGAAATCGTCATCCTGCCACAAGCTCCCGCGCATCGACATTGGTGCGGGCAAGAACCAGATGCCCGCCGCCGAGATCCACATGGGTCAGCTGGTCGCTATCCTTCTCGTCGAGGAACTGCTTGCCCCAGATCTTCATGGCCGATGCCGTCGGCGTGCCGATCGTCTCGAAATCCAGCTTGTGGTCTAGGCTCGGCAGAGGCACGGCGGCCAGCAGTTTCTTCGTATAGGGATGAACAGGTGCCCGCATGATCGTTTCGCAGGGGCCGATTTCCACGATCCGCCCCGCATACATCACCGCCACCCGGTCGGCCATGTAGTTCACGACCGCCAGATTGTGCGAGATGAACAGATAGGTCAGCCCGAGTTCGGACTTCAGGTCCTTCATCAGGTTCAGCACCTGCGCCTGGATCGACACGTCGAGCGCCGAAACCGGTTCGTCGCAGATCACCAGATCCGGCCCGAGAGCCAGTGCCCGCGCGATCCCGATGCGCTGGCGCTGGCCACCGGAAAACGAATGCGGATAGCGCATCAGCGCGCTTTCGGGCATGCCCACCGCATGGATCAGCCGGCGCACCGCTTCCTGCCGCTTGGCCAGCGGGCCGCGGTCATGGATGTCGAGCGGTTCGCGAATGATGCTGCGAACCGGCATGCGCGGCGAAAGTGATGAGACCGGATCCTGGAACACCATCTGCAGACGGGTGCGCAGATCGTCCAGCACTTCGCCTTCGCAGTTGAGCACGTCGACCGGACCGTTTTCGCCGTTATAGACGACACTGCCATGATCGACCGACAGTCCGCGCATCAGGATTTTGCTGAGCGTGGTCTTGCCGCAGCCGCTTTCGCCCACGAGCCCGAGCGTCTCGCCGCGGCGGATCTCGAAGCTCACATCATTGACTGCCACCGTCCGCTCGGGCTTTGCCCCGAAACCAAAGCCTGCACCCTTCTTGGTGACGAAGCTCTTGGTGACGTGGTTGACCGACAGCAGTATCTCGGGGAGGACCTTCTCGCTCTTGCGCCGTCCCATCAGGCCAACCGTATCCACCTTGATTTCGCGCAGCGGCTTCAGGCGCTCCTCGCGTGGCCTGTCGAAATCCGGCACCGCTGCCATCAGCCCCTTCGTATAGGGATGCTGCGGATTGCGGAAAATGTCCGAGGCCGAGCCAGCCTCCATGACCTCGCCGCGATAGACCACCACCACTTCATCGGCCATCGAGGCGACGACACCGAGATCGTGGGTGATCAGAAGCATTGCCATGCCGAGTTTGGCCTGCAGCTCCTGCAGCAGCTTGAGGATCTGCGCCTGGATCGTCACGTCGAGCGCCGTCGTCGGCTCGTCGGCGATCAGAAGCGCCGGGCGACAGACCAGAGCCATCGCGATCATCGCACGCTGGCGCATGCCGCCGGAAAGCTCGAACGGATACATGTCGAACACGCGGGCAGGATTGTCGAAACCGACGAGAGACAACGTCTCCTCACTCGCCTCGCGCCGCTCCGCAGGCGACATCGCCGTATGGATTTTCAGGCTTTCCTCGATCTGGTTGCCGACCGTGTGGATCGGCGAGAACGAGGTCATCGGTTCCTGAAAGATCATGCCGATGCGGCTGCCGCGGATCGCGCGGATCTGCCGCCCGTCGCGGGGCAGCGCAATCAAATCGACGGACTGGCCGGTCGCTGGATCGTCGAACACCGCGCGCCCGGAAATCTTGGCGACGTCGGTCTCGATCCCCATGATCGCGCGGCCGAGAGCCGACTTGCCGGAACCGCTTTCGCCCACCAGTGCCGTGACCTGGCCCGGGCGTATCCGCATGCTGAGATTCCGGACCGCCTGGATCGCGCCGCCCCAGACCGGGAACGACACGTTCAATCCTTCGATGCGGAGAACTTCCTTCGGTGGGTTCATCAATGAAGTCCGGCTCCCGGAGAATGGAGCAGAGAGGTAAGATTGATCGATTGCAAAACACGGTAGCGCACGCTCGTGCACCTGTCCATTGCAGCAACCCCGCTGCCGATCGTCCCTATCATGCGCCCCCCTGCATGTCGGTTGACATCTGCGCCAATAAGCCTGACCTCTTGGCGGAGATCGAGAAATTCGAGTGTTAAACGCATATCCCCTAGGAGCGTTGCGTGACAGCGAGGTGAAATTACACGTGCCAGCCGAAAAGTCTGACCAGAAAACCTATAAGCGCAAAATCACCGATGCCCGCGCCCTGATCGAGGCCGGAAAACTGGAGGAGGCGCAGGCCGCTCTAACAGCACTTTCCGCCGACAAAACGGTGATGACGACGGATGTTCTGGGCGAGCGCACGGCTCTCGGAATGCCGCGCAAGCTTCACTCCGCATGGCTGAAGCTTGCCAAGGCAGAGGGCGACGCGATCGGCCGCGTCGGTCTGCAGCACGGCCTCGTCCCCGATCCCGCCGTGATGGCGCCGTTCATCACCTTCGATGCAGATGAGAAACGGCTGATGGCAGAGCTTGGGCGAGAGCCGGTGCCGCGCATCATTCACCAGATCTGGATCGGCTCGCTGCCGCTGCCACCAGCCGTCGCGCGCTGGGAAAGTCATGCGAAGGCGACCGGCTTCGAATATCGGCTGTGGCGCGAGGCGGATCTCGAACAGCTCGGCATTGCAAGCCATCCGGCCTATCTCGCGATGCTCAAAGACGGCGATTATCCCGGCGCCGTCGATGTCGCCCGCTATGCCATTCTGCTGGAGCATGGCGGCATCTATCTCGACTGCGACTGGTATCCGACCCGCGAGGATATCGGTTTCGGCGATCTTCTGCCGCTGATCGGTCTCGGTGCGATCGCCGAGGACGTGGCGCGCGATGTCGGGGCGGGAAGTCTTCTCCTCGCCAACTCCTTCATCGCCACACCGCCCGGCCATCCCGCCTTTGCAAAGATGCTCGAGGTGTTTCCCGACGTGATGGCGGCGCTGCCGCAGGCGCCCGCCTGGTGGTCCACAGGTCCGCTGATCATGACCATGTTGTTTCGGCAGACCAATGTGTTTCTCGCCCCCTTCGGCCTCGTCGCCGCGTCGTTGAAGCGCGGCGCACCGATCGAAGATGTCGAGAAAGCCTGCGCGGATGCGGTTGCTTCCGGAGAAGGCCTGCTGGTCGCCTGGAAGAGCTGGTAGGCTCGAAGCGCTAGGTGAGGCGTAGGATCAAAGCCCCAGCAAGTCCCGCGCCGAGCGCCAGCGGCAGGCGGGGTGATCCGCCGTCACGCCGAACAACAGGTCGAGGAAGTGCCAGGCAGTGTCGTCATGCACGAGATGATGGCCGAGCACGCCGATCACAGGTGCCCGTTCCGGCGTCTCGATCAGCGCGATCGTCTCCGTGATGAGATCGGAAGCCGGTCGTCCGCCGCGCGTGCCGTGCCAGTCCATGATGTCGACATGGCTGTTCAGCATCGCAACCGACGCCGTCTTTTCCGGCCCGAAGGTGGAAAGCGCCTTGAAACCAAGCGCCGGCAGCGCCTCGACCAGTTCGGGCGCAATCCGGTTCCACGGCGGCACCAGCATCGGCAGGAAGCGGGGCGCATGCAGCTCTGCCAGCTTGTCGAACCCGGCCTTCAGCTCGGACACGATATCGGGCAGGGGGCGATGGCTCCCGAGTTCCTGCTTCTTTTCTCCCGCACCCGCATAGTTCCGATGCGACCAGCCATGCACCGCGACATCGAGATGCGGCTGGGTGTCGAGATAGGATGCGAGATCGGCACCCGTCATCTCGGGGATGACAGCAAGCGTTGCCGGTACGGAAAACGCATCGGCCATGGTCGCAAGCTTTGCCAGCTGTTCCGTCGGCTCGACAGCGTCATCGTCGCGCAGCCAGAAATCGATCTGCCTTCCGTTGTCGGCAAGCCGGTCGAGCGCCAGCCTCAGGTCGTTTTCGATCATGCTTTTTCCTTTGCGCCTATGGCGGTGATGATCTCGTCAAGCCTGTCGGCCGCAGCCGTGATCGATCGTTGCGACACGACGAAATCCCGCGCCCCTTGGCCAAGCCGCAGCCGCTCCGTCTCGTCATCCAGCAGCCGTTCGATGGCCGCCGCAAAGGCAACCGCATCCCCCGGTGGCGTCAGGATGCCGCCGATCCCGTCGGTCACCACCTCGGGCACACCGGCGCCGTTTTCCGCCACGACAGGCACGCCGGATGCCTGCGCCTCCAGATAGGAAAGCCCATAGGCTTCCGAAACCCCCGGCCATGTCAGGATCGCTGCGGTCGACAGCAGCGCTGCAACCTCCTCGGCGCTCTGCAAGCCCATCCACTCCACACGCCCGGCAAGCGCCCCCTCAAAGAGCGCCTCCACCTCCTCCCGCATCGGCCCGTCGCCGATCGCCATGAGGTGCCAGTCGTTACGATGGGCAATCTGCTTCAACGCCTCGGCAAGCGCCACATAACAGGCAAACTTGTTGCCCGGCCGCATCATCCCGACAGCCACCAGCCGCCCCGGTTCAGGCGATGGCGCGCGGGCCAGATAGGGCGTGGGATCGATAAACGGAAACAGCCGCGAAAGCCTCACATCCGGCACCACCTCCGCAAGCCCGCGTCCGTCGCGTTCAGTGAAACAGATATTGGTCGCCGCCAGTGCGACCGCATCCACTACAATTTCCTGCGCTTCCACCCACTGCCCCAAATTGCGCCGATGCGAATAGGAGGCTTCCGCCGTCACATAGGGAATGTCGAAACGACGGCAGAGGGTAGGGCCGATCAGGTCCGGCGCCTTGTAATAAAGGTGGTAGGTAAACCACAGGTCCGGCAGTCTCTCGCCGAGTGCCAGTCGTCTTTCCCACTCAGTCGAAATCCGCTCGACCTCGCGCGCCGCCTGCGCATCGCGTTCCCCAGTCGACGAGGTCTGCTCGGGCAGAAACGCGCGGAACTCCGAAACCAGATCGACCTTGTGTCCTTTGACCCCAAGGATCTCGATCAATTGCCGTGCCATCAGCCGGTCGCCTGAGGGGACGGTATGGTTCGGCGATTTCAGTGGCGCGTAGAAGGCGATGTCCATGCTGTGGGATAGCATCCGTCACGCCAGCGTGAAAAGCCCGATCTCTTGACAGAGCCAGTCGTTGGGCTCACCTGATGGCTTCCCAGTTCGAATGCCTCCGGAGTGCCATCCTTGAACCAGCAATCGCCACAGGCGACGGATCTTTTGTCCGCCATCGAAGACAAGCGCGCAATGATCGGCGTCATCGGCCTCGGCTATGTCGGCCTGCCGCTCGCCATGACGGTCGCCCGCGCCGGCTTCAAGGTCACCGGTTTCGACATCGATCCCGCCAAGATGACCGCGATCGAGGCGGGAAAAAGCTATATCGAGGCCGTGCCCGACGACGTACTTTCCGCCGAGCGCGATGCCGGCCGGTTTGCAGCGACGACCGATTTCGCACGCCTTGCCGAATGCGACGTGATCGCCATCTGCGTGCCGACGCCGCTCACCCGTCACCGCGAACCTGACCTGTCCTATGTCGCAAAAACCTGCGAGCAGATCGCCGGCACCCTGCGCAAGGGCCAGCTCGTCGTTCTCGAATCCACCACCTATCCCGGCACGACCGAAGAGGTGATGAAGCCGATCCTCGAAAAGACCGGGCTGGTTGCGGGCGAGGATTTCTTCCTCGGCTATTCGCCGGAACGCGAAGACCCCGGCAACCGCGATTTCCAGACCTCGACCATCCCTAAGGTCGTTGCCGGCGATGGCGAGGCGGCGTCTGCCATGGTCTCTGCCTTTTACGGCGCCGTCGTCGAAACCATCGTTCCGGTCTCCGGCACCCGCACGGCTGAAGCGGTCAAGCTCACGGAAAACGTCTTCCGCGCCGTCAACATCGCGCTCGTGAACGAGTTGAAGATCGTCTACGAGCGAATGGGCATCGACGTCTGGGAAGTCATCGCCGCCGCCAAGACCAAGCCGTTCGGCTACATGCCCTTCTATCCGGGCCCGGGCCTCGGCGGTCACTGCATCCCGATCGATCCGTTCTACCTCACCTGGAAATCGCGCGAATACGACCAGCCGACGCGCTTCATCGAACTTGCCGGCGAGATCAACACGGCAATGCCGCGCTATGTCGTCGACCGGCTGGCCGAAGCACTCGACCGCATGCTTGGCAAGGCGCTCAGCCGTTCGCGGGTTCTCATCCTCGGTCTCGCCTACAAGAAGAACGTGCCGGATATCCGCGAAAGCCCGTCGCTACGGTTGATGGAACTGCTTCTGGAACGCGGTGCCGACGTGGCCTATCACGACCCTTACGTCTCCGAAGTGCCGCGCACCCGCGAATACGGTCACCTGATGGGCCGCAAGTCAGTCGCGCTCGATCAACTCGGCGATTTCGATGCCGTCGTCATCGCCACGGACCACGACAGTTTCGATTACCAGGCGATTGCCGATGGTGCGCCGCTGGTCGTTGATACCCGCAATGCGATGGCCAATCGCGGCATCACGTCGCAAACCATCGTCAAGGCGTAACCGTGCCCTATCTCAACGCTTGATCGCCGGAAAAGGGAAAGCAATGAGCAGACTGGACAGCTTCATCAACCGGATGACCGCGCAGCGCGACATCCTCAATCACATCAAGAACGATCTCGGCCTGCCGGCTTCGGGTGATGTCTACGAGGTCGGCATCGGCAACGGCCGCACCTATAGCCATCTGCGCGAGCTGTTCGCCGACCGCCGCATCCTCGCCTTCGACCGCTCCAACGGCGCCCACCGTACCGAAGCACCGTCCGAAAACGACGTCGTGCTGGGAGAGATCAAGGATACCGGCCAGGAATATGTCGGCAAGAACGCTGCCCTCGTGCATGCGGACATCGGCACCGGCTATCCGGATGCGGATGCGAGAACCTTGGAGTGGTTGCCGCAAATGGCGGCCGGCATGCTCGCGTCGGGCGCCTATGCCGTCAGCGGCCTGCCGCTCGACCACCCCGATCTTGAAGAACTGCCGCGCCTGCCCAGTGTGGAGGAGGGCCGCTACTTCTATTATCGCAAGCGATAAACAGGCCGTGAAACGGGCGTGAGGACCAGCGCCACGCCCGTGTTCCGCCACAAATGCAGGTCAGAAAAAACCTGTCTTCAGCATCGCTGACCGAGTGTCCAACGCGCGCAAATGGCATCGTTTGCGCGCTCAAAGACCCGCGGATGAGCCGAGGGAAAGGCTGTGGATAACCTGTGGATAACGGCCGATGACGGGCAATCAGGCGTGCTGACGGTCCCGGCGCATGTCGTCCATGCGGGCACCACGGATCGTTTCGGCCAGCGTCCGGCTGATTTCCATGCTCATGCGCGGATTGTCGGAGATCACCTTGAAGAAGGCATCCTTGGTAATTCGCAGAACATCGACCTCAGTCACGGCACGTGCTGTCACGGCCTGCGAGCAATTGGAGAGAAGGCACATCTCGCCGATAATGGAATTGCACCCGGCCTCGCCGATCTTGGTCTCGGAATTCGCCGAACCGCTGATCATGTCGACCTTTCCGCACAGGATCACGTAGGCAGCATCGCTGCTGTCGCCCTGTGAGAAAATATCCTGCCCCGGTTCGTAGAGAACGCGGTCGGAGGTAAAGGCAAGCAGCTTAAGTTTGCACGGATCGACCCGGCAAAAATAAGGAACTTTCTTCAGCAACTGCACTTCATCGTTGAGCAACATGGTTTCCACCATTTGGTCATCTTGTTGGCGGCTGCGATATTATGCCACCAACGATTTAAAAATACCACTCTTTGTATCCAGAGCCTCAAAAGAGTCGTCTTCGGCCACGGATCCCTTGTCGAATACGATAACACGATGAAACAATCGTGACAGGGCAGTATTCGACAAAACCCACGCCACAGAAGGATTATTGTCCTGCTGAGCGAGGAAGTGAAGCACATTCTTAACAATTTCTTCCTGAGCCCTCCGATCGAGGCCCGGAAGGGGCTTGTTGAAGATGTAATAATTGGAGCGCCGCACCAGCGCTCGGGCCAGGCTCAGCTTGTGGCGCTGGACCAGTGTCAGCCGCCGGCCGCTGGCGCCCATGTCGTAGTCCAGCCCGATGCCGATAAAGCTCTCATAGAGACCCATTTCGCGCAGCAACTTGCCCGCCACGTTGCGGATCTTGGTCGGCGCGTCGGCGTTGCGTTGCGACAGCTTGCCGAACAGGATGTTTTCGCGAAGCGTCGCCGAGCCCATGTATTTGTGCGGATCGTAGCGCTCGATGCGGCTGCGCAGCGATGCCGGCAGGTTGGCATAGAAGATGTCGCGCGTGGCAACGATCTGGTTCATGATCTCGGCGGTCAGGACGCCGAAGCGGTAGCGTGGCTCGATATAGTACAGGCTGAGCTTGACCACCGCGCGCCGGTCGTCCTCGCTGGGCTTGAAGTCCCGGCGGCTGCGCTTGCGCTTCAAAAGCTGCTCGTAGAACGCGATATCGTCGGTGGTGATATGCTCGAGCTGCTGGAACAGCGGATGTTCCGGCGGCAGGCCCTGGAAGATTTCCGACAGGTTTTCTGCGATCGAAAGTCCCATGTCGTAGAACAGGTCGAACAGATTGGCCGTCTTCAACACTTCGAAGACATACTCTCCCTCGGCCAGTTCCATATCCAGTTCCGCCGACTGGCGCGTCGCCGCAAACAGCAGGTTTTCCCGCACCGTCGCTTCGGTGTTGTAGGCGCTGAAATCGAAATAGGAGACGAGATTGCCAAGCCCCTGACTGGCGAGTTCCTCGCGCAGGGCAAACCGCATCTCGACGACACGACCGGTCAGTTCCTCGTGTTCGGCCGGGTCGAGATAGGAATGCAAGGCCAGTTCCATCACGTCGGCTGTCAGCTGCACCGCATCGAGGGCCCTCAAGACCGACTGCTTGACATCGTCTTCGCCGCCTTCCGATACGGAGGTGGATCGACGGTCGATCCAGTCGACGGACGGATCGTGCGTCGTGTTTCCGGCGCGTTCGGCTTCGCTCATTTTCCAGCGCCGCCGCAGCTTCTTGTGTTTGGGCTCGTCTGCGGACTTCTCCTGCACGGCCGGCGCGTGCTTGAGCCCGTAGAGAAGATTGTCCTTGAGCGTCCCGTGGAAAAAGTAGCTGTCGGCCGACGCGTAGGAGACCTGACGCCCGGTCACCGCTTCCGGCAGTTCCAGAAGGTCGACCTCGCCCAGCATCACGCGGCCCGAGGCCGGCCAGGTGATGCGGCCGAAAGCTTCCGCCGTCGCTTCGGCGCCGATGCCGGCATTGTCGATCATCGCCACCAGCTCGCCGGGCTCGATCTTGAGCGTCACGTTTTCGGCGATATGAGCGCCGCTGCCATCGACGATGGTGAGGTTCAGAGCGGCAAGCGGAGACGGCGTATGGTCCGGCACATCGTGGGCGAGCGCATGCAGCGTCGGCGCGATCAGCACGCCCGGCTCGAACTGTTCGCGCACCTGTTCGTATTTTACCTGCACGTCCTGGCGCGCCTGGTCCCAGTCGATCAGTTCCTTGAGCGGGCCCGGCAGGTCCTTGTAGGCGTTGATGACGGCCACCAGCTGGCCGACGTCGAGCGTGCCGCGCAAGGCAAAATAACCGCCGATCGAATAGAAGAGAAACGGCGTCAGCTGCGACAGGAAATTGTTGACGAACTTGACGATGAATTTCCACCGATAGAGGTCGTAGCGGATCTGGAAGATCTGCCCCAGCCGGTCGGAAATATCGGCACGCTCGTAATTGCTGGTGTCGTAGCTGTGGATCGTGTCCATGCCCTCGACGATCTCGCCCACCTTGCCCGCCAGATGCCGGGCGGTGATCTGCCGCTGACGGCCGAGATCGATCAGACGGCGGCGCATCTTCGGAATGATGCCGACCTGGATCGCCACCATGAAGGCTGCGATCAGCCCCAGCCACAGGTTCTGCAACAAAATGAAGGTGAGGGCAGCGATCGCCTGTCCACCCAGCATGGCCGGCTGCACGAAAGCGTCACCGGTAAAGCCGCCGAAAGGCTCCACCTCGTCCTTGACCATGCTGGAGACTTCCGCACCGCGGATCTGCCGCATCGTGCTTGGCGGAAATCGCAGAAGACGGTCCACCAGCTCGTAGCGGATACGGCGCAGCAGCCGTTCGCCCAGCCGTCCCTTGTAGGTGTTGATGTAGAACTTGAACAACCCGTTGACGATGACGAGCAGCAGGAACACGCCCGAAAGCGCCATCAGCGTCGCCAGCCGGTTGAGCTCGAAGCCTTCGAAACCGAAGGACCACTGCGTCAAAGGAATGGTGAACTGGAACGCGAGAAAGGGCCGGGTTGCGGCCGCCATTTCGAACCCTTCGCCCTGGATCGGCCCGTTGATGATCTGCTTGGGAAGGTCGAACGCAAGGAAGTACGGAATCATCGAAATCAGAACGATCGCGAGAACCCATAACTGCTGCGGTCGCGTATGATTCCAGATATAACGAAGTAGATGTTTTTCCATCGGCAACGGATCTCAGTTCCCGAGGCTGGATTGCACAGCGCGCCTCCCGGAAGGGTGAAGGGAGGCATGATATAGGTGGATCCGCCGCTTGTGCAAACGTCTCGTGCACGATGCTGCTTGATTAGGCGATTGGTTCGCCGCCAAGTGTGGCAAACCTGCCGGGATAGCGATGGGCCGGGTTCTGCACCCCGGCCCATCGGTGTTTGAAAATTCCTGTTTTAAATCAACGGTCTTTGTCGCCCGATGTCAGGATTTCGGCAGCTTCCGCGCCGCTCACCCTGCGGATCTCCACGTCGTCGCGGCGGGCGGCAAACGCGTCGGTTGCCATCAGCAGTTCGGCAAGATCGGCAGGCAGGGAGAGAATCACGCGGTCGCCCTGGCTTGGCTCGCCACGGCGAATGCCGCCGAGTTCGCCGCGCTTGGCCGTGATCATGCCGCCGGCGACCGTATTCAGCGTATCCGGGTCGATCAGGATGAAGGCACCGGTCGAGCGGTTCTGCTCATAGGTGTCGAACACCGCCTGCTCTTCGAAAGACAGGCGCACCTTGCCGATCGCGTTCATGTCGAGGCCGGACGCATGCGGAGCCCAGCTGCCCGACTGCAGGTCGAGCTGCGAGATCGGCTCCACCGCCACGCGCTGGCGGCGCGAACCGCTTTTCAGCCAGTAGCGCTTGCCGGGTTCAATGCCACCAGGCTGCAACGCCACCATCTGCGCCTCGAAGCTGACGCCGGTCATCGGCTGGCCGTCGAGCGAAGCGATCACGTCGCCGCGCGCGACATCCACCTGTCGGTCGAGCACCAGCGTGATCGCGTCGCCGGCGACAGCTGCGTTGCGCACGAGGTCGAAGGTGACGATCTGCTTGACGTTGGCGATCGTGCCAGACGGCAGGATGACGACGCTGTCGCCCGGCTTGATCGAGCCGCCCGCAACCGTGCCCTGATAGCCGCGAAAGCTTTCGCCGGGACGCGAGACGCGCTGGACGGGCAGACGGAAGCCACCGGTCTGCGTGGAGCGGGTCGTCGCCAGTTCCAGCGCCTCGACCAGCGTCGGGCCTTCATACCACGGCATCGTGGACGTTGCGGGATAGACGACGTTTTCGCCCTTCAGCGCCGACATCGGGATCGCGGTGATCTGGCGAACGCCGAGCGACAGCGCGAATTCGCGGAATTCATGGCTGATACGGTCGAAGATCTCGCGGTCGTAGTTCACGAGGTCGAACTTGTTGACCGCGAGAACGAACTGCCGGATGCCCATCAAGGATGCGATCGTCGCATGCCGGCGGGTCTGTTCCAGAAGCCCGACGCGGGCGTCCGCGAGCAGAATGGCGAGATCGGCCGTCGAGGCGCCGGTCGCCATGTTGCGGGTATACTGCTCGTGGCCGGGCGTGTCGGCCACGATGAACGAACGCTTCTCGGTCGAGAAATAGCGATAGGCGACGTCGATCGTGATGCCTTGTTCGCGCTCGGCCTGGAGACCATCGAGAAGCAGCGCGAAATCCGGCAGGCCGAGATCGTTCTGGCCGCCGCTATCGCGGGCAAGCGTCACCGCCTGGTCTTCCTTGACGGCCTTGGTATCCCAGAGAAGCCGGCCGATCAGGGTCGACTTGCCGTCATCGACGGAACCGCAGGTGATCAGCCGCAGCGGCCGCACGTCACGGGTGATCTTGGCAGCGGATTCCGCAAAGGGCAGAATGGTGGCCGAAGCGGCGGTGGATGTTGCTGTCACGCTCATCTCAGAAATATCCTTCACGCTTCTTCTTTTCCATCGAACCCGACTGATCGCGGTCGATGGCGCGGCCCTGGCGTTCGGAAACGGTGGCAATTTCCAGTTCGGCGATGACCTCTTCGAGGTTCGACGCCGTCGAGCGGATCGCGCCTGTCAGCGGGAAGCAGCCGAGCGTGCGAAACCGGATCGAGCCATGCTTGATCTCTTCGCCGGGAAGCAGTTCCAGCCGCTCGTCTTCGGCAAGGATCATCATTCCGTCGCGCTCCACGTAAGGGCGCTCGGCAGCGTAGTAGAGCGGCACCAGCGGAATGTTTTCCGCCTGGATGTAGCGCCAGATATCCACTTCGGTCCAGTTCGACAGCGGGAAGGCGCGCACGCTTTCACCCTTGCGGATCATGCCGTTATAGACGTTCCACAGTTCCGGCCGCTGGTTGCGCGGATCCCATTTGTGGTCAGGCGTGCGGAACGAATAGATCCGTTCCTTGGCGCGGCTTGCTTCCTCGTCGCGTCGCGCGCCGCCGAAGGCTGCGTCGTAACCGCCGGCATCCAGCGCCTGCCTCAGCGCCTCGGTCTTCATCACGTCGGTATAGAAGGACGAACCATGGGTGAACGGCGTGATGTTTTCTTGCCTGCCGCGGACATTGCTGTGGACCACGAGGTCGAGATCGTACTCCTCTGCGATCTTGTCGCGGAACGCGATCATTTCCTTGAACTTCCACGTCGTATCCACATGCAGAAGCGGGAAGGGCACGCGACCCGGGAAGAAGGCCTTTCGGGCGAGATGCAGCAGGACGGAGGAATCCTTGCCGATCGAATAGAGCATGACCGGGTTTTCGAATTCGGCCGCCACCTCTCGGAAGATGTGGATCGCTTCGTTTTCCAGGGCCTTGAGATGAGGATCGAGCGGCGGGCGGGAAACGGGCGGGTTCTTGATTTCCGTTTCCTGTACTGACAGGGGCATTTCAGTCTCCGGTATTCTTAAAGACACAACATAGATGGCAAGGGCGGCAGGCGCTGCGATCCGGACGGATCATCGGATGGCGCTTGCCCTTTGGATGACCGAGGAGCGGGCCGCGGGGTCTTCGGAGGCCTGCGCGTCAGACGCGTGACTTTCCGAAACATGCAGGCCGCATTCGCGCTTTTCGTCGTTTTCCCACCACCAGCGGCCGGCCCGTTCGGGCTCGCCCGGCTTGATGGCGCGGGTACAGGGCTCGCAGCCGATCGACGGATAGCCGCGGGCGTGCAGCGGATTGATCGGGATATGTTCGGCCGCGACATGCGCGTTGATGCGGTCGATGTCCCAGTCCGCCAGCGGATTGATCTTGATCAGATTGCGCTCGGCGTCGAATTCGGCAAACGGCGTTGTCGCCCTGTTGCCGGACTGTCCGCGGCGAAGCCCGGTGATCCAGATCTCGGCGCCGGACAGCGCTTGCGCGAGCGGCACCAGCTTCCTCACACGACAGCAGGCGTGGCGGGCTTCGACGCTGTCATAGAAACCATTGATGCCGTAGGTCTCGACAAACGCATCGACATCGTCCTTGGTCGGGTAGAACCTGATGATCTCGAGGTCGTAGCGCGCTTCGGTCTCGGCGATCAGGTCAACGGTTTCGCGAAACAGCCGGCCAGTCTCCAGCGTCGATACCTCGATCGGCAGACGATGCGTGCCGATCGCAGCTGTTATCACCTGATCCTCGATCCCGAGCGACGTGGTGAACACGGCGCGGCCGAGCCCTGCCACAAGCGACAGACGGCCGGCAAGGTCGAGGCCTGCAAGGCGAGTATCGAGATTTGCTGCAAGTGCCTGATGGTCAAGCCTTGCCACGTCCTGAAAGGTCATCGGTCATCTTCCGTAAGCAATGGCAAGATTATTGTGGGACAGGGCGGGGAAAGACAGGAAAAGCCGTTTCAACCTTTGGATCTCGTGAGCAAATATCTCTCCAAAGCTCCGCCTACACAGAAAACCCGACGCCTTAACCAAATGTGAGCCTTTTTTGCCCGCCAATGCGGCCATTGGTTTGTAATTTCTTGCCATTTGCGCTATCCCAGGACCAGGTTTTGCATTGCGGCATCGCCGCGTGCCGGCCTGCTCCTCGCGAATGCCGGTTGCGGCTTCATCGTGGATGCCCAGAGGAAAAATAAGCGGCGACGTGAGACCGATTTCGGCCTTGCGGCGGCGCTGCTGTTAGTGGTCGCGGTATGATATCCCAGAAGGCGAAATATGCGTTGAGAGCCCTGACGGCCTTGGCGCAGGCGGATCCTGAAGAACCGATGCTGATCTCCGAGATCGCGGTTCAGCAGAGCATTCCGAAGAAGTTTCTGGAGCAGATCCTGCTCGACCTCAAACGTTCGGGGATCGTCGTGTCGCGGCGCGGCAAGCAGGGCGGCTATCTTCTCCTGCGGCCCGCCGACGCCATCACCTTCGGCGAAGTGCTGCGTCTGGTTGACGGACCGATCGCGCCTCTGCCGTGCCTGTCCCAGACCGCCTACCGCAAATGCGATGATTGCGATGGCGAACACCTCTGCGAAATCCGCCACGTCTTCGCCCGCGTTGCTGACGCCACCCGCGACGTGCTGTTCAGCACTACCATCGCCGATGCGGTGGAAGGGGCAGGGGTCGAAGTGGCCGCAGCGGACACTGACGCTGCCGACGCCGGACAGGTACGCGAACTGCTGTCGGCCTGAGCCTAGTTTTCGCCCTGCTAATCGCCTGGGGTCTTCACGTCGACAAGGGGATCGAAATGCACGCCTTGCGTCTTTCCGTCCGGCGATTTGAGAACCAGTTCCCCATCGCCGCCAGAGGCCCGACCCAACCGGCGTTCCACCCGTTTGTCATCGAGCCTTGCGCGGACGTCATCCGGAAGTTCGCCGCGCAGCTCTTGCCAGTCAACGCTCATCGCATTCCTCCCTTCAGCCACGCGTCAAACCGGGCATCGGCCTTAGCGAACATCTGACACACCGTCATCTCAGGCTCTCAGGTCCCAATCAAACGAATATTGTTTCACGTCTCCCGCCCAAACCCGACCAACGTCCCGGATTGCCTTACCCCTTCCTCCGCTTTTCCCAGCATTGCCGTTTCGCCTCTTGGCCTCGCGGGAACGCGCCCTTGTCGCCACAGCCCGTCAAAGGGAAACAGTTTTGCCTTGGTTTCGCCGTCGATTGACTAAGACGACCGGCTCGGTAGAGTTTGGGCAGATCACAGGGGAGGCATTCATGCTGAATTTTACCGATGGGATATCGAAGCGGCTTCTGGCACTGGCGCTCGGCGTAACGCTTGCCGCCGGCAGCGTGGCGCCGGCTTTTTCAGCCACCCAGCTCCTCAACGTGTCCTATGACCCGACGCGCGAGCTCTACAAGGATTTCAACGCCGCCTTTGCCAAGCACTGGAAGGCAGAAGGTGGCGATGATGTCGCCATTCGCCAGTCGCATGGCGGTTCCGGCGCGCAGGCCCGCTCCGTCATCGATGGTCTCGGGGCCGATGTCGTGACGCTGGCGCTGGAAAGCGATATCAACGCCATCCAGAAGGCCGGCAAGATCAAGGAAAACTGGCGTTCCCGCCTGCCGAACAATTCCTCGCCCTACACGTCGACGATCGTCTTCCTGGTGCGCAAGGGCAATCCCAAGGGCATCAAGAACTGGGGCGATCTGGTCAAGGGCGACGTTTCGATCGTCACCCCGAACCCGAAGACCTCGGGCGGCGCCCGCTGGAACTATCTGGCGGCCTGGGCCTGGGCTAACGAAGAATTCAAGGGCGACCAGGACAAGATCAAGGCCTATATCGCCGATCTCTACAAGCGCGCTCCCGTCCTCGATACCGGCGCCCGCGGCTCCACGGTGACGTTTGCACAGCGCCAGATCGGCGACGTGCTGCTTGCCTGGGAAAACGAGGCCTATCTCGCCGGCGAGGAATTCGGCAAGGACGCATTCGACATCGTCGTGCCGCCCATCTCGATCCTCGCAGAACCGCCGGTCGCCGTCGTCGACGCGACGGTCGATGAGAAGGGCACCCGCAAGGTCGCCGAAGCCTATCTTCAGTATCTCTATTCCGACGAAGGCCAGAACATTGCGGCCAAGCACTTCTATCGCCCGTCGAGGCGCGATGTGGTAAAGCCTGAATTGCTGAAACAGTTGCCGGATATCAAGCTGGTCACCATCGACGACCCGATCTTCGGCGGTTGGAAAAAGGCGCAGCCGGAGCATTTCGGCGATGGCGGCATCTTCGACCAGATCTACAAGCCGGGCAAATAAGTCGGAACCGACATGACCTCATCCACCGCTGCCACGTCGGCACGGTGGCGGGTAAAACAGCCGAGCATCATCCCGGGTTTCGGGTTGACGCTCGGCTTTTCGCTCGCCTACCTGTCGCTTATCATCCTCATTCCGATCGCAGGCCTGCTCTGGCGCACGGCCGAGCTCGGCTGGTCCGGCTTCTTCGCCATCCTCTCGGATCAAAGAACGATCCGGGCTCTCACCGTTTCCTTCGGAACGGCCTTTGCGGCAGCACTCATCAACGTCGTATTCGGCACGCTGCTCGCCTGGGTGCTGACCCGCTACCGGTTTCCCGGTCGCCGGCTGATCGATGCCATGGTGGACCTGCCGTTTGCGCTTCCGACGGCGGTCGCCGGCATCGCATTCGCCTCGCTCTATGCGCCGAATGGCTGGATCGGTTCGCTGTTCATGCCGTTCCGCATCGCCTTCACGCCCTACGGCATCGTCATCGCGCTGATCTTCATCGGTCTTCCCTTCGTCGTGCGCACCGTGCAGCCGATCATGGAAGAGATCGACCGCGAAGTCGAGGAGGCGGCAGCAACGCTCGGCGCCAACCGGTTCCAGACCATATTCCAGGTCCTGCTGCCCGGCTTGGCACCCGCCATCCTCACCGGCTTTGCACTCGCCTTTGCCCGCGGCGTCGGCGAATACGGCTCGGTCATCTTCATCGCCGGCAACATCCCCTATGTGTCCGAAATCGCACCGCTCCTGATCGTCATCCGGCTGGAAGAGTTCAACTATGCCGGCGCCACAGCGATCGCCACGATCATGCTGCTGATCTCGTTTGCCATGCTGCTGGTGATCAACCTCATCCAGGCCTGGAGCCGCAGGAGGTATGGTTATGTTTGATGGTTTCAGAAGTGCCTTGAAGAAGAACCCCTCCCAACCCTCCCCACAAGGGGGAGGGCTTAACCCAGCCTCACCCTCTGATGCAGGAACGCAGCGCTTGCCACGTCGGTTCTCCCTCCCCGTGGGCGGTCCGAAGGACGGGGCGAGACCCGTGGCTCGATCCCGGTCGCCCGGCAGGGCAGAGAGGGTCTTGTCTCATGTCTAAGTCCGCCCGCATCACACGTTTCCGCAGCCCCGCCGATGAAAGCCTCACCACCAAGCTCGTCCTGGTTGGCGTATCCCTCATCTTCCTCGGCTTCTTCCTGTTCCTGCCGCTCGTCTCGGTCTTCGTCGAGGCGTTTCGCGATGGCTGGGGTGCTTACGAGGAAGCGCTGGTCGAACCCGACGCCTGGGCCGCGATCGGGTTGACGCTCACGGTCGCCGCCATCGCCGTGCCGCTCAACCTCGTCTTCGGGCTTGCGGCAGCATGGGCCATCGCCAAGTTCGAATTCAAGGGCAAGGCCTTTCTGATCACCCTGATCGACCTGCCGTTCTCGATCTCGCCGGTCATCTCGGGTCTCGTCTATGTGCTGCTGTTCGGCAGTGCCAGCGTGCTTGGACCCTGGCTGAAGAGCTATGGCATCGAGATCCTCTTTGCCGTGCCAGGCATCGTGCTGGCCACCGTGTTCGTCACCTTCCCCTTCATCGCCCGCGAACTGATCCCGCTGATGCAGGACCAGGGTACCGGCGACGAGGAGGCGGCCCTGTCACTCGGCGCAACCGGCTGGCAGACATTCTGGTATGTGACGCTGCCCAATATCAAGTGGGGCCTGCTTTACGGCGTGCTTCTCTGCAATGCTCGCGCCATGGGCGAATTCGGCGCTGTCTCGGTCGTATCCGGCCGCATTCGGGGGCTCACCAACACGATGCCGCTGCATGTTGAGATACTCTACAATGAGTACAACATGGTTGCAGCCTTCGCGGTGGCCTCGCTGCTCGCACTTCTAGCGCTCGTCACGCTCGCTCTCAAAACCCTTCTCGAACTTCGGTTCGGTGCCGGCTCAGCCGGCGGCAGACATTAAAGGCTCCCGCTCTATGGAAGTTAGCATCAACAATATCCGCAAGGAATTCGACCGCTTCGCCGCGCTGAACGACGTGTCGCTGAAAATCGCGTCCGGCGAACTGATCGCGCTGCTTGGTCCGTCCGGTTCCGGCAAGACGACGCTGCTGCGGCTGATCGCCGGGCTGGATTTTCCAACCGACGGCCAGATCTTCTTCGGTGCCGAAGATGCCTCGCATCATTCCGTGCAGGATCGCAATGTCGGCTTCGTATTCCAGCATTACGCGCTGTTCCGGCATATGACGGTGGCGGAAAACATCGGATTCGGCCTGAAGGTTCGCCCCTCCGCCAGCCGCCCGTCCAAGACCGAAATCAGAAAGCGCGTCTCCGACCTGCTCGATATGGTCCAGCTGTCGGGGCTTGAGAGCCGCTATCCGAACCAGCTTTCTGGCGGCCAGCGCCAGCGTGTGGCGCTCGCCCGCGCCATGGCGATCGAGCCGCGCATCCTGCTGCTCGACGAACCCTTCGGCGCGCTCGATGCCAAGGTCCGCAAGGAACTGCGCCGCTGGCTGCGCGAGTTTCACGATCGCACCGGCCACACCACCGTCTTCGTCACCCACGACCAGGAAGAAGCGCTGGAGCTCGCCGACCGCGTCGTCGTCATGAGCCAGGGCAAGATCGAACAGGTCGGCTCGGCAGACGACGTCTATGACCGGCCGGGGTCGCCCTTCGTGTTCTCCTTCATCGGCGAATCCTCGCATCTTCCGGTCGAGGTAAAGGACGGCACCGTGCTGTTCCAGGGCGAGCCGATCGGTGTGTCCGGAGAGGCGAACAGTTCCGGCGACCTATACTTCCGTCCCGAAGATGTGGAGCTGACGCAGGAACGCGACGCGCTGTTCGGCAAGGTCACGGCCTCGCGGCGTCTGGCCGGCACCCGTATCGCCGAGATCGATATCTCCAACCCCGGCGGAAGCAACGGCCATGAGCCCTTCCATGTGGAGATCGAGGTGCCTTTGCACGCCCCGATCGAACTCGGCTCCGAAGCACGGTTTCGTCCGACCCGCTGGAAGATATTCGGTCGATGACACAGCTGCTGGTATGGGCCGGGTACCAGCTTTTCACATTCTAAATTGATCCCTATCAATTCCGGGCGCATCGGAAGCTGATATGCAGCCTGCGCGCGTAAGCTTCGGTAAATCAAAGTGCTCTATGAAGCTCGCAGTTCGTTAGTCCGACAGGTCCCCTATGGCAGATATTGCGCATGAAACGATGGCCCCCGCCGTTGCGGAGGGTGGAGCGGTCTCCGCTGCGGGTCAGATCGGCAGGTTTCTTGCCGAGCGCTTGGCGGACATTCTCGGCAATCGCGGCCTTGCCTTCTATTTCGCGCTGATCGCCTTCACCGTGGCGCTGTCGCTCTACGTATTTCTGGAGGAGAACCTGCTCGCAGTCGCCTGGCATCTCATCATCGGCGATGTCACGACCCGCGTCTCGGCCGGCTTCGTTACTGTCGCTTTCGTCGGCACGCTTGCCGCCAGCCGTCACCTGCGCATTCCGCGGCCCGTCTCCCGTGTTCCATCCGGCGAAGACCTGCAGAGAGCGCTCGATCTCCTGGCGCTCCAGCCCAATGCCAGCGCCGGCCTCGTGCGCCTGGGCGATAAGAAGCTGTTGTTTTCCGATTGCGGCACTGCGTTCATCATGTATGCGCGCTCCGGCCGGACCTGGGCGGCGCTGTTTGATCCGGTCGGCTGCCGCAAGGCGTGGCCGGGACTGATCGTCAAGTTCATGAACGCCGCGCGCCGCGATGGCTGCCGCGCCGTGTTCTACCAGGTCTCGCCCGAGTTTCTGCCCTGCGCAGTCGAGGCGGGTCTGAAACCCTACAAGCTCGGCGAACAGGCGGTGGTTCATCTCATCGATTTCGATCTGAAGGGCGGCGCCTGGCTGAAACTGCGCCGCTCGATCAACCGTGCCGAACGCGACGGGCTGGAATTCTCGTTGCTGCCGGCCGAAGCGGTGCCCGGCGTGATGGACGAGCTTATTGCCGTCTCCCGCGCCTGGCTTGCCGCCCATAACGCCGCCGAAAAGGGCTTTTCGCTCGGCACTTTCCAGCCGGCCTACGTGGCAGCCGGACCTGTCGCCGTCATCCGTCTCGAAGGCCGCATCGTCGCCTTCGCCAATATCCATGCGACGAGCTCGAACGGCGATGCCTTTATCGACCTGATGCGGCATGTGCCGAACACCCATCGCGGCATGATGGATCTGCTCTTCGTGCGCATCATGGAGCACTTCAAGGCAGAAGGGTATCGCACGCTCAATCTCGGCATGGCGCCGCTTTCAGGCCTTGCCACCCACCGCCGCGCGCCGCTCTGGAACCATATCGGCAACCGTATTTTCGAAAACGGCGAACGCTTTTACAATTTCCGTGGCGTTCATGCGTTCAAGTCGAAATTCGATCCGGAATGGCAGCCTCGCTATCTCGCCGTTTCGGGACGCGGCATGCCGCTCGTTGCCCTGTTCGACGTGACCAAGCTGATTGCCGGCGGCCTGAGAGGCATTCTTCGCCGATGAAGCTTCTGCCAGCAATCGTTGCCGGCATCACCGTGGTCGCCGCCGCGGTGAATGCGTTTGAGTGGTGGGCCGGCCCCGGCATTCGAAGCCTGCCGACCGACCGCATCGCCTATCCCGACGCAAAGGCATCCGGCATCGTTCTCCTCCTGTCCGGCACCGAAGGCTGGTCGGACCGCGAACAGACGGTCTCCGACGCACTGGTTGCCGGCGGCGCCGTGGTCGTCGGCGTTGATCTTCCCGACTACTACGAGGCGCTCGCGCGCGAAGAGGACCGGACCTGCCTCTATCTCGTCTCCGATATCGAGGAACTGAGCCGCCAGATCCACCGCGACCAGGAGATCGCCGCCTACCTGCCGCCGGTCATCGCCGGCATCGGCGGTGGTGGCGCCCTGGCGCTCGCGATTGCCGCCCAGACGCCGGCCTCGACCATCGCGGAAACGATCGCCATCGATCCTCAGGCCTTCATTCCCGTCGAAAAGATCCTCTGCACGCCGGCCCCCAAGACGGTGGTCGACGGCGGCGTTGCATACGGCCTCACGCCGGGCCCGCTGCCGGAACCTGTGCGCATCCTGCTGACGCCGCAGGCAGATCCGGCAGGGGAAGCCCATGCGGACGCTCTGAAGCAGAGCCATCCGGCAATCGAGATCACCGCCTGGGACGAAACCCCGGAAACCCTGCTGCTGCAAACCGTTTCCACCACGCTCACCCGCCTTCGCCAGACATCCTCGCCGCTCGGCCTGCCGATCGTGCCGACCTCGGCCGTGCCGCTGCATGATACGCTGGCGGTCATCTATTCCGGCGATGGCGGCTGGCGCGATATCGACCAGAAGCTCGCCGCCTATCTCGTGGAAGACGGCATCCCGGTCGTCGGCGTCGATGCGCTGCGCTATTTCTGGACCGAGAAATCACCCCAGGAGACGGCCACCGCTCTCTCCCGCATCATCACCACCTACCGCCAGCGCTGGAACGTCAAAAACGTCGTCCTGATTGGCTATTCCTTCGGCGCCAACATCCTGCCGGCCACCTATCGACTGCTGCCCGAAGCAGACAGACAGGTCGTATCGTTGCTCTCGCTTCTGGCCCTCTCGCATCAGGCGGATTTCGAGATCGCCGTCACCGGCTGGCTCGGCTGGGCAGGGGCCGCCAAGCAGGGCGATCCGGTCGACGACATCGCCGAGATCGAGCCGCACAAGATCCAGTGCATCTACGGCACGGAGGAGGAAGACACGGCCTGTCCTGCTGTCGAGGACATCCCCGGCACACTCATCCATTCACGCCCCGGCGGCCACCATTTCGATGGCGACTACCGCGCCCTCAACCGGCTGATCGTGGACCGCATCAAGGCTTTGTCCTCCCCCGCGATGTGATCCGGATCCACTTGCCAGAATAAGCTTCCAGGCGCATCATGCATCGCACTTGCAACGCATGAGGTGATGCTAATGAAAACCGCAACCATCCCGTCGCTGCGCGTCGACCCGGAACTCCGCGCGGCTGCCGAAAGCGTGCTGAAGGAAGGCGAAACGCTATCCGCCTTCGTCGAGGACTCGCTGAAGAGACAGATCGACTACCGAAAGACCCAGGCGGAGTTCATCGCCAGGGGGCTGGCAGGTCTGGCCGAAGCTGAGCGCACCGGTGTTTACTACAGCCATCAAGACGTACTCGACATGTTGGAAAGCAAGCTGGAAAAAGCGAGGGCGAGGAAAGCCGTTGAAACTCGATGACCGTCAGGCTGGTATACACCGCAGCATTCTTTGAGGATATGGACAGGCTGGCGGATTTCCTCATTGAGCGAGATCCTGATCAAGCGATCCGGGCGATTACGGCTATAAAGAAAGCACTTGCTATCCTGATTGACTTTCCACTGATGGCGAGGCGTGCTTCCAGGGAAGATCCCCTCGTCCGGGAGTTGGTCGTGCCATTTGGTTCTTCCGGCTACCTCATTCTCTTCAAGCTCATTGACGATCAAACCGTCACCGTTCTCGCCATCCGCCACCAGCGCGAAGACGACTACCACTGACACCGCACGACCTTAGCGGTCGCTCATCGCCGCTCTCGGATTGACCCAGGGCTCCTGATTCCTGCGGGGCAGGGGCTGCTTGCCCAGAATATGATCCGCCGCCTTCTCGCCGGTCATGATAGACGGGCCGTTGAGATTGCCATAGGTCACATGCGGGAAGATCGAACTGTCGGCCACCCGCAACCCCTCGACGCCGATCACCCGGCATTCCGGATCGACCACCGCCATCAGATCGTCGGCCCGGCCCATCCGGCAGGTGCCGCAGGGGTGATAGGCGCTTTCCAGATGCTCGCGCAGGAAGGCATCGATCTCCTCGTCGCTCTCAACCTGTTCGCCCGGCTGGATCTCCGGCCCGCGATAATCGTCGAACGCCTTTTGGCTGAAGATCTCGCGCGTCAACCGCACGCAGTGGCGGAACTTGATCCAGTCTTCCTCGTGGCTCATGTAGTTGAAGCGGATGACAGGATCGTCCTTCGGATCGGACGAGCGCAGCGTCACCGCGCCGCGCGATTTCGACAGGTTGTAGCCCACATGCACCTGGAACCCGTGGCTCTTCGCCGCCGCCTTGCCGTCGTATGAAATCGCAACAGGCAGAAAATGATACTGGATATCCGGCTGCTTCAGTCCCGGTTCCGAGCGGAGGAACGCGCAGGCCTCGAACTGGTTGGAGGCGCCCAGGCCACCCTTGGTCATCAGCCACTGGGCACCCGCCACGCCCTGCCAGAACCAGGGCAGCCAGGAATAGAGCGAGACAGGCTTGGTGGAGATCTGCTGGAAGTAGAACTCCATGTGATCCTGCAGGTTGGCACCGACGCCCGGCCGGTCGGCCACGACCTCGATCCCCATGTCTTTCAGATGCGCCGCCGGCCCGATCCCCGACAGCATCAAGAGTTTCGGCGAGTTGAACGACGAGGCGGCAATGATCACCTCGCGGTTCGCCTTCACCACTTCCGGCACGCCCCTCCGCAGAACTTCGACGCCAATCGCACGACCGTTCTCGATCACGACCTTCTGCGCGAGGCCATAGACGACTTCGACATTCTTCCGCTTCATCGCCGGCCGCAGATAGGCGTTGGCAGCAGACCAGCGGCGACCGTCATGGATCGTCTGCTCCATCAGCCCGAAGCCTTCCTGCTTCGATCCGTTATAATCGTCGGTGGTCTCGAAACCGGCCTCTGCGCCCGCCCGGATAAAGGCGTGGAACAGCGGATTGGTCATCGGCCCGCGCTGAACATGCATCGGCCCATCCGTGCCGCGCCATCCCGCTTCGCCGCCGTGGGCCGTTTCCATCCGCTTGAAATAGGGCAGCACATCCGCATAAGACCAGCCGGTCGCGCCGAGATCCTCCCAGCGGTTGTAGTCTTCCGCATGGCCGCGCACATAGACGAGACCATTGATCGACGAAGACCCACCCAGCACCTTGCCCCGCGGCGCGGTAATCCGCCGGTTGCCGAGGTTCAGTTCCGGCTCCGAATAATATCCCCAGTTGTAGCGCTTCATGCTCATCGGCCAGGCAAGTGCCGCCGGCATCTGGATAAACGGACCATAATCGGTACCGCCCGCCTCGATCACGATGACCGAATGCTTCCCGTCCTCGGACAGCCGATAGGCCATGGCCGAACCCGCCGAACCCGAGCCGATGATGACGAAATCTGCACTTTTCATATCCGAGCTTTCATGTTGAGCAGAAGCCAATGGCAACCTTACCCTCCCCTTGAGGGGGGGGTGGGGTGAATTGGGTGGGGTAGAAAAAAGGTCACCCCCACCCGCAGCTTTGCTGCGACCTCCCCCCTCAAGGGGGAGATGAAGTTCAATACGGCGCCTCGACCTTGCCCATTCCCACATAGACCGTCTTCAGCTCCGAATAATGCTCCAGCGCCGCAAGCGAGTTTTCGCGGCCGAAGCCCGATTGTTTTGATCCGCCGAAGGGGATTTCTACCGGGCAGAGATTGTAGGTGTTGATCCAAAGCGTGCCCGCTTCGAGAAGATCGGCGACGCGATGGCCGCGTGTCAGATCGGCGGTAAAGACCCCGGCGGAGAGGCCGAATTCGGTCGCGTTGGCGCGCGCGATCACCTCTTCCTCGTTATCGAAGTCGAGCACGCACATGACGGGTCCGAAGATCTCTTCACGGGCGATGGTCATGTCGTCGGTGACGTCGGCAAACACCGTCGGCTGGATGTAATAGCCTTCGCCCGAGACATTGTTGGGAATGCCGCCGCCGGTGACGACCGTCGCGCCTTCCGAGATGCCTTTTTCGATATAGGACATCACCTTCTGGCGTTGATCGAAGGAGACCATCGGCCCCACCTGGGTTGCCTCGTCCATCGGGTCGCCGATCACCATCTTTTCGGTGCGGGCCTTCAGCCGCGACAGGAATTCGTCCCGGATCGCCTTCTGCACGAACACGCGGGTGCCGTTGGAGCAGACCTGTCCGGTCGAATAGAAATTGCCGAGCATCGCCCCACCGATGGCGGAATCGATATCGGCATCCTCGAACACGATCAGCGGCGACTTGCCGCCCAGTTCCATCGTCACATGCTTGAGGTTGCCGGCAGCGCTCGCCGCCACCTTGCGGCCAGTCGGCACCGAGCCGGTCAGCGACACCTTGGCCACATCAGGGTGTTCGACCAGAAGCGGTCCGGTCGTCCGGTCGCCCTGGATAACGTTGAAGAGGCCCTTCGGCAGGCCGGCCTCGATCAGGATCTCGGCGATCTTGAGCGCGCCGAGCGGCGTGTTTTCGGACGGCTTGAACACCATCGCATTGCCGGCGGCGAGCGCCGGTGCGCCCTTCCAGCAGGCGATCTGCTGCGGATAGTTCCAGGCGCCGATGCCGACGCAGACGCCGAGCGGCACTCGCTTCGTATAGGCAAAATCGCCGCCGAGCGGAATATACTGGCCGTTCATGCCGGCAGCGATCACGCCGCCGAAGAATTCGAAACTGTCGGCGCCCGATGTCGGGTCGGCGACGATCGTCTCCTGGATCGGCTTGCCGGTATCGAGCGTCTCCAGCTCGGAAAGCTCTCGGTTGCGGGTCCGCATGATCTCGGCTGCCCGCTTCAGGATCCGGCCGCGAGCAGTCGGGCTCATTGCCGCCCATTCCGGCTGGGCGCGCTTGGCCGCCGCAATCGCCTTTTCAACGATCGCGGGCGTTGCCGCATGCAGCCTTGCGATCACTTCGCCCGTCGCCGGGTAAAGGCTTTCGATGACGCTGCCGTCGGTATCCTCGACATATTCGCCGTCGATGAAATGGCTGGCGACTGGTTGTGCTTTCATGGGTCTTCTCCGTTCCTTGGCGCCTATTCCCCGCGAGGATAGCGCTTGGACTCTTCCAGATTGTCGAGGTTCATATGGTTGCGCATGTAGCGCTCCGAGGCTTTCTGCAAGGGTTGGTGGTCCCAGGGGTAATAGGCACCGTTGCGCAGCGCTTCATAGACCACCCAGCGCCGCGCCTGGCTTTCGCGCACGGCCGCGTCGAATTTCGCCATGTCCCATTTGGCTGCCCGCTTGGCGCGAAACCCGTCCATCACAGTAACATGGGTCGGGTCCTGCGCCAGGTTGGTCAACTCGTGGGGGTCAGCGTCGAGATCGTAGAGCTGTTCGGGATCAAGCTCGCAATGCACGTATTTCCACTTGCCCTCGCGAATGCCCACCAGCGGCGCATGCGAGGCTTCTGCGGCATATTCCATCAGTACCGGCGCGGTGCGCGTGCCGCCGTCGATAACAGGCTTCAGGCTTTCGCCGTCGGTCCAGGGCATGATCTCGTCCATCGAAATACCGGCAAGATCGCAAAGCGTCGGCGTGATGTCGAGATTGGAAACCGGCGCGGCATGCAGCGACGGCGTGATCTGAGGACCGGCGATCATCAGCGGAACCCTGGATGACCCCTCGAAGAAGTTCATCTTGAACCACAATCCGCGCTCGCCCAGCATGTCGCCATGGTCGGAGCAGAACAGGATGAATGTGTTATCCAGCATCCGTGTCCGCGTCAGCGTGTCGACCAGCTCGCCGACTTTCTCGTCGATATAGGAAATGTTGGCAAAATAGCCCTGACGCGCCCGCCGCACATGCTCGTCGGTGATCTCGAAAGCCGGATAGTCGCAGGACTTCAGAATGCGGGCCGAATGCGGATCCTGCTCGGAGAGCATGCCGATCTCGGGCATCAGGTGCTCGCAGTCGTTACACAGATCCCAGAACTTCCGGCGTGCCACATAAGGGTCGTGCGGATGCGTGAACGATACCGTCAAAGCCCAGGGCCGGCGGTCCGCATCGTCGTTGTCGCGGCTGAGATGGTAGAGCTTCTGGTTGGCGAGGAAGGCCACCTCGTCGTCATATTCCATCTGGTTGGAAATCTCGGCAACGCCGGCGCCGGTGACGGAACCCATGTTGTGATACCACCAGTCGATCCGCTCACCCGGTTTGCGGTAATCCGGCGTCCAGCCGAAATCGGCCGGGTAGATGTCGGTGGTCAGCCGTTCCTCGAACCCGTGCATCTGGTCCGGCCCGACGAAATGCATCTTTCCAGAAAGCGCTGTGTAATAGCCAGCGCGGCGCAGGTGATGCGCATAGGTCGGGATAGACGAAACGTATTCGGCGGCATTGTCATAAACCCCGGTTCTGCTCGGCAGCTGCCCCGCCATGAACGAGGCGCGGGCCGGCGCGCAAAGCGGCGACGAGGTGTAGTTGTTCTGGAAGCGGGCAGAGCGTGCAGCCAGCGCCTTCAGATGCGGCACATGCAGCCAGTCCGCCGGCCCATCCGGAAACAGCGTGCCATTCATCTGGTCGACCATGATGATGAGAATGTTCGGACGGGACATGACCGGGCTGCTTTTCTTGAAGATGAGGAAGACCGCCAGAATGAGTTATTTTCGATTGGCCGCGCAATCAAGCAGGGATTGCGAACAGCGCTGTCTCAAAAGCGCACGGCCGGGGACTGTGGGGGAAATCCCTGTGGAAGCTTAAGCTTGGCTCGTGGCGTTGACGCGGGACCGCACCTGCCCAAGCCAGACGATGTAATATTTACAACTCATTGTATTAGAAACATAAATTAATGTCATGGAAGTTTCATCGAACTGTCATTTGCGGGAAAGGTATTTTTGACCAATGGAGGCAAAGGTGGCGCCCGTGAATAAGGCGCCGGGCGGATCTCGCCCACGCAGTAAATGGGGTGAATTGCATGTCGTCTGCGGCCGTTCTGGAACCGGGCGTTTTCCGTCGCTATGCCAGCGATCAGCTTTTGCCGCTGGCAAAGCTTGTCATTGAGAACGCCTTCCAGCCGATCGTGGAGGTCGCCACCGGGTCCGTGTTCGGCTATGAATCGCTGCTGCGCGGCCATGACCGTCTTGGCTTTGCCTCGCCGCTCGAACTGATCGACCAGGCCCATGACGGCGGCCAGCTTCTGGCGCTCGAACAGATGGTCGCCCACCGGGCACTTGCCAAATTCGCCGGCCTTCCGGATTTCTCCAGCCAGACGCTGTTTCTCAATCTCGATGTCCGGATGATCCGCGACGGCCAGCTTTTCCTTGAAAAGATCGTCCAGCACCTGCGCCAGGCAGGCGTCGCACCGTCCTCGGTCTGCTTCGAGCTGTCCGAGCGGTTCGACAACACCTCGGTGCCGGAATTTGCCGAGTTGATGAGCGAGATGCGCAAGGCAGGCTTCAAGCTGGCGATTGACGATTTCGGCGTCGGCCATGGCGAGATGAAGCTGCTCTGCGACTACCCGGTCGACTACCTGAAGATCGACCGGCACTTCATTTCGGATATCGATGTCAATCCGCGCAAACGGCATCTCGTCAAGAACATCGTCAACATTGCCCATGTGCTCGGCATCCGCGTGATTGCCGAAGGCATCGAGACCGAGGCCGAATTTCTGGCCTGCCGTGAATACGGCGTCGATCTGGTACAGGGCTATTTCATCGCAAGACCCACCAGCTTCGTCACGGAGTTGCAGCCGGCCTATCCGCATCTGGCCGCAATCGGTCTGTCGCGCCGATCCAGCCAGTCGCTCGACGAAATCCTCATCCGCAAGCAGATCGAAAAGCTGCCGACGGTGTTCGAGAACGAGAGCATCGACAGTGTCTTTGAACTGTTTCGCCGCAATCCGCGCCAGGCATTCTTTCCGGTGCTGAACGCCAATGGCGAACCGCGCGGCGTCATCAACGAATATCACCTCAAGGAATTCATCTATCAGCCCTTCGGCCGCGATCTCCTAAAGAACAAGGTCTACGAGCGCACCATCGCCCATTTCGTCGAGCGCGCCCCGATCATCGGGCTGGATGCCGAAGCGGAAGAGCTGATGAGCCTGTTTGCCAACATGGAAAACAGCGCCTGCGTAATCCTTACCGAAAACATGCGGTATGCCGGCGTCGTCTCGGCCGCATCGCTGATCAAGGTGGTCAACGAAAAGCAGCTGAAGATCGCCCAGGACCAGAACCCGCTGACGGGGCTTCCCGGCAACCGGGCCATCCGCGACTTCATGTACCAGGCCGGCCGCGATGACGACGAGCAGCGCTTCTTCTGCTATTGCGACTTCGACCATTTCAAGCCGTTCAACGATCATTACGGCTTCCAGATGGGCGACCACGCAATCTCGCTGTTTGCGGCGCTGATGAAGCGCTACTTCTTCTCCGACGAACATTTTCTGGGCCATGTCGGCGGCGACGATTTCTTTATCGGCATTCGCGACTGGTCCCGCGACGAGTTGGAGGAAATCCTCGAGCGCCTTCTATCGGATTTCCACGATGACGCCGTCGCGCTCTATTCGGAAGAGGAGAGGGCGGCAGGCCGGATCCGTGGCCATGACCGCACCGGCGTGGAGCGCGATTTCCCGTTGCTGCGCTGCTCGATCGGCGTTGTCCATCTGCCGCAGGGCCTGATCCTCGACGATATCGCCCGGATCGGAACGGAGATCGCAACGGTCAAGGTTGCCGCCAAGGAGAGCGACCGTGGCCTTGTTTTCGCAAGCTACGGTGACGCGGCAAAGTAGCGCCACACCGGCTCAACCGGATGCATGCATCCAACCTCCGCCTTTCCAAGCAGGGGGCACTGTCCTAAGTCAGTCGTCAGATACTGACAGGAGTAGACCCATGTCCATGCCGTCCCAGATGCGTTTCGTCGACCTGCCGTCCTTCGGCGCGCCCGATGTAATGACCCATGCCACCGGCCCGTGCCCGTCGGCCCGATCAGGCGAAATCCTGATCAAGGTGGAAGCCGCCGGCGTCAACCGGCCCGATGTCGCCCAGCGCCAGGGAAACTACCCGGCGCCGAAGGATGCAAGCCCGATCCTTGGCCTCGAAGTCGCCGGAGAAGTGGTGGCGCTTGGCGAGGGCGTGACCGAATTTGCAATCGGCGACAAGGTCTGCGGCCTTTCGAACGGCGGCGGCTATGCGGAATATTGCGTTGTGCCCGCAGGCCAGGCGCTGCCATGGCCGAAGGGCTATGATGCGGTGAAGGCCGCAGCCGTGCCGGAAACCTTCTTCACCGTCTGGGCCAACCTGTTCCAGATGGCGGGCCTGACCGAAGGCGAGAGCGTGCTGATCCATGGCGGCTCGAGCGGCATCGGCACGACCGCGATCCAGCTCGCCAAGGCATTCGGCGCGACGGCCTATGCGACCGCCGGCTCGAAGGACAAATGCGACGCCTGCGAAAAGCTCGGTGCGACCAAGGCGATCAATTACAAGACCGAGGACTTTGCCGAGGTGATCAAGGCCGAGACCGACGGCAAGGGCGTCGATGTGGTGCTCGACATGATCGGCGCTTCCTATTTCGAAAAGAACCTGTCGGTCCTTGCCAAGGACGGCTGCCTGTCGATCATCGCCTTCCTCGGCGGCAACATGGCGGAAAAGGTCAATCTCTCACCGATCATGGTCAAGCGCCTGACGGTGACAGGATCGACCATGCGGCCCCGCACCGCCGACGAAAAGCGGGCGATCCGCGACGAACTGCTGAGCGAGGTCTGGCCGCTTCTCGAAGCCGGCAAGGTCTCACCCGTCATCCATTCCGTGGTGCCGTTTGACGACGTGGTCGAGGCGCACCGGCTGATGGAAACCAGCAGCCATATCGGCAAGATCGTGATGCAGCTGGGGTGATGAAACCTGGGGGCAGGGGTGGCCTTGGGCATCGCCCGGAAGGCACCCCGCCACCGGCTGCGCGAATAGTGGTCGAACCGCCGCCGATCCGCAACTCAATAATATCTTCGATTGTTTACATAACTTGCCTTGCAAGCGCCGCAGATCGCACCTACCTTCTGATCATCATCAACGTAATGAAAGGAAGGTGGTCCAATGTCTAATGAGATTTCGGTCTGTGTAGCGGGCAATGGAAAGTTGTTGGTCTTGACGGGGCAGCCCTCGGCCTGAATGACATCTTCCTTCGGACTGCATGATTGCAGCCCGGGTTCGTTCAACCGGACCAAACTCATGGAAGGGCCGCTCAAGCGGCCCTTTTCCATGTCTGCCAGTTGCAAATATCGATGGTCTTCCATCCTGCCTGGCAATGATGACCAATTCCCTGACATCGACCCTTGGAAAGACATGCATGGCGCGCATGGGTGGCCTGACGCTTCAGTGCTTCTGCTTCATCCTTGGGCAGCGTATAAAGAGGTCATCGAAGCAAGAGAAAGCGCCAGCATCTGGCAGCTGAAGCTTCGAAAGCCTCAGGAAAGGGGATCATCATGAACGTAGCACGCACCATCAACAACTGGCGCAAGTATCGTCAGACGGTCACCGAACTGGACCGTATGACCTCGCGCGAACTCCACGACCTCGGTATCGACCGTAGCGATATCCGTCGCGTCGCACGCACTGCCGTCGGCTTCTGATCGGTTTCTGATCGTATAATCCGAATGTTTGCAAACGCTCGCAAGTCTGCGGGCGTTTTGCGTTTCATGCATGGCTCCCATGCATCGCGGCACTGCTCTCCCGGCTAGATGCCGATCCGTCCGAGCGCCGGCACCTTGATGCCCGGCCGGGCGAGATCGAGGCCCGCGACGAGACCGAGGAAATGGACCTCGATGCCGCTCCGCACCCCCACCGAAAAGCCTAACAGTCCACGCAGCGTCACATGCAGGTCGCGGCTGTCCTCGTCCAGATGCACGAATTCCCCATCCGGCAGATAGTCGCGGCCCACCGCATGCGGCGGAAGCACCGCGCCGATCTCAGGCACGGTGCGCAGCACATAGGCCACGAACGTATTGGAATTCGGCCCCGGCCAGATCGTGTAGCCGCCGGGCTCGGCGTAAGGGTAGGCGGCAATCGCGCCTTCGATCTTGGGGATCAGCAGCTCCGCCTTCGATCCGGTGATCGATGTCACCAGCTGCGGCGGGTTCGAATACCAGAAGGCATCCGGATCGCGGTGGTTGCGGCGGATCGGGTTGCCCCAGCCCACCTTGTCATAGCGGGTATAGGTGGCCGCACCCTTTGCCTTGGTCACGATCCAGGCATGGCTTGCGACCGAACCTTTCAGCCCGCCCGTCATCGCCGAAAAAATGTAGATCGCCGCATCGTTGCTTTCGTTCGCCTTGGGCAGGATACCGGCCGATGACCAGCGCGCGGCGCTCCAGCCGGACGGGTGTTCGCGCATCGCCCAAAGGCCGGCGGAAGCGAAGGTGGGAAGAAGGTAGACGACGAAGATAAGGAGCAGCAGTCGCTTTACCGATTTCATAAACATTCCCGTGCAACAAATCGCCGAAACGGCTATCAACGCCGCCGAAATGGCGTTTAAGCCGAATGAGCAATAGAAGCCGGCAAATTCAGGACTGACCGATGCAAAATCCCGTGACCGTTGAAGTGACCCGCGGCTCTCTCGTCGAAAGCCGCCATCGCGGCCTCGGCGTCGTCGTGGATGGCGAAGGCAAGACGCTGTTTTCCTTCGGTGATGCGGAAGCCGGCGTGTTTCCGCGGTCCTCCTGCAAGGCCATGCAGGCGCTGCCGCTTATCGAAAGCGGTGCAGCCGATGCCTACGGCTTCGGCAATAAGGAACTGGCGTTTTCCTGCGCCTCCCATTCCGGCGAGGACGCGCATGTGGCCATGGCGGCCTCAATGCTGGCCAAGGCCGGCAAGAGTGTCGAAGACATGGAATGCGGCGCCCACTGGGCATCCGAACAGGCCTCGCTCATCCATCAGGCCCGCACCATCGAATATCCGACGGCGCTGCATAACAACTGCTCCGGCAAGCATTCCGGCTTCGTCTGCACCTGCGTCCATTCCGGCACCCAGCTGAAGGGCTATGTCGACTACGATCATCCGCTGCAGAAGGAAATCCGCGACGTGATGGGCAGCCTCACCGGCGCGGTTCTCGCTGAAGACAATTGCGGCATCGACGGCTGCTCGATCCCGACCTATGCCGTTCCGCTCAAGGGTCTCGCCCACGGCTTTGCGAAAATGCTGACCGGCACCGGCCTTTCCAACGAACGGGCGAAGGCCTCGCGCCGGCTGATGGATGCCTGCATGGCCGAGCCGTTCTACGTCGCCGGCACCGGCCGCGCCTGCACGAAGCTGATGGAACTGGCGCCGGGCAAGATCTTTGCCAAGACCGGTGCCGAAGGCGTCTTCGTCGCGGCACTTCCCGATCAGGGCATTGCCATGGCGGTCAAATGCGAGGACGGTACGACCCGCGCCGCCGAAGCGATGATCTTCGCGCTCATCGCCCGCTATTTCGAAAAGGGCGGCGAAACGCAAGAAAAGCTGATGGCCATGGCCAACCGCACGATGAAGAACTGGAACGGCCTCACCGTCGGCGAAGTCCGGGTCACCGACGCGCTGTTTGCCTGATACCGACGAAGGGATACGGATCGATGCTGACGCTCTATATCACGCCCGGCACCTGCTCACGCGCCAGCCATATCGCGCTGGCCGAGTCGGGCCTCGATTATCAGGTCTCGCTGATCCGCTTTGCCGAGGGCGAGCAGCGATCACCAGCCTATCTGAAGGTCAACCCCAAGGGCCGGGTGCCGGCATTGGTAACGGACAAGGGCGTGCTGACCGAAACCGTCGCACTGCTCCCCTACATTGCCCAGCTCGTGCCGGAAAAGAACCTTGCGCCGCTCGACGATCCCTTCCTGTTTGCAAAAATGCAGGCCTTCAACGCCTATCTCTCCTCCACCGTCCACATAAACCACGCCCATGGCCGCCGCGGCGCGCGCTGGGCCGATAATGCCGCCTCGCATGCGGACATGATCGCCAAGGTGCCGCAGACCATGCGCGACAGCTTCGCTCTGATCGAGGATGGTCTTGTCGAAGGCCAATTCGTCCTCGGCGAGACGTTTTCCGTCGCCGACGCCTATCTCTTCGTCATGACCGGCTGGCTGGAAAGTGACCATGTCGACATGGCCGAATTCCCGAATGTCGCCGCCCACTACCGGCGCATCGAAATGCGGCCGGCGGTGCAAAGGGTGCTGGCGGAAGAAGCGGCAGCGAAACCCGCCGCCTGATCGTCAGGCCGCAGACTGCTGGCAAACTCTGAAGAAGCTCATTTGGCGAGAGCGATACCCCAGTCTCCGTCATCCTCGCCCTTGTGGCGAGGATCCAGCGACCCGACGTCTGTCGGGTCAAAGACTCCTTCAGCTCAAGGACTTGAGCTGACTGGATCCCCGCCACAAGGGCGAGGATTAGGGGAGTTTGGAGCAGCCGGCTCAATGTCCCAAGCGACCCCAGAGCGTTGTTCGGCAATACCTCTGTCAGCACTCTGAAGCAGCAGCGAAACCCGCCAATTGATCGTCAGGCCGGCTCGGCGTTGCGCTTTGCCCACATCGCCTGATAGGCGGGCCGGGCGACGCAGCCGTCATACCAGGCTTTCAGCGCCGGGCGGCCGTCGAACAGGGCGGCATGGCTGCGCGCGTAACGCACGATCTCCGTCACGTTGATATCGGCCACCGTAAACCGCTTGCCCACCATGAAACCGTCTTCGGAAAGGTGCTTTTCAAGCACATCGAACGGCCGCGAAAGCGTGCGTGCGGCAGCCTCGATCGCCGCCTTGCCTTCGTCGGTGGACGCACTGGACGACTGGATCGTCAGGGCCGCGGTTTCGACGCTGGTTGCCGCAAACAGCGACCACTGCACCATCTGCGCCTCTTCCTCGATCGTCTTCGGAGCAATCTCGCCGCCATGCTTGCGGGCAAGGTAAAGCGTGATGGCAAGCGATTCGTGCAGCACGAACCCGTCATCATCCATCGACGGGATCGAACCCATCGGGTTGACGCTCAAAAACTCCGGCGACCGCGTGTTGATAGGCGCGCCATCAACCGAAGCATCGTCCAGCCGATAGGCCTGGATGACCGGAATATGCTCGAACGGCAATCCCAGTTCCTCGATCAGCCAAAGCGGCCGCGTCGCGCGCGAACGATAGACGCCATAGATTTTCAGCATGCGTATCTCCCATTGTGTGTCGGGCGCGACGCTAGTGCGGTTCGGCCCCGAACGGAAGATGCCGCCCCCTCAATTCGACCGGTTGGACGTCCGCTTTCGTTTTCGGTATAGTCTTCAGCATTCTGATCTTTCCAAGGGCCAACCCCATGCGCGCCACCCGTTCGCTCAGCATCACCCTGCCGGTCGAGATCGCCGAAATGGTCGAAGCCAAGGTCGCCTCCGGCGAATACGCCTCGGAAAGCGACGTGATCGCCGAGGGCCTGCGCCCGATGGCAGCACATGACGCCGCGATCGAGAAGTGGCTGAGGGATGAGGTCGTTCCGACGCTTCGGGAAATGGATGCGCACCCGGAACGGGGATTAACCGGCGACGAGGTGGATCGGTATCTGGACGAGCTGGCGGCAAAACTTACCGAGCAGATGACGAAGGAATGAAGTACAGGGTCGTCTTCGATCCTGCGGCGAGAGATGATCTTGCCGATATCCTGACATATCTGGCACCTCGCATGGGTGTAGACCCCGCATTGGCCTATGTTCGCCGCATCGAAGACTACTGCCTTGATTTTTCGACATTTCCCCACCGCGGCATGCGGCGCGATGACGTTTACTCCGGGCTGCGGCTCGTCGGTTATCGGTACAAGGCAACGATCGCCTTCCGCGTCAGGGACGACGTCGTGCAGATTGCCCGCGTCTTCCACAACGGCCGCAACATCGATTTCGGCCCCAGCCCCGAAGCTGCCGACCCCGAAACCTAACCCACCCGGTTCCCCATAACCGTCAGATGCGGAAACGCCGCCGCCGCATCACCCGTCCCGCCCAGCTCTTCCGTCGCCGCCTCCGTCCACCGAAAGCCAATCACGCCGCCATCCTTCACGTCCTGAAACACGTTGCCGCTGATGACAGTCGAACCGGCGCCTTCGGCAACGCTGACGGCACAGCCCACCTTGGCGCCGCGCACGATATTGTTGCTCGCGACGACGTTGCGGAGATAGGGGCCGAAGCCGAGGGCCAGGCCCCAGAGGGCGGCATTTTCCACCACGTTTCCTGTGATCGCCGTGTCGGCTTCGGCGCTGATGCCGACGCCGAAGATGGCGCCGTCGAGTTTGTAGGGGCCGGTTGCCGAAAGGTTGCGGACGATATTGCCTGAAATGGTCGAAAGCCTGCCGCCTTCGTTGAAGTTGACGACGGAAATGCCGTTTGCCGCGCCATCCACCGTATTGCCCGAGATGACAGCGCCCTCGAACGAGAATTCCGCATAGATCGCCGTCTCGCCGGAGCGAAAGCACTGGTTGCCGGAAATCTGCGCGTTGGAGGAGCTGTTGGCGCGGATCGCCGAAAAGGCAGAGTCGGTGATGTGGTTGCCGCTCACCATCACGTTGGCCGCGCGAAACAGGTTGATCGCATTGCCATATTGCCCGGTGCCGCCATTTCTGGCGCCGATCCGGAAGATGCGGTTACCCGTGACGATGCTGCCATCGACGCCTTTCTCCCAGCGATGGATGAGAATGCCTCCATTGCCGCAATCAAATACGCTGTTGCCGGTCACTGAAAGACCGGTGCTTTCGACCGCATAGACCGCGTAATCCGCAGCGCCCGATATTTTCGAGCGCTCGATGCGTCCGCCGCACCGCTCCAGCTGGATCGCGGATTTGCGCGCGCCGAGAATTTCGCAGTTGTCGATGGAAACGTCGGGAATGCCGGAGAAATGGATAAGGGCAGGCGTCTGATCATCCAGCCAGCGATTGCCGCCATCGATCACCAGATTGGAAAGCTCTATCCGCCGTGCCGCGGTTGCACGGATAAACGATCCGTCGCCGGAATAGACGAGCCTGGAAGCACCTGAAACGCCGACGAGCCTTGTGTTATCGGGAAGATCGAGCCCGGAAACCCGGTAGTCGCCGGGCGGCAGATAGACCGGCTTGTTCTGCCGCGCCGCCTGTTCGATCAGCGCCAGCAGCTTGCGGGTCGAAACATCACCGCCGTCAGGCGACACGCCGTGGTCGCGCGCGTCGATCGAACCGCGCAGATCAACGGTCGAAACGCTGGCGGGTGCTGCAAGCGCTGACAGCGGCAATGCGGCAACCGCAGCGCCCGTCATGCCCCAGCCAAGCATTTTGCGTCTCGAAATCATCCAGCCGTCTCCATCATCCCCTTGCAACACGCATTTATCGTGCCAGCGGAAGTGTGTGGTTTCGGGACGGATGCCGAAACGGTCAGGTCGGAGAGGGACGGCCCGCGCCGCCGGGATAGACCGCTTCGAAGCCGGAGATGAACTTCTCGAACAGATGCGAAAACGCCGAAAGCTCTTCCTCCGGCCAGTCGCCCAGCACATTCACCAGCAGCGAACGCTTGACCGCCTGTAGCTCGGTCAGCAGCGCATCGCCGAGTTCGGTCCTGACCAGCAGCGAGCGCCGCCCGTCCTCCTGCGAAGCATCACGCCTGAGAACACCGCGCGACACGAGATCGGTCACCAGACGGCTGCCGCGCGACGGGTCGATCCGCATCGTCTCGGCAATCGCGCCCACTGTGATTTCGCCCTCGATCCTGCCCATCACGTCAAGCACGTCGAGATGCGCCGTTTCCAGCCCCGGAACCGTGTTGGCGATCGCGGTGCGCGCAATCATCCGCCGCCCCATCAGATGCCGCATCCGGGTCAGGTTGTCGCTGACACGCGAAAGACCCTCCGCAAATGCGGCGGTTTCGGTCGAAGGCTGTGGGTCTGATGCAGAAATCGTGGTCGTCATCGCTGCAACTTATCAGCAGGTGCCGGGTTGTTTCAACGAAATTGTTGCTTGGTGCATCTGCCTGCCGTTGACAATTATATGCTGAAGTCACATAAATTCGCCGACCTCTCAGGAAGTATGCCATGGATATGTCACGCCCGGCCCAGACCCCGCTTGTTGCCGACAAACGACAGCGTCTTCTTGTTTTCTGGTTCCTGATGGCGGCGCTGTTCATGGCGGCGCTCGACAATCACATCGTTTCCACGGCGCTTCCCACCATCGTCGGCGAGTTCGGCCAGATGGAAAGTTTCGGCTGGGTATCCTCGGCCTTTCTTCTGGCCATGAGCGCGGTCATGCCGATCTACGGCAAGCTTGGGGATCTGTTCGGCCGCAAATATGTGATGCTGTTTGCCATCGTCCTCTTCACGCTCGGCTCGGTCCTGTGCGGCTTTGCCTGGTCGATGAATTCGCTGATCGCGGCCCGAGTCTTCCAGGGTCTCGGCGGCGGCGGCATCATGGTGTCGATCTTCTCGATCAATGCCGATCTGTTCGAACCGCGCGAGCGGGCGAAATACCAGAGCTATTCCAGCCTGATGATCATGGCCGCCGGCAGCATCGGCCCGGTTCTCGGCGGCACGCTCAGCGATCTGTTCGGCTGGCGCTCGATCTTCCTGATCAACCTGCCGCTCGGCGTCATCGTCGTGACCGGCCTTGCCCTGCTGCTTCCCTATCGCCGCCCGCAGCGAAAGCCGAAGATCGATTATGCCGGCGCCGTCGTGCTGGCGCTGACGATCGCGAGCCTCGTCACCTTCGCCGACAGCCACCAGCTGTTCGGCTCGCTGATGGCAATCGAATCGCTGGTCCTTCTCGGCTTCGGCATGGCCTGCGCCGGCCTTTGGGTGTTCGTCGAAAGCCGGGTGCCGGAACCGATCGTGCCGCTCAAACTGTTCAGGGACAGCACCTTCTCGCTGTTTCTCATCATCACGCTTTGCTCGGGTGCGGTCGGCATCGGCATGGTCAACTATTACGCGCTTTTCCTGCAGACGACGACGGGCCTGTCGCCGTCGCAGGCCGGCCTGTTCTTCATCGGCCTCACCGGCGGCATCGTCGTCGGCTCCATGTCGGCGGGAAGGTTGATTTCCATCACCGGCCGCTACAAGCCGTTCGCCGTCTTAGGCCTGGTCATGAGCATCGGCGCTCTCCTGCTTTTGTCGCAGGTGACGTCGGCTACGCCGCTCTGGCTCGTCGCCATCCTTCTCATGTTGCAGGGACTTGCCGTCGGCTTCGGCCAGCAGGCCCCGATCATCGGCGTCCAGAATTCCGCACCGCGGGAAGATATGGGAGCCGCCACCGGTGCCGTGACGCTGATGCGCATGGGCGGCGCCTCGATCGCCATTTCGCTCTACGGCGCCATCATCGGCTCGTCGGTCAAGGGCAGCGGCGTGGTCATTCCAGGCGTTGCCGATATCGGCGCACTGACCCCGAAAGTGCTCGACCAGCTGCCGCAAGCCTCGCGTGAGGCAGTGGCCTCCGTCTACTTCTCCGCCTTCACGCCGCTCTTCTTCGCCGCCGCCGTGATCGCCGCCATCGGCCTTGTCGCCGCCCTTTTCCTCAAGCCCAAACGCCTGCCGACTGCGCAAGTCCAGGCCGCCGCACAACAAAACAAGCTGCCCGCCCCGTAAGGCTCTTCCAAGCGGGCTTTCCCCGCCTATCTCTCGTCCTATGAAACCCGAGGCACTGCTTCATCCCACACCGGCCGGCCTGTTCTGCCCCGTCGGCGGCTTCCATGTCGATCCGGTGCGCCCCGTCGAGCGGGCGCTAATCACCCATGGCCATTCCGATCATGCCCGCGCCGGCCACACCCATGTGCTCGCCACCCGCCAGACGCTCGACATCATGAAGATCCGCTACGGCGACGACTTCTGCACCTCCGAACAGGAGGCTGCATGGGGCGAGGTGATCGATGTCGGCGGCGTCAATGTCAGCTTCCATCCAGCCGGCCATGTGCTCGGCTCGGCGCAGATCGCGCTTGAGCATAAGGAACTGCGCATCGTCGTATCAGGCGATTACAAGCGCGGCGTCGATCCCACCTGCGCACCCTTCGTGCCGGTCAACTGCGATGTCTTCATCACCGAGGCAACCTTCGGCCTTCCGGTCTTCCACCATCCCCACCCCCGCGAGGAAATCGGCAAGCTATTGACCTCGCTCAAGCAGTTTCCCGACCGCAGCCACATGGTCGGCGCCTACGCGCTTGGAAAGGCGCAGCGGGTCATCCGCCTGATCCGCGACAGCGGCTATGACGAACCGATCTATATCCACGGCGCGCTGGCAAAACTCTGCGATTATTACGAAAGCCAGGGCATCGCGCTCGGCGAAATCCGCCCCGCCACGATCGACAAGAGCAGCCCCGACCTGTTCAAGGGCGCCGTCGTCGTCGGCCCGCCCTCGGCCTTTCAGGATCGCTGGGCCCGCCGCTTCAACGAACCCCTGATCGCCTTCGCCTCCGGCTGGATGATGGTGCGCCAACGCGCCAAACAAAGCGGCGTCGAGCTGCCGCTGGTCATTTCCGACCACTGCGACTGGCCCGAACTCCTGGAAACCATCAACGAGGTCGCTCCCTCCGAAGTCTGGGTCACCCACGGCCGCGAGGAAGCGCTGGTGCGCTGGTGTGAACTGAAGAGCATTCCAGCGCGGCCGCTGCATCTGGTCGGCTATGAGGATGAGGGGGATTGATGATGACTGTGCCGCTGAAAAGAGACCCCTCCCAACCCTCCCCACAAGGGGGAGGGCTTAACCCGGTCGCACCGCTGTCGCACAATCTGGGTGGTACCGTGCCGCTGGTTCTCTCCCCCCCTTGTGGGGGAGATGGCCGGCAGGCCAGAGGGGGATCGATGATGGGTGGATTGTTGAAGAAAAACCCCTCCCAACCCTCCCCACATGGGGGAGGGCTTAACCCGGTCGCGCCCCTGTCGCACAATCGAGGCAGTGCCGTGCCGCTTGTTTTATCCCCCCTTGTGGGGGAGATGGCCGGCAGGCCAGAGGGGGTTTTTCGAAGAGTGCTGCGCCCATGAAACCCTTCGCCACACTGCTGGACCGTCTTGTCCTCACCCCGTCGCGCAACGGCAAGATCACCCTGCTGGTCGATTACTTCCGCACCACGCCCGATCCCGATCGCGGCTATGGGCTGGCGGCGCTCGCAAGTGCGCTTGATCTCAAAAGCGTCAAGCCCGCCATGCTGCGCGAACTGGTGCTGGAGCGCATGGATGCGGTTCTGTTTCAGTATTCCTACGACTATGTCGGCGATCTCGCCGAAACCATTGCGCTGGTCTGGGATGGCCTCGAAAAGGACGACACCACCGATGCCGAGCAGCCGCTTCTGTCCGAAGTCGTCGCCCGCATGAACTCGCTCGGCCGCACGGAAGTGCGCTCAGCCGTCCGCGACCTGCTCGATCATCTCGATCCGTCCGGCCGTTTCGCCTTCCTGAAGCTCGTCACCGGGTCGCTTCGCATCGGTGTCTCCGCCCGGCTTGCAAAGCAGGCGCTGTCCGAAATGTCGGGCAAGGACGTCACCGAGATCGAAACGCTGTGGCACGGGCTGGAGCCGCCCTATGTGTCGCTGTTTGCCTGGCTGGAAGGCCATGCCGACAAGCCGGTTCTGGCGACGCCGGCGATCTTCCATTCGGTCATGCTCGCCAACCCGGTCGAAAGCGGCGATCTCGAAAAGCTCGATCCCGCCGATTACGCCGCCGAATGGAAATGGGATGGCATCCGCGTCCAGATGTCGGCCCATGGCGGCACGAAGAAACTCTATTCCCGCTCCGGCGATGATATTACCGGCGCCTTTCCCGATATCGTCGAGCAGATCAATTTCGACGGCGTCGTCGATGGTGAGCTTCTCGTCGGCGGCACCATGCGCTCCAACAATCCCACCCGCACCTTTTCCGACCTGCAGCAGCGCCTCAACCGCAAGACTGTGAACGCGAAGATGCTGGAGGATTACCCCGCCTTCGTACGCGCCTACGATATCCTGTTCGACGGCGAGGCGGATGTGCGCGCAAAAGGTTTTCTCGAGCGCCGCGAACGCCTGTCCGAGGTGATCGGCCACGCCCCGCATGACCGGTTCGACCTCTCCGATCTCGTGCCCTTCACCACCTGGGATGAGCTAGAAGCCCTGCGCCGCGATCCGCCGGATCCGGTCATCGAAGGCGTCATGATCAAGCGCCGCGACAGCGTCTATCAGGCCGGCCGGCTGAAAGGCCCGTGGTTCAAGTGGAAACGCGATCCCTATAATGTCGATGCGGTCATGCTCTATGCCCAGCGCGGCCACGGCAAGCGCTCCAGCTACTACTCCGATTTCACCTTCGGCGTGTGGACGGATGGCCCGGATGGCGATCATCTCGTGCCCGTCGGCAAGGCCTATTTTGGCTTTACCGACGCGGAACTGGAAGTGCTCGACAAGTTCGTGCGCGACAACACGGTCGAGCGTTTCGGCCCGGTGAGGGCGGTGCGTGCCGACAAGGATTTCGGCTTCGTGCTGGAAGTCGCGTTTGAGGGCATCAACCGCTCGACGCGCCACAAGTCCGGCGTCGCCATGCGCTTTCCCCGCATCGCAAGGCTGCGGATGGACAAGCTGCCGCGCGATGCCGACCGGCTGGAAACACTGACCGCGATGATCGATGCCAAAACGGCGGACGCGAAGATGTGACCGCCGGCCCGCTTGCGTTCTGAACCGTCGGGTTTACGCTCAACCCCGATATCTGAGACTACTCATATCCTTATAGACGGTCGTTCCATGTCAATCACCCGCCGCATGCTGATGACCGGTCTGGCACTCGGTGCACTTGGTTCCCTTGCTGCACCCCAGGCCCTGGCCGCGCCCTTTCCCGTCCCCGAAACCCTGCCGCTGGAAAAGGAAGATTATGCCGAAGCCAGGCGTCGCTTCCGCACCCATCTTCTGAAGCATGGTCCGGCACCCGAAGCCTCGCCGCCGCTCGGGACCCCGCCGGGTGCGCAAAAGGTTATGTATCGCGGCGGTCCGGATGGCTCGCTCGAACTGATCGCCTGGCTTTCCCATTACGAAGCCTCGGGCAAGCCGAAACCGGCCGTGCTTTTCCTGCACGGCGGCAATGCCACCGGCGACGGCCACTGGGAACTGATGAAAGCCTATTGGGAAGCGGGCTTCGTGGTCCTGCATCCATCCTTTCGCGGCGAAAACGGCCAGGCCGGCAATTTCTCCGGCTTCTACGACGAAACCTCCGATGCGCTGGCAGCCGCCACCTATCTGGAAAACCTGCCCGGCATCGATCGCAGCCGGATCTTCATCGCCGGCCACAGCAATGGCGGCACGCTGTCGCTTCTTTCAGGCATGACGCGGCGGTTCAGGGCGGCGGTTCCGATTTCCGCCGGCGTCAATTCCTGGCGCTTCTTTACCCGATACTCGAACGAAGTGCCCTTCGATGCCGCCGATCCGAAAGAGTTCGTAATGCGGTCGTCCGCCTGTTTCGGGCCGAGCCTCAAATGCCCGACGCTGCTTCTGCGCGGGTCGGACGAGCGGCCTTTCGATGCCGATCATCAACTGCTGATCGATCGTGCGCGGTCTGCCGGTGTGACGATCGACAAGAAGCTTCTGCCCGGCAATCATAACGGCGTCGTCCCCGGTGCCGTTGTCGAAAGCATTCGCTTCTTCAACCAGTTCACGTGATCCAGTCGCCACCTCTCCAGCCTCGCGAAAGCGCTGCCTGACAGATTGCCCCCGACGTCATCAATGCCGAAGCGGGACTGCCATGCAAAACAAAGCCTTATCGCTCAGCCGGACCTCCGGTCTTGCGGCCGTTCTCGTGGCGACGACGGCGCTCAGCGGTTGCCAGGTGCCGTTCGTCACCGATACGACCCGCATGGACCCGGCCGTGTTTGCCCGCGAAACCACGCCGGTCTTCTATCAGCCGGCCTACAACGAGCCGGTCCAGCCACAGCCTCTTCCCCAGAAGGAGGCTATTCCGCAAAAGCGTCAGCTTTATCAGACGCAGTTCCACCAGACCTACGGCATGCCGGTCTCCAACCCCGTGCACCGGGTCATGTACGAGGTGATCCGCGACGACGGCCACACGCTGCCGGCCATTCCCTATTCGCGCATCGACAACCGTTTTCTGCGCCAGGATGTGTCCTACCAGACCAATGAAGCACCCGGCACGCTGGTGGTCGATACCCGTGCCAACTTCCTCTATCTCGTGCAGCCCGGCGGCAAGGCGATCCGCTACGGCGTCGGTCTCGGCAAGGCGGGCTTTGCCTGGTCCGGCCGCGGCGTCATCCAGCGCAAGGCGAAATGGCCGCGCTGGACGCCTTCAGGCGAAATGGTGTCTCGCCAGCCGGAGCTTCGCCAGTTCGCAGCAGCATCCGGCGGCGCCGATCCCGGCCTCAACAACCCGCTCGGTGCCCGCGCGCTCTATATCTACAAGGACGGCAAGGACACGCTCTATCGCGTTCACGGCACGCCGGACTGGCAGTCCGTCGGCAGGGCAACCTCGTCCGGCTGCGTTCGCATGCTCAACCAGGATGTCATCGACCTGTTCGACCGTGTCCCGAACGGCACTCCGATCGTCGTTCTCTGACCGCTGGCGCGTGGCAAAACTGCCCACGGCAAGCTTGCATCTCGCGCGTCAATCCCCCGGGCCTCGTATCTGCCCTCACACACAGTGAAGTGATCACGCTGTTGCGCAGGGGACACAGGCTGTGTCGCATCCCTGTGATGGTGTGTGTCAACCTCGTGAATGGTCGATGAAGCTGGCCGCGTTATGTGATAGTGGAGCAAAACATCAGGCAGGGAACCAATCGGTTCGATTGCCGTTAAAATTTGCTTTTGCAGTGACGCGTTCCTCTAGGGTGACTTTCCGAACATGATTTCCAACTCTTCTTTCTCCCGACGGGGCTTCCTGTCCATGCTGGGTGTCGGCGCTGCCTCGACGCTCGCGGGCTGCGCTTCCACTGCGCCGGGCCCTTCCGGCAACATCGTCACCTACCGTGACGGCGTCGCCCTCCGCAACGACGGCCTTCCGCCGGTTGGCGGCGATCCCGAAGCCGCGATGATGTACGGCGCCGTCGAAGATGGTGGCTATGTCATCCCGGCCATCCCCTATGAGCGGATCAATCCGCGCTACTATCGCCAGCGCGTTGTCGATCCGACAGGCGAACGCCCGGGCACGATCGTCGTCGACACCCCGTCGCGCTTCCTCTATCTGGTCGAGCCCGGCGGTTCGGCCATGCGCTACGGCGTCGGCATCGGTCGCGATGGCTTTGCCTGGAGCGGCGAGGGCGTCATCCAGTGGCGTCAGAAGTGGCCGAAATGGACCCCGCCGGACGAAATGGTCGCGCGCCAGCCGCAACTGGTCAAGTATTCAATCGCAAACGGCGGCATGCCTCCGGGCCTCACAAACCCGCTCGGCGCCCGCGCGCTCTACATCTTCCAGAACGGCCAGGACACGCTCTACCGCCTGCACGGTTCGCCGGAATGGAACTCGATCGGCAAAGCCGTCTCGTCCGGCTGCGTCCGCCTGATGAACCAGGACATCATCGACCTCTATGAGCGCGTCCCCAACAAGGCCCGCGTCGTCGTCTGGCAGTAAGCATCTTCTTGATCTACGACGAAAAGGCTGCGGGAGACCGCAGCCTTTTTTGCATCCGGTGACCATCCGTCCCTCGGCAATGGCGCCATCGGCGCACCTCTCTTTCCCGGTCCCCGTTCATTATCTCCCACCCCGGTCCTGACTTCGCGGCCTGCTGCCCTATCTCCTGCCTTAGCGACCATGTCGCTGGACTAATGCCGGTTCAGGTTTTCGTGCCATCGAATGCTCGCGCGATGATCCGGCAATACCAATCACCAAGGGAGTTACTCCATGCCCATTCTTTACACGACCAAGGGTTCCGCAACCGGTGGCCGCTCCGGCCACGGTGCTTCCGACAACGGCGTGCTCGACGTCACGCTGACGGTTCCGAAGGAACTCGGCGGCGATGGCGCCACCGGCACCAATCCGGAACAGCTGTTTGCGGTCGGCTATTCCGCCTGCTTCCTCGGCGCGCTGAAAGCCGTCGCTGCCAAGGAAAAGGTGAAGATCCCTGACGAGGCCAAGGTCACCGCAACGGTCGGCATCGGCCCGCGCGAAGATGGTGGCGGCTTCGGCATCGAAGTCTCGCTGTCGGTCAACGCCCCCGGCATCGAACGCGCCCAGCTCGAAGACCTGGTCGCCAAGGCCCATATCGTCTGCCCTTACAGCCACGCGATGCGCACCTCGACCGAAGTCCAGGTTACCGTCGAGTAAAGCTTTAAAACAATGGTCCGGCGGGCAGTTCGGTTCTCGGACTGCCCGCGCGCGACGGCAAAAAGCGGCTTCGGCCGCTTTTTGTTTGCGCAAGTTACAGCCGACCCCGTTCAGCTCACAACCTTCAACGAGTCCCGCAGCTGGTCCGCATTGCCGCCGGGCAGCGCGGCATCAAGCTCTGCATGCGTCGCTTCCCAGATCGGCAGGGCTTTCGCCAGAACCGCGCGGCCATCCTCCGTCAGTGTCAGGAGCCGTCCGCGCTTGTCCTTCGGGTCAACGGCGCTGCCGATCCAGCCACGCGCGTGCAAAACTTTCAGGGCCGCAGTCAGCGTCGTGCGGTCCATGGCAAGCAGATCGCAGACGGATTTCATCGTCGCCGGCTGCGGCCGGTTGAGCGACATCATCAGCGAGAACTGGCCATTGTTCAATCCAACCGGCTTCAGCGCCGTATCGAAGGTTCGCGCTAAGGCCCGCGCTGCCCGTTGCACATGCAGGCAAAGACAGGTGTCGCGGACATGAAGCGTGGCGGAAAACGGAAACGAATCGGGATTTGACAGCATGGAAATATTATGTTGATATCAACCTATTCTGTCAAGAAAGGGGAGGTTCTTATGGATGTCAGCGCATTCCCGACAAATGCCGTCCTGTCGAAAGAAGAGTGGCTGAAGGCGCGGCTCGAGCTTCTGGCGCTCGAGAAGGAGGAGACGCGGTTGCGTGACAAGGTCCGCGCCGCCCGCCGCGCCTTGCCCTGGGTGCGGGTGGACAAGGACTATGTCTTCGACACGCCGCAGGGCGGCAAGACCTTGTCCGATCTCTTTGCCGGACGCAGCCAGCTGCTAATCTATCACTTTATGTTCGGACCCGACTGGAGCGAAGGCTGTGTCGGTTGCTCCTTCATGGCCGACCATTTCGACGGCACGCTTGCCCATCTCAACCATCACGACGTCACGCTGGTCGCCGTCTCGCGCGGCACGTTGGAGCAAATCGAGGCCTACAAGGCCCGCATGAACTGGCAGTTTCCCTGGGTCTCGTCCTACGCCACAGATTTCAACCACGACTATCGCGTTTCCTTCACGCAAGGAGAGATGCAGGGCGAGACGATCAACTACAATTTCCGCGACCTGCCCGTGAGCGAAGGTTTCGAGGAGCTTCCGGGCCTGTCCGCCTTCTACAGGAATGAGGCCGGCGAGATCTTCCACACCTATTCCACCTATGCCCGCGGACCGGAGGAGGTGATCGGCACGCTGATGCTGCTCGACCGCGCGCCGCTCGGCCGCAACGAGGACAAGACGATGAGCTTCCTCAAGCGCCACGACGAATATGCGGCAAAGCCCGAGCAACAGGCGTCATCCTGCTGCCATTGAGAGCTTGTCGCCGGGTCCGTTCAACACACACAAGAGGGAGATGGGCATGCTGCAGATCGTTTCGAAATCCCGTTCGGACACGCATGGAAAGTTCATCTGGTGCGAACTGATCACGTCAGACACGTCTGCGGCGGGCAAGTTCTACGCCTCGGTGGTCGGCTGGAATGTCCGCGAACTCGCCATGCCCGATATGCCGTCCTATTTCCTGTTCGAAATGGGCGAGGGTGACAATTGCCCCGGCATCGGCGGCATGATGCACTTTCCGCCGGAGCTTGAAGGCAAGATGCCGCCGAACTGGACCGGCTATGTTGCCGTCGACGATGTCGATGAAACCGCAAGTGACTTCGTTTCGCTTGGCGGACGCATCCAGCGCGACCCGGAGGATATCCCGGGCGTCGGCCGGTTTGCTGTTGTGGCCGATCCGCATGGGGCGGTTCTCTGCATCATGACGCCGATCCCGCCGGCAAACCCGCCCCGCCAGCTCGGCCCCGCCGATCCCGGCAATCTCGGCTGGTGCGAGCTGATGGCGGGCAACGGCGAGGAGGCTTTCGAATTCTATGGAAGCGTGTTCGGTTGGGCGAAGGACCATGACATGGACATGGGCGAGAGGGGCGTCTACCGCATCTTTGCCTATGACGGCCATCCCGGCCGGGCGATCGGCGGCATGATGACGAAACCGGACACGGTGCCTGCGCCGTGCTGGTCCTATTACTTCAACGTCGCGGCGATTGACGCGGCCATCGAGCGGATCACGGCCGGCGGCGGTAGTGTCGTGTTCGGGCCGATGCAAGTGCCCGGCGGAAGCTGGATCGTCCAGGCCACCGATCCGCAGGGCGCCTTCTTCTGCCTCGTCGCTCCGAAGCGCTCTTGATCCCCGAAACCTTGAACCTGTCCTCGTCAGGCCTAATTGCACCTTCACGCATAAGGCCGGAGGACCCACTCATGCATCCATTGCCCCGTCCGCTGAGCCTTGTTTTCTTTAGCATCAGCACATTCCTGGCCCTGTCCGGCATCGTCATGATCCTGACGGGTTTCCGGGGCGGCTGGCCGGTGCTGGCCCTGTTCGGGGCAGGCGCCTTCGTCTTTGCGCATATGCTCTGGCCGCAAACCTTCCATCGAAGGCGGGTGGATGCCGCAACGCTGATTTCGCGCTTTCCCGGTCCGGTCACCCTCTATTCCAGCCGCGTCCGCTATTTTTCGCTGGCCGTCGGCTGCGCAGCCTTTGCCGTCCTGCTTCTGTTTCTGCTTTTGGATGCCGACCCGGCCGATCCGCCGATGCCGGCACTGCGACAGGTCATTCTCTGGCTGGGCGTCGGTTTCCTGTCGCTCTGCGCCTCCGTCATGATGGCGGGCGTCCTTGTCGGTCAGCGGCTGGAACTGGATGGCGACGGCTTCACCATGGTCACGCTCGGACGTCGCAAAGTCTGGCGCTGGCAGGATGTCGAGGGCTTCAAGGCCGGCGGGATGACGCCGATTTCCATGCGCTTTCTGCCGAAGCTGGAGATGAAAATGGTCGTGTTCGACGATCTGACGCTTCCGGAAACCGCCCTGATCCGCATGAGCCGCGATGCGACCGGCCGCAATTCCGGCCTGCACGACGCCTACGGGCTCGATTTCACGCAGCTTGCCTGGCTCCTGGAGACCTGGCGCGAAAAGGCGCTGGGTGTGTCGCAAGTCGCAACCGCAGAGACAATCCGCGACGACGAATTTGTGCCTGTCTCGCTGGCGCATCTGAACGGCTGACAGCGGTCTCGACCGTTACTCGGCCTGCGCGGTCGTCTTCAGGTAAGCGATTACGTCGTCGATCTCGGCCTGGGTCCACAGGCCGAAGAAGCGCATGCTGGTTCCCGGCACTTTCTTCTTGGGGCTCGAGAGAAAGGCCGACAGTGCCGCGTCGTCCCAGACGAGACCGGCTGCGCCTGCATCCTTCATCGCCTGCGAATACTTGTAGTCGGGAACTTGCGCTGCCGGTCGCCCGACGACGCCTTTGAGATGCGGGCCGAACCGGTTGGTCTCCCGGTCGGCCACATGACAGGCGACGCATTTCTGGTACACCCGCTTGCCGTTGCCGGCATCTGCCGCCTGCGCGGTCGAGGAAAAGGCGAGCGCAACAAGGGCGAGGGCGCAGAGCCCTGTCCTTGCCGCTTTGTGCATCCGCCCGGTCACCGCTTCAGACTGCCCAGAATGCCGCGCACGATCGCCCGGCCCACCTGGGTGGCGACGGTGCGCGTCACGCTTTTCATGGCCGCTTCGATGATCGTCTCGCGCTGGTAGCCCGAGCGGCCAACGGTTCTGCGGCCCTTCGGCTCGTCGTCGTCCTTGTTGCCGAAGCCGGGCAGGGTCCAGCCGGTGGTTTCGCCGGAGCCGGCGGGCGGCGCGGGGTCGAGTTCGTCCTGCGCCTTGCGGGCAGCGGCCGCATCGGCGGCCTGCTTTGCCCGGGCGCCCAGCATTTCGAAGGCGCTTTCGCGGTCGAGATCCTCGTCATAGACCCCGAGAACCGGGCTGCGGTCCATCACCGACTGCCGCTCCGCATCGGTCAAAGGACCGATCCGTCCCGAGGGTGGGCGGACCAGCGTCCGTTCCACCATCGATGGTGCACCCTTGCCCTCAAGCGTCGAGACCAGCGCCTCGCCGGTACCGAGCTGGGTGATCGCGGTCGCGCAATCGAAGGCCGGGTTCGGGCGGAACGTGTCGGCGGCGGTCTTCACTGCCTTCTGCTCGCGCGGCGTATAGGCGCGCAGCGCGTGCTGTACCCGGTTGCCGAGCTGGGCGAGAACGCTTTCCGGCACGTCGAGCGGGTTCTGGGTGACGAAATAGACGCCGACGCCCTTGGAGCGGATCAGCCGCACCACCTGCTCGACGCGGTCGAGCAGAACCTTCGGCGCTTCGTCGAACAGCAGATGCGCCTCGTCGAAGAAGAACACCAGCTTCGGCTTGTCCGGATCGCCCACTTCGGGCAGTTCCTCGAACAGTTCCGATAGAAGCCACAAAAGGAACGTCGCGTAGAGCCGCGGGTTCATCATCAGCTTGTCGGCGGCAAGGATCGAGATCTGGCCGTAACCGGAATTCGGGTTCACCCGCATGATGTCGGTGATCTTCAGCGCCGGCTCGCCGAAGAAATGCTCCGCACCCTGCTGTTCCAGAACGAGCAGCGCCCGCTGGATCGAGCCGACCGAAGCCTTGGAAATGAGGCCGAATTCCTTGGATAGTTCCGACGCGTTCTCGGCCATGTAATTCAGAAGCGAGGTCAGGTCCTTGAGGTCGAGCAGCGGCAGCCCGGCCTTGTCGGCCAGCTTGAAGGCGATGTTCAGCACGCCTTCCTGCGGTTCGGATGCATCCATCAGACGGGCCAGCAAGAGCGGCCCCATCTCGGCGATCGTCGTGCGAACCCTATGGCCCTTGGTGCCGTAGAGATCCCAGAAGATCACCGGGAACTGCTCGAAATCGTAGTCGGCAAAGCCGATCTGCTCGGCGCGTTTGGCGAGGAAATCCTTGGGCTCGCCCTTGGCCGCGACGCCGGAAAGATCGCCCTTGATATCGGATGCAAAAACGGGAACGCCGGCGCGTGAAAAGCCCTCGGCCAGAACCTGCAGCGTCACGGTCTTGCCGGTGCCGGTGGCACCGGTCACCAGCCCGTGGCGGTTGCCGAATTTCATGTCGAGGAATTCGGCCTTGTTCAACGTGTCGTCAGGGTTGCGACTGCCGCCGATAAAGAGTTTCGCCTGATCGTCCGCATCAATATTCGCCATGCAACTATGCGCTCCCTAAACGCGTTCAATCTGTGGCTTTTATAGGATGCGCTGAAGAGCCGGGCAACGGCTGAAAATCGGCCAAGTGAAAACTGGCGCGAGAGGCGGCAGAAGAGGGGTGAATACGTGACGATGACGGACACAGCCGGACCGGCGGGAACTCGGACACTCGATGCGCAAAGCGTGCGCGATGCGCAAAGGGGCCGCCACGCGGAAGGTCCGATGGGCATACCGGCCCGCGGCCTCAAAGACGTGTTCTGGCGCGTCTATGCCGGCGTAACCGAAGATCGCATCACGCTGATCGCCGCCGGCGTCACCTATTACCTTCTGCTGGCGCTGTTTCCCGCCGCAAGTGCGCTCGTGTCGATCTACGGTTTCGTCGCCGATCCCGTGACGATAGCCGATCGGATCGCGTTTCTGAGCACGATTATGCCCGCCGAAGGGCTGAACATCTTCCTCGATCAGGTCCGGGCCCTCTCAAGCGAACGCGGCGCAACGCTGTCGATCGGCCTGATCGCGGGTCTGGCGCTGGCGCTCTGGAGCGCTAACAACGGCATGAAGGCGCTTTTCGAGGCCATGAATGTCGCTTACGGCGAGCAGGAAAAGCGCGGCATCGTCAAGCTCAACCTGATGTCGCTGCTCTTCACGCTCGGCGCGATGCTGATTGCCATCGTCATCCTGTTTGCCATGGGCGTGGTGCCGGCATTGCTCAAATATTTCTGGCTCGACCAGTGGTCGGAAATGATCATCCGCATCGCCCGCTGGCCGTTGATGATGGTCTTCGTCACGCTCGGCATCATGGCGCTCTACCGGTTCGGCCCCAGCCGCGAGCCGGCGAAGATCCAGTGGCTGACCTGGGGTGCTGCCTTTTCCACCATTTTCTGGCTTCTCGCCTCGCTCGGCGTGTCCTACTATCTGGCCAACGTCGCCGATTACAATGCCACCTATGGCACGCTCGGCGCACTGATCGGCTTCATGGTCTGGACATGGGTATCCGTCATCATCGTGGTCGTCGGCGCAGAGATCAACGCGGAGCTCGAACACCAGACCTCGATCGATTCCACCACCGGCCATCCAAAGCCGATGGGGGCACGTGGCGCTGAAATGGCCGATACGGTCGGTGTCGCCGCCGAGGATTGACAAGCCGCCGGTTGCGCCAACCCGGGCTGCGTGGCACCAGTTGGAACACGCCTGTTGGCATCCGGCACGAGTCTATGTATGACCTTGACGTGAACGTCAAAACTGAGGAGATATTGATGAACGAGATGGTTACCCGCGTTGCCGACCGCGTCGGTCTTGCACCTGATGCGGCCGAAAAGGCGATCGGCATGATGCTGGGCTTCCTGCAGCGCGAGGCGGATGACGCTGCCGTGGCGCGGATGATCGAAGCCATTCCCGGCGCGCCGGAACTGGTCGGCAAATTCAACGGCGAAGGTGCCGGTGGCGGTGGTCTGCTCGGCGGCCTGATGTCGAGCTTCGGCGGCGGCGGCATCATGACGCTCGGCCAGCAGCTGATGTCGCAGGGCCTCGGCATGGGCGAGATCACAGCACTCGCCAAGGAAACCATGGCTGTCGCACGCGAACACGCCGGCGACGAAACCGTCGATACGGTCATCGCATCGGTACCTGGCCTCAGCCAGTTCGTCTGATTTCGAAACGCAATCCGAAAGCCGCTGGCACAACTGCCGGCGGCTTTTCTAAATGATCAGCTATGCTATAGGTCGGCGATGAGCGACAACATCATCAAGTTCCAGCGTCCGAAACCGGTCAAGCCACCGCGCAAGTCGCCGTTCAAAAACATGGCGCCCGGTGTGAAGCGCATGCTGTTCTGGGTCGCCATTATCGCGGGTCTGGTCCTGGCATTCCTCTATTTCCAGTTCGCCGGCAGCCCACCCCCAGGCGTCTGAGCAAAACGTAGTCGGCCGAACGTCAGCCCTTGGCTGCCAGCCAAATCACGTGCTTTGCGCCACGCTTGCCGTTGGCGCGCGTGTTCACCACGTCCGCCTGAAATCCCACTTCCTTCAGCCGCCGGGTGAAACCCGCATCGGGCCCTGACGACCAGACGGCGAGAACGCCGCCGGGCCGCAGCGCCGAGCGTGCGGCATAGAGACCACTCATGGTGTAGAGCCGGTCGTTCGAGGCCCGCGTCAATCCATCCGGGCCATTGTCGACATCGAGCAGGATCGCATCGAATGCGCCGCTCGACTGGCGGATCAACTCGCTGACATCGCCCTCAAAGATCGCCACGCGCGGATCATCGAGGCAGCCCTTGAAGACCGGCGCCATCGGCCCGCGCGCCCAGTCGACTACGGCCGGCACCAGCTCGGCCACGGTCACCTGCGCATCCTCGGGCAGAACGGCAAGTGCTGCCCTCAGCGTGAACCCCATGCCGAGCCCGCCGATCAGCATCGACGGCTTGGCTCTATTGCCGATCTTATCGTGTGCGAGCGTCGCAAGCGCTTCTTCCGAACCGCTGAGACGGCTGTTCATCAGCTCGTTGGTGCCGAGCATGATCGAGAATTCCTGGCCGCGCTGCTTCAGACGCAGCTCGCCTTCCTCGCCGGGCAGGGCGCCGGGAATGGTTGCGCGGTCGAGCTGGATCCAGGGCAGCATGGGACAAACCTCTTGGTCGGAGCGGCTTTGCTACAGAAGCGCAAACGACGGGTCAATGCTGCGCTGCGGGGAGTTGACTTTCCGTGATTTCCGCGCCATTTCACGCGCAAAGCGCTACCCGTTCGGGTGCCGCTCTTTCAAAGGACAAACCGAGATGAACCCCGACAGTCGAAGTTCGACGTCAACAGATAGACCTGCCGCTTCGGGGCTCTGAACCGTTCATATCGGTGATGCGCTCCGGGGACCTCAATGGTCCGGAATAGGAGCCGTCATGCTGCGTATCCATGCCTATGATCACGACCGCCTTGTCGCGGCCGACGCCGTAATAGCCAGTGCAGCCGCCGATGCGACGTCTGTTGCTCCGCAGCCGCCTGTGATCTGGTACGACCTGATCAACCCGACGGCCAAGGAAGAGCGCGATGTCGGCTCCCGCCTCGGGGTTACCATTCCCACCCAGGACGAGATGGAGGATATTGAACTCTCCTCCCGTCTCTACCAGGAAGACGGCGCCGAGTTCATGACCATGACCGTGCTGACACGCCCGGATGCCGGCACGCCGCACAAGGTTCCCGTCACCTTTATCGTCAAGGGCCAGGTTCTCGTCACCGTGCGCTATTCCGAGCCGCGTCCCTTCGATGCGTTCATGGCGCGTGCCCGCAAGGGCAACGGGCTCGGCCTCCATTCGGCAACCGGCGAACTGATCATGACCGGTCTGGTCGAGGCGATCATCGACCGCATGGCGGATACGCTGGAGCGGCTCGGCAACGATATCGACCAGATCTCGCGCGATATTTTTGCGGCCAAGGCCTCCAAGGTCAACAAGAAGACGCGCGACCTGCAGGAACTGATCCGGGCGATCGGCCAGAAGGGCGAGTTCATCACCGTCGTACGCGAAAGCCTCGTCAGCGTCTCGCGCGTCGTTGCCTATTATGCGGCCCTCGATGGTGTCGATCGCAAGCTGCCGAAGGAAATGCGCCAGCGCCTGAAACTGCTGCAGCGCGATGCCACCTCGCTTGGCGATCACTCGGCCTTCATGTCCGGCAAGATCAACTTCCTGCTCGATGCGACGCTGGGGCTGATCAATCTGGAGCAGAACCAGATCATCAAGATCTTCTCGGTTGCGTCAGTCGTGTTTCTGCCGCCAACGCTGGTCGCCTCGGTCTACGGCATGAACTTCGCCAATCAGCCGGAACTGCAATGGCATTACGGCTATCAACTGGCGCTCTGCCTGATGATCGTCTCGATGGCGCTCCCCTACCTCTACTTCCGCCGCAAGGGTTGGCTGTAGTCACAAACGAAGACGGGCGAGGCATGTGCTCCGCCCGTCCTTGTCTGATCTAGGCGGCAAGACGCGCTCTAGCGTTCCTGGATCTGCGGCACGAAATCCGGCAGAAGCTTGCAAGGCTCCTTGTAGGTCTCGGCTTTCTTTTCACACAGCGCTGCCACCGTTTGTGGCGTCGGCTTCTCGCCCTTCTCGATCCAGCTCAGCATGGCCGAAAACAGTGCTGCATATTGCGGCGTCGAGAGCTTTGAATGCTCCGCCTCGTCGGAAAAGTTCTGCACCAGCAGCTCGCCATTGCCGGCCTTGTCCACCGTTTGGCGATAGATCGCCTCGTGATCGACAAACACGGTCGGATCGTTCTTGGCGTGCAGGGTGATGGTCGGCGCGACGATCTGGCCGGTGAGATCAGCATCATAGGCCATCAGCCGAGCCGCTTGCGGGTCCGCCTTGAACCGCTCGACACCCTTGTTCAGCGCTGCGTCATCGTCTGATCCCTTGTACTGCACGTCAGCATTGTCGAACGGGTTCTTGCCATCCATCCGCCGCCAGACGATGTCGGAAAACAACCCGGTCGCCCAGCTCAGATGCGCCACCAGCGTCTTTTCCGGCACCTTGGGGACGGCGAGGATATTGGCGAGGTTCTTCGCCTGCTCTGGCGAGCGCTTGTCCTTCGCAAGCGAGATGCCGGTGCATTCGTCGACGCGCTGCTGCAGCTCGTCGCGCGACATTTTCTCACCCTTGGGCAGGCCCTGCCAGACCGGATACTGCACCTCGTCGGCGCGCGGATGGTTCTTGCAGTAATATTGGTAGACGGCCCGCAGATCGGCGCGGAAGTCATAGCCATGGCCGCCGCCGGCCAGCAAGCCGCTGGTCAGCACCACGCCGTCGTAATTCTTCTGGCCGCGCCAGTCGAGTGCGTAGAGTTCGGCCGTCTTCGCCGCCACATTGCCGCCCCAGGACTGGCCGTGCAGCAGGACATGCTTCGGCTCACCGAGAAGCGCGATCGCGATCTGGCGCAGAGTGTCGGTATCGGACGCCGCCATCCGCACGCCATAGCCTTCGCGGCGATAGTTGGAACCGGCCCAGGCATAGCCCTCCTGAACGGTGACCGCGAAACGCTCGAGATCTTCGACCGGATCGTCCGGCGTAGGCTTTGCGGTGCGCGGCCCGCCATGGGCATGAACGACAAGGGTGCCGTTCCAGTCCTTCGGCTTGGCGATCCAGTAATAGGCGCCGTGCAGATCCTGACCTGCAAAGCACTCGGTCCCGGCCGGCATCGAACTCGGGCAGTCCTTCGGCGCCGGGTCCGCAGGCTTTTGCTGCGCGCTGGCGGGCAGGGCGGTAACAACCATCGCCGCCGCGGACATCAATATCGTTCTGAAATGCATGAAAACTCCTCCTCTTCCAGCCCTTGACAAGACCTATGGTTCTGGCTGGGAGAGGCAAGAGAAGACGTGGCCTCGACTGCCGCATGGGGGAGGCTCGCCGGGCAATTGGGCAGGATCCCACACAAACCACGGCGGGAGTGTGTGGGAAGCGACCCAAACGGACCATTGTCCGAGACCGAAGCCTCGGACCGGATCAGTCCCACTCTGGCGCGAGATGCACCGGCGATACGATGCGTCCGTCTGTCCGCGACAGCGCAAACACCGCTTCCATTTCCTGCGGCGACAGCGAGAAGTCGAAGATGTCGTAATTCTCCGGCAGCCGGCTTTCGGTCGCGGTCTTCGACAGCGCGATCACGTCCTCCTGCTGCACGGCCCAGCGCAGCACGACCTGAGCGGCGGTCTTTTTGTACTTCGCGCCGATCTCCTTCAACACCTCGTCCTTCGGCACCGCGCCATCGGCCATCAGGTAATAGGCGGTCACCGACATGCCGGTCTTGCGCGCTTCTATCAGCACCTTGGTCTGGTCGAGATAGGGGTGATATTCCACCTGGTTGTTGACGATAGGCGCATCGGACAACTTCACCGCTTCAGCCATCAGCGCGGTCGAAAAGTTGGAAACGCCGATATTCTTGACCTTGCCTGCGGTCCTCAGCTCGTTCAGCGCGCCGATCCGCTCGGCCAGCGGCATTTCGCTCTGCGGCCAGTGTAGCAGCAGAAGGTCGACGTGATCCGTCTTCAGCTTGGCAAGGCTTTCGTCCACCGAAGCGATAAAGGCATCGTGACCGACGCGGTCGACCCAGACTTTCGTGGTGAGAAAGATGTCGTCGCGCGGAATGCCCGACTGACGAAGGACGTCGCCGACAGCCTGCTCGTTCTTGTAGATCTGCGCAGTGTCCACATGGCGGAAGCCGAGTTTGAGGGCTTGCGGCAGAATGCGATGAACATCCGCATCGGGCATGCGGAACGTGCCGAAACCGAGAGCTGGGATATGGGCGCCGTTGGCGTTGACGGTTTGCATCATGTGCTCCTTGGAAAAGGGGGCCCGACGGGGAGCCGGGCAAAGAAGAGGCACACTCTAGATGGGCCGTGAAATCCGGCGATCAAGCAGAGACCGGCCCAGGATCACCCGACCGGATGCGACAAATCGGCTCGAAAGAAGGCCCTGGAGGCCGCGCAATCCGCCTCGTCAGGTCTCTTTGCGCGCCCGTTTCGCCCGTCTCGCGACTCGACCGAACCGCTGTTTCAGAAAGTTTGATGTCCGGTAGCGCACGCCGCTTGGCCGCTCGGGATCGGCAATATCGGATTCCGCCAGCAATTCCTCGTCGGCACTCAGCTCCCGCATCTTGACCGGCAGCAGACCTCGGCCGCTCTGTCGGTTCAAGGCCTCGATGGCCGCGATGATCGACCCGTCATGCGCTGCAACCGCGTCACGCACTTCCTGCGGTTCGCGCCCAAGATGTTCGGCGATGAGATCGTCGCGGGTGCTGACGATCTTTTCGCTCAGCGTGTCCTCACCCGGCTGCGCCTCGAGGATGAGGTCGCATTCCGTATCGTAGCCCATCGAGCGGTTGTTGAGATTGGCCGAGCCGATTTTCACGATCCGGTCGTCGGCAAACATCATCTTGGCATGCACATAGATCGACGTGCGGGCCTCGTTGACAGGGTAGTAGATCCGGAATCGATCATGAACATCGGCGTCCTTCACCATCTTCATCAGCCGAATGCGGGCGCTGTCCATCGCCTTGGCTTCCAGCCAGCCTTCGCAGCCCTCCGGATTGATCAGCACGATTTCCGGTCCGTCGGGCTCCTTCAGCCGTTCCGCCATGGCCTCTGCAATACGGCGCGAGGCGAAATACTGGCTCTCGACATAAAGCGTCTTTTTCACCGAGCCGATGATCGCAAGCTTGGCCGTCTCGATCTCGACGATCTGGCTGCGCCCCTCGTATTCAGGCGCGGTGCGGGCGATGCCGATCGAGATGTCGCGAAACCCGACCTCCAGCTCGTCCGGCCAGGGGTCGTTCTGCATGGCGGTATTCTCGTCGGGCGGATCGAGCGTCTCGTCGGTTGCCAGTTTCCAGCGCCGCCGTGCGACCTCGCCGAGCGCCCGTGCGGCCTCGCCGGAAAGGCAGGTAGTGGCATCGTGCCAGGGACCTTGCGCAAACCCCATCGGCGACTTGCGCAACGGCTCGTCTTCCGAATGATCGCGACTGTCCCAGCGCCCGACGGTCATGTCGATCCCGCCGCAGAACGCCACTTCGTCGTCGATGACGAGAAGCTTCATGTGATGCGCCGACAGCGCCGGATGCGCGCCGTCGAGCTTCAGATGGATGCGCTTGTCGAACATCCATTTGAGAATATAAAACGGGGTTTCACCGCGAGTGATCGAATTGATCAGCCCGATATCCCATTTGAGAATGCGAATATCGAGCCCGTTGTTTCGCTCGGCGAGCGCGTTCAGAAACTTGCCAAGCTCGTCGGGCCATTCTTCCTTCGCGTCCGTGTCAGCCTTGCCATCCTTCTTGCCCGGCTCCAGCTGGATGCGTGTGTCGAAATCCCAGCCGATCATGTAGATCGACTTTTTCGCCTTCGTCATCGTGCGCTTGGCGAAGCGAAAGAAATCGGCTGCATCGATGATGATGGAAAGTCTGTCCGCCTTGGCAATCCGCCAGCACGTGTCGCCTTCGTTGAGGATGCTTTGCATCGATCCAGTCGCCCCAGTCTTCGTCTTTTCGGTTATCGAGGATATAGGGCAGCGCCGCGCTGCTTCTACGGGAAATATACAAGGATCGGTGGAGTAATGCGCAGCCGCGTCATCCTGCATTTCTGCGATCGCGATGACTGCTGACCGCGATCGCAATCAGGATCAGCGGCCACAGGCACGACAGCAAAAGTCCCATGATCCTGTCGAAGCTCCAGGGAAGCCGTCGTGTCACACCCTCGGCCAACGTCATCCCGAAGAACGCGGTCGCTACGGTCAGGTACACTGTGGTGGCTACAGTCGTCATGGGTCTCGCTGGCACGGTGCCGGTCATCACGATGGGGGTTGCACGCGCCCCCGAAAGCGTTCAAACACGGATCGAGCCCGCCGTCCTCAACTTTTATGAGAGAGTGCCAGATTTCGCACTGCCGGCCCCGACGGGCGGCATCACGCTTCTAAGCGTGAATCGCTTCGATTTCGCGTGCCACCATCTCCTGCAGCCGCCAGAGATTGCGGTCGCGGATGCCGAATTCGGCCAGATGTACGACGGTATTATAGAGATATTCGGCGCAGGAACCGCGATGGCCGCAGGCGCGCGCCAGAACCGGCGCCACATCCTGCAACGGCGGAAGCGGGCGGATGATCCGTGCGCTTTTGCCGCCGGCCCAGAAGGTCAGCGCCCGGATCGTCTCGCCGCTTTGCGTCCGCACCGGGAGAAAACGGAAGGTCGAGAGGCTGTCCTTGTGGCTCACCTCGCGGCGCAGCGCCTTGCCGATCTGCTCGCGCTTTTCCGAATCGGACACCCGGTAGATCACGCCGTCGCAACGCCCGCCCCGCGACAGCATCATCATCAGCCCCGGCTGGTCCGGCGAACCGCGGCCGCGTTCGATATGCAGCGAAAACGACCGATGCCAGCCATAGGCCGTCGCCCGCTGGCAGGCGATCGAATCAAAGCCCGGCTTCCAGATCAGCGAACCGTAGGCAAAGATCCACAAAGGCTCATCGCCGATATCCCCCACCAGCCGCTCGGTAATCTCGGCATAGTCGGCATCCGTCAGCGGTTCCCAGGTTGGCGGTGCGCCCGGATCCATCTCGTCACGAAAACACAGGTCGACGAGGTCCTGCGTCAACGCCATGGACGATGACTTGAGAGCCGTTGAGGTGAGGGCGCCGGATCTGGACATGGCCTCTGCGTTGTAAAAAAATGAGTGCGTAAACGGGAGGTGAGGCGCAAGACTGCAAGCCTGAAAGGCTGCTGTCAACGTTTTTGGGCCGCGTTTGTGAAGGATTTGCTGCGTTGCCGCAGAGTGGCCCCACTGTTCTGGTCGAAGGGATCACGCAACGTTTCAGACGGAAATGTTCGCGTTATTCTGCGTGAGAGGGAGTTTTCGATACATGCGCTGGTTGTTTCTCATTGTCCTTGGCCTGCTGGTGGCCGTCATTTTGTCAATCACTCTGATGCAGAACGACAGTCGTCAGCTGGGTAGCGATAACCTGTTGCAGGGAGCGCCGGGCAGTCCGCGCCAGCCATCGGACTCGCCGCTTCTTCCGGCACCGGCACCGCAGCGAGCGCCCTGACCATGAGACGGCGGCAATTCGGGGTGCCATCAATATTTGTGATGAATCATCTCGGATTGTCGCTTGACCTTGAGAGCTTCGGGGATTTCATTCACGCCAAATTTTAGCGACCCCCGCCAAGCTTTGAAGACCCGAAGGAGAATATCATGGCCGTCGACACATCCCCTCGCTCCACCACCTGGACTTACGTGGATGGTGAGTGGGTGGAAGGAAATCCGAAGCTGATCGGACCCACCTCGCACGCCATGTGGCTGGGCACGACTGTGTTCGACGGCGCCCGCTGGTTCGACGGCATCTCTCCGGATCTCAACATGCACTGCCAGCGCGTCAACCGCTCGGCCATCAATATGGGCATGAAGCCGGTCATGGCCGCAGAAGAGATCGAGCGGCTGGCGCTGGAAGGCGTCAAGAAGTTCGACGGCAAGACGGCGATCTACATCAAGCCGATGTACTGGGCCGAACACGGTCTTCCCACCAGCGTCGTCGCCGCCGATCCGGAATCGACCCGCTTTGCGCTCTGCCTGTTCGAAGCTCCGATGCACACGGCAAAGGCTTCGTCGCTCACCGTGTCGCCCTTCCGCCGCCCGAGCGCCGAAGTCGCCATGACGGCCGCCAAGACCGGTAGCCTTTATCCCAACAGCGGCCGCATGATCGTCGAGGCGCAAAGCCGCGGCTTCGACAATGCGCTCGCGCTCGACATGAACGGCAATGTCGCCGAAACCGCATCCTCGAACATCTTCATGGTCAAGGACGGCGTGGTCATGACGCCGATCGCCAACGGCACTTTCCTCGCCGGCATCACCCGCTCGCGCGTGTTGACCCTGTTGCGCGGCGCCGGCTTCGACGTGCGCGAAGTCACGCTGACTGCTGCCGATTTCGCCAGTGCCGACGAGATTTTCACGTCCGGCAACTATTCCAAGATCGCCCCGGTGAACCGGTTCGAGGACCGCTCCCTGCAGGAAGGTCCTGTCGCCCGCAAGGCGCTCGAACTCTACATGGACTGGGCACGCTCGACCAAGGGCGAAGACGTCTGATTAACGAGGGACGGCACCCGGTCCGGGCCCCGTCCCTCAACCTTGTTCTGCCGCGTTAAAGCGCTTCGTATCCAAACACTTTCGCCAGAAATTCCACGGCGCGGCCGGCACCGGCGCCGGAAATCGTGTGTCCGAGCCCAGGCTCGATCGATGTCTCCACGTCGAAACCATGCTTTGCCAACGTGTCGGCCGCCTGTTCGCTTTCCCATGACGGGATGACGTCGTCGGCAGTGCCATGCACCAGAAACACCGGCATCTTCGTGGAGGGCGACAGCGGCTCGGGCGAAGACAGCCGGCCGGAAAAACCGACCACCGCACCCACACCAAACCGTCCGTTTGCGACCGCGTCGAGCGCCATGATCGTTCCTTGCGAGAACCCCACCAGCGCGACCCGATCAAGCCTGCCGGCAAAGCCGTTGTCCGCGATGATACCGTTGATCAAGGCATCGAACCCCGGCCGCGCCGCAGCAATCCGCGCGCCGCGATTTTCCGGCGTGACGCCCGCAACACTGAACCACTGGTAGCCGGCACCAAAGCTTGAAGGCTCCGGCGCATCGGGCGAAACGAAGACGGCATCGCCAAGCGTCCCCGCCCATTCCTCCCCAAGCGGCGCCAGATTGTCGCCACTGGAGCCGACGCCGTGCAAGAGGATCACAAGAAGGTTCGGGCGGTTGGTTTCAGCCATGGAAGACATACCTTTGCAGATGAGGATCGGACGTCGGAGAACACTCCGCTACGGCCCCCGGAGGAAACCGCGATACCCGTTATCTAGCGCGCCAGCCGCCAAAGGGACAGGTGCAGGACAGCGGATGTGGGATGTTGCGATGGGCTGGAAGGTTAGAGATCGTGAGCCTTCAGATGATCCGCACCGCAGCCGTACCGATGATGATCAGGGAGACGGCGACCATCAGCGGTTTGGTCGGCAGTCGCTTGACGATCAGCGCTCCGAACGGGGCCGCCAGCACGCCGCCGAGGATGAGGCCGAGCGCCGACGACAGTTCTGACCAGCCGAGCGTGGCGATGAAGGTCGCCGAGATCACCGTCGTTACCGCAAATTCGGTGAGGTTCGTGGAGCCGATCACCTTCTTTGGTTCATGGCCGCGGCCGAGAAGCGAGCTGGTGACGATCGGCCCCCATCCGCCGCCGCCCATCGCATCGAGCACGCCGCCCGCACCGCCCACATAGGGCACGATCCGGTCATGGATGTCGCGCCTGAAGGCCGGGCGGAAGGCCTTGTAAAGAATGTAACATCCGACCAGCATCAGATAGACCGAGACGAACGGCTCGATCGCCTGGCCGTCGATACTGGACAGGAGATAGGCGCCGATCGCGCCGCCGATCATGCCGGCCGGCGCCAGCCGCTTGACCAGCCGCCAGTCTACATTGCGATGGTAGAGATGCGAGGCGCCGGATGCAGCCGTCGTGAAACACTCGGTCACATGCGTCATGGCGCTGGCGACTGCCGGCGGCACGCCGAAAGCAAGCAGACTAGTGGTGGTGAGAACGCCGAACGCCATGCCGAGCGCGCCATCGATGATCTGCGCGAAAAAGCCGATTGCCACGAAGATCACGAAATCGGACGTCAGAAAGTCGAAGGTCAAGAAATCAAACACGGCAGCCCTCCCGGCAGTGTTTCATGCCCGGAAAAGTCTGCCGTGGTGGAAAAGTTCCCAAACGCTGCCGCCCGCGCGGTCGCGGATGTTACTTGCCAGGTTTTGCCCTCAGCATGTCGGCGGAGATCTCGCCACCCACTTCGGCCTTTTTGGTCTTCTTGTCGTAGGCGCAGATCGTGCTGATCCTGACCTTGGCGCCTTTGGCTTTGCCGGTGACGACCGCAAGCCCATAGGACTGGCTTCCGAAAGGATCGACCACGGCTCTTCCGTTCTCGATCAGGTCTTTCGAGGCCGCCACACACGCCTTGCCGACGTCAGCCTGAAACGTCGTCCACGCATCGTCGGAAGCGGCCTGGGCCGTCACGGCGGTGGTTGCGCAAACGAGGAGGATCGGTGCCACAAAGTTTTTCATCGTCAATTTTCTCCGGTTTCTGCATTCGGTGCGAAAGCGATTGATTCCTCTCGCTAATGCTTGGAAAATTCAGCAATTTCTTGTCGATTGAGCGGTTGTTTTTGGAAGGTTCACCGTTGCCTCTTCCCCATCGCGCTCCTATGTTCCAGCACGACCTTCACCCACGGTGTTTGCCAAAAGGAGTATACCAATGGCTTTCGAACTTCCCGAACTTCCATACGATTACGAAGCCCTTGCACCCTTCATGTCGAAGGAAACGCTGGAATACCACCACGACAAGCACCACAAGGCCTATGTCGACAACGGCAACAAGCTTGCCGCCGAAGCCGGCATGGCTGACCTGTCGGTCGAGGACGTCGTCAAGAAGTCCTTCGGCACCAACCAGGGCCTCTTCAACAATGCTGCCCAGCATTACAACCACGTCCATTTCTGGAAGTGGATGAAGAAGGACGGCGGCGGAAACAAGCTGCCGGGCAAGCTCGAAACCGCGATCGCATCCGATCTCGGCGGCTACGACAAGTTCAAGGCTGATTTCATCGCTGCCGGCACCACGCAGTTTGGCTCCGGCTGGGCCTGGCTTTCGGTCAAGGATGGCAAGCTCGTCATCTCCAAGACCCCGAACGGCGAAAACCCGCTGGTCCACGGCGCAGAGCCGATCCTCGGCGTCGACGTCTGGGAACATTCCTATTACATCGACTATCGCAACGCCCGTCCGAAGTACCTCGAGGCGTTCGTCGATAGCCTGATCAACTGGGATTACGTGCTGGAACGCTACGAGGCGGCTTCCAAGTAAGCGCAATCAATTGCTGATTTCCCAGACACCCGGTGCCGCAAGGCGCCGGGTGTTTTCGTTTCTGTTCACCCGAAGTCTGATCAAGCCTGGCGATCGTCAGGCGCCGCTGTCCGCCCACGCGCGGCCGATCTGAAGCGCTTGAAAAACATGACTTTGCCTTGGGTTTGACGGCTCCTAGAATCGAGCGCTAAATTACGAAATCGTGACTTCTTTCGGTCATGTAAGCTTGCCATCATCATCACGCGAATGCGTTGATGATGTGAGACGCAGACATCACATTGTTTTAGGGATCGGAGCCGGAAATGAAGTTCAGAACTATCGCCATGACGACCGCGGCACTCTGTCTCGGCTTCACCGCTGTCCTTGCGCAGGATGCGGTGGTCGAGAAGCGCGAACAGATGATGAAGCAGGTGGCCGCCTCCACGGCAGCCATGCGCAACATCGCCAAAGGCGACAAACCCTACGACGCCGATGCCATCAAGACAGCGCTGACCACGATCAGCACCAATATGAAGGCCTTCCCGGACCAGTTCCCTGTCGGATCCGAAGCCAATTCGGAAGCATCGCCGGCGATCTGGAAGAACGAAGCCGATTTCCGCGCCAAGGCGAACAAGCTCGCCTCCGATGCCGACATGATCCTCGCTTCGATGCCGACGGATGCCGCAGGCGTCCAGAAGGCCGTTGGGACGCTCGGCGCCAATTGCGGCTCCTGCCACGAGACCTACCGCCTGAAGAAGTAGCGCATGCCTGCATGCTTGAACGGCTGTCGCAAAGGCAGCCGTTCCGTTGCGCATCAATGTCGGAGGAAAGTTGGCGATGGCCGCAAGATGGGCAAAAGTGTTGGGCATCGGCGTGGTCGTTGTCGCCGCCGGCGCCGTTGCGGCCTGGGCGCTGACAAAGCCCCAGCCGCATGACGCCGGATACTGGTCGAGCGTCGGTCAGCCCGATCTTGCCAAGGGCGAGCAACTGTTCTGGGCGGGCGGCTGTGCCGGTTGTCACGCCGCAGAAGGTGCAGAAGGCGACGCGGCAAAAATCCTGTCCGGCGGACTGGCGCTGAAAAGCCCGTTCGGCACCTTCCACGTCCCCAACATCTCGCCGGATCCCAAGGCCGGCATCGGTTCCTGGACACTTGCCCAATTCGGCGATGCGATGACACGGGGCGTCGGCCCGGGCGGCGAGCATCTCTATCCGTCCTTTCCCTACGGCTCCTACGCCCGCCTGTCGGCAGCCGACGTCAATGACCTCTACGGCTACATGAAGACCCTGCCGCACAGCAGCAATGTCGCGCCGCCGCACGAATTGGGCTTTCCGTTCAACCAGCGGCTCGCGGTCGGCGGCTGGAAACTCCTCTATTTCGACGACGGCCCACGCGTCGAACTCGCTTCCGCCGATGATAAGGTCAAACGCGGCCAGTTCCTCGTCGAAGGCCCCGGCCACTGCGGCGAGTGCCACACGCCCCGCAACGCGCTCGGCGGCTTCGAAAAAGGCCAGTGGCTGGCCGGCGGTCCCAACCCGGAAGGGCAGGGCAGCATTCCCAACATCACCCCCGGCTCAAAGGACATCGGCGCCTGGAGTGAAGACGAGATCACCGAATACCTCTCGACCGGCTTCACCCCCGATTTCGACAGCGTCGGCGGATCCATGGTGGAGGTTCAGAAGAACATCGCGCATCTGCCGAAAAGCGACCTCCAGGCCATCGCCGCCTATCTCAAGGCGGTGCCGGCAAGGTGAGGCCGGGTGCTTGCAATAAATGATAGCAGGCCTATGATGCCGCGATGAACGGCAAGCAGCGCAAGACCCTCGAAGCTGTTTTCACAGACCCGGTATCGGGAGCGCTCCCATGGGCTGCGATCGAAAGCCTGCTTGTCGCATCCGGATGCACAGTGATCGAGGGAAGCGGCTTACGCGTCCGGTTCGAAAACAAGGGCGAAGTCGAGACCTTCCATCGTCCGCACCCGTCCAAGGAAGCGAAGCGATATCAGGTGCGAGCTGCGCGCGCCTATCTGATACGACTTGGGGTAAAGCCGTGAAAAATGTGATGACCTACAAGGGCTATTCGGCCCGCATCGACTATGACGACGAAGACGGTATTCTGTTCGGGCAGATCGCTGGCATCCGCGACGGCGTCGGTTTCCACGCCGACAATGTCGATGATCTCAGGAATGCGTTCCGCGAGGCTGTCGATGACTATCTCGAAACCTGCGCGAGGATCGGCAAAGATCCTCAAAAGCCTTACTCCGGAAAGGTGATGTTTCGGATCGATCCCGAAGTTCACGCGCGCGCCGCAAGGGCTGCGGAACTGTCCGGCAAGAGCCTCAACGAATGGGCTGGCGAGGTGCTGGCGAAGGCCGCGAAGTGATCCTTTTGCCCCCGTCGCTGCCGTGAGAAGCGCTTGATGGCTGCCTGAGATGTGCTATATTTATAGCACAAACGAGGTGAGCGATGACCGTTATTACCAAGATCAGGCGACAGGGCGGGGCAGCTGTCGTGACAATTCCTCCTGCAGTTCTGAAGATGATGGAATTGCAGGTCGGCGATCAGCTGTCGCTGGAAATGCACGACGGTGAACTCGTCGTAAAGCCGATCAGAAAGACCCAGCGGCGCTATAAGCTTAGCGAGTTGCTCGAAGGCGGCGAGGTCGTCTCCAGCCTGAATGCGGACATGGCCTGGGTGATGGAGGGAGACCCCGTCGGGCACGAAATTTCATGATGGTCCGCAGCAACGTCCCCAATCGCGGCGATGTTTTCTGGATCGATCCCAACCCTGTCGCGGGCCGGGAGATGAAGAACAGGCATCGGTTCGTCGTGATCACCCCGCGGGCGATCAACGCATTGGGAGTCAGCATGACGGTGCCGATCACCACCGGTGGCGCCTTGACCCGGGACGTCGGTCTGGCCGTCGCTGTCACCGGCCACGACACGACGGGGATCGCAGTCTGTAATCAGGTTCGCAGCTTCGATATACCGGCCAGAATACTGGCCAAGACCGCGAAATACATCGAGACATTGGACGAGGCGACGATGGATGACATCGTAGCTCGTGTGGTCAGCGCGATCGATCCCGCGTCGGAATAACGTGGTTGCGCTGCACTGACAGTATGGTCTGTCCCGCTCATTCGGACGGTATTGCCGTGTCCCAGCCTCACACCAACGTCTGCATATACCGCATGCCCGTCACTGGCCGCGGCTTGAAATCCATCTGTTCGTAGAACTTGTGGGCGGCGAAGTTGCCGGTGGCGGCGCTGACCGAGAGATAGCCGCAGCCTGCATTGCGGGCCATGTCGCGGGCGCGCGAGACGAGATGCTGGCCGATGCCGTGGCCACGGTGACCGTCGCGCACGAACAGGTGGTGCAGGTCCATGCCGCGGCTCCCCTCCTGGGCGCGGTAGAGCGGCACCAGAATGGCGTAGCCGATCAGGGCGTCGCCCGCATCCGCAACCAGCGCGGTGATCCAGGGCAGGTCGCCGAAAAGGTCGCGTTCCAGCATTTCGGGGGTGATGTCGGCCAGATCGTTGTGATGCGCGGCAAGGGCTGCGATCATCTCTTTCAACTGCGGCAGATCATGGCGTTTTGCGGCGCGGATCGTCACCACGGCCGGGCGCGGCAGTGAGATCTCGCTGTCTTCGATCGAAATCGGGGGCATTCTGGCATTCCTTTTCGGTCTCGTCGTGCCGTCAGGTGCCCTTAGAAACAACCAAGCCGCCTGACGGCGGCTTGTTGACATAATGAACTGTCGAGCCGCCCTTTACAGGTAGGCCCAAAAATACGTTGCGGCGGTGGTGGTGCACGTAATCATCATGACAACTTTTTGCGCCGGAATAAAATGCTTGTCAAGCGGGTGTTGATGACTGTCTCGGTGGCGTGAGGAGTGCTACAGTCAGTGCTGTCTTGAAAGCGAGGGCCGTGATGAAGAACATCGCGTTGAGCAAGGACGCAGAGCGTTTCATCAGAAAACAGATCGAGTCCGGCCGCTACGAGAATGCCGATGAGGTCATCGATGCAGGCCTCCAAATGCTTGAAAGCAACGAGCAGCCCTTGGAGAAATGGCTCCGGAATGAAATTCCGGGCCGGTATGACGAGCTGATCGAGGGCAGGGCAGAGGGCGTTTCGATTGACGATGCTTTCTCGCGTCTGGAAGACAGGCACCGCGCCCGCCTTGCCGCCGAAGCGAAATCTGCCGACGAAGGCCGATAAGGTCCATGGGGAACCGGTATGCGATCATCTTGCATCCGGAAGCCGAGCGTGAAGTTGCAGAGTTCTACGATTACGTCGCTGACCGTGCCGGCCCGACCGTCGCCTGGACCTATGTGACGAAACTGCGTGCTTTTCTCAATGGTCTCGCTGATTTTTCGGAGCGAGGAACAGTGCGCGAGAGCGAGGTCCCGGGCATCCGTATCATCGGCTATCGGCGCAGTGTCAGCATAGCCTTTGTCGTCCGCTCTTCCGAGGTGATCATCCTAGGTCTCTTCTTCAGTGGCCGTCTGGTGAGCGATGACATACTGCGCAACCGCCTCTAACCCCTCAATGCTCCCCCTCGCAGAGCCCGTGATCCGAGAGTGACCGGATCACGTAACAGTCCTTGATCGCATGGTTGCCGTCACAATGGGAAACGATGCGCTCGAGTTCCTCTTCGAGCTTCTTCAGCTTGGCGATCTTTTCGCGCACGCCGGAAAGATGCTCCGCTGCGATCCGGTCGATATCGCCGCAGGGCTGTTGCGGATGCGAACCGAGCGCGATCAGCTCACGGATCGCGGATATGTCGAGGCCGAGATCGCGGGCGTGGCGGATGAAGGCCAGCCGGTCCAGATCGCTGCGCTCGTAGCGCCGCTGGTTCCCTTCAGATCGCGTGGCGGCGGCAAGCAGGCCCATCTGCTCGTAATAGCGGATGGTTGGCACCTTGACGCCGGTTCGTTTGGAAAGATCGCCGATCGATAGCATGGCAGGCTCAAACCTCTAATGTCTGGAGGTTGAGATAGGACGCATTCACCACAGGTACAAGGATCAGCGTGTTGGCTTGAAGGGCGCCTTCAGGGAATGTTAACCCTGAACGGGGATTGTCACGCGGTGACGGGCCATGATCGATCAGACGTTGATCAGGAGAATTCCTGGTAGATGTCCTGAACCCAGGCCTGCTGCACGGGAGCGGTCGCGCCGCTGGTGGCAAAGGTCGAAGCGCTGTCGTCGCCGGCATCGAGGGCCCACAGGGCGCTCACCAGCGAGCTTGCAAACAGTGTGCTGCTGCCGGTCAGCGAACCGCTGGAACGGGTAGACGCAGGTGTGTCGCGCTGCTGGGTTTCGTCCTGCTTGCGATCGATGTCGACCGCCCGCTGGGGGTAGTTGTAGCCGCTGAGGCCACTATCGATCTTCATGGCACCGCCTCGATCTCGCTTGGGTTAAGCAAGAGTTAACGCCTGAAGCTTGCGCGAAGCTTGCGGCGGGAGATATCCGGCCGGTTTTGGGGCTTGACAGCGCGCATGGGACGTATTCGCGCCGCCGCCATTTCTGTCGAAAAATCAGCGATCTGACGGGAAAATCGAACGCCGCCAAGGCATATGCGCGTTTCCGCATATCCAAAACTGTTTTCACACAAAAAAAGCCGCAGCGCCCGATCGAGGCACTGCGGCGATTTTCATTGGAGATGATCGATTCTGTGGCGATCCGCCCGGTCAGGCTTTCCCGGCCACCTTGATCGCGAATGCATATTCGAAGGCGATCTCTTCCAGACGCTGGAAACGCCCCGACTTTCCGCCATGGCCGGCAGCCATGTTGGTCTTGAGCAGGATCGGTGCCGAGCCGGTCGAGAATTCGCGAAGCTTCGCCACCCACTTGGTCGGTTCCCAGTAGGTCACGCGTGGATCGGTGAGGCCGGAAATCGCAAGGATCGGCGGATAGGGTTTTGCACCCACGTTGTCATAAGGCGAGTAGGCGGCGATCCACTGGTACTCTTCCAGGCTCTCGATCGGGTTGCCCCATTCCGGCCATTCCGGCGGCGTCAGCGGCAGCGTATCGTCGAGCATGGTGTTGAGCACATCGACGAACGGAACGGCCGCGATAATGCCCGCGAACTTTTCCGGCGCCATGTTGGCGATCGCGCCCATCAGCATACCGCCGGCCGAGCCGCCTTCGGCAATGATGTTCTCATAGGACGTGAAGCCCTCGGCCACGAGGTGGTCGGCAGCGGCGATGAAATCCTTGAACGTGTTTTCCTTGGCTTCCATCTTGCCGTCTTCGTACCAGGCAAAACCCTTGTCCTTGCCGCCGCGGATATGGGCGATGGCATAGATGAAGCCGCGATCTGCGAGAGACAGGTTGTTGGTGGAAAACGATGCCGGGATGGTCATCCCATAGGCGCCGTAGCCGTAGAGCAGGCAAGGCGCGGTGCCGTCGAGCGGCGTGTCCTTGCGGTAAAGCAGCGACACCGGCACCAGCTCGCCGTCATGGGACGGCGCCATCACGCGGCGGGTCACGTAATCTGCGGCATTGTGGCCGGAGGGGATTTCCTGCGTCTTCAAAAGCGTGCGCGTCCGGCTCACCATATCGTAGTCGTAGAGCTGGGTCGGCGTCGTCATCGACGAATAGGAAAAGCGTATGACCGTGCTGTCATATTCGGCAGCGCCCGATAGCCCCAGCGAATAGGCTTCTTCGGCAAACGCGATCGAATGCTCCTCGCCGGTCCGGCGGTCGCGGATGATGATCTCCGGCAGACCCTGGTTGCGCTGCAGCCAGATCAGGTGCTGCTCATAGGCCATGTGCGAAATGATCAGCCGGCCGGGCTCGTGCGGTACGATCTCTTTCCAGTTTTCCTTCCCCGGTGCCGCAAACGGCGCCTCGACGATCTTGAAGTCCTTGGCATCGCCGTCATTGGTCAGGATGTAGAAGACATCGCCGCCTTCGGTCATCGAATACTCGATGCCCTCTTCGCGCGCCGCCACCAGCTTCGGCTCGGCGGTCAGGTCCGAGGTCGGGATGAGGCGGTATTCCGAGGTCTCGTGATCATGGATATCGAGATAGATCACGTCGTCCAGCAGCGATCCGCCGACGCCCATGAAAAAGCCCGGATCCTTTTCCTCAAACACCAGCCGGTCGTCCGTCTGCGGCGTGCCGAGAATGTGGTGGAAGACCTTGGAGGGACGATGGTTCTCGTCCTGCAGCGTATAGAAGAAGCTCTTGCCATCAGGCGCCCAGACGCCGCCACCGGCGGTGTTTTCCAGGAGGTCTGACATGTCCTCGCCGGTCGAAAGATCGCGCACCCGCAGGGTGAAATATTCCGAACCCTTGTCGTCGTAACCCCAGATGCCCTTGGAATGATCCGTCGCATGGTCGATACCGGCCAGACGGAAATAGTCCTTACCCGTCGCTTCCTTGTCGCCGTCAAGCAGGATCGTCTGATCGCCGCCGTCGCGCGGGGTGCGGAAATACTTTGGCTGCTCGCCGCCGGTCACAAACAGCGATCCGTAGGCAAACGGTCCGTCCTTCATCGGCACGGAGGAATCGTCTTCCTTGATGCGACCGCGCATTTCGGCAAACAGCGTCTTCTGCAATGCAGCCGTGTCGCCCATCGCCGCTTCCATATAGGCGTTCTCGCCCTCCAGATGGGTGCGGATCTCGGGGTCGAGGATCGACGGATCCTTGAACATCTGCTGCCAGTTGTCGGCCCGGAACCAGGCATAGTCGTCGGTGCGGGTGATGCCGTGACGGGTATCCGTCACCGGCTTCTTGGCCGCGACCGGAGGCGTGGGCAGATTTTCGAACGGCATTTTCGGGGAGGGGGCCAAGGAAGCACTCCGAAGTCATGAAAGGAGTGCCAGAGATAGGGGCGGCCGGACCATGAGGCAAGCGGGCAAGCCGCGTGAGCCTACTTCTTCTCAGGCTCGCGGGACTTGGCGAGAGGTGCGAGGTCACGGTGCTGCTGCCAGAATATGAAGGCGACGACCGATGATAGCCCAATGCCACTCATCAGGAATACCATCGCCAGTTCGGCTGTCATCTGTTCAGTCCGCTTTGCATGATGCCGATTCCGGTCCCGACCACCTAAAGAATACGCGCCAAGATAATTCCCGCTCTGGTAGGTGGTCAACGACGAATCCGTCTTCTAGTTTCCGCCCCGTCCGAGTCACTTTGGATAGGATTCCATGACGATACTGCTGCCCGCCCGGGCATCCATGACAGGCGCTCTCCTGATTTGCGCCGCCTCCACCCTGCCTGCCCACGCGCTCGACGGCCGCATTGTTCGCCAGCTGAACGCCCTTGCACCGGAAGAAAGAGTCGAACAGCGCTGCGATCTCGAGGCGATGGATCGCCTGCGCAAGGAAGGCGATTTCCGCCCCGACAAGGTGATCGCCTACACGTTTTCAGACCCGGTCGGGAACGACAACGGCCTCAAGGCAACCGGCGCAGCGTTCCGCAGCGGCGGTGACTGGTTCAAGCTGAAATTCAAGTGCGAGACCAACGCTGAAGGGCTCAGCGTCATCGCCTTCGACTACAAGGTCGGGTCCAAGATCCCGCGCGAGGAATGGGACAAGTACTACCTTTACGACTGACGGGTCGCTGACATCGCCGGGCTTTAGCCCGGCAGATGCGGAACGGTCTTCTTTTCTGGAAACAGTTCCGACAGTACGGTCATCATGATCAGCGACAGGGGCAGCGCCAGCATGGCGCCGACGGCACCCCACATCCATGTCCAGAACAGGATGGCGACGAACACGACAAAGGGATTGATCTCCCACTGCCGGCCCATGATCGCGGGGAAGATCAGGTTTTCCATCAGCAAGTGCACCGAGAAGAACACGATCGCGGGCAGCAGTCCAAGGAGAAGGGTGTCATGCGTGATGATGCCACCTGCTGCAACCGCGAGGGTCATGATCGTGATCCCGAGAAACGGGATGAAGCTCGACAGGAATGCGAACAGACCCCAGAGAAGCGGCATGCTGAGGCCGCCGAAATAGGCGATTGCGATCATCACGACGCCGAGACCGAGATAGAGCACGCTCGCAGTCGCAAAATAATAGCCGAGAACCTGATCGATTGCGTTCAGCACACGGATCGCAATCAGCCTCTGGTGACGCCGCGGGAAGGCGAGGATGAGGGTACGGCGAAGTCTAAGCCTGCCGTAGAGAAACAGAAGCAGCGCCGCAAAGAAGATCATGCCCTGCACGACGGCCGGCGTCAGATTGGCGGTAACGACGCTGAGGATGTTGCCGGAATTCTCCAACAGCGCCTGCATCGACATCGGCCCGGTTTCGAACGTGGCCGGCGAGATGTTCAGCCATTCCTGGCGCTGCAGAAATGGCATCATCCGGTCGATCATGCGTTGCAGAAAGCTCGGACCTTCCTGGATCATCATCGCAAACGGTTCGGCCAGCGCGTTGACGACCAGAAAGACCGCGGCGAACACAGCGCTGGAGAGGATGATCGCAATGCCGAATTTGGGTACGCCCAGGCGGCCAAGCTTATCCGCGACCAGACCGAGAATCAGTCCGACGACGACGGCAAGCGTGACAGGGATAAGCACCAGCGACATCATGTGGACGATGGCGAAGAAAACGATCGCAAAGATGCCGATCACGGCCCAGGCCTTGGCGACTTCCAGCGCCTCGCGCCCCAGCACGAGGCTCTCATCGGCGTCTTCGCTCTCCAGGCCGGAAATGACGGCATCCTTGCGATGCGCAGACCGGTTGGCGGCAAAGTCGATCAGCCGTTTTTTAGGATTGGCTGCGCGCGTGCTCGTCATGGCCATGAATTGTCTGATGTCCTCGTTGTCGCGATCAACGCAAAAACAGTGTTCCGGTTCCGGAATACTGCTCAGGTTTACGATCGCAACGATCAGGAATTCAGCGCGCGTTACGCAGCAAGCGTCAGGCCGATGCCCCACGGGTCTCTGAGAGCCCAGCCCTCGGCGGTTTTGGTTGTCGCGATTTCGTGCTTTTCCAGTGCGGAAAGAGCATTCGCCAGGGCCGACTGATCGTTGAACTTCACGGTGTAATCGGAAAGCCCGGTCATGTTTTCAAGCCGGGTCGTCGCGCCGCGGCTGTTCCAAACGTTGGCAGCGATATGGTGATGGTAGTCGCCGGTCGCGAAAAAGCTCGCACCGGGATACCGCGCCATGATCTTCAGGCCCAGCACGTCGCGGTAAAAGGCGTCCGCCTGCGGAATGTCGCCGACCTGAAGATGGATATGACCGAGCGCTGTTCCCTCAGCCATTCCGGCAAATGCCGCCTGGGGCGCGCTGTTATAAAGCTCCTGAAGGTTCAGCCGGTCGGTCGCCATCGCCACGGTGCCGTCCTGATGGTAGGTCCATTCCGTGGGCGTGCGGTCGCGGTAGATCTCGATGCCGTTGCCTTCGGGATCGGAAAGATAGAGCGCCTCGCTCACCAGATGATCCGATGCGCCTTCGAGCTGGATATTGTTATGCGCTGCATGGGCCAGCCATTGGGCAAGCTCAAGGCGGCCCGGCACCAGAAAGGCCGTGTGGAAGAGGCCGGCCGCATTGCGCGGCGCGCGGGCCACGTTGCCGCCCGTCGTCAGCGTCAGAAGCGGCACGCCGGCGACGCCCAGAACCTCACCGCTCGGCGTCTTTTCAAGCACCGAAAGCCCGATGATTGTCTGGTAGAAACCGGAGACGCGAGCAAGATCGTTGACCACCAGATGCGCCCGCCCGACATGCAGCGGGCGGCTGAGTGCAAACGGCTGCTGCTGTTCTGTCATGATCTGTCCTCCAGCTTTCAACGGGATCGAAATGACGACGCGCCATGCGCAATCTTTCCACAGTTATGCGCGCCATCGATCGTTCACGATAGTGAGCAGTTCGGCGATAGATTGTTCTCGATTTATTGACGCTGGGGCGGCCGCCTCTAGCCGTCCAGGCTTCATTGCCGCCGTTCCCGCACCATCCGGAACCGGCTCGTGCGGCCACAGTTTTAGGCTCATGACCAAGAGTTGAAACCATCGGAAATTTATTGTGAATCGCGCAGTCTTGCCAAGCTTTCCGCTCGGCCCCATTCTTGGGACCGGTATGGAAGGTGGGTAATGAGCGATCTCTTCAAATTTGGCAGAAACTACGATTTTCACGAGATCGTCGCGGATGGGATTGTCCATGGCATCGGACTGGTCTTCGCCCTGATCGGTGCCACGGCCCTGATCTTTTACGCCACCATGTGGTCGAGCCATGGCGAGATCGTTGCCGCCTGGATCTACGGGATCGGGCTGATCCTTTGCCTGTCGATCTCGTTTACCTACAACATATGGCCGCACTCGCCGACCAAGTGGCTGCTGCGGCGGTTCGACCATTCGGCGATCTTCATCCTGATCGCCGCCACCTATACGCCATTCCTCCAGCGCGGCGCCTCTGACCCTTGGATCTTCGGGATGCTGATCGCGATCTGGGCGACAGCGATTTTCGGTATCCTGATCAAATGCTTTTTCCCCGGCCGGTTCGACCGGCTGACCATCCTTCTCTATCTTGCCATGGGCTGGAGCGGGTTGATGGTTGCGGAACCTGTCTCGGCCTACCTGCCGCCGATCTCCGCATTGCTGATTGTTATCGGCGGCCTGATCTATTCGCTCGGCGTCATCTTCCACGTGTGGGAAAGACTGCGCTTCCAGAATGCCATCTGGCATTCCTTTGTCGTCGCGGCCGCCGCCGTCCACTATAGTGCAGTCATGACCTGCTTCAGCCTGTCGGCCAGTGCCTGACCGATCGTGTGCCCAAGACGCCAGCCCGCTTTACACGCTGCGGCCGTCTGATAAAGTGGACGGGCAATCACTATAATGGACGATAGCCAGTGCCCCCTTTGATCCGCGATGCCACCGAAGCCGACCTGCCGGCGATCCTCGAGATCTATAACGACGCCGTCGCCAATACGACCGCGATCTGGAACGAGACGCTGGTCGATCTCGCCAACCGTCGCGACTGGTTTGCCGCACGCCGGGCGAGGGGATTTCCGGTTCTGGTCGCTGACGAGGACGGGGTCGTCAAAGGCTACGCATCCTACGGCGACTGGCGCGCCTTCGAGGGCTTCAGGCACACGGTGGAACATTCCGTCTATGTGCACCGCGAGGCCCGCGGCGAGGGCATCGGCCGTCTGCTGATGCGCGAGCTGATCACCCGCGCCGCGTCGAACGGCATTCATGTGATGATCGCCTGCGTCGAAGCGGGCAACGCCGCCTCCATCCGTCTGCATGAAAGGCTCGGTTTCCGCCTGACCGGCACGTTTTCCGAAGTCGGCATCAAATTCGGCCGCTGGCTCGATCTTGCCTGCATGGAGCTCAGGGTCGCGGGCTGACGTCCTTCGCTTTCTCGTGGCACTTCCGTCCGAACGGCCTATATGCTGGCTGACATCGCATTCGCATCAATCGCATGACGACGAAGGATCTTTCCATGGATATCAAGCGTGTTGGCTCGCAGGCCTCCAAGAAGCAGCCGGCAGAGTATTTCACCGGCACAGTCCGCCTCGATCCACTGAATTCCGCACCGGCACCGGCCCGTGTCGTTGCAGCATCGGTCACGTTCGAACCCGGCGCCCGCACCAACTGGCACACCCATCCGCTCGGCCAGACGCTGGTTGTTACCTCGGGTTCCGGCCTCACCCAGACCTGGGGCGGTCCGGTCCGGGTAATCCGCGCCGGTGATGTCGTCTGGTTTTCGCCGGGCGAAAAGCACTGGCACGGCGCATCGTCGCAGACGGCCATGACCCATATTGCCATCGGGGAAGCGCTCGACGGCAAGACCGCCGACTGGATGGAGGCGGTCAGCGACGATCAATATGCGATTCCCCCGGAAACCGTCTGATCGTCATCTAACCGACGCGCAGGGTAGGCAATCCTGCGCCTCAAGCCTGAAATTTGCCAGGAGAGCCGCATGTCCGCTGCATCAGATGATACTATGACCCGTATCGCCAACGATCGTATCTCCGTTGAAATCTCCCCCCTCGGTGCGGAAATGCAGTCGCTGAAGACGGCGGATGGGCGCAACTTTCTCTGGAACGGCGACGCCGCCTTCTGGGCCGGCCGCTCGCCGATCCTCTTCCCGATCGTCGGCAAGGCGCCCTCCGATACCGTGATGATCGAAGGCAAACCCTATCCGATGGCGCAGCACGGTTTTGCCCGCCGCTCGACCTTCACGCTCGCCGCGTCCGAGGAGACCAGCTGCCGCTTCGAGCTTGCATCATCCGATACCACCCGCAGCGTCTACCCGTTCGATTTCCGCCTCGCCGTCACCCATTCGGTCGACGGTTCGAAACTCACGATTTCGGCGGAGGTGGAAAACCGCAGCGACCGGCCCATGCCCTTCGGCCTCGGTTTCCACACCGCCTTCCTCTGGCCGCTGCCGGGTGGAGAAGGCCAGGCCCATACGATCGTGCTCGACAACGGTGGCGAACCGGCGATGACGCGCCTGTCCGGCGGGCTGATCGACCCCACGCCACTTGCCTCGCCGTTCACGTCCGGCAAGCTGACGCTGTCGCACGACATGTTCGATGAAGACGCGATGATTTTCGCAGAAGGTGCCGGAACGGGCCTGACCTATGCGGCGGAAGGCGGCCCGGAGCTGAAGTTTTCCTTCGACAACCTGCCAAACCTCGCGCTCTGGCAAAAGCTCAACGGCCCTTTCCTCTGCATCGAGCCCTGGCACGGAACGGCTGCCCAGAACGGGACCAGTGCCGATCTCGAATCGCGTCCCTACACCGTCACGCTGCCCGCCGGGCAAACCGCGCAATTTGCGTTTACGGTCGAGTTGCCGGGGTAAGCCAAACGAAAACAGCGGCCCGGATGGGGCCGCTGTCAATTTCAAGTCGGTACTTTGGTGACATCCGTCCCGCTGACTAATCTGCCGGGCGGAAATTCATCGAGTGGCCGTTGATGCAGTAGCGCAGGCCGGTCGGTGGCGGGCCGTCTGGGAAGACGTGGCCGAGATGGCCGTTGCAGGTGGCGCAGCGGACTTCGGTGCGCACCATGCCGTGCGTGGTATCACGCAGTTCGGTCACCGCATCGGGGCTGACAGCCTCAAAGTAGCTCGGCCAGCCGCAGCCGCTGTCGAACTTGGTATCCGACACGAACAGATCCGTGCCGCAACCGGCGCAGCTGTAGATGCCTTTATCCTTGGCGTTCCAGTACGGCCCGGTAAAGGGACGCTCCGTGCCCGCCTGGCGCAGGATCTGATACTGCTCGGGCGTCAGCTCTTCGCGCCATTCTGCATCTGTCTTCTGAACTTTGTTGGTGATCACGTCGGACATCGGATCCATCCTTTCATTGTAAGACTTAGATAGGTGCGTTCAGCCTGTCGATAAAGGTCACGGTGCCGTGTTTCTTGCCCGTCAATGCTTGAGGGACAGACGGGTTTCCCTTAGAAACCGTGGGGCGCTGCCGCTCGGCAGGGATTTGCGAGGATACTCAACGGGAGGGGACCATGGCCGCCACCACGCCGGCATTGACCTTCGCGGCACTCATGCTGCCGTTTCTTGCAGCACTTCTTGCCCCCATGCTCTCGCGCCTGATGGGCCATCGCGCAGCGCTTGTTCTCGCACTTGCACCCGCCTTGGCCTGCCTTCATTTCCTGAGCTTCCTTCCGGAAATTGCCGCCGGAGAATCTGCCACGGGCGGCTATGTCTGGGTGCCGAGTTTCAACCTGTCCTTCTCCTGGTTTCTCGACGGCCTGTCGCTCACCTTCGCGCTGCTGATCACCGGCATCGGCACGCTGATCGTGCTGTATTCTGGCGCCTACATGAAGGGCCACCCACAGCAGGGCCGCTTCCTCGCCTTCATCCTGTTCTTTATGGGTGCCATGCTGGGATTGGTCGTCTCCGACAGTTTTCTCATGCTGTTCGTCTATTGGGAACTGACCTCGATCGCCTCCTTCCTGCTGATCGGCTTCGATCACGACCGGGCAGAGGCACGAAGGGCTGCGCTGCAGGCGCTGGTCGTCACCGGCGGCGGCGGGTTGGCGCTTCTTGCCGGCCTTGTTCTCCTCTGGAACGTCACCGGCATCACCCAGCTGTCGCTGCTTCTGCATTCGGGCCTACCGCTCAGCGCCAGCCCCCAGTATTTCGCCATTCTTCTTCTGGTTCTCGCCGGCTGCTTTACCAAGTCGGCTCAGTTTCCGTTCCATTTCTGGCTGCCCAACGCCATGCAGGCGCCGACGCCCGTCTCGGCCTACCTGCATTCCGCAACCATGGTAAAGGCCGGCGTCTATCTCCTGATGCGGCTGCAGCCGGTTCTCGGCGATACGCCCGCCTGGGAAATCCTGCTTCCCTTCTTCGGCGGCATCACGCTGATCTCCGGCGCGCTTCTCGGGTTGAGGCAGACCGACCTCAAGATGATGCTCGCCTATACGACGATGGCCTCGCTCGGCCTCATGGTGATGCTGACCGGGTTCGGCTCCGACCATGCGATCGAGGCCGCGGTGCTTTATCTCATCGCCCATTCGCTGTTCAAAGGCGCGCTGTTCATGGTGGCCGGCGCCATCGACCACGAGACGGGCACGCGCGAGATCTCGAAACTGGGCGGCCTGCGCAAGGCGATGCCCGTTACCTTTGCAGCGGCAGCGCTTGCGGCCCTCTCCATGGCCGGCCTGCCGCTGTTCTTCGGATTTCTCGCCAAGGAAGAGATCTATCTGGCGCTCGTCGACGGCAATCCGCGAGCGATCTTCTTTCTCTGCCTCGCCGTCATCGGCAACGCGCTGATGGGAGCGCTGGCGCTGGCGATCGGTTTCAAACCTTTTCTCGGTCCAAACCGCCCGGATCTTGGGCCCGTCCATGAAGGGCCATGGGGCCTGTGGCTCGGCCCCGTCGTTCTCGCGCTGCTCGGACTTTTAGCGGGCGTTTTCTCGGGCACCGCGCACCAGTATTTTTCAACACCCATGGCAAGCGCCGTGCTGCATGAAAACACGGTCATCGACATCTCCACCGTGCCGCATCTCGGTCTGCCGCTTCTCCTCTCGGTCCTCACCCTGATTCTTGCGGGTCTGGTCCTGTGGCAGTTGGAGACGGCACGCGGGTTGATGCGAAGACTGTTCGATGCGCTCGGTCCCGGGCCCGATCGCGGTTTCGACCATGCGGTTCAAGGCCTCATCCGCCTGTCAGTCGTCTTGACCCGCATTCTCCAGCCCGGCCGGCTGGAAATCTATGTCACCGCCACCTTCATCCTTTTGGCGCTTACCCTGCTGGTGCCGCCCTTCCTGTTCAACGAATTCCCTGCCATGCCGGCGTTCCCGCAGACCGTTGCCCTGCACGAATGGGTGTTTCTCGGCATTGCCGTGATCGGTGTTGCGGCGGTGCTGCGCGCGGCCGACCGGCTGACGGCAATCGTCGCGCTCGGCATCCAGGGCTTTGCCATCGCCGTTCTCTTCCTCCTGTTTGGCGCGCCGGATCTGTCGTTCACCCAGTTCATGGTCGAAACGCTCTCGGTCGTCATTCTGGCGCTGGTCATGACGCGCCTCCGTCTGACGCCTTCCGATCACCGGCCGCTCCTCCAGCGCCTGTTCGACGGCACGATCGCGCTCGCCTGCGGCACCGGCTTTACGCTGCTGCTGCTCAAATCCGTGGAGACGCCGTTCGACAACGCGCTGACGGACTTCTTCAACGCCTATTCCAAGGTCATCGCCCACGGTGCCAACGTCGTGAACGTCATCATCGTCGACTTCCGCGGCGTCGACACGCTGGGCGAAATCGCCGTCGTCATGATCACCGGGCTCGCGGTTCTGGCGCTCGTCCGGGTCCGGGCCGGGACGAAGACGGAACTTGGGGCAGGGGGCGCGAAACGGACGGCGACAGCTATCCCCAACGGAAAGACAGCGGCCAAAGCCCCGACCACCAAAGCCCCGCAGGCCAAACCATCGACCGGGAGACCAGACCGATGATCAAAGCCCGGACGCTTCCCCCAACGTCCCTCATTCCTGTGCTTGTCACAGGAACCCAGCCGCGGCGCGTCCGCGCCGTGAATGACGCGTCTCGCGCGACCACCTCTCCCGCACCCAAGGACTTGGGTGCGCTGGCTTCCTGTGACAGGCACAGGAATGAGGGGAGTGTGGAGCAACGTCGCGCTGGCAGGGTGGAACGCAGTCGTGCTGGACGGCTGGGCCACGGGAATACGGCAAGGCTGAACCACAGGAACGAGCGGCGGGTGACAGAAAGCTTCGAACAGGTGGCCCTGCCATGAACACCATCATTCTTCGCACCGTCGCCCCGGTCGTCACTGCACTGACGCTGCTCTTTTCGGTCTTTGTTCTGTTGCGCGGCCATAACGAGCCGGGCGGCGGATTTATTGGAGGTCTGATCGCTGTGTCGGGTCTGGCGATCTACGGGATTGCATTCGGCACCGGTGCGGTGCGCCGGGCCTTGCGCTTTCATCCGATGGCAATCGCCGGGGCGGGCCTTCTGATCGCCATGCTGTCGGGCCTCGTGTCGATCTTTGCCGGCGTGCCCTTCATGACCGGGCTGTGGATCACGCCGAGCCTGTTCGGCACGGACATTCCGCTGTCGACGGTCATATCCTTCGATCTCGGCGTTTACCTCGTCGTGCTCGGCGCCATCACCTCGATCGTGCTGGCGCTGGAACAGGAACCCGGTCCTGAGTTTCCCGCTCCGGCATTGCGCGGCACGACGTCGCGGCGCGCCGAAGCGGCTGCCTCCGCAAGGGAGGGCGCGCCAGATCCGGTAACGAAGAAGAAGCGCCGCAAATCGGGAGGAAAACGCTGATGGAAACGCCGCTCGCGATCCTGATCGGCCTCTTCTTTTCGGCCGCGATCTATCTCATGCTGTCGAAATTCACCGTCCGTATTCTCCTTGGCGTCGTGCTGCTCGGCAATGGCGTCAACCTGCTGCTGTTTACCGCCGGCGGCCTGACGCGTTCGGTCCCGGCGATCATTCCGGCGGGCGCAGACACGCTGTCCCATACCGCCGCCAACCCGCTGCCGCAGGCGCTGATCCTGACGGCTATCGTGATTTCGTTTTCGTTCTTCGCTTTTCTCCTCGTGCTCACCTACCGCGCTTTTCAGGATCTCGGCAGCGACAATTCCGACGAGATGCGACTGGCGGAACCCCGCGACGAACCATCGCCGCCGATGGGATATTGAGGACGTTTGATGGCATCCCCCGCAACATCCCCCGTTGATCTCGCAGCCGCCCTGGTCCTCACCCCGCCGCCGCTCGGCGACTGGCTGGTGATCCTGCCCGTCGTGCTGATGATCGGCGCCGGCGCAATTCTCCTGATGGTGCGCAAGTCCGTCCGCCTCCACGGCGGGATCGCCATTGCAGCGCTGCTTCTGCTCGTCCTCGTCAATGGAAGCCTGCTTTTGCGGGTGATCGAAAACGGCCCGGTGACGATGGTCATGGGCCGCTGGCTGCCACCGTTCGGCATCGCCTTCACGGCCGATCTGTTCGGTGCCACGATGGCACTGACGGCCTCGCTCGTGGCACTCGCCGCCGGCATCTTCGCGCTCAGGGATATCGATGGCTCCGGACGACGCTACGGTTTCTATCCCTTCCTGATGCTGCTGATGGCGGGCGTCTCGGGTGCCTTCCTCACCGGTGATATCTTCAACCTCTATGTCTGGTTCGAGGTCCTGCTGATTTCCTCGTTCGGCCTTCTGATCCTGGGATCACGACCCGAACAGATCGATGGCGCGCTCAAATACGCGGTCCTGAACCTGATCGCCACGACGCTGTTCCTGATCTCGGTCGGGTATCTTTATTCGCTGTTCGGCACGCTCAACATGGCCGATATTGCGCTGAAGGCCGGCGACCTCTCGGGCACGGCACCGCTCGTCACGCTGACGGCGCTGTTTACCTTTGCCTTTGCCATGAAGGCGGCAGCCTTTCCGCTCAACTTCTGGCTGCCCGCCTCCTATCACACGCCGCGCATCGTCGTGTCGGCGCTGTTCGGCGCGCTCCTCACCAAGGTGGGCATCTACGCGCTGATCCGCGTCACGGTCATGCTTCTGCCGGTGGAGCGAGAGGTGCTGAGCCCCGCCATTGCCACACTCGCCATTCTGACACTGATAACGGGTGCCCTGGGTGCGCTGGCGCAGAGCGATATCCGCAAACTTGCCGGCTACCTTGTCATCGCCGGCATCGGCAACATGCTGGCGGGCGTGGCGATCGGGTCTCCGGCCGCCATTTCCGGCGCCATCTTTTATGCGCTGCATTCGATGGTGGCGATGACGGCGCTCTATCTCGTGGTCGGCGAGGCGGCCCGCCGCGCAAGCCTGCTTTCCGGGGACGAAAACCAAGCAAACCGCTGGTCGCTGCATACGCTCGGCGGGCTCTACCGGTCGTCGCCGGGTTTCACGGCGGTGTCGCTTCTCGTGTTCCTCGCCGTCGCCGGCCTGCCGCCGCTGTCGGGTCTGTGGCCGAAGATCATGCTTCTGAAAGCCGCGATGGACATCAACGCATGGTGGCTTGCCGCCGCCATTCTCGTCTCTTCCTTTCTCGTCACCCTCACGCTTGGCCGGATCGTGCTTCTCGCCTACTGGCGGCAGGGGCCTGAATCCGCGGCCGGCCTTGAGCGACAGACTGCAGTTCGCGGCGACTGGCGGCTGTCGCTGCCGCTGTGCGCCCTCGTTCTGCTGGCCGCCGGGTTCGGCCTGTTTCCGGAACATCTTCTGTCGCTGACGCAATCGGCCGCCGAGGGACTTGCCGGCCCGTCCGCCTATATCCGTTCGGTCTTTCCGGACGCCCTGCCGTCGGGAGGCATAAGATGACGTCATTCATCCGCGCTTGCGTCTTTGCCGTCATCTGGGTGGCGATCACGGGCAGCGCCACCATCCTCAACCTTGTGTTCGGCTTTGCCGTCGCAGCGCTCGCGCTCTGGGTCGTGCGTGGCGAGATCGACCGCGCCAGCCGTAAGATGCGGATAGGCCGGATGCTCTCGCTCCTCGTCCTGTTTATCAGGGAACTGGCGATGTCGGCCTGGAAGGTGGCGGTCCTCGTCACGAGACCGAGGCTCGACGTCAAACCCGGAATTTTCTCCTTTCCGTTGACGGTCAGCCGCGATTTCGAGATCACGCTTCTTGCCAACCTCATCACGCTCACGCCGGGCACGCTGTCGGTGGATGTCTCGGCCGACCGCAAGTTCCTCTTCGTGCACGCGCTTGACGCCTCCGATATCGACGCGACCAAGCGGGAAATCGCGGATGGCTTCGAGCGCAAGATCCTGGAGGCATTCGAATGACCGTGTCCGATCCGTCAATGGCCGCGACGATCCTGTCTGTCTCCACCTGGCTTGCCATGGCGGTCCTGTCGGTCGCGTTCCTGTTGACCATCCGGCGGGTGGTGGCGGGACCGACGCTGCCGGACCGTGTGCTTGCGCTCGACATGCTGGTCGGCATCGTCATCGGCTTTATCGCGCTGATTGCCATCCGAACCGGCTTCAACCTCTATATCGATATCGCCATCGCGCTCGGCCTCGTCGGCTTCCTGTCGACCGTCGCCTTTGCCCGCTTCATCATGCCGCGCGTCACCGATGCCGCGAAAGATCCAGCGACATCCGGCAAGACACGCGTGCAAAGGAGGAAACGCTGATGGATCTCGTCGTTTCGCTTGTCGTCTCCGTCCTCGTCCTTGCCGGCGCCTGCTTTTCGCTGATTGCCGCAATCGGCATCAACCGGCTGCCGGATCTCTATACCCGCATGCACGCAGCCTCGAAGGCCGGCACGGTCGGTTCGGGTCTGCTGCTGCTCGCTGTCGGGGTCTATGCCGAGGATCTGCCGGTCCTTGCCCGCGCAATTGCAGGCTTTCTGTTCTTCGTCCTGACGGCCCCGGTTTCGGCGCATCTTCTGGCCGTCGCTGCCCGCCGCGCCGGCTATCCGATGAGCGAACATTCGCTCCACGATGAGATGAAAGCGCACGAAGAATCAATATAGAGGCCGCAATTCGAGCTATAAGCCCGTCATAAAGGCGTCTTTTTTCGATACACTATCAGTTATCAGGTCTTCCCCCGGCTTTACCATCAGAATTCGATCGGCATTACTAGATTTCGCAGTTGGATTTTGGGGGTCCGGATGCTAATTCAGGTGCAGTAGAACCCTGAAATTGTTCTCTTGCGGATTATTTCTCGTGTAAAACGCACAATACGTCTCAGAATTGTGTGCCTATGCGGGAATTGTCCGAAGTAAACAATGTCCGGTGGTATTTATGATCGGCTTCGCGCGCGAGACTTAGGGGTAGGTTTCAGTCTTCGGACAGTGTGCGGGCAGTGGGATGCCATCGTGGTTCTGCAGGATGCGGGTGTTGGTCGGCTCTCGCAACCGTCCGCGAATTACGAACAGGAGACGAAAATGACAGAAATCGCATTGGGCAAAGGCCCGGACCTGCTGGTGGAACTGACAGCAGATATCGTGGCTGCCTATGTGAGCAACCACGTCGTTCCGGTCGGCGACCTTTCAGGACTGATTGCCGACGTTCATACGGCACTGAGTGGCACGGCATCGCCGACGCCCGTCGTGGCCGTGGTTGAAAAGCCGAAGCCGCCGGTCCCGATCAAGAAGTCCATCGAGGACGATTACCTGATCTGCCTGGAAGACGGCATGAAGTTCAAGTCGCTGAAGCGACACCTCATGACCCATTACAACATGACGCCGGAAGAATACCGCGAAAAGTGGGGCCTGCCGTCCGACTATCCGATGGTCGCTCCCGCCTATGCGGAAGCCCGCTCGCGTCTTGCAAAGGAAATGGGCCTCGGCCAGCGCCGCAAGCGCGCCAAGGCTTGATCAGCCTTTAACAGACGGCCTTTAACAGACGGCAGCAGTAACACTGCCAATCAAGAGAACCGGGCGCACGCCCGGTTTTTTGTTGTCTAGAGATAGGAAAAAAATCATAATTAGATTCCTGATGCTTAGCTCGGATGGCGGCCTCTAGGGTGCATTTCGTATTTCCATCCGTCTCTTCCTCCGCTACCGTATGTGAATTAATTCCTAGAAGTGGAGGAGCTGTCATGCCTGCCGAACCGTCCGCCGGGGCAATACCCGTTTCGCCCAGCCTCAGCGTTTCCGGCCGTTCCACCGCACGGATGGCCGCCGGCGCATCCGCGCCTTCCGGGGTAACGCTTCGAATCGGTCGAAAGCCGAAACCCACATGCCTGATCGTGTTTCAGCTCGTCTCGGAAATGGTGTTCCTCTTCGGAGACCGGGTCATGGTCCGGCGCGACCGCCGAAGGCTTGCCGCCCATTCCCGCCAGATCGCCATGTATGTCTGCCACGTGGCGCTGTCGATCTCGGTCGATGACATCGCCACAAGCTTCGGCCGGGAGCGATCAACCGTCGCCCATGCCTGCCATCTGGTCGAGGACCGCCGCGACAACCCGGCCTTTGACGATTTCGTTTCCGCCGTCGAACGGATGGTCACCTCCGTCTTCGGTGAAGCGGATGAGGGCTGAAGCTGAAAGAGGAGACGGGTCGATGAAGGATGAAAAGAGCAAAGAGCGTCTGCGTCTTGTGCGCTTGCTGCGCCAGCTTTTGAAAAACGACGGCCTGATCTCGGATGTCGAGACGGCGCATGGTCGCGACCTCGTGCACCAGGCCGTGTCGCTGGGCCTTGCTGTCCAGCAGGATGGCCGGCTTTCGGCGTCGGCTGAGGCCATGTCCTATCTGCGCCGGGCCGTGGCGGAGCGGGAGGAAGAGGGGTTTGCCGCTCAGCATGGCGAGATCGAACGGGTCGGGTTGGTGGTGGAGGGCATTAGCCAGACGGTGCGGCGCAATCTCGCCGAATCGCCGCTCGGCACTGTCGCAAGGCTGAAGGACAGGGACGGGTCGGCCTTCCTGCCATCAGCCGCCGTCGAGGCGGGTGAGCGGCTGCTTGCCGATTTCACCCGCGGTCAGCTGCAGCCCAAGATCACCGCCTCGTGGGAGCCGCGCCTGTCCAGCCGTGCTGATGGCGGCCGCGGCGGGCAGGCGGATGTGGCCGGCAGCGCCATCGACGCACGACGCCGGTTTGGTGCGGCCGTGGAGGCGATGGGACCGGAACTGTCGGGCGTCGCCGTCGACGTCTGCTGCTTTTCGAAAGGGCTGGAACTGGTCGAACGGGAGCGGCAATGGCCGGCACGCTCCGCCAAGCTGATGCTGCGCACCGCACTTCTTGCTCTCGGCCGGCACTACGATCCGCCGCGGCCGGATCCCCGCCGCCGCAGCCACAGTTGGGGAGCAGACGATTACCGGCCGATCCTCTGACAACGTCAGACCGCAGCTATGGCCTGGCGCCTGCGAAACAGGTTGAGGCCGTTGATGTATTTCCGGGCCGGCTGCTCCACCCCGTAGAAGCTCACAAGCGTTGCCACAAACATCGCGGCGACAAGGATAGGCGTCGCCCACCAGGGAGCGATCTCGGCCACCTTGTAGAAGGGCTGCTTCCACAGATAGAGCGAATAGGACCAGATGCCGATCATGGCGAGCGGCTGGAACGACAGGGCGCCGAGCGCTGCCTTTGGCGCCAAATCGATCGTGTTGATGGCAAAGGCGAGAAGCAGCGTCCCGACCGTATAGCGGGCCATATCCGGCGCCGGCAGGATCCACAGCGACAGACCCAGGATCGCGGCGACAATGGGAGCCGCAGCCGGGACGCGAACCTTGTCGATGAGCACGAACAGCGCCACCGACGCAAAGATCGAGGCCATCCGCACATCGCTCAGCCAGTACACGCTCATGGCGCCCGGTTCGGCAAGACTGGTGCGGATCGCACCGTTTGCCATTGCGGCGATGGCAATTGCCAGGCTGACGAAAGCCGCAGCCCTCGCATTGCGGATGACGACGACGACGAGAAGGGCGAGCAGAACATAACTGTGTTCCTCGACCGACAGCGACCAGACATGCCCCAGCACCGACGACGTGTGGGTCCAGGCCTCGTAATAGTTCGTGGTGAAGGTGATCGCCGCGAGATAGGCGGAAGGCTCCAGCAGGAGATGCGGCGGCGCGCCAGCAAGCCCGCCGACGACGGAGACGGCGAGCATCGCCGTGGCAAACACCAGGAGCGCCGGATAGATGCGGGAGAACCGACGCTGGAAGAAGGTCGGAATGTCGGTCTTGCGGACGAGCAGGATATCGGCCATCAGCCGTCCGCTCAAGACGAAGAAGAGTTCGACGCCGAGTGAACCGAAGGGCAGAAGCCCGCCTGAGAAATGGTCGGCGATCACGAACAGGATCGCGATGCCGCGCCATCCGTCCAGGTATGCGATACGGTTTGCCTTGTCCTGCATCCTGCTGCCCTGTGGTTGCTTTTAAACAAGCGAGTAGAGCATCAGTATAACAACGAGGATCGGCAGTCCTTCACGTCCGGGTGAGCGGGACTACTATCGTGCGACAGGGTTAATACCGGAAATCCGTGTCTTGATCAGGCGGCCTGCATGATCACCGCTTCCTGACGGATGCGCTTGACCATCGAGCGCAGGCCATTCGCGCGCTGTGCCGAAAGATGCTCCACAAGGCCAATCTTGTCGAACACCTCGATGGCATCCGTGGAGGCGATTTCAGACGCATGTTTGCCGGAATAGACCGACAGCACGATCGCGACGAGCCCGCGCACGATATGCGCATCGCTGTCGCCCTCGAACGTCATCACGGGGTCGGCGCTGTCATCGCTGCCGTGGCTGACGACCCAGACCTGGCTGGCGCAGCCCTGTACCTTGTTTTCCGCAGTCTTCTTGTCGTCGGAAAGGTCGGGCATGGCCTTGCCGAGTTCGATCACATAGCGATAGCGATCCTCCCACTCTTCGAGATAGGCGAAATCGTCGATGATCTGTTCGATGCTGGCCATGGCGTGCGGTCCCGTTTGCGCCTTCATATAGGCGGTCACAGCCTCGATTAAAGCAAAAAAATCACCGTGAGGATGTTGGTCCTCACGGCGTCAGCAACAGGCTGATGAGAGTTAAGGCAGTCCGGCACCGGGAACCGTGGCACGAGACCCGGTGCAAGCTTTGAAATTCGTTGAAGAAGCGGTCAGAGCGTCGGGCGCTTGAGCGGCACCGGAATGTTGCGGGGGATCGTGCCGGTCGCAACCTGCTCGCCGCGGGGGGTCTCGATGCTGATGTCGGAAAGCGAACCTGATGGCATCGGGGTGGCTTCTGGGTCGGCCTTCATGGCAAGCTTCGGCTGGCCGTCGCCGAACTGCTTGTCGAGAAGCTCGTAGGCGACACGGGCACCTTCCTTGGCGCGGACACCAAGCACGGCAAGCGTGTCGGCGCCCTTTTCGCAGACTTCGGGACGTTCGCTGCAGATCGCACTGATATACTGATAGGCGCCGCTTGCGGCAGACACCGCATCGGCCACCTGGAGCGGCGAAATGTTGGCGTCATCGGAGGCCGGCTCGGCGCTGAAATAGGACAGCACCACCAGCACGGCTGCGAAGAACACACTTCCCTTGATCAGAAACCACATCGTCTTGGTCCACCTGTTTTGCCCGTTTTCGGGCGTGCCGGCTAAGCTCCAGTCGTCTGGCTTGCCTGTTCCGGTCTTGACGTCAATCTAGCCGCGGGGAGCGAACATCGCTTTGACGGGTTCGCTCGGGTTTTCGGCAAATTCGATTAAAATGCGACCTTTCCTTGCTCGGGCGGCGGGGTGGACGGATGCTTCCGGACAATTTTAACAAACCGGATTAAGCATAAATGGGGCGGCCCGCCCACGCGCCAAGGGTTGTCGGTCCGCCGATCTGCCCCAATGGTTAATGTATCAGGAAAAATCAAACCAATTCCGACGCTTACGCCCTGTTAACCACAATCAGAAAACAAGCCGTGGATGTGTGCCAAAGCCGGAAAACGGGGCCCTGGACGGGGCTGCGGAAGCCTGTCTTTATAGTTTCCTTAAGCGCACGAGCCCTATTGTGAAGCCTCGAATATGAGACTGAGTAGGTTTTGCGTGCGCGTATTGAGTGACATTGCCGAGAGGGCGGTTCTGCTGGTTGACGGGGCTGCATCCCGTTGGCTGCGACGCATCGGCGAGGGCGAAACCGTCTCTGCCGCGGCCGTCGCGTCGCTGCGCCGGCTTGCCTTTTGCGGTGGCGTCGCCTTCGTCGCCGTGCCGGCTCTTCTCTCCGTCTTTATGAAGCCGGCACTGGCTCTGCCGCTTGGCGCAACCGTCGTTTCGGCGCTCTTTCTGATTCTCGCAGCGCTTGCCTTTGCATGGCCCCGCAATGTCGCCCGGCCGGTCGCCAACGCGCCAGCCGTCGATGATATCGCCTTTCATGCCTGCCCCGGCCTCGCCCTCATCGTCGATCCGCAGGGACGGGTGGTCAAGCTTGGCGGTCGCGACCACGCCGCATTCCCGGACAAGCTGAAAGCCGGCCTTGGCGAAATGCTGGCCGAAATCGTCCATGTTTCCGATCGCCTGGCGCTTCTTCAGGCCGTCGATACGCTGCGCCAGGGTGGCCGCAACGCAATCGTCGACATCCGTGTCGAACGTCCCTTCAGCGCCGTCGGCGGCCGGCAGTTCCTGCATATGTCGTTCGACATGTCGGCGATCCGCGACGGCGAAGGCGATCTGGTCCAGATCTTCGTCCAGGCGCTCGATCGCAGTGCCGAAGAGCGCCTGCGGGTCGAAGCCGAAAATCGCACGATCGAGGCGCAGTCGGCCCATGAGGCGAAGTCGCGCTTCCTCGCCGCCGTCAGCCACGAGCTGCGCACCCCGCTCAATGCGATCCTCGGCTTTTCCGATGTTCTGGCCGGCGAATATTTCGGCAAGCTCGCCAATGACCGCCAGCGTGAATATGTCGGCCTCATCCGCCAGTCGGGCGGCCACCTCCTGTCGGTCGTCACCACCATGCTCGACATGTCGAAGATCGAGGCCGGCCGTTACGAGCTGCTCGCCGAACCCTTCCATATCAGCGAAGCGGTCGAAGCCTGCCGTGCGATGCTCGATCACTCGGCTCGCGAAAAGGGCGTCACGCTGACAGCGCGCACCAATCGTAACCTTGCCGAAGTGGTGGCCGACCGTCGCGCGCTGCAGCAGGTCCTGATCAACCTTGCCGGCAACGCCATCAAGTTCACGCCGGCTGGCGGCGTCGTCTCGATCGATGCCACCGTTGTGGCCGGCAAGCTGGTGATCACGGTCAGCGATACCGGTATCGGCATTGCCGCAGACAAGCTTGCGACGATTGGCCAGCCGTTTACGCAAATCGAAAACGATTTGAGCCGCCAGTATGAAGGCACGGGCCTCGGCCTGTCGCTGGTCAAGGGCCTGATCGCCCTGCACGGCGGCCGCTTCACGATCGAAAGCCGTCTCGGCGAGGGTACCGTCGTCACGATCGCCCTGCCAGCCGATGGGTCCGGCATCGAAGGCGCAGCCGTGGATGACGGTGAGGAGAGGGTGGAATTTCCGCCGCGCCTCATGATATCCAACAAGCCAGGCACGAATAGGCAGCAAGCCCACATCGCTCCCGAAATACTTACGACCATGATGGACGAAGAGGATTTTACCGATGGCCCCGCGAAAGCGAAAATCGCCTGAGAGGCGCAAACCGGCAAAACGGCCGGCGCTTGCCCTTCGCGCGGTGACCGCGACGGGGGGAATTGTTGGTGGCGTCGTGGGCGGCGTCCTGACACGCCATCCGCGTCCTGTGTTGGGCGCGGCAGGCTTTGTCGTTCTGTTCAGTTTCGTCGCCGCCAATGCGCTCTGGTACCAGCCGGGCGGACATCCGTCGCCCTTCCTTGCCACACGCGATCCGAAAGACCCGAACGCCATCGCCGGCTACCGGCCCTACAAGCGCATGCCGGCAGAAGACGTCACCACGTTCCGCATCGAACGGTCCGGCGATGCCAAGCCCGTCATCGAACCGGTCGAACAGCCTGCCGAGCAGACCGCTGTCCAACCGGCTCCAATGCCGGCACCCATGCCGGCTCCCGCTGTCGATCCGATCACGACGCTCATCACCGCAGCACCGCCGGTCCCCGGTTCCGACCAGGATCGTGAGCTGGTTGCCGAAATCCAGCGTGAGCTGACGAAGCGCGGTCTCTATGACGGGGCCGATGACGGCGTTACCGGTCCGCGCACCCAGTCGGCCATCGTGCTGTATCAGCAGCGCATGGGGCTGCCGCAATCCGGAGAGGCCGGCAGCGATCTGCTGGCGGCGCTGAAGGCGGAACGCAAGCCCTCGACCGGCTCGCCCTCGAGCGCTGCCGTGCATGTCCCCGTACCCCAGCCATCGGGCGTTGCAAAACCCGCGGCTGACGAGACGGCCCGCGTGCAGCCAAAGCCGATGGCGCAGCCGAAGACGGTGCCTGCGAACCGGCCGGCCGAAAATATCAGTCTGAAGAGTGAAGACCCGGTGGCGGCGGCGATCCGCTCGTCCGAAACCGGAGGTTCGCGGTCGGGCCAGATCCGCATCCCGCCCGCGGATATTCCGACTGGCGGATTGCGTCCGTCGCCTGCGGTCGCGAAGTCGAACGCCGTCATGACGGCGGATATCCCGGCGCCGAAGCTCGTGCTGCAGATCCAGCGTGGGCTGCAGAACATTGCCTATTCGGATGTCGAAGTGGATGGGGTTGCCGGTGCACAGACGAAGGCGGCGATACGCCGTTTCGAAAAGCATTACCGGTTGCCGGAGACCGGTGAACCAAGCGAAGCGGTTTTGAAGAAACTGAAGGCGATCGGCGCGCTCTAAGCCTGAAGCCGCAAGCGCGCCGGGTCGGTTGTTAGAACACGGCCAGATACTTCAGCAGCGCGATGATGCCGATGATCAGTACGATAACCTGGATGATCTGCTTGATCCGTGCTTCGAGCGGCAGGCGCGCGACAAGATAAAGTACGAGGACGATCACGAGGAAGGTGATCAGAATGCTGATAAGAACGCTCAAGGCCCACTCCTTTTTGGCAAAAATGCGGTAGTGGGGTGGGAAATATGACAGCGGTGCCGAAAGGAAAGGGTTGCCAAGCCTTTACCCTCACTTTCTTTTGATTATTTTCGCTTAACGATGCCGTCCTCAGCCGCTATGACGCTGTAATGCGCCTTAAAACCCACATATTTGTCTCCGCCCTGACCCGCCGCGTCTTTGCCATGGGCGACTACGCAGCGGTCGAGAAAAAGGGTGCCGAGGAGGCTGGTGCCATCTTCATCCGCCAACGATTTCGCGATGGCACCGAAACGCTTTATGCGCCGGCACCGCAAAACTTCTTTGACGACGAGGACGATGGCGGGCGCAAGTTCGAACGGCGTCTGGTGCGGGCAGAGCCCGATACGGTGCGCGAGACGATCGATCGCGAAAAGCGCTTCGATCCGGATCTCTGGGTGGTCGAGATCGAGGTTGACGAGATCGGCGACCTGATCGAGGTCGTCAGCGCCGATGCTCGATAGGCCTTACCGGCCGCGGCCGGCGCGTCTCATGCTGGCCGATGTACGGAATGGCCGCTCGGCCTCTTCGGTCGCGTGGGGGGCAGGGGCCTCGACGGGTTGCGCAACCGGTCGCTCCGCATAGGTATAGCCGTCGGCCCGGCGCCAGGCTTCGAGCCTTCGTCCACATTCGTCGATATCGAGAACCAGCCACATGGCCGTTGCCCGGCTTGCACCGTCAAGCTGTTCGTGTGCGAGGTGACCGTAGAACCTTTCCAGGACGAAGACGGCTTCCGCTTCGTCCATGAACAGACCCTTGAGCGTCGTCGCCAGCTGCTGGCCGGAGATATCGAGCATGATCCGTTGTGCGAGCCAGCGGCTGGCCGACAGCGCGTCTGCCAGAACGCCGGCAAACAGCGTCGCCTCGCGGGCACGGGCAAATCGGACCAGAAGGGCGGCATGCGTTTCGCTGAGCTGCCGCAGACCCTGCCGGTCGTCGCTCTGGCGTTCCATATGGCCGGCCAGAAGCTTGATGCGGCGGCGCAGCTCCTCTTCGCGCGCAGCCCGGGCTTCCTCGGGCAGCAGAAAGTCGTCTTCGGCCTTTGCGGTCTCGACCGGCGTGTCTGCCGGGGATTCGACCACGGTCGACATGGCCTCGATCGCGGCAGCGGGAAGCTCGCGCCGTTCGGTGATCGGCCTTGCGATCGTATCATAGCGCATGCCGACCAGCGCATCGATGACGATCGGCGACAGGCTTTCGCGCTTGGCGATCGCGCGGGCGTGGTTGACGCCCTGGCTGCGGGCGATGGTGATCAGCGCATCGTTGGAAAGGCAGGGCGAGGCAATCAGGAAGGGTGCGGCGACCGCGATCGGCTGGCTTCCGATGAAAAAGGCGACGGCCGGCGGAATGGCGGGTGATTGCGAAAGGGCTGCCACCGCATCGCGGCGGGCTTCTTCCGAAGAGGCGGCAAACAGCGGTGCGAACAGCTCGGCGAACTGTCTCAGTTCGGAGCGGGAAGGACGCGACAGGCTTTCGAAGCTCGTGACGGTGGCCATCAACACCACATCCTTTTTTCGCATGGCTTGTGGCCTCTCAAGGTCTCGAAACTCGTTGGTCACGGGCAACTCTCATCTACGCAATACATGTCCGAAACGCGTGATGCCGCCGGGGTAAACACGCGCCCCGGTGCATCTCATCTACCTGTGCCTGGGGAACTCCCCGGAGCATATTCCGCCGGATGCAGCTGTCTCTCGCGCCGCGCCCGTCGGTTTCGCCTTGGTTTACCAGATGCTAACGCTTTGAGGGTTAACGGTCAGTGAAAGCGGCTCGTTTTGGCGCACCGATGACCGCTCGAAAACGACAAAATCGTGCCGTTCGAAGACTGTGAAGTTTGAATGACGCGGTGAACAACGATGCCGTTTTGGCGTTCATCAGCCTGATACCAGCATACGTCGATATCAACTGCCATATTAGAATTAACTCACTGTTAATCCACGTCTGGCTGTATTGGTCTGTAACCGGGCCGTAGCATCCGGTTTTATAAGCGTCGGGGCACCCTGAAAGCCCGTAAGACTGGGTAGATGGCCCGAAGGCTCGCATAACGACCGTGAGGTCGCTTTTCTAAGGTAATGTCGCTGCGCCGCGATTGGGCGCTCTGACGAGAAGGACGCGGATGTTCCTGCCGTATCAGGCAGGTCGCGTCAGCCCCGAAAGGGCAGGGTGAGATATCTTCGTCTTCATCCGTCTCGAATTCGTAAAGTCACGGAGACGAGCATGGCAGAGATCGTGATACTGAACAAATGGCGTGACCAGCATGGCCGCAAGCCGCAGATCCGCATCGGCGAAGCCGATCCCGGCGAAGTGGTGCTGTTTACCGGCGTGCGCTACGAGCGTTTCGACGACCGGATGGACCGCAAGGCCGAAAACCACGCCGTCCGCGCCGAGTAGGCCGGTACGAAACGGACCTAGAAGCGGCTTCTGCCGCGCCACTGGAACGCGCCACAATCCGCGTTCTTCAGAAACTGCGTGGCTGCCTCGGAAAAACTCGCCTGCGGCGTCAGCGCCCGCAGCACTGCATAGCCTTCGCCCGACTGGCTCTCGACAAGGATCGACTGGCTGATCCCGGTGGGCAGGCTTTTGCGCAGCATCGTCATCTGCGTCGGCGTCGCGATCACCACATCCAGCATGCCGCCCGGCGACGTTCGGTCGTTGATGCTGAACACCTCGTTGGACGCCCCGTCATAGATCCCGAGCGACCAGAACGGCAGGCCGGTATTTTCAGCCGTCAGCCTGACCGGGCCTTCCGATACGTCAAAACCGCAGACCGCGGTCTCCACGAACGGATCGTCCTTGGAAAGACCGGCCCGGTCCGCCGTTTCGGTCAGTCGGTAGAACCGTTGCGTTTCGCCTTCCTTCAGCACCCGCGTATAGGCATCGTTTTCCGAAAAATGCGGCAGTGCGAGCACGATGATCAAATGCAGCAGTGCTGCCCCGACCAGTCCTGCCGCGACAGCAAACGCCAGACCTGTGAAAAACCGCCGGATCATGGGCCGCATCCGATCTTTTCAATGAGCGGCATGGCAAGGTCGATCAGTCCGGAACTGCCCGCGGTCGGCGTGTCGAACAGGGTGAGGACGAGCCTGAAGTCCCCGCTTTGTGTGAGAGCCAGCCAGTTGCCGGACTTGGCCGTCGGCGATGCGGTGATTTCGAACTCGCCATTCGGCTGGCGCAGCGTGATGCGCGAATTGAGCGCCTGCGGCAAATCCGACGACAGCAAGGGTGAAGCAGCCCCGGGCGCCTGCGCAAACAGCGTCCAGAACCGTGCCTGCGGCGTGTGACCCCGGATCCTGTAGGAGCAGCTTGCCACAAGCCGCTCGCCTGTCATGTCGGTCGTCGCGGTAAAGGTCAGGCCTTCGGCGCTGGCATAGAGAAGCTTGCCGGCATTGGCCCGGTGCGATTTGGCATAAGGGTCTGCATCGGCCGTCTGCGCCTGCGGAAACGCCTCCCAAGGCCCGATCCGGAGCACCCCGAACCCGGTCGTCGCATCAAGCGCCAGCCGGGTCGACCAGATCCCGCCGCCGAATGCGATGGCAAGTGCAACGGCGATGAGGAAGGGAATACGGAACACGGGATTGGCTTTGTGTCTTTTTGGAGCGTTCGCGAAGGGTTAGCATTGTTTGGCGGGAAGGGGGAAGGGCCTCGCGCGGCATATTGAAATCTATGCCGATCGATCCGGCCCGGCCTGCAGTGTCGAGATGGAAGTAACGATCCCCATCGAACGGAAATAGTGAATAGATTTCGTCTGAACTGATGGAGGCCCGAGCATGTCGAAATCGTCAATTACCAAGGCTGATGCTGAATGGCTGCCGAACCCGCATCCCGGCGAGATTCTTCTGGAGGATTTCTTAAAGCCGATGCAGCTTAGCCAGAACGGGCTTGCCTGTGCCGTCGGCGTTCCACCCCGGCGCATCAACGAGATCGTGCTTGGCAAGCGCGCGATCACAGCCGATACGGATCTCCGTCTGGCACGCTATTTCGGCATGTCGGAAGGCGTCTTTCTCGGCCTGCAGGCTGATTACGAGCTTCTTCGCCGCCGCCGCGAACTCGGAGATGAGCTCGAGCGGATCACTCCGCGCGCTGTCTGAGGCCAACCCACCTAGCGCCGCACTTCCAGATTGATCGGCGTCACCTTTGCCGTCGACTGTTTCGGCTGATGCCGGGTCGATATCGAGCCCGTCACGGGACCGGCTTCCGGCACCGACGCCTTGTCGCTTTGGGTAGCGGCGCCCTGGACCTTGTCACCCTGAACAGAGGTTGCCTGTCCGTCGACAGCTGGCTTGCCGGCATCGGCGACCTTGGGGCCGCCCGCTGTAAGCGGTGGAGCCTCGGACAGCGCCTTGCCGATCTGCTTGAGCGTTCTGGTGGCTTCGGCCGAAAGCGAGCGCGGTCTCTGCAGCGGCGGCAGGGCATTCTCGCCTTCCTTCGCTTTCGCAATTTCCTGGCTCTTCTTGTCGCTCTTGTGGTCGCCGTTCGGCAGTGGGTTTTCGATGCCGGGAATTGGTTTCAGCTCGATCCCCTGATGGGCGTAGTCCATCAGCACCTTGAAGGTCATCGCCGGAAGCGAGCCGCCGGTCATGTTGTTCATCGAGGTGAAGTCGTCGTTTCCGAACCACACCGCCGTCGTGTAATTGCCGGTAAAGCCGATAAACCAGGCGTCGCGATAGCTCTGCGAAGTGCCGGTCTTGCCGCCGGTGACGATGCCGCCATCGAGTGCCGCGCGTCGCGCCGTGCCCTGATAGGGGATCGTCGTCAGGATGCGGTTCATCGATGAGGTCGCCTGTTCGGACAGAACCCGCTTCGCCGGCGCCTCGTCGCGGCCGAAATCGTAGAGAATGTTGCCGCCGTAGCCCAGAACCTGCTCGATCCCGTGGCGATGCGATTGCACGCCGCCGGCCGGCATCACCGCATAGGCGGTGGCCTGGTCGAGTACCGTTACCTCGGACGTTCCGAGCGGGATCGTCTTGTCGCTTCTGAGCGGCGTCTCGACACCAAAAGCCTTTGCGGTGTTGACGATGACGTCGGTGCCGAGCACATCCTTGGCAAGCCGGACAGGCACCGTGTTGAGCGATTGCTGCATGGCGCTCATCAGGGTGACCTTGCCCTTGTAGGAGCGACCGTAATTCTGCGGCGACCAGCCCCGCCAGGTGATCGGAGCGTCGGAGATCACCGATTCCGGCTTGTAGCCGTGCTCCATCGCGGCGGAGTAGGTATAGAGCTTGAACGACGAGCCCGGTTGTCTCAGCGCCTTGGTGGCACGGTTGAACTGGCTTTCGCCATAGTCGCGGCCGCCGACCATGGCGCGCACGCCGCCGCCGTTTTCGATCATCACCATGGCGCCCTGCTTCACCTTGAAGCTGTCGCCGTATTCGCGAAGGCTGGTTTCCATCGCGGCATCGGCTGCCTGCTGCAGGCCCATGTCGATCGTGGTCCTGACCACCATCGAATGCTCGCGGATCTTGCCGGCCTTGGCCAGCCGCTGCACCTCGTCGAAAGCCCAGTCGAGGAAATAGTCTGGCGACTTGACCTCGGCGCGGTCGATCGCGGTTGCCGGCGTGCGGCGTGCCGCGATCACCTGGCCCTCCGACATCAGGCCTGACTGTACAAGGTTGGACAGAACGTCGTTGGCGCGGGCGCGCGCAGCCGGCAGGTTCACATGCGGCGCATATTTCGCCGGTGCCTTGAACAGGCCGGCCAGCATCGCGCTTTCCGCAAGGCTGACTTCGGTGATGTTCTTGCCGAAATAGAACTGGCTTGCCGCGGCTGCCCCGAACGTGCCGCCGCCCATATAGGCGCGGTCCAGATAGAGCGACAGGATCTCTTTCTTCGAAAGGTTCGCCTCCAGCCACATGGCCAGAAACGCTTCCTTGATCTTGCGCTCGATCGACCGTTCGTTGGTGAGGAACAGGTTCTTCGCCAGCTGCTGGGTGAGAGTCGATCCGCCCTGGACGACGCCGCCGGCCTTGGCGTTTTCGGAAAGCGCGCGGCCGAGGCCGATGAAGTCGATCCCGTAGTGATCGAAGAAGCGGCGGTCCTCGGTCGCCAGCACCGCCTTGATCAGGTGGTCGGGCAGTTGCTCGATCGGAACCGAGCCTTCATGGATGATGCCGCGATGGCCGATGACGTTGCCGTAGCGGTCGAGAAAGGTGACGGCGAAATCGCCCCGGTTGCGCCAGTCTTCCTTGGTTTCTTCAAAGGCTGGCTGGGCAAGCGCCAGAAGCGCAACGCAACCGACCGTGCCGAGCGTCATAGCCTCGCCGGCAAGCTCGAAACCAAGCTTTTTCAAGCCTGTAACGCGGAACCGCCGGAAGAAGATGGTGATCTCTTCCCAGACTTCGCCGGCCCGGAAACCGAGGTTCCAGACAGTGGAATCGATCCAGCTGTCGATCCGCAGGAGGATGTGGCGCTTCTTGCGCGAGGAGCCGGAGCGCTCTTGCTTAACCGGTGATTTCGGATGGTCCTGCACTGGAAGTTCCTGCCCCATTTCCCCCATCGCCCGATGAGAAACGCTTGACGCCGACCCCCTGGAGGGATCAAAGGCATGAGCGTCTCACCGTTATTCAGCATTAGCTGACAAAAGGTTTATGCGCGATAGAGAATCCGCAACAGGGTAAAGGCGGCAGGGGAAAATTGGTCCCCATCCGCGACAGATATGATGATGGAAGACGCATTCTGGAAAACCAAGACGCTTGAAGATCTGTCCCAGCAGGAGTGGGAAAGCCTGTGCGATGGCTGCGGGCTCTGCTGTCTCAACAAGCTCGAGGATTACGACACGGGCGAGGTGGCTTTCACCTCGGTTGCCTGCCGGCTTCTCGACGGCACGAGCTGCCAGTGCAAGGACTATCCCAACCGCCAGGCGACCGTTCCGGAATGCATCCAGCTGACGCCGGCCCAGGTGGACGAAATCCCCTGGCTGCCGCCGACCTGCGGCTACCGGCTGGTGCGCGACGGCCATGATCTCTGCTGGTGGCACCCGCTGATCTCAGGCGATCCGGAAACGGTCCACCAGGCCGGCATCTCGGCCCGCGGCCGCACGATCAGCGAAGAAGAGGTCGATGTCGAGGATTTCGAGGATTATCTGATCGACTGGCCCCTGCATGTCGGCGAGGCACAGCGGGGCTAGGTAGAAGACGCGAAGAACAACCCTCGTGAAAAAACAGCCCGGCCCTTGACCTTCCCATGATGGGAAGCCCTACATGGTGATGCGAAGAGGATCGCGACCCATGAACCAGATTATTCGCCCCATCCATCGCTCCGAACCGATCACCGTGCCCGTCGAGGGCATGACCTGTGCCTCCTGCGTGCGCCGGGTGGAAACCGCGGCTGCAAAAGTGGCGGGCGTCGAGAAAAGCGCTGTCAACTTTGCAACGAAGAAGCTCACGGTCGAAACGGGCGCGGGGTTTGATCCGGAGACGCTGGAGGCGGCTGTCCGCAAGATGGGCTACGAGATCCCCGACGGCGCGATGGATCTTGCGCTGCGGGAAGCGGGTTTTGACGCGGGCTCTGATCATCACCCGGCGTTGAAGCCTGCGGAGACGAGCGCGCAGGCTGATCATACCCATGCTGATCATACCGGGGCCGCCCATTCCCAAGCCGAGCATCCGCATCCAACGCATGAAAACGCCGCTCACGACCATGCCCATATGCATGGCGGTGAAGCGGGTGTCCTGAAGCGTGATCTCGCCATTGCGGCAGTGCTGACGTTGCCGCTGTTCGTGCTGGAGATGACGGGCCACGTCTACGCGCCGTTCCATCACTGGCTGATGGGAGTCATCGACACGCAGAACCTCCACTACCTCTACTTCGTGCTGGCAACGGTGGTGATTTTCGGGCCGGGTCTGCGCTTCCTGAAGCTTGGTCTGCCGGCCCTGTTGCGGGGCCATCCGGAGATGAATTCGCTGGTCGCAGTGGGCGTTCTTGCCGCCTATGGCTATTCGGTGTTTGCCACCTTCGCGCCTGGCCTGCTGCCGGAAAGCGCGCGCTTCGTCTATTATGAAGCGGCCGCCGTCATCGTGACCCTGATCCTGTTCGGCCGCCTGCTGGAGGCGCGTGCCACAGGCCGCACCGGCGAGGCAATCGAGAAACTGGCCGGTCTGCAGGCGAAAACCGCGCGGGTCGAACGGAGCGGGGCGGTCGTCGATATTCCCTCGTCCGAGGTCGTGGTCGGCGATATCGTCGTGATCCGTCCCGGCGAACGTCTGCCGGTCGATGGCACCGTGATCGACGGGCAATCGAATGTTGATGAATCGATGATCACAGGTGAGCCGCTGCCGGTCGAGAAGATGGCGGGCGCGTCCGTCACCGCCGGAACGGTCAACCGCACCGGCTCCTTCCGTTTCCGCGCCGAAAAGGTCGGCCGCGATACGGCGCTTGCCGGCATCATCCGGCTGGTGGAACAGGCGCAGGGCGCCAAACTGCCGATCCAGACGCTGGTGGACAAGGTGACTGCGTGGTTCGTGCCGGCCGTGATGCTTCTGGCGGTCGTTACATTTGTCGTCTGGTTCCTGGTGGGACCGGAGCCGCGGCTGTCGCATGCGCTGGTGGCGGCGGTGGCGGTGCTGATCATTGCCTGCCCCTGCGCCATGGGTCTCGCCGTCCCGGTCTCGATCGTCGTCGGCGCGGGCAGGGCCGCAGAGCTCGGCGTGCTCTTCCGCAAGGGCGATGCGCTGCAGGCGCTGTCGGATGTGGATCTCGTCGTGTTCGACAAGACGGGCACTATGACGATGGGACGGCCGCAACTGACGGATCTGGATGTTGTGGACGGGTTTTCGGAAGACGAGGTTCTGCGCCTCACCGCAGCCGTCGAGCGTCGCTCCGAACACCCGATTGCGGATGCGATCGTCAAGGCGGCGGAGGCGAAGGGTCTGGTCTTGGCCGAGACCGAGGATTTCCGCTCCGTCACCGGCTACGGCATCAGTGCCCGCGTCGATGGCCGAGACGTTTCGGTCGGCGCCGACAGGTTCATGGACAAGCTCGGCATTTCGGTCACGCCACTGGAACAGACGGCCGCCCGGTTGGCCGGCGAGGGCAAGTCGCCGCTCTATACGGCGATCGACGGTCGTCTGGCGGCGGTGATTGCCGTTGCCGATCCGCTGAAGCCGTCGAGCGTTCAGGCCATCAAGACGCTGCGGGCGATGGGCATCGAGGTTGCCATGGTGACCGGCGACAACCGTCGCACCGCACAAGCGATTGCAGCCCAGGTGGGGATCGATACGGTCGTTGCCGAGGTTCTGCCCGAGGGCAAGGTGAAGGCGCTGGATGACCTGCGGAAGGGGAGCGGTTCCGCCGCCGTGTCCTCGCCGCAGGCGACTTCACCCCGGGCACGCCGGATCGCCTTTGTCGGCGACGGCATCAACGATGCGCCGGCGCTGGCGCATGCGGATGTCGGCATTGCCATCGGCACCGGTACGGATGTGGCGATCGAGAGCGCCGATGTGGTGCTGGTCGGCGGCGATCTGACCGGCGTGGTGTCGGCGATTGCCATCAGCCGGGAAACGATGCGCAATATCAGGCAGAACCTGTTCTGGGCGTTCGGCTATAACGTGGCGCTGATCCCGCTCGCCGCCGGTCTGTTCTATCCCTTGCTCGGATTGACGCTTTCGCCGATGCTGGGCGCTGCCGCCATGGCGCTGTCGAGCACGTTCGTGCTTGGCAATGCGCTGCGATTGAAAACCGTCGCACTGGGAGAGAAAGCGTGAATATCGGCGAGGCCGCACAGGCATCCGGCGTTTCGGCCAAGATGATCCGCTATTACGAGGAGATCGGCCTGATTACGCCGGCCGCCCGCACCGGCAACAATTACCGGACCTATGGCAGCGATCAGGTGCATGTGCTGCGCTTCATCAAGCGCGCCCGCTCGCTGGGTTTTTCGCTGGAGGAAACGCAGGCGCTCTTGAAACTGTGGCAGGACCGCAGCCGCGAGAGCGCCGCCGTCAAGGACATCGCCACCACCCATATCGACGATCTGGAGCGGCGCATCGCGGAGATGCAGGGCATGGTCAAGACATTGAAGCACCTTGCCCATTGCTGCGGTGGAAACGACCGTCCCGACTGCCCGATCCTCGACGACCTTGCCGGTTTCGCGTCACCGGCGCATACAGATTGAAGAAGGAGACCTGAGATGACCGTGATCTTCACCGTGCCGGACATGACCTGCGGCCACTGCGAAAAGACCCTGCGAAACGCTCTCGCCGAAGCGCTGCCGGATGCACCCGTGTCGATCGATCTTGTCACGCATACGGTGATGGTGGGTGGCGACGAGGCAAAGGCCGCGCAAGCGATCCGTGACGCGGGTTATTCGCCGGAACGGGCCAAGGCCTAGTACGTTATCGGCATCGCAGACCATACTCCATCGCAGAGCATACCATGACAGTTGTCGCTTCCTATGTGTACCGCAACGGAAAACGTGCCGAGGCGGTTCCTGTCGATGGGCCGGCGCCGAGACTGTCCGGTCAGGATTTCGTCTGGATCGGCCTGCACGAGCCGTCACCGGACGAGCTGCATGCGCTGGCCGAAACCTATGAGCTGCACCCTCTTGCGGTCGAAGACGCCATCAACGCCCATCAGGTGCCCAAGGTGGAAGCCTATGGCGAACAGCTGTTCGTGGTGGCAAAGACCGCCCATCTGGAAGGCGAGAAATTCAAGTATGGCGAGACGGCGATCTTCGTCGGAAGGCGCCACATCATCACCGTCCGGCACGGCTCGGCCCGCAACCATGCCGCCATCCGGGCACAGCTCGAAGCCTCGCCGCAGCTGCTCTCCAAGGGGCCTGACTACGTCCTGCACGGGATCATCGATTTTATCGCCGACGGCTATCTACCGCTGGTGCAGACGATCGAGGACAAGGTGCTGGAGATGGAGCAGAAGATGCTCGCGAACTTTCTTGAGCGGGAGCAGATCCGCCGTCTCTTCCGCCTGCGCCGTCAGCTGATCCTGTTCGGTCGTATTTTGGGCCCGATGTCGGAAGTGGCGGGCAAGCTCGTCAATCTCGACCTTCCCTGCCTCGATCGGGACGCCAAGCCGTTCTTCCGTGACGTGCTCGATCATATCCGAAGGGTCGAAGGCATGGTGGGCGGCCTTCGCGAAGTCATCACCTCGGTCTTTGAAGCCTCGAACCTTCTGGAACAGCAGCGCCAAGGCGTCATCACCAGGCAGCTGGCCGCCTGGGCCGCCATTCTCGCGGTGCCGACGGCCATCGCCGGCATCTACGGCATGAATTTCGAGAACATGCCGGAATTGAAGACCGAATACGGCTATCCCGCTGTGCTGGTTGCGATCGTCCTTCTCTGCAGCATCCTTTTCTACCGGTTCCGGAAGTCTGGTTGGTTGTAGTTGCAACCAAGCAAGGGAACTCTCGAGCTGGCGTCGAGTTGGTTCGGTCAGAAAGATGAAACCCTTGCTACGGAGAACCCCGCCATGGTCGACCAGACCCCGATGATCCTGCTGGCCGTTGTCTTGCTTGCCGGTATTGGCACGCTCGGATTTTTGATCCTGCGCCGCTGGAAGACCAAGCGCATTCCCAAAGCGCACGATCTGCCCGAGGTCGCCAACCGGCGCTGGCTGCGACGCGAAGCGCGCAATGCGCAGTCGCTCATCGACAAACGGGTTCCATAAAAGCGCGGTTCCTCACGGGAATTTGAGATGAAACCAATTTGTGCCCGGCCGGTTAACACCCTGTAGGGATACGAAAAGGAATTCAAAAATGATCAAGACATTGACAGTTGTTGCCGCACTTTCGTTTGGCCTATCCTCTGCAGCATTTGCGCAGACGAGCTATGATATGAACGGTTCGGCCAACCGCGCGGACGTCCAGCAGAACATGAGCGGTGCCGGCGGCAACATCCCGCCGAAGCCAGCCGCATCGGGTACTGTAGACCCCTATTCGACAGGCAGCGTTACCCCGGGCTCGGCAGTCGGTTCGACCGGCGCCTACGGTAGCCGCGCAGGCTGCGCACCGGGCGGTGAGCCAGGCGATGCTGCAAACTCCGGCAACCTGCCGAACCTGACGGGCGAAACTGCCCAGGGTACCGGTTGCTGATCACACAGTGACGGTAGCGGTTGGACGGGTCTTACCCCCTTCCGATCGAACCTGATGAGAGGTCCTCGGTGAAAGCCGCAGGACCTTTTTTCGTGACAAAAGGTTCGCAGTCACAACCAAGGTCGTAGATTGAATGCTGGGAAAACTGGGAAATCAAAAGGACGGCCAGCGTGATCTCGCGGCAGCGACGTGACGTCAATCGGCCACCCGACCCCGTTCTAAAGATAACGGCAGTCGCGTCCTTTCGCGCTTTTGGCAGACCGCAGCCGTCAAGTCCATTGCAAATTTGGCAACACGGGCCCGACATTCCTGCATGAACATCGGTCATTGCAGGGGATCGTGCGAAAAGCTATTCGTCTGGCCTGAACGCATTGGCCGGGAGACACGACAATCATCAAGATCATGGTATTGCTTCACAGCGCCAACGGCCTCGAATGGCAGTCTCCGCCCAAGGGCACCAGCTTGAAGACGCTGAGCGAAGCCGAAGAGCAGGGCTTCATCACCATCCGCGGCGAGTTCCAGAAACGCCAGTTCCGACTGACAGAGATGGGTTTCGAATATATCCAGCGTGACAAAAGACGTCTGGAAGCCCGGCGGTCGTAAGCCAGGCTAACGGCACAACGCTCGCAGCCTCCACCCAGAGAGCTGGAGGAACTCGTATGAAAGCAGTTCTGAAGATACTTGCCTTATCCCCTCCAGGGGGATAGGATTATCGCATGACAGAACACGATCACGTCCACGAAAGTCATCCCGAAATCGTCAAGCGGCTGAAACGGGCTGAGGGACATCTCAAAAGTGTGATCGCCATGATCGAGGGCGGCAGGCCGTGTCTCGACATCGCCCAGCAGCTGCATGCGGTGGAAAAGGCGATCACCAATGCCAAGCGCACCCTGATCCAGGACCATCTGGACCACTGTCTCGAAGACACGATCGGCGCGCTCGATCGGGAGAAGCGCCACTCCATCGACGAGTTCAAGTCGATCACCAAATACCTTTGAGACCTAAATACCCGTGAGATATTCCCATGCCTGATTTTGCCGACCTCCTGCAGCAGGGATCTGCCCATGCCTGGCTGTTTGTTCCAAGCGCCATCCTGCTTGGGGCCTTGCACGGCTTGGAGCCGGGCCATTCGAAGACGATGATGGCAGCCTTTATCGTTGCGGTGAGGGGGACGGTCACGCAGGCGGTGCTGCTCGGTCTTGCCGCGACGATCTCGCACACGATCGTCGTCTGGGGCATCGCCTTTGCGGGTATGTATCTCTGGCAGGGCATGGATGCCGAGGCTTCCGAACCCTATTTCCAGCTTGTTTCCGCGGCGGTCATCATTGCGATCGCACTCTGGATGCTGTGGCGGACATGGCAGGATCAGCAGATGGGAAAGGCCGCTGCCGCCCACGGGCATGATGGCTCGCATGGGCATGACGGTCATCACGGCCACCACGGTGGCCATGGCCACGACGGCCATCACGGCGCCCATCACGGCGCCCATGACCACGGTTCAGCACAGGGGCATGCCGCAGGCCACGGTGACATCAGGCGGGTCGATACCGGGCACGGCATCGTCACGCTCGAAATCTTCGAAGACGGCGTTGCGCCTGTCTGGCGTTTTCGCTCCGAGCGCGGCCACGGCTGGACGGCGTCCGATGTCGTCGTCACGACACAGCGCCCGGATGGATCGCGGCAGGCCTTCGTCTTTGCCGATCAGGGCGGATATCTGCAGTCGACCACGGACATTCCCGAGCCGCATGCGTTCGTCGCAAGCCTGAGCCTTGGCCACGGCAACCATACCCCTGACTACGACCTGTCCTTCACGGAAGGCCACGACCATGACCACGCCGAGATGCAGGGGCTAGACGTGGCGACGGACGGGTATCAGGATGCCCATGAAATGGCGCATGCCAACGACATTCGTCGCCGGTTCGCCGACCGCAAGGTGACCACATGGCAGATCGTTCTGTTCGGTCTGACCGGAGGTCTCATCCCGTGCCCAGCCGCCATCACGGTTCTGCTTCTCTGCCTGCAGCTCAAGGAGTTCACGCTCGGCTTCGTGCTGGTCATGTGCTTTTCCATCGGCCTTGCAATCACGCTGGTGACCGTCGGGGCCGTTGCTGCGCTGAGCGTGCGTCACGCCACGTCGCGCTGGAGCTGGTTTTCGACGGTTGCCCGTCGCGCGCCTTATGTCTCCAGCCTCCTCATCATCGCCGTCGGCCTCTATGTCGGCATCCACGGCTGGCAGGGACTGCCGGCGTAAGGGGCGTCGCGGATTGGGCGGGGCTTAGCTCCCCGCCGTCTCCACCCGGTTTCGGCCTGCAGCCTTGGCGTTGTAGAGGGCTTCGTCGGCGCGCTTGAAGAGGGCTTGCGAGGTTGTAACGAGGTCCTGGCCGGGGATGAGCGTGGCGAGGCCGACGCTGATCGTGGCGCGGTTGGAGGGTGGGTTTCTGCCGTGTTCCAAGCCGATCTCTTCGACGCCCACGCGGATGCTTTCGGCGATGGCATGCGCGGCCTTCGCGTCGGTTGCGGCGAGCAGCACCGCCACTTCCTCGCCGCCATAGCGGGCGCAGACATCGCCGGGGCGGATGACGGTTGACCGTACCACCTGTGCGATCGCGCGCAGGCATTCGTCGCCGGCCGCGTGGCCATAGGTGTCGTTGAAAAGCTTGAAACGGTCGGCATCGATCATCAGCAGAGACAGCGGCGTCATCGAACGGTTCGCCGCAGTGACCATCGCTTCGAACCGCGCGTTGAAGAAGCGCCGGTTGGCAAGCCTTGTCAGGTCGTCGGTATTGGCGAGAAGATCGAGCTCGTCCTGTGCGCGCTTGTGGCGGCTGACATCGCGGGTGATCGCAACCACCCGCGGCGCCTGGGCCGGATGCGAAGCCGGCAGACGGCTCATCGCCGTTTCCAGCCATACTTCCTCGCCGTCGGGCTTGACGTGGCGGATCAGGAATTTCTCATGACCAGGCCCACTGCCGAGCCGCTCCGTTGCCTGGCGCACCAGGAATTCGGTATCTTCGGCCATGCCGACAAAGATGCTGCGGCCGATCAGGTCCTCTGGCTCGAGCCCGAGGATGCCGATCGAGGAGGGCGAGACATATTCGCGGATGCCGTGTTCATCGAACCGGGTGATGAGGTCGCTGGAGGATTCAGCGAGCAGGCGGAACTCCGCCTCGCGCGCGGCGACCAGCGCTTCGCGCTCCTGGCGCAACTGCATCTGGCGGCGCCAGTAGACCGTGGCGAACCCGGCCGCGATGAGAAGGATCGCCGCATAGATCCAGCGCGTCCTCGCGGTCGACGCCCAGGAGATCAGCACCTGCCATTCCGATGCGGCCGCGAGCGCCACCAAGCCGGTCAGCTGGCTCTGGTGAAAGCCACCCGCCCGCGCCGTCTGGTCGATCGGTGACTGGTAATGAAAGGCGCCGACGCGGGTCTGGCGGACATGGGCAAACAGATCGCTCTTGGACATGTCCTGACCGAGAATGCTGTCGGCCATCGGCGCGCGGGCGAGAACCACGCCATCTCCGCGAACGAGCAGGAAAGAGGCATCGGACCCGATATCGTAGCGGCTGAAGAAATTGACGAAATGGTTGACCTTGATGGTGGAGACCACAACCCCGCCGAACGTGCCGTCCGGTAAAATCACCTTCTGCGAGATCGGCAGGACCCAGGTCTGGGTCAGCCGGCTGAGGATGGGCTTTCCGAGGACCGGGAGCGGGAAGGGGCTGGCCTTGTGGAATTTGAAATAGTCGCGGTCCTGATAGGAGACCCCGGCGGGGCGTGTTGCCGACGAGGTCGCAACCATCTGGCCATCGGCATTGAGATAGGAGAGCGTATCGAGTGTGGGCGACGCACTAAGCTGGCGCTTCATCAGCGCGTCGATCGCCTGGGCGAGATCGGCCTCGCCGTCTTTCTCCTCGATCTTGGAGATCAGGCTTGCGAGCGGCAGCCGCGACATTTCCACCACGTCGTCGGCATGCTGGGTAATTGCTTCGGCCGTCTGTTCCAGTGCCGCTTCGACCCGTGCGACCTGTGTCTTCCAGTTGGAATATTCCGCCCAGCCGAAAAGTGCCAGAAACGCACCGAAGCCCACAACCGCCGCAGGTGTCGCCAGAGCTGGGCCAAGGCCGTGTCTGGTGCGGCGGCCTAGCCCTTTGCGGTTCTCGGGGTCTGCCCCGCGAGACGATGGGGAAAACGGCATGCGCAGAAACTTCCGAAAATAGTCAAAACACGAAACTGCAACCCGGCTGATTCACGTCGCGCGCGACGTCATCGGCAGGACCACGGGCAAAGAGCCGACAAGTCCCGTCTAATACAGGAAAGTTAAGCGAACCTCTCGCAACGGGAGCCTGATCCTGCCGTGATGATGATGGCCGGGACAGTGGTCGAAATCCCTGAAGAGCAAGTTCCAAAGAAAAAGGCCACCGCGCGAGCGGCAGCCTTCTCCTCATACAATCAGATGCTTGACGCGATCAGAACTTCACGCCGAGGCCAACCTGCACGACGTGCTGGTTGAAGTCGACATCAGCGCCGGCGAGGTTGCCGTTGCCGTAGTCGTTGTAGCGATACTCGACGCGGCCGAACAGGTTGTCGGTGAAGGCGTGATCGACGCCAGCGCCGATCGTCCAGCCGTGCAGCGTGTCGTCGTCGTCGCCAACCGGCGTGTCGACTTCAACATTGGTGGCTGTCCAGCCGCCTGCTGCGTAGATCAGGGTGCGGTCCATGGCGTAACCGAGACGCGCACGGGCCGAACCGGAGAAGCCGCTTTCGGCATCGACGCCAGCGGCGACATCGTCGTTGTTCCAGTCGTAGTTGACGTCGCCTTCAACACCGGCAACGAAACCGTTGGAGAACTGCCAGTTGTAGCCGACGAAGCCACCCATGCGGGCGCCGTCGAAGTTCTGGGAACCAGCGCCTTCGATATCAGCATCGCCCCAGCCGTATCCGCCGTGGATACCGAGGTAAGGACCGGACCAGGAAAATGCCGGAGCGGTTTCGTAGGCGACTGGCGCGCTCGGAATGGTCTCAACCGCATCGGCGGCGAGAGCTGCGGACGAGAGGCCGGCTGCAAGAGCTGCGGCGAGAACGAGTGTGTTCCTCATGATGATTTCTCCGTGTTTTCAACGACTGCTTGTTATGAGGATCAATGTAGTGCGTTCGGCTTGGAAAGCTGTAGCTAAAATGTCACGCGCGCCAAAATCGATCCTTGACCGTTGACCGGGGGACTTTGCGCCGCCACTGCTGCGGGCGGGAAAGCCTTGCGGATGAACCGGGGAGCATGCCGTGCTGACAAGAACAGACACCGGATGGAAAACGCTTTTGTCCGGCCGGAACGGCCTGATGCTGGGGCTGATCTCCGCCGGGATCGGGTTGCATGCCTTCAACCAGTTCGCGATTGTTGCCGCCATGCCGCTGGCCGCCGCCGAACTTGGCGGGCGCGACTGGTTCAGCTGGGTCTACAGCCTCTATTTCATCGGTTCGATCGCCGGCGGCACCAGTGCTGCCTATCTCCGCGATCGGTTGGGTGTGAAATCCAGCCTGTTCTGGTCCATGGCGCTGTTTTCGCTGGGCGGTCTGATGGCGGTTCTGGCGCCGAGCTTTTTCTTTATCGTTGCGGGCAGACTGTTGCAGGGGATTGCCGACGGTCTGATCGTGGCAATCTGCTACAGCCTCATCCCGGCCAATTTCTCGTCCGCGGTGACGGCGAAGGTATTTGCGGTGGAGGCAACCGTCTGGGCGGTCGCGGCTCTGCTCGGGCCGCTGATCGGGGGGCTGCTCGCAGAGGCGTTTTCGTGGCATGCCGCGTTTCTGGCGGTGACGCCGTTTCTCATCCTGCTTGGTCTTTTCACGCTGTTGACGACGCCCGAGACCGGCAGCGCGGCAAAGGCCGCGTTTGCGCCTCTGGCCGTGGCGCTCTGCGTGACTGCGTCCTTCATTTTCGCACTGTCGTCCGCAACGGGGGTGATCGGCTGGCAGGTCGCCTGTCTGGTGCTGGGATCACTGGCGCTGGCGCTGACCGTGACGACGGATGGAAAGCTCGGGCCGCAGTTGTTTCCGGCTGGCGCTTTCAGGCTGGGATCGGTGCTTGGCCACGGGTTCTGGATGCTGTTCCTGATGTCGGCGGGCCATGCCTCTGGTGCCACCTATCTGGCTCTGATCATCCGCGACGTGTGGGGCATCGGACCGGCGGCGGTCGGCTATATCGTGGTGGCGATGGCGCTGACCTGGAGCGCGGTCGCGATGGCCTCCAGCCGGATCAAGTCTTTAAAAGGACGACACTTTGCGATGCGGGCCGGGCCGCTGTTCCAGCTCGCGGGCTTCCTGATGATCGCGGTATCGATCGACGTCCGGGAGATCCTGCTCGTGGTCCTGAGCCAGATGGCGATCGGCACCGGTTTCGGTCTGTCGTGGGCGGCGATCAACCAGGCCTCGATGGAGGCCGCCGGCGACGAGGAGCGTGACCGGGCGAGCGCGCTTTTGCCGACCATGTCGACGGCCGGCTACGCCGTCGGATCGGCGCTGGCCGGCATGATCGCGGCAGCGACCGGGCTGACGCGGCAGTTGTCGCAAGGCGATCCCGGTCATGTCGCCTACTGGCTCTACGGGACGTCAGCTGCCGCGGCACTGGTGACGTTTCTGCTCGGGTTTGGGGTGCGGTTGAAGGCGGGCAATAAGGGCTGATCTTGCTTGTTCCGCAGGCGCGAGACCCCATATTGGGGATACGCCACAGACCAGACTCAAGCACATACCCGAGACCAAGCCCCTGAAAGGGCCGAAGGAGAGATCCCGTGTTCCAGTTCGACAATTCCTATGCCCGCCTGCCGGATCGGTTCTTCGCTTCCGTCTACCCGGAGCCGGTGGAGGGGCCGAAGCTTCTGAGGTTCAACCAGAAGCTGGCAGCGGAACTGGGCGTCGAGGCGGATCTTTCGGATCCTGATCGTCTGGCATCCGTGCTTTCCGGCAATGTCGTGCCGCAGGGGGCATCGCCTCTCGCCATGGCCTATGCTGGGCACCAGTTCGGCAATTTTGTACCGCAGCTCGGCGATGGGCGGGCGATCCTGATCGGCGAGGTCATGGACCGTGCCGGACAGCGCCGCGACATCCAGTGGAAGGGCGCGGGGCCGACGCCGTTTTCGCGCCGTGGCGACGGGCGGGCAGCACTTGGGCCTGTCATCCGCGAATATGTGGTGTCCGAGGCCATGCATGCGCTGGGCATACCGGCGACGCGGGCCCTGGCGGCGGTTTCGACCGGCGAGCTTGTCCAGCGCGAGCAGGAGCAGCAGGGCGCAGTGTTCGTGCGGGTCGCGGCAAGCCATGTGCGGGTGGGGACGTTCCAGTTCTTTGCCGCCCGCGGCGATACCGAGGGTGTGCGGACGCTGGCGAACTATGTGATCGAGCGGCATTACCCTGACCTGCTGGGGGCGCAGAACCCGTATCTGGCGCTGCTGCAGGCGGTGGCGGACCGGCAGGCGGAGCTGATTGCCCGCTGGCTCGGCGTCGGCTTCATCCATGGTGTGATGAACACTGACAACATGACGATTTCGGGCGAGACGATCGACTTCGGCCCTTGCGCCTTTCTCGACGAATACAACCCGATGAAGGTGTTTTCCTCGATTGATCGGCAGGGACGCTACGCCTATCGCAACCAGCCGGGCATCGGCCAGTGGAACATCGCAAGGCTTGCCGAGGCGCTGGTGCCGCTGATCGATGCCGACGAGGAAAAGGCGGTGGAAGCGGCCAATGCTGTCCTGAAGGCATTCGGCGACACGTTCCAGGCGCACTGGATCGAGGTGTTCCGCGCAAAGCTCGGTCTGGTCACCGCGCGCGACGGTGATGGCGATCTCGTGCAGGGACTGCTTTCTGCAATGGAGGAAAACGAAGCGGATTTCACGCGGACGTTCCGAGCGCTCTGCAACGCCGCGGAAGGACACGACGACGACCTGCTCGCCTGTTTCTCGGATACGGCCAAGCTGCAGGAATGGTTGCCGAAATGGAACGAGCGGCTGGCCGAGGAAGGTCGCAGCCCGGCGGACGTGGCAACAGAGATGCGCGGCGTCAATCCGTGGCTGATCGCCCGCAACCACCGGATCGAGGAAGCAATCGCGGCTGCCAATTACGGTGATTTCAGCTTCTTTGAAAAGCTGGTGGAGGCGCTCGAAAAACCGTTCGAAGAGCGGCCGGAATTTGCCGACTACGCGATTGCGCCGACGGCGGAACAGAAGGTTGCGCGCACCTTCTGCGGGACGTGAGGGAGAAGCTGCTCTGGTAAAATTTTCGAGATAGGAATTTAATCCTTGACGGCGTGACGGTTGTCGGGTAGTGTTTAGGCATAGTCGAAGAGTTGCGTCGGGAGAGGCTTCACGCCCCGACCGCCGCAAGGCTTCCAGTCAGGGCTCGGATTGACCTCCGGGCCCTCTTTTTTTCCAGGACATCGATATCGAAACCGAACGTGCGACGGCAAGCCGGCGCGGCGGGTTTTCGGCTGTGGAGATCTGCCATGAACCGTTCCGATGCTCTCGCCGGTTTTGATCCAGACCTGTTCGGCCTGTGGACGGACGAACCGCTTTACGACGCGGATGACGACGTGACGCAGGATGCCGAACTGCAAGAGACGGTTCGAAACGTTCTGCTGGAGATCAAGTCTGCGGAAACCGAGCTGAAGCCCGCAGATGAACTGCGGCAGCTGCTGAACGAGATGACGGCGGAGATGCGCCAGCAGTTCGCCACGTTCCGGACGATGCGGGAAGCGGCGTCCGGGCTGTTGTCCAGCGAGGCCGACGACGCGGTGTCAGCTGACGGCAACGAGGCGGCGCAGAAACTGGCGCGGGCCGATGTGAAGGCGGCGACCGATGCGATGAGCCTGATCGTGCGCACGCTGGAAAAGGTCGATGCGCTGCAGCGTCAGCTTTCCCGCGACCGGCAGGTGGAGGCCGACAGGCTGGCCGATGCCGGCGGATACGAAGAGGCGAAGGCCCGCTTCGTCCGGATGATCGAGGATCGCGCCAATGAAACAGCCTTTGGGTATTTCGAAGCCTGGAAACGCGATGGCCCACCGGGATGGGTGGCGCAAAGGCTTCCAGCCGGAGGAACCCAGCCAGCGCAAGATGCGGCGGGCTGCAGAGAAGATCACGGGTGAGGCGGTAAAGGCATCCGGGTCATTTAGGGCGGGCATGTCTGGCATCGCTGATGTCAGGGAGAAGAGTGCACGGGATCTGGAGGCCGGAATGGTTCTCGCCGGTGCGATGGGGTTGCCTCGCGCTCCGGACGCGGTGCCGGCGGAGAGCTGTGACGAGCCTGGTCCGGGAGAGAACGCGTTTGACGGGTTCGTTCCCGGTCTCGACCGGGATTGGGCGTTTACGGCGCTTCCCGGCCAGAGGCCGCCGGAGGGCGACTGGCGGACATGGCTGATCATGGGGGGGCGCGGATCCGGCAAGACGCGTGCCGGCGCCGAATGGGTGCATGCGCTGGCGTGTTCGGCCGGAGAGCGGTCCGATCTTCGCATCGCGCTCGTGGCGGAAACGCTGGGTGATGCCCGCGAGGTGATGGTGGATGGGGTGTCCGGCGTCTGCCGGATTGCGGTACGGCACTGGCCGGAATTCGAGATTTCACGCAAACGGCTGGTCTGGCCGAACGGCACGGTGGCGCAGATCTTTTCCTCCGAAGATCCGGAAGCCCTGCGCGGACCGCAGTTTCACTACGCCTGGTGCGACGAAATCGGCAAATGGAAGCATGCGCAGGAGACGTTCGACATGCTGCAGTTCGGCCTGCGGCTGGGACGCGATCCGCGCCAGCTGGTGACGACGACGCCGCGACCAGTGCCGGTGTTGAAACAGCTGATTGCGGACCCCGGCACGCGGCTGATCAAGATCTCCACAGCCCGTAACGCCGGCAATCTGGCGCCGGGCTTTATCGCGGCGCTGGAGCGACGCTATGGCGGCACGCGGCTCGGGCGCCAGGAACTCGGCGGCGAACTGATCGAGGATCGCGACGACGCGCTGTGGAAGCGGGCCGATCTCGAAGCCTGCGTCACGCGGTTTACCGGAGTCTTGCGGCGCATCGTGGTGGCGGTCGATCCGCCCTCGGGATCCGGCGAAAACTCCTGCTGCGGCATCGTCGTGGCAGGTGTCGAGGCAAGCGAAGGTTCGCCTGGCCGGGCAGTGGTGCTGGCCGACTGTTCGGTGACCGGCCAGACCCCCGGCGGCTGGGCGAAGGCCGTGGTGAAGGCCTATGCGCGCTTCTCGGCAGATCGGGTCGTGGCGGAGGGCAACCAGGGCGGCGACATGGTGCCGGCGATGCTGAAAAGCATCGACGCCAACCTGCCGGTAACGGTGGTGCATGCATCCCGCGGAAAGTTTGCCCGCGCAGAACCGGTCGCAGCCCTCTACGAGCAGGGACGGGTGGTGCATGCGGGACGGTTTGCGGAGCTGGAGGACCAGATGTGCGATTTCGGTCCCAACGGACTGTCATCGGGACGCTCGCCGGACCGGCTGGATGCGCTGGTCTGGGCGCTGACGGCGCTTGTTTTGGACGGCCTGGGCGAGCCGCGCGTCAGGGGGATTTGAGCCTAGGCCCGGTGTGGCGCTTCTGGTGAACCGCGCAACGAAAAGCGGCCCGGACAGGGCCGCTCAAGCGTTCTATATCTGACAGTTGGCTACTGCCAACAGTTGCAATTCAGCTTTTAGCCGGCACAGCCGGAGCGCTGTCGCGCATCTGCTTCCATTCGGATTCCATGCGCTCGAGGACGTGCTGCGGCACCGATTTCGTGGCGGCTGTCTGGGCGGTCTGCTGCATCATCATGATCTCCGGATTGTGCGCTGCACCATCATGGTGGTGCGCCCCTATGAACGTCGCATGGTTGGATTGGTTCCACATCCTTACTCCGAAGTAAATCGTCACTAACAGACTAAAACGATTTAGTTTTTTCTAAACCGATTGAAACCTTCGAACGCGGTAAAGGGGTAGGATTAACATGGGATACGAGCGCAGTTTTTTCTTCGATCACGTGCGCAGGAACCCGTTCAGCGGGCGGTTGGCAAGTGGTCAGGTGGCCGGGTTGGCTGCTGTTTTGGAGGCATGGGAGGCGCGCAACCCCATCGAAGGCCCCGCGGCGCTTGCCTATGCGCTGGCGACCGCGTTTCACGAGACGGCAGCGACGATGCAGCCGGTGCGCGAAACGCTGGCCAAGACCGATCAGCTTGCGGTGGTGCGGCTGGAAAGCGCTTACAGCGCCGGCCGGCTGCGGACGGTGAAGACGCCGTACTGGCGTTACGATGCCGATGGCCGCACCTGGCTGGGGCGCGGGCTCGTGCAACTGACCCACAGGCGCAACTACCAGAAAATGTCGGCGCTGACAGGGATCGATCTGGTCACGGCACCTCATCGCGCCATGGAGATGGATGTGGCAGTAAAAATCCTGATCGAGGGCATGCGGGCCGGCAGTTTCACCGGCCGCAAGCTCGGCGATTATTTCGGCCCTGGGAAATCGGACTGGGTCGGGGCGCGAAAAATCATCAATGGCAATGACCGGGCGGCGCAGGTGGCGGGGTACGCGAAAGCGTTCGCGGCAGCGCTGCGGGACGATGCGGCGATGGCGGCCTGAACGTCTTCAGAGGGAATTGATCCCGGATCGAGTGAAGGATGAAACGATGAGATTTCCATTCCGCCTTCCTGGGCTTTCCCGCATCGCGCCGCCTCAGGAAACCAAGGCGACGTCGGGGCTATCGTCGGGCTTTGCGATCGTATCTGGCGATGGCGCGGCGCACTGGTCCGGGCGGTCCTATGCGGCTCTGGCAAAGGCCGGGTTCATGAATAACCCGATCGCCTATCGGGCCATGCGGATGGTGGCCGAAGCTGCCGCCGCCGTGCCGTGGCTCGCCTATCGGGGGACGAGCGAGGCAGCCGATCATCCGGCGCTGGCGCTTCTGGCACGTCCGAACGGCCGCCAGAGCGGGCCGGATTTCTTCGAGGCGCTGTACGGGCATCTGCTTTTGTCCGGCAATGCCTATGTGGAGCCGCTGGCGCTTGGCGGCGACCTGCGGGAACTGCATTTGCTGCGGCCGGACCGGGTAAGCGTCGTCGAGGGGCGCGACGGCTGGATTGCGGCCTATGATTATCGCGCCGGGCAGGGGACACGGCGGCTTGCCGTCGATCGTGACGGGCCGGGGCTGCTGCACCTGAAGCTGTTTCACCCGCTCGACGACCATTGTGGCCTGTCGCCGCTGGTGGCGGCTGGCGCAGCGCTCGACCTTTCCAATGCGGCGGCGGGCTGGAACAAGGCGCTGCTCGACAATTCCGCAAGACCGTCCGGCGCGCTGGTCTACCAGCCGAAGGACGGCGGCAATCTTTCCGCGGATCAGTATCAGCGGCTGAAGGACGAACTGGAGGCTGGCTATTCGGGCGCGGTCAATGCCGGGCGGCCGCTGCTTCTGGAAGGCGGGCTGGACTGGAAGGCGATGGGGCTTTCGCCGAAGGACATGGATTTCATCGAGGCAAAGAACGGTGCTGCCCGCGACATCGCGCTGGCGCTCGGCGTGCCGCCGATGCTGATCGGCATTCCCGGTGACAATACCTATGCCAACTACCAGGAGGCGAACCGCGCCTTCTACCGCCTGACGGTGTTGCCGCTGATTGCCCGCACCGCCGCAAGCTTTTCCGCCTGGCTTTCCGACGCTTTCGGGGAGGGGTTGCGGCTGGAGCCGGATCTCGACCGGGTGGACGGGCTATCGGCTGAGCGCGAGGCGCTGTGGGCGCGGATCGGTGCTGCAGGCTTCCTGACGGAGGACGAAAAGCGAGAGGCGGTGGGTTATTCGGCGTGATTGCGCGATCACGGCGCAGAGTGTATTTTGTAATACGGTGTATTACAGATGGAGATCGTCATGGCAGACGCCAAATCCGAAAAGCCCGCTCTCTCGGACCCGATCACCTTGCGCGTGCCGCAGGACATTCTCGACGACATCGAGAAGATCGCCGAAACCTCGGATCGCAGCAGAAGCTGGGTGATTGTCCGGGCGTTGAAATATTATCTGATGGCGGAGGGGAATGACATCCTGCAGATCCGCAAGGGCGAGGAACAAATTGCGCGCGGCGAATTCGTCGATGCGGAGGAGTTCTTCGCGGAGGTGCTCGACGAGAAGAAGAGCGACGCCGCCTGATGCGGATCAGGCTCTCCAAGGATGCGGCGCTCTTTCTGAGAAGCGAGCAGCGGTATCTGGAGCGTTTCAATCCGCGCGCCGCCGAAGCGGTGCTGCGGCAGTTGCGGGGATCGATGCGGCTCTTGCTGGACTATCCGCAAGCCGGGAGCCCGATTGAGGCGCTGGAAGGCCGGCGCCGTTTCGTGTCCGGCGAGTATGTCATCGACTACAGGATGGAGAAGGGGATCGTCTCCGTTTCCCACATTCGACACGGCCGTCAGCTGCCGCCCGATCTTTTAGCGGACGCACCGGCAGACGACGGAAACTGAGAGACTCAACTTCTCACCCCCCTGACTCAACTCGTCAACGCTGTCTCTCAAGCGATTCAGGGGATTGATGAAAACCTGAAGGCCTCATGTGGCGCGTGAAGATGCGCGCGAGGCCTTGGCGGTTGCGGATGGAGATCCGCTTTCCGGCTGACACTCTCAACATAACCCAGAAAGTTTAACGATGGCTGACCTTGGGCACGATCCGGGAACGCTCGGCGTGTGGGCTGCGCGGACCGCAGGTGCGGTGGCGGGTGCAGGCGTTTCGCTGGTCTATCTCCTGCCGAAAAGCGGGCACGAGGCGGCGAGCCGGTTTCTGACCGGGGTGGCCTGCGGGCTGATCTTCGGCGGGCCGGTCGGGCTGTGGCTGATGGCGCGGTTGGGGATCAGCGGGGAGCTTCCCGAGCCGGAGACCTTGCTGGCGGGATCGGCTGCCGCCAGCCTTTCGGCCTGGTGGGTGCTGGGCGCGCTGTCGCGCTTAGCCGAGCGATACGGGCGGCGCAGGGAGTAAGGCGATCCCGACGACGACGAACCTCCTCTGCCGCAAGCGGCCGCCGCCGCGAGCGGATGGGGTTCAGCAATTCCAATGACTTTGCAGGAGATCCCGATGCACGCTGACCGCGGGCAACGCCCGCCCATGCGCCCGAATGTGCGCAAATTCGCCAATCTGGAACTGGCCGGCATTGCCGGCGACGGCACGTTTTCCGGTTATGCCAGCGTGTTCGGCGAGGTCGATCTCGGTCGTGACCGGATCGAACGGGGAGCGTTTCTCTCCTCGCTTGTCGAACGCGGCGCAACCGGTGTGCGCATGCTCTATCAGCACGACCCCAATGAGCCGATCGGCGCCTGGAAGACGATCCGCGAGGATGGTCGCGGGCTGTTCGTCGAAGGCGTGCTGTCGCCGGGCGTCGCCCGATCGCGGGAGGTGCTGGCGCTGATGAAGTCCGGTGCGCTGGACGGGCTTTCGATCGGTTTTCGAACCGTGCGGGCCCGCACCGACGCCAAGACCGGGGTGCGGCGCATTCTCGAGGCGGATCTTTGGGAAATCTCCGTCGTGACCTTTCCGATGCTGCCATCGGCACGGGTGTCCGACGTCAAGCATCAGCGCTTCTTCCGAGACCGCGAGACGGAGCTGGTTCGCCAGATGCGGCGGGCGGCGAAGATGATGTGGAGATCGTCGTTCAGGCAGAACAAGGCTTAACAGAGAAGGACAGGACATGATGACGGGACAGGGACATGTAACTGGAAATGGCGCTGTTGCGCCGGAAGTGAAAGCCGTGCCGGAAACGGTGACGGCGGCGCTCGACGAGTTCATGGAGGCGTTCGAGGCGTTCAAGGACGTCAACGACCGAAGGCTGGGCGAGATCGAGCAGAAGCTGACCGCCGACGTGGTGACCCGCGACAAGGTGGACCGCATCAACCGGGCCATGGACGACCAGAAACGGGTGCTGGACCAGCTGGCGCTGAAGAAGGCGCGGCCGCCGCTCGGTGGAAGAAGTGGCTACGGCCAAAGTGCCGACCTTTCGCCTGAGGCGATGGAGCACAAGGCGGGGTTCGACGCCTATATCCGTCGCGGCGAGGATTCAGGTCTGCGCGAGCTGGAGGCGAAGGCGTTCTCAGTTGGGGTGGGCGCCGATGGCGGCTATCTGGTACCGCCGGAGACCGACACGGAAATCGGCCGCCGCGTTTCCGTCGTGTCGCCGATGCGGGCGCTTTCGACCGTGCGCACCGTCTCGACCTCGGTCCTAAAGAAACCGTTCTCGACGACGGGCCTCACCACCGGCTGGGTGGCGGAAACCGCGGCGCGGCCGCAGACCAATACGCCGCTTCTGGCCGAACTCGCCTTCCCGACCATGGAACTCTACGCCATGCCGGCCGCCACCCAGGCGCTGCTCGACGACGCGGCTGTCGACATGGAGGCCTGGATCGCCGGCGAGGTGGACATCGTGTTTGCCGAGCAGGAGGGCGATGCCTTCGTGCGCGGTGACGGGGTCAACAAGCCGAAGGGCTTTCTCGCCTATACGGCTGTCGCCGATGCGAGCTGGGCCTGGGGCAGTCTCGGCTATATCGCAACCGGCGTTGCCGGCGGCTGGAAGGCGACCAATCCCTCCGACACGCTGGTCGAGGTGATCTACGCGCTCAAGGCCGGTCACCGTCAGAACGGCACATTCATGATGAACCGCAAGGTGCAGGCCGATATCCGCAAGTTCAAGGATGTCGACGGCAACTATCTGTGGCGGCCGCCGGCAAGTGCGGGCCAGGCCGCCTCGCTGATGGGCTTTCCGATCGCAGAAGCCGAGGAGATGCCCGACATCGCCGCAAGCTCGACTTCGCTTGCCTTCGGTGACTTCCGGTCGGGCTATCTTGTGGTCGATCGGGCCGGTGTGCGCATCCTGCGCGATCCGTATTCCGCCAAGCCCTATGTGCTGTTCTACACCACCAAGCGGGTTGGGGGCGGGGTGCAGAACTTCGAGGCGATTAAGCTGGTGCGGTTTGCCGTGAGCTGATCAGCCAAACGCACCGACGCTTGCCGGAACTGCCCGTCATCCGGCCATCGCCACCTTCTTCCCGCAGCGGCGGGGAGAGGGTGGGGTGGGGCCGGATATCATCTTCGACGAGGATCCCCATGACCTATGCCCAGACCACTCCGCCTCTCGCGGAACCGCTGACGCTTGCCGAGGCGAAGGCGCATCTGCGTCTTGACGGTGCCGACGAGGATGCGCTGATCGGATCGCTGATTGCGACCGCGCGCGAGCATCTGGAGCGTGAGACGGGCCTCTGCCTGATGGCGCAGACGTGGCGGCTCTATCTCGACTTCTGGCCACAAGACGGCGTGATCCGCATCCTCAAGTCTCCCGTGCAAGCGATTCAGAGCGTTACGATTTACGATGCTGCAGGCACTGCGGTTCATGTGTCGCTTGAAGACCATCTGCTCGACGGCAAGGGGCGACCGGCGCGGCTTTGGCTGCGCTCGACGATCGATCCCGGCCAAGCGTTGAACGGGATCGAGATCGACTTTTCCGCCGGCTATGGCGAGGCCGGGACCGATGTGCCGGATACGCTGAAGCGGGCGATGCTGATCCATATCGGCCACATGTTCGCCTTCCGCGGGGTACTGTCGCCCGACCAGCAGCCGGCGGGAATTCCCGATGGCTATGAGCGCCTGATCGCGGCCTTTCGCATGCGGAGGCTGTGATGGTGGTGTTTCTCGACCCCGGCCAGATGACCGCCCGGCTGGAGCTGGAAGATGCGGTTTCCGTATCCGACGGTCAGGGTGGTGCGACCGTAACCTGGCAATCGGTGGCGGCCGTTTGGGCAATGATCGAGCCGGTCTCATTCGTTGTGACCGAAGCGGCAAGTGCCGAGGTGGGCACGGTCAGCCACCGGATCTGGATCCGGTTTCGAAGCGATGTCGCGGCCGGGCAGAGGCTGACCAAGGGCGCGCGGATCTTCCTGCTGAAACTGGTGCGCGACCCTGACGAGACCGGTCGCTATCTGGTCTGCCAATGCGAGGAGCAGGCACTATGACCTCAGCCTCCAACGCGCTGATGAAGGCGGTCCATGCGCGGCTGACCGGCGACGCCGCATTGACGGCGCTGGTCGGTCAAGGCGGTGTCCACGACCGGCTGATGCCGAAGCCGAAACTGCCGGCGATCGCCTTTGGAGAGTGGGAGACGCGTGACTATTCGACCGGCACGGAACCGGGCGAGGCGCATAGCCTGACCATTACCGTGTGGTCGCAGGCCGAGGGGCGTCGGCAGGCGCAGGAGATCGCAAGCCGGGTGGATACGCTGCTGCACGATGCGGCGCTGACGCTGGAAGGGTTTGTGCTGGTGAGCCTGTTGCGGACGGGATCGCGCACCAGACGCGAGCCAAACACGCGGTATCTTCAGGTCGAGCTGCGCTATCGTGCGGTGACCGAGTGAGAGGCAGCAAGCCGGTTGCTCTGCCGCACGAGATGCATGAGGAAGAGGATGCCGGTAAGCGCCGAGCCGGCCAGAAGGACGGTGACGACGAGAACCGTCAGAGCGCCCGAACGATCGAGAAGTGCTGTGAACACGACGGGAGCGAGCGCATTGGCAAGGTTCTGCGGCATGGACAGCCGTGCGGCCTGGCGGCCATAGTCGCGCGGTGAAAACAGGGCGAGCGGCAGCAGCGCCTTTGCGACCTGCAGGACTGCCGAGCCGATGCCGTAAAGCCCGATGAAGATCCACAGCGTTACGGTCGACGACGGCAGGACGATGAGGCTGAGAAAGCCGAGGATCATGAAACTATTGCCGGTCACGGCCGTAATGAACGGATTGCCGCGCTTGCCGAGCAGCATATCGAAGGCGCGCGCCGAAATGCCGATGACGCCACGCGCTGCGGCAAGCTGCAGGGCGAATTCCGGCGTCGCACCGGATTGCCGCAACAGTTCCAGAAGCGACGGCGACACGCCGTAGGATGCGAAGGAGGCAATGGTGGTGGCGGTGGCGACCAGAAGGAAGGCGAGCTTGCCTTGCCGGGCGGTAAAGGCAACCGGGGGCGCATCGACGCCGGCATCGGCGGTGTCCCAGGCGATCGGCTTCGGCAGGGCGAAGAGATAGAGCGGAACGCAGACGAACAGATGCAGGAAAGCGCAGACCATCAGCGTGGTGCGCCAGCCGATGAGATCGTTGCCGAGACTGAGCAGCGGCCAAAAGATGGTGGCGGAGAGGCCGGTAAACAGCATCAGGATGGTGATGCTGCGACGGCCCTTCGTGCCTTCACGCTCGACCACCGCGGCATAGGCCGGCGCTGACAGGCAGAAGGCGCCGCCGGCACCGAGCAGGATCCAGGCGACCGCATAGAGCGGCAGGCCGTTCGCAAGCGACAGCACGAGCAACCCGACGCAGAAGAATACGGAACCGGCGGCCAGAACCTTTGCTGCCCCATGGCGCCCGAGCAGCCGTCCCACGAGCGGACCACAAAACGCGCTGGCGAGCATCATCACCGACAGTCCGGCAAACACCATTTCGTTGGCAAGGCCGAGATCGGGCGCGATCGAGCGACCGAGAACGCCGAGGCTTTCGAACGTGGTGCCCCAGCCGATGAGTTGCGTGATGGCGAGAACGCCAATGGTCCGGGCAGACCGGAGGGGGGACTTGGTCAATGCGATATCGCGATGGGGAGCGGGCGAGGAAATGTGTCCCGCGGCTGTAGCAGGTCGGCACGCAACCCGAAAGCATCAATACTTCAAAGCGGTTGGAAAAGGATCGGGACATGGTGGCACAGAAGGGCAAGGACCTTCTCCTGAAGGTGGACAATAGCGGAACGTTTCTGACCGTGGCGGGACTGCGCTCCCGGCGGATCGCCTTCAACGCCGAAACGGTCGACATTACCGATGCCGAAAGCAGCGGGCGCTGGCGCGAACTTCTGGGCGGGGCGGGGGTGCAGCGGGCATCGCTGAGCGGTTCGGGGATCTTCAAGGACGGCACGAGCGACGCGCTGGTGCGCAGCACGTTCTTTGCCGGCACGATCCTGTCCTGGCAGATCATCATCCCCAGTTTCGCGACACTGGCGGGTGCGTTCCAGGTGACGGCGCTCGAATATTCCGGCGAGCACAATGGCGAAATCCGGTTCGAGATTGCGCTCGAATCCGCCGGCGTCGTGAGTTTCACAGCATTGTAGGAGCATGAAAGGGGGATTTCATGGGCATGCATGGACGGGCCAACCGCCGACGCGGCGAGGTGGAGGCCGAAATGGACGGCGAGCGGCGCATCCTGTGTCTGACGCTCGGCGCGCTGGCAGAACTGGAAACGGCCTTTGCGGCGAGCGATCTGACGGAGCTCGCGGGACGGTTTTCCTCCGGGCGGATGAAGGCAGCCGACATGATCCGCATCATCGGGGCGGGCCTTCGCGGCGGCGGCAACCTGATTACCGACGACGAGGCGGCGGCGATGAGCGTCGATGGCGGGATCCTGTCCTGTGCGCGGATCGTCGGCGAGTTGCTGAGTGCTGCCTTCGGCACGGATGAGGGCACGTCACCCGCAAACCCCTGATGGCCGCAGCGGGCGGGAAGGCGCAAACGTTTGAGCCTTTTCCATGGGATGCGGCGATGCACGCCGGTCTCTGCCTGCTGCGGCTTTCCGCACCGCAATTCTGGGCGATGACGCCACGGGAACTGTTTGCCGCAACCGGCGGCCTGATCAAACGCGCGACGTCGATCGAGCGAGCCGGGCTGGAGACGCTGATGCGGGCTTTTCCGGATGGCTAGTTCGCCCCGCGCCTCATGACATGTGACCAACCGAGGCGACCGGGTGCAGTCCTTGATCGTTGACTGGATCAATACTTTGATCGACGTAGTTCACGACCGTCCCGGCAGGTAGCCTGATCTTCAGGGTTCTTTCGGTCAGATCCTCGCCGGAGAAGATCGCTACCTTGAAGGTGATGTAGTTTCCGCGCTTTCTCGCCAGGGCGCGCGGAGCCGACTTGAGATCGAAGGCGCATCGGAACTCGACCGCGCCGGGCGTTGTCTGACGATCTATCCAGCCAGGGATGGCAACGAAATACTGCAGTTTGCCCGCTTCGACGCTGGGTGTGAGCTCCCTGATGGAGCCATCCCCGTTCTTGCGAACGAATTTCACGCTGCCCATCGGCATGTTGCGAAACCCGACCGTCGCCTGCACCTCGACGATGTTGAAGTTTCGTCTGTTCCAGTTGATGACTCTGATCCAGTCATACTGTTGGTCGTCACGCATGACGACGCGCTCGATCGTCGGAGGCGCATCGCCCAGCATGAAGGCAGTCTGCCGGCGCTGTTGCGAAAGCTGGCCATGTGCCAGAAAGGTTCCGATGATGGCAGCCACCAGAGCTGCCCAACCGCTGGTCGCGCTTGCCCAGTCCTGAGCGGTGCATCTGGTCTGCTCGCACAGGGCGAAAGTGAGTACCGGGAGGTGGATGCTGCCGTAAACCATGACCCAGGCTGCAGCCGGTAAGACAGCTAGAAACAGAATGATCCATCCGAGATTTTTGCGGAACCATGTTCGATCGATCAGCATTCGGCCTCCTCCATCTTAAGGTGCAAATAGTATTAATTGCAATCTAGCATTGTTCCTGCCCGCCGCAAGGTGGCTGGTCGGCGAAATTTGAACGGGAGCTGAGGCTGTGGATCCAGATGACGAGACGTTTGGTGCGGCCGTGACGGGGGCTGAAGCCTTGTCCGGCGTGATGGCGGATCTTGAGGCGCGTTCGGACCGGTTCGGCCGGGCTTTGACCAGTGCACTGAGCACGGCGACGACCGGGGGCAAGGGGTTGGACGACGTGCTGAAGGGGCTCGGCAACCGGCTGGCGGATATTTCGCTATCGGCAGGGCTGAAGCCGCTCGAAAGCCTGCTCGGCAATGCAGTGAGCGGGCTGATCGGTTCGGTGACGCCGTTTGCCGATGGCGGTGTCGTGCGGGCGCCGACTTTCTTTTCGATGGGCGGCGGCACCGGGCTGATGGGCGAGGCGGGTGCCGAGGCGATCCTGCCGCTTCGGCGCGGCGCGGACGGGGCGCTCGGTGTGGCGTCAGCTGGCGGCGGCGGGGGAGCGCAGGTCGTGTTCAACGTGACGGCGACCGATGCGGCGAGTTTTCGCAAGAGCGAGGGCCAGATTTCGGCGATGCTGGCACGCAGCGTTTCGCGCGGGAACCGAGGATTGTGAGGGGCAGCGATGAGCGGATTTCATGAGGTGCGCTTTCCCCTGCGGGTGGCGCTTGGGGCAAGCGGCGTGCCTGTGCGCCGGACCGATATCGTCAACCTGTCCAATGGACGGGAGGCCCGCAACCAGCGCTGGCGCGATTCGCGGCGAAGCTATGAGGCCGGATCCGGGGTGAAATCGGTTGCCGATCTCTATGCGGTTCTGGAATTCTTCGAGGCGCGCGGCGGCCAGCTCTACGGTTTTCGGTTTCGCGATCCCGTCGACTGGAAATCCTGCGGTCCGGGCCAGGCGATCTCGGCGAGCGACCAGCAGATCGGGGTCGGCGATGGGGCGACCTCCGCGTTCTCGCTGACGAAAACCTATGCGGATGCGGCCGGCGGCTGGGAGCGACGGATCACCAAGCCGGTGGCGGGAACGGTGGTCGTGTCGGTCGGCGGCGTGGCGAAGGCAGCGACGTCCTTCACCGTCGATACGACGACCGGCATCGTGACCTTTGCGGAAGGGCAGGTGCCTACGGCCGGCCAGATCGTGCGGGCCGGGTTCGAATTCGACGTGGCCGTGCGCTTCGATACCGACCGGATCGAGATCAATCTGGCGCATTTCGACGCCGGGCGTATCCCGGCCATTCCATTGACGGAGGTGCTGGCATGAGGGCGATCCCGGCGGGTCTTGCCGCCCATCTGATCGGCGAGGCGACCACGATCTGCTATTGCTGGCGGGTGACGCGACGTGACGCGGTGGTGCTTGGGTTTACCGAGCATGACCGCGATCTGGTCTTCGACGGCACGACATTTCTGGCGGCGAGCGGTTTTGCGGCAAGCGAGGCAGAACAGGCGCTCGGCATGGCAGCCAGCGCGGAAGAGGTGGAAGGCGGCCTCTCCAGCGCTGCGATCGACGAGGCGGATCTTGCAAGCGGGCGCTATGACGGCGCGCGGGTTGAGCTGTTCGTGGTCAACTGGGCGGATGCCGCTCAGCATATGCTGCTGAATATCCGCGAGATCGGCGAAGTTTCCAGATCGGGCGGCGCCTTCAAGGCAGAGCTGCGCAGCCTTGCGCATCGGCTGGGCCAGCCACAGGGGCGGGTCTATGGCAGGCGCTGCGACGCGAGCCTTGGTGATGCGCGCTGCCGGGTCGACCTCTCGGCCTGGCGCGGGAATGGCTTGGTGGATGCGGTGATCGATAAAAGCCGCATCGTCGTGTCGGGTCTGTCCGGTTTTGCGGAGGGATTTTTCGGCCGTGGCGTCGCACAATTTGCGGGAGGGGCGCAGGTGGATATCGAGGTTCACGAGCGACGCGCCGACGGCAAGGCGGGGCTGACATTCTGGTTGCCGCTGGAGCAAGCGGTCGTTCCCGGGCAGGCGGTGACGCTGACGGCCGGTTGCGACAAGACGGTTTCGACGTGCGGCGGGCGGTTCGCGAACCTCCTCAATTTCCGCGGCTATCCGCATGTGCCGGGCTCCGATTTTGCCTATTCCTATGTGGATGGCGAGCGGCTGCATGATGGCGGAGCGCTGTTCGAATGAGCGCCGCCGGAGAGCGGATCGTCGCGGTGGCTGAGACCTGGATCGGCACGCCCTATCGGCATCAGGGGGCAACGCGCGGCATCGGCTGCGATTGCATCGGCCTGATCCGCGGCATCTGGCGGGAGCTTTATGGCGAGGAGCCGGAACCGGTGGCGCACTATGCACCCGATTGGGCGGAACGGGGCGGTGAGGACCGGATGGCGGAGGCTGGCATCCGGCTGTTCGGACCGGCACTTGGCGTCGGGCAGATGCAGCCGGGCGATCTGCTGCTGTTTCGCTGGCGACCGGACACGATGGTGAAGCATGCGGGCATCTTCGTCGGGCCGTCCCATTTCATTCATGCCTACGAGCAGGTGGCGGTGACGCGCTCGGTTCTCGTGCCCTCCTGGCGCCGCAAAATCGCTGCCGTGCACCGGTTTCCGACGGCAAGGGATGAGGGGCAGTCGCCGGCGAGCAAGTGAGCGGCAGCCACCTCCCTCCCACAATCCAATAACTTGACAATTTTAGCGCGCATCCAGTTCACGACTGGGTCGGCGTGAGGGGATTCCATGGCGACGATCCTGTTTCAGGCGGCGGGTGCGGCACTTGGTGGGGTGTTCGGTCCTGTCGGGGCGATCCTTGGGCGGGCGGCGGGGGCGTTGGCGGGGAGCGTTGTTGATCGGGCGTTGCTCGGCGGTTCCTCGACCGTCTCGGGTGCGAGGCTCGCGACGGCGCGTATTCCGGGGGCGGACGAAGGGGCGCCGGTCAGCCGGGTTTATGGGACCGCGAGGATCGGGGGCACGCTGATCTGGGCGACGCGGTTCGAGGAGGAGGCGACGCGGGAGCGGAACGGCGCCAAGGCGACGGGCAGGTCTCAGACGGAAACGTTTCAGTATTTCGCCAACTTTGCCGTCGGGCTATGCGAGGGACCGATCGCCTGCGTGCGGCGCGTCTGGGCCGATGGCCAGGAAGTGGACCTGACGGCGATCGAGATGCGGGTGCATGTGGGCGACGAGACGCAGTTGCCGGATCCGCTGATCGAGGCGAAGCAGGGGGAAGGAAAGGCGCCGGCCTATCGCGGGCTTGCCTATGTCGTGCTCGACCGGTTGCCGCTGGAAGCGTTCGGCAACCGCATTCCGCTGCTGCAGTTCGAGGTGGTGCGGCCGGTGGGGACACTGGAGCGGCAGATCCGGGCGGCGACGATTATTCCCGGCGCGACCGAGCATGGCTATCACACGGTTCAGGTGACCGAGAAGACGGCGGAGGGCAGCGCCCGCATTCTCAACCGCAACACGATGGTGGCTGAGACGGACTGGCAGGCGTCGCTCGACGAATTGCAGTCGATCTGCCCCAATCTCGAGAGTGTGGCGCTGGTCGTTGCCTGGTTCGGGACGGATCTGCGCGCGGGGCAATGCCGCATTCTGCCGGGTGTCGAGGTGGAGACACGGCGCGACGAGAGCACCGTATGGTCGGTTGCAGGCGTGGTCAGGAGCGCGGCGCACCGCGTCAGCTTGTCCGGAGGCGGCCCTGCCTATGGCGGCACGCCTGGGGATGCGAGCGTGCTGGCGGCGATCACTGATCTCAAGGCGCGCGGGCTGAAGGTGTTTCTCTATCCGTTCGTGATGATGGACATCGCGCCGGGCAATGGCTTGGCCGATCCCTATGGTCAGACGGAACAGGCTAGCTACCCCTGGCGCGGGCGGATCACCTGTCATCCGGCCCCGGGACTGGCGGGAAGTGCCGACAGGACAGCGCTTGCGAGGACGCAGGTCGAGGCCCTTGCCAGTGGGGCGGACGGCTATCGGCGGATGGTGCTGCATTATGCGGGGCTCGCCGTCTCGGCCGGTGGCGTCGACGGACTTGTGATCGGGTCGGAACTGAGGGGGCTGACGCAGATCCGCGATGAGACCGGCAAGTTTCCGTTCGTCGAGGCGCTGGTGACCCTTGCATCGGATGTGCGGGCGCTTGTCGGACCGGCGACGGCGCTGACCTATGGCGCCGACTGGAGCGAGTATTTCGGTTACCATCCGCAGGATGGCTCCGGCGACGTGCTGTTCCATCTCGATCCGCTCTGGGTGTCGCCTCATATCGATGCGGTCGGGATCGACAATTACATGCCGCTCTCCGACTGGCGCGACGAGGATCTGGCAGCGGCAAATCCGGATGGGTTCCGGTCCTGCGACGACCGGGCGGCGATGGCGGCGCAGATTGCGGCGGGTGAGGGCTTCGACTGGTATTACGCAAGCGAGGCCGACCGGGCGAACCGGCTGCGCTCGCCGATCACCGACGGGCTGGCGGGCAAGCCCTGGGTGTATCGGGCCAAGGATATCCAGGGATGGTGGGTCAACCGTCACTATAACCGGGTGGGTGGCGTGGAGAGCGGTTCTGCGACGGCCTGGTTGCCCGGGATGAAGCCGATCTGGTTTACCGAACTGGGTTGCCCGGCTGTCGACAAGGGCGCCAACCAGCCGAATGTGTTTGTCGATCCGAAATCGGTGGAAAGCAGCCTGCCGTATTTCTCGTCCGGCGGGCGCTCCGACAGCCAGCAGCGACGGTTTCTTGAAGCGCATCATGGCTGGTGGCAGGGCGATGGGGCACCCGCCGGCATGGTCGATCCCGATCATGTGTTCGTCTGGACGTGGGACGCGCGACCGTCTCCGGCGTTTCCCGACGACCTGACGATCTGGAGCGACGGCGAGAACTGGCGCACGGGGCATTGGCTGAACGGCAGGCTGGGCGGAACGACGCTTGCCGACGCGATCGCGGCCATCCTCAACGATCACGGTTTTGACGACTTCGACGTGTCCGGCGTGACCGGCGATCTGACCGGCTATGTGCAGGCCGAGGTGACCTCGGCGCGCGCGCTGCTGGAGCCCCTGTTCAGCGTGTTTCAGATCGACGTCAGCGAGGATGCGGGGCTGTTGCGGTTCCGCTCGCGGCAGGGCGCGAGCCTTGCTGCGCGCGAGATCGCGATTGTGGCGGAGGTCGAGGGCGAACCGCTCTGGTCGGAAAGCCGGGGGCACGACAGCGATTTTCCGGCGGAAGCGGTGCTCGGCTTCTACAATCCGGTTCTGGACTATGAGCAGGCGAGCGCAAGGTCGCGCCGTGCGAAGGCCGAAAGCGAGCGGGTGGCAAGCTACGACCTTCCGGCGACGCTGTGCGAGGAAGCGGCGCTCGGGGCGGTGGAATCGATGCTGCGAGCGCAGCGCGTGGCACGGCGCTCGATTTCCTTCACACTGCCGCCACAGGATCTGGCGCTCGAGCCCGGCGATGCGGTGCACCTCACCGATGGTCCCGACGGTACGTTCGTCATCCAGCGGGTTGAGGACGGGGCGGTGCGGCGGATCGAGGCGCAGAGCCATGCGCCGCTTCCGCCTGGGCGGTATGATGATGTCACGACGCGGCGTGACGGCGGCCGTTCGGCGAGCGACGCCTTTGCGCCGGTCCTCCATTTTCTCGACCTGCCGCGGCTGACCTCGTCCGATGATGAAGGGTTTGCGGCTGTCGCGGCCTATTGCAGGCCCTGGCGGCGGATCGCGGTTTCGTCTTCGGCAACGACCGATGGATATCGCCGGCGGGTGACGGTCGATCGCCCAGCAAGGCTCGGCTTGCTGGTTTCGGCGCTCGATCCCGGTGTAACGGGACGGTTCGACCGCTCAAAAGTGCTCGATCTCGACCTTTATTTCGGCGGTCTCTCGTCGGCGCAGACGCTGGCGGTGTTGAGCGGCGACAACCGGCTAGCCATCCGCGCGTCAAACGGCATCTGGGAGATCGTCGGGTTTGCCGAGGCGCAGGAGATCGCGGCGGGGCGATGGCGGCTGTCCGGATTGCTGCGGGGACTGGCGGGAACCGAGGATGCGATGGCGGCCGGGAGCGCTGTCGGTGCGGCCTGCGTGGTGCTGGACGATGCCGTGAAGCCGCTCGGGCTGACCGGTGACGAGCAGGGACGGAGGCTGAATTTCCTGGCCGAAAGCCTGGGCGCCGTCGGAGGCCGATCCGGACCGCATGTGTTTGCCGGTGGAGAAAGGGCGCAGACGCCGCTTTCGCCGGTGCATATCCGCGGTGTCCGGTTGGCCGATGGCGCTGCCCAGTTCCGCTGGATCCGGCGCGGGCGCGTCGATGCCGACGGCTGGGACGGGCGCGATATTCCGCGAGACGAGCCGGACGAAGGCTACCGCGTCGAGATCCTCGGGACCAGTGGCGTCGTGGTGCGGCGGGTGGAGGTCGAGGCTCCGCTGTTCCTTTATCCGGCGAGCGACGAGCTTGCCGATTTCGGCTCTCAGCAGCCGAGCCTCACCCTGAGCATCCGCCAGATCGGGCAAGCCGTGCCGCTCGGCATTGCGGCGCTTGCGACGATCGCGTTCTGACAGCCGAGTTTGAGTGCCAATTTTTGTGTGCCGATTTCTGACAATATCGTGATGGGAGACAGCTATGGACGGGACAAAAGCCTGGTATCAATCGAAGACGATCTGGGGCGCGCTGATTGCCGTTGCCGCCCCGCTTGCGCATGTGGCGGGAGTGGAGATTAACGCTGATGCGCAAGGGGAGCTTGCCGACATTCTGGTCACCTTTGCCGGTGCTTTCGGCGGGTTGCTGGCGCTCTACGGGCGGATCGTCGCGAGCGCGCCGATCCATCCGACGGGCAAGGGATGACGGCGCCACGAGGGTCAGCATTACAGACCATTCATTTGCCATTCAGTTGGTATTGGATACATACTCCATCGAATGCTTTGGACATGATTTCGGGGACGTGATTCAAGACCGTGATCCCGGGGCGTGACACCTGTCGTCTTATGAGTGGAAACCGAAAGCCATGGCGCGACTGCCGATCATTGCGATCATCGCCGCGACAATAGCGGGATTGGCGGCCTTTGTGCCGGCAAACGCGCCGGCGCGCGACTATCTGATCCTGGTTGCAGGCGACTGCGGCACGGCGGCAAACAAGGTATTGCGCGACACGGGAGGTCAGCTTTTGTCCGCCCAGCCATCCTCGGACGGACAGACCTGCATTGTCACCGTGCTGGTGCAGGGCAATGGCGAACGTCCGCGCAAGGTGACGGTCCGGGTTCCCATGTAGGCCGGTTGCCTGTAAACCGGCTTGTAAGCTTCATACCGCGGCGGGGCCCGCAGTGATTTTCAGGACAGTTTCATGCGTATTCTCGTGGTCGAAGACGACGTCAACCTCAACCGCCAGCTTTCCGACGCGTTGAAGGAATCCGGCTATGTGGTCGATCAGGCCTTCGACGGCGAAGAAGGGCACTATCTCGGCGAGACCGAGCCCTACGACGCCGTGATCCTCGACATCGGACTGCCGCAGATGGACGGCATCACCGTTGTCGAGAAGTGGCGTGAGGCGGGCAAGGGCATGCCGGTGCTGATGCTGACGGCGCGTGACCGGTGGAGCGACAAGGTGTCGGGTATCGATGCCGGCGCCGACGATTATGTGGCAAAACCCTTCCATGTGGAAGAAGTGCTTGCGCGCGTGCGTGCGCTTATCCGGCGTGCTGCGGGGCATTCGTCGTCCGAGATCATCTGCGGTCCGGTTCGTCTCGATACCAAGGCATCGAAGGCAAGCGTCGATGGGATACAGTTGAAGCTGACCTCGCACGAGTTCCGGCTTCTCTCCTACCTGATGCATCACATGGGCCAGGTCGTGTCGCGCACCGAGCTTGTGGAGCACATGTACGACCAGGATTTCGACCGCGATTCCAACACGATCGAAGTGTTTGTCGGGCGCCTGCGCAAGAAGATCGGTGTCGACCTGATCGAAACCGTGCGGGGCCTCGGCTACCGCATGCAAGCGCCCAACGATGCGCATTAAGCGGATAGGGCCCCGCTCGCTCACCGCTCGCGTTCTGCTTCTGGCAACCACCTGGTCGGCGGTGGCGCTGGTGGTGATCTCGATCGTCATTTCGCAGCTCTACCGCCAGTCCGCCGAACGCTCGTTTACCGACCTTTTGCGAGCGCAGCTCTATAACGTCATCAATTCCGTGACGATCGGCGAGGACAACAAGCTGATCGGCAACCCCCAACTGGGCGACCTGCGTTTCTCGCAGCCGGAGACCGGATGGTACTGGATCATCGAACCGCTCGGCACGTTTGCCGCGACGGCGATCTCGTCCTCGTCGCTCGGGACCTCCAACATCACAGTGCCGTCGATCCTGCAGGCGCCGTTCAACAATCGCTACGAGCGTTTCTATCCGACCCGCGACGCTTTCGGGAACCATGTTCTGGTCGCGGAAACCGAAGTGGTTCTGGACGGCGAGGGACGCGCGGCGCGGTTTCGCGTTTCGGGCAATCTCGATGCCGTGGAAGACGATATCCGCAGCTTTTCGCGCAGCCTCTATATCGCGCTCGGCGTGTTCGGCATCGGCAGCCTGATCGTCAACGGCCTCGCCATCCTCTACGGATTGCAGCCGCTTGATGCGGCGCGCCGCTCGCTGGAGCGGGTGAGGCGCAGTGAGGCGGAGCATCTGGAGGGAGAATTTCCCCGCGAAATCATGCCCTTGGCAAACGACATCAATGCTTTGATCGAAAGCAACCGCCGCATCGTCGAGCGGGCCCGCATGCAGGTCGGCAATCTCGCGCATTCGCTGAAGACGCCGATCGCGGTTCTGCTCAACGAATCGCGCATGCTCGACAAGGTGCAGTCCGATCTCGTCCGCTCGCAGGCCGAGACGATGCAGGCGCAGGTGCAATCCTATCTGAATCGCGCCCGGATCGCGGCACAGCGCAACTCGCTTCTGGCGCGCACGGATATCGAGCCGGTGCTGGAACGGCTGGTGCGGGTCATGCGCCGCCTCAACCCCGACAAGGAATTCCACCTTTCCGTCTATCCGCCGGGCGCAGCGCTTGCGCTGGAGCAACAGGATGTCGAGGAGACGATCGGAAACCTGTTGGAAAACTCCGCACGGTTCTGTCGCACCGGCGTCTGGGTGACGGCAGCGCTTGCAACAGCGCCACCGGAAAAGGCAGAAGGAGAGGCGGCCAAGCGTCCCTGGATCGAGATGGCCGTCGAAGACGACGGGCCGGGTCTCAATCCCGACCAGATCACCGAAGCGGTCAAGCGCGGCAGGCGGCTGGACGAGAGCAAGCCGGGCGCCGGGCTGGGACTGTCGATTGTAAGCGAGATCGTCAGCGAATATCAGGGCGAGCTGGAGATGACGCGCGGGGTGCGCGGTGGCCTTCGGACCCAGTTGCTGCTGCCGGGCATGATCAAGGAAGTCGCCGGCTGAGTACAAGGCTGGTTGAGGGAAGAAAACTGTGGCCGATGGGCAACGACGCCGCACTTGCTTCCGACGGTTCTGGACGGACGGAGCGCCTGCTATATCTTGTCTACAGCCAGTGGCACATCATGCCGTGACGATGCGGCGACAACAAGAACTGCGCACAAATAGGAGAGGCGACAATCGCAGCATTTCAGTTCCGACCCAATAGCGTCATAATGGCGCCAAGCCGGAAACCGAATGATGCCGGTTCCGATCCTGAAAACGAAACGAGCGCGGTTCCCGACACGATGCGGTTGTCACATCTCCTCACTGCAGCAACATTCATGACGATTGCCGGCCTGCTGGCAGGGTGCAACACCAGTTCCACCGCGGCGGGCGCCCCGAAAGGCCTGCTGTCGCAACGGCCGTCAAGTTCGGCTGCCTATATCACGGCGCTGCAGGGCGGGATCGTCGGGCGCACCGGCGCCGAGCTCTCCAGCAGCGATCGGACGCGGGCGCTTGAGGCGGAATACCGCGCGCTTGAAGGCAGTGCCGTCGGCCAGACGATCAAGTGGAAGGGTGACGATGCGAGCGGCGAAGTGATCGCCAACGCTCCGTTCCAGGTCGGCTCGCAGAACTGCCGCCAGTATCGCCACACCGTCACGGCCGCCGGCAAGGAACTGATGTCGCGGGGGGCAGCCTGCCGCAACGCCAGCGGCACATGGACGCCGCTGACCTGACAATCCCGATCAGACGCGGAAAATAAAAAACCGTTGCCGATGCTGTCGGGAGCGGTCTCCATCTTTGCTGCTAGGGGAACGCTTGCCGGCTGCGGCAATACCCGTCAAATTCGCGTCAACGCGCGCTAGACCACTGGCCGGCCATTGGAAAGCGTCACCGATTGCGGTAATGGGCGATGATGTATTTGTGGATCGTTCTCGCGCTGCTGACGGCTGCCGTCGCAGCCGCCCTTCTCCTGCCGTTTGCGCGCAGCGCTTCGGCGGCTGCCTCCGGCGTATCGAATGCCGCTCGGGGCAATTCTACGAGAGCCGGCGAGGTCGAAGTCTATCGCGACCAGCTGCGGGAAATCGACCGCGATCGCGAGGGCGGGTTGATCAGCACTGAGGAGGCGGAGAACGCCCGCGCCGAGGTTGGACGCCGGCTGATTGCCGCTGCGGCCGAAAACGATCAGGACAAAACCGGCGGCATCGCCAACAGGAAGCACCGGATCGCCACGGCACTCGTCACCGTCGTGCCGCCGGCATTGGGGCTCTGTTTTTACTTGAGCCTCGGAAATCCCGGCATCCCGGACCAGCCGCTACAGGCCCGCCTCGAAAACCCCGGCAACAATATCGCGCTGCTAGTCACCAAGGTGGAGCGGCACCTGGCCGAAAATCCGACCGATGGCGCGGGCTGGGATATTCTGGCGCCGATCTATCTGCGGTTGGACCGGGCTGGTGACGCCGAACTTGCCTATCGCAATGCGATCCGGTTCATCGGTCCGAGCAATGCCCGCTATTCGGGCCTTGGCGAAACGCTGGTCGTTGCCAATGACGGGATCGTCACCGAAGCGGCGCGCCAGGCATTCGAGCAGGCGGTGAAACTCGATCCGGCTGACCCGCGCTCGCGCTTTTATGCAGCACTCGGGCTTGAGCAGGGCGGGAGGAAGGACGAGGCACGCGCGGCCTTCGAGGAGCTTGCGAGCGCAACCCCTGCCGATGCGCCGTGGAAGGGTCTGCTCGACGAACATATCGTCAAGAACGGCGGGACGCCTTTGGCGGCAAAGCCTGCGGCCCCTTCGCTCGGAGGACCGACACAGGAAGATGTTGCGGCAGCGCAGGACTTGTCGCAGGGTGATCGTAAAGTGATGATTGCCGGCATGGTCGACAGTCTCGCCGCAAAGCTCAAGGACGAGCCCGACAATATCGAGGGCTGGCTGCGGCTGGTGCGCTCCTATGCGGTGCTGGGCGACGAGGCAAAGGCCCGCGACGCACTTTCGACCGGACTGGCGCAGTTTCCGCCTGACGGCAATGATGGCAAGCGTCTGCTGGCGCTTGGCAAGGAAATCGGGCTCGATGCGGATGCATCGCCGGCGCCCGAGGGAGCAAGACCATGACACGCAAGCAGAAACGCATGGCGGTGATTCTGGGCGGCATGAGCTTCGTCACGATTGCGGTGCTGCTGGTCATGTTCGCCTTCTCGCAGTCGGTCGCGTATTTCTTCATGCCGGGCGATCTGGCCAAGACCGATATCCAGCCGGGAACGCGCATTAGGCTCGGCGGGCTGGTGGAAGAGGGATCGGTCAAGCGCGGGCAGGGATCGACGGTGAGCTTTACCGTGACCGATGGTACCGGCAAGGTCGATGTCAGCTACACCGGCATTCTGCCCGACCTGTTTCGCGAGGGGCAGGGCGTGGTGACCGAAGGCGTGTTCGACGGCGGCACCCGGTTTACGGCCGACAGCGTGCTGGCCAAGCATGACGAGAACTACATGCCGAAGGAAGTGGCCGATCGGCTGAAGAAGGACGGTGTCTGGGAAGACGGGACCGGCAAGGGCATGGCGCCGAAAAAGGATGCGGCGCAGCCGGAAAACAAGACCGACGGCAAGCCGCAGGTGATGCTGCAGATGCCGGGGACGTCCGCCGAGGGAGTGACCAGACAATGATCGTCGAGATCGGCCATTACGCGCTGGTTCTGGCGCTTGCCACCGCGCTGATCGTATCCACCCTGCCGATGATCGGTGCCAGGCGTCGCGATCCCGCGATGATGGCGCTGGCAACGATTGGGTCGCTGACGCTGTTCGCTCTGGTGGTCATCGCGTTTGCGGCACTCACCTGGGCCTATATGGTGTCGGATTTTTCGGTCAAGAACGTCTGGGAAAACTCCCATTCGATGATGCCGATGATCTACAAATTCTCCGGCGTCTGGGGCAATCACGAAGGGTCGATGCTGCTCTGGCTGCTGATCCTCGCTTTGTTTTCGGCGCTGGTGGCAGGGTTCGGCGGCAATCTGCCCGATACGCTGAAAGCCAATGTTCTGGCGGTTCAGGCCTGGATATCCTCGGCCTTCCTGCTGTTCATCCTGCTCTCGTCCAACCCGTTCCTGCGGTTCGACCCGGCGCCTGCGGAAGGGCAGGACCTGAACCCGGTGCTGCAGGATATCGGCCTCGCCATCCATCCGCCGCTGCTTTACCTCGGCTATGTCGGCTTTTCAGTGTGCTTCTCGTTTGCCGTCGCGGCGCTGATCGAGGGGCGTATCGATGCCGCCTGGGCGCGCTGGGTGCGGCCGTGGACGCTGGCGGCCTGGACATTCCTCACCGCCGGCATCGCGATGGGCTCCTACTGGGCTTATTACGAACTCGGCTGGGGCGGCTGGTGGTTCTGGGATCCGGTCGAGAACGCTTCCTTCATGCCGTGGCTTGCGGGCACCGCAATGCTGCATTCGGCACTGGTGATGGAAAAGCGTGAGGCGCTGAAGATCTGGACGGTGCTTCTGGCGATCATGACCTTTTCGCTGTCGCTGCTTGGAACCTTCCTGGTGCGGTCGGGCGTGCTGACCTCGGTGCATTCGTTTGCGTCCGACCCGACCCGCGGCATCTTCATTCTCTGCATCCTTGCGGTATTTATCGGTGGTGCGTTTTCGCTGTTTGCCTGGCGGGCGCCGAGCCTGAAGGCGGGCGGACTGTTTGCGCCGATCTCGCGCGAGGGCGCGCTGGTGCTGAACAACCTGATCCTGACCGTGGCAACTGCCACTGTTCTGACCGGCACGCTCTACCCGCTGGTGCTGGAGACGCTGACCGGCGAAAAGATCTCCGTCGGCGCACCTTTCTTCAACATGACCTTCGGGTTACTGATGCTGCCGCTTCTGATCGCCGTGCCGTTCGGCCCGGTGCTGGCCTGGAAGCGCGGAGATCTGCTGGGCGCTCTGCAGCGGCTCTACGTGTTTGCCGGACTGTCGCTCGCGGCCGGTCTCGCCTTCGCGTATTTCCAGGGCGGAGGGCCGGTCCTGTCGATCTTCGGGCTGGCGCTCGGTTTCTGGGGCATGTTCGGCGCGATCGCCGATCTCTGGTATCGCGGCAATTTCGGCAAGGTCGGCTTCGCGACGGGCCTTCGACGCGTCCGGGGCCTGCCGCGCTCGGCGTTCGGAACGGCACTCGCGCATTTCGGGATGGGCGTCACCGTGCTCGGGATTTTTGCGGCAACGACATTCGGCACCGAGACGGTGGTCGAGATGAAGCAGGGGCAGACGGCAGAGGCTGGTGGCTATTCGCTGACCTTTGACGGGTTCCGCGATGCTGTCGGCCCGAACTTCACCGAAAGCCGCGGGCATTTTACCGCGCGCAAGGGCGGCGCAACCGTCGCCGACGTCTGGTCCTCGAAGCGGCTCTACACGGCGCGGCGCATGCCGACGACTGAGGCCGGTATTCTCACCTTCGGTCTCAGCCAGCTCTATGTGTCGCTCGGCGACCCCATGGATAGCGGCGGGATTGTCGTGCGGATCTGGTGGAAGCCGTTCATCCTGTGCATCTGGGGCGGATGCCTGATCATGATGGTGGGCGGGTTCGTGTCGCTGTCCGATCGCAGGCTGAGGGTCGGCGCGCCGGCCAAGCGGCCGAAGGTGGTGACGCCGAAGGGTGGGCTGGAGCCGGCGGAATGAAACATTCGCGGCTTCCCTCATTCCTGTGCTTGTCACCGCAATCCAGCGCGCCCGGGTCTCTGGGCGCAAAAGACGCAATTGAAACAGCGGGTTCTTTCACAGCGCGGACGCGCCGTGCCTGGATTCCTGTGACGAGCACAGGAATGAGGGGAGGATGGGGTTTGCGCAGATCATGCCAGGCTCTGCTTGCGCTCTTCCTGCTACTCGCACCGCTTCCCGCCTTCGCCGTCAATCCGGATGAGATCCTCAAGGATCCGGCGCTGGAACAGCGGGCGCGGCAGATTTCGACGCAGTTGCGCTGCATGGTCTGCCAGAACCAGTCGATTGACGACAGCAATGCGGAGTTGGCGCGTGATCTTCGCGTGCTGGTGCGCGAGCGGTTGACGGATGGGGATACGGACGGGCAGGTGATTGATTATGTCGTCTCCCGCTACGGCGAGTTCGTGCTGCTCAATCCGCGTGTGAGCGCAAGGACGATCATTCTCTGGGCGCTGCCGATCGGGGCGCTGGTGATCGGCATCGTCGCGCTGTTCGTCTTTATCCGCACCCGGCCAAACACACGCTCCATCGCGGCTCTGACAGATGCCGAAAAGAAGCGGATCGACGAGCTGTTGAAGCGGTAAGGCCTGCCGTTTCTCAAGGCTGCAAGAATTTCGAACATTACCAACAATTCATGCCGCCGACACGTGCAGTTAAGGTGCAGGCTCCTATATCTCTTCTCAACCACCGCCGCCGGACCTCCGGCAACACCAAGACTGACGAGAAGAAGAAGGTAGCTCAGATGCGCACCATTAAACGTCCCTCCCTGAAGACGGTTCTCAAGACTTCCACCGTAGCCGGCCTTGCGGCCGTCATGCTGTCGACCGGCATTCCGGCCCAGGTGACCGCATCCTTCGCGGCCCCCGTCAGCGTGACCGCGCCCCAGGCGCCGAGCTTTGCCGACGTGGTCTCCGCCGTATCGCCCGCCGTCGTGTCCGTTCGCGTTCAGTCGGACGAGCCGCAGGAGACTGCCGATGAAGGCGGCAACAACTTTTCCTTCAACTTCGGCGGCCGCGGCTTTGACCAGCTGCCCGACGACCATCCGCTGAAGCGCTTCTTCAAGGAATTCGGCGGTCAGGGCGGCCCCGATGCTCCCGGCGGCCCGAACGGCGGCCCCGGTGCCGGTCCGCGTGACCGCGCCGAGCGTGGTGGCCCGGGCGCGAACCGTCCGCATCACCTGCGCCCGACCGCACAGGGCTCCGGCTTCTTCATCTCCGAAGACGGCTATGTCGTCACCAACAACCACGTCGTTTCGGACGGTCAGGCCTACACGGTCGTCCTCAACGACGGCACCGAGCTCGAAGCCAAGCTGGTCGGCCGCGACAGCCGCACCGATCTCGCGCTGCTGAAGGTCGATGCCACCAGCCGCAAGTTCACCTACGTGTCCTTTGCCGACGACACCAAGACCCGCGTCGGCGACTGGGTCGTGGCTGTCGGCAACCCGTTCGGCCTTGGCGGCACCGTGACTGCCGGCATCGTTTCGGCTCGTGGCCGCGACATCGGCTCCGGCCCTTACGACGACTACATCCAGGTGGATGCGGCCGTGAACCGTGGCAATTCCGGCGGCCCGACCTTTGACCTTTCCGGCCAGGTGGTCGGTATCAACACCGCGATCTTCTCGCCGTCGGGCGGCAATGTCGGCATCGCCTTCGCGATCCCGGCCTCGACCGCCAAGGACGTGATCAACGACTTGATGAAGGACGGCAAGGTTGCGCGCGGCTGGCTCGGCGTGCAGATCCAGCCGGTGACGCAGGATATCGCGGACTCGCTTGGCCTCAAGGAAGCGGCCGGTGCGCTTGTCGTTGCTCCGCAGGAAGGCTCGCCAGGCCAGAAGGCAGGCATCAAGGAAGGTGACATCATCACCGCCGTCAACGGTCAGGCAATCAAGGATGCCCGCGAACTGTCGCGCCGCATCGCAGGCTTTGGCCCTGACGCCAAGGTGAAGATCGATCTGTGGCGCGAAGGCAAGATGCAAGACGTCACCGTGACGCTCGGCAACATGGCAAGCGACGAGGCGGCTTCGGCCGAACCGAAGCAGCCGGATGCGCCGGTTCCCTCGACCAGCAAGGCGCTCGCCTCGCTCGGCATCACCGTTGCGCCGGCAGAAGACGGTTCCGGCCTTGCCGTGACCGAAGTGGACCCGGACAGCGAAGCCGCGGCCCGTGGTCTGAAGAACGGCGAAAAGATCCTGTCGGTCAACAACCGCAAGGTCGCGACCGCCGATGACATCGGCAAGGTGATCGAGCAGGCCCGTAAGGACGGCCGCACCCGTGCGCTGTTCCAGGTGGAAGCCGGTGGCACTAGCCGCTTCGTGGCCCTGCCGATCGACGAAAGCTGATGTCAGCGACTGGTTCCCAATAGGTTGGTCCTCCCAGACGACCTCATGAAGGGCGCCACCGGCAACGGTCGGCGCCCTTCACCGTTCATGGAGTTTCAAGATGCAGACGATCATCCCACAATCCGGCAGTTCCGATGATTCCGCTGGTGCAAAAATCGCAAGCGACGCTATTGTCCCGCACATGAAGATTCTGGTGATTGAAGACGATCTCGAGGCTGCGGCCTACATGACGAAGGCCTTTCGCGAGGCAGGGATTGTTGCCGACCATGCAAGCGATGGCGAAAGCGGCCTGTTCATGGGCACCGAGAATTCCTACGACGTGATGGTGATCGACCGCATGCTGCCGCGGCGCGACGGTCTGTCGGTGATTTCGGAACTGCGCAAGCGCGGCGTCAATGCGCCGGTGCTGATCCTCTCGGCGCTTGGCCAGGTGGACGACCGGGTGACCGGGTTGCGCGCCGGCGGCGACGACTATCTGCCAAAACCCTATGCATTCTCCGAGCTTCTGGCGCGTGTCGAAGTTCTCGGCCGGCGCAAGGGCACGCCGGAACAGGACATGGCCTACCGGGTCGGCGATCTGGAACTCGACCGGCTGTCGCACGAGGTGAAGCGCGCCGGCAAGGAGATCCTGTTGCAGCCGCGAGAATTTCGTCTTCTCGAATATCTGATGAAGAATGCCGGCCAGGTGGTGACCCGCACGATGCTTCTCGAAAACGTCTGGGACTACCACTTCGACCCGCAGACCAATGTGATCGACGTGCATGTGTCGCGGCTTCGCTCGAAGATCGAGAAGGATTTCGACAAGCCGCTGCTGAAGACCATTCGCGGTGCCGGCTACATGATCAAGGACGAGGGGTAAGCCTTCGTGTTTGCCCGTATCGTCAACCGCGCCAGGCTGATGTTCCGCTCCACGGCGGTCAGGCTTTCGGCACTCTACATCCTGCTCTTTGCGCTCTGCGCCGCGTTTCTGGTGTTCTACGTGACAGCGCTTTCCGAAAAGACGCTGGTGCAGCAGACGCGCCAGACGATCCAGGAGGAAATCCAGGACATTCAGCGCGCCTATGATCGCGGCGGCATCAACCTTCTGCTGCGCATCATGGAGCGTCGCGCCCGCCAGCCGGGTGCCAATCTCTATGTGATTGCCGGTCCGAGCGGCGATATTCTGGCCGGCAATGTCGCCTCCGTGCAGCCGGGCGTTCTCGACAAGGAAGGCTGGACGGACATGCCGTTCGGCTACACCCCATATTCCGAGAACCAGGGCGCGCGCCGCCACCTCGCCATCGCCAACGTCTTGCGCTTCGACAACGGGCTCCGGATCATGATCGGCCGCGATCTCGGCGATCCCAGCCGGTTCCGCTATATCGTGCGCCAGGCACTGATGGTGGCGCTGGCGATCATGGGGCTCGGTGCTCTGGTCATCTGGTTCGGCATCGGCCGCAATGCGCTCAAACGCATCGACCGGATGTCGGCCGCAAGCCAGAAGATCATGGCCGGCGACCTGTCGCAGCGGCTCCCCGTCGGCCGCTCCGGCGACGAGTTCGATCGGCTGTCGGAATCGCTCAACGCTATGCTTGGCCGGATCGAGAAGCTCAACGAGGGACTGCGCCAGGTTTCCGACAACATCGCCCACGACTTGAAGACGCCGCTGACACGGCTGCGCAACAAGGCGGCCGATGCGCTTTCGGAAGACCGCGAGGACGTGCGTCGTCATGCGCTTGAGGGGATCATCGGCGAAAGCGACCAGCTGATCCGGACCTTCAACGCACTTTTGATGATCTCGCGGGTCGAGGCGGGTTCGATGGCGGCGGAAATGTCTGATGTCGATCTCTCTGCCGCCTCTGCGGACTGTGCCGAGCTTTACGAACCGGTGGCCGACGAGGTTGGACTGGCGCTGGTGACCGAGATCGAGCCCGGCCTTTCCGTGAACGGCAACCGCGAACTGATCGGCCAGGCGATCTTCAATCTGCTGGACAATGCGATCAAATACGCCGCTGAAGCCGGCGGTGTTCCCGAGATCAAGGTGAAACTGTCCTCAGTGGGCGGGCTGATCCGGCTGTCCGTGTGCGACAACGGTCCGGGCGTGCCAGCGGACAAGCGCGAAGAGGTGACGAAGCGGTTCTTCCGGCTGGATGCCAGTCGTTCCAAGCCCGGAACGGGTCTCGGCCTGTCTCTGGTCGAGGCAGTGATGGGGCTGCATGGCGGAAGGCTGGAGCTCTCCGCGACCGACGAGGCGAGCACTGAGGCTCCCGGCTTGACGGTGACCATGGTGTTTCCGGTGGTGAAGGGCTAGGCTGGCGGAGCGCGGGAGGAAAAGAATGGAGACCGGAAACCGGCTCGACGACGTAGCGGCTGGTGTGATCCGGCCGCTGAACCAGGCGGAGGCCAAGCTTGCGCTTTCCCTGTTGAAGGAGATCGGCAAGACCGAGCCTTCCGTGGCTGAACTCGTCAAGGCCGATGGGCCGCTCAAGGCCTTTTTTGTCGCAGCGTTCTCGCTGTCACCGTTTCTCCGCGATGTGGCTTCGATCAGGCCTAAGCTTCTGGCCGGTGCGATCGACGGGCAGGTCGAGGATGCGCTGGCCGCGCTGGTTGACGCAGCGCGAGACGCCTGGCGACCGGTGGATGCAAGGATCCCGTCCGAGAACGAGGTGATGACGGCGCTGCGCAGTGCCAAGCGCGCATTCGGCTTTCTGCTGGCGCTCGCCGATCTTGCACGGATCTTTTCGGCGAGGGACACGACACGCTGGCTAAGCGAATTTGCGCAGGCCTCTACGGCCGCCACGATCGATCATCTGCTTCTGGCAGCGCATGAGGGCGGCAAGCTCCGGCTCGTCGATGCCACGGAGCCGAGCCGCGGGTCGGGCCTGATCGTGCTCGGCATGGGCAAGCTGGGTGGGCGCGAGCTGAACTACTCTTCCGATATCGACATCGTCGTCTTCTATGATCCAGAGGCCGGCATTCTTGCAGACCCGCTGGATGCCTCGGAAACCTATGGGCGGATGATGCGGCGGCTGATCCGCATTCTGCAGGAGCGCACCGCAGACGGCTATGTGTTCCGCACCGATCTGCGGCTGAGGCCGGATCCCGGTTCGACGCCGCTTGCCGTGTCGATGGATGCGGCGCTGATCTACTACGAGGGCCGGGGGCAGAACTGGGAACGGGCGGCCTTCATCAAGGCCCGTCCGGTGGCTGGCGATATCGTGGCCGGCGAGGGCTTTCTGAAGCTGCTGACGCCCTTCGTGTTTCGCAAATATCTCGACTATGCGGCGATTGCCGATATCCATTCGATCAAGCGGCAGATCCATGTGCACAAGGGCCACGGTGCGATTGCCGTCAAAGGTCATGACATCAAGCTCGGCCGCGGCGGCATCCGCGAGATCGAGTTCTTTGCGCAGACCCAGCAGCTGATCGCCGGCGGCCGCATGCCGGCCTTGCGCACGCGCGAGACCGAGGCGGCGCTGAAGGCGCTGGCCGAGGCGAAATGGATCAGGCCGGAGATAGCGGCGGCGCTGACCGATGCCTACTGGTTCCTGCGCGATGTGGAGCACCGCATCCAGATGGTGCATGACGAACAGACGCACCGGCTGCCAACCACCGAGGCGGAGCTGAAGCGCATTGCCTTCATGCTTGGCTTCGACAGCGTCGCGGCATTTTCGACGCGGCTCGAAGCCATTTTGAGGACCGTCGAGAAGCGCTATTCCCGGCTGTTCGAGCAGGAGGAAAAGCTTTCTTCCCAGGGCGGAAATTACGAAGGCAATCTCGTCTTTACCGGCCAGAAGGACGATCCCGATACGCTGGAGACGCTCGGCCGGCTCGGCTTTGAGCGTCCGGCCGACATCAGCCGGGTGATCCGGACCTGGCATTCCGGACGCTACCGGGCGACCCAGTCCTCGGAAGCGCGCGAGCGGCTGACGGAGATGATGCCGGCGCTTCTGAAGGCAATCGGCGAAAGCCGCCGCGCCGACGAGGCCCTGCTGCGGTTCGACAGTTTTCTCAAAGGTCTGCCGGCCGGCATCCAGCTGTTCTCGCTGATCGGCAACAATCCGCTTCTTCTGTCCCTGATCGTAACGATCATGGCATCCGCGCCGCGGCTGGCCGATATCGTCGCCTCCAAACCGCATGTATTCGACGGCATGCTGGATCCCGGGCTGATGGCCGAGATCCCCACCCGCGACTTTCTCGCCTCGCGGCTGACCGCGTTTCTGGCAAGCTCGCGGCACTACGAGGATCGACTGGACCGGCTGCGGATCTTTGCGGCCGAGCATCGTTTCCTGATCGGGATCCGATTGCTGACCGGGTCGATTTCCGGAGAGGAGGCCGGTCGCGCCTTTACCCATCTCGCCGATCTCCTGATCGAGGCAGCTCTGGTTGCGGTGACAGCCGAAATCGAGGCGGCGCATGGCGCCTATCCGGGCGGTCGGTTGGCCGTGCTCGGCATGGGCAAGCTCGGTTCGTTCGAGCTGACCGCCGGCTCCGATGTCGATCTCATCCTCCTCTACGACTATGACAGCGCGGTCGCGGAAAGCGACGGTCCGCGGCCGCTCGACGCGCAACGCTATTTTACGCGCCTGACCCAGCGGCTCGTCGCAGCACTTTCGGCGCCGATGGCGGAAGGCGTGATCTTCGAGGTGGATCTGCGGCTTCGGCCCTCGGGCAACAAGGGACCGGTCGCCACCCGCATCGGTGCCTTCGGCAAATATCAGCGCGAGGAAGCCTGGACCTGGGAGCATATGGCGCTGACGCGGGCGCGGCTCGTCTGCGGTGACGCAAGCCTTCAGGACGAGGTGAGGGACGTGATCGACGACGTTCTGTCGGCAAGCCGTGATGTCGGCCAGATCGCTAAGGACGTCTCAGAGATGCGGGTCCTGATCGGCAAGGAAAAGCCGCCGCGCGATAGCTGGGACTTGAAGCTGATACCGGGTGGGCTGATCGATATCGAGTTCCTCGCCCAGTACCTGCGGCTTGTCGCACCCGTGAAGGACATCACCGTCCCCACCTACGGCTCGACGACCGGCGAGTTGCTGGAACTGTTAGGGAAGGACCTGATGACGCCCGGCGACCTCGATACCTGCCTCGAGGCACTCAGGTTGTTCAGCGAACTGTCGCAGATCATCAGGCTCTGTGTCGACGGCCCGTTCGAGCCGAAGGATGCGCCATCCGGTCTCGTTGAGCGCATCTGTCGGGCTGGAGACTGCCCGGATCTGTCAACGCTCGAGGGCGAGGTAAAGCGGCTATCCAAGGCGGTGCGGAAGGTTTTCGAGAAGGTGGTGAGAGCCTGAGCCCCGTCTGCCGGTTCTGACCGAGATGATCATCTGATCAGAGTGAATATCTCGGCTGTCCCAGCGATTGCTGCAAGCACCAGCCCGAAGATCACACAGATAATATTGATGATCCAACCCTGATCCGGCTTCGAATCCAGTTTGACGTTGATCATCGCAAGCGCTGCTCGCGTGTCGTCAGCAATTTCGCAGAGCTTGGGAATACGGGCGTCTGCAGCGCTGCTCACAGGTGATCTCCTTCAACAGGCGAAGTGGGTCGCAGGTGTGTGAGGGCGAGTCAATTGCGATCTGGGATTGATCGTGTGGTGTTCCTCAAGCCACCTTCTTTGCCGTAAACTGGATCACATCGCTTTGAGGGATGTGGATCGACACCACGGTTCCCTTGCCCATGACGGACCGGATCCGCATCGTGCCGCCGTGGAGTGCGATCAGCGAGCGGGAGATGGCGAGGCCGAGGCCGGAGCCGCCTTTGCTCTTGGCATACTGGCTCTGCACCTGTTCGAACGGCTGGCCGATCTTCGACAGCGATGCCTTGGGGATGCCGATGCCGGTGTCGGCGATGGTGAGCACGATGCCGCCGCTGATCGGCTTTGCGCGCAGTTCGATGCGGCCGCCTTCGTCGGTGAATTTCACGGCGTTGGAGAGGAGGTTCAGCATCACCTGTTTCAGCGCCCGGCGATCGCCGATCATGTCGAGGGAAGGCGACAGGCACTGGCGGATGGCGATCTGCTTTTCCTGCGCGACCACCGCCGTCAGCCTCAGGCTTTCCTCGATCAGCGGCGTCAGGTTGACGGGCTCCGACTGGATCAGCATGTGACCGGCCTCGATCTTCGACATGTCGAGGATATCGTTGATGACGTTGAGGAGATGCTTGCCGCTGTCGTGGATATCGCGGGAGTATTCGCTGTATTTGGCGGATCCGAGCGGGCCGAACATGCCGTTCACGAGGATTTCGGAAAAGCCGAGGATGGCGTTGAGCGGCGTTCTGAGTTCGTGGGACATGTTGGCGAGGAATTCCGACTTCGCCTTGTTGGCGGCCTCGGCGCGTTCCTTTTCCGCCTGGTAATTGGCATTGGCGGTCGAAAGCTCTTCCTTCTGGCGCTCGAGCTTCTTCTGCGAGGCGGAGAGATCGCCGATCGTCGCCATCAGGCGGCGCTCGGAATCGCGCAGACGTTCCTGGTGACGCTTGAGCAGGGTGATGTCGGTGCCGACGGAAACCGTGCCGCCATCGCGGGTGCGGCGTTCGTTGATCTGCAGCCAGCGTTCATCGGCAAGCTGCACTTCGGTGGTGCGCGACAGGCCGCTGCGATCGGGATCGGCGACACGGCGTTCGATCACCGGACGGGCAGAGGCGCCAAGCACGGTGCTGCGTTCGGTGCCAGGGACGAGGACTGAGTCCGGAAGACCGTGGGCCTGCTGGAAATGGGTATTGCACATTACCAGGCGGTCGTTCTTGTCCCAGAGAACGAAGGCTTCCGACGTGCACTCGATGGCGTCTGCAAGGCGCTGGTCGGCTTCTGCATAGCGTTCGGCAAGCCGGTGCTGCTCGGTCACATCCATGGCGATGCCGATCACATGGGTGCGACCGTTTGCCATCCGCACGACCTGGGCGCGGGCGCGCATCCACACATAGTGGCCGGCGGCGTGGCGCATGCGGAAGACTTGGTCCACCTGCTTGGCATTGCCGCGGCTGATGGCGCGGGCGAGAGCGTAAAGATTGCCATCGGTCGGGTGCATCATCCGCGCCGCATCGGTAAAGGACACGACGTTGCCAACCGGGGGGAAGCCGAGCATCTCGTACATCGAGCCCGACCAGAACAGGCGCCGGTTAGTAACGTCGAAATCCCACAGGCCGCAGCGACCGCGCGACAGCGCCGTCTCGATGCGCAGGTTCGATTGCACGAACGTCTCGTCGGCGTCGCGGGCGCGCTTCACCTGAGCGTAATAGGCATAGAGGATGACGAGCAGGATGGCCGAAATGCCGGCAAAGATCGTGACGCTGAGCGAGACTTCGCCACGTACGAATTCGTTCGTCGTCTCCAGCGAATGGGCCGCTACGATCAGCGCACCGTCGTTGCCGATTGGCTTGATCGACGCATAGTAGGGGACATCACCGAAAAAGGTCTCGATGACCGTGCCCGACCCGCCGACGCGGCGCATGGCTGCGGTTTCGGGAAGAACCGAGGAAAGACGCTTGCCGAGATAGCTGCCGGTATCGCCGATGCCGCCGAAGATCCGGCCGGTGGTATCGGTAAAGAGCACGACAGCGCCGCGCTCCAGCTTGTCCTGGCCGAGGAATGTCGAGAGACGCGCTTGGGCAGTCTGGCGGTCGGCTGCAGCAAACAGCGATTCCTGACCGGAGAAAGCGGCGGATGCGGTCGCGGACATCAGCGACGCGGACTGGCGCGCGGCATCTTCCATCCGGCCATGCTCGCCCACGATCCCCATAATGCGCGATGCGGCAACGACGGCAAGAAAGATAAGGATCAGAATTGGAATGGAACGCTTCAGCACCAGCTCGACGCGCGGCGTCTGCTGTGCGATCGGCCGGACGGAAAGCTGAGCTTCCTCCGGAGCCGTCCGTCCAAGGCTGCTGAAGCCTGGAAACTTGAAGCGCAACCATCCCCCGGCCTCGGTTTCCCGCTGCACGCCCGATATCATCGTCATCCGATCCCTCGTCGTGATTCGCTGCGCCGCCGCTCGAATCTAACCTAATGAATCACAGAGTGATTCTCTGTGTCCAGAGGGTTGGTAACATTTCGTTAACCATATGATAGTCGACGCATTTACGCCTTGGAGGATCCGCAAATCAGGTGTCTGGGTAACGCTTTTCAGGATGCGAGTTATCAAGCCCCGTCAAGCAAGATGTACCAAAATGTGCCAAATCGGCGCAAAAAATATCCGCGCCGGCAGGCAGCCGACGCGGATGTCATTTTGCACGAAGATTGTCTCAGCCCTTCAGCATACGCTCAACGATGTCGCGCACGTCAGTCGAAAGGGACGGGCTGCGTTCAATCGTCATCAAAGCGTCGCGGGCCTGGTCGGCGCGGGTCGGCTCCAGCGAGCGCCATGAGCGCATCGAGGTGAGGATGCGGGCGGCAAGTTGCGGGTTCTTCGGATCGATCTCGAGGATCTGTCCGGCCAGGAACCGGTAGCCTTCGCCGTCGCGACGGTTGAAGCCGGTCGGGTTCGAGAAGGCATACATGCCGACCAGTGCGCGAACACGGTTCGGATTGCCGGCATTGTAGCGCGGATGGTCGATCAACGCTTTGACCCGCGACAGTGCATCTTCGCCGGGCATGGTCGCCTGCAGCGAGAACCACTTGTCGATGACGAGCGGGTTTTCGCCGAACCGTGTCAGGAAGCTTGCGAGCGCACCTGTTGTTTCCGACGCTTCCGGGAAGCGATGGGCAAGCAGGGTGAGCGCCTGCGACAGTTCCGTCATGTTGTCGGCTGCACCGAAGGCTTCGGCCGCGCGCTGCGGGCTGTTCTCGGCATAGGCGAGGTAGGTCAGTGCCGCAGCCTTGAGAGCCCGCTTGCCGGCGCTTTCGGCATCCGGCGAATAGGCACTATCTGCCTTCATGTCACTGAACAGACGCTTGAACAGGTCTTCACCAGCATCTGCGATGAGCTTCAAGACCGCATTGCGGCCCGTGTGGATGGCTTCCGGATCGTTGTTGCCACCAAGCTCGCGACCGATGTCGGCTTCGCTCGGAAGTGCCAGAACCTGCGCGCGGAAGGCCGGCTCCAGCGTGTCGTCACCGGCCGCTTCCAGAAGTGCCGCAATCAGCGCCGGGTCGCAGGTGACCTCATGACCTTCCCGCGCATCGCGGGCCGCCTTGGTGAGGTTGGGGATGGCGAGATCCGTCAGGGACTGCCAGCGTGAAAACAGATCCGTGTCGTGACGCGCGATATGCGCAAGATCGGCCGGCGTCTGGGTAAAGGCGATGTTGACCGGCGCCGAGAACGAACGGTTGAGCGACAGGACCGGCCGCGACGCGATTCCGGTGAAGGTGAAGGTCTGGCGGCGATCGGTCAGATGCAGCACGTCACCGGTCACTTCACCGCCCTTGACGGATGTCGCGTCGGCAATGGTGCCATTGTCGAGGATCAGCGCGAAGGACAACGGAATGTGCATCGGCTGCTTGTCCGGCTGGCCCGGCGTTGCTGGCACCATCTGTTCGAGCGACAGCTTGAACGTGGCGGATGCCTGGTCGTATTCGGTCGAGACGTTGACGAGCGGCGTGCCGGCCTGCGAATACCAGAGCGAGAACTGGGCGAGATCGCGGCCGCTCACGTCCTCGAAGCATTTCACATAGTCCTCGACGGTGACGGCCTGGCCGTCATGCCGTTCGAAATAGAGATCCATGCCGGCCTTGAAATCGTCCATGCCGAGCAGCGTGGCGATCATGCCGGTGACTTCGGACCCCTTCTGGTAGACCGTCGTCGTGTAGAAATTGTTGATCTCGCGATAGGTCGTCGGGCGCACCGGGTGGGCGAGCGGGCCGCCATCCTCCGGGAACTGGTCCGAGCGCAGATGGCGCACTTCGGCGATGCGCTTGACCGGGCGCGAGCGCTGGTCGGCCGAGAATTCGTGGTCGCGATAGACCGTGAGGCCTTCCTTCAGGCACAGCTGGAACCAGTCGCGGCAGGTGATGCGGTTGCCGGTCCAGTTGTGGAAGTATTCGTGGGCGATGATCGCCTCGATATTGGCGTAGTCCTGATCCGTTGCAGTCTCTGGATCGGCCAGCACGTACTTGTCGTTGAAGACGTTGAGCCCCTTGTTCTCCATGGCGCCCATGTTGAAGTCTGAGACGGCGACGATCATGAAGATGTCGAGATCGTATTCGCGGCCGAACCGCTCCTCGTCCCACTTCATCGAACGCTTCAGAGCGTCCATGGCATAGGCGGTGCGCGACTCGTTGCCGTGCTCGACATAGATCTTCAGCGTGACTTCACGCTCGGACATCGTCACGAACGTGTCTTCGACGACCGCAAGATCGCCGGCGACGAGAGCAAACAGGTAGGATGGCTTCGGATGCGGATCGAACCAGGCGGCAAAGGCGCGGCCTTCGTCATATCCGGCACCGCCCAGGAAATTGCCGTTCGACAGCATGACCGGGTTGGCGGCCTTGTCACCGATGATGGTGATCGTGTAGGGCGCCAGAACGTCGGGACGGTCAGGGAAGTATGTGATCCGGCGGAAGCCTTCGGCCTCGCACTGCGTGCAATAGATGCCGTTGGTGCGGTAAAGCCCCATCAGCTGCGTATTGGCTTCCGGATTGATATGGGTCGTGATGGTGATCTCAAACGGCGCCTCGGCCGGCAGATCACGGATGATGAGGCTTTCCGGCGTGGCATCGTACTGACTGGCCGGCACGTCCTTTTGGTCAAACAGCAGGCCGGAAAGAGCAAGCTCGTCGCCATCGAGAACCAGCGGCGCGGACAAATCCACGCCTTCGCGGCGATGGAAGATCAGCCGGGCATCCACTTTCGTGTTCGTCGGGTCGAGCTCGAAGGTGAGGTCGACACGTTCCAGAACGAAATCAGTGGGGCGGTAATCTGCCAGATGTACGATCTGGCCCGTATCTGTTCGCATGACTTTTCCTGAACCGGCTCTTCAAATTGAACGCGTCGAGGATCTGCGCGGTTGCGCGCATTGAGCTTTCGACAATCCCCATCGCCGCCGCGGATCATTGCACGCAATACTAAACGATTGTTGAAGCCACCTTTAAGATAACGCGATTTTGTTCCAGTCTTGAGCAGCCTCGCGGAAGCTGACTTGCCATCATGCTTCGTGATTGTGCTTTGTCAATTTCCTGTCGCGGCCCCGGGAAATGTGGTTATTGTGATTTGTATTCGAATCCTTTTCTTTGACGGTGCTGCGATTACGGTCCCGTCACCGTGATTTTTGCAGAGTGCATGATGGTGGCCGACGCGCAGAACCCCTTGCGGGGCATTCTTTTCAAGGTCATCTCCGTCGTCATCTTCGTGGCCATGCAGGTCTGCATCAAGTCCGCAGGCGCCGGCATCCCGGCAGGACAGATAACCTTTTACCGCTCCGCCTTCGGGATCGTGCCGATCGTGCTCTACCTGTCGGTTCTCGGACAGCTATGGCCGGCATTCCACACGTCGAGCATTTTTGGACATTTCAAGCGCGGTGTGCTGGGCATCATGTCGATGGCCTTCGGCTTTTACGGCCTGATCCACCTGCCGCTGCCAGAAGCGATCGCCATCGGCTACGCGGGACCGCTGATGGCCGTCGTGTTTGCAGCGCTCATCCTCAAAGAAACAGTGCGCGTCTATCGCTGGACGGCGGTGTTGATCGGAATCGTTGGCGTTCTCGTCGTCTCATGGCCAAAGCTGACACTGCTCCGCGACGGCGGGTTTGCCTCCGAACAGGCGCTCGGGGCGATCGCGGTTCTCTGTGCCGCCGTGCTGGCCGGTCTTGCCATGGTGCAGGTGCGCCAGCTGGTGCAGACCGAAAAGACGGCGACGATCGTGCTGTACTTTTCGCTGACCGGCGCGCTTCTGTCGCTGGCCAGCCTGCCGTTCGGCTGGGTGTCGCTGCCCTGGAGCAGTTTTCTGCTTCTGATCGCGGCCGGGCTATGCGGTGGCGTAGCGCAGATCTTCCTGACCGAAAGCTATCGATTTGCCGATGTCTCGACAGTCGCACCCTTCGACTATACGTCGATCATTCTGGGCATTGCCGTGTCATATCTGCTGTTTGCGGACGTGCCGACGGCAACGACGCTGATCGGTACCGCGATTACGGTTTCCGCCGGTATCTTCATTATCTACCGCGAGCATCGGTTGGGTCTCGAGCGCAAGGCGGCACGCCGGGCGTCAAGCACCGCCAACTGAATCCGTGCTGCAGGAACATGGCGCCAAACGCAAAAGGGCCGCGTGACGCAGCCCTCGACAGTTCAATCCAACGTGGATGACGCTTTACAGCGGAATTGCAGTTTCCGCGTCGGAGCGCTTTACCGCTGAACGGGAAAACTCGACGGATGCAGATACCGCGCAGCTGATCTGGAGAATGCTGTCGCGGATCGTACGGATCGGGTGCAGAACGGTTTTCATTGTCGTCATACCCTCAGCGTTCACGGAAGTCTGCGAAGACGGCGGACGGACGGGTTATCCCGACCGGACGGCTCATCGAGCGCGACGTGATCTGCTCGTGCGTGGCAGATCCGAAGTGGTGGTACCCGTTCGACGAGCGCGGCGCGAGGCCGGCAACGCGGAGGGTTTCAAAGCCCGAATGGATCGGACGAAAGCGTGTGGTCATTGCCTTGGTTCCTTAAACCGTGTCCTCCCAAGACAGGATGATATATTGCAGCGCAGCATTGATTCATCAATGGCGGCAAACGCGGCGCTGACATGCAGCGCACGCATAACGATATTCATAAATTGGTAATATTAACGCGAATCGTCGGTCTGCTGCCTAGATTCTGGGCATTCAAGTGCCGGAAATGCGGCTTTTGAACAGCAGCATGTCCTGCCAGGCAAGAGCCTTGTTGGCAGGCGCCGCAAGCAGATCCTGAGGGTGAAGCGTCGCCAGCGCCGACACCGCGAGACCTGCCGCCGTGACCTCGCGCCATTCGCCGCGCATGGAATGGATCGTGCCGGTGTCGCCGAGGAACAGACGCGCGGGAAAGTTGCCGAGCAGCAGCAGATGGCGTGGCTCGGCAAGCGCGATCTGACGGTCGAGGAACGGCCTGCAGATTTCAAGCTCCGCGTCTGAAGGCATCCGGCTTCCCGGCGGACGCCAGGGGATGATGTTGGTGAGCAGCACCGTTTCGCGCGACAGGCCGATCGCCGCCAGCATTCGGTCCAGCAATTGGCCTTGCCGCCCGGAAAACGGTGTGCCGTCGCGATCATCTTCGGCATTCGGCATCGGGCCGATCACCATGATGCGCGATTGCGGATCGCCGGTCATGAACACCGTTGAGCGGGCGCCGTGTTTCAGGTTGCAGCCGCCGAAGGTTTCCAGCGCCGTCTTCAGTTCGGAAAGCGTGCCGGCACCGTCTGCCGCAAGACGCGCGGCATTGACCGCGCCGCCATCGGGAATGGCGACCTGCTGCATGGAGGAGGGGGTAAGACGCGGAGCCGGGGGTGCGGGACGCTGCTGCTGTGGGGCATCGCCGCCGCCAGCATAGGCCTCACGCTCACCTTGCGGCGGTGACGACGCGTTCGGTGCCGCTCGCCCTTGCGCCTTCGCGGCCTTCTGCTCGGCAAACTGCGCGAAGCGATCGACCGGTTCGTCCTCGACCAGCCAGTCGACACCCGAATCCGCATAGAAATGCAGCAGCGCTGCAAGTTCGGCAGGATCGAGTTCGGAGGCGGTGGGGCTCATATGCGCACCCTATAGCATGTCGGGCTCGGGTTGGAATGGGATTCCGTCCGCGGCTGTGGAGAACCTCGTGGAGTGCTTACGCCGCCCACTGCTCCACATCGCCGCTTTCGCCGATCAGGGCCAGACCGTGGGCGATCGACAACAGTTCGCCGCCGCTCTCGATCTTGCCGGCATCGAAGCGCCGGTTAAAGATCTGCCGCACCGCCGGCACGAAGGACGTGCCGCCGGTCAAGAACACCTTGTCGACCTCATCAGGTGCCGTGTTGGTCTTGGTCAGCACGTCGTCCAGCGCACCTTCGATCCGGGCGAGGTCGTCGGCGATCCAGGTTTCGAAATCGGTCCGCTTCACCATCTTCTTGCCACCCCGGCCGAGCGGCGAGAAATTGAACTCCGCCTCGTCGGATGCAGACAGCGCCATCTTGGTGGCCGAGATCGACTGATAGAGCGGATAGCCTTCGTCGTGATCGACGAGATCGATAAACAGTTCCAGCTTGTCGGGATCGGTTGCCGAGCGCACCAGCGATTTCAGATCCGTGAACTCGCGGGTGGTCTTGAAGATAGACAACTGGTTCCAGCGCGAGAAATTGGCGTAATAGCTCGACGGCACTTCGAGAAGCTTGTCGAAGCTCTTGAAATGCGTGCCCTTGCCGATTTCCGGCGCCACCAGATGCTCCACCATCTTCGCATCGAAGTGATCGCCTGCGATGCCGACGCCCGAATGGCCGATCGGCGTTGCGACGAGCTTGCCGGCGACACGCTCGAAACGGATCAGCGAATAGTCCGTCGTGCCGCCGCCGAAGTCGGCGACCAGAACGGTGGCGTCGCTCTTCAGGCTCTGCGCGAAGTAATAAGCGGCCGCAACCGGTTCGTAGACGTAGTGGATTTCCGGAAAGCCCAGCCGAGTCAGCGCTTCGTTGTAGCGATCGGTGGCGAGTTTCTCGTCGGGGCTGGCGCCGGCAAAATGCACCGGACGACCCGCAACAAGACGCGAGACTTCGCTTGGCCAGTTGTCTTGCGCATAGGCCTGCAGCCGCTTCAGGAAGATCTCCATCAGATCTTCGAACATGTGCCGGCGGGCAAACACCAGCGTACCCTGAAACAGCGGGCTTGCGGCAAAGGTCTTGATCGACTGTAGGAAGCGGACATCGCCGGGATTGTCGATGAACTGGCGGATCGCCGCCTGACCGGCCTCGATCTTCAGCGCCTGCGCGCCAAGCTTCGCATCCTTCATGAAGGACAGCGCCGTGCGCATTGAATCCGTGGTGCCGGCGCTGCTGGAAAACTCCAGCGAATGCGTGGTGGCGCCGCTGTCCGCAAGTGCCAGAACCGTATTGGTCGTGCCGAAATCAAGCCCGAGCGCCCGTGCCATGGCCGTGCTCCTTAAAAATCTACGTCGAAAATGATGAACCGGAAGCGCCGCCTCCGAGGGCAACAGAACGCGAAAACGCGCCCCGTTTTTCAAGAGGGCGCGTGATGGCACAAGGTGCGGACGAAGGCAAGAGCGGAAAGGGACTGAACCCCATGCCGATAGCGTTTATGCCGCGCTGTAGATCTTCTCCGTTTCCAGCGTGTCGGCCTCGTCTCGGGAGCCGAACAGGGTGCCAATCGTCTGGCTCTGCTTGGAGACGATATTGTCCAGCAACTGGCTGACCATCAGGCTCTGGACGACTTCCGAAGCCCGTTCGCGGACCTGCTGTTCCTCGTCGGAGCCGGTCGTTCCGAAACGCGTCTGAATCCTTGCGATCTGGTCAAGGAAGTTGGCGACGTGATCGGCGGAGGCTGTTTTCGAGACAGAGGTCGACGCCGTTGTAGGAGCATTGGAAGCCGACGCGGTCGTTCCCGCACTTGCGCCAGTCTCCGGTACCGTGGATGCCGTGCCAGCCTGGACGGGGCCCGCCGACGAGGGGCCAGACGCGGTGCCGGAACTTGCGCTGCTCGATGGCGAAGCGGCAGCCATGTCGGTCGAACCCGTCTCAGCCGCCGCATCGTCGTCCGTTACTGTGGAGGTGCTGTCGGTGCTTCCTGCTTCTCCAGCCGCAACGTCGCTTGGTTCGGCATGATCGGTTTCCGCTGTCTCCGGCGCAGTCCATACCGGTGTCCCGGCCGCGTCTTCCTTTTCTAAGCGACCGTCCGCTTCGTCGTTGTCGGCCGCTGTCGGCTCGGACGTCGCGGGATCGTCGTTAGAAGCGACCGGTGTCGGGCCGTAGATCCCGTCATCGCTGTTGTCGACCTGCGTGTCGGGCTCGTCGCTTTTCACCGGTTCGGCGGAAACCGGCTCGTTGCTGGCAGGCTTGGCTGTGGACGAATTGCCGGATGTGGTGCTTGCCGGTTGAGTGCTTGGGCTGGACGTCTGGCTCGGCGAGGATGAACTCGATCCGCCTTTGAAAAGGCTGTCAATTAACACGGTATGCCCCTTGGGTTCTAATCAAGCTCGGCCTGTAACAGCGTCGCCTTGACGAGGGGTCAAAACCGGCATGACAAGTTAACTCAATGTTTACACATTCATGGAGGATCTTCCCGGCGTCGCACAAGGAGGACTGCTAGAGTGTTGAAGAAAATGAAGTTTCTGTCGTTGATCACGGTTGCGTGCTTGTTGTCCGGCGTGGCCTCCCATGCTGCCGAGCCCATCGCCTGCACGGTCGTAATCGAGGAAAAGACAGGTGAACAAGTGCACCGGGAAGGCGCCTGCGATCAGGCTTTCTATCCGCAATCCACCTTCAAGCTGCCACTCGCGATGATGGGCTACGACGCCGGCATCCTCACCGACGAGACGACGCCGCTCTGGAAATACCAGGCGAAATTCAACCGCTCTGAGCGTGAGCAAAAGGATGTCGACCCGACTATCTGGGAACGCGATTCGATCGTCTGGTATTCGCAGGAGATCACGCGCAAGCTCGGCAAAGAGCGTTTCGCGGCCTATGTGAAAAACTTCGGTTATGGCAACCGCGATGTCTCCGGCGGACCCGCCGGCACCGATGGCTTGACGGAAGCATGGCTGATGTCGTCGCTGAAGATTTCGCCGGACCAGCAGGTGGCGTTCATCCGTCGCTTCCTCACCGGCAAGCTGCCGATCTCGGAAAAGGCTTCCGACATGACGCAGGCCATCCTGCCGCATTTTGCAGCTGCTGACGGCTGGGACGTGCAGGGCAAGACCGGCGCCGGCTGGATGCGCGGCAAGGACGGCAAGCCGGACTATTCCCACCCGATCGGCTGGTTCGTCGGCTGGGCCGAGCAGAACGACCGCCGCGTGATCTTTGCAAGGTTGCTGGTCGACGTGAAGCGCTACCCCGACACGCCGATCAGCTATGTTGTGCGCGACAGCCTGATCGCCGACCTGCCGAAGCTTGCCGCCGATCTTTGACCGTGGCTTACCCGTTCGGCCGGAACGCTACGCTGCCGCCCTAAAGGAAGCAGGTCCGGCTGAACTTGGACAGGTCGAGCGGGTTGGGAAGCCTGACATCCGCGATGTCGGGGAGGGGCTTCGCGGCCGCGTCGTAAGCGCGGTCGATCTGCGACACGAAGACGATGATCAGACCGCGCTTACGGGCGAAAGACTCGAGTGTGGAAACCTGGTCGGCCAGCGGCGGGTTTTCGCGCCTCTGGTCGAGAAGCTGCAAATAGTCCACCACGACCAGCGTACCGGCTGCAGCGGTTTCCAGCGCCTCGATCATGTAACCGGCATTGATCGCATCGGAGCAGTTGAACGAAAACTGGTCTCCGAAGCGCTGAGGCTCGACCTCAAGCGCGCGAAAGCGCCCGAGAATGTCGGCAGGCGTATAATCGAGGCTGAAGAAAAAGGCGCTGTTGCCGGCTTTCATGGCCTCGATGGCAAGACTGAGCGCCATCAGCGTCTTGCCCTGTCGCGGTCGTGCACCGACCAGCAGCATGTCGCCCTGTTTCAGGCTTCGGTACAAGATTTCGGCGGGCGATGTTTCGGCATGTTTGGCCGATAGCAGGCTCCAGCTCCGGTACCCTTGCTCGATGGCGATCCGGTCGAGCGCGGCGTGGAGGGGAGTGGATGTCTGCCGGGCGAGAAGCTTCGCCTTGCGTTTCAGCTGATAGATCGGAACTGTCGTCTTTATGGTCAAACCTCCTATTGCGAGCGTATTGCGCAATCCCTCCTTGTGCGGATGCTCGAACAGTCGGTTCGATGATCAGAGGCCCGGTATGAGGTTTACTTTCCCGGTCGGAGGGGGGAGGCGTGGACCGCGCCAGAATCAGAGTCTAGCGCGATCCTTGTCGTCTTCAAAGTGGGCTCGTCGGGTTAAAACGAGCGGGCGGCACCGCCATCGACGCGCAGCATCGATCCGGTGATGTAGCTTGCGGCTTCCGAGCAGAGGAAGGCACCGGCAGCGCCGAATTCCTCGATCGTGCCGAGCCGGCCGGCGGGGATCGTCTTGACCGATGCGGCGCGGACTTCGTCCATCGTCTTGCCCTGCTTCTTCGCATTGGCCGTATCAAGCTCCTCGATCCGGTCGGTGAGGATGCGGCCAGGCAGCAGCATGTTTGCCGTAATGCCGGAACCCGCCACTTCGGTCGCAAGTGTCTTGTTCCAGCCGACCAGCGCGCCACGCAGCGTATTCGACAGCGCGAGGTTGGCGATGGGCTCAACCACGCCGGAGGAGGCGACCGTCAGAACGCGACCCCAGCCTTGCGCCTTCATCTGCGGCAGCAACGTGTTGGTGAGCGTGATGACGCGCAGCACCATCGACTGGAAGAACGTGTCGAGCTTGTCGGCGCTCATGTCCTCAGTCGTGCCGGGCGTTGGGCCGCCGGTATTGTTGACGAGAATGTCGATGCCGCCGAGCTTTTCCTCAACGGCCGTCACCATCGAAGCGACGAAATTCTCTTCGCCGAGATCGCCGCGGACCCAGTCTGCCTTGCCTTTGCCGAGCGCATTGATCGCCTTGCAGTTTTCGGCGAGCTGATCGCCCGACCGACCGACCAGAAGGACGTTTGCACCTTCCGCCGCCAGAGCCTTGGCTATCCCCAGCCCAAGGCCGCGGGAGGAGGCGAGTACGAGCGCGCGTTTGCCGGCAATACCGAGATCCATGAAGCTTTCCTTCTCTGCACGAGGTTCATGACGGGCCTTCGGGCGCGACGACAGGTTGCGACGCGGGACCGGTCATTTGAATGCCGGGGCTTTATAGCTTTGGTATAACAATGGTGAAAGCCGGAACTTGGGTGAAGGCAGAACTTGCCTCTGCGGCCAGAACCCTTATTTTACGTGCACGTCAACGTAAGTTGAGCAAACGGAAGCGCCCTGTGCGCGATTGACACGCTGGAAGGCGTTTTCGCGCCTCGACAAGCGGGATCGCTTTTGACAAGACAGAAACAGACCTACTGCGCCGGCGAGGGGCCGGCATCGGAGTTTGAAATGGACGCCCAAGACCTTTCCGCCAACCCGCTTCCCGAACGTGAAAGCATGGAGTTCGACGTCGTGATCGTCGGCGCCGGCCCCGCCGGCCTGTCGGCCGCGATCCGGTTGAAGCAGGTCAATCCGGATCTGACGGTGGTCGTTCTGGAAAAAGGCGCCGAAGTCGGTGCGCATATCCTCTCGGGCGCCGTGGTCGATCCGTCGGGCATCGACGCGCTCCTGCCCGGCTGGCGCGAGGAAGAGGGCCATCCCTTCAAGACCGAAGTGACCGACGACCAGTTCCTGCTGCTCGGTCCTGCCGGCTCGATCCGCCTGCCGAACTTCGCCATGCCGCCGCTCATGAACAATCACGGCAATTACATCGTCTCGCTCGGCAACGTCTGTCGCTGGCTCGCCGAAAAGGCCGAAGCGCTGGGCGTCGAGATCTATCCCGGCTTTGCGGCCGCCGAAGTGCTCTACAATGACCAGGGCGCCGTGATCGGCGTCGCAACCGGCGACATGGGGATTGAGAAGAACGGCGAACCGGGTCCTGCCTATACCCGCGGCATGGAACTGCTGGGGAAATACACGCTGATCGGCGAAGGTGTGCGTGGCTCGCTTGCCAAGCAGCTGATCGCGAAATTCGATCTCGCCAAGGACCGCGAGCCGCAGAAATACGGCATCGGCATCAAGGAACTGTGGCAGGTCAAGCCGGAGCACCACAGACAAGGCCTCGTCCAGCACTCGTTCGGCTGGCCGCTCGGCATGAAGACCGGCGGCGGTTCGTTCCTGTATCACCTGGAGGATAACACGGTCGCGGTCGGCTTCGTCGTGCACCTCAACTACAAGAACCCCTATCTCTACCCTTTCGAGGAATTCCAGCGGTTCAAGACGCATCCGGCCATCAGGAACACGTTCGAGGGCGGCAAGCGCCTGTCTTACGGCGCGCGTGCGATCACCGAGGGCGGCTACCAGTCGGTGCCGAAACTGTCCTTCCCGGGCGGCGCGCTGATCGGCTGTTCCGCCGGCTTCGTCAACGTGCCCCGCATCAAGGGTTCGCACAACGCGGTCATCTCCGGCATGCTCGCCGCCGACAAGCTGGCCGCCGCCATCGCTGCCGGCCGCGCCAATGACGAGCCGGTCGAGATCGAGAACGAATGGCGCCAGACGGCGATCGGCACCGATCTCAGGCGCGTGCGCAACGTCAAGCCGCTCTGGTCGAAGCTCGGAACCGGTCTCGGCGTCGCGCTCGGCGGTCTCGACATGTGGACCAACCAGCTGTTCGGCTTCTCGTTCTTCGGCACGCTGAAGCACGGCAAGACCGATGCGCAAAGCCTGGAGCCGGCGGCACAGCACAAAAAGATCGACTATCCCAAGCCCGATGGCGTGCTGACCTTCGACCGTTTGTCCTCGGTGTTTCTCTCCAACACCAACCACGAGGAAGACCAGCCGGTCCATCTCAAGGTCAAGGACATGGACCTGCAGAAGCGCTCCGAGCTCGAAGTCTATGCGGGCCCCTCGACCCGCTACTGTCCCGCCGGGGTCTATGAATGGGTGGAGAAGGACGGCGAAGAAGTCTTCGTCATCAACGCCCAGAACTGCGTCCACTGCAAGACCTGCGACATCAAGGACCCCAACCAGAACATCGTGTGGGTGCCGCCGCAGGGTGGCGAGGGGCCGGTCTATCAGAATATGTGATCCTTGAGGTGCCGAGGGAGACCAGAGCAACCGCTGTGCGTTCAATTGGACGCACAGCGATCTAGAGAGGCGCCTCCGCACAGTCCCGAATGCAAATCGCTGCGCAGGTTTGCTGGGAGCGCTTCAGACTGAGGTCCAGCCACGGCCGAACCGGTGGGCGACAGCGTTCAGCCGCTTGTCCCGTGTCCAAAGCAACAGATCCGGCGTCAACAACAGAGACGCCACGAGATGCGCGTCACAATAGCCGATGCCTGAGCCGGACAGTTTCTGTGTCCGTATCATTGCCAGAACCTCCGCATCTGACGCTGTTACGGATTTCGGCAGCCGATGCAGATAGCCGATGATCACATCGTATTGGCGCATGTTCCCCAGCGCCAGTTCCCCGATCACATGCGGATGAGTGCAGACCTGTCCATTCTCCAGCAGAGCAATCAGCCTCGGGTCTGGTTTGCCGAGATGGTCGGCCCAGATGACTGTATCGACCAGACTCACTGCTCGTCCGGCCGCCAGCGGGGCGCTGATCTGAAGTCTGGTTCCGTTCCGCCCAGAAGAGCAAGGCGCCGTGCAGCTTCGTTTTGAACGAGAAGCGTAAGCGCCTTCTTGACGATCGCCGATGTCTCCTGAAGACCGGTCAGTTCCTTTGCATCGATAAGCAGTTCATCATCGATGGTGATCGTCGTTCGCATGGTCAGTCTCCCTTCGCATGAAAAATAACATCAGATGATGCGCTTAACAACGTCGCGTGCGCCTGTGGGCGTGCACGGTGTTGTCGGTGCAAATACGCCATGGAACTCGCTCGATCCGCACCCGCCTTATCACTTCATTAACCATAATATCCGTAATTCTTGGTCATCTTCTCGACTCGCCAAGGACACATTCATGTCGATTTCCCGTCGCGGCCTGCTGGTCGGTTTGCCGCTTCTGCTGGCCGGCTGCGCTTCCACTTATCCAGAACAGCGCAACTATGCGGCGCTTCCAGGCGAGGCTTTCCCCTTGTCACCGGTGCCAATCGATCGGATCAGGCCCGAACTGCGCCGGACCGAAGTCGACTATGTCAGCTCCTACGAAGCGGGTACCGTCGTCGTTGATACGCCTGCGCGCCGGGCCTACTACATCCTCGGCGGCGGCCGGGCGATCCGTTACGGCGTCGGTGTCGGCCGCGCCGGTCTTGCACTCTCCGGAAACGCCTATGTGGGCCGCAAGGCCGAATGGCCGACCTGGACGCCGACGGCCAACATGCAGCGCCGCGAACCGCGCTACCGAGCGCTCGCAGGCGGCATGCCGGGCGGCCCTAACAACCCGCTCGGCGCCCGTGCGATGTATCTTTACCGCGGCGGCAACGATACGCATTTCCGCATCCACGGCACCAACCAGCCGGATTCGATCGGTCACGCGATGTCGAGCGGTTGCATCCGCATGATGAACCACGACGTCATCGATCTTTTCCAGCGCGTCCAGGTCGGCGCAAAGGTCGTCGTCATCCAGGCGAGTGCCTGATCCAAGCCGCAGCCATCCGTAAGAAGCCTGCCGTCACTGTCGTGGCGGCGGGCCTTTTCGCATGTGGATGTTATGGGTGGACCTGAACACCCTTCAGCGTGATTTCCAGGCGACGACCATCAGGCCGCCGATCACGGTGATATGCTCCATCACCACGTAGAACTCGAGCGTCTTGAACGGCTCTTCCATCGTCCAGAAATGGTGGACGATCGGAATCGTCAGCGCCGTAAAGACGCCGAGCGCGCCGGCACCGAGCCAGGTCCAGCGGTTGAGGATGATAAGCGCCGAACCCACCAGCTGGGTGATGATGACGGCCACGTTGAAGGCGAATGCCGGTTCCAGCCCGAACTGCGTCATCTCCGCGACGCCGGCCGGAAAATCGATGAGCTTCGAAAGCCCGCTTCCCCAGAACATGAACGTCAGGACGGCTCGGGCCAGATACCCGAACCATGTGGACCCGGTCACGATATCCAGCGGATTTCCGAATGTATTGGACTGCGATGTCGCCATAAGAACCCCCTTTGCGCGTACCCGCCTGGACCATAGCTCCAAACGGCAAACGTGATAAGGTGTAAGTTTTTATCGATACACCTTATGGGGTGTGTGTTGCTGCGTGGTCAGAAGCCGGACAGAACCAGCTTGCCTCGCGTCGTGCCGCTTTCGATTCTGGCGTGGGCTTTCTTGAGGTTTGCAGCATTGATCGGGCCGATCACGTCGGACAGCGTCGTGCGGATCTTGCCGGCATCAACCAGTTCGGACACATGATTGAGCAGCTTGTACTGTTCAATCATGTCGGCGGTCTGGAACACCGGCCGAACGAACATCGTCTCCCAATGGATCGACAAAGCCTTGCGCTTGAACTGGCGGATATCGATCGGCTCCTTCGGGTCGTCGATCAGCCCCAGTCGTCCCTGCGGCGCGATCATCTCGAGGATGTCGTTGATGTGATCGGAGGTTTCCGTCGTCGAGAAGACGAATGCGGGGTTGCCGATCGCCATCCCGGCGATCTGTTTTGCCAGCGGCTTGGAATGGTCGAGAACATGGTGAGCGCCGAGCGTGCGGATCCAGTCCTGTGTTTCCGGCCGCGAGCCGGTGCCGATCACCGTCGCGTCGGTCAGCTCCCGCAGCAACTGGATGGCGATGGAGCCGACGCCACCGGCGCCGCCAATGACCAGAACCGCATTCCAGGCGCTCGCCACCTTGTCCTGCACCTTCATCCGGTGAAACAGCGTCTCGTAGGCGGTGATTGCCGTCAGGGGCAGCGCGGCCGCCTCCTCGAAGGACAGGCTTGCCGGCTTCTTGCCGACGATCCGCTCGTCGACCAGATGCAGTTCCGCATTGGTGCCGGGACGGTTGACCGCGCCCGCGTAAAACACCTCGTCACCCGGCTTGAAGAGTTTCACATCCGGCCCGACCGCCCGGACCACGCCGGCTGCATCGAAGCCGAGGATCCGGTACTGGCCGGCTTCGACAGGCTGCAACCGGCGCTGCTTGGTATCGACAGGATTGACCGACACGGCCTTGATCTCGACCAGCAGGTCGCGCCCCTTGGCCTCGGGCTCCGGCAGCTCGATGTCGAGAAGGGCGTTTTCGGATGTGATCGGCAAGTTTTCGCTAAAACCGACAGCGCGCATGGAATCTCCTCGTCAAGCTCAGGGCATCGAGGACGATACATCGCGCGTAACGACGGCAACGGCAAGTCGGCGCAGACGAGCGCCGGTACGCTTTACCGAGCCAGCACTTTCCTGGCTCAGGCCGAGGGCTTTGCCTTACGTTCCAGAGCGACCGACACGCTGAAGACGCAGAGCCCGATCAGCGAAAGTACCGCACCGACATAACCGGTTGCCTGAAAACCCCAGCCCCAGGCGATGACGAGCCCGCCGAGCCAGGCACCGAGTGCGTTGGCGATGTTGAAGGCCGAATGGTTGGAAGCGGCCGCCAGCGTCTGGGCGTCGGCGGCCACATCCATCAGCCGCGTCTGCAGCGCCGGGCCGCAGGCAAATCCGCAGCCGACCAGGAAGACGGTGATATAGAGCATAACAGGGATATGCGCGAAGGTCGCAAAGGCCAGCATCACGGCCACGTAGAACACCATCGTTCCGCCGATCGTGCCCTTCAGCGAAATGTCGGCAAGCCTCGAGCCGACAATATTGCCGACATTCATGCCGATGCCGAACAGGGCGATGACGATCGACACCATGGTGACCGGAAGCCCGGCCGTTTGCGTCGTGGTGGAGGCGATGTAGCTGAACACCGAAAACATGCCGCCGAAACCGACCGAGGCAATGCCGAGCGTCAGCCAGACCTGGGTCTTGCCGAATGCGCTGAGTTCGCGGCGAATGCTGGCGCCTTCCTGCACCTTGTCCCTCGGCTGGAAAAACCAGACGAGTGCCACGGTCAGGAGACCGATGAAGCCGACAAGGTAGAAGGCGGAGCGCCAGGACAGCATCTGGCCCATGAAGGTGGCAAGCGGCGTGCCGAGCAGCGTCGCGATCGTCAGACCCAGCATGACGCGGCCGACGGCGCGGGCGCGCTTGTTGGGCGGCACCATGGAGGCGGCCACCAGCGAGGCTACCCCGAAATAGGCCCCGTGCGGCAGGCCGGTGACGAAGCGCAGCGCGGTAAAGCTCCAGAAACTCGGCGCCATCGCCGACAGGATGTTGCCGACCGCAAAGACACCCATCAGAGCCAGAAGCAGCGTGCGGCGCGGCAGCCGGGCCGATAGAATTGCGATGATCGGCGCGCCGATCACCACACCCAGCGCATAGGCGCTGATCACATAGCCCGCCGTTGGGATGCTGACCTGATACGTCTCCGCCACATTCGGCAGCAGGCCCATGATGACGAACTCGCCGGTACCGATCCCGAAGCCGCCGACGGCAAGCGCGAATTCGATCAGAAGGACTGCGAGGGGGGAAAGGCTGGTTTTCGGGATGCTGTCGTCAGGTCTGGTGTTGGCCTTGGCATCGGGCACGTGTCGGACTGCGGTGTCTGTCATGGTATCGCATCTGTTGAAAAAGCGGACGGGTACGGCTCGAAGCGAGCGCGTCCGGGAGCAAATGATGGGGCTTTGAGGCAGTTGAATTGACGGCAGATTAGCACGTGATTGTGCAGCGCGGTAGGCTTTTGACAAAAACCAACTGTACCACAATCGTGCAATCGCCATTCGGTGCCGTTGATATCTGCCGCGGCCTCACCATTTTCCACCCTGTCGTTATCCGCCGCCCTCGAGCACCTGGTCCCTTGTCGATGAAACTACATGCCGTTTTCAACCGCGATGGCGGGACTTTCCGAACCACGGATATGGACGCTTACTGCGACCACGCCCTGAAGACCTTCCGGGCTGCCGGCCACGAGATCGAGTGCGAGGTTGTTGCCGGCGACAAGGTCGTCGAGACGATGGAAAAGGCAGCCTCGATGCCCGGCGTCGAAGGACTGATCGCCGGCGGTGGCGACGGCACGATTTCCGCGGCGGCGGGCATTGCCTGGAAAAGCGGTATCGTTCTCGGCGTGGTGCCGGCCGGCACGATGAACCTGTTTGCCCGTTCGCTGAAACTGCCGCTCGACATCTGGGAAGTCCTCGACACGTTGGCAGAGGGCACGCCCGAAGCGATCGATATCGCCAGCGCCAACGGAAAAAGCTTCGTGCACCAGTTTTCCGCAGGCCTGCATGCCCGGATGGTGCGCTACCGCAACTCGATGAATTTTGCCTCGAGGCTCGGCAAGATGCGGGCAAGCGCAAGGGCTGCAATCGGCGTCATGTTCAACCCGCCGGAATTCGAGATGGAATATGTCGTCGATGGCAAGCGCACTTCGCGCAAGGTGTCGGCCATCTCGGTCTCAAACAACGAGTTTGGCACCGATCCTCTGATGTTTGCCGATGACCTGACCAGCGGCCATCTTGGGTTCTACCTCGCCGAACCGATGAAGCCGTCCGGGGTCGCAAAACTCACCTTCGACATCCTGCGCGGCAAGCTCAAGGAAAACGCCGCGGTCACGGCGATGACGGCAACAGAACTCGAACTGCACTTTCCTCGCCACCGCCGCGACGTCAGCTGTGTCATCGATGGCGAACTCCTGCCGATGAAGCGGGACGTGACGCTGAAGATCCATGCCGGCGAACTGAAGGTTCTGGTTCCCGGACAGAATACGGCTGCAGGACGCGAAAATGCCGCTGCGAATATGTCGCCGGAACCGTCTACGGTCTGATCGGCGCTGAACGCGGCAATGTCGAACGCTCAGACAGCGATCGACGTCAGCGGTGGCGGCGTGCCGGCGGCGGCGGCTTCGATATCGACGGAATTGGCTCCGTTCGAGCGCACCGTCACCGCATTGGATGCGAGCTGCACGCCGGCGGCCTTGCAGGCGGCCAGCAGCCGCGTCATCGCTTCGCGCTTCAGGATGCCCGGATTGCCGGGCAGGCAGGTAAACTTGAAGCGCACGATCATCGCCGTTTCGGTGATGTCCTGGATACCCTGCATCTTCAGCGGAATGAGGAACTGCGGCCCGAATTCCGGATCCTCCAGCATGCCCAGCCCCACCTTCTTGGCGGCACGGCGGATGATCTCGGCATCGCTGTCGCGCTCGAAGCGGAGCTGGAACTTGATCGTTCCCCAGTCGCGGCTGAAATTGGTGACGGAGCTGATCTGCCCGAAGGGAATGGTGTGGATGGGTCCGTTGTGATGGCGCAGCCGCACGGAGCGCACGGTGATCTGCTCCACGGTCCCCTGCAGCTTGCCCGTATCGATGTACTCGCCAATCCGGAAGGCATCGTCAACAATAAAGAAGATGCCGGAAACGACGTCCTTCACCAACGCCTGAGACCCGAACGAAAGCGCAAGCCCGAGCACTCCGAACCCGGCCAGCAGCGGCGCCACGTTGATGCCAAGCGAACTGAGCACGATCAGCGAGCCGACCGCGAGAACCGCACCGAGAACGAGGTTGCGGATCACCGGCAGCGCCGTCGTCAGACGGCTTGTCTGCTTCTTGTCCGCTTGCTCGTCTTCCTGGCCGGGCAGCATCACGGTCTGCGGTGGGGCGATCGTCTCGGCGTATTTCCACACCAGCGTGTAGACGGCCCAGCTTGCGACCACGGCAAAGCTCAGCCGCTCCAGCCAGAGGATCCAGCCGGTTGCGATGTCGCCGCCGCTGGTCATCAGCGGCCACCAGAGCGCGGTGATCAGGTGCAGGCCGCCGATCCACATAGCGCCCGAGCAAACCACACGAAGGCTGGCGAGTACAGAAGACCACAGGCCCGCCCCGTGGGTGGTTTCCCAGTGCCGCGCGAACTCGTCCACCACGTGGTGGGCACCGAGTGCGAACACCGGCAGGAGCAGCAGGATGACCTGAGTCGAGCCGGCTGCGAAGCTCCAGCGCGCACTGTCCGGCGAGCCGATGATGACCGACCCGAAGAACCAGATGAAGATGGCCGAAACGACATAGAAATCCGGAAGCAGGTTGCCGATGACGCGCCGGACGGGGCCCGGGCTTGAGCCCTTGAACGCAGCGCGGATGCCGGCGCGGCCGCCCCAGAACCAGGTTAGCTTGAGCAGCGTCAGCAGGGTGCCGCCGATCAGGAACCACCCGTCGAGCGAGGCCCGGTCCAGGCCTAGCCAGTTCCACAGCCGCATGGTCTCACCAAACAGGGCGGTGATCACCCCATAGGCGGTGAGCATATGGAAATGCCATTGCGGATTGCTGATCGCGAACAGTGTTTCGCCGCTCTCATCGGGCCGAAACAGGAACCGTCCCTCCGCCATGTAGACAAGCAGGATCAGGGTGAAGGCAATGGCGGCCTGGCAGACCTGGAAGGCAGCCGTGGTATCCGCGAGCATCGTCAGCAGGACCCACCGGGCGACACCGAGAAAAATCGCGATCGACAGCAGATCGCCGACCAGGCGCTTGAAGAAGCGGCGGAACTTGCCGGCGATGTGACGGGCCCGCAAATGGCTGTGTCGCAGCAACTGCGCAAACAGGAGCCGCACGCTGAGCGCCGCGGCGCCGCCCGCCAAAAGCGAAAGCAGCGCCACCATCGCGATCCGGCCGTTCGCAATGCCCTCGGCATCCAGATGCGTGGTCGTCATGCCCACCATGGTGGACAGGGCCTGCAGCCCCGCAATCGCCGTCGTGAAACCGTGGGACGAGGCATCCGAGAACCGTTCCCAGCTGGCCATGCCCATGTTGGCCGCTTCCATTTCCGGCGTCATCTGCATCGTGTCGGCACTGGTTGCGGTGGCAGTGCCAGAGGTCGTGTCCGATGCGGAGGTCGCGGGGTGTGCAGCGGCGCCGGTGGTTGTGGTCGCGGTCTCCACCTGCACCGTCAGCGGTCGGCCCGTGCGGGCCGCAAGATCCAGCACCTGCTGCACGTCGGCAGCGGTCTGACCGGGCTTGAGGACGACGGTCAGCGGCGCGTCTTGCGACCACATCGGAGATGCGGTCAGGAGAAGGCCGAGAAAGGCTGCTGCGGCAGCTCGGCAGAACGGCATCAGCGTCTCCATCGGCCAAGCGGCCCTTGCCCGTCCGCGCCGCGCGTGGCGCCTGACGTCCTTTTGCAACCCCTGCAGGCTCGCAGGCAGGTTCCCATCATATGGCGAAGATCGTCGTTCCGCCAGCCGCCCGCCGATGGATGCTGGATCCTAGATTCGAGGCAGATAGGTCTGGTAGTCGAAGTCGCTGACGGTCCGCAGGAAGGTGATCGCCTCCTTGCGCTTCGTGTCGCCGAAGAGCGTCTGGTATCGCTTTCCGAACACGTCCTGGATGAAAGGCGAGGCAGCAAAATCCTCGACCGCGGTCAGGAAATCATGGGTGAGGCGTTTGGCGTCAGCTGGGGGTTTCTGGCCGGGCTCCGTTGCCGGACCGGGATCGAGATCCGCTTCGAGCCCTAGGAGCATGCCGCCGAGAATGGCGGTCAGCAGCAGGTATGGATTGGCGTCGGCACCGGCGACGCGGTGCTCGATGCGGGCGGCAGGACCGTTCGCGTCCGGAATGCGGACTGCCGTTCCGCGATGGCCGAAGCCCCAGTCGATATCGACGGGCGCAAACGAATCGGGCTGAAAACGCCTGTAGGAATTTGCATAGGGCGCGAAAACCAGCTGCGCATCACGCATTGTGTTGAGCATGCCGGCGGTGACGGATCGAAGTTTTGCAGGATCGCCGCCCTTAGCGTCGAGAATGTTGTTGCCGTCGGAATCGATGATGCTGGCATGCACATGCAGGCCGGAACCGGCATGATCCGAATAGGGCTTTGCCATGCAGGTGGATTTCAATCCGTGCTTTCTAGCTGCCTGTTCGACGATGCGTTTCAGGCAGATGCAGTCGTCGGCCGCCGCCAATGCATCCGCCCGGTGCAGAAGATTGATCTCGAACTGGCCGGGCCCGAATTCGGCCGTTGTCGCATCCGCCGGCAGGTCCTGAGCATGCGCCCATGTGCGCACTGTCTGCAGGAAACCGTCGAGCGCATCTACTGCGCCCATGTCGTAGAGCTGGAAACCGTTCGGCTCGCCGCGATAGGCAAGTTTTGCCGGCGGCCGCGGACGTCCGGTTTCGCGCCAGTCATCTTCGACCACATAGAATTCGAGCTCGGTCGCCACGACCGGCGTAAGCCCAAGCTTCGAAAAGCGCTCAAGCACACCGGCCAGAATCGCGCGCGGATCCATGAAGCTCGGCTGCCCGTCCATCTCGTGCATGGTCGCAAGCACCTGCTTCGAGCCCGACGGGCCCCAGGGCATCGGCGCGAGCGTCCGGCGATCGGGAATGCAGAGCCCATCGGGATCGCCGATCGAGATCGAAAGCCCGGTCAGCTCGTCATTGTCGCAGCCCCAGATATCGAGCGACTGGGTGGAGGAGGGCAGCCGCACCGTCCCGTCCCAGATCTTCTTTTCGGCCGTCATCGGAATGCGTTTGCCGCGCAGGTCGCCGTTCATGCCGACCAGCATGATTTCGATATGGGGCTCGGCTGCGGTCTCGGTCATGAAGCATCATCTCGATGGTTGCGCTGCCTCGTTGGTAGCCGATAAGAATTGGTCGCACAATCTGAGCCGCGTCTAAGCCCTGAGGGAAACCGCATGAACGAGAAGCCGACGATCTCCAATCTCGCCGCGATCGATGCCGCCCACCACATTCATCCGTTTTCGGACATGAAAGAGCTGAACGCCAAGGGCACCCGCATCATCGAGCGGGCCGAGGGGCGCCATATCTGGGATTCGACCGGCAAGAAGTATCTCGACGGCTTTGCGGGCCTCTGGTGCGTCAACGTCGGCTATGGCCGAAAGTCCATCGCGGACGCTGCCTACCATCAGATGCAGGAATTGCCCTATTACAACAGCTTCTTCGGCACCACGACGCCGCCCGCCATTCTGCTTGCCCAGAAGATCGCGTCGCATGCGGGGCCGCATATGAACCGCGTGTTCTTCACCAATTCCGGATCAGAGGCCACCGACACCTGGTTCCGCATGGCCCGCGTCTACTGGAAGGCGCTCGGCATGCCGGAAAAGACGCTCGTGATCGCGCGGCGCAACGGCTACCACGGTTCGACCGTCGCCGGCGCCTCGCTCGGCGGCATGAAGCTGATGCACGAACAGGGCAACCTGCCGATCGACGGCATCCACCATATCGGCCAGCCCTACTGGTATGCTGAGGGTGGCGATCTTTCGCCGGAGGAATTCGGCCTGCAAGCAGCGCGCGAGCTTGAAGCCAAGATTGATGAACTGGGCGAAGACAAGGTTGCCGCCTTCGTTGCCGAGCCGATCCAGGGCGCCGGCGGCGTGATCATTCCGCCGGATACCTACTGGCCGGAGATCTCGCGCATCTGCAAGGTGCGCAACATTCTGCTCGTGTCCGATGAAGTCATCTGCGGCTTCGGCCGCCTTGGCTCCTGGTTCGGCTACCAGCATTACGGCTTTGAGCCCGATCTCGCGCCGATCGCGAAAGGCCTGTCCTCCGGCTATCTTCCGATCGGCGGCGTGCTGGTCTCCGACCGGGTCGCGGATGTGATGGTGAACGAGGTCGGCGACTTCTTCCACGGCTACACCTATTCGGGCCATCCGGTGGCAGCAGCAGCCGCGCTCGAAAACCTGCGGATCATCGAAGACGAAGGTCTGGTCGAACGGATCCGCGACGATATCGGACCCTATTTTGCGGAAAAGTGGAAAAGCCTTGAGGCGCACCCGGTCGTCGGGCAGGCCGATTGCGTTGGGTTGATCGGCGGCCTTCAGCTTGCAGCCGACAAGGCGACCCGGCGGCGCTATGCCAAAGCCGACGATATCGGGTCGCTTGTGCGCAACCACTGCCTCGAAAACGGGCTGATCATGCGCGCCACGGCAGACCGCATGCTGGCATCGCCGGCCTTCACCATCACCCGCGGGGAAGTCGACGAAATGGTCGGAACGCTGTCAAAGGCTCTGGATCACCTCGCAGAAACCGTGACGGAATAGGGTCAGTCCGGGAGATCGACAACTGCCATGGCGAATGGGTACTGGTCGCCTTCGTGTCCCCAGGAGTAGGGAAAGCGCAGGATGACCGGGGTAGCCGAAAGCCCTTCTAGCCCCTGCGTCTTCAAATAGCGGCCAAAGACGGTTTGAAACCCGTCCGGCATTGTGCCATCCGAGCGGCGCCAGACAAAGACTGCCTTGCGATAGGCTGAGACTGCCGTGGTCACCATGCCGGCCGGCTGGTGCGAGACGACAACGGTCGTATCGGGCAGGTTGAAACGCATATTTCCTGCCAGATGCCCATCGGCGGCAATGATCAGCACCGGGCGCGGGTCGGAACCGTCGCTTGCGAGTTCCGGCTCGATCTGCTTCGCCAACTTGTCGAAGGGAATGTTGACGTAACCGTAGTTGCGCGTGAAGGGGTCGATCGCCACTCTTCCAAACAGGATCAGGGGAACAATCACCATGATCGCCGCAGCAGTCACCCAGAGGCGCTTGAGCGGCATCGATATGTCGATCCCGGCTGCGTCGATCTTCAGCGTCAGGTAAAGCGGCAGAATCAATAGCAGCGGCGTGAGCCAGCGGTCGCGCACGTCATCCACGCCGCCGAACAGGACCATGCCCAAAAGGACGGCCATCACGAATGCCAGGATGCGACCGGCAAGCCGGCTCCAGTCGTCGTCGGCCCTCATGACCGTCGAAAGCTTTTCACGCAGCGAGATGGCGAACACCGCTGCGGTGAGGGCCATGAACCCGGTCGATGACAGGAGCAGAGATCGCAGTCCGCGGGAGATCGCTGCGAGCGTACCGGCGTCAGCGCTGATGAGTTTGTCCACCGACCGGCTGCTGGCCGCCTCTAAATTGTCGAGCAGCCAGACAGCGTGCGGGGCAACGACAAGCAGCGCCACCAGACCGCTCAAAAGGATGCGCCAGTCCAGCACCCGGTCTCGAAACCGGCTTTCCATCAGCACTGCAAGCATCGCGCAGAGCGGAAGAAGGACAAAGTTGTACTTGGTCATTCCCCCAATTCCCGTGGCGAGCCCGAACAGAAGGAACGAGGCAAGCGTCGGAACGGATAAAAGCCTGAACAGCGCAAACAGGAAGAGCGAACTGCCGAAGATCGCCGCCACGGTGTGGCTGAGGTCCCGTTGCGCCTCGAACGAGACCTGCGGGATGGTCAAAAGACCGAGCACCGCCACCACTGCGAGGCGCCTGTCCTTCAAGACCTGTCGGGCAGCGAGGAAATAGAAGCCGTAAGCGCCGAACAGAAGCAGGTTCTTCAGTCCCGACAAGGTCGGCATCGACATGCCAAAGAGATGAACCGCGAGGTATTGCAGCCAGTTGTAGATCGGCGGCTGGGTGCCGTATCCGGCCAGCAGCCATTGCGACAGATAGGCCTGTTCGCCTTCGTCAAGCTCCAGCGCATGCGGCAGAACCAGACGCACCCCAATATTCACCAGAAAATAGACCGCCAGGACCGTGAAAAACGTGCGGCCGCGGGAAAGCCGGTCCGCGGAGACCCTGACAGTGGAGAAATGTGAACCCTCAAGGCTATGCAAAAGGTTTTCTCCAGGTCCGCCGGTGACGAAGACTGAATAATTCAGGCGCGATTATCTGTCAGGCGTATCATGCCGTGCCCGCAGATCAAGCGGCAAGCCAGCGTGCCGGCGGCCCTTTCGACGTGTTTTCTCAGAATATCGCTGAGTCTGTCACGGCTGCGGCGTAGCGTTACTCGAATCGCCACCCTCATGCACTGCCCTGACGATATAGGAGAGGGACGCACCGTCACGGTAGTAGATGCGGGCGATCATTTCGGCGAGGATGCCGGTGGTGATCATCTGCACCGAGGACAGGAACAGCATCACGCCGATCATGAAGAGCGGACGCGTACCGATATCGTTGCCCAGAATGAACTTGTCGATGAACAGGTAAAACAGGATCAGCGCCGAAAGCGCACCGAGGCCAAGGCCGAGCGATCCAAAGAAATGCCCCGGCCGCGCCTTGAAGCGCATGAAGAACATCACCGACAGAAGATCGAGAATGACGCGGAAGGTGCGCGAGATCCCGTATTTCGAAACGCCGTGCTGGCGGGCGTGATGGGTGACAGGCATTTCGCCGATCCGCGAGCTCGGCACGACGCCCGCAACCCAGGCCGGGATAAAGCGGTGCATCTCGCCCATCAACTGGACCTGCTTGATGACAGCCGAGCGATAGATCTTCAGCGAGCAGCCGTAGTCATGCAGGCGGACGCCGGTGATGCGCCCGATCAGCCGGTTGGCGATAAAGGAAGGCACCTTGCGCAGGAACAGCCCATCCTGGCGGTTCTTGCGCCAGCCGACCAGGAGGTCGAGTTCGCGTCGCTCGAGTTCGGCGACCATCGAAGGAATGTCTTTGGGGTCGTTCTGCAGGTCGCCGTCGAGCGTCGCGATCAGCCGGCCGCGTGCTTCCGTAATGCCGGCCTGCATGGCGGCCGTCTGGCCGAAATTGCGCTGCAGCTCGATGATCCGCAGGATGAGACCCGAACGCGACAGCGAAAGCTTCGCATTGGCGATCGTCGCGTCGGTGCTTCCGTCGTCGACCAGGATCAGTTCCCATGCCGAGGTATAGGTGGCCATGGCGGCGCAGATCCGCTCGATCAGCGGACCAACGCTTTCCTCTTCGTTGAAGAGCGGCACGACGAGGGAGAGTTCGACCGGTGAAACGGTGCCGATCGTACCATCAAGCGTGCCATCGATCGTACCGGCCGCCGAACTTGCTGTTGTACGCACCTTGTGTTTCTCCTAGAAACTCGGGAAACCTCGGGCGTGACGGTCCGCCGGCATGGCGGCCGCAGTCTCTGCGCCTTGGTCTTAATGCTTGACCCGAAACCTCGTATTGGGCCCCCTGATATATGAAGAATTCTCCGGTTTCCAGCCGCAGACCGTGGATAATTCGCCACGCCATGACGCTTGGCACAGTTGCGATCGTGGCCCTCTACGCCACCTTCATCCACTATGTCTGGGGTTGGGGCAGGGTCGTTTCATTATGGAGCGCGGCCGGGTGGGGAACGGCTGCTTTAGCGCTCTCGTTATTGCTTGCGACCTATGTGCTGCGCACCTGGCGGATCTACGATTATTTCCCCCGCGAAACCGGTAGTCGTTTCGGCACGTTGCTGCGGCTCGTGCAGGTTCATAACCTTCTCAACATCATGCTGCCCTTTCGCTCGGGCGAGGCAAGCTTTCCACTCCTGATGCGCCGCGAGTTCGGTGTGTCGCTGACCCGCGCAACGGCAGCGCTTCTCGTCATGCGGCTGTTCGATCTGCACGCCCTGTTGGCCGCTGCCGGCGTCGGGCTCGTGCTGCAGACGGGTGGTACGACGGGTGCAATCTGGGCGTGGGCGTTGTGGGCCGCGTTTCTCATCCTGCCGGCGCTAGCCTTTGCCTTGCGCGGCCATGCCTTCAAGTTCGCGGAAAAGCTGCTGCCGGCGAAGGGGAAGACGCTGCTCGACGAGATCAAGGCCGGACTGCCGCTTGATGCAAACGCCTTTGCTCGGGCCTGGGGCGCGACGCTGGTCAACTGGTTCACCAAGATCGCGGTTCTTGCCTGGGTCCTCGGCCTGCTCGGCGGGCTCTCGGTCGGCCCGGGTTTCGGCGGCGCGCTCGGTGGTGAATTGTCCTCGGTACTGCCCGTCCACGCACCCGCCGGCGTCGGCACCTATCCCGCCGGCATTACCGCCGGCGCGCTAGCCTTCGGAGCGGATGCGGGTGGGATGGCATTGGAGGAACTCGGCAAGGCTGCGGTCAACACCCACATCCTCGTCATCGTCTCGTCACTCGTCGGCACCGCATTGTCGCTTTTGGCGGCACGGCCGAAGAGGGGGGATTGATCAGGCGAAAGACGAAAGAGGAACAGCCAGCTTCCTTACCGCCCGATCGGTACTCTGACCCAGCTTGCGCACAAGGCTTTCATCGGCCGTCACGAATTGCAGCCCTTCACGTTGGGCAAGGGCCAGATACAGGCAATCGTAGGCGGGATGGTCTATCCGCGCGGCAAGCTCTATGGCCGCCAGCCAGATCGGCAGCATCTCCCGAAGCTGGAGATCCGATCCCTCGATCATCAGAGCGGCAAACCTTGCCTCCGGCAGTGACAACTCCCGGCGCCGCACCTTTTTCCAGAAAATGTTGGCGCACTCCGCCAGGATGAGATCGGGCGCCGCCAACTCGTGTCGGTTCAAAAGGGTCATCGCCTGCGGTGTGCCGGGTTCTTCGACGACCCATTTGACGACAACGCTCGCATCGACCACGTAAAGGGTCATCGCTCGTTGCGCCCCTCGCGCTGCAGCACTTCCGATAGTGTGTGGTCACGGTCTGCCGTCAGCCTGCGGAATTCTTCCGCCAGCGTCTCGAATGTCGGACGGCTGTGGCGGGGCCCGTCCCATCCCGTGCCCTCCAGCGCGTTCAGGGCACGCTGCCTCCGCTCACCTTCCACGAAGTGGCGAAGCACGTCCTCGACGGTTGCCGTTTCGGGCAGGCCGATGATTTCCTTCGCCTCAATCAGTAGGTCATCATTGACTGTCGATGTCGCGCGCATTGCAACCTCCATGCACGCAGGAGTGTATACGCGATTTAACCCGCTGTCACTGGAAAGCCGTCTCGTAAAAGCTCCGCAGCTTGCGCGAATGCAGCGTCTCAGTGGGCATCGCCGCCAGTTTCTGCACGGCACGGATGCCGATCTGCAGATGCTGGCTGACCTGGGTCCGGTAGAACGCCGTCGCCATGCCGGGCAGCTTCAGTTCGCCATGCAGCGGCCGGTCGGAGACGCAGAGCAGCGTTCCATAGGGCACACGGAACCGGAAGCCGTTTGCGGCAATCGTTGCCGATTCCATGTCGAGCGCGATCGCTCTCGACTGCGAAAGCCGCTTTACCGGCCCGCGCTGGTCGCGCAATTCCCAGTTGCGGTTGTCAATCGTCGCCACTGTGCCGGTGCGCATGATCCGCTTCAGCTCGAAACCCTCGTAACCGGTCACTTCCTCGACGGCGCTTTCCAGCGCCTGCTGCACTTCGGCAAGCGCCGGGATCGGGATCCAGACGGGCAGGTCGTCATCGAGCACATGGTCTTCGCGAACATAGGCGTGGGCAAGCACGTAATCACCAAGGCGCTGGCTGTTGCGAAGGCCCGCGCAGTGTCCCACCATCAGCCACGCATGCGGACGCAGCACGGCGACATGGTCGGTGATCGTCTTGGCGTTGGAAGGCCCGACGCCGATATTCACGAGAGTAATGCCGGAATGATCGCCCTTCTTGAGGTGATAGGCCGGCATCTGCGGCATCCGGATCGTGCCCGGGTTCTCCGGCCGGTCGTTGCCGGCGGTGGTGAGGATGTTGCCCGGCTCCACGAACTCCGTATACCCGTCGCCACCTTCCGCCATCAGCTTGCGCGCCCAGGCGGCGAATTCGTCGATGTAGAACTGGTAGTTCGTGAACAGCACGTAATTCTGGAAATGCTCTGCCCCGGTCGCGGTATAATGGCTGAGCCTTGCCAGCGAATAATCGATGCGCTGCGCGGTGAACGGCGCAAGCGGCGCAGGCTCGCCGAACGGGGCCTCGTATTCGCCATTGGCGATAAGATCGTCCGTATTGTTGAGATCCGGCGTGTCGAACAGGTCGCGCATCGGGATGTCGGCCATCGCGTTGCTGACGGAAGACTCGATATGCGCGCCTTCGCCGAATGCGAAATGCAGCGGGATCGGTGTCGTCGATTCCGACACGATCACGGGAACGCCGTGGTTGCGAATGAGCAGATCGAGCTGCTCGATCAGGTAATGGCGAAACAGTTTCGGCCGGGTCACCGTTGTCGTGTAGACGCCGGGGGACGTCACGTGGCCATAGGAGAGACGCGAATCCGCATGGCCGAACGACGTGGTCTCGATCATCACCTGCGGATAGCAGGCGCGGTATCGACCGGTCACGGCCGCACCCTTCGCAAGTGCGCCGAAGGCATCGATCAGGAAGGACGTGTTGCGCTCGTAAAGCGCTGTCAGCGCATCGACGGCTGCTTCCGCATTGTCGAAAGCCTGCGCCGCGACAGGGCTCGGGCTGATGAAAGCAAGGGCGGGGAGTGAAGAGATTCGTGTGTTCATGCGCTATTATAATGGGAAGTTTTCGACAATCAAACGACAGCTGACGGGGATAATAGCCTGATCTCATCCCCAATCGCCGGCGAGACCTGCACTGCTATCCCGGCCCACCCGTTACAGAGGTGACTGCCGGGATCGCAAACGCTGCCGCCTGCTATCGCGACGATAGCGTCAGAGGCGCGTCCAGGTCTGCGACTTGCAGAGGATCTTCATCACGCAGCCCTTCATCTTGAGCGAATTGCCGCTGACCGAGCCGGAGCCGCTATAGGTCTTGTCCGCCTCGGGATCGGTGATCTCACCGGTATAGTCGCCGCCCTTGGGCGAAAGCTTGCCAATCTGCCGTCCCGCATGCTTGCCGGTTTTCAGCGTCACGCAGAAGGCGCCGCCGCATTTGCCGATCTCGGCCGTCTCGCCGCTCGCGGTCTTCCAGTTCCCCTCGATCGCTTCTGCCGCATGGCTGGTGCCAGCAATGCCGAATACGGCAAGCGAAACGGCGGCTGCAAGTATCGATATGCGTTTCATGATGGTTTTCCCTCCCGGAGCCGGCGCTTCCGCACCGGTCATATGTCTGAGCGTTCGCACCTCCTCGCGCGAACAGCGGAAAATCTAGCTTACGCACACGTAAAGGTAAATATCCTGAGCCTGCGCATGGGGCGGAATATCAGCCGATATCTGCCGCCGTTTTTGCCGAGCGACGCGCGTTTATTTCGACGCGATGAAAACGCGACCCGAATTCGTGGTGAAGAAAGGGTTGAAATCCAGATCTGAATTTTTCGTAAAAATGTCCGCAAAACCCTTAATAGCCAAGGGCCGCGATGTTTAACAAAAAACCAAGTTTACCAAGCGTTTGCACTTTGTTTTCAGCAAATTAATCATGCTTTTTAGGCGCTTTTTGCAAGCTTTGGCCGATACTCAAATCATCAAAGAGCGGCAAAAACCGCCACCCGGAAGGGCCGATAACAAGCTGCACAAGACAGCGACGGTCCCGACGGAAAACAGGGCAGACGACAAGAACAACGTTCTCGAAACAGGGATACGAACCGATGGCACGCTTTGAAATGAATGCTTCCGAAATGGCCACCATGGGTGGCGAGGCTCGCGCAGACGTTCTCTGCGACATGGGTCTGATGTATGCGACCGGTCGGGGTTGCCCGGTCGATCTGGTCTCTGCCCACAAGTGGCTGAACATTGCCGCGATCAAGGGCTGCGACCGCGCCGCCGAACTGCGCGCCGATCTGGCTGCGACGATGACCAAGATGCAGCTGGCAGAAGCGCTGCGCGCAGCCCGCGAATGGATGACCATCCACTAACGCGCAAGCGCATATTTCATTCATGCGACCGGCCCAGAAGAAGGCCGGCGATTAAGAACAAGGGCCTACCAGAGAGAAAACGGGATGGAGACGCGGCGCGAACCGGAGCTGTTCCCGGCAACAAACCGCAGCCGCTGAAGATCAAAAGACCGCGACCGGCAGAAACAAGGCCGGCGCGGTCTTTCTGTTCTAGAGACCCTTCAGAACTTTCGGCAACGCCTCTTCCAGCAATGCCATATCCTGCTCCGGTCCTGCGCTGATGCGGATGCAGCGGTTGAGCGGTGCCACGCCCGGCATACGAATGAAGACGCCGTGCTCCATCAGACCGTCGACGATCGCCCGCGCATGGGTACCATCGCGGCCGCAGTCGATCGCCACGAAATTGGTCGCCGATGGCAGCGGCTCGAGCCCGTTTGCCCTGGCGATCGCCGAGATCCGGTCGCGGGACGCTTTGATCTTGTCGATCACCTCAGCCAGATACTCCTGGTCTTTCAGTGCCGCGAGTGCCGCCGCCACGCCGACCCGGTTCATGCCGAAATGGTTGCGGATCTTGTCGAACGCGGTGGCGTTGTCGGGCGTCGAGATGGTGTAGCCGACCCGCGCGCCCGCCAGACCGTAGGCCTTGGAGAAGGTCCGGGTGCGGATGATGTTCGGCAGGTCGATCAATGCCGAAAGCTTCGGCGCTGCGCCATCGGGCGCCGTTTCGCAATAGGCCTCGTCCAGCACCATCAGGCAGCTTTCCGGCAGGCCCCGCGCGAAGGAGACGATCTTTTCGGCGTCGTTCCAGCTGCCCATCGGATTGTCGGGATTGGCGAAGTAGACCAGCGGCGCGTTTTCGCGGATGACGGCGTCCATCAGGGCGTCGAGATCTTCGCGATCGTCGCGGTAGGGCACCGTCACCAGCGTGCCGCCATGGCCGGCGACATGGAAGTTGAAGGTTGGATAGGCACCGTAGGACGAGACGACGGGCATTCCCGGCTCGATCACCATCCGCACGATCTGCCCGAGCAGGCCGTCCACGCCTTCGCCGATCGCAATGTTTTCGGCGTTGCAGCCAAGATGCGCGGCAAGCGCCTGCTTCAGCTGGTAATTCTCCGGGTCCGAATATTTCCAGCTGTCTGCGGCGGCGGACTTCATGGCTTCGATGACTGACGGGGCAGGGCCGAACCCGTTCTCGTTGGCGCCAATTCGGGCTTGCACGGCAAGCCCTCTGGCGCGCTCAATGGCCTCGGGGCCGACAAAGGGAACGGTCGCGGGAAGAGCGCCAATGAGCGGCGTGAAGCGCGAGAATGAAGACATGATATCAGGATCCGGTTCAAAAAGTCCGCACACAATAGGGGGCTTTGAACGGCGTGCAAGGGCGGACAAGGCCGCTGATGGCGCGCATGAAGCAAAACTATGCCCCTGACGACGACCCGGCTTAGTGGCTCGTTTCGAACGAAAGCCGGATGACGTGATGCAGGAATTCCGCATCGATCAGCATGTTGAAGGCGACCGTGACCTTCTCCTCTTCGTGGCGCATCACGGTGCAGCCGATTTCGTCGTGAATGCCGAGGATTTCCAGGAAGAAGTTGGCCGGTACCGGCAGGCTGGGACTGACGTCCAGTTCGGCGCCATAAAGAGAGATTGTCCGGATCAGGCATCGGAAGGCGGTATTGGTCGAGAGATGGTGTCCGACAAAGATGATCCGGCCAGGCCGGTCTATCGTAAACTTTTCAAATGCCCGATCGCCCGTATGAGCATGGTCGTGTGCGGTATCCTTCATCATCGTACCCGGCAGATCGCCTCCCTCGTTCTCGTCCTCGACTATGACTTTATTCCTCTTTTTATGAATCATTCTGAAACAGATGGGTAAAATGCCGCTGATCTGCGCGTTTTCGTCGCGTCATGATCACGCGTTGCGCAAGTTGCACCGTTAGTGTGCCGAAATCGGGCTGTTGACGGGTCGCCGGGGCGGCGCTACCCCTTCAGCCGCGAGTTTTTCGCGATGGGAGCAGGGCGTGGCAGCAGGTAGATTGGTGATCGTCGGGGCAGGGCAGGCCGGGTTCGCGCTCGCCGCCAAGCTGAGAGCGCTGAAGGATGAGCGGCCTATCACGATGATTGGCTCCGAAGATGTCATTCCCTATCAGCGGCCGCCACTGTCCAAGAAGTACCTGATGGGCGAGATGAGTTTCGACCGCCTGACGTTTCGCCCGGAAACCTGGTTTGCGGAACACGATGTCGAGCTCCGGCTCTCGACCTTTGTCGAAGAAATTGACCGGGATGCAAAGACGATCCGAATGCAGGACGGGTCTGTCCTCGAATATGAACATCTGGCGCTGACCACCGGCTCGACGCCGCGCACCCTTCCAGCCAGCATCGGCGGTGATCTCACGGGTGTCTTTACCGTCCGTGACAAGCGCAACGCCGATCTCCTCGCCGACGAGATGAAGGCAGGTCGCCGGCTTCTGATCATCGGCGGTGGCTATATCGGCCTCGAAGCCGCAGCCGTCGCCCGCCATCTCGGGCTTGAAGTGACGCTCATCGAGATGGCTGACCGCATTCTCCAGCGAGTCGCGTCGAAGGAAACCGCCGACGTGATGCGGGCCATTCACGCCGAGCACGGTGTCGTCATCCGGGAAAAGACAGGTCTTACCCGCCTGATCGGCGAGGACGGCCGGGTTCGCGGGGCCGAGTTGTCCGATGGCACGGTCATCGATATCGATTTCGTCATCGTCGGTATCGGCGTCACGCCGAACGACCGGCTGGCCCAGCAATGCGGCCTCGATGTCGGCAATGGCATCCTCGTCGACGACCATGCCCGCACGTCCGATCCGGCAATCTTTGCCATGGGCGATTGCGCCATGCTGCCCTGGAAGGGCAACAATATCCGTCTCGAGTCGGTGCAGAACGCAGTCGACCAGGCCGAATCGGTTGCCGCGACCCTGACCGGGTCAGCCGAGCCCTACGAGGCAAAGCCGTGGTTCTGGTCCGACCAGTATGACGTGAAGCTGCAGATCGCCGGGTTCAACCTCGGCTACGACGAGACAGTGATGCGGCCCGGTACCCGACAGGGCAGCGTGTCGATCTGGTATTACCGCGAGGGTCGCCTGATCGCCGTCGATGCGATCAACGATGCCAAGGCCTATGTGACCGGCAAGAAGCTGCTGGATAACGGCCTGACTGCCGATAAGGCGCTGATCGCGGATCCGGCGACCGACCTCAAGCAGTTGCTCGCGTAATAAAGACAGCATTTTTTAAAAGGAGATACCATGCCGGCACCGAAAAACGCCTTCAAGGCTCGTTTGCAAGCCGGCCTGCCGCAGATCGGCCTCTGGCTCAACATGGCCGAGCCGCTGCCGGCGGAGATTGCCGGCCATGCGGGTTTCGACTGGCTGGTCATCGACGGCGAACACGGGCCCAACGATCTGCGCAGCATCATGGCGCAGTTGCAGGCCTTGTCTTCCTCCTCATCGGAAGCCGTCGTTCGCCCGCCGATGGGCGAAACCTGGATGATCAAGCAACTGCTCGACATCGGCGCCCGCACGCTTCTGGTGCCGATGGTCGATTCGGCCGAACAGGCGAAAGCACTGGTTGATGCCGTCCGCTATCCGCCGGAGGGAAAGCGCGGCGTGGGTGCAGCCGTTGCCCGCGCCTCCGCCTTCAACGCGATCGCAGACTATACAGACACGGCTGCAGACGAGATCTGCCTTCTGGTGCAGGTCGAAACCATGGCGGCGATCGATGACATCGAGCGAATCGCGGCGGTCGAAGGCGTTGACGGCATCTTCATCGGCCCGGCCGATCTCTCCGCCGACATGGGGTTTCGCGGCCAGATCGGTGCACCGCAAGTGCAGGACGTGATCGAGAACGCGATTCGCCAAATCGTCGCCGCCGGCCAACCGGCCGGCATCTTGACCTTCGACGAAGATCTCAACCGCCGCTATCTCGATCTCGGGGCAACGTTCGTGGCCGTCGGTGCCGATGTCGCTCTCTATTCCAATGCGCTGAAGACGCTCGCCGGTCGCTATGGACGCGGTTCGGGCGGAGCAGGGCCTGCCAGCTACTGATTCCACGCCTATTCCGGTCTCGAATCGGGATCGGCCTGCGAAAGACCTTGCAATCGGCAACGTTCCGAAATAATCAGGCCGGACCGGAGAGGTGGCCGAGTGGTCGAAGGCGCTCCCCTGCTAAGGGAGTATACGGCAAAACCGTATCGTGGGTTCGAATCCCATCCTCTCCGCCATTCCCAAACTTCAAAATCCCAATCGATTTGCGATCCTAGAATCGCTGTTGCGCGCGTAGTTCGCTGAACCTTGCGCGAAGCCTAAGTGGCTGCTTTCCAATGTGTTTCTTAACGATGTGTAAACTTTTAACGGTCGCCCGAGGTGCTTTTGTGCTCTTTCGGCAACACGGGTTTGTGAAGCAGGTGGGTAGAAGGTGCGGATGGCCAGTTCGCGATTGCATGCGCGGCCTGCATTTGTAATTTGAACCACGGAAGCGCGGCGGTGGTTCGTCCGTTTTCAAAGTCCCGGGGACGGGCAGGGAACGCTGGCCTTTAGCAAAAGACCCATCCCCATATGAAACTTTGACTGGAGGTCAAATATGAACATCAAGAGCCTTCTTCTCGGCTCCGCTGCAGCTCTCGCAGCAGTTTCCGGCGCCCAGGCTGCTGACGCGATCGTCGCTGCTGAGCCGGAGCCAATGGAATACGTTCGCGTTTGCGACGCTTTCGGCACAGGTTACTTCTACATCCCGGGCACGGAAACCTGCCTCAAGGTTGGTGGTTACGTTCGTTTCGACGCTAAGTACAACGACGCATACCGCCTCGACCGCGAAGGTTCGTACACCAACACTCGCGCTCACATCTCGCTCGACACCGCTTCGGACACCGAATGGGGCGCTCTGAAGACCAAGATCGTAGCTCGTTTCGACTACAACCCGCATCATCCGCAGTTCGGCTACGAAGAAAACACTCGTACACGTCTGAACCAGGCTTACATCACCTGGGGCGGCTTCCTGGTCGGTCTCGCTGACTCGCAGTACTCGCAGTTCTCGGGTTACGCTGGCGACGTCATCAACGATGACGTGATCTCCTACGGTCCTTTCGAACTCAACCAGGTTTCCTACACCTTCGACGCTGGCAACGGCTTCAAGGTTGTTGCTTCGCTTGAAGACGACGGCACCAACGACAACGACATCCCAGGCGGCGCAAGCGACTGGCCGGATGCAGTTCTCGGCGCTAAGTACGACAACGGCACGTTCGCTGCTTCGCTCGTCGGCGGTTACGACGAATCGCAGGAAGAAGGCGCTGTAAAGGGCCGTATCTCCGGCAAGTTCGGCGCATTCTCGGCCTTCCTCATGGGCGGCTGGAACTCGGACGGCGACGGCACCAACAAGTACGCACCAGGCACGAACTACGGCGACGCAGTCGTTGGTTGGGGTGACTGGGCTGTTTGGGGTGGCGCTGGCTACAAGTTCACCGACAAGGTTGCTGCTAACGTACAGGTTGGCTACACCGACTCCGAAGTTCTTGCTGCTACGGCAAACGTCAAGTGGACCCCAGTTTCGGGCCTCCTGATCCAGCCAGAAGTTTCGTACACGAGCGTCGACAACGCGCAGATGGACGACGATCAGTGGACCGGTATGGTTCGCCTTCAGCGCACGTTCTAATCCTTACCCAAGGATTGTTTCACGGAAGGCCCGGCTCACGCCGGGCCTTTTGTCGTTTGGGGCAATGAAACTGCCGGCTGTTTCTGTCGCCATCGGTCACGGCCGTCTGGTGATTCTCTCCCGCAACTGAGGTGGTCACCAGTTCCTCGACGCGTCGCGGAACGCTGATTCCCGGCCCGTTTATTAAGTGTTGGTTAACGCTCGAAACCAATGCGATGAAACGTTGCAACACTTTTGCAAATAAACACCAAAAACGCGCATCGAAGCTTGTGATTTACTTGTCACAATTGGGAAGGTCTCGTAGCTTCGGGACATGAAGCGCGTCGGTTCGTCGCCGTTTCTTGAGTCGCGGGGAGGGGCAGATGTGCTGGCTCCAGCAAGCTACTCACCCCTTTTGAAACTTTGACTGGAGGTCAAATATGAACATCAAGAGCCTTCTTCTCGGCTCCGCTGCAGCTCTCGCAGCAGTTTCCGGTGCCCAGGCCGCTGACGCTATCGTCGCTGCTGAGCCGGAGCCAATGGAATACGTTCGCGTTTGCGACGCTTTCGGCACGGGTTACTTCTACATCCCAGGCACGGAAACCTGCCTCAAGATCGGTGGTTACGTTCGTTTCGACGCAGGCTATGCTGATGCCTACACGCCAAACAGCGATGGCCTGTACACCAACAGCCGCGCGCACATCTCGCTCGACACAGCTTCCGACACCGAATGGGGTGCACTGAAGACCCGTATCGTCGCTCGTTTCGACTACAACCCGCACAACTCGGCCGCTGGTTTCGAAGAAAACACGCGCACGCGTCTGATCGAAGCCAACATCACTTGGGGTGGCTTCCTGGTTGGTCTTGCTGACTCGCAGTATTCATCGTTCTCTGGCTACGCTGGCGACGTCATCAACGATGACGTGATCTCCTACGGTCCGTTCGAACTGAACCAGGTTACCTACACCTTTGACGGTGGCAACGGCTTCAAGGCTGTAGTCTCGCTCGAAGACGACGGCACCAACGACAACGACATCCCAGGCGGCGCAAGCGATTGGCCGGATGCAGTTGCCGGTATCAAGTACGACAGCGGCACGTTCGCTGCTTCGCTCGTCGGTGGTTACGACGAGTCGCAGGAAGAAGGCGCAATCAAGGCGCGCATCTCCGGCACCTTCGGCGCATTCTCGGCCTTCCTTCTCGGTGGCTGGAACACAGACGGCGACACCACCAACAAGTACGCGCCTGGCGACAGCGTCGGCACGAGCTGGGGTGACTGGGCTGTTTGGGGTGGCGCAGGCTACAAGTTCACCGACAAGGTTGCTGCAAACGTACAGCTTTCCTACACGGACAACGAAACCTTCGCAGCAACTGGTAACGTTCAGTGGACCCCGGTTTCCGGCCTCCTGATCCAGCCAGAAATCTCCTACACGAGCTGGGATGCAATCGACGAAGACCAGTTCGCTGGTATGGTTCGCCTTCAGCGCACGTTCTGATCCTTTAAAAGGATTTGGTTTTACGAAAGGCCCGGCTTCTGCCGGGCCTTTTGCGTTTCGGCGTTTGATTCGGGCGGCCGCTTGATGATTCGCTGCAACGCAGCATCGTCCGCTCTTCAGCGATTTAGAACACACGAACAAACTGATGAATGCTTGCAACACCGACCGGTTCGATTGAGGCGCTAATGGACACAACAGTGCCGATTTCGTTGCCGCAAAGTTGATCGACGACTAGCGTCTCGGCAGCCGACCACGCGACTCGGGGTGATTCCTGCTTCCATGGACGACCTTGTTTTACGACATGCATTGTTTCATCTGCGTTTGTTTGGAGATTACAAAATGAACATTAAGAGCCTTCTTCTTGGCTCCGCTGCTGCCCTCGCAGCAGTCTCCGGCGCTCAGGCCGCCGACGCCATCGTCGCCGCCGAACCGGAACCCATGGAATACGTCCGCGTCTGCGACGCGTTCGGCACCGGCTACTTCTACATTCCAGGCACCGAAACCTGCCTCAAGGTCGGCGGTCGCGTCCGTTTTGATGCCGCTTATGGCAGCGCTTACAGCCCGGATGCCGATGGTCTCTACACCAACAGCCGCGCAGAGCTCTATCTCAGCACCGCTTCGGACACCGAAATGGGCACGCTGAAGACCAACCTCACGGCGCGCTTCGACTACGATCCGCATAACCCGTCTTACGGCTACGAAGAAAATACCCGTACGCGCCTGATGGTTGCGACGATCGAACTCGGCGGCTTTGCGGTCGGCCTGCAGGATTCGCTCTATGAATCCTTCATCGATTACGCCGGTAACGTCGACAGCGACGACGTCATCAATTACGGCCCGAGCGAAGTCAACATGGTTGCCTACACCTACAAGGGTGGCAACGGCTTCTCGGCATTCGCCGCTCTCGAAGACGACGGCCAGAACGACAACGACACCGCCGGTGGCGCCAGCGACTGGCCGAATGTTGCCGCTGGTCTGAAATACGACACAGGCAATTTCATGGTCGGCGTAACAGGTGGTTACGACGAATCGGCTGAAGAAGGTGCCGTCAAGGCACGTGTCGGCGGCAAGTTCGGCGCCTTCACCGCCTTCCTGATGGGTGGCTGGAACAGCGATGGCGACAGCTTCAACTCCTATGCACCTGAAATCATTGATGGCTTCGGCTGGGGTGACTGGGCCGTTTGGGGTGGTGCCGGTTACGAGTTCAACGAAGACCTTGCTGCCAACATGCAGGTTTCCTACTCTGATAGCGACGTCCTTTCGGCTGTCGCCAACCTGCAGTGGACGCCGATCCAGGGCTTCCTGATCCAGCCGGAAATTGCCTACACCAAGTGGAACAACGCCACGCTCGACGACGAAGCATGGTCGGGTCTCTTGCGCTTCCAGCGCACATTCTGATTTCTGCGATCAAACGCGAAAGGCCCGGCATTGCCGGGCCTTTTTGCATTTTGGGGTGTGATGAGACGAACCGGGCGTTGGAAGATAAGATTATCGGCGCCCCAACCGCAGGTCTGTCACGATATCCGACGTCTGTCCGAGCCTGACCTTGTAGACTTGGTAGTTCTCCATCACCCGCTGCACATAGTTGCGCGTTTCGGGGAAGGGGATGCGCTCGATCCAGTCGACGACTTCGTCGATCGGCTTGCCGCGAGGGTCGCCGTAGCGGGCAATCCACTCGTTCACCCGTTTCGGCCCCGCATTGTAGGCGATGAAGGTCATGATGTAGGAGCCGCCGAACGTCTCGATCTGCTCCCCCAGATAATGGGCGCCGAGCGTCGCGTTATAGCCGGCATCGCTGGTCAATCGGTCTGCCTTGAAGGCCAGCCCGTGGCGCCTCGCCACGCCCTGGGCGGTCGTCGGCAGGATCTGTAGCAGCCCGCGGGCGTTGGCCGGTGACACGGCTGTCGGATTGAACGCGCTTTCCTGACGGGCGATCGCGTAGGCAAGCGCCTTGCCGGACCCCTCGATATTGGCAGCCGTTGGAATGACGCCGAGCGGATAGGCAAGCGCTGCAACGTCGATGCCGCGCGAAAAGGCACTCTTGCCGATCGAGAGCGACAGCGCATGGTCACCCTGCGCTTCGGCGCGTGACGAAAGCAGCGCGAGTTCACCGGGGCTCGTCAGCTCTTCGCCGAGGGCCTTGTAAAGCGCTGCCGACCGGCGATCGTGGCCGGCGGCGTCCAGCCTTGCGATAGCCCGAACGGCCTCGCGGTTTTCGAACATCTGCCGGTCGGCTGCCGATGGCGTCGGATAACTGACATCGAGCGTCCGCGTGCCCAGCCTTGCGGCGGCGAGCTGGCCATAGAATGTGCCGGGGAACCTGGCAGCGCGGCTGTAGAATTCCGATGAGGAACCCGGTCCGCCAGCCTCCGCGGCGCGTCCGAGCCAGTAGAGCGCGCGCGATGCCGAGAGTGGACGGCTCGAGGCAGCGAGAATCCTCGAGAAATGCTTTTCGGCTGTGGCCGGATCGTTCAGCGCCCGCAGCGCGTACCAGCCCGCATGAAACTCCGCATCCACCTTGTCGGTGGAGAGTGCTGCCATCGGGTCGGACACCGTCCGGTAGGCCAGCCTGAGATCGCCGAGATCGGCGAGCCCGCGGGCAACGATTCGCTGCTCGTTCCACCATTCGCTGGTGTTGATCAGGCGGCCCGCTTCGCGCGGAGCCTTTGCGAGAAGCGCTGCGGCCTCCTGGTACTTGTCCTGGCGGCGCAGATATTCGATCCGCACGAAAAGGGTAGCCGGATCGCTTGCCAGCGAACGGTCAATTGCCTCGATCGCCGGTCCTGCCGTCTTTGCGTTGGCGATGACGGCGTTCCACGCCTTGTAGAGCGATTGCGAACCGCCGAGCTCGGCAAAGCGCTTCGCCTGCGCGCCGCGGCTGCGGTACATCAGGTAATCCATCCTCGCCCGGTGATCCGCGGGCGAAAGAAGCGCAGAAAACTCGGCAAGGATCCGGTCTTCCATCGGCTTGTCCAGCGGCTCGGATGCCCAGATGTTTTTCAGGATGCGCCCGGCATCGGCATGTTTGCCACTCGCCACCAACGCCCTCGATAGAATGACGGCACCTTCCGGCGTTTCCGGTTTCGTCGTGCCGAAAGCGGCAAGCACCTGGGCCGGCGTCGGGTTTTCGCGGTAGAGCGCGCGTTCGGACTGCGCCCGCAGGGTGGAAAGCCCCGGCCATCCGACGAGCCTGCGCTGCGCAGCGGCAATTTCGCTCGAAGGAATACCGCGGGCGCCCGAGGTGGCAATCGCCCAGGTCAGGATCTTTTCGTCGAGCGAGCCTTCCGGCAGGCTGTCGCGCATGGCGATCGCCTGTGCGGCATCGTTGTCGGAGAGTGCATCGAGACCGGCCTTGAGAGCAGGGGCGGGAGCGGGCGTCGCAAGCGGCCGGTTCATCCTGGGGATTGCGCCGGTAATGTCAGGCACGGGAACCAGCGCCGGAGTGGCCGGCGGTGTTGTCGGTGGGGCAGGGACGGGCGTCGGAACGGTGGTGAAGCCCGGGATTGCAGCGGGAGCGTCCGGCCTCACGAATGGCAGCGGCGCAACGCCGGCATTGGGACCTGGAGGTGCAGCGTAAGCCGGCAGGGCCGCGATGCTGATTGCCAGCGCTGCCCCGAGCGTCTTGAGGATTACAACGGGTTTGCTCATCCGGCAACTCGCGACAACGATGTTTCAGACCCCTTATTAGCTGCTGACAAGCTTAACAAAACCTTACCACAGCGGTCACGATCGCGCGAATTCTTAAGTGGGATTTACGCTGAAAACCCATGTACTTCCGCTTGTCGCCGCCCGGTCGCCGATTTATGGTGCCCAGCCTTATAGTCGCGGATTACGGCCGAAGCATGGATTGTACCATGCCCTTCGGCCTTTGGGAGTTTTGCATGTTCAAGGGATCGATCCCCGCTCTCGTCACCCCCTTCACCACCGACGGCGCGGTGGACGAGGATGCTTTCGCCGCGCATGTGGAGTGGACGATCTCGGAAGGCAGTTCCGGTCTGGTCCCGGTCGGCACGACCGGCGAATCTCCGACGCTCTCGCACGACGAACACAAGCGGGTCGTTGAACTGTGCGTCGAGGCCGCCCGCGGCCGCGTCCCTGTCATCGCCGGCGCCGGGTCCAACAACACCCGCGAAGCGATCGAGCTTGCCCAGCATGCGCAGACCGCGGGCGCCGATGCGCTTCTGGTGGTCACACCCTATTACAACAAGCCGACCCAGAAGGGCCTGATCGCGCATTTTTCCGCGGTCGCCGAAGCCACAGATCTGCCGATCATCATCTACAACATTCCCGGCCGATCGGTCATCGACATGACCCCGGAAACGATGGGTTTCCTTACCAAAGCCCACAAGAACATCGTCGGCGTCAAGGATGCGACCGGCAAGATCGAGCGCGTCTCCGAACAGCGCATCACCTGCGGGTCGGAATTTGTGCAGCTGTCCGGCGAGGATGCGACGGCGCTTGGCTTCAACGCCCATGGTGGCGTCGGCTGCATCTCGGTGACGGCCAATGTCGCGCCGCGGCTTTGTGCCGAGTTCCAGGCCGCCACGCTTGCCGGCGATTATGCCAAGGCACTCGAGTATCAGGATCGCCTGATGCCGCTCCACAAGGCGATCTTCATGGAGCCCGGCGTCTGCGGTTCGAAATACGGACTTTACAAGGTCCGCGGCCTGAACCGCGCTGTCCGCTCTCCGCTGATGTCGACGCTGGAACCGGCGACGGAAGCTGCCATTGATGCAGCACTGCGTCATGCGGGTATCCTGAACTGAAGCCGCAGCGCTTCACTTTTGCTGCCTGGCGCATTACATAGAAATCGAACCCCGCTCATCGCCCATGGGCGGGGATTGTGTTTCAGATGAAGGGCGACGGAAGATTTCAATGGCCCCCAAAGGCAGCCAGCGCACGGTGAACAAGATTGTCGCGGAAAACCGCAAGGCCCGCTTCAATTACGAGATCCTCGATACCTACGAAGCCGGCATCATGCTGACCGGCACCGAGGTCAAGTCGCTGCGTGACGGCAAGGCAAATATCGCCGAGTCCTACGCCTCAGACGAAGGCAATGAAATCTGGCTGATCAACAGCCATCTTCCGGAATATCTGCAGGCCAACCGCTTCAACCACGAGCCCCGCCGTCGCCGGAAGCTGCTTTTGTCGAAGCGCGAGATCTCCCGCCTGCGTGTCGGTATCAACCGTGAAGGCATGACACTGGTGCCGTTGAAGATCTACTTCAATGAAAAGGGTCGCGCGAAACTCGAACTGGCGCTCGCCAAGGGCAAGAAGCTGCACGACAAGCGCGAGACCGAGAAGGAACGCGACTGGAACCGCGAGAAGTCGCGGCTTTTCAAGGCCGGTTGAGGCTGACCCGTCGGGCGTCGCGTTAAGCGCGTGCTCGAGCGAGCTGGAGAACCCTCACGGCGGAACAAAACCACACATCGCCCGTTTCAGCTCGTTATTTTGGGGCAAGTGGGCGATGACGAAAAAGCAGATCTTTACCTACATCACGATTGTCATCGGCTTCGGCGCCGCCGGCTACCTTCTGTACCATACGTTCCGCGAATACTCGCTCAGCGACATTGTCCAGTCCGTCCGGGATATCCCGACCTATAATCTCGTCATGGCGGGTCTGTTTGCCGCCGGATCTTATGTTTGCCTGTCCGGCTTTGATTGGGCTGGCGTGCGCTACGTGAAGAACGACCTCTCCTATCCCAAGATCGGCCTTGCCTCCTTCATCGCGCTGTCGATCGGCCAGAGTGTCGGCCTGTCGGGTCTCAGCAGCGGCGCGCTGCGCTATCGCTACTATCATCACTGGGGCATGAGCACCGAGGACGTTGCCAAGATCGTTCTGTTTTCCGGTGTCACTGTCGGCATCGGCATGGCCGTTCTGTCGGGTATTGTGATGATCATCAATCCGAAGGATGCCGCAACAGTCCTGCGGCTGTCGGAGGCGATGGTCATGGGGATCGGTTTTGCCTGCGTCGCCGTGACGGGTGTATATCTCATCCTCGCGGCAACGGTGCGCGCGCCTTTGAAGATCCGCTCCTGGAGCTTTGAAATGCCGACGCTCAGGATCGCCATCGCACAGGTGGTAATCGGCACGATCAATTTCGCGCTCGTATCCGCCTGTCTGCGCGAAGTCATGGCAGCGAGCGCCGATGTCAGCTACCTGAAGGCCGCGACCGCGTTCGTGCTCGCCAATCTCGCAATCCTCATTACCCATGCGCCCGGTGGCCTTGGAGTCCTCGAGGCAACGGTTCGTCATGTAATGGGCGACCAGGCGTCGATCGGTTCGCTTGTCGCGTTCCGAGTGATCTACTTCTTCATTCCGTTCTTTATCGGGCTTCCCCTGGCCCTGATCGTCGAGGGCGTGTTTCGTGCACGAAAGCGCAGCGCCGGGCAGGGGGCGTCATCTTCGGTGACGCCGGAGCCGCATTCGGCGTAGTCGTTTTCCCCAACAAAAAAAGGCGCCGTCGAACGGCGCCTTTCTCATTCCAGGGATGATCTCAACCTTCGGCCGGTTCGGGAGCAGGCTCCGTCGGCCGTGGTGCGCGTTCCGATGGATCGCGGCCCACTTCGGCTTTCAGTGTCATCAGATCGATGAAATGATCGGCCTGCCGGCGCAGGTCGTCGGCGATCATCGGCGGCTGCGTCTGCATCGTCGAAACGACCGAGACCTTGCGGCCGCGGCGCTGCAGCGCCTCGACAAGATTGGTGAAGTCGCCATCGCCCGAAAACAGCACGAGATGATCAACGGTCTCGGCCTGTTCCATCGCATCGATCGCGAGCTCGATATCCATGTTGCCCTTGATTTTGCGGCGGCCAAGCGAATCCGTGAACTCCTTGGCGGGCTTGGTCACAACCTTGTAGCCGTTGTAATCCAGCCAGTCGATCAGCGGCCTGATCGACGAATATTCCTGATCCTCGATCAGCGCCGTATAGTAATAGGCACGCAACAGATAGCCGCGCTTCTGAAAAGCCTTCAGAAGCTTACGGTAATCAATATCGAAACCAAGGCTTTTCGAGGCCGCGTAAAGATTAGCACCGTCGATAAAGAGAGCTATCTTCTCTCTTGGGTCAAACATATGTCTCCATCCCCTTCAAGCTGCTTGACCAAGGACCCGTCAAATGAAAAGTTGAGCCGATCGCTTAGGTATTTATCGGTTAAATTACCAGCTAATCATATAAATGTCATTTATGGTAGGATTCGCTTTTATCCAAGCAACCTTTCGTTGAATCTGGCCAGAGTCATCGCCACCACGGTCGGCGGCATGCGGCAGTCGGCATGAATAAACTTGAATTTCGCCGGCAATGGCTGTATCGGGCGTAGCAATTCCGAAAATAACGACCGCAAAGGACAGGCAATGGCCCGTGTCACAGTAGAAGATTGCATTGACAAAGTCGATAATCGTTTTGAGCTGGTGCTTCTCGCCAGCCACCGTGCCCGCCAGATCTCGCAGGGCGCAGCGATCACCATCGATCGCGACAATGACAAGAACCCGGTCGTCGCACTGCGAGAAATCGCCGACGAAACGCTGTCTCCCGACGACCTGAAGGAAGACCTGATCCATTCGCTGCAGAAGCATGTCGAGATCGACGAGCCCGAGCCCGATCCGGCAACCCTGATTGCTGCCGGCAGCACGTCGACAGCCACTGGCAACGACGAGGAAGACGGCGCTGCGGAAACCGTCAATTTCGACCAGATGTCGGAAGAAGACCTTCTCGCCGGTATCGAAGGCCTTGTGCCGCCGGAAAAGAGCGACGATTACTGATTGATGCATTGTTTGGGCAAGGGACCGTTCATTCTCTCGCCCTAATCTGTCTTGATATCTATGATGGCCGCGCTGATCTGATGGTTGGCGCGCCATTTTTATTTTGTTGGACCCGGTATCGAGGGCATTTCACGGGATGATGAGGCAGTACGAGCTTGTTGAGCGGGTACAGAAGTACAAGCCCGAGGCCAACGAAGCTCTTCTCAACAAGGCCTATGTCTACGCCATGCAAAAGCATGGCCAGCAAAAACGCGCCTCTGGCGATCCCTATATCTCGCATCCGCTCGAAGTGGCTGCCATCCTCACCGACATGCATCTCGACGAGTCGACGATCGCCGTCGCGTTGCTGCACGATACGATTGAGGACACGACCGCGACCCGCGCCGAGATCGACGAGCTGTTCGGCGAGGATATCGGTCGTCTCGTCGAAGGCCTGACCAAGCTCAAGCGTCTCGATCTCGTCTCGAAAAAGGCCAAGCAGGCCGAGAACCTGCGCAAGCTGCTGCTGGCGATCTCCGACGACGTGCGCGTCCTGCTGGTCAAGCTTGCCGACCGGCTGCACAACATGCGCACGCTCGACCATATGAAGGCCGAGCAGAAGGCCCGCATTTCCGAAGAGACGATGGATATCTATGCGCCGCTTGCCGGCCGCATGGGCATGCAGGACATGCGCGACGAGCTCGAGGACCTGTCCTTCCGCTACATCAACCCGGAAGCCTATGCGACGGTCACCCAGCGGCTGGCCGATCTTTCGGCCCGCAACGAAGGGCTGATCAAGAAGATCGAGGACGAGTTGCGCGATCTTCTCGTCGCCAACGGCCTGCCGGACGCCGCCGTCAAGGGACGCCAGAAGAAGCCCTATTCCATCTTCCGCAAGATGCAGTCGAAGTCGTTGTCCTTCGAACAGCTTTCCGACCTCTACGGTTTCCGCATTGTCGTCGACGACGTCGCCTGCTGCTACAAGGCACTCGGCATCGTTCATACCCGCTGGCGCGTCGTGCCGGGCCGCTTCAAGGACTACATCTCCAACCCGAAGCAGAACGACTATCGCTCGATCCACTCGACGATCGTCGGCCCGTCCAGGCAGCGTATCGAATTGCAGATCCGTACCGAGATGATGCAGGAGATTGCCGAATACGGGATCGCCGCGCACGCGCTCTATAAGGATGGCCAGTCGGGTGGTGCCAAGGGCGACGATCTTCTGCCCAAGGAATCGAGCGCCTATTCCTGGCTGCGCCATACGATCGAGTCGCTTGCCGAAGGCGACAATCCGGAAGAATTCCTGGAGCATACCAAGCTCGAACTGTTCCAGGATCAGGTCTTCTGCTTCACGCCCAAGGGCAAGCTGATCGCGCTGCCGCGCGGTGCCACGCCGATCGACTTTGCCTATGCGGTTCATACCAATATCGGCGACACCACGGTTGGCGCCAAGATCAACGGCCGTATCATGCCGCTTGTCACCCGGCTGAACAACGGTGACGAGGTGGAGATCATCCGCTCGGGCGTGCAGGTTCCGCCGGCCGCCTGGGAAGAAATCGTCGTCACCGGCAAGGCCCGCTCGGCCATCCGCCGCGCCACCCGCATGGCGATCCGCAAACAGTATGCTGGCCTCGGCTACCGTATCCTGGAGCGTACCTTCGATCGCGCCGCAAAGACCTTTACCCGCGAGGCGCTGAAGCCTGCTCTTCATCGGCTTGCCCACAAGGATGTCGAGGATGCGATCGCTGCCGTCGGGCGAGGGGAGCTGTCGTCGCTCGACGTGCTGCGCGCCGTCTTCCCTGATTTCAAGGACGAACGCGTTACGGTGAAGCCATCGGCCGATGACGGCTGGTTCAACATGCGCAGCGCGTCCGGCATGATGTTCAAGCTGCCGAACCAGCCAAAGGCACCGCTGGAGGATGCCCAGACGGCCGTCAATGCCGGCGATGTCGTTGCGTTGAGCCCTGAACCGGTTCCGATCCGCGGTCTTGCCGGCAATATGCAGGTGCGTTTCGCACCGAGCGGCGCCGTGCCCGGAGACCGTATCGTCGGGATCATGGACAAGGGCGAGGCGATCACCATCTATCCGATCCAGGCGCCGATCCTGCAGCACTTCGATGAGGAACCGGAGCGCTGGATCGATGTGCGCTGGGATCTCGACGAGGCCAACAAGTCTCGTTTTCTGGCCCGGATCGACGTCAACACGATCAACGAGCCAGGCACCCTTGCGACGGTCGCGAAGACAATCGGCGGTCTCGACATCAACATCCGATCCTTGTCGATGGCCAGCAATCGCGCCGCCGATTTCTCCGAGATCGCCATGGAAGTCGAAGTCTGGGACGTGCGCCAGCTCAACCAGCTCCTGACGCAGCTGAAGGAACTGGACTGCGTTTCCAACCTAAAGCGTGTCTACGACTAACCCCAGCCGACCGTCGACGCGGACTGCCTGTTTTGAGTGCGCTCCCCTGGAACGGGTATGCATTCAATGCAGGGCTGGGAGGTAACCCTTGCGTTGGTAAAGCCCGCTGGTTCAGCCTATATCTGCTGCGCCGCAACATTTACCGAAAGAGGCGTCATATGTTTACCTCCGTCCGCAAGTTCGCCCGCGTCCTGCGCGGTCCTTCCGTCCAGGAACGCGAAATGGCTTACCTCAATGAAGCCTGCGATCGCTTCGATCTCGAGCACCGCGTTCGCCAGATCGACCGTGGCATGTTCCGCAAGTCCATCTGAATTCAATGACATGACAGCGGCTCGGTCGTCTGTCGTGCAGTAGATCTATCCGGGGGCCGTGCGCGAAGCGGCCCGATGCCAGCGGCCAATTTTCGCCATCATCTTGGGCTTCCGATACGAAGACCGTTTCCGAACTGAGATGATGGTTCTCGGATCCTTGACCGGACCGAACCAGAAAGAAGCTGCTTCATGCCCTTTCGGCGCCGCAAAGCCCCGACCTTTCGAGAAAAGCTGCATCGCGCAATATTCCCCCCGAAGGGGTTCCGCCGTGTGCTCGGATATTACCGGCTTAAGATCTTGCGCATCGGCGGTTCGCCGCATGCGGTTGCTGCCGGTCTTGCCATCGGCATGGTCAGCGCCTGGACACCCTTTCTCGGCTTCCACATCCTTTTTGCGATTCCTTTTGCCTGGGTGCTGGGCGGCAGCATGGTCGCTGCGGCGCTTGGCACGGCCTTCGCCAATCCCGTTACTTGTCCCATCATCTGGCCCCTTACGTGGGAAATCGGCCAGTTCATCCTTGGCCGCGCTGGCGGCGGCGAAGCGCGGCCGGTCGATCTAGCGGCGCTGTTTTCCCAGCTCAAGCTATCGGAACTCTGGGACCCGATCCTGGAGCCGATGCTGATCGGCTCGCTGCCTCCCGGACTGTTCTGCGGACTGCTTGTCTATGTCGCGACCTATTTCGGGATCCGCAGTTTTCGCAACAGCCAGACGGAGCGTCGGCTTGCCCGCCGCAGCGAATATCAGCAGGCCTATGAGCGGGAATATCAGCCGGGGAACTTGACGGCGCAGCCGGCAGACCGCAAGTCAGTCGATGCTTGAGAAAGAGGGACTTTGATGATTATCGGCATGGGCAGTGACCTCATCGACATCCGTCGAGTTGAAAAATCCATCGAACGTTTCGGGGAACGGTTCACCCATCGTTGTTTCACCGATATCGAGCGCGCGAAGTCCGATCGTCGGAAGAACCGCGCAGAATCCTATGCCAAGCGGTTCGCCGCCAAGGAAGCCTGCTCCAAGGCTCTCGGCACCGGCCTTGCAAACGGCGTGTTCTGGAAAGACATGGGCGTTGTCAACCTGCCGGGCGGCAAGCCGACCATGGTGTTGACGGGTGGCGCGGGCGAGCGGCTGGCGGAACTGATGCCTGCCGGTCAGGAGCCTTTCATCCACGTCACGATCACCGACGAGTATCCCTATGCGCAGGCCTTCGTGATCATTGAGGCGCGACCGGTGGCCGCTCCGTGAGCGTACCCGAATTTGGCGAAGCGGTGGCCCATTGCCGCCGCTCTGTGAAGACGCTAAAGCATGTCCCGCAAAAGCGCGCAGCGGTTTTGTAGCTACAAGGTGCCACGCAGGAATGACCTGAACGGCGGGCGTGATCTCTCGAAGATTGCAGCACGTTTCACACAGGTAGCCATCCGCCGTGAAGAGAGAGATTGAAATACGTGTCCGATAACGCCGAGACGAAGCCGCAGAATGCCCTTTGGGAAAACATCAAGGTCATCATCCAGGCCTTGCTGCTGGCTATGGTGATCCGCACCGTCCTGTTCCAGCCCTTCACGATTCCGTCCGGCTCGATGATGCCGACGCTCCTGGTCGGCGACTATATCTTCGTCAACAAGTTCGCCTACGGGTTCTCAAAATATTCGATGCCGTTTTCGCCGGACCTGTTTGAAGGCCGCGTCCTTCAGTTCAGCGAGCCGAAGCGCGGCGACGTGATCGTGTTCCGCCTGCCGCAGCAGCCCGAGATCGATTACATCAAGCGCCTGATCGGCCTTCCCGGTGACCGCATCCAGGTTCGCGACGGCGTGCTCTTCGTCAACGGAACCGCTGTACCCAAGCAGGGCGACGGCGCTTTCACATCCGACTACCGCTCCGATCCCGGCACCAACGTTCCGGTCTTCCGCGAGACGCTCGACAACGGCGTGACCTTTGACACGCTCGACCAGTCCCCAAGCTCGCGCGGCGACAACACCCGCGAGTTCGTCGTGCCGGCGGAACACTATTTCTTCATGGGCGACAACCGCGACAACTCGCTCGACAGCCGCTTTGACGAAGGTCCGGGCATGGTTCCGGCCGAAAACCTCGTCGGTCGCGCCAGCGTCATCTTCTTCTCGCTCGGCAACGACACGTCCTTCCGCGAGATCTGGAAATGGCCGTCCAACATGCGTTGGGACCGTCTCTTCAAGGGCGTTCATTGATGAAACCGCTCTCACTCTCGGATGAAGAACGCGGCCGTCTCGAGACGATAATCGGCCACGTCTTTTCCGAGAAGCAGTGGCTTGACCGGGCGCTGACCCACGCCAGCGTCGGTCTTGCCAAGGATGCCAATTACGAGCGTCTGGAGTTTCTGGGCGACCGTGTGCTCGGGCTCTGCGTTGCCGAACTTCTGTTCACCACCTTCCGGTCCGCACCGGAAGGAGAGCTGTCTGTGCGCCTTAATCAGTTGGTCAGCGCCGAAAGCTGTGCCATTGTTGCAGACGAGATGGAACTGCACCGTTTCATCCGGACCGGCGCCGACGTCAAGAAGATCACCGGCAAGCGGATGATGAACGTCCGCGCCGATGTGGTGGAGAGCTTGATTGCCGCCCTTTATCTGGATGGCGGACTGGAAGCTGCCCGCGGTTTCATTCTGCGTCATTGGAAGGCGCGTGCGACCCGCGCCGATGGCGCCCGCCGCGACGCCAAGACCGAATTGCAGGAATGGGCGCATGCCAAATTCGGCGTGACGCCTTCCTATCGCATTGACGACCGCTCCGGCCCGGATCACGACCCGCGCTTTACCGTGACGGTCGAGATTCCCGGTGTTTCGCCCGAAACGGGCGCCGACCGGTCGAAACGTGCAGCCGAACAGGTGGCTGCCACCAGGATACTCGAACGCGAAGGCGTCTGGCAGAAGACCTCTGCTGAAGACTGATTGGACATCATGATCGAAGACAACACCATCGAAGGCAAAGACGAAGACGTAAACGCCGTTCAGCCGGAAACCGCGGTCGACAAGGCGGCGGCGGAACAGGCTGAAGCCGGTCCGACCCATTCCGGTTTCGTGGCGCTGATCGGCGCGACCAATGCCGGCAAGTCGACGCTGGTCAACCGTCTCGTCGGCGCCAAGGTGTCGATCGTCAGCCACAAGGTGCAGACAACCCGCGCCATCGTTCGGGGCATCGCGATCCACAACAACGCCCAGATCGTCTTCATGGATACGCCCGGCATCTTCAAGCCGCGCCGCAGGCTGGACCGCGCCATGGTGACCACCGCCTGGGGCGGCGCCAAGGATGCCGACATGATCGCGCTCCTGATCGACAGCGAACGCGGCCTGCGCGGCGATGCCGACGCGATCCTCGAGGGTCTGAAGGATGTGCATCAGCCGAAACTGCTGCTTCTGAACAAGATCGATCAGGTCAAGCGAGAGGATCTTCTGGCGCTTGCTGCCGCGGCCAACGAAAAGATCGACTTCGTGCGCACCTTCATGATCTCGGCGACGACCGGTTCCGGTTGCGACGATCTGATGGACTATTTCTCCACGACCCTGCCGGAAGGTCCCTGGTACTACCCGGAGGACCAGATTTCCGACCTGCCGATGCGCCAGCTTGCGGCCGAAATCACCCGCGAGAAGCTCTTTCTAAGGCTCCACCAAGAGCTTCCCTACGCCTCGCATGTCGAGACGGAGAAGTGGGAAGAGCGCAAGGATGGCTCCGTCAGGATCGAACAGGTCATCTATGTCGAGCGCGAAAGCCAGAAGAAGATCGCTCTCGGCAAGAACGGCGACGCCATCAAGGCAATTTCGACAGCGTCGCGCAAGGAACTGACCGAGATCCTTGAACAGCCCGTTCACCTGTTCCTTTTTGTGAAGGTCAGGGAAAATTGGGGAGACGATCCACAACGTTTCCGCGAAATGGGCCTGGAATTCCCGAAAAACTGAATGTTTGACCGTTTTTGGCTTGCCGACTCCTTCCGATGCGTTAGCTTGATATCGGGAGAAGGAACTGCTGTGTAATTTCGAATGTTAGTAAATTCGGAAATGCTTAATTGTTATTTCCTAAAATACGCCGACGGGTTACGCTGGTTGTATTGAAGGACTGAGGCGATCTCGGCAAATCGTGGAGGTGGTGCCAGGCATGAGCGATATAAGACGTTTTGATGCCTTCAGTGGTATGGATCTCAGCGATGCGGTTGGGTTCTTCAGCTGGAACGTTCAGGAGAACAAGGTCTACGGCGATCAGGTCTTCGCATTCATCTACGGGGTCCCCTACAGGGACCTCGAGAGCGGCGCGCCGATCGAACAGGTCATCGTCAACGTCGACGATGGCGACAAGCAGCGCGTCGCAAAAGCCCTGCACGAGTCCATCATTTCTGGAAAAAAGTGCCACCAGAGTTATGGGATCACCCATGTGGACGGTCGCCGCGTCACGGTGACAGGGCAGGGACGATGCCTTCGCGACAAGCTCGGCCTGCCGTCGATCTACACAGGCTCCGTTACCGCTGTCGAAGTGGGCAGTGGTGCTCATTCTGGCGATCCACTCAAGACCCATTGTCTCGAGGCTTTGAAAATCGCCAACAGCCGCCGCCACGCGCTTGCGGCCCGCTACCTGGCCTCCGCACTCAACGTGCTGGATGGCGGCAAAAAAGCGTAAAGCATCCATGGTTCGTGCAAATTGCGGCTGCATCCTCCGGTCGTGCACGATGGCTGCAGAATCGCTCCCTTGGACATTCCTGTCAGCCAAAGGGCGCTCGTGATTCGTTACGTAGAACCCCGTAGCAACTTGTCATCTATCAATGTACGCGATTGCTAACGCGATGGTGATGGTACAACTACGCGTCGTATTGGCATAGGGAGCGTACATGGCACGCGGAACGATCGCTTCTGACGAAGCGGATCAGGATTTCATCAACGCGGTGGGGTTCTACAGCTGGAATGTTGCAGAAAACCGCGTCTATGGTGACGACGTCATCGCCCATGTGTTTGGTCTCTCGATCGAGGACCTGTCGATCGGAATGCCGATCGACGTCCTGGTGCGCTACATCGACGAAGGCGACAAGCAGCGTGTGGCCAAGGCTATCCACATGGCGATCGTCGATGGTGCAGCCTACAATGCCGAATACAGCCTGACCCATCCGGATGGCCATAAGGTTAGCGTTCGCGCGAACGGGCGCTGTCTGCGCGATGTCGATGGGCTGCCTTCGATCTACAGCGGCACTGTCATCGTGCAGCCAGCGCTCGCCGAACCGATCCAGATCAGTGATCCGCTCGAGAGCCACTGCCGGGCAGCGCTGGATCTCGCTTCAGCGCGCGGCCATGCTCTGGCCGCGCGATATCTGTCTTCAGCACTCAACATGCTGACGCCGGATCTCGGCTGAGACGGAGATCTTACTTCTTGCGCTCCATCAGCGCCTTGACCTCTTCGAAGCGACGACGATTTTCGGGTTCCTGCTCACCCGGGCCGTAGCATGTCTTCGAGATGCAGAAGCGCAGCAGCGTGAATGGAGGTCCACCCTTGCCGAACTCGCAATCGATCTCGTTGGTGAAATCGGTCGGCTTGGCGTCCTGGCGGGTCGAATAGGTGAGACGTGCGCCCGGCGGATCGAGTTCCGGGAAGGACTGCACAATGCCGGTCTTGACGTCTGGAATGAGCAGGAAGTTCTTGGCAACCGCGACGCAGGCCTGTTCAAGCTGCGGCGACTGCGCGGCCGCAGGCGTTGGCAAGGCGAGGCCAAAGGGCATCGCGGCAATGATAGCGGTAGCGAGCAGGGCGTTTTTCATGTGATCTCCGGCAGCGTATTGCTCTTGGCTGTTCGGCGGAGAAATCCGCGGCGAAGGCAATTTGTTCCAGCCCGATCGAGAGATAAATCGAGGGAGGCGCGACAGCCACACCTAGACACCGACAGAGCCCGCAAACCGTGCCGGAAAGACGCAGAAACCGATTCAGTCCCAAGAGGTTATACGGTAGAACTGATCAACGCAGACAGGAAGTTCACCTATCGATGCAGTGGCAGGACGAGGCAATCATCATCGGCGTGAAACGCCACGGCGAGACGAGTGTCATCGCCGAACTGATGACGCGCGAACGTGGCCGCCATCTCGGCATCGTCCGTTCCGGCCGCTCGCGCGCGATGCAACCGGTGCTGCAGCCGGGAAACCGCGTGGAGGTGGTCTGGCGCGCGCGTCTCGACGAGCATCTCGGCGAATTCAAGCTCGAACCGCTGCAACTGCGTGCAGCAAAGCTGATGGAAACCGCAACGGCGGTCTACGGTGTCCAGGCGATGGGGGCTCTGCTTCGGCTGCTTCCCGAGCGTGATCCGCATCCGCACCTGTTCGAAGCTCTCGATATCATTCTCGCTGCGATGGATGATCCGTCCGATGCGGGCGAACTCTTCGTCCGGTTCGAACTCGCGGTGCTGAACGATCTTGGTTTCGGACTGGATCTTTCGGAATGTGCGGCGACCGGCACACGCAGCGATCTTGTCTATGTGTCGCCGAAATCCGGTCGCGCCGTGAGCCGCGATGCCGGCGCTCCCTATGCGGACCGCATGCTGGCCCTGCCGGATTTTCTGGGAGAGGGGGCATCCAGGACTGCTGACCGCGACGGCATGGCCGCGGCCTTCCGTCTGACCGGCCATTTCCTATCCCGGCATGTCTATGAACCGCGCGGAATGACCCAGAGTACCGCCCGCGACGGGTTCGTTCAGGCGGCGCTGAAGGCGCTGTCGAAAGCCCCTGACGATCAGACGCCGCAAGGATCAGGTATCATTCCGCCGGCTGCATGACCGGTTGGCGGTTCACCGTCTTTTCGCGAATGGGCCAGTGTACGGCCGCGGCAAACAGGCCGAACACGACGCCGAACCACCAGACCATGTCATAGGAACCGAGCCTGTCGTAAAGCGCGCCGCCCATCCAGACGCCGAGGAACGACCCCACTTGGTGCGACAGGAACACGAAACCGCCAAGCAGGCCCAGATGCCGCGTGCCGAACATGATCGCCACCAGTCCGTTGGTCGGCGGCACCGTGGACAGCCACAAGAGACCCATCACGGCGGCAAAGATGATGACCGAGGTCGGAGACTGCGGCAGAAGCAGGAAGGCCGTGACGGCGATCGAGCGGCCGATATAGATATAGGCGAGCAGATAGGGTTTCGAGTAGCGCTGCCCGAGCACGCCGGCGCCAAGCGAGCCGATGATGTTGAAGAAACCGATCAGTGCCATGGCGATCACCGCATAGCGAGCCTCGATGCCGATATCGCGAAGATAGGCCGGAAAATGCGCGGTGATGAAAGCTACCTGAAAACCGCAGACGAAAAAGCCCGAGGTCAGCAACAGGTACGACTTGTGCCCGAAGGCTTCCCGCAGTGCCTGCGCCGCGGTCTGCTTGAACTCCGTCTGGTTCTGCGTGCCGGAGCTGGCATTGCCCCGGAGCGGGATGGCAAGCAGCGGAACAGCAAGCATCATCGCCGACATGATCATCAGACTGTCCGACCAGCCGTAGGCCGTGATCAGCGCCTGGCTGAGCGGCGCAAACAGAAACATCCCGGCAGATCCGGCGGCAGTGCCGATCCCGAACGCTAAGGAGCGCTGTTCGGGCGTTACGTTGCGGGCAAAGGCTGACAGGATCGTGCCGAACGAACCGGCGCCGACGGCAAGCCCCACCATCAGACCGCCGGACAGGTGCAGCATGGGAATTGATTGCGCGGACGACATCAGGAACAGTCCGCCCGCATAGAGGAGACCGGACAGGGCGAGCACGCGGCCTGTACCGTATTTGTCCGCTATCGCTCCGAAGATCGGCTGGCCAAGGCCCCAGGCGAGGTTCTGGATCGCCATCGCGAGCCCGAACGTGGTGCGATCCCAGCCACGATCGGACAACATCGGCAACTGGAAGAAGCCCATTGCCGAACGCGGGCCGAAGGTCAGCATCGCAACCAAGGCACCGGCCGTGATGATCAGCCAGGGCATCGATGAGCGCGCGGGGTTGGACATGCTTGCCTCCTGAAATCAGGCATTATCCATAGCCGCGCAGGTGTGAAATGGGAAACGACTTTTCCTGACGCGATGCATCACAACAGCTGATGCGACAAAGCCTTCTCTACAGCGCGCCGGGCGGCTCGATCGGGGGCGGTGGGACTTTGCCAAGCCGCGATTCGCGCCAGAGCGTGAAGGCGCCGGCGCTAATGACGATCGCACACCCGGCCACCATGTTGATGGTCATCATCTCGCCGAACAGCATCACACCGATCAGGCAGACGAGCACCGACTGTACGTAGAACATCGGCTGTACCGCGACGGCGTCGACGAGCGAGTAGGCGCGGATCAGCAGATAGTGCCCGGTCATGCCGGTAACGCAAAGCGTCAACATCCAGAACCAGTCGGAAAGCGTGATGTGCGACCAGTAAAACGGACCGACCAGCGTGATCGCCGCAGCACCGGCAATACCCGTGTAGAAAAACGCGGTATCGGCCGTGTCGGTGCGGCTCGCGAGCCGGGTCAGCACCGAGTAGAGCGCAAACATCGTGGTGCCGATCAGCGGGATGACGATCCGGAAATCGAATGTCGCATGCAGCGGATTGATGATCATCAGGATGCCGGCAAAGCCGACGCCGATCGCGGTCCACCGCCGCCAGCCGACCTTCTCGCCAAGCAAGGGCACCGAAAGGCAGGCAACGAGCAGCGGCGTCGCCGCAAAGATCGTATGGGTGGCCGCAAGACCGACCTCGGCAAAGGAGAAGATCGACAGCGCGATTTGGAAAACCAGAATGACCCCGCGGGCAATCTGCAGCCACAACCTGTTCGCGGACGCTGCACCTTTGACACCGCCGGACGAGCGACCGGCCACGATGAGCACAAAACCTGCGAAGGCCCAGTAGCGGATCATCGCCACGAAAATGGGAGGATAGGCGCCGCCCAGGTGTTTCGAGATGCCGTCCTGAACCGCGAAGATAATGACAGCAGTCAACGCGAAGAGAAGTCCCGTAGACCGAGATGTCATGATGGTGATCGATTCCAGTGCGGAGCGCGCAAGCGCCGCCGTGACGCCCTACGTTTGTGAGATTGGTGTTCTTGACCGGTTTTGACCTTTGTCAACAAACGCCGATTGGACATGTCTGCCATGCGGTGCCGTCAGAGGGAACCTTCAGACCCGAAAAAGGTATATGAGAAACTGCAAATAGTTCTGGAGACCTCCACTTGAGGTCTTCCCCGTACTGGCGACTGGAACATATGTTCTCAAGGTTGAGTTAGACTTGGGCAAGCAAATCAGGAGAAACGATGCTCACTGGGATGACGGAAGACCAGCGAAACGAATTTCTGGAGCGCATCACCGCGACCACGATTGCAAACCAGGCAATCCTGAAGTGTAGCATCAGCGGTTTTCCTTTGACGGCGGATAATGTTGTCGCCTTCGTTGGCGATTTTCTCGATCCGGAAAACCCGAACCTGCAGGAACTGATCGAAAAGATTGGTCACGCCATCGACGAGGTGCTGGATTGCCAGGGCCAGGCGATGCGCCTGGCGCGGTAGCACAGGACAGTTCTCAAGTCCGGAAAGGGGACGCGGTCAGGCAACGTACAGCCGCTTTTCCTTACCGATGCTTGATGGCCCAGGCGCCGCGCGTCGAGACCACTTTCACGTCGTCACCAATTGCGATCATGCCGCCGCCGCGCGGCACTGCGTTCCATCCGAACAGCGGGCCGGGAACGCGCCGGTCGGCCGACATGCGCAGGCGACCGAGTGCCGGCATCGGGTTGGCGACATCCCGCGAACCGGTCACCTGATCCTGGGTGATCATGATGCAGCGGGCGCAGGGTTTGACGAGATCGAGACGAACGCCACCGATATCGATAGCCTCCCAATGGTCATCGCCAAAGGCGTCCCCGTCGTCGATGACGATGTTGGCGCGGAACCGGTCCATCCCGACGGCGCCTTCTCCATGCTTCTCCATGTCGGCATTGATCGCCTCGAGCGAGCCGGTGGTCGTGACCAGGACCTGGTATCCGTCGGCAAATGTGACCGGCGTATCGGGTCCTGCCCAGTCGTCGCTTGCGATCCGCTTCGAACGTTCATCGAAGAAAACAAGCCGCACGTCGCAGCCCAGCCAGTCGCAAAGGGTCGAGTTGATATCCTTGTCGGCCAGCGCGGCGCTGACGATCGAATTCCAAACGACCACATCGGTACGCCGGTAGCCCGGCGGCCGGGTGACGGTGATCCCGCCCTTGCTCTCCATCGAAAACCTGAACCCGTCCGTGTCGGGCAGGACCTGCAGCTGCGCCATTTCTGGAAGATCGCGCTGGTTGACGAAATGCCCCCTGGTATCGACCAGCATCAAGCTGCGATCGCCGGGTATGCCCGTGGACGTCATCTGCGTCTCAGTGAGCGAAATGCCGCGGCCGCTCTTCAAGGGGTAGTAGTTGATCTCGCTGACATGCATGGGTTTTCCTCAAATTTCATCGAGAAAGAGGTCGAGAACACTTTTCAGACGCTGGTGGCGTTCGTTTGCCGCCTGCCTGCCGGCCTGCGTCTTGAAGCCGTCGGCGAGCTTGAACAGCTTCGTTTCGAAATGATCAATTGCAAACGTCCTGTCGTCGAGCGGTCGATGCTTGGCGAGAGGATCGGCCGGATCGTAAAGCGCGGAACCCATCCGCCCGGCAATGTAGAAACAGCGTGCCGCACCGATCATGCCGATTGCATCGAGCCGGTCCGCATCCTGCAGGATCTTCGCCTCGATGGTCTGCGGCTCGAGGTTTGCCGAAAAACTGTGGGTGAGGATGGCGTGGGAAACCGCATCGATATCGGTCTCGCTCCAGCCCATCTCGCCCAAAATGCCCGCCGCCTTTTCCGCGGCAAGACGAGATGCCTGGTTGCGCAGCGGCGAGTTCTTTTCCACCGCAACGCAGTCATGCAGCAGCACCGCGGCTGCCAGCACCCGCCCGTCGCCGCCTTCGTGTTGATGAATGCGCATCGCATTCTTGAAGACGCGGGCGATGTGAGCCAGATCGTGGCTTCCATCGTCGCCAGCACTGGCATGCGGAATGAGGCTTCTAGCCAGATCCTGGTGGGGCGAAAAGGCTTCTGCGAGTGACGCGGTCATGCTGGTTTCTACGAGGGTTCGTGAGAATCGTCTGTATTAGATGTGTCGTTCTTGTTGACTAGAATCCGTTGATAGAAAAGCCCGATTCCGATCAGAACTGCCCCCAGCCCGATAAAGGACAGGGCCCGCATAATGCCTTCGAGATTGGCCATATCGATCAGGAAAACCTTCGCCACGGACACCAGCACCAGCACTGCAGAAGCAAGCCGCAGGCTCTTGGCGTTCCATTTCGAGCCCGCTACCAGAAGGCCGATGCCGATCAGGAGCCAGACCACAGAATAGGCATAGGTTTCGGAAGCGAGAAAGCCCTTCCACTGGGCAATATTCTGGCCCTGGAAAAAGCGTCGAACCGAAAGCGTCGCCCAGAGAAAGCCGAGCAGGGCGCCCGAGACGGCGAGCATTGCCACATAGGGCGCTGGCCGCCGGCCGCGCGCCAAGTACGAGGTCAGTCCATAGGCGAGCGCCGGGAGAAGATAACCGAGCAGCAGAAGGTTGAGGACGGGCCAGGAGCCCGTGCTTTCGCCGGAAAAGAACGGATTGAGCGCAAACACATGCGCCGAGAGCACGTTCACCGTCGCGATCGCGCCGGCGATCATCGAGCCGTAGCGGAAGACCGGGCTCGGGCTTTTCAGGTCGAGCGTCATCAGAATGCCGGAGAAGCCGATCGTCAAGAGCGTGTAGATCGACTGCTCGCCAAGCGTCGGTGTACGGGCATCGAGCACGCCGCCATTCATCGCGTGGCGTATCAGCACGGCAAGTGTTAGCAGGGCTGCAAGCGATGCCAGTCCCTGCAAAACGTTGCGGACACGGACATCGGGTGATTTGCGCAGCATCCAGGCTGCTACAATCGCGAGCAGGGTCGGAATACCGTAGCCCGGCAGCAGCGCATTGAAGAACGGCGTCGTGCCGAGACTGTCCGCGCCAACCAGCGTCGGCTGCCAGGCGATGCGGCCGAACACGATCGCGATTGCCGCCGCCATCATCCAGGGCAGGGCAGCCCATGTCCGCACTCGCATCGCCATCAGATAGGCAAAGCCGAGAACGGAAAGAAGGATCGTCGTGACGATGCCGTTGGTAAGCGCGTGTAGTGCCAGCGTGAAGCCCGCGAAGGAGCCGAGCACTGCGATATTCGCCGGCCAATCGATGCCGTCGCCATCGCTTTCGTCACGTCCGCGAAACAGCCACTCCGCCACCGCGAGCATCACAAGTCCGATGCCGATGCCATAGAGGCCGTGCGTCCAGTCGCGGAAAAAATTGCCGAAGTTCAGAAACGAGATGAACCCGATCGTGACCGGCATTGCCCCCATCATAAAGGACCAGAGTACCGAAAACGTCGGTTCCTCATGCCGGAAGCGCCTGAGGAACCCGGCCCCGAGCAGCGTGAAGATGCCGCCGAGGAGCAGGAAGCCTGCAATCTCGTGGCCGAAAGCGGCAACGACAGGCGCGGTTGTGCCGGTCACCGGTTCGGGCATCACATAGGCGAGCAATGTCGACGCAACGGTCGCTATACCGGCAAGCGCGGCGAGCGCTGCAACCACGACCGTCCACACCCCGTAGCTGCGACTGCTGCCGACGGCGGCCAGCGCGCCGATCAGGGCGACGAAGACGAACAGCGGATGAAGAGAGCCCCCAGGCGTGGCGACCAGCATGGCAAGCGCCGAAATCGCGACCGTGACTGATAACGAGAGGGTGATCCGCAGCGGTGGCCTCTTCAGCAGCGCCCGCCAGCCGCCGCTCCCTGTCAAGCCGCGCGTATAAACGCGGCCGGGCCAGATGAGGATCGTTCCGGCAATCATCATCAGCAGCACCAGCGAAGGCGGCATCATGTCGATCGGCAGCGATTGTGACGTGTAGGCGAGAACCCAGAGGCCGATCCCGAAATTGGCGATCATCGGCACCACGGTCCAGCGGCGGATGCGCGAGGCGGCGTTCAACGCCAGCCAGCTCACGCCGAGAAACAGGAACAACGCGTTGACGTCCGGGTCGTCGGTCGTCACCAGAAGCGGCGTGATCAGCGAGCCGAGCAGGCCAAGCCCGGCCAGCGTCTGCCCGTGCAGCAGCGACAGCCCTATTGTTGTAAACGAAATCAGGGCCATCAGCATGAAGGCGGTGCCGGAGCCGATGAAATCGTAAAAGGCGTAGGCCGCGAAGGACGCGCCCAGCAGCGTGATGCTACCGGCGGCCGTCAGCGCACCGGGGATCATCGCATTGGCGTAGAGCTCCGACATCTTGGGCATTGCCCGACGGCGCACCAGCTCGCCGGCGGCAATCAGCACCAGGCCGAACATCGCTGCCAGCGACAGACGGGCACCGGGGCCGAGCAGACCGGCTTCGATCGAATAGCGGACAAGGAAGATGCCGCCAAAGGCGAGTGCCACGCCACCCACCCAGACCGGCCAGCGAGCACCGAGATAGCTTTCCAGATTTTCACGGCGGAAGCGCGGAGCGGGCGCGGGGAGCGGTGGTGTTTCGGCTGCCTGATCGGACGTCCTCACCTCGGGCGCCGTGATCTCTGCCAGAACTTCGGTCTTCGATGGTTCTGCTGCAGCCTTTGCAAGGTCCGTGTCTTCGACCATGTCAGCCGCGGCTTCGGTGCGGATATCGGCAAGTGCCGTCTCGGGCGACACGACCACCTCGGAAGTGACGGGAACGCCGGTCAGCAGGCGCGCCCGGACATCCGAAAGTTCTTTCTCCAGCGAAGCGACCCGGCCCGACAGCTTTCGCTGCGAGACGACGAGGGAGAGAATGAGAACGATCAGCAGAAGCTGGAGGATCATATGCTAGCGGGCTCGGTTGAGAAGGTCAGCGGACGTTATACCATTGGTCCGCAAAGAAAAGCCGATCTCCCCGTCGATACCGTTATGGGGTGTATGAAGCCGGACCGTCGTCCTGCGCATCGGCCGGCACCTCTTCCTCGACCACCTTGTCGAAGGCAAGCTTGACGGCCTTGGTCATGTCGCGGCTGACCGCCCACCACTGGGCGCTCTTGATCCAGTAGCGCAGTGTCAGTTTGGCGCTGCCGGCATCGAAATCCGCAAGATAGGTGGTCGGTGCCGGGTTGCTCTCCACCCGCGTTTCCGACTTGGCGATCGACTTGAGCTTGGCTTCGGCCTCGTCGAGGCTCTGGTCGGCCGACAGCGTCACCGAGATCTCGTGCCGGCGCGTGTGCAGGCGCGAATAGTTGGTGATCGGCACGTTCCAAAGCGTCGAATTCGGCGCCAGGCGATAAACGCCTTCGGCGGTGCGAAGCTCGGTTGCAAACAGGCCGACATCGACGATCGTGCCGCTGACATTGCCAGTCTCGATCGATTCGCCGACGCGGAACGGGCGCAGAACCAGAAGCATGATGCCGGCTGCGATATTCTGCAGCGTGCCCTGCAGGGCAAGACCGACCGCGAGGCCGATCGCGCCCAGTGCCGCAAGGACCGATGCCGTCTGGACGCCGAACTGGCCGAGCACCATCACCACGACGATGATCAGCACCGCGTAACGGATGATGTTGGAGAAGAACTGCGCCAGCGTTGCGTCGATGCCGTTCACCCGCGACAGACCGTTGTGCGCCCAGCGACTGAGCAGGCGGGCAGCGGCCCATCCGACGATCAGAAGAAGAATGGCGCCGATGACCGAGAATGAATACTGGATGCCGAGGGCTGTGAGCTGTGAGAGTGCCGTACGAGTTGCGACGACGAAAGCCGATGCCTGTTCCATTCGGGGCCTGATCCTTTGCTGTAAAGAGGAGGCTAATTGGCGCGGGTGACTGTCAGGTCAAGGCAAACGGAGCGACGTTTCTCACCCGCCGCAGGGGATCAGGACGCGCGGTTTTCGATTTCGGCCTGTGCCGTAACAGGCAGCACGAACGAGGCCCGACCATCCGTTTCAGCGCCGCGCCCGATCCGCTTGATCGCCTGCACAAGCCGTCCGTCACGCTGCAAAAGACGGTCGCCGATCTCAATCAGCCTTGTATTCGGCGTCGCATGCGGCGCGACCTTGCGCAGCCTTGTCGCGAGCTCGACCTCGTCCTGATCGGGATAAAGTGAAAGCGACGCAATGACGGCCGCTGCCGGAGACCGCGACACGCCCATCCAGCAATGCACGACTAGCGGCGCGGACTGATCCCAGTCTTTGGCGAAGGCGATCAGCTGCTCCACATGTGCCTCGCTCGGCGCAATCAGAGTGCCGGTGCCGGCAAAGCCGATATCGTTCATCTTGAGTTTCAGGTGGCGCGCGGCGGCAATCACGGCAGGCCGGTGGAAATCCTGCTTTTCGGCAATCAGGCTCACCATTTCACGGGCGCCGTGGCGGACCGAGAGTTCAGCGATCTTGTCGAGCGGACAGACGATGATCCGGCTCATGCCGTCACACCGCGATCGGCTTCAAGCGCATGAAAGCGCTCGAGAAAGCGCGCCTGAGCATCGAGCGCCGGCATCGGCTTCAGTTCCAGCATGTCGCGGGTTATGCCACGCGGCACGCCGAAGAATTTCTGCGCCTCGGTGACGGAAAACCCGGCAAGCTCCGTCGCTTCGAAAAACGCGGCAACGGTGTCGGCTTTCTTGATCATCACCTTCAGCTCCTTGGTCGGATGCGGCGGCAGGCCGAAGCGGATGTGGATCGCTGCCTCGAGCCGCAATTCGACCGCCTTGTAACCGCCGCCGACCACCGACTTGAAGGGCGAGATCATGTCGCCGATGACGTATTCGGGTGCGTCATGCAACAGCGCCATCGCCATCGCCTCGCTGGAGGCATCGGGATTGGTGCGAGAGAAGATCTGCTCGACGATCAGGCTGTGCTGCGCCACCGAAAACGCGTGGTCGCCCTTGGTCTGGCCGTTCCAGCGCGCAACGCGGGCAAGCCCGTGGGCGATATCGGCAATCTCGACATCGAGCGGCGAGGGATCCAGCAGGTCGAGCCGGCGGCCGGAAAGCATCCGCTGCCAGGCGCGCATGGATTTCAATCCGCTCACGGCTCGGCCTCTTGCGTCGCTGTCGGGAACAACAGGTCGGTCCATTCCGGCAGCGAGAGAACGACGGTGACATCGCTCGCCGTCAGGGGAATACCATTGGCGATCGCATCGCCGACCCGGTCAATCCGCACGATTGCAAGCCCCTTGTTACCCAAGACGGATCCGAGCGTGCCGACCGGCTTGCCACCGGCCATGATGTCCGTGCCTGAGACGGGCAGGGCAGTCTCGCTTGTGACGAGCGCGACACGCCGCCGTGCCGTGCCACGGTGCTGCATGCGAGAGACGACTTCCTGCCCGACATAGCAACCCTTGCGGAACGACAGCCCGTCGGTCTTGTCGAGGAGAACGTCGTGCGGAAAGGCATCCTGCAGGGCATAGTCGAAGCCGGAGGCCGGAATGCCGGACGTGACCCGCAGCGTCTCGTACTCGGCTTCCGACGCGTCGATCGCGATGCCCTCGGGCTTTCCCGGATACCGCGACAAAGTCACGCCGGCTTTGGCAAACGCCGCATCCGCAGCACCAGTAACCGAACCGTCGCCCCAGGTTACCGTCACGCCATCGGCATCGTCGGCTGCAATCGTCACGGCCGCCCGCAGCTTGTACATGGTGAGCCGGCGCATCAGCGCGTCGCGCTGGGCCGATTCGGTTTCGATCAGGAAATCGTCGCCGTCTCGGGAGATCATGAAGTCGAACAGGATCTTGCCCTGCGGCGTCAAAAGCGCGCCGGGACGGGCCGTCCGTTCAGGCAGGGATTCGATATCTGTCGTGATCAGGCTGTGGAGAAAATCGCGTGCATCGACACCGGAAACCCGGATCAGCTGGCGCGAGGAAAGATGGACGGCGGGCATGGCGGAAGGTCCGATTGTTGAGCCGGAAGGTCGAACCCGACAAGTAAGCCCTCCCGACCGCGCGAACAAGTGCAGTCGCGGTGCCGCAAGCTTCAGTCGCCGCCGGTGAAGAACTTCCACTGGCCGTCGGGCGACAGGCCGATGCGGTAGAAATTATAGGCGTCGTTTTCTTCCATGCCGATCATATCGCCGGCCGTAACGATCCGCAGCAACTCGACGCGCTCGGGTGGGGTGAGGGCAGAGATCGACTTGCCGGCGAAATACGGCCAGACGTAAACCTCTTCCGGCTGCCCCGCCTCGAGCCTCACGGCGCTGGCGGAGAGAAGGTCCATGACAATCGCCAGAATTTCCTGGCCGTCTGGATCGCCGGAAAAGTTCTTCAGCGCGCCGACCGGATCGTCGCCCTGATAATCCATAACCTGGGTCTGGTTCGGGCCGGGATTGGTCAGCGGCTTCAGCCGTTCGATATCGCCGGAGGCTGCGGCCTCGATCAAGGCGGCGCGCATTTTCTTGACAGGCTCAGGCAGCGTGGTCATGTCGCGGATGATGTCGGCTTGGATCGTGTCGGTCGCCGCAGCCGTTGGCTGGCCGGCGGCGGGTGCAGCGGGCGCTGCTACGGGCGCCTGGGCTGACCCGGTCGCCGGCACTTGCGGGCCCTCGAAAGCCTGCATGACGCCGGACGATGGCTTGCTGCCGCCTGTTTCACTCTGCGCTGTGGTGCTCAGCGCCAGCGCGGAAGCCGGTGCCATAACCTGCAAGCCGCAAAAACATGTTGCGGCAAGCGCCAGACGCAGACCGTTGAAGTTTGTCATGATATGCATTCCGGCCGCCTTCCGAAGGGGAATTCTCGGCTTTTCTTGATGCCTGATAAGGATGTGCGAGATTACTGAACGATCCGTTCCGGCGAAAACTCTCCGGCCAGCATGCGGTTCTTCAGCGAATCCAGCAGTGCTTCGGCGCCGGTTTCGCCCAGCAGGCGGATCGTCTCGCGAATGGCACAGGCCATCGCGACATCAGCAATGATTTCAGCCTCGATGCCATCGGCACGGCCATCGGCCCAGGCTTCATTCTGATATTCCAACGCAGCCTGCATCTTCTCGTGGACGATCATGTCATCGATTTCGTTGCGGCCTGTCTGCATACTCTTGATCCTCGGTACCCGTATTAATTACTGACCCATTAAGAACTTTATCAGCCTTTTATCAAAACGACACGGCTTGAGGTCAAAAGAGGTAAATAAACCGCTAATTTCCGTAGCGACTGGCTATTTCGGCGGCAAGTGTTGCGCCTTCGGCACGGTAGAGTTCCTCAGCCATGCGTGCGGGTTCATTGCAGGACGTGTGAACCGCGGCAAACGAGCGGTAGCCGCGGTTGTAGGCGGCGGTCAAGCGTTCCCGCCGTTTAGGCTCGCTGGCGGTGTCAGAATCCAGCAATTTCTGCATGGATCCGCGCCAATCGTCACTGGTTGCACCGCAAAGCGACCGCAAATAAGTGACCGATCCCAGCACTTCCGCAAGCCGCATCATCTGCGAATCATACGGAGCCGGTTTTGATTCGGTTTCCGTCTGTGGCGCGGCCGTTGTCGCAGACGGCGCCTGCTTCGACGGTGCTTTCTGCGACTGGGCGCCAGCCGGCGCGGCGGCACAACTCAGCGTGATCGCAGCAACGATCGCGAATCGGTGGGAAGACGTGAGGAAAGACATCAGGCGGTGCATACGAACTCCTAACCGCGTTTCAGTTCCGCCGCCAGCCTTTCGGCGCATTCCAGCACGCTCGCAGGCACGGGAAGATTGCGGATCTCCTCAACCGAATACCATCCCGGATCGGCCGCATCGTCGGCGGCAATCGCCTCTCCTTCGGGGTCCGCTTCGACACGGAACACCGAGAGCGAGAAATGGCGGTTGTCGTCCTTGTCCTTCTTAAGGTCGTAGGTGGCAAACAGGGTCGGATTGCGCACAGCGATGCCGGTCTCCTCGAAGAATTCCCGCACCGCCGTCTCCGATGGCGTCTCGCCGGGCTCGGCCCGACCCCCTGGAAAGGCAAACAGATTCGCCGAGGGCGGGTTCAATCGCCGGATCAGCAGAAATTTGCCGTCGCGTTCGAGAATGGCCGAAGATGCGGCTTGCGGGGAGGGCGTGGCTGTTGTCATGAAATTCGGCGGCTTTGAAGAACGATACGGTCAGGCTAGTGTAGGCGGGAATAGCCGCCCATCAAGGACATATCATGTCGCGCGCAAAAACCCTCTCTCACGGCATGACACGGCCCGAACCATGCCGGTGAACCTCAACGGCTGGACAGCATGAAAACCTATCTCCTCTACTCGCTCGCCGCCCTGTTCGAGATCGCCGGCTGCTTTGCCTTCTGGGCCTGGTGGCGGCTGGAAAAGCCGGCTCTGTGGCTGGTGCCGGGTATGGTGTCGCTCGCGCTGTTTGCCTGGGTGCTGACCTTCGTGCCAAGCGACGCGGCCGGGCGGACCTACGCCGCCTACGGTGCAATCTACATCCTGGCTTCCATCCTCTGGCTCGCTGGCGTCGAGAACCGGATGCCCGACCGCTGGGACATCCTCGGCACGACCGTGTGCCTAATCGGCGGCGCGATCATCCTCTTCGGTCCCCGCAGCGCCTGATCCGCTTGACGTCTGCCTACCCCAGTGCCATCTAATCTCGCATGTGCGGACGCTACGCCCTGACGGCGACTTCTGAGGAAATTCTGGAGGTCATGCAGGCGCTGGGGGAGGAAGGTTTCCCGGCCCGCTACAATATTGCCCCGACGCAGCCGATCCTGATCGTCATGCAGAACGAACATGTGAAGCCCGGCAGCAATCTTCCGCCGCGTCGCGTCGTACTTGCCCGGTGGGGCCTGATTCCGGGCTGGGTCAAGGATATCAAGGACTTTCCCCTGATGATCAACGCCCGCTCCGAGACGGCGGCCGAAAAGGCGTCGTTCCGGGCCGCCATGCGTCACCGCCGCGTTCTTATCCCGGCCTCCGGTTTCTACGAATGGCGCCGGCCGCCGAAGGAAACGGGACTGCCTTCGCAGCCCTTCTGGATCCGCCCGAAGAATGGTGGCGTCATAGCCTTTGCGGGACTGATGGAAACCTACGCATCTGCCGATGGCTCGGAAGTCGATACCGCGGCGATCCTGACGACGGCTGCCAACCACGCCCTGCGGCCGATCCACGACCGCATGCCCGTCGTCATCGCGCCGGAGGATTTCGAGCGCTGGCTGGATTGCAAGAACGGTGAGCCACGCCACGTGGCGGATCTGATGCGGCCGGTACAGGACGATTTCTTCGAGGCGTTTCCGGTATCAGATCTGGTCAACAAGGTGTCCAACATGGGCAAGGATCTGCAGAAACCGGTCGCGGTGGCACAGCCGCAGGAGAAGCCGCCAAAGGCATCCGGCAGCAGCGGCCAGATGTCGCTGTTTTGATCCGTTCCGACCGCGTCACACCATCCAGCCTTCGAATCACGTCCTGAACGGATTTCCCTATGAACCTGATATCCGCCGGTTTTTCCGGCTTTGCGCTGGGCGGCTCGCTGATCGTGGCGATCGGCGCTCAGAATGCGTTTATCCTGCGCCAGGGGCTGATCCGCAGCCATGTCTTCGTGCTGTGCCTGATCTGTGCGGCATCCGACGCCTTGCTGATTGCAGCCGGCGTCGGCGGTCTGGGAACGATCGTGTCGCAGTCGCCTCTGCTGATCTCGGTGGTGACGCTCGGCGGCGCGCTGTTCCTCGCCACCTATTCGGCCATGGCATTCCGGCGGGCGGTACAGCCCGGTGCGATGGTCGCCGGCGCGCCTGAGGGCATGGCACTCAAGGCGGCGGTGATGACCTGTCTCGCCTTCACCTTTCTAAACCCGCATGTCTATCTCGATACGGTCCTGCTGCTCGGCAGCCTGTCTGCGGCCTACCAAGGCCCGGAAAGGGTAGCCTATGGCGCGGGCGCGATGATCGCATCCTTCGCCTGGTTCTTCGGCCTCGGCTACGGCGCCCGCTATTTGGCGCCGCTATTTGCCAGACCCGCCGCGTGGCGGGTGCTGGATGGCCTGATCGGCGTTGTCATGGGGTTGCTTGCGCTCGGGCTTCTCATAAGCTTCCTACGCGGCGCCTGAGACGGATCAGCGAGCCGGGCTGAGCGTTGGCTTGCGCTTCAGCATCATCGCCGCAGCAGCAACGGCTTTGAGGCCGAGCGGACGGTAATGGCTGGAGAGGTCCGGCTTGGTCTCGATGTTGGTTTTGTTGGTTTCGCTGCTCACGTCTGTCTCCTCACGAATCTCTGTTCCGCTTAAGGGCGGGCCGGCGCATTTCGCCGCCAATCCGGGCGGAATCATGGCTGCGGCTTTACGATGCGATAGAGAAAGAATGGACGCGCCAACTTGCCGCAAGCTGGGGCTGCGACGCAACAATTCATGTGCGCCGCAGCATCAGTCGCAAGGGCAGGACGATCAGACGTGCGTGCGCTCGTCCTCGATGGTGATCGTGCCATAACGCTTTTTCCACGCACGGGCAGAAAACGGCAGAACACAGAGATAGGCAATCGCGGTGATTGCCAGGATTTCCCAGGTGTAGCTCATCAAGAGGCCGACATAGAGAACGGCCACAAGCATGATCGGCAGCATCAGGTCACGGCGGATGCGGCCCGACTTGCCGGACCAGACCGGCAGACGCGAGACCAACAAGAAGCCGATCAACAGCGTGTAGAGAACGCTGGCATACACGAAGAACTTCGTCTGTTCGACGCCGAGAAAACCGAGATAGACCGGCAGAAGCACCAGAAGCGCACCCATGGGCGCCGGAACGCCTACAAAGAACTCAGACTGCCAGGGCGCCTTGATGCCGCGGTCTTCCATCACGTTGAACCGGGCAAGCCGCAGGCCAGCCGCGATCGCATAGAGAAGTGCAGCTATCCAGCCAAAGGATTTCGCTCCGTCCAGCAGAAACGCATAGGAGACGAGGACGGGCGCAACGCCGAAATTGATGATGTCGGCGAGCGAATCCATCTGCACGCCGAATTTCGACGTTGCCTTCAGAAGCCGTGCGATCCGACCATCGATCCCGTCGAGGAAGGCTGCCAGCAGCACCATCGCGACAGCGAGCTCGAACCGTCCCTCGAAGGCAAGTCTGATCCCGGTAAGGCCGGCGCAGATCGCCAGCACCGTGATCAGGTTGGGGATCATCAGGCGGACCGGGATCTCGCGCAGGCGCGGACCACGGGCCTCGTCGGTCGTATGGTTCTGTTCCGGCGGCGAGACGGGCGTCTCCATCAGATGATCTCCTTGCGTTTAGTTAGGCACGACGGCCGATGGTCGGACCCTTGGCGGAGCCGAATTCGGCCAATACGGTTTCGCCGCCGACCGCTCTCTGGCCAACCACGACGCGCGCCTGGCCACCGGCCGGAACGAAGACGTCAAGGCGCGAACCGAAGCGGATCAGGCCGAAGCGCTCACCGGCGCTAACCGGCTCGTTGGGCTTGACCCAGCAGACGATGCGGCGTGCCACGAGACCGGCGATCTGTACAACGCCGACGCGGCCGTGTGGGGTGTCGATGACAAGCCCGTTGCGCTCGTTGTCGCTGGACGCCTTGTCGAGTTCCGCGTTTACGAACTGCCCTTCGCGATACTCGATGCGTGTCACCTGGCCCCGAACAGGGGCGCGGTTGATATGGCAGTCGAACACGTTCATGAAGACCGAGATGCGCAGCATCGGCTCGATGCCGAGATCCAGTTCGGCTGGCGGCACGACCAGAGCAACATGGCTGACGCGGCCGTCGGCAGGGCTGATGACGAGATCGTCATCCTGCGGTACGACCCGTTCCGGATCGCGGAAGAAGTAGGCGCACCAGAGCGTCAGTACCAGTCCGATCCAGAACAGCGGCTCGGCGAAGTAGCCGAGGATCAGCGAGACGACGAAAAAGATGACGACGAAAACGTAGCCTTCCTTGTGGATCGGCACGAGCGTGTTGCGGATGGTGTCGAAAAGATTGATCAACCCTTGGTTCTCCTCAATGGTCTGTGCTGCCTGCCTATAGAAAAACCCTATTTGCGGCAATCCGGTTCCGTCGATGCGCCCATGACGTCATACAACTTCCCGGTATAATTGACGGAATACACCGTTTGAAGCGCCCAGCGACCTCTGCTTGAACGCGGTTTATCCCTGACGCGTCAGTTTCCCAAAGGCCCATCCTCGTCTTCTGACACTCGCAGACGCGGTGCATTGCCACAGAAATCTTCGCCTCAGCGAACCGCCTCAGGGTCTACCCAGCCCATCCAGGTCGAGAAGGCGAGCAGAGGCGAGCCGTAGAAGACCAGCACCAGCATATAGATGATGGCGATACCGCCGAGTACCAGCATCCGCCTGTTCGTATATCGTCTCATGCTGTTCTCCTGTTATTCTGCTGCCGTTACTCAGCAGCAGGTGCGCCGCGACGGACGATGCCGAGATCGTCGTTCTCGCGCACCTTCTTCAACTGCTCTTCCGCTTCCGTCGCCTCGCGCTGACGGTTCCACATCGAGGCGTAGAGGCCTTCCTGCTGCAGCAGCCCCGAATGGGTGCCGCGCTCGGCAATCTGGCCGTCGCGCAGAACGATGATCTCGTCGGCATTGATAACCGTCGAGAGGCGGTGGGCGATGACAAGCGTCGTCCGGTTCTTCGAAACGAGATCGAGTGCGGACTGGATCTCGTGCTCGGTCGTCGTATCGAGCGCCGAGGTCGCCTCGTCGAGAATGAGGATCGGCGGGCTCTTCAAAACCGTGCGGGCAATCGCCACGCGCTGCTTTTCGCCGCCCGAGAGTTTCAGCCCGCGTTCGCCGACCTTTGTCTCATAACCATCCGGCAGAGCCTTGATGAACCGGTCGATCTGAGCGATCTCGGCCGCCGCCTGGACTTCGGTATCCGAGGCACCCGGCCGGCCGTAGCGGATGTTGTAGACGACCGTGTCGTTGAACAGGACCGTATCCTGCGGCACCATGCCGATGGCCGAGCGCAGCGACTTCTGCGTCACGTTGCGCACATCCTGGCCGTCGATGGTGATCGATCCGCCCTGGATATCGTAGAAGCGGTAGAGCAGGCGCGAAATGGTGGATTTACCAGCACCCGAAGGGCCGACGATCGCCACCGTCTTCCCGGCCGGCACGTCGAAGGAGATGCCTTTAAGGATCGGTCGTGCCGGATCATAGGAGAACTGCACGTCGCGAAAGGCGATGGCGCCTTTTTGAGGTCCCTGTCCGATGACAAGATCCTTCGCGTCCGGCCGGTCCACGACTTCTGCTTCGACTTCAAGAAGGTCGAACATCTGCTCGATATCGGTCAGCCCCTGGCGGATTTCGCGGTAGACGAAGCCGATGAAATTAAGCGGAACCGCGAGCTGCATCAGCAGCGCGTTGACGAACACGAAATCGCCAATCGTCTGGTCGCCGCGCTGCACGGCAAGCGCCGACATGATCATGATCACGGCCTGTCCCAGCCCGAAGATCACGCCCTGGCCGAAGTTCAGCCATCCGAGCGAGGTCCAGACGTCGGTCGCGGCCTTTTCGTAGCGCTCCATGGAGGAATCGAAGCGCTTGGCTTCCATGTCCTCGTTGCCGAAATATTTCACCGTCTCGAAGTTCAGAAGCGAATCGATGGCTTTTGTGTTCGCCTCGGTATCGTTGTCGTTCATCGTCCGGCGGATGGAGATGCGCCAGTCGCTGGCCTTGATCGTGAACCAGATATAGGCGGCAACCGTGACAGCCGTGACGGCGAGGTAGGCGAACCCGTAGGCGGCCCAGAATATGATCGCCGTCAGCAGGAATTCGATCACCGTCGGCACCGAATTGAGGATGGTGAAACGAACGATCGTTTCGATGCCCTTCGTGCCGCGTTCGATGATGCGCGACAGGCCGCCGGTCTTGCGTTCGAGATGGAAGCGCAGCGAAAGCTGATGCATGTGCACGAAGGTCTTGTAGGCAAGCTGGCGCACCGCGTGCTGGCCGACCGAGGCAAACAGCGCGTCACGCAGCTGGTTCAGACCCACCTGCAGAATGCGGGTAAAGTTGTAGGCGACGACCAGCACGACGGCGCCCAGCAGAAAGACCGGCAGGATGCCCGCCATGTCGAGCTTGCCGTTTAGCGCATCCGTCGCCCACTTGAAGAAATAGGGGACAGAGATCAGCACCAGCTTTGCCAGCAGCAGAAACACCGTCGCCCAGATGACGCGCGCTTTCAGATCCGCGCGTCCGACCGGCCACATATAGGGCCACAGGTTGACGAGTGTGCTGAAGGGATTGCCGCTATCCGCAGATACGGTCTTCTTTTTTGCTGCCATGGATTTTACCTGAATCTGAGGGCGAAGAAACGCCTTCCCGGCAAATAGGCTGCGCAGGGCCATGTTGCAAATGAAACTCGCATGAAACCTCATCTGGCCTCATCGGTCGAAAGTAGGTATGACTACGGAGTGTATAAGTCCGAATTGCGAGGCGGAGGAGGTCTGGCTATTCGAGGGAAGCTCGCATTGGGAGGAATATCATGCGCTTCAAGACGATTGCCGTTGCGACTGCCCTGAGCACTCTTCTGTGGGGAGCCTCCGCCGGCGCGGCTTTCACTGCCTATACGGTGGTCAAGCATGTACCGCATCTGAATATACTGGAAACGGTCACAGCACTTGTCGAGCGCAACAGTCTTTCACTGCACGTTGCCGCCCATTCACTGGCAGTCACGCCGTCGCAACTGATGATCGGCGATCGGTCGTAAGTCTGTTTTTCTGCAGAGTGTTGCACCGATAGCCGCCGCCGCGACGTGAAGCTCAACCTCCCGCATTCCCGTGATGAGCACAGGAATGTGGAGATTGGGGAACCCGAAGCATTGGCCCTGCGGTTTTAAGTCGTTTTCAGGAGAATTGGGGCCGCGTCATCATTTCCGATGCTGGATCCGTTCGCGGTGCAGCTCTTCCGAATCCGGCCGGAACTCCTCCGGTACGCCGAAGATCTGGCCGGGCTGGATGATGTCGGGGTTGCGGATCTGATCCTCGTTGGCGAGGTAGATCGTCGTGTAGCGCACGCCCTGGCCATACATCCGGCGCGAAATCTGCCACAGCGTATCGCCACGTCGGATGATCACCGAATTGCGTTCGCTTTGCGTCAGCGGTGCCTGCTGGAACGTCTTTGTGCCGTCGACGCCGGTGGCGGGAGCAGCCGGCGTGCCGGCCATTTCCTGTTCGTTGCCACCATCCATCTGCCGTGCCATGGCGGGCCCGACGGCGCGGGCGATCATGGCGCCGAGGTCCTTGAGGGCTGCGCCAACGGCGGCAACGTCGTTTGGAACCTTGTCGAGTGCGGCAAGTGCTGACGCTGCATCCTTGGCGGCATTGTCGGCAACGGAGCGGGCGGAAACGGAAGCGTCGGCCGGCAGGCGGTATTCGGTCAAAGACTTGAGCGTAATCGATGTGGACGAACGTGCCGCCGCCATCTGTTCGCCGCTCGGCATCTTGCCGTCGGCGTAGAGGTTCTGGAGCAGGTTGAAGGCGCGTACCACTTCGTTGCGAAGCTTCTCGAAGGCGCCGCCATCGATCGTCGACATCGGGCTTGAAACTGCGGGGGCTGCGACTGCCGCCACCTGTTCGCCGGCCGGACGGTTGAACGGAACCTCGACCATGACGGTGCGCTGGCCGGCACCGTTCAGTGCCTCGACGCTGATCCGGTGATCGCCGACCGAAAGCTGCGTATTGCCCTCGATGACGAAATGGCCGTTGCCGCCTGCGCGCGACTGGCCGACGGGCTCGCCGTCGACAAGACCGCGCACCATGACACCCGAGCGGGCGATGCCGGCGATAAAGATTTTCGAGCCTTCAAGCTCGACGGCGGTGATCTGCAGATCCGGTGTTCCAGCCGGAGCAGGCGTCGCGTCGGGAGCCGCGGTCGAGGACGGAGCAGAGACGTTTGGCGCGCTGGATGCGATCTGCGACGATGCCTGCGGCAAGGCCGGAGTGACGGCTGGCGTCTGAGACTGACCCGCAGCCGTCTGGCCTGCAGTGGACGGCGCAGCGCCAGGGGCAGGGGGTGTCGGTGATGTTGCGGCATTCGGTGCGGCAGGCGCAGACGCGTTCGGCGTCGCGATGACCCGGCTCGCTTTGCCCGGCGTCGTCACCATGGCAAGCAGCTTGCCGGTCTTCGGATCGCTCGGTACGGAGACCGTCGCTGTCTCGTCCGAGACGACCGTCTTGCCGTCCTTGCCGGTGGCCTTGAGAACCAGCTGGTGATCGCCAGGCGGCAAAGGCTTGTCGAGAACGGCTGCAAAATCGCCGCTCGGGCCGACGTCGATCTTTGCGACGACCGAGTTGCCACTGGAGATTTCGAGTGTCGAATTGGGCAGCGCGCGGCCGGCAATCACGGCCGAACCGTCGGGCTCGACGCGCAGCACGTCAAAGGCGGGCTTGGCTGGCGTCTGGGCAGCGTTCGGCTGGGCGGTGACCGGGCTTGTCGCGCTCGGTGCAGCTGTTACTGCGGGTGCGGCCGGAGCGGAGGGCGCTGCCGGAGCGGAAGGGGTTGCCGGGGGAGATATGGGAGCGGCCGGCGTCGTCGCGGGCACAGATGCCTGCTCCTGCGGTTTCGGCGCGTCCGGAGAATTCGGTGCGTCTGTCGGCTTCACCGCCTGCTTCGTGCTCTCGACCGCGTCCTTGACCGCATCGCCGGCAGCGTTGATCGCATCGCCGAGCGGTTTGGCATCATGATTGATCCGCGGCAGCACGAAAAAGACCATCAGCAGCGATGCGATGGCGAGTACGACCAGAGCGAGCCAACCGGCGCGGTTTTTCATGAGCAAAGCCTTTTCCCGATGGACCCTCCATCGTCTTTCCGGATTATCCGTTTCCTCTAGTCATAACAAGCTTTTCCAGTGTTTCAGCCTTGCTCTGCGCAGTATTTCCAGCCAAATCTCATGGTTGGTGCGTCGCGTGCCAACTCTTTGAAGTGCCTGACGGAGAAAACTGTGCCAATACGATCCATCTGCGTTTACTGCGGCTCCCAGCCGGGACGCGATCCCGCCTATATGCAGGCCGGCCGCGCGCTCGGAAAATCCATTGCAGCCCATGATCTCAGGCTGGTCTATGGCGGCGGCACCAAGGGCATCATGGGTGCGGTTGCTGCAGGCGTTCTGGCGCATGGCGGCAAGGTCACGGGCATCATTCCGGACTTTCTTGTCGATATGGAGGCAACCCGTCATTCGCTCGGCCAGCTCGACGAACTGATCGTCACCAAGGACATGCATGAGCGCAAGCACAAGATGTTCGAACGCTCCGATGCCTTCGTCACCCTTCCGGGCGGCATTGGCACTCTGGAGGAGATCGTCGAGATCATGACCTGGGGCCAACTCGGCCGTCATGAGAAGCCGATGGTATTTGCCAATATCGGCGGGTTCTGGGATCCGATGCTGTCGCTCGTCACCCATATGCGCGAGGAAGGCTTCATCCACCGGGGGCATCTGGTACAGCCGATGGTGATCCCTGACGTGGATGACATCGTGCCGGCCATTCTCGACCGCGACGAACAGCAGGCTGCGTCAAAGGGCGAAGCCGCCGTCATTTCGAAACTCTAGGGTTTCAGGCTCCCGCCGAGGGTAGGGAACAGGAGCACCGCATGCCAGACTGGAATATCCTGTTCGCCTTCCTTGTGACGACGTCCATCTTCGCGTTCATTCCGGGACCCGCGATGCTTTACGTAGCGGCCCGCACGATCGCTGCCGGCCGCAAGGCGGGCATGATGGCGGTGCTTGGCGTCCATCTCGGATCCTACGCCCATATCATCGCTGCAGCAGCTGGCCTTTCGGTTCTCTTTCACGCCGTTCCGGTGGTTTATGCACTGGTGAAGCTTGCAGGCGCGATCTACCTGGTCTGGCTCGGCATTTCCCTGTTTCGCGCGAAGGCTGCGGGTTCAGGCGATCTGCAGGCGGAGACGCCGAGATCCGCCCGAAAGGCATTTGCCGAAAGCATCGTCGTCGAGGTTCTCAACCCGAAGACGGCGATCTTCTTCCTCGCCTTCCTGCCGCAATTCGTCGACAGCACGGCCAGCTTTCCGGTCTGGGTTCAATTCGTGATTCTGGGACTGGCCGTCAGCGTCATCTTCACGATCGCCGATGTTTTCGCCGTTGCCCTTGCCGGCCTGGTGATGGCACGGCTCAACCGATCGACGACCGCGCAAAAGCTTGCCCAGCGGGCAGGCGGCACCATCCTGGTTGGTCTCGGCGCGCATCTCGCGCTGCAGAGAAGCTAGAGACGAGCGTCAGTCGACGATGAAGAGCTTGGCGCCCAGTGTCGTCGAGGACCGGTGCGGTTCGGCGCTGTCGGCCACCTGATAGCTCATGCCGGGCTTCAGCACGAAGATGCGTCCGTCGGCAAGCTCGGTGGTCATCTCGCCTTCGAGGCAAAGCAGGATATGACCCTTCTCGCACCAGTGGTCGGCCAGATAGCCCGGCGAATGCTCGACCATCCGCACCCGGATCGTCCCGAAATGGCGGGTGCGCCAGGTCGAGTGTCCGGTGTCGCCCTTGTGGATGGTCGGCTCGATCTGCGACCAGTCCGTCGTGCCGAAGGGGATATCTGACATCTGCATGAACGAAATCTCCTGAGGGGCGGTCAGCGGCTGCGAAGGTCCCGCAGCATCGCCAGCGTATAGACTGCAAGTGCCGACCAGATAAACACGAAGGCTGTGAGCTTGATGCCGCTCAACGGCTCCTTGAAGATAAACACGGCGGTCAGAAAGATCATTGTTGGTGCGATATACTGCATGATGCCGATGGTCGAAAGCTTCAGCAGCTTGGTGGCATTGGCATAGATCATCAGCGGCACGGCTGTCGCTATACCGGCAAAGGCAAGAAGGGCCGCATCATAGCCGACACCGTTCAGGAAGTGGCCCTGGCCCGTCGCTTCCAGCCAGATGAGGTAGGGCAGCATCGGAATGCTGATCAGAAGCACTTCGAGGAAAAACCCCTGGTTCGGACCGATCGGCAGCGTCTTGCGGAACAGGGCGTAGAAGCCCCAGGTAAACGTCAGCGCCAGCGACACCCAAGGCAATCCGCCGGAGCCCCAAGTGAGGATTGCGACGCCGACCACGGCAAGCCCGATCGCCGCCTTCTGCATCGGCAACAGCTTTTCCTTCAGCACCAGCGCTGCCATCAGGATGCTGAAGAGCGGATTGATGAAGTAGCCGAGCGCGGCATCGATCGCATGACCGTTCGAGACCGCCCAGACATAGATACCCCAGTTGGCGGTGATGAAGGCGGCGGTGACGCAGGCCATGCCGAGCATGCGCGGCGTCCTGATCGCGGTCTTCACATCCCCGGTACGGCCCAGAATGATCAGCACGAGGCCGGCGATCGGCACGGACCAGATGGCGCGGTGCGCCAGCACTTCCAGCGCCGGAAGATGCGCGACCGCTTTCAGGTAAAAGGGAAGGACGCCCCACAGGAGATAGGCGGTGATGCCGAAGGCAAAGCCGCGCGGCGTGTCCTCGTTCTTCGCTCCCGCGGGTTGTGCGGCGACGGGAACGGTATCGGTGGCCATCAGGGCGTTTCCGGCAATTTGTTATCGTTGGCTGGCGGGATACACCAAGGCGTGGCCCCCGGCCAATTCATTTCTGTGAAGCATGGATCAGCGGCGCGACCGCTCCGACCGACCCGCTCACCGGATGCCGCAACTCACTTCGGCCTCAGCGTGATCACGGTCAGTTCCGAGGGTACGCCGAGCCTCAGCGCAAAACCGATCCACAGGGCTGTACCGTTATTGACATAGAGCGACATCTGATCGACGTCGTAGAGACCGGACACGAAGCCGTTGTTGAAGCGGGCGATAAGGCGATCGAACCCCCAGATCATGCCGCCATGGGTATGGCCGGACAGCTGCAGATCGGCCCCGGCATCCGCCGAAAGCTTCGCATCGCGTGGCTGGTGGTTGAGGAGGATGACCGGAACATCAGCTGGCGCACCTGATAGCGCCTTGCCGACGTCAGGGCCTTCCAGGCCGAACCGGGTGGCGTTGAGATCGTTGACGCCGGCCAGCACCATCTGCGCACCGCCGCGCGACAGCACCACGTGGCCGTTGGAAATGGTGCGAAGGCCAAGCGTCTCGTATTGCCGCATCCAGTCGTCATGGCCGAAGTAATATTCGTGATTGCCCGGAATGGTGAAGACGCCGTCTGGAGCGCGCAGTTTGGCAAGCGGGGCAACATCCAGATTGCGGGCCTGCAGATCGCCATCGATCAGGTCGCCAGTGATGACGATGAGGTCGGCATTCTGGGCATTGGCCTTGGCTACCGTCTCTTCGACCCAGGGCGCCTGAAACAGCCGGCTGATGTGAAGATCCGTCAGCTGGATCAACCGGTAGCCATCAAACTGCGCCGGCAGGTCGGGGATCCGGATCTCGACTTCCTTGACCGGCGGCACCCGGATCGCCTGGTTGACGGCAAAAGCTGCAAGCGACATGGCAGCTGCGCCGATCCCGTAGCGCAGCCCGACCGGTATTCTGATCCGCCGACGTCGAAGGGCTGCCGTGACAAGCGCGACCAGATCGAGCGCCAGCTGAAATATGCCAAGCAACAGGATCGTGCCCGCCATCCAGTTGACGACGATCATCGTCATCCGCGGCACTTCAGGCGAAAACATCGTGCCGAACACGATCCGGCTGATCAGACTGTGCTGGAACACCACCATCAGCACGACCGCGATCAACCCCTTCGCCCAGCGGGGCCACGGCAGCGGCAGAAGGAAGCGGAGGACGACGTAGAGGCACAGAAGGGCTTTGGCGAGATGAAACACGTCGATGAGGCTCGGCTTCAGGAGGATGCGATAAGGCAGGGAGCCCTAACTGTGCCGGCCGGCGGTTAATCTCAACCGGCATAACGGGATGTTGATCGGGAGGGGTGAGGCATATCGCTTCTCCCCGCCCGCAGGGAGAAGTTGGCGGGAGCCGAATGCGGGGCGAGACGCCCCGCAAGCTTTCGCATTTATGCCTTCCCCGCAAACCGATCCGTCGCCCGGATCAGTTGATCCGTAATCCCCGGTTCCGATACGGCATGTCCAGCGCCTTCGATGATGTGGAAATCTGCGTCGGTCCAGACCTTCGACAGCTGGTAGGCGTATTTGAGCGGGCAGGGCATGTCGTAACGGCCGTGCACGATGATGCCCGGAATGCCCTTGAGCTTCGTCGCATCGCGCAAGAGCTGGCCTTCCTCAAGCCAGCCGGCATTCATGAAGAAGTGGTTTTCGATGCGGGCAAAGGCGATGGCGTAATGGTCTTCGCCGAAGCCTTCGGTCAGCGCCGCATCGGGAAGCAGGGTGATCGTCGATCCCTCCCATATGCTCCAGGCCTTGGCCGCCTCGAGCTGCGCCGCCGTGTCTGATCCTGTCAGGCGGCGGTGATAGGCGGCCATCATCTCGTGGCGCTCATCCTCGGGAATCGGTGCGACAAACGCCTCGTATTTTTCGGGAAACATTTCGGAGACGCCGAATTGGTAGTACCAGTCGAGTTCCGCTCTGGTGAGCGTGTAGATGCCGCGCAGCAGCAGCTCGGTCACCCGCTCGGGATGCGTCTCGGCATAGGCGAGGCCGAGCGTCGAACCCCAGGATCCGCCGAACACCTGCCACTTCTCGACACCGACCATCTCGCGCAGCCGCTCGATATCGGCGACCAGATGCCAGGTCGTGTTGGCCTCAAGGCTTGCATGCGGCGTCGACTTGCCGCAGCCGCGCTGGTCGAACAGAAGGATGTCGTAGAGTTCAGGATCAAACAGCCGTGACTGGATCGGCGTGATGCCGCCTCCGGGGCCGCCATGCAGGAAGACGACGGGTTTTGCCCCCTTCGTGCCATGCCGTTCGAAATTGATCGAGTGACCGTCGCCGACATCGAGCGTGCCGGTCTCAAAGGCAGTCGTTGCCGGGTAGAGCGTGCGCAGCACTTCCGTCATAGATGCAGACCTTTCGCCGGCCAGTTTTCCGTATCGTGATCGGGGTGCTGGAAGGAGATGATCTGCTCCTGCTTCGAATAGTAGTCCGTATCGCCATGCACGGGAGCGTCGAAGATCGTTTCCACCCAGGGCAGCCGGAAAGCGTGGTTGACCTGCACCTGCGGCATCAGGTCGTCGCGCTCGTCGAAGGCACCGATGGCGATATCGAGGCTGGTCGGCGTACGATAGGTGAGCGGCGTGCCGCATTCCGCGCAAAAGCCGCGGTCAATATTAATCGAGGACTGGAAGTATTTCGGCTCCCCGCGGGTCCACTCGACCCCACTCTCAGCACCGTCCTGCGGCGTTGCGACAAGCGGCCCGAAGAAACCGCCGAACGCCTTCTGGCACATCCGGCAATGGCAGATGGAGGCACGACCGAGCTGTCCGTTGATCCTGAAACGCACGGCGCCGCACTGGCACCCGCCGGTTCTCGGCTGACCGGCTTTTTCCGTTTCACTCATGCGTCGTCCTCCTTCGTCATTCCGCGATCGGCGGGAACTGGTTGCCACGTCTGTGTATCGTGATCCGGGTGCTGGTTGGAAACGATATCGGAAAGGAACGGCGCCTCGTCGATATCATCCATCGTATCGTGCCCGGGCAGGGTGTGCAGATGATCCACGAAGGGTATCTTGCCTTCGGTGCCGTACTGGACCGACGGCGGTAGCGCCGACGGATCGTCGAAAGCACCGGCTGAAACCGCGATACCGTCCACCGCCTCATAGATCAGCGGCGTGCCGCAATTGTCGCAGAAGCCGCGCCGCACATGGTTTGAAGAGTGAAAATATTTCGGCTGTCCGCGCGTCCACGAAAAGCCGGTGCCGCGGGTGGAGACGAGGGGCGCATAATAGGCACCGAACGCCTTCTGACACATGCGGCAATGGCAGATCGAGACATGGTCGGGCTTGCCGTCGAGGCGAAAACGCAGGGCGCCGCACTGACAGCCGCCGGTATGAATGTCATGGCTCGTCATGCATTGCCCCGTAGCGAGGTCTGACGGCCGCGACTGCCCACAGGGTTTGGTTGGCGCTCTGCACTCATGTCATCCTCCCCTCATCCTTTGGGTGGTCCCGTGCGAAAAGCATAGGACCACCCCGCCCATGCGGCAAGCGTTAGCGCTTTACCTCCCAAGTGGTCACCCGTTCGCCGGTCTCGGCGTTCTTGCCATCCTTCAGCTGGATACCCTTGGTTGACAGTTCGTCACGGATGCGGTCGGCTTCGGCGAAGTTCTTCGCTTTGAGCATTTCGAGCCGCAGCGCGACGAGCGCATCCACCGCTTCGGCAAGCGCCCCGTCCACTTCCGTCTTTTCCGGCGCGACGCCGAGAAGGGCGGCACTGGCGCCAAACATCGGCAGCAGCGTGCTGTCGGCATTGGCTTCCTGCGCCAGTGCGTGGATGCGCTGGATCGCGGCAACCGTGTTGAGGTCGTCGGCGAGCGCGTCGAGGACGATTGGGCAGGGCTGCGTGCTCGAAGGAATGTCGGCGAGGTCGACGGCCGGCCATTTGGCAAGAAGCCGCTCGGCCTCCTCGATGCGCTTGATCGAGAAGTCGATCGGTTCGCGGTAATGCGTCATCAGCATGGCGAGACGCAGCACCTGGCCCGGCCACTTGCGGCCGCCGAATGTATCGGTATCCAGCAACTGGTTGATGGTAATGAAATTGCCGTCGGACTTCGACATCTTGCGGCCTTCGACCTGCACGAAGCCGTTATGCATCCAGACATTCGCCATCACGTCGGTGCCGTGGGCGCAGCGCGACTGGGCAATCTCGTTTTCATGGTGCGGAAAGATCAGGTCCAGCCCGCCGCCATGAATGTCGAAGACTTCGCCGAGATAGCGGCCGCTCATTGCTGAGCATTCGATATGCCAGCCGGGACGACCGAGGCCCCAAGGGCTGTCCCAGCCGGGTTCGTTGTGGGAGGAAAGCTTCCACAGCACGAAATCGCCCGGGTTCTTCTTGTGCGCATCAACAGCGACGCGCGCACCGGCCTGCTGCTCGTCCAGCGGACGCTTGGAAAGCTGGCCGTAATCGGCCATCGACTTGGTGTCGAACAGCACTTCGCCCTCGGCGACATAGGCATTGCCGTTGCCGACCAGCTTTTCGATGATGGCGATCATCTGCGCGATATTGTCCGTGGCGCGCGGCTCGATGCTGGGCTTAAGGCAGCCAAGGGCAGCGACGTCGTCGTGAAACTGCTTCGCCGTCTTTTCGGTGACCGCATGGATCGCATCGTTGAGCGCAAGATGCGGAAAGTCGCGCAGCGCCCGGGCGTTGATCTTGTCATCCACGTCGGTAATGTTGCGCGCATAGGTCACATGGGCGTCGCCGTACACATGCCGCAGCAGCCGGAATAGCACATCGAACACGATCACCGGCCGGGCGTTACCGATATGGGCGAAATCATAGACCGTCGGGCCGCAGACATACATGCGGACGTTGTCGGCATCGATGGGCTCGAACGCCGTCTTCGCGCGGATCAAGGTATTGTATAGCTTGAGCGTGACGCTCATCGAAAAATCTCCCAACATCCTGACGTCGCATGCATCTATGGCGAGCGGACCAGAGCGTTTGTCTTCAAAGCTTTTCGAGAGACGAAAACGGCCAGGCCAGCGCTTTACGCTGAGCGAATAATGATCCCGCAGATGGAAATCGCCGTGTTCATCCGTCGTTTATGGCGCGAGGCCACTGTTTGGTCAAGAGATTTGCTGATGCGTTCCCGCTCCGAAATCCCATCGAAAAAGCTGTTGAAAAGCGGTTTTCACCGCCCGCGTTTAGTTACCGGTTAATCTTAACCAAAACCTGTGTTTTGCGTTTTGTCCATTCTGCCTAATATTAGAAATCACTGATGAAGAGTGGGAGGCAGGGTCATGGACGTAAGAACGACCTTCGTGGGAAAGCCGCTTGATCCGGGTGAGCTGGAACGGCTGGCGCGAATATACAACGTCGCGCGCTGGATGACCGGTCGCTCCAGGCACGATCCGTCTGCCGCAAGGCTGGCGGCCATGGCAATTCGCTTCTACCAGCTCGGCGTGCGCGACGACGATGTTCTTCTCGAAAAGGTGCTGAGCACCCATTCGGCTCTCACGAGCAACTGAGATGTCCGAACGGCGTGCGACCTAATTTCGGGTTCCCGCCCACATGCGTGACAACGTCTTGCGCGCCAGGAATGCGGTGACGGCAACCGCAACAAGGATTACGCCGAGGGCTGCGAGCATGTGAACATGCAGTCTCAAATGTCCAAACAGCGCCTCGACCGCGTTGCCGAACAGGTACCCGATCGCCGTTATCCCGACGCCCCAGACGAATGCGGCGATGAGATTGAGAAAGAAGAAGCGAAGAGGCGAGATGCCGGAAAGTCCGATCATCAAGGGACTGACGGTGCGGATGCCGTAGATGAAACGGAACGAGAGGATGAAGCCCGTCGGATGCGCCGCAAGCAGGGTGCGGACGCGTTCTGCAGCCTTTACCCTCATCATCCGCTGGACGATTGCCACGCGGTTGGCGTGGCGGCCCGCAAAAAACAGCGCCTGGTCAGCGATCAGCGATCCCAAGAAGGCACCCGCCGCGGCCTGCCAGTAGGGCATGAGGCCGCGGTGGGAAATCACGCCGCCGAGAAACGCTGCCGTCTCGCCCTCGACAGCCGCTCCCAGAAACACGGCCACCGGTCCATACTCACCGATCAACTGTTCCAGGCTCATGACTAGATTCCCCCAAACGTCCGGGCTGTCGGTCTATCCGGTTATTCCGGCATTCTGAAATCGACGAACCGGTTTTCGCGCACCACGAACATGCGGCCACTGTCGGTAAGCTCTGGCGAGGCGAGGAAGAGAATCTTCTGCGCCACCTCTGAAGGATGCGGCAGTGTCTCCGGATCTTCGCCAGGCACGGCCTGCGCCCGCATCGCGGTCCTTGTGGCGCCCGGGTTGACCATGTTGACCTTGAGCGTCGTATGCGTGTTTTCCGCAGCCCAGATGCGACCCATGGTTTCGACAGCGGATTTCGAGATCGCGTAGGCACCCCAGAAAGCCGGTGCCTTTGCGGCAGCGCCTGACGAGAAGAGCAGGGCGCGACCCGCATCGGATCGCACCAGCAGCGGCTCCACCGAGCGGATCAGCCGCCACATCGAGGTGACGTTGGTCAGCATCACCTTCTCGAACACTTTCGCCTCGATATGCCCGAGCGGCGAAATTGTACCAAGGATGCCGGCATTGGCGACCAGGATGTCGAGCTTGCCCCAGCGTTCGAAGATCGAGGCACCCAGCCGGTCGATCGCCTCCATGTCGGTGAGATCGAACGGCACGAGCGTTGCCGAGCCGCCTGCAGCCTTTATCGCGTCGTCCAGCTCTTCCAGCCCGCCGACGGTGCGTGCGGTGGCGATCACATGCGCGCCGGCCTTTGCCAGCTCCAGTGCCGTGAAGTAACCGATGCCGCGCGAGGCGCCGGTCACCAGCGCAATCCTACCCTTCAAGTCGATCGTCATTGTTCCATCCCTGCCAGTCGCGACCAAAAAAGAAGGCCGCGTTCCCGCAGCCTTCTAAAACGTTCATGATCGATTGAAAACCATTCAGCCGTTGCTGGCCAGAAGCGAGACCTTGCGGCCGACCGCTTCACCATCCTTGTCGAGAAGACGCGTCGGGTAGTCGCCGGTGAAATAATGGTCGGTGAACTGCGGCCGTGCATCGTTGCGGTCTTCGCCGCCGACGGCGCGGTAAAGCCCGTTGATCGACAGGAATTCGAGCGAGTCCGCGCCGATATATTTGCACATCGCTTCGAGGCTGTCGTACTGGTTGGCCAGCAGCTTTTCCCGGTCCGGCGTGTCGATGCCGTAGAAATCGGGATAGTAGATCATCGGGCTTGCGACGCGCAGGTGAACTTCCTTGGCACCGGCATCGCGGATCATCTGGACGATCTTCAGCGACGTGGTGCCGCGCACGACTGAATCGTCGACCAGCACGACGCGCTTGCCCTCGATCATCGCCCGGTTGGCGGAGTGCTTGAGCTTCACGCCGAAAGCGCGGATCTGCTGAGTGGGCTCGATGAAGGTGCGACCGACATAATGGTTGCGGATGATGCCGTATTCGAACGGAATGCCGCTCTCCTGGGCGTACCCCAGAGCTGCCGGCGTGCCGCCATCGGGAACCGGCACGACGACATCAGCTTCGACAGGCGCTTCCTTGGCGAGGTTGATGCCCATGTTCTTGCGCGCCACATAGACCGAGCGACCGCCGACAACGGAATCGGGACGAGCGAAATAGACGTATTCGAACAGGCAGAGCCGTTCCGGCTGGCCATTGCCGGCCTTGCGGGCATCGATCGAGATCGAGCCGTCTGACTGGATCTCGCAGATGATCACTTCGCCGTTTTCGACGTCGCGGATGAACTTGGCACCGATGATGTCGAGCGCGCAGGTTTCAGAGGCAAACACAGGCTTGCCGTCGAGTTCGCCCATAACGAGGGGACGGATACCGGTCGGATCACGCGCCGCGATCAGCTTGGTGCGGGTGATGGCAAGCATCGAATAACCGCCTTCCATCTGCCTGATGGCATCGATGAAGCGGTCTGCGGTGGAGGAGTAGCGCGAGCGCGCGATGAGGTGAAGGACGACTTCCGTATCGGATGTCGACTGACAGATGGCGCCGCCGGCGATCAATTGCCGGCGCAGCGTGAGACCGTTGGTGAAATTGCCGTTGTGGGCAATCGCGATACCGCCGACTTCAAGTTCCGCAAACAGCGGCTGGACGTTGCGAAGAGCGACTTCGCCGGTCGTCGAATAGCGGTTGTGGCCGATCGAGATATTGCCGGGAAGCTTCGCGAGCGTGACCGGGTCCGTATAGTGATCGCCGACCAGGCCCATCCGGCGCTCCGAATGGAAGCGCAAACCGTCGAACGAGACGATACCGGCGGCTTCCTGACCGCGATGCTGCAGGGCATGCAGGCCGAGCGCCGTCAGCGTTGCCGCATCCGGGTGGCCGAGGACGCCAAAGACGCCGCATTCTTCATGAAGGGTGTCTTCGTCCCATACGTTGGAGCGGTTGACATCGAATGTTTGCGATCCCGGCTGCTGCATCTGGCCGTACCCTTTCAGGAAAAATGGAAAGGCTGGCCGGGGGAGATTTCCCCCGGAGACCAGCCCGTCTATCATCAGATTTCGAATGTTACCACAAATGGTGATGGTGTGCGCTGCATCAAGCGCAACACAGCGTCAATTATTTGTAACCGGTGCGTCTTCGGCCGGCGTCTGGTCGGTACCAACAGCGCCATCCACAGGTGCTTCTTCCTTGCCGAGGATACGGGCCCGGATCTGCGGCTCGATATCGGCTGGCAGCACGGCTTCGAGGCGTCCGACCAGCGTATCGAGGAACGGCTTCGACTTGGCGTTGGTGACCCAGGTCGGCTGGGCACTTTCAGCGACCAGCCAGTTCCAGAAGGCAACGGCCACGACGAGAAGCAGGATGCCGCGGGCAGCTCCGAACAGGAAGCCGAGCGTGCGGTCGAGCGCACCGATGCGGCTGTCGATGATGAAGTCGGCGATCCTGGATGTGATGAAGGAGATGATGATCAGCGCCACGAGGAAGATGACGCCAGCCGAACCGGCAATGGCGATGCGGTGATCGGATGTGTACTTTTCCGCGTAAGGGACGAGCAGCGGGTAGAGATAGTAGGCGGCGGCAATGGCGCCGGCCCAGCTTGCGATCGACAGAACCTCGCGGGAGAAACCGCGAACCATGGCAAGCACGGCCGAAAACAGGGTGACGCCGATGACAATACCGTCGAAGATGGTGATGGGCATGTAAACTCTACTCCAGAACCTGCCGTTGCATGCCTGCCGTCTTGGTGAAGCCAATGTGGGCCAGCCGTTTTCGTGCCTGAATCCGACCGGAGTTTCCAACCTGATCCAGAGCGTCGAGCGCGTGTCTTACATCAGCCGTGGCGTTAACGGAAGATCAATCATCTTCCTCCTGCTTCCCCAGCTTTTTGACCGAACCGGCGATGCGCGAGACGAGATCCGGCAGGTCCTCGATCATCGTCCAGCGGGCGCTGGAGCCCTTCGGCAGTTCGGCGGATGTGGCCGGCAGCATGGCACCGGAAAAGCCAAGCTTCTCGGCTTCTTTCAATCGCTGCGCCGTCTGCGAAACGGGACGCACCGCGCCGGAAAGACTGATCTCGCCGAAAAACACATGGTCGGCCGGAAGCGCGATGCCGGCAAGCGAAGAAACAAGCGCCGAGGCGATCGCCATATCGGCCGCCGGTTCCGAGATGCGGTAACCGCCGGCGACGTTCAAATAGACGTCGTGCTGGCCGAGCCGCACGCCGCAATGGGCTTCGAGAACCGCAAGGATCATCGCGAGACGCGACGAATCCCAACCGACCACGGCACGGCGCGGCGTGCCGAGCGAGGTGGCTGCCACTAGCGCCTGAACCTCGACCAGAACCGGCCGTGTACCTTCCATGCCGGCAAAGACTGCGGCCCCCGGGGATTTGGCGTTGCGCTCACCGAGAAACAGTTCCGACGGGTTGGTGACCTCGCGCAGGCCCTTGTCGGACATTTCGAACACGCCGATCTCGTCGGTCGGCCCGAACCGGTTTTTCACCGTACGCAGGATGCGGTAATGATGGCCGCGGTCGCCTTCGAAATAAAGCACGGCATCGACCATGTGCTCGACCACGCGCGGACCGGCGATCTGGCCTTCCTTGGTGACATGGCCTACCAGAACCATGGCAGCGCCCGTCTGCTTCGCAAAGCGGATCATCGCCTGCACACCGGTGCGTACCTGGGTGACGGTTCCCGGCGCCGAATCGGCGGTATCGCTCCACAACGTCTGGATCGAATCGATGATGACGAGATCCGGCCGCTTGCCTTCCGACACCGTGGCGAGAATGTCCTCGACATTGGTTTCGGCCGCCAAAAGCACTTCCGTATCGGCAGCACCCAGCCGCTGGGCCCGAAGGCGAACCTGAGCGACGGCTTCTTCGCCGGATACATAGATGATGCGATGACCACGACGCGAAAGGGCGGCCGCCGCCTGCATCAGAAGCGTCGACTTGCCGATGCCCGGATCGCCGCCGATCAGCACCGCCGACCCACGCACGAATCCGCCGCCGGTGGCACGGTCGAGTTCGGAAATGCCGGTATGGATGCGCGGTGCTTCCTCGGTCTCACCGGAAAGGGCGGTCAGCGTCACGGCGCGGCCCTTTTTCGGCACCTTGCCGGGACCGGACCCGATGCCGCCCATCGGATCTTCCTCGACGATCGTATTCCACTCGCCGCAGCCTTCGCACTTGCCCGCCCAGCGGCTGTGCACCGTGCCGCAGTTCTGGCACACGAATTGAGTTTTAGGTTTTGCCATGAGATCAGGTTTCGTCAGTCTTGAAGAGGTCGGGATGAAGGTTTTGATGGCCGTGCAGGACCCGGACGATGCGGACTGCCGTTTCCGTTCGGCGGAAGTAGATACAGCGCTTGCGGTATGGGAGTGCTTTGAGACCGGGTGAGAGATTATCGCGCGGCGAACCTGGAAAACCGGTGAAGGCAATCCACGCAGCCTTTCGAGTAAGATCTCGTACGAAGTGGCCGGCCGCGACCGGATCGTCGACGGCGATGTACAGGAATATGTCGAGGAGATCCTGATCGGCCAGCGGGGAGTAAATCAGCTCTTTCGGTTCAATATGCGCATCCCCCGTTCGATGATCGAATCCGCGTGTGTGTCGGCATTGGCGAAACGCACGAACTCGCCTCTCTCCAGCTGGGCATCCGCCTCGGCGATCATCGTCCTCAGGAGTTCGTCTTCGCTTCCGAGACGGCTTAGTCCCGCCGCAACGACATCCGCAGCGCTCTCATAGGCGCCTGTCTTCACCTGCTCTTCGATAAACGCCAGAGCCTCGTCATTGAGATGGATCTCGGTCATTTCGATCTCCTTTTGTTCTCATTTAGCACGAAGGTTCCGCCCGCGAAAGAGGGGATCTCCGCGGGCGCTTACGTTCTCACTCGTCGGCGTAAAGATACCGCCGCTCGTAGCGCAGGCCGAGACTGGTGAGGAGTTCGTAGCCGATCGTGCCGGCCGCGCGCGCGACGTCGTCGAGCGGCATGTTGGGACCGAACAGCTCGATATAGTCGCCAGTGCGGACATCGCGTTCCGGCACATCGGTGATGTCGAAGATCGTCAGGTCCATGGTGACGCGGCCGACGACCGGCACGCGGTGGCCGGCGATGAAGCCGAAACCGCCCTCGTGAATGCTGTCCCGAATGGGAACGCCGGCGCCCGAAAGCGCCCGCTTGTAGCCATCCGCATAGCCTGCCGCGACGATTGCCAGCCGGCTGTCGCGGGTCAGCCGGTGTGTGCCGCCATAGCTGACCGTTTCGCCGGTCTTGGCGCTGCGGATCTGGATGATGCGGGCCTCTGCCTTGGCGACGGGCCGCATCGGATTGCTGACGCCGCCGACGGCCTCGCCGCCATAAACGGCGATGCCTGGACGGGTAAGGTCGAAATGGTACTCGGATCCGAGAAGGACGCCGGAAGACGCCGCAAGACTTGCCGGAATGCCGTCATAAGCCTCCGCAACCTTCTGGAATGATTCAAGCTGCTGGCGGTTGAAGGAAGAGGAGGGCGTATCGCCGCTGTGCAGATGCGACAGCACGAGGACGGGCGAGAAACTCGCCGGCCGCGACACGTCGTCGGCAAAGGCGAGCGCGTCCTCAAGCGGAATGCCGAGCCGGTTGAACCCGGTATCGATATGGAGCGCACAAGGGTGATCGCCGTGTTCTGCGGTTACCGCCATCCAGAAGCTGAGCTGCTCTTCGGAGACGAGGACCGGAACCAGTCCATGTTCGTAGAACGTCCCTTCCTGGCCTGGCCAGATGCCTGACAGCACATAGATGCGGGCGTCCGGCGCATAGGTTCGAAGCGTCACACCTTCCTGAACCACGGCCACGAAGAAATCGCGCGCGCCGGCCTCGTAAAGCGCCGTACCGCAATCCTCGAGACCCAGCCCATAGGCATCCGCCTTGACCACGGCCGCAGTCGAGGCATTGCCGGAGAGATCAGCCATCTCCCGCCAGTTGTCGGCAAGCGCTACGAGATCGATGGTCAGCCGGGCAGGGGCGATATCGAATTCGTCGAAAGGCAGGGCGTCGTCGTCGAAATCTGTCATGAGCGCTCAGCAGAATGGATCGGATCGACGCCAATCCTTACCCGTTTCCACGGCCGGAAAAAGACGTACGGGCGAGATTTTGCGCGCTGCACGCTTTTTTTCAAACATTCCAAGCAATCCGATAAAAACAGACACATCCACAACGTATTAATTCAGTGTTCAGATTGTATTGTGTATCAGATTTACTGTTCAATTAATTGAATTTCCCCGCGTCATTGGGCAGGGGGAGGGCAGAAATATATTTCGGGAGACTAATGTGAAAAATGTACTTTCAGTCATATTGACAGCAAGCTTTCTTGCTTCCGGCGCGTCTGCAGCCTTGGCGCAGACGAAGGGCGACTGGGTTCTCGGCAACTATAAGGGTGCCGGTTACTGGTTTCCGGGTGTCATCGAAAAGATCGGCGGTGGCAGTATTACCATCCGCTACGATGACGGTGACCGGGAAACGGTGGCTTCGAGCGCGGTGCGTCCGTACGACTGGATGATCGGCATGAAGGTCGAATGCAACTACAAGGGCGCCGGCGACTGGTACCCGGGCAAGATCACCGCGCTGGCAGGCGAGAAAATCGGGATCGCCTATGATGACGGCGACAAGGAAAGCACCCGGACCGGACGCTGCCGGACCCAGTAGTCGATCAGCGACCCTAAACTGGTCGATGCCGGCCGCTTTGCGGCGGCGGGCATTGACCATCTTATCACAGAGACTTGTGCCGCAATGAGCTCATCAATGCTCTTCGTATTGCGTGAAGCTCGGCTCCGCGAGATCGGCAAACCGGGTGAATTCCGCCTGGAAGGCGAGCTTGACGGTGCCGGTTGGTCCGTGGCGCTGCTTGGCGATGATGACGTCGGCCGTCCCCTTCACCTTGTCCATCAGCTGTTCCCATTCCGGATATTTCGGATCGGCCATATCGCGCGGCTCTGAGTTCTTCACGTAATACTCTTCGCGGAACACGAACAGAACCACGTCGGCGTCCTGCTCGATCGAGCCCGATTCGCGAAGGTCGGAAAGCTGCGGACGCTTGTCTTCGCGGCTTTCCACCTGGCGCGAAAGCTGGGAGAGCGCGATGATCGGCACGTTGAGTTCCTTGCCGAGCGCCTTGAGGCCCGTGGTGATCTGGGTGATTTCCTGCACGCGGTTCTCGCCGGATTTGCCCGACCCCGTCATCAGCTGGATATAGTCGACCACGAGGCAGTCGAGGCCACGTTGGCGCTTGAGGCGGCGGGCGCGGGCAGAGAGCTGCGCAATCGAGATACCACCGGTCTGGTCGATGAACAGCGGCACTTTCTGCATCATCTGTGAGCAGGCGACGAGCTTTTCGAAATCGGCCTCGGTGATATCGCCGCGGCGAATTTTTGACGAGGACACTTCGGTCTGTTCGGAGATGATACGGGTCGCCAGCTGCTCGGACGACATTTCGAGCGAATAGAAACCGACGACGCCGCCATTCTTGGCTTTCATCGATCCGTCCGGCTGGACCTCAGGCTCGTAGGAGGCTGCGATATTGTAGGCGATGTTGGTGGCAAGCGAGGTCTTGCCCATGCCCGGACGACCGGCAAGCACGATCAAGTCGGACCGCTGCAACCCGCCCATCTTGCCGTCGAGCGACATGATGCCGGTGGAAATACCGGACAGATGGCCGTCGCGCTCGAAGGCCTGGCCGGCCATGTCGATCGCCAGCGCCACCGCGTCGTTGAACGACTGGAAGCCACCGTCGTAGCGGCCGTTTTCGGCAAGCTCGAACAGGCGACGCTCGGTATCTTCGATCTGGCTCTGCGGCGGCATGTCGAGCGGCGCGTCATAGGCGATGTTGACGACGTCCTCGCCGATGGTGATCAGCGCACGGCGCAGCGCCAGATCGTAGATCGCCCGGCCGTAGTCCTCGGCATTGATGATCGACACGGCTTCGGCAGCGAGACGGGCGAGATACTGCGCCACCGTCATGTCGCCGACCTTCTCGTCCGCGGGCACGAAATTCTTGATGGTGACCGGGTTGGCGGTCTTGCCCATGCGGATGATGTCGCCCGCCACTTCGAAGATCTTGCGGTGCAGCGGCTCGTAGAGATGGGTCGGCTTCAGGAAGTCGGAGACGCGGTAATAGGCGTCGTTGTTGACGAGGATCGCACCCAGCAGCGCCTGCTCGGCTTCGATGTTGTTGGGAGCCTCACGGTAGTGCGGCGCTGCATCCTTGTTGCTCAGCGATGCGATGTTGCGCGCGACTTCGTTCATGATCTCTGTCCGTCCTGTCCGTCGAAGCTGCCGGTTCTACTGGTAAATGCGCCGTGCTGAAACCGGCCTTTTGCCCCAGCGGCTTTTCCACAGCTATCCACAGCGCCATTTTGCCGGTGCCAGAAAGAACGCAGTGAAACGATGAATCCGGTTGACTGTGTTTCGCTGCGACTCAGTCACTGGTCGCATCAGTATAGCCCCAAGAAGACAAAAAAACGCCCGGGCTGATGACCCGGGCGTTTCTCGAACTGGTTAGACGATGACGGCTTATTCGTCGTCTTCAGCGTTGCCGTCTGCGTCCGGATCGAAGAAGTCTTCCGGACGAAGCGCGTCTTCGTCGACGCCGTAGATGGCGTCAGCCGAGGTGAGGCTTTCGCCCTTGGCCTGGCGCTCGGCTTCTTCAGCGGAACGGGCAACGTTGACAGCGATTTCGGTTTCAACTTCCGAATGCAGGTGCAGAACGACCTTGTGGAGGCCGATTGCCTTGATCGGGGTGTTGAGATCGACCTGGTTGCGGCCGACGTTGAAGCCTTCGGCAGCCAGTGCCTCGAGGATGTCGCGGGCAGCGACCGAACCGTAGAGCTGGCCGGTTTCGCCAGCCGAGCGGACGATCACGAAGGTCTTGCCGTCGAGCGCGTCGGCAACGGTCTGGGCTTCGCCCTTGCGCTCCAGGTTGCGGGCTTCGAGCGTTGCACGCTCGGATTCGAAGCGCTTCTTGTTGGCTTCGTTGGCGCGCAGCGCCTTGCCCTGCGGCAGAAGGAAGTTACGGGCAAAGCCGTCCTTGACCTTTACCGTTTCGCCCATCTGGCCAAGCTTGGCCACGCGTTCAAGCAGAATGACTTGCATGTTGTGGTTCCTTTCAAGTTTCAATTCGTAGGTGGTTCGTCACTGCCGTCTGCAGGTTTTGCAGGCGTCAGGGCAATGGTGCGGCGTGTGTCGGAAAGACCCAGCACGACAATGGCGATCGCCGGCAGGATAAGCATCGACGACAGGTAGCAGAGGACGAGAACCGGCAGGCGCCAGTCCTTGTCGCGGGTGCGAAAGTGAAGCGAGGCATAGCCCGCCATGAGAAAGCCGGCGCCGAATGTGCCGCAGACGACCGCGCCGATCATCGCCGGAGCGCCGCCGAAGAAAGTCATCACGGTGCCGGCGAGAAAGATGAAGATGGCATTGCGGTTCATGCGCAGCGCCGACGGCATGTCCTCGCGCGGCCGAACCGCACGGCCCGACCGCGACACGACGCGCACGGCGATGTAGAAGGCGGCAAACAGCAGCGTCACCCAGATGCCGCCCTGAAACATCGGCAGCATCAGCACCAGCAGCGACTTGGTCTGGGAAAGGCTCGCGACATCGGGGGCGAGCGTGGGCTCCTGCGCCTGCAATGCTGTTGTCATCGCATCGACCATCTGGTCGATCAGTTCAGGACCGTAGCCGATCGCAAAGCCGAGCGCGATCACGGCGATCGTGACGAGCCCGCAGAGGTGCAGCAGAATGTCGGAAATCGGGTACCAGGCCATCAGATTGTCCGGGCCGCCGAGTTCGGAGGCGGGACGGGCAAGATTGGCAAGATGCGACAACCAGCCGGCGGGGATCAGCGTGAACACTGCCATGGCAAGCGCAAACATCGGCGACACGAGAAGTGCACCAAGTACGCCTGCGGTGACGACACCGACGATGGCGGCGCGATTGCCCCAGCCGAGGCCGGCAATCAGGATGGGAAGTGCGGAAGCTGCATAGAGAATGGAGGCAAACGACGACTGTGCGCTGGCACCCATGACAAGCACGGTGGCGATAACACCGGCAAGGATACCGGTCGGCAGCACTGTCTGGAACTTGTTCGTCACTTTGTCTCGCTGTCCTGCCACATCAAGCAGTTAGGGGATAGGCCGGGACGGATGTCGCAATGGCCTTGATCCCCAACATGGGGTTTTGGTTTTGCCGATCCGCGCCCAACGCGGAAGGGGAGATGGACCTGCCGGCTTTGACAGCCGGCAGGTCCGATATCAGATTACGACAGAACGTAAGGCAGCAGGCCGAGGAAGCGGGCGCGCTTGATGGCCTGGGCCAGTTCGCGCTGCTTCTTCTGGGAAACGGCCGTGATACGCGAAGGTACGATCTTGCCGCGCTCGGAAATGTAGCGCTGCAGAAGGCGTACGTCCTTGTAGTCGATCCGCGGTGCATTCGCGCCCGAGAAGGGGCAGGTCTTGCGACGACGGTGGAAAGGACGGCGTGCCGCGGAGGAGGATGAGTCAGCCATTGGTGTTTTCTCCTTCGAACCGATTAAGCGTCACGTGGCGGGCGCGGTGCGCGCTCGAAACCACCTTCACGCGGGGGACGATCGCCGAAATCGCGGCGCGGGCCACGATCGCCGAAGTCGCGGCGAGGACCACGGTCGTCGCCATCACGGCGCGGACGGTCGTCACGATCGCGCTTCTGCATCATTGCAGACGCACCTTCTTCGTGCTTCTCGACGGCAAGCGTCATGTAGCGAAGAACGTCTTCGTTGATGCGCATCTGGCGTTCCATCTCGTGCACGGCAGCTGCCGGTGCGTCGATGTCCATAAGGGCGTAATGCGCCTTGCGGTTCTTCTTGATGCGGTATGTGAGGGACTTGAGGCCCCAGTTTTCTACGCGCCCGACTTTGCCGCCATTTGCTTCGAGGACACCCTTGTACTGTTCTACGAGGGCATCAACCTGCTGTGCGGACATATCCTGTCGAGCAAGGAATACGTGTTCATAAAGAGCCATGTAAGCTTTGCCTTTCTTGCGGTTGTTTTGTCACCCGGGTTCGGCGGCTAAGCCTCAACGACTGCTCTTGGAATGGGGCAAGCCCAGGCAAGAAAAGCTGTTGTATCGAGACGGTCGAGAGCGGAGACACGGGAGGCCGGAACGCTTTTCGTTCCTACGGCCGCTCACGCGACCTACCCTCCGTTCAGCCACCAGCCAGAAGACCGGGTGTTTCGAACAAGGCGGCTTATACGGATTTTTGACGATAAGGCAAGGGGGAGGGGGTCGATGCTCGCAAAAATAGTTAAATGGACTTCATAGCACCTTGGGTTGTAATTTGGGTTCGGGTCAATTCGACCCTTTGCCAAGAGGAGCAGGAGGCATGGCTAAGCTCGATACTATTTTGAATACTACCATCACCTGGAAAAATTGGACGTCGGATGCGGATCTTCTTTCGCTTTTGTCGGACCTGCAGGCCAATATCCTGAAGGGGCACGGCAGAGATCATACCAAGAATGTCTTTCTCAGTTTCGCTGGCATGAAGTCTGATGCGGTCGCCGGCCTGCTGCGGGATCTTTCGTTCGTGACGACATCCGCGCTGACGCAACTGCGCGAGGCAGAAGCATTCAAGGCAACAAGCCTGAGCGGTGGAACCGTTCTCAGCGTCTTTCTCAGCGCGAACGGCTACCGAGCGCTTGGTTTGCCCGACGCCAAGATTCCCGCCGATAAGGCCTTCCGTGCCGGGATGCGGATCCGCGGCCGGCTGCCGGCGGTACCGCTTCCGTTTAACGGTCCGCCGATCAATGATCCGGAAAAGGAGCACTGGGAAAAGGGTGAGGCTTGGGACAGCGCCAAGGACGACCCCGACGCCATGGTTCTGATTGCAGACGAACAGGCCTCACTTGTGGGCAATTCCTACAGCGCGTTGCAGAAGGTTTTCGCAAAGCACGGCGCAACGGTTCTGGGTTCGGACATCGGCCTGGCGCAGAGGCGCAAGCAGGCGGGCGGCGATGTTCGAGGCGAAGGCATCGAGCATTTCGGCTATGTCGATGGCATCAGCCAGCCATTGTTTCTGACCGAAGACTTCCTCGACAACAATGGAATGCCCAAACCTCGTGGCAAATGGGACGAGGAGTTCAAGGCCTCCCAGTTTGTCGTATCGGATCCGGGCAATCCCACGACATTTTCATGCGGCAGCTATTTCGTCTACCGCAAGCTCGAGCAGAACGTGAAGCTGTCCAAGCAGAGGGAACGTCTGCTTGCGCAGTCGGTGGATCCACAGAACCCCGATGAGGACCGCGCGGGTGCGATGGTTGTCGGTCGCTTCGAGGACGGAACACCGGCACTGCAGAGCGGTCCAGTGGCCGGCGCGCCAACCAATGACTTCGACTACACACTCGACCCGGTCGGGCTGAAATGTCCCGTTCGAGCGCATGTCAGGAAGACCAATCCGCGCACGCCGGGCGACGAATTCGAGCGCTCGCATATCATGGCGCGCCGAGGCATAACCTATGGCGATCGGGCACCCGATTTTTCAGATGAGCCAGACAAGGGAGTCGGTCTTATTTTCATGGCTTACATGGCAGACGTCAATCAGCAGTTCGAGTTCACCCAGAGTGCCTGGGCGAACAATACGTCGTTTCCATTCCAGCCGGCGGTTCCGGCGAAGAAAGGTGTCGATTTCATCATCAGCCAGGTCGCAAACAGTGGCGATCCGTCCGAAAAGGAATGGATCGATGGCCATAGTCAGCCACAAAAGGTCGGCGTGATGGATTTCGTGCAGACGGTGACCTTGATGGGCGGCGAGTACTTCTTCGCTCCATCGATCAGCTTCCTTCAGTCGGCACCATCCTTGATCGCAAACCCGCCGGCTGAGTTGTCGTGAAATAGCCGAGCGATTGAGCGGCGACAGAGATATATCCGGCGGCCGGGACTTATCGTTCCGGCCACCTTTATGCTGACCTACCGCGCCGCCCGGCTTTTCCGGTATCTGACCACGGCAATCACGATGAGGAGGGCGGCGAGCGGAAACCCAGCCTCCGTCACGAAGACCCGATCCGCCCTGACCTGGTCGCGCATGGCGGTCCAGGCGATCGAGCTGACGATGCAGTTCTCGTTCGTGTCGGATATCTCGGTAATCGGCAGCTGACCGCATTGCGCGGCGGCCACCAGATAGGCCTCGTGGAACGGGCTTCCGGGCCTTGGAATGTCGATCATGGCTTGTCCTCCGCCGGAAGAAATAGCGCAAGTTTGCGGATGACGACAGCGTGTTTCAGCCGGTCATCCGCAATCCGTCGCGACCTCAGATCGGCATCGGATAGTCGCGATAGACCGCGGCGATCTCTCTCAGAACCTCATCCGACAGCGTCACGTCGGCAGCGGCGATGTTGGTTTTCAACTGGTCCATCGTCGTTGCGCCGATGATGACGGAGGCCATGAAGGGGCGCGTCAGGCAGAAGGCCAGCGCCATCTGAGACGGGTCGAGGCCGTGTTTCTTGGCGATGTCGAGATAGGCCTTGACCGCCGGCTCCTGCCGCGGCTGAAGGCGACCGCCGAGATCCTGGTTGATCGAGCCGCGCGAGCCGTCGGGACGCGCGCCGCCCTGATACTTGCCGGAAAGCAGCCCGGCTGCGAGCGGCGAATAGGCGAGGAGGCCGACATCCTCGTGATGGGACATTTCTGCAAGATCCAGATCGAACTGGCGATAGAGAAGATTGTATTCGTTCTGCAGCGTCGCGACGCGGGGCAGACCCTTCTCCTCGGCCACATCGAGATAGCGCATCGTGCCCCAGGTGCTTTCGTTGGAAAGCCCGATCGCGCGGATCTTGCCCTCCTTCACCAGTTCGCCGAGCGTTTCGAGTTTTTCCAGAAAACTCGTGCGTGCCTGTTCGCGATCCTGTTTCGACGCATCGAATTTCCAGGAATTGCGGAAGTGGAACGTGCCGCGGTTCGGCCAGTGGATCTGGTAGAGGTCGAGGTAATCCGTCTTGAGGCGCAAGAGGCTGGCATCGAGTGCTTCCCGAATCGTCTCGCGGGTAATCGGGCGGCCGTCGCGAATGTAGGAGCGACCGCTGCCGGCGATCTTGGAGGCAAGGATCAGGTCGGAGCGCTTGCCGCTCTTTTGCAGCCAGGTGCCGATGATCGTTTCCGTGTCGCCGTAGGTCTCGGCGCCGGCAGGCGTCGTCGGGTAGAGTTCGGCCGTATCGAAGAAGTTGACGCCGTTGTCGAAGGCATAGTCCATCTGTTCATGGGCTTCGGCCTCGGAATTCTGCGTTCCCCAGGTCATCGTGCCCAGGCAGATCTCCGAAACGGAGAGGTCCGTGCGGCCAAGTTTGTTGTATTTCATGCAGCTCGATCCCGTCTGAAAATGTGGCCGGACTTTAGAACGGATTTGACGCAACGCAAGGGCGCCCCGGTTGCGGCTTCAAGCGGCTATAGCGGAAAATTTACCAAGTGTTTGCTGGACGTGAGAGATATTTTTCCGATTTGTAGTCGGATACGGTATTTTTTGCGGCTCGTTCCAACTTGCCGTGGAATAAATTTTCGGAGGAGTTGTTGAATGACTGATGACGCGATGCAGCACAAAAAGACGGAATACGATGACAAGGGGTTTCCTGACGCCGGCGAGCCGCCGAAGACGGGACGATGGAAACTCATCGGTCCCGGTATCGTGGTTGCCGTCACCGGCGTCGGCGCCGGCGATCTGATCGCCACGCTGATTGCCGGCTCGCGCTTCGGTTATGCGCTTCTCTGGGCAGCCGTCATCGGCTGCATCGTCAAGATTGCGCTGGCTGAAGGTTCCGCCCGCTACCACCTTGCCACGGGTTCCACGATGCTGGATGGCTGGAGGTCGCTCGGCAAGTGGACGAGCTGGTATTTCGGCATCTACATCATGATCTGGGGCTTCGTGTACGGCGCTACCGCCATGAGCGCGACGGCACTGCCGCTGGCGGCTCTCTTCCCGTTCCTGCCGCTCTGGGCCTGGGCCATGATCTCAGGCCTCGTCTGCGCGGCCTTCGTTGCCTTCAACAACTACGAAGTCTTCGAGACCGTGATGAAGATCTTCATCGCCATCATGTTCACCATCGTCGTCGGCATCGCCATCCTCGTCGTGCCTGATGTCGGCAATGCGCTGACCGGTCTGATCCCGACCATTCCCGAGGGTTCGGCCATCTACACGCTCGGCCTGATCGGCGGCGTCGGCGGTACCATCACAATGGCGTCCTACGGCTACTGGGTGAATGCCAAGGGATGGCGCACACCGTCCTGGATGGGCGTCATGCGCCTCGACAATCGCGTCGCCTACATCATGACCGGCATTTTCGTCATCGCCATGCTGATCGTCGGCGCCGAGCTTCTCTACACGGCGCAGATCGCGCTCTCGACCGGTGACCGCGGGCTGCTCGATCTCGATGCGGTGCTCCAGGAGCGGTTCGGTCCGTTTGTCGCAAAGGCCTTCCTGGTCGGTTTCTTTGCCACCACGATCTCCTCCATCCTCGGCGTCTGGCATGGCGTGTCGCTGCTGTTTGCGGATTTCGTCCGCACCGTGCGTGGCGAAACCAGTGGCTCGCGGCAGGGACTGGAAAAGACGCCGGCCTTCAAGTTCTACCTGTTCTGGCTGACGATCCCGCCGATGTCGCTGTTGTGGTTCGGCCGCCCGTTCACGCTCGTCATCATCTATGGCGCGCTCGGAGCCTTCTTCATGCCGTTCCTGGCGGTCACGTTGATCTGGCTGCTGAACTCTGCCCGCGTCCCGAAGGAATGGCGCAATGGCTGGCTGTCGAATGGCCTGCTCGGCGCTGCAGCGCTGCTATTCGTCGTTCTTTGCGTCAACGAAGTGATCAGCCTGATTTCGGGCTGATAACAGGGGGTAAGCACCGGCCAAAATCGGGGTAAATGCCCGAAACCCTTGACTTGCAAGGCGGGAATGTGAATGGAAAGGGCAAAAATAGGGAAAGGAAACGACCTTATGAGTAGTCCGGCGAGCAGTATCGCATTCACATTCCCGGGTCAGGGAAGCCAGGCCGTCGGCATGGGCAAGGAACTGGCCGACGCCTTTCCCGAAGCCCGTGCCGTGTTCGATGAAGTCGACGAGGCGCTCGGCCAGAAACTGTCCGAAACAATGTGGAACGGGCCGGAAGAAACGTTGACGCTGACCGCCAACGCGCAGCCGGCCCTCATGGCCGTTTCCATCGCGACGATGCGCGTTCTCGAAGCCCGTGGCCTCGTTCTCGCCGAAAAGGTCGGTTTCGTCGCCGGCCATTCGCTCGGCGAATATTCGGCTCTTTGTGCGGCCGGCACGTTCTCTCTCGCAGACACAGCACGGCTGTTGCGCATTCGCGGTGACGCGATGCAGTCCGCCGTTCCGGTCGGTCAGGGCGCGATGGCTGCGATCATCGGCCTCGACCACGCCGATGTCGAAGCGATCTGTTTGGAGGCGAAGTCGGAAGGCGTGTGTCAGATCGCCAACGACAATGGCGGCGGCCAGCTGGTGATTTCCGGCTCGAAGGCTGCTGTCGAGAAAGCAGCGGCTCTGGCGACCGAAAAAGGCGCCAAGCGCGCGATCATGCTGCCGGTCTCTGCACCCTTCCACAGCGACCTGATGGCGCCGGCGGCCGACGCCATGCGCCATGCGCTGGACACCGTCCAGAAAAACGATCCGGTCGTGCCTGTCATCGCCAATGTGCGCGCAACGCCGGTCACCGACGCGAACGAAATCGCGACGTTGCTGGTGGCGCAGGTGACCGGACAGGTGCGCTGGCGCGAAACCGTCGAGTGGTTCGGCGCCAATGGCGTGACGACGCTCTACGAAATTGGTTCCGGCAAGGTGCTGACGGGTCTTGCCCGCCGCATCGACAAGAATATCTCTGGCATAGCCCTCAACACCCCGGCTGATATCGACGCGGCGCTGGCTGCCATCCTCGGCTGAAGAGAAGGAATTCAACATGTTTGACCTGACCGGCCGCAAGGCCCTCGTCACCGGTGCCACCGGCGGCCTCGGCGAAGAAATCGCCCGCATGCTGCATGCGCAGGGTGCAACCGTCGGCCTGCACGGCACCCGCGTCGAGAAGCTGGAAGCACTCGCTGCCGAACTCGGCGATCGCGTCCACATCTTTCCGGCCAATCTCTCCGACCGCGCCGCGGTCAAGGCGCTCGGTGAAAAGGCGGAAGCGGAACTCGGCGGCGTTGACATTCTCGTCAACAATGCGGGCATCACCAAGGACGGCCTGTTCGTGCGCATGAGCGACGAGGACTGGGACGCAGTCCTTGAAGTCAACCTGACCTCCGTGTTCCGCCTGACCCGCGAGCTGACCCATCCGATGATGCGCCGTCGCTTCGGCCGCATTATCAACATCACCTCGATCGTCGGCGTCACCGGCAATCCGGGCCAGGCCAACTATTGCGCCTCCAAGGCCGGCATGATCGGCTTCTCGAAGTCGCTGGCGCAGGAAATCGCCACGCGCAACGTGACGGTCAACTGCGTCGCGCCAGGCTTTATCGAGAGCGCCATGACCGGCAAGCTGAACGACAAGCAGAAAGACGCCATCATGGGGGCCATTCCGATGAAGCGGATGGGCGCCGGATCCGACATTGCCGCCGCTGTTCTTTACCTCGCTTCGAATGAAGCGGGATATGTGACTGGACAGACCTTGCATATCAATGGCGGTATGGCGATGATCTGATCCGGGGCACGGGCGCAGCAAATCCGAGTAAAATCGGCTGTTGGCGGCTGTGCGGCGGAACAGATTCTGGCTTTGCGTAGCACGGAAACCGTGTTAAGCGGGCCTTGACTACACGAAGTCACCCCGAAATTCAGGGCGTCATAATGCGTGAGCATGTGACTGGAACCTGAAGAGGGGCGAAGGGGTTTGCCCGCATCGGCACCATGAAGTGCCGGCGGCAGGTATTAACAGGATACGGATGCCATTCAGGCATTCGAGAAGACAAAAGGTCGAGGAAACCGACATGAGCGATATCGCAGAACGCGTTAAGAAAATTGTTGTTGATCATCTCGGCGTCGACGCCGAAAAGGTTGTCGAAGGCGCTAGCTTCATCGACGACCTCGGCGCGGACTCGCTCGATACGGTCGAACTGGTCATGGCGTTCGAAGAAGAATTCGGCGTGGAAATTCCGGACGATGCAGCTGACTCGATCCTGACGGTCGGCGACGCTGTAAAGTTCATCGAAAAGGCTCAGGCCTGATCGAACCATATTCGGGACGCGCGCCTCGTTGCGAGGCCGCGATCTCTCATGACGGCCCGCTTGTTCGGGCCGTTTCAGCAACTAACTGACAATACTACTACAGGGTGGGGCACTGGCGATGAGGCGTGTCGTTATCACCGGTACCGGCATGGTATCTCCTCTGGGATGCGGAACGGAAGTCAGCTGGCAACGTCTGCTGGCCGGCGACAACGCCGCCCGGGTCGTGACCGAATTTGAAGTCGAAGATCTTCCGGCCAAAATCGCCTGCCGCATTCCGGTCGGCGACGGTTCCAACGGCACATTCAATGCCGACAACTGGATGGAGCCGAAAGAACAGCGCAAGATCGATCCATTTATTCTTTATGGTGTTGCCGCCGCCGACATGGCGCTGGCCGACGCCGGCTGGCACCCGCAGACCGACCAGGACCAGATCGAGACCGGTGTCCTGATCGGCTCCGGCATCGGTGGTCTCGAGGGTATCGTCGAGGCTGGCTACACTTTGCGAGACAAAGGCCCACGCCGCATCTCGCCGTTCTTCATTCCCGGCCGCCTGATCAACCTTGTCTCCGGACAGGTCTCGATCAAGCACAAGCTGCGCGGCCCGAACCATTCGGTCGTCACCGCCTGTTCCACCGGCGCACACGCGATTGGCGATGCCGCCCGGCTGATCATGCTGGGCGACGCGGAGGTCATGGTGGCCGGTGGTGCCGAATCACCCATCTGCCGGATCGCGCTGGCGGGCTTTGCTGCCTGCAAGGCGCTGTCGACCCTTCGCAACGACGACCCGCAAAGCGCCTCGCGCCCCTATGACCGCGACCGTGACGGTTTCGTGATGGGCGAGGGCGCCGGAATCGTCGTGCTGGAAGAGCTCGAACACGCCAAGGCGCGCGGTGCCAAGATTTACGCCGAAGTCGTCGGTTACGGCATGTCCGGCGATGCCTTCCACATCACGGCTCCTTCCGAAGACGGCGATGGTGCTTTCCGTTGCATGACGTCGGCCCTGAAGCGCGCTGGTCTTGGCGCATCCGACATCGACTACATCAACGCGCATGGCACATCGACCATGGCCGACACGATCGAACTCGGTGCTGTCGAACGCCTGGTTGGCAATGCGGCCTCCAAGGTCTCCATGTCGTCGACCAAGTCGGCAATCGGTCACCTTCTCGGTGCAGCCGGCGCTGTCGAAGCCATCTTCTCCGCATTGGCGATCCGTGACAATATCGCGCCGCCGACGCTCAACCTCGACAACCCTGATGTCGACACTGTGATCGATCTTGTTCCGCATACCGCGCGCAAGCGCGAAATCAACGTGGCGCTGTCGAACTCTTTCGGTTTCGGCGGTACCAACGCGTCTCTGGTGCTCAAGCGCTACGAAGCCTGACGCGCATTCGGCCTTCGCTTCTCGGCTGGACTTAGGTAGTCCGGCCGATATCATTTTCCGAACCTGCTTTTTGCCGTATTGCTTGGCCAAACAGCCGGTTGAAAGTCCAGAGTCGAGGGGAAACGGTTGAGCGACATGAATTCATCGAATGATCAGCCGGGTTATGGCAGTGGAAACGGCCATGGCGGCAATGGCAACGGTACGACCCGTGGTCCGATCATTCCGAAATCGCCGAACGAGGCCCTGAAGCCCGAACGGGTGCCGGAACCGCCGCGTCGCTCCAAGAAGGCGCGCAGCCAGCTGGTGATCTTCCTGAACTTCGTCATGACCATGGTCGTGCTCGTCTGCATCGTGGTGATCGGCGGCCTGTATTACATGATCCGGACGTTTCAGGATCCGGGCCCGCTGGAAACGAACGCCCACTTCATGGTCCGTCCCGGCAACGGCCTGGCGGAGATTGCCAACAATCTCGAGCGCAACGGCGTCGTGTCCGACGCGCGCGTGTTCCGCTACGTGACCGCGACCTATCTGCGCGGCGGCGAGACGCTGAAGGCCGGCGAATACGACATCAAGGCGAAGGCTTCGATGAAGGACGTGATGGAGACGCTGATCTCTGGCAAGTCCATCCTCTATTCCGTCGTCTTCCCGGAAGGCCTGACCGTGCGCCAGATGATGCTGCGTCTCAACGAGGATGCGGTGCTGGAAGGCGACATGCCGGCTGAGCTTCCCGCCGAAGGCAGCCTGCGTCCCGATACCTACAAGTTCTCGCGCGGCACCAAGAGGTCGGAAATCCTCTCGCAGATGCACGCCGCTCAGCAGAAGACGATCGACCAGATCTGGGAAAAGCGCGACCCCGACCTGCCGGTCAAGACCAAGGCAGAGTTCGTGGTGCTGGCCTCGATCGTCGAGAAGGAAACCGGCAAGGACGACGAGCGCGCCCATGTCGCCTCGGTCTTCATCAACCGGCTGAACAAGGGGATGCGGCTGCAGTCTGACCCGACCATTGTCTACGGCATCTTCGGCGGGGAGGGCAAACCGTCCGATCGGCCGATCTACAAGTCCGATCTGACCAAGCAGACGCCCTACAATACCTATCAGATCAAGGGCCTGCCGCCGACGCCGATCTCCAACCCCGGCCGCGCCGCACTCGAGGCTGTTGCCAATCCGTGGCGCACCAACGATCTCTATTTCGTGGCAGACGGCACAGGCGGGCACGTGTTTGCAGCCACGCTGGAAGAGCACAATGCCAACGTACGCCGCTGGCGCCGGATCGAGGCCGAACGGTCAACCGGCAATACGGCAGCCCGCGGTGAAGAAGTGGTCGATGGCCAGCCGGATGGCGACGACGCCGAAAAGCCACCGAAAAGCAACTGACGCCTTGCCTCTGGGGAAGGCAGTCCGGAGAAGCGTATGAGCCTGCCGTCTAACCCGAAATCCCTGCAGTCGATGACCGGCTTTGCCCGCAGCGAAGGAACAAGCGGCCGCAATCGCTTTGCCTGGGAACTGCGCTCGGTCAACGGCAAGGGGCTCGACATGCGATTGCGGCTGCCCTCCGGCCTTGATCGTCTTGAGCAGGATGTCCGCAAGCGGATTTCCGAACGGTTTTCGCGCGGCAATCTGCAGGTGGCGCTGTCGCTCTCGACCGACGACGCAAAGGTGGAAGCGGTGCTGAACCGCGATGCACTGGCCGCCGTGATGGCGCTCCGCGCTGAACTGGGCGATCTGGTCGATCCGGCACCGCTGCGTCTCGACACGTTGCTTGGCATCCGTGGTCTCGTCGAGATCCGCGAGGCCGAGGATGACGAACAGGCGGTGACGGCGCGCGACGCCGCCATCCTTAACTGTCTCGGCGACGCGCTTTTCAGACTTGAAGAGATGCGCGAGCACGAAGGGTCGGCGCTGCGGGACATTCTCACCCTCCATGTGGACCGCATCGCCGAACTGACGACGCTGGTGGAGAACGACCCGTCCCGCTCGCCGGAAGAGATTGCCAAGAAGCTTTCCACGCAGCTCGCCGCCTTGATGGCAGAGGCGCCGACCCTCGACCGCGACAGGCTTTATGGCGAGGCAGCACTGCTTGCGACCCGCGCCGATCTGCGCGAAGAGATCGACCGACTGAAGGCCCATGTCGTCGCAGCCCGCGAGCTTCTGCAGACGGGCGGGCCTGCCGGGCGCCGTCTCGACTTCCTTGCACAGGAATTTAACCGGGAATCGAATACGATCTGTTCCAAATCCAACGCCTCTGCTGTAACGGCAGCAGGACTGGAACTGAAAGTCGTGATCGACCAGTTCCGCGAACAGGTTCAGAATCTGGAGTGACACGACCATGAGCCCGGCCCCCTCGACACCGAAAACCTCGTCGCCCTCGAAGATGAAGACGACGATCGCGCGCCGGGGATTGATGCTGGTCCTGTCGTCGCCGTCAGGCGCTGGCAAATCCACCATCGCCGGCAATCTCTTGCGCGGCGACCATAGCCTCGAGATCTCGGTCAGTGTCACCACCCGCGCCAAGCGTCCGAGCGAGATCGCCGACACCCACTACCATTTCATCACCGTGCCGCAGTTCGAGCGCATGCGCGATGCCGACGATCTGCTGGAATGGGCCGAGGTACATGGCAATTTCTACGGCACGCCGCGCGAGCCAGTGGAAAAGGCGATGGCCGAGGGACGCGACATGCTGTTCGACATCGACTGGCAAGGCGCACTTCAGCTGCAGGAAAAGATGAAGGCGGACGTCGTCTCGATCTTCGTGCTGCCGCCAACCATGACCGAGCTGCAGTCACGCTTGCACCGCCGCGCTGAAGACAGCGAAGAGGTGATCCGCACCCGGCTTGCCAATTCCCGCTCGGAAATCGAGCGCTGGCGCGAATACGACTACGTCATCGTCAACGACGATCTCGACGAAGCCTTCCACAACGTCAGCTGCATCGTCAACGCCGAACGCGTCCGCCGCGACCGCAGACACGGCCTGTTCGAGTTCGTGAGCAACTTGCTGACCGAAGAGCCCGCGCTGTAGGTTTTAGTGGTACGGGGCGCTGCGGTTAGGTGCTCCCCGGAATTGCTCTACCTTTCCAAGCCATATGTGACGCGCTTTACTGCATCGCGTGCCTGCTGGATGGTGTCGACGATGGATGTGACCGATCGCACGGGGTTCCCGTCCGGGCCGAGATATATCAGGCTGTCAAATTTATAGCGGCAACCTGATCTTTCGATCTGGCCTGCCACCTCGGCGACCGTCTCGGGAGATGTGAGGAGAAGCATTTCCAGATTGGTACGATCTGGCACGCAAGCCGTGCCGCCATCCTTTGGCATCGGCTGAAGAGCGTCATTGAGATAGTAGATCACCCCAATCAGATTCTCGCCCCGACCCACTGCATGTGGCGTGCCCCATACCGAAGCAAGCTCTCCCAGCCACTCCTGCAGTGAAGGAAGGCGTGCGTTTTCTTCTTTTGGCTTGATGTCGAACCTAATCGCATAGAGTTCGGAACTAGTGAGAGGTGAAGTGAGAAAGAGAGAATAGGTGCGGTTGAAGGCGCGCTTTGCTGTTCTATCGGCAATCAGCACGCTTTGGAGATAGGGGATTTTCGAGCCCGACGGCAATGCCACGTCTCGCCGAACATTGATAAGCGTTTCTCTTCGGACCAGAGGCCAGCCCGGCAAGCGTTCTTGGGCAACCTGCTCCAGATCCTTAGCACTCATGCCAAATCTGAATTCCTGAAGCGGCAAGAAAAGGTGCACAAGCGAATCGGGCAAGACCTCCTTCGAAGGAGCGGACCATGCGTGGGCACTCACACCAAGATAGAATAGGCAGATGAGGACGAAGAGGGTGTTGCGCACCGAGGTTGTGTTCCTGTTCGATTGCTTGGAGTGCGGACGCAGCGTCTCATGAGCAGGGCACGTGTCCAATGAAAATCAAAGCGGAGAAGCAGAGTTTCCCTGAAAGCCGCACGATCACGCCGAAGGCGGCATCATGCGGGCCGGAGACCGTTGTGGGGATCCGAACTCAATCGTGCGGTATTCTGAATTTGACGCGGCCTACCCGACTGGGACGAGGCCGTGACCCCTTAAAGCAAGTTCGCGAGTCTCACGAACTCTTCCACCGATAGCGTTTCCGCGCGGCGTTGCGGGTCGATGCCGGCTTTGGCGAGCAGGACTTCCCCACCGACAGGTTTCAGGCTCTGGCGCAGCATCTTGCGGCGTTGACCGAAGGCGGCGTGGGTGATGCGTTCCAGCTTGGAGACATCGCAGGGCAGGGGATTGGCCCGCGGGATCAGATGTACGACGGTCGATGTCACCTTGGGTGGTGGCGAAAAGGCCTGAGGCGGCACGTCGAACATCATGTGGGGATCGGTGCGCCAGCCCGCGAGGACGCCGAGGCGGCCGTAGTGGTCGTCTTCTTGGTCGGCAACGATCCGCAGACCCACTTCCCTCTGGAACATCAGCGTCAGGCTCTGCCAGAATGGCGGCCAGGTCTTGTCCTCAGGCAGAAGCCAGTTCAGCAGCAGTTGCGTGCCGATATTGTAGGGCAGGTTGGCGATGATCTTGACCGGTCCACCGGCAGCCTTCTCGGCCGCGAGCGCGGCGAAATCGATCTGCAGCGCGTCGCCCTCGATGACCTCAAGCCGTCCCGGATAGTGGTCCGCGATTTCTGCAAGCACTGGAAGCGCGCGGGCGTCGCGCTCGATGGCGATCACCTTCTTGGCGCCGAGCGACAGGATGGCGCGGGTAAGGCCGCCGGGACCCGGCCCAACCTCGAATACGGTCACGTCCTCAAGCGGTCCGGCCGCGCGGGCGATCTTCTGGGTGAGGTTGAGATCGAACAGAAAGTTCTGGCCAAGCGATTTCTTGGCGTCCAGTCCATGACGCTGGACGACGTCACGCAGCGGCGGCAGCCCATCGAGCGTCGCCATCAGATGCGCCCCGCAAGGCTCGGTGTCATTGTTCCGGCCATGGCGCCTGCAAGCCGGATTGCCTCGACCAGGCTCGTTTCGCGGGCGACACCCTTGCCGGCGATGCCGAAGGCGGTGCCGTGGTCGGGAGAGGTCCGGATGAAGGGCAAGCCGAGCGTGACGTTGACGGATGTGTCAAAACCCAGCGCCTTGGCCGGGATCAGCGCCTGATCGTGATACATGCAGATTGCCACGTCGTAGCGGCCGCGGGCTTCGTCATGAAACATCGTATCAGCCGGCAGCGGCCCGAATGCGTTGATGCCCTCTGCGCGCAGCTTGACGATGGCCGGATGGATGATGTCGCGTTCTTCGGTGCCCATCGTGCCGTCTTCGCCCGCATGCGGATTGAGACCGGCAATCGCGATGCGCGGCTGGTCGATGCCGAACCGGACCTTCAGGTCGTGATGGGTCACGCGGCAAGTTTCAAGGATCAGCGTTTCGGTGAGCACCGCTGGAATGTCCTTGAGCGGAATGTGGATCGTGACGGGGATGGCCCGCAGCTTCGGTCCGGCCAGCAGCATGACGGGGCGCACGGGCGTGCCGGTATGCTTGTGCGCAAGGTCCGCCAGGAATTCCGTATGGCCGGGAAAGCCGAAGCCTGCCTGGTATAGAACGGACTTGGCAATCGGATTGGTGACGACGCCGAGCGTCTTTCCCGCAAACGACAGCGACACGGCGGTCTCGATCGCCTCGATCGTCCCACGGGCGGTGGCGACATGCGGCTCGCCGGCGGCGACTTCGGCTCCGGCCGGGATCGGCAGAACGGGAAGCGCGTCTTCGAAGATCGAAACGGCGCCGTCCGCGTCGGTTTCACGGATCGCAACGTCGAGGCCAAGAAGGGCCGCGCGTGATGCAAGCACCGCCGGGTCGCCGAGGAAGAGAAACGGCGCAATGCCATGTGTCCGTCTCGCCGTCCATGCGGCGAGCGTGATGTCTGGACCAATGCCGGCAGGATCGCCCTGGGTCAGCGCGAGCGGACGATCAAAAGGCATGCGGTCTCCGTTCAGGCCCTTTTGGGCTTTACGACTTCTGGATGTAATCGATCTGGGCCTTGGCGCGAAGATCGTCCATGTACTTCTTGCTGTTCGGGTCTTCACCGGACTTTTCAGCCTTGCCGAGATCCTCGGCGCGGAACACGGCTTCGGCCGCCACGTCGTCGGAAACCTGACGCTGCTCGCAGATCGCCAGGAACTCGACGCCACGCTCGGTAACGCGCGTGCCGGTCGTGTTGCCGGAGGACTTCTCGATCAAAGGCTTCCAGTCTTCCGGCAAATCCGGCGCAAGCACGCGGCCCAGATCACGGATGGAAACGTCCAGCATCGTCGCTGCAAAGGTTTTAGCTTCGGCGCAGCCGGGGAACCGCGACCGCGACGCGTCGGCTTCCGCCTTGCGCTTGTTGAGGATGGCGTTCCGCTTTGCCGCGGGAACAACGAAGATCACCTGTTTCAGGAAATATTCGGTGGTGACGGGCTTTTGCTTGTTTTCCATCATGCGGGTGACAAGCTGGTCGGTCGACATGCGCTGACGACCGCCGCCGTAACGGGCGTTGACCAGGCGCGGCCAGCTCATCTGCACAGCGATATAGGCCTTGAAATGGTCCGGTGTGACGCCGGCCTGATTGAGCACGCTGCTCAACTGCTCGGGCGTCATCTTGTTGCCCTGCGCGAAGCGGGCAAACGAACGATCGACGTCCTCGGTGCTGACGGACATCTTGACGCGCGAGATTTCCTGGCGCTTCAGCGTTTCGTCGATCAGCTGATCGAGAGCTACCTTGTTGCTCGGCTTCTGACGCTGAAGGCGCATGAAGGCCGAACGGCGAGCAACGTCGGCGGTGGTGATCGCCGACCGGTTGACGACGGCTGCGACGCCGCTCGTCGACTGTGCCATTGCCACGATTGGTGTCATCACCGGCGTGGCGACCGTGGTCGCGGCGAGCACGGAGACTGCCAGCACGATCTTGCGTGTCGCGGTCATTGCAAACATGAAACCAATCCCTTTTTTCCGCCCGGGCACTTGTCGCGCGACTTTGCGCGCTTTCGGCCGCCATACTAGCCGATTGGCGTCCGATTGCACAATCGTTGCGGCAAAACCATGACGACTCTTCCGTTACCGGTCTCAGTAACGGAAGGTTTGATCGTAATCCTTGGTCGTGCCGATATTGACGTCGCCAAGCGTGCGGAAACTCAGGCGCGCACTGATCGTCCAGTCGTTCGCATCGGCTTCCGAAGGCTTGTCGGTATAGGCAAGCGTGAAGATCGTGCACTCGTCGGCGTAGCTGATACCGACGCCGCGCCGGATGAGCGAACTGTCTGTCAGGTCCCACGTGGCGGAACCGGCCAGCGACCAGTTTTCGTTGACCCGGAGCGACATGCTGTTCTTCAGCACGTCCGTCGCGTCGCTGTCGCCGTACTCGTCCTGCGCATCGACCTTAGTGTAGATCAGCTTGCCGCTGACCCGCGGTGTGGAATAGCTGAACGCTGTATCGGTGCGACGGATATCGAGCGACTTTTCATCGAGCCGCACGTTGTTGGAAAGCGAGAAGCCCTGCGGCAGGTCGATCGCCGCCATGGCGACGTAATCGGATCGCGATGTTTCGAGGCCCGAATTGGCCCCGGCCTGAACAAGATCGTCGCTGGCAAAGGAATTCTCGCCGGCAATCTGGTAGGACTGGCCGAAGATGCCGCGCACGCCGATGCCGTTGTTGAACGAGCCGGTATAGCGGAAGCCAACATTGGCACGGGTGCCGCCTTCGACACGGTCGTAGCCGGAGAACTTGTCCCGTTCGAACAGCGAAGTGGCATCGAACACGAAGCTCTGCGCATCCTCGTTCGGCAGGCCGCCGGACATCTGTTCGTCCGGACGCGCATAGATCTGCGCGATCGGCTCGATGATGTGGCTGCTGTTTTCGCTGGTGATCAGGAACGGATAGCGGGCCTCGAGGCCAGCCGTCAGCATGTATCGACCGTTCGTGCCGTTCGGCTCCAGATTGCCGTCATAGGCAAAGTTCGGATTGGACACATCGTGGCGGATGCCATCGGCGCGTGCTGCAAACAGCGGCGTCAGCAGCAGGCCGCCCGATGTCGTGTAGGTGCGCTTCCATTCGGCTTCGGTCGTCACGCGGGCGTAATCGCCTTCGAGACCAGGGAAGCGGTATGTGGTGCCCTCGAAGTAGGAATCCTCTTCGCGACGCGACAGGTTGGTCAGGTTGGCGTTGAACGAAAGCTCACCGCCGTACACCGATTCGGGCGCGATATACTGGTAGTCCAACGACGGATAGGCGATCGCCTGCTGGCGCTCGAGCGTGTTCGACGTGCCATTGTCCTGGACGTCGAAATAGTAGGCGTGCAGGTCGAAATAGTTACGCTTGCCAAGGCCGGTCAGGTAGACGTCGTTGGTGAACGTATCCTGGCTGACATCGGTCAGGCTGTAGGTCCGCGAGAAGTTCGCGTCCGTCTGGGCCATGACGTTCCAGCCGAAGGCCCAGCGCGGGTTGATCTGAAACTCGCCCTTGGAGGCGGCCATGAAGCGGCTGTTCTGCTCGCGGTCGCTTGTGCCAGCGTCGAACGAGCCGGGATCGCGCTGATCGATGCCGGCAAAACGGAACGTGTGGTCGCCGTTGTCGAACCGGTTGCGCACTTCGCCTTCGACCAGAAGTCCCTGGCTCGAATAGTAGGTCGGGCTGATCGTGGCATCCATGCTTGGCGAGAAGACATGGTAATAGGGGACGGTGACGCCGAACCCGAGGTTGTCGCTGACGATGAACTTCGGAAACAGCACGCCGGACTTGCGCTCGACGGTTTCATCGGGAACTTCGATCGGGAAGGGCAGTTTTCCAAGCGAAAAGCCGAACAACTCGAACTGTGCATTCTCGAGGCGAATCGTATGCTTCTGTCCGTTGCGAATGACGCGCTGCGCCTTGACCTGCCAGAGAGGCGCCTTGCCGGGTGTGGCGGCGCATGGAAGGCAGGCGGTGTACACGGTGTTGTTGAGCACCATGATATCGCCGGTCTGGCGCTCGGCGCTTTCAGCCGCAAGGCGGGTATTGTCAGTGGTTTCCACGCGCAGGGCATTGATGAAGCCTTGGCCGAAATCGTCGGTCACGTCGAGCTCTTCCGCGTAGACGCGGCTGCCCGACGGTTCGATGAACTCGATATTGCCGGTCGCCATGACGCGGCCGGTGTTCTGATCATATTCAACGCGCTGCGCGACCATGCGGTAACGGTTGTAATAGATCTGGACGCCACCGGTCGCGGTGACGCGCTTGTTGTCCTGATTGTAGGTCAGTTCGTTGGCGCGCAGAAGCATCTTCGCACCGTCTTCAGCAGCCGGCACGAGGCCCTGCGCATACGCGCCGCCCGTCAATGCAGCGACGCCAGAGACACATACAGACACACCGGTCAGCAGGGCGGCGGCGAGCCGACTGATATTTCCGCGGTTACTTACCGCCACTAGCCATCCTCCTGATGAAGCAAGATCGTAGCGCCCAGGGCAGTCGCGACGACGACTGGAATCCAGACCGCCACGAAAGGAGGAATCGCCCCGCTGCTCCCGAATGCCTTCACAAGCACCGAGACGACATAAAGCACGAAGCCCGAAACTATTCCACCCAGAATCATCGACCTGGACTGTGCGAAGCGACTGAATTTTAACGACACAGTTGCCGCAATCATCGTCATGGCGACGAGCAGCAGCGGCAGTGAAAGCAGGGAGTGAAACTGGGTTTCCAGCGCCTTTGTCGAGATTCCAAAGGATTTGCCTATCTCGATCTTTCGGGAAAGACCAAGAAACGCAACGGTTTCCGGCTGAGCAAGGCTCTCCTGAAGATACTCGCGTCTCAAATTGGTTTTGACCTGTGCCGTCTCGAGACGGGTCGGAATTTCGCCCGGCCGATTCTCCAGAACGTCGTTAAGAAGCCAGTAACCATCTTCCAACTTAGCGGTCTTGGCGTCCTGCCGCATGGTGATGACGTCGTCCTTGTCGAAGTGGAAAACCACCACGTCGAGGAGCTCGGTACCGCTCTCGCGATAGGTCTTGGCGCCGATGATCACGTCTTCGTCGCCGGACAGCTGGCGGATCCACGGCACGAACTTGGACGACTTGGACTTGTTGCTGGCCTGCCGCCACGTGGTCTCGAGCGAGATTGATTCGCGCTGGCCCCAGGCGCCGATCGGGTTGACGACGAACAGCGTGAAGAGACCGAGCAGAAACGATCCGACAATGAAAGGTGCGACGAACTGCCAGACGGAAATTCCGGCTGCACGGGTGACGACCAGTTCGTAGCGACGGTTAAGCGCGATCAGCACCGTCATGCCGATAAACAGGCTCAGCGTCGGGATGGCCTGCTGCAGGATCTGCGGCACGCGCAACGCCGTCATCGCCAGCGCGCCGTAGAGGCTGTAGCCGTTGAGGCCCGAGAGGCGACGGCTCGTTTCGCTGAAATCGGCGAGAAAGATAATGGCGCTGACACCGAGCAGGAACCAGAATGCGGTGCTGATATAGCGCTTGAAGAAATAGCGGCCGAGAGTGGAGAAGATCATTTCACTTCTCCCGTGGTTCCGCGTCCCGTCGGCGACAAGCGCTTCTGCACGACGGTTGTCGCTTTCGTGATGCTGCGGCTGAACAGGCGAGGCATCTGGATCTGCCGGTTGGTGGCCAGCATGAAGCCCGTCACCAGGCAGGTCACCAGCGGAATCGCGTAGACCAGCGGCACGTAGGCCGCGTTGCGTTCCGTCAGATTGGTGGCCGAGAAGCCCAGCCAGCGCAGCAGGAAGGCGAAAAGCAGCACATAGATCATCGGATGCAGCCGTGCCGACCGGTGCGACCGCGTGTTGCCGGCGACAAGCAGAGACACCAGCGCGAAGGTGATCGGGAACAGCCAGTCGGACAGGCGACGATGCAGTTCGCTGCGGAAGCTCTCGGGCTTTTTCTGATAGGCGGGATCGGTCTTGTCGGGGTTGAGCAGGAAGCTCAGCGGCCGGTCACCGGAGTAAAGCGGCAGGCCGCCCTCATCCGATTGGGTCATCGCTGACAGATCGAACGCATAGGACGCGAACTTGACGATCGAGATCCGGCCGTCCGGGCCTTTGCGATGCACTTCGCCATCGCGCATGGTAAGCGATGTGCCGCCAGGATCGACCGATCCTTCGCGGGCATAATAGATCAGGCCGAAATTCGGATCGCGGTAATCGACGATGAAAAGGCCTTTCAGCACCCGGCCTGAATGGCGCTCGGAGATCTGGACGTAAAGCCCGTCCTCGATGCTGCGAAAGGTCTTTTCCTCGATCACGGAAGATAGAAGGTCAGCATAGGCAGCTGCGACCATTTCGCGCGCGCCGAGCCGTGATTTGGGTTCGATGAAATTGGTGATGGTGAAGGAGACGAGGCTGAGCGCGACCGCGAGCAGGATCACCGGCTTGTAGATGATGCTGCGGGCCGCACCGGCCGCGTCGATCACAGGCAGTTCCGAATCGTTGTTCATCGCCGTCAGCGTCTGGGTGATGCCGATGACAAAGGCGAAGGGCAGGACAACCGGAATGATGGTCGGCAGGATATAGCTTGCGAGCTGCATGAACGAGCCCATCGACTGGCCGGTGTCGGTGACCAGGTTGATGCGGCCGAGCACCTGAATCGTCCAGATGATCGTGAGCACCGGAACGAGTGCCACCAGGAACATCTGCAGGATTCGGCGCAATATGTAGAGTTCGAGAAGCTTCATTCCCGCATTATGCCTCAGGTCCTAAGGGGCTTTCGTCCCGCATTCGATCGATGGTAGCCGCGCCTATCTAAGCGATTGGGAACGGCATTGCGACAGGGCCCCTGTCACAAAATGTTGGCAACCCCGGTTTTCTTCGGCGTTGTGACATTTGGAAACAGTGGATTGGACATCAATACGGGCTTTAGGAAGGCACGAAGTTCGATCCTGCGCGCTTGCGTTCGCGACCGAAAGGGTGAAGATCGGGCCTTTCTTCCGCACCACAATGCCTGGAGCTGTAATGTCCATGAAATTCGATATCGCCTTTTCCGCCTCCGCCGTCATCGATGGAGGACTTGCGATTCAGCTCAAGCTTTCGGGAGATGCCGTAGCCGCCGGTGTCGCCGAAGTCGATCCGCAGGCTGTTGCGGTAAGGGCGGCGGGCATCGCCAAGTTCAAAGGCAAGGCGTTGTCGACGCTGGATATTCTGGCCCCGGCCGGATCGAAGGCCGATCGGCTTATCGTGCTGGGTCTCGGCAAGGCCGACAAGCTGACAGCCTACGACTGGCTGAAGGCGGGTGGCGTCGCGGCCGCTGCGGTCAAGACGATGGAGAAGGTGACGGTGTTCCTCGATGCACCCGGTGCCGACGTCGGCGCGGCCGAAGCTGCGGATTTCGCGACCGGCATGCTGCTGCGCGCCTACAAGTTCGATACCTACAAGACGAAGAAGAAGGACGACGACGAGGACAAGTCGCCGAAGACGGTGACCGTCACCATCGTCACCGCAAAAGCGGATGCGGCGACTGAGCAATTCGTCTCGGCGAAGGCCATTGCCGAGGGTGTGATTCTTGCCCGCGACCTGGTCAATCTGCCGCCCAACGTGCTTGGCCCGATCGAGTTTGCGCAGAAGGCGAAGGATCTGGAATCGCTTGGCGTTGACGTGGAGATCCTGACCGAAACCGAGATGACGGAACTTGGCATGGGCGCTCTGCTCGGCGTCGCCCAGGGCTCTTCCCGGCCGCCGCGGCTGGCGATCATGACCTGGAACGGCGGCACGCCGGGAGATCAGCCGGTCGCCTTTGTCGGCAAGGGCGTCGTGTTCGATACGGGCGGCATCTCGATCAAGCCGAGCCTCGGCATGGAAGACATGAAGGGCGACATGGGCGGAGCTGCCGCCGTGACCGGCCTGATGCACACGCTCGCCGCCCGCAAGGCCAAGGCGAACGTCATCGGCATTATCGGCCTGGTCGAAAACATGCCTGACGGCAACGCCCAGAGACCCGGCGATATCGTCACCTCGATGTCCGGCCAGACGATCGAGATCGTCAATACCGATGCGGAAGGCCGTCTCGTGCTGAGCGATGCGCTCTGGTACTGCAAGGAACGCTTCAAGCCGCGCTTCATGATCGATCTCGCGACGCTGACCGGCGCCATCGTTGTCGCACTCGGCAACCTCCATGCCGGACTGTTTTCCAACGATGACGCGCTGGCGGACGAACTGACGCAGGCGGGCGAGACAAGCGGCGAGAAGCTCTGGCGCATGCCGATCTCCAAGGACTACGACAAGATGATCGACAGCCGCTTCGCCGACATGAAAAACAGTGGCGGCAGGCAGGCGGGCTCGATCACCGCGGCGCAGTTCCTGGCGCGGTTCGTCGGCGATACCCCTTGGGCGCATCTCGACATCGCGGCAACGGCGCTCAATTCGCCGCAGAACGAGATCAACCAGTCCTGGGCATCCGGTTACGGCGTGCGCCTGCTGGACGAACTCGTTCGCAGGAACTACGAGAACTGATGACCGAAGTTCTGTTCTACCACCTGACCGAATCGAAGCTCGAAGATGCGCTGCCGGCGCTTCTCGAAAAGAGCGTCGAGCGCGGCTGGAAGGTGGTCGTTCAGACAGCCGAAGACGTGCGTCGGGATTTTCTCGACGCACATTTATGGACGTTCCGCGATGACAGCTTTCTGCCGCATGGCACCGATGCAGCGCCGATGCCGCAGGAGCAACCGGTTCTGCTGACCGCGACGGCAGAGAACCAGAATTCCGCTACCGTACGTTTCGTTGTCGACGGCGCCGAGCCGCCGCCGCTCGACCCCTATGAGCGCGTCGTCTTCATGTTCGATGGCTACGATCAGCTTCAGCTGGAAGGCGCGCGCGCCCAGTGGAAGAAGCTGAAGGGCGATGGACATGCGCTGACCTACTGGCAGCAATCGCCCGAGGGACGCTGGGTGAAAAAGGCCTGATCAGGCAAGGTCGGTCCGCGCAAAATCTCCGCCGACATAGAGAAGCGGCAGACCCGACTGGCGGGCGCCGGCATAGGAAAAGCAATCCCCGAAATTGAGCTTTGCCGGATGGCGGCCCTTGCCGTAGCGGGCGAAGGCGTCTATGGCGGCAGACGCGACTTCGTAGGATGCTGGCAGGACAGAAATCTCGAAGCGTTCGACGAAGCGCTGTACCAGCAGCTTTGTTTCTTCGGGTTGCCTGCCAAGCCGGGTCGCCAGCACAGTCGCCGATTCGTAGATCACGGTCGGTCCCGTGCAAATCGACCGGCTCTCTGCCATGCGCCCCAGAAGCTCGTTTGCCCTGTCGCCGTCGATCAGGATTTCAACGGAGACCGAGCTATCGATGAACATCGTTCTCGCCCCACATCTCGTCGAGATAAGCCTTTTCATCAAACGGGGGCAGCGACTCATTGGGTGGCATGTTGAAATCTTGCCTCAGCCGCTCCAACCGGTCTCGCAAAGCCTGCAGTCGTTCGCTTCGTGTCGTGTTGTCGGAGACAGGTTCAGTTCGTTGATGAACCTCTCCCACCACGCGAACCAGCGCCTGCCGGACCGCATCCTCCTTGCTCGGAGCATTCAGAATTCTCTGCGTCTGTTCGGCAAGCGCGTCGAGAACCGGGTCGGTGATATGAAGCGTCATGGTCATGCCTCACGGGGTTGCGAACGAACGATAGTGTATCCGCGGATTTGGCACAACCGATGGCTACCGCTCACGCTTTCATGATCGTTTCGCGCAGGAAACTGTAGCCCATCGCCAATCGCGCGGCCTGTTCAAGCGTATCGCCGGCGCCGCCGTGGCCGCCCGAGCCGTATTCGTGAAACAGAGGAAGATGCCCGGCGTCGATCAGTCGCTTGGCGAAACGGCGGGCATGCGATGGATGCACGCGGTCGTCGTTGGTCGAGCTTTCGATGTAGATCGGCGGATAGGTCACCTCAGCCGCGGGGTCGATATTGTGGAGCGGCGAATAGGTCAGCATCGCGGCAAGCTCTTCCGCGACGTCAGGGTTGCCGTATTCGTCCATCCAGGCCTTGCCGGCTGGGAAGACGTGGAAGCGCGACATGTCGATGACGGGGACGGAGGTCCAGATCGCGCCGAAATCTTGTGGGTATCGCGTTGCCATGACAGCGGTCAGAAGTCCGCCATTGCTGCCGCCATGGCAGGCGATGCGCGACGGTTTTGTGATTCCACGGGCGACAAGATCGCGGGAGACTGCGACGAAATCCTCGAACGCCTTGTGACGGCCCTTGCCCTTGGCGACCGTGTGCCAGTCGGGGCCGAATTCCGCGCCGCCGCGGATATAGGCCTGTACATAGGCGCCGCCATGCTCGAGCCAGACGCCGGTATTGCCCGAGTAGTAGGGAGCAAGCGGCCAGCCGAAACCACCATAGCCATACATCAGGACCGGCAGTTCGCCCTTCTCCCACGTCTTCGGATAGACGATGTGATAGGGGATTTTCGTCCCGTCTTCCGATGTCGCCTGCAGAAGCTCGGACTGCATCCCTTGCGCATCGAAATAGGCGGGAGAGACGCCGGTTGGAACCAGTTCGGGCGTGCGGGCGCGATCCGTCAGGTCGAGACGCCATGTCCCGTAAGGCTGCAGGAACCCCTGGCCGATGACGGTCAGGATTTCCTCGCCGCGCGTGAGGTCGGCATCGAGCGTGCGGAAGCCAACCGTCTGCAGCGCCGAAGGCAGCGGCAGTTCCTGCGGCTGCGCATCCGGTTTCGTGAGGTCGATCAGGAATAACCGCGGCACCATCACGTCGCTGACGATGAATGCGCCCCAGGTCTTGAACAGCGTGAACTGAGTGACGGTCTGCCCGTGTTCAGGGCTAAAGAGAACACGGGCAGCACCCAGCGGCTCATCCGAATACGGGATAAAATCCTGCAGGATCAGGCTGCCGGTCGGATAGCGCTCGTCACTCTTGGCGCGCCAGAGCAGATGGCGATGGTTGGCGGTGACATCGATCCTGTCGGGCAGATCGAGACGCCGGAGCGCACCTTGTCCATCGCGGACATGGACGCTCATCCGGTCGATCTCGTGGATGACGGTAAAGAACTCGATCGGCTTCTCGTCCGGTCCGCCGTTCCAGAACAGTGGATCGATGATCCCGCCGGTCGCCTGAACGTCGTCGGGGCCTGCTTCGAAGAGGATCGGCGCATCTTTCGGATCCATGGCGCGCTTCAACCGGCGTCCGACGCGGGGCCAGCCAGAGCGGGTGGCGGAGAATTCGTCGATCGAGCCGAAATAGGCAATCTCGTCGGGACCGATCCAGCTTGCATGGGCTCGCGCTGCCGGTGTGTCGAAACCGCCCTCGACGACCGCCTTCGCCTCCGTGTCGAACTCCAGCAATCGCATCTGGTCGGATCCGCCGTCGGACAGGATGACGAGAACGCGGGTCGGCTCGTAAGGGGAGGTGACGGCGCCACTATAGATCCAGCGCTTGCCTTCAGTAACGCAAAAGGAGTCGAAATCGAAAATGGTTTCCCAGGCCGCGTCGTGGCGCGGCTCGTCGGTCGCGGGCAGTCGGCGCCAGAGACCGAGCGGATTATCCTTGGTGCGATGAAAGTCGAACTGCCAGCGTCCGCGCCGCGCCGGCACAATCAGCCGGTCCTCGCGCTCGAACATCGCCTTAAGCGTGTCGCGGTCCGCCTCGAACTGCTGTGTTTCGAGCGCCTCGGCCGAGATCGCGTTCTGCTCGGCGATAAAGGCGAGCGTGCGGGCGTCGTCGTCGGTTTCGAGATAAAGATCCATCGAAGGCCTCCTCTGGCTGCAGCCACTTAGCTAGGCATGCAGACCGGCCGAGGCAACCGGGATTTCGAAACTCAGCCGGCCATCGCTTCTTCGTATTCCGAAGACAGCATCAGCCATTGCTCTTCGGCAGCCGCGAGTTTGGCCGCGGCTTCGCCCCGTTCCTTGGCCTTGCTTGCGGCCTTTGCCGGCGTCTTTTCATAGAGCGCCGGGTCTGCAAGCTCTTTATCAAGCGCCTGAATCAGCTTCTCAAGCTTGGCCGTCAAGGCCTCGGCATCGTTGATCTTTTTGCGCAACGGGGCGAGCGAGGCACGCCTTTCCGCGCTCGCCTTGCGCTGTTCGACCTTCGATGCCGCATCGTCAATCAGCTGCGGTTTTTCTTCTTTTTTTTTACCGGAACTGACAATCAGGTCGCGGTATTCTTCGAGATCGCCCTCGAAGGTTTGCACCGTGCCGTTGTTGACGAGCCAGAGACGATCGACCGTCGCCTCGATCAGATGCCGGTCATGGGAGATCAGGATGACCGCGCCCTGATAGTCGTTGAGCGCCTCGATCAGGGCTCTTCGGCTGTCGATGTCCAGATGGTTGGTCGGCTCGTCGAGGATGAGGAGGTTGGGCGCGTGGAAGGCGGCAAGCCCCATCAGCAGGCGCGCCTTTTCGCCGCCCGACAGATCCTTTGCAGGCGTCGACATCTTTTCTGTCGCAAGCCCCATCTGGGCGACGCGGGCGCGGACCTTGCCTTCCGGGACTGACGGCATCAGGCGGCGCACGTGCTCCACGGGAGAATCACCCGGGACGAGGTCGTCGAGCTGGTGCTGGGCGAAGAAGCCGATCTTCAGGCTTGGCGCGAGTTTCAGTTCGCCGCTTTCGGCGGCAAGCCGGCCGGCGATGAACTTGGCGAAGGTGGACTTGCCGTTGCCGTTCGAGCCGAGGAGGGCGATGCGGTCGTCATGGTCGATCCGGAGCGTGATGTTCTTGAGGATCGGTTTGCCCGGCTCGTACCCGACGGCACCGTTCTGCACCGAGATGATCGGCGAGGCGGGTTGCTTTTCGGGCTCGGGGAAAGTGATCGGCTGGACATGATCCTCGATGACAGAGGCGACCGTTCCCATCCGCTCCAGCGCCTTGACGCGGCTCTGCGCCTGCTTGGCCTTGGAGGCCTTGGCCTTGAAGCGGTCGATGAAGGTCTGCAAATGCTTGCGGGCCGCATCGTTCTTCACCTTGGCCTTGGTCTGCAGCTCGTCGTTTTCCGCCTTCTGGCGTTCGAACTGGTCATAGCCGCCGCGATAGAAGGTAAGCTTCTTCTGGTCGAGATGGACAATCGACGTGACCGCATTGTTGAGCATGTCGCGGTCATGGCTGATGACGATGACGGTGTGCGGATAGCGGCGCACGTAATCTTCCAGCCAGAGCGTGCCTTCAAGATCGAGATAGTTGGTCGGCTCGTCGAGCAAAAGCAGGTCCGGCTCGGCAAACAGAACCGAAGCAAGCGCCACACGCATTCGCCAGCCGCCGGAAAATGACGAGGCAGGCCGAAGCTGAGCTTCCTGCGAAAAGCCAAGGCCCGCGAGAATGCTGGCGGCGCGCGCTTCCGCCGAATGGGCGTCGATGTCGACGAGGCGCATCTGGATGTCGGCAATCCTGTCCGGATCGGTGGCCGTCTCCGACTCGGCCATCAGCGCTGCGCGTTCCTTGTCGGCGGCGAGCACGATTTCCAGCAGCGAATCCTCGGTGCCGGGCGCTTCCTGAGCCACCTGTCCGAGCTTGGCGCTCTTCGGATAGGAGACCGAGCCGGTCTCCGAGCTGAGCTCGCCGGTAATCAGCTTGAACAGCGTCGATTTGCCCGCACCGTTGCGGCCCACAAGCCCGGCTTTGGTGCCGGCGGGCAGCGTCACGCTGGCATGGTCGAGGAGAAGGCGCCCGGCAATACGGGCGGAAAGGTCGGTAATGGTAATCATGGCCGCGGTTTTGGCCGAAACCGGGCGTGAAGGCAAGACGGCGGCCGTCGCGATTTGCGGGCATTGTGCGCTGCGAAGGGACAATCTCTCAAGGATCTCCCCCTGTTCCTCCGGGAACAGCCCTCCAGACCGCGCCCATCTAGGTTCGTCCCTGGCCACTCGGCCGAAGCATCCCTGACGGATGTTCGAACAAGGAGGGTTGAGAGATGAAGTTTTGGAAAGCGTCATGCCTGACACTTTTGGTGTCGGTTTCCTTTGCACCGACAGGCGCATTCGCCGATGACCGGTTCACCTGCTGGGCGCCGACCGCGGCGCAGGCGGCCTTTACCGCAGACTACTGGACGGACGAGCGCCGTCGCAATGCAATCCCCGCTCCCGGCCTACTGCCGGAGAGCGGCATGCCAGGTGGCGACGTACATTCCCTCGAAGGTACCGAGGTCAAGCTGGCACCGATCAAAGAGGCTCCGTTCAAGTTCGGTGGCAAGCTGTTCTTTAGCCTGGGCGGAATCGATCAAGCGGCCAGCGCCCAGTTCGTATCCGACGACAAGATCATTATCGGGGCGGCACACGCCATGTGGCTGAATGGAGACCAGGCCAGCAACGTGGTGTTCTATCCGGGTTATGACGGAGCGCCGGGCGAGGCTTATCCTATCGAAATGGCGTCCGTCCTGACGGCGTGGACGAAGATACCGCAAGTCCCGGGCCTTGCCGCGGCCGCAGTCGATTACGCGGTCATGCGCAGTACCAAGGCATCGACGTCTGGAAAATTCCAGCTGCGTCTCGCTAAGGTACCTGAGAAAACCGAACTCACCCTGATGGGATATCCCGGACGGCTGGATGGTGGCGAGTACATGTTCATGGAGGACCCGTCGATCAGCGTCAGCGATGCGACGGCTTACGAGGCAAAGCCGCATCCGATGTACGGCGGCGGTGCCAGTGGCGGAGCGTGGTTCCTGCCGGCTGAGAACAAGGCGTTCGAAATCTTCAGCGTCGTGTCGAATGGCAGCCCTAGTAACGTCAAGGGGCCGCATTTCACGCATGAGACCGAGGAAATGATCGAGTACGTCAAGGGTGGCTGCAAGTAGCGATCGCAAAAGGGCAGGCGACCTGCGCGACGGACCTCAAAATCCGTCGCGCTTGGCGTCGCGGCCTGGACCACCCTGTCAATTGTCGGTAGCCCCTTCGCGCGACATGATCTTCAGCGATCGGTAGTCGAGGATGATCAGGCGGCCGCGCCGCATGCCGAGCACGCCGTCGCCCTTCCAAGCCTGAAGCTGCGCGTTCACTCGTGGGCGGCTGGCATTGATCAGTTGCCCCATTTTCTCCTGCGATATCGCTCTGTCGATCAGCAGCCCCTCCGCTGTGCTGCGGCCGTGCAGGCGGGCGAGATCCACCAGAAGACGCGCGAGCCTGGTCTGCAGCGTATGCAGTGCCATGCCTTCGGCAAAGGCCATCGTCTTTCTGAGTTTGCGTGCGAATGTCTTCATGAGAAAAGCCGACATCTGGGGCATGCGGGTGATTTCGCTGAAAGCGCTGCGCCGGACCACCATCACGCGGGTCTCGCCGGCGGCGACCGCGTTCGCGAAGTGGGTGCAGCCGAGGGTGAGTTCGACATCTCCCAGAACGTCGCCGGCGCCGAGCTCGGCGAAGATCACCTCATGCCCATCCTCCGAGATGAAATAGAGATGCACGCAACCGGACACGATGATCGACAGCGCGTCGCAGGCCTGACCGCTGAAAAACAGCGTCTGGCCGTCCCTATAGAGCCGGCTCGCCGACCCCGACACGAGACGCGAGTACGTGTCGTCGTCGAGATCGTCGAACCACGCGGAATGTCGGATATCGTTGTTGATCTTGGAGATAAGGTTCGATGTCATAAACCCACTCGGACGCTGAGGTGTCGCTTGCCGTCTGAGCCGTGATACGAATAAATGCAATCAAAAGTTGTTACATGCGTGACATTCTCCAGCGATAAATCATTCTAGGTTGTGCTCACGGCAGGAGTTGCCGTTGGTAGCCGAACGGACCGCTCGGTCCGGTCCGCATGTCGCGGCGGCAAGAATGTGAAAGAGGAGAGGTCAGCATGCGTGTTATGATGGGAAGGGAAGCGATCGAGATCTTCGAGAAACAGGATCTGGGAACGCCCTATACGCTTACGGTCATGAACGAGAACCCGAAGTTCCAGAGTTATGCGTTGTTCCAGACGATACCGGACGTGGTCGGCGCGTCGCAGAGCCCGTTGTCTCTGGCATGGATGATCGGCAACGCGGCCTCGGGCAGCCCGGAAAACCCGAGCATGTCGACATTCAGCTGGACGATCGACTACTCGATCAGCGCCGGTTACATCCAGGAACTGGGTTCGACACTCAACCCGCGGGCATTTGCTACCGCCAGCAAATGTGACGTGGTTCTCGATGGCCTGAACAACGTCGCCGTAACCTATCAGGGCGCGTTCCCGAACGGTGCTCCGGCGTTCCCGACAAATCCGACCAGCGGCCCCGCAGGTGTCTTTCTCGTGCGGGCGAACAACCTGATCCCGTCGGTTCTGCAGCAGGCCAGTGTCCGGATGTCGCTGAACGTGGGTCTTGCGATGGGCGGCAAACCGGCCGTCGCGGTGCAGCTCGAGCCAAACCTCGACTACACGTTCACACCGAAGCCGAGCTATTTCATCATCGCCGGCTCGTTCATCGAGGGGCAGGTGATCGATACGGCCATCTCGTCCGCAGCGTTTCCGGTCCAGTTCGCGCAGGGCGTGACCAGAAAGACAATCCGCTTCACGCAGGAAAACCAGTTCGTTCCCGCCTGACGCCGACGCGATCGACTTTTTGCTGAAATGCAGGACGCGGCGCCCGGATGGGCCGCCGCGTCAATGTCGTATGGAGGATCGGAGAGCGTGCTCAGGAGACACGACGGCTTGGATCGCCGAAGATCGCCACGGTTTCGGTTCCGGCGCCTGAACCATGGACACGAAGGCTTTCGAGTGCGGTTGCCGCATGCAGCTTGATCTGTTGCGGCGAGAATGCCTCGGTCGAGAGCGCCACGCCGATCGACAGCCGCATGTGGGGGTAATGCCCTTCACCGGAACCTGCAAACACGAGGCTGTCGGTGATCGAAGTTACGAGTCGATCGGCGATCGCTTTTGCACCGCTCCGATCGACATCCTCGAACAGAAACGCAAAGCTGTCGGTCGCGGTCCGGGCCAGAAAGTCGTTCTTCTTGATCGCCTTGCGGAAAATCGCGGCGGCGCGCTTGACGATCCGGCCGGCAGTCACCTGGCCATAGGTCTGCGCCATCTCGCCGAGATCGACAAGGCGGACGACAAACAGCGCGGCCGCGCGATGCTCGGCGGCAGGCGCGTAGAGCAGATCCAGCTTTTCGGCCAGCGCCACATGGTTCGGAAGCCCGGTCAGCCGGTCGGACAGAGAATTGGTTCGGGCCGCTTCCGCCAGATTGCTCGACATCAGCAGCCGGTCGGCGGCAAGCTCCAGAGATTTGGTGAGACCGATCTCGGCGGAGAGCGTTTCGCTGAGGTTCGCCTGCAGATGATCGAGCTCGGCCTGGATGTCGGCGAGACCGCTGGCACTTCCGCTCCGAAGGCTTTCGGCCGCCGTCTCCAGCGCACGTACGAAATTCTGCTTCTTCAGCGTGGCCTGGGCAATCGTGCCGACGAGATCGAGAACGCGTCTCGTTTCCTCGTCCCGGTTGGCGATCGATAGAACGACGAAGCCGGGAAGCTGGTAGCGCAGGCCGATCTCGTCGATCTGGGCCTGGGTAGCGCCGGCCGGAAGGGTGGCGACGTCGCGGGTAAGCGCCGGATCGGACCCCGACAGCGCTTCGTGGAACAGCGTGTAGTTGCGTGGAAGACCGGCAACGTCCTGCTTTGCCATCTGCTGCGCCACGACAGCCAGGCTCCTGTCACGCGATTGCCGTGCATTGTCCGCCGACATGATCCACCTATTCCTCAGGGTCTCGTTACTGTCTCGTTTCAGGAAGACAGTACGCGAGATCGAGGGTTAAGAACGCCTGAAACGTTGGCTTTTGTCAGGCGTTTGAAGACGTCTCGTTGCGAATACGGTTAAGGCTGAGTTCACAACCCCTGTTTGTCCTAAAGCCGTATTACATTAAACCTGCATCCACTGTTTTCCATGCCCGCGCAGGAAGGCGATCATATCGAGCACTACGGAGGGCTTGCCGAGCGAGGTGAGGATGGCGTGCACCTGTCCCCGGTGGTGGGTCTGGTGGTTGAAGAGATGGGCGAGAACAGGCGCCACTGGTTCGGTGACCTCCGTCGGAACGGTCACTGGCGTATAGGTGATGGTGGCACTGAGTGCGCCGTCGCTCAGCGACGTGAGATAGTCGGTGATACGCACATCTTCAGCGTCACGCGCCGTGCGCAGGTCAGAGAAATCCTCGAACAGAACGGCCCCCAGATCCGTCGGCGCCGTGCCGTCTCCGGTCAGGCGGCGCATCCAGATGCGGTCGGCAACGAGGATGTGGTTGAGCGTGCGGTGGACTGATCCGAAGAAGGCGCCACGATCTTCGCGGTATTCGGCGTCCGTCAGCGCGGCACAGGCATCGTAGACCTGTGAATTTGCCCAGGAATTGTATGCGGCAAGCATCTGGAAATGGCGCAGCATTCAAAGCGTCTCCGGTTGTTCACGTGTAATCATACCGGATTTGTCGGCCAACCCGAGGGGCAGGGGTTGATACCACCCATGAAATTTCCTGACTGGATTTGTGGGGCTTCCCATCCCATCATGTGCGGTGAGTGACAGATCAGGAGCCCATGATGACACGCATTCTCTATTCCCTCTGCGGCGCTGACGCGCACCGGCCCTTTTCGCCGCATGCGTGGAAAGTGGTAATGGCGCTCAAGCACAAGGGGCTCGACTACACGGAGCAGCCAACACCGTTTACGCAGATCCCCAACCTGGAGAACGGGTTTTCCAAGACCGTGCCGATCCTGCGGGACGGAAACGAACTGATCCGTGACAGTTTCGACATCGCGGTCTATCTGGACGAGCGCTATCCCGACCGTCCGACCCTGTTCGGCGGCGAAGGCGGCAAGGCGCTCTCCCGGTTTGTCGAGGGTTTTTCGCAGACGGTGGTACACGGCGCAATCGCGAGGATCGCAATCAAGAGCGTACACGATACGCTGGGGCCGGCCGACCAGGCCTATTTCCGCAGCAGCCGCGAGGCCATATTCGGCCGGTCGCTGGAAGAGGTCGCCGCCGACCGGCAGAGGGAAATCGACACCTTCGCCGAGAAACTGAAGCCGGTTACGCACACGCTGAAATTCCAGCCTTTCCTTGGCGGCGAGGCGCCGCTCTTTGCAGACTACATTCTGTTCGGCGCGCTGCAGTGGCTGCGGGTGACGGATGGTGCCGACGTGCTGGGCAAGGACGGCCTGCTGGCTTCGTGGTTCGAGCGTCTGCTCGACCTTCATGACAGCGCAGGACGCGTTGTGACGGCTGCGTGAAATTAGGCCCATCCCCCTTGTTTCCCGCGAAAGGGGCGGTTAAACACCGCCCACTTTCCGTGGAAACAAAGGATGAGACCAATGGCGATTGAACGCACGTTTTCGATGATCAAGCCGGACGCAACGAAGCGCAACCTGACCGGTGCCATCACCAAGGTATTTGAAGACAACGGCCTGCGCATCATCGCATCCAAGCGCGTCTGGATGAGCAAGCGCGAAGCTGAAGGCTTCTACGCCGTTCACAAGGAACGTCCTTTCTTCGGCGAACTCGTCGACGGCATGACGTCTGGCCCGACCATCGTTCAGGTTCTCGAAGGCGAAGGCGCCATCCTGAAGAACCGCGAAATCATGGGCGCGACCAACCCGGCCAACGCCGACGAGGGCACGATCCGCAAGCAGTTCGCCCTGTCGATCGGCGAAAATTCGGTTCACGGTTCGGATGCTCCGGAAACCGCTGCCCAGGAAATCGCTTACTGGTTCGCCGAAACCGAAATCGTCGGCTGATTGCTGACGGATCGGTTCGATCTAAAAAAGGCCGGGGCATTCGCTCCGGCCTTTTTTGGTGTTTGCGGCAAGGTCATGGAGTCGCCGGGCAGCCGGTTCGCCCGGAGAAGTCGGTCGAGCCATCGGCCTTGAACATGTCGGGGTTGGGTGTGTAGGCCGGGCCGACGACCAGCGGTGCCGCCGGTATCACAGACTGATCGACATCCGACGTCACGGTGGTTTCGATCACCTGCAGCACCTCGCCGGACGCGCCTGTCAGCGTGATGGCCACGCGGTAGGGCCTGTCCTTCCGGACGCACTGGACGAACGGGCTGGCAAGCGTGAGCCCATCGTCGACATCGAGAACTTTCTCTTCGGTGAAAAGCGCCGGTCCGCCCTGCGGATCTTCGAATTCCGCTCTGGCGCGGCTTTCCTTAGGGATGGCAGCGACCCTTCGCAGCGTAACGAGGTAGTTAGCGGTGGCCACCCGGTAGTTGAAGACGAAAATCCGGCCGGACAGTTCGAAATACACGCCTTCCGACGGTCGCTGGCAGCCAGTCACAATCAGGCCCATCACGCAGAGCCCGGCTGATATCGCTGCCCTCCACCTCATGTTGCGTCTCCAGCCGAAGGTCCGCCATCGCGGCTGCGGCGATAGTGGCGGTTCGCCTTTACGCGGTTGCCGCAGACGGTCATGTCGCACCAGCTTCTGCTGCGGTTGCGGCTTCGGTCGATAAACAGCCAGCCGCAATTGCCGCAGGTCTTCAGGCGGGAAATCTGATCGTCGCCGAGAAGCCGCAAGGCCGAGCGGGCGGTGGCGGCCTCAAGTGAGCCGGTGCCGGTTCCGCGCAACGCCACAGCCGTCGCGCCAAGCAGATCGGCCAGTTTGTGCGGGTCATCCTCGCCATCCGCTCGAGCACGGAAATACCGGTCGATCGCTTCCCGAAGCACGAGGAAATCGGCGCGTCTTTCCGCGGCGACTGGCGTCACTTCTCCAAACAACGCCCGCTCCGCCGAGAATTCTCCGGCCGCCTCGGGAAAGGCATCCATCTGCTGCGGAGAGGCGAAGCGATCAATGCGGCGTGACGGATCGATGCGCAGTATGACGCTGTTGGCGACATCGAGCGCCAAGGCGCCACCGACGAAACGATGCGGGGTCCAGGTGAAATCCATCCCAGAATTATAACTAGTGTAACGCGGTTTACCAGTTATATTCGTGTCATCCTTTTGGGGTTTGCCGATGGCCTATCTGCTCCAGCAATTGGCGAATGCTGTGCCGCTGTCGGTACTCTACGCAACGCTTGCCTTCGGCTACGTGATCGGCTTTGCGCTGACGAAGCGCGCAGACATCGCCTATGGCGCCATCTTTGCTTTTTCCGGCCATCTCTACGTGTTGTTCGCGCAGCTCGGCTGGGACGAGTTCTGGCTTGTCCTGCCGGCGGCACTGGCGATGGGGGCGGGCGCGGCGATCGTCGGCGGCGTCGCGACCGGGATCGTGGTCGGCGGGCTGACCCTGCGGTTGATCGAAAGGCATGCGCGCAACGCGCCGATCGTCGCCGCGCTGGGCGTGCTGCTGGTGCTGATGGAGGGCGCTCGGCTTGCCTCCGGCTCCCGGGAGATCTGGCTGTCGCCGTTTCTGAACCGTGCCGTTCCGCTCTGGGCGGGTCACAGTTTCGCAATAACCCTGACGCTGATCCAGTTGCTTAATACCGGCCTGATGCTGGCAATGATCGCGGCCGGCTGGCTGGTAATTGATCATACAAGCCTCGGGCGCATCTGGCGGGCGGTGGCCGACGACAAGATTGTGGCCCAACTCTGCGGCATCAGTTCCCGTCTGGTATTCGTCCTCGCCTACGCGGCAGCATCTCTGTACGCCTCCGTCGCAGGCGTGTTGGCGACCTCGTATTACGGAACGATGGACTTCGGCGCCGGGTTGTTGGTCAGCATCAAGATCGTCCTGATTGCTGCAGCCGGGGGCCATTCGCATCCGCTGCGGTCGGCAGCCGGTGCCGCCGCTATCGGCTTCGCTGAAACGCTATGGAGCGGTTACGGTCCGATCCTGTGGCGGGATTTCGCCATCGGCCTGATGCTGGTTGCGGTTCTTGTCATCAGCCGGCGGGAAAGGGTGGTCCTGTAAACCTCAGCGCCAACGGTCGCGTGCGGTATCGTCGGCGTCTTTCGCATCGACCCAGGACCGGGGCGAACCGTCGGCCGCATGTTCCTTCTTCCAGAACGGCGCAGATGTCTTCAGAAAATCCATCACGAAATTGGCGCCATCGAAGGCTGCCTGGCGATGCGAGGCGACGGCGATGACGAGGACGATGTTGGCGCCGGGCGCGATCTTGCCGTAGCGGTGGATGGCGGTCAGTCCGAGAAGCGAAAAGCGGTCGATGGCAAGAAGGGCGATGCGGTTCATCTCGGCTTCCGCCATGCCCGGATAATGCTCGAGCTCCAGCGCCGAAAGCGCTCCATGCTCGTCGCGGCAAAGACCGCTAAAGCTGACCACCGCGCCGATATCCATGCGGCCGGCAGTGAGGAGATCGATCTCCGACTGCAGATCGAAATCGTCGGTCTGGACGCGGATCGTGGGCATGGTCATCAGAATGGTTTCCGTTTACCCGCCTGTCATTGGGGGGAAAATGCCGATCTCGCGTGCTCCGGCGATCTTTTCGAAATGCTCCACATGCTCCTGATCGATCGCGACGCGAATGACCTCGGGATATTGCAGCGCGTTCTCGTATTCCTCGCCGAGTGTCTTCAGGTGATTAAGGAGATCACGCGCGGTAACGACCTCAGGCGGCAGGTCGAGATCCTCCTCGGTCTTGCCGATTCTCTCGCGCACCCAGGCGAAATAGACGAGTTTTGTCATCCCTCGTCATCCACGAGATGCTTGAGACCGGCGCGGAAATAGTCGTAGCCGCTGTAGAAGGTGAGGGCCGCTGCGACCCAGAGAAGGCCAATGCCGATCTGCGTCGTGAACGGCAGGAACTTGTCGCCGGCAGGTCCGGCCAGCAGGAACGCGATCGACACCATCTGGATCGTCGTCTTCCACTTGGCGATGCGGGTCACCGGCACCGAGACCTTGAGCGCCGCCAGATATTCACGCAGGCCCGAGACGAGAATTTCGCGGCAGAGGATCGTGATCGCGGCCCAGAGCGACCAGCCGGCAATCGTCTGGTCGGCAGCAAGCAGCAGAAGCACGGCGGCAACCAGAAGCTTGTCGGCGATCGGATCCAGCATGCGGCCGATATTCGACGTCTGGTTCCAGATCCTCGCAAGATAGCCATCCAGATAGTCGGTCAGCGACGCCACGACGAAGATCCAGAATCCGGCCCAGCGGGCAAAATCCGAGCTTTCCAGCTTTCCTTCGATGAAGAAGCACAGAACGATCACCGGTACGGCAAGGATGCGCGCATAGGTCAGAAGATTGGGAATGTTGTACGCGCGGGAAGCCATGATGGACCTGTGCTTGAGGGTTGCCTCTAGTTGAGGTTTCGAGACGCCAGCGTCAACAGTTTTCGCGGCTTTTTTACAGTTGGTTGAGATGCATACGCTGTTTTGATGACCCATGCATGTCGTTCATCGTCATCCACTTCGGCTCTCGTGGAAGTGATTATAGACCTGTTTGGCCACCGCTTCGGAAATTCCTTCGACCGCCATCAGATCGTTGAGACCTGCGCGGGACACGGCCTTTGCGGTGCCGAAATGCTGCAGCAGCTTGCGCTTTCGGCCCGGCCCGATGCCCGCGATTTCGTCGAGCGGGTTCTTGATCATCTCCTTTTTGCGCCGGGCCCGGTGCGAGCCGATCGCGAACCGGTGCGCTTCGTCGCGCATGCGCTGGACGAAGTAGAGGACGGGATCGCGTGGCGGCAGAGAAAAATCGCTGCGGCCGTCGGCAAAGAAGCGTTCGCGGCCGGCATCGCGGTCGACACCTTTGGCCACCCCGATCGCCGTCACCACGTCTCGGATGCCAAGTTCGTCGAGGATGGTGCGCACAGCCGTCATCTGGCCCTGGCCGCCATCAATCAGGATGACATCGGGCCAGGCCGGAAACGCGGCATCGTTGATATCGTCGCTGGTCGCCTCGACGGGTTTCGGCGTCGAGATGCTGCGATCAGGAATGCCTTCTTCCTTGATCAGTCGCGAGAAGCGCCGGGTCATGACCTCGCGCATCATGCCGAAGTCGTCGCCGGGGGTAATGTCGGTCGATTTGATGTTGAACTTGCGGTATTGGCCCTTCACGAATCCTTCCGGACCCGCGACGACCATGCCGCCGACGGCATTGGTGCCCATCATATGCGAGTTATCGTAGATCTCGATGCGCCGGGGCTGGTAGGGCAGGCTGAAAGTTTCGGCGAGACCCTTGAGAAGGCGCGCCTGCGACGATGTTTCGGCCAGCTTGCGGCCATGTGCTTCGCGCGCATTGGCAGCGACGTGATCGACGAGATCGCGCTTTTCTCCACGCTGCGGCACCAGGATCGAGACCTTGTGTCCCGCCTTTTCGGAAAACGCGAGCGCCAGCAGTTCCTGCTCCTCGACCGTTTCCGACAGCAGAATCTGCTTGGGAACCGGCTTGTCGTCATAGAACTGCGCGAGAAACGCGTTGAGGACCTCGGCTCCTGCCATCTGAGGATCGGCCTTCGGGAAATAGGCGCGGTTGCCCCAGTTCTGGCCGGTGCGGAAGAAGAACACCTGGATGCAGGTAAGCCCACCTTCGTGGTGGATGGCGAAGATATCGGCTTCCTCGACGCCGGCCGGATTGATGCCCTGGTGGCTCTGGACGTGGCTGAGCGCTGCCAGCCGATCGCGATAGATTGCGGCGCGCTCGAAATCCATGTCTTCGGAAGCTTCCGACATCTGCCTGGCGATGACGGTCTTCACGTTCTGGCTCTGGCCCGAAAGAAAGTCCGAGGCTTCCTTGACGAGCTCGGCATAGCCCTCGTCGCTGACTTCATGGGTGCAGGGGCCGGAACAGCGTTTGATCTGATACAGAAGACAGGGACGCGTGCGGCTCTCGAACACGCTGTCTGTGCAGGTGCGCAGCAGGAACGCACGCTGTAGCGAGTTGATCGTGCGGCCGACGGCAGAGGCCGATGCGAACGGTCCGAAATACTGGCCTTTGCGGGCGCGGGCGCCTCTGTGTTTCATCAGGGCAGGGGCACGGTGATCGCCGCTGATGAGAATGTATGGAAACGACTTGTCGTCGCGCAGCAGAACGTTGAACCGCGGACGTAGCCGCTTGATGAGGTTCGCTTCAAGCAGCAGCGCCTCGGTCTCCGTCCGCGTCGTGACGAATTCCATATGCGTGGTTTCGCGCACCATGCGGGTGAGGCGGTTGGAATGCAGTCGGCCCTGCGCATAATTGCTGACACGTTTCTTGAGGCTCTTCGCCTTGCCGACATACATCACATCGCCGGCCTCGTTGAACATCCGGTAGACGCCCGGCGCGTTCGGAAGGTGCTTGACGAACTCGGCGATCAGGTCGGCGCCCTTGAGGCCCGTGTCGTGGCGGACAGCCTCGTTCCAGTCGATGGACGTGGTGATAGCCGCAGCGACCGCTTCCGGTGCCAGGGCATCGTCGTCGTCTTCTTCGTTTCCGTCATAAAGAACGCCGCCATCGGGCACATTCTTCGCGTTCATCGCATGTCTCCGCCGGCAGAATCAGTTCAGACGACTATTTCTGCGGGCTCATCTCGTCTTTGTGATCATCCAACCCGAAGAAATCGGCGACTCGGGGCTGAAGCTGTTCGCCAACAGATAGTGTTTTGCCGGCAGCTTTGGAAGCGTGCCACCACGCCTGCATTTCTCTCTCAGCAAACGTGCTCGCGGGGTCCTGGAAGCGAATACGGCAGGAATTCGGCCTCGTTTCGACCGGAAATGACGATTTGCAAGTAGGAGTTCTGCAGGATGCTGTGATGGCGTTGATGCGTTGCTCGTCTAAATTTGAGTTAAACTCGAATAAAGGAGGCTAAATCTCGCGCCTCTCGGAGTCGTGATATGTATCGAGGCTGTTTGACAGCGTTTGTTCGCAATGTTAAGAAACGATCAAGAAATGTAAAATGCTCTATAGTGCGATTAACGTCTCATTATCCTTAACGATATACCTGTGGCGATGAAGCAACATCGAAATTTAGCCGTCTAGCTGCCACAAACAATTCACATTTCGGCTCTTTCAATTCCTCAATTGCCCCCCAAATTCGTCCTCAGCCAGCAGGGAACAAAGCTGTCGTCAACTCTGTTGATGTGACACTTGCCCGGCAGCCTACAGCGCCGATACCCGAAAGGGTGCGCAGGGACGTTGTAGCAATTAGGAATACTCGTGTCGGACCTTCCGAAACCCGAAGTGGTTTTTGAGCCGATGCGCCAAACGGAGAAAAAGGTATGCGTATTCTCGTCGCGACTCTGATGGCCTCGGCTGCCAGCTTTATTGCAATTTCCTCGGCCAGCGCTGCTGACGCCGTCGACCAGATCCCTGCAGCTCCTATGGCTGTTGAAGAAGTCGCACCGGCCGCTACGTGGCAGGGCTTCTACCTCGGCGCCACCGGTTCCTACGACTGGGGCCGTTTCGGCGGTGGCGACTACAATGCCAAGGGTGCAGGCGGCGGTGCTTACACCGGTTACAACTGGCAGAGCGGCCAGGTTGTGTACGGTATCGAAGCTGACGTCGGCTACAACGGCCAGGACGGCAGAACGTCCGGCGGGTATCGTGGCGAAGCTGGCTGGGACGGTTCGGTCCGCGGCCGCGTCGGTTACGACCTCAACCCCTTCCTGATCTACGGTACGGCTGGTGTCGCGCTGCAGAACAACGAACTCAAGGATGCAACGTCGTCTGACGACAAGACATCCGTTGGTTACACGGTCGGCGTCGGTGCTGAAGCATTCGTCACCAGCAACATCACGACCCGTATCGAATATCGCTACACGGACTTCGCAGCCAAGGACTACAGCCTCGACAGCGGCAACGTCTCCAAGGGCTTCGACGACCACAGCGTTAAGGTCGGTATCGGCGTAAAGTTCTAATAAGAACAACAAAAAGCCGGGAGCGTTTCCCGGCTTCTCATCTAAAAGCCCGTTGTCACCAACGGGCTTTTTTCATGCGTGGTTTTCGGTCGGTATAACGGTCAGTCCATCTGGATATTGGCGTTCTTGACGACCGGGGTCCATTTTGCGAGTTCGGCTGTCACGTGTTTACCGAGTTCCTCCGGGGTGGAACCGACGATCTTGGCGCTGAAATCCTTCATCCTCGCGACAACTGCCGGGTCCTGTAGCGCCTTGTTGGCGGCGTCGTTCAGTTTTGCGACCACTTCAGGCGGCGTGCCGGCCGGTGCGAACAGGGCGTTCCAGGTGTAGGTCTCGTAACCCGGTACCGTCTCGGCAATCGTCGGCACGTCCGGGAACGAAGCTGCCCGCTCGGCAGTGGTGACGCCCAGTGCCTTCAGAGTTCCCGCCTTGATATGCGGAGACGAGGAGGGCAGGTTGTCGAACATGATCGAGATCTGGTTGCCGATCAGGTCGTTGAGGGCAGGACCCGCGCCCTTGTAAGGAACATGCTCCATCTTGACGCCGGTCATCGCCTTGAACAATTCGCCCGAGAGATGCAGGGGCGTGCCGTTGCCCGACGACGCGTAAGAATACTTCTCCGGCTCCTTCTTGAGGAGCTCCACCAGTTCCGCCACCGTGTTGACCGGCAGTTTCGGATTGATGACCAGAACGTTCGGCACGATGACCAGTAGCGAGACAGGCGCAAAATCCTTCTCGGGGTCGTAGGGCTTCTGCTTGAGGATCAGCGGGTTGAGCGCGTGGGTCGCAACCGTGCCCATCAGGATCGTGTAACCGTCCGGCTCCGCACGCGCGACGCGGTCGGCGCCGAGATTGCCGCCGGCTCCGGCGACGTTTTCAACCACGATCTGCTGGCCGAGGATATCGCCCATCTTCTGCGCCACGACTCGACCGACAACATCCGTCGATCCGCCGGCTGCAAACGGCACGACGAGGGTGATCGTCTGGTCGGGAAACGACTGGGCCGCAGCCCCGGTGGCTGAAAGTGCTAGTGACATCAGGGACAGAGCCGAGCCTGCAAGGGCTACGGAAAGGCGCAGGGCGGTTCGCCGCGTCAACGCTGATCGCTTCATGAAATTCCTCCGAATTGCTTCAAACGGCCTCCCGCCGTTCTCGTCATAGTAGCGGAGGAAAACCGGAGGGCAAGCGTTTCAATTGCTTGTGCAAATGGGAGAAGGTCTCGAACGACCGGCAGGTTGTGCCAGGATCCGCGGCAACCCAAGAGTTCTAGGGCGGCCGCGGATCTCATTCGGTTCAGGCGTAGGGCTTCATTTCCATATAGGCCGGAAAGCGCTTGGAGAACGTGTCAGGCCAGGAGGCGAGTTCCGGACGACCTTCGGCCCACTGGCCGTTAAAGCGCAGGTCGAGATAACCGATCATAGCGGCAAGCGCGAAATGGCCACCATGCAGCTTCTTGCCGGTCTTCGGCAGGTTCTTTTCCAGATAGTCCAGCCCGCGCACCACCTTGTCCCACTGCTTGTCGATCCAGGGCTGGTGGACCTTTTCCTCCTCGCGCGAGCGACGCTCGTAGACGATCGCGAGAAGGCTATCGGTAATGCCGTCGCAGAGCGCTTCGAGCACTTCCGCCTCGGTCCGCTTCACGTCCTTCTTCGGGTAAAGCTTGCCGCCGGAGTGACGATCGAGGAAGTGCATGATCGCGACGCTGTCATAGACCGGCGGCTCGTTCTTGCGGATCAGAACCGGGATCTTCCCGAGCGGATTGTTGTCGATGAGTTCGGGAGGCGCCGCATTCGTGTCGGTCTTTTCTTCGGTCACGTCGAGACCGAGATGGCGGGCGGCCATGCGAACCTTGACGGAGTAGGGCGAGGCCGGGGAGTGGAGGATCTTCATCGGTATGTCCTTGTTCTGATATCGAGGGCCGCTGGTGTCATCTTGGGCAAGCGGATGTCAGCGGGCCGGAGGAAGCGTAATCTGGCCAATCCGGCAGCCGCGGCGGTCGACCTCCGCGCAATCGCGAAACTGTAGATCCTTGCTAAGGCAGATACGAATTTCATCGAGCTTTTCACCTTCGCAGCTCGCAGCGATACCGCGGCGGGAAAGACCCGGGTTGGCGGACATGAAGGCCTGCTCGATGGCATCAGGGGAAAGCTTGAGCGGGCTTTGCCCGCCAGCAAGGTCCGCCGGAAGTTTGACGTGCTCAAAAGCCTTGCGGACAGTGTCGAAATAGGTTGGCTGGTCGAGGCCGGTGCAGCTTCCATGCTTGCGCCACTGGTGACCGATCAGACCCATCGACGGCATGATGTCGAACAGCTTTTCACCAAGCTGGCGCGGCACGCGATCGGGTTCCGACGAGCGGCAGAAATCCGGGAAGCCGGTTTCGTATTGCGGCCAGAGCCCGTGTACGACGAAGCGGAAACGCTTGTCGGTGCCGCATTGCTGCCGGTTGCGGCCTCCGTCATCGGATGCGCAGAAGGTTGGCGACCAGGACAGAGAGAGGACGTAGAAATCGAAAGCGCCCGCACGGTCCTCGGAGCCTTGCTGACCCCGGTTGCGCTGCCGCTCCTGCGCCGTCGACGCAGTAGTGAAGGCGAGAAGGACGACGAGGCCTGCAAGGGCGGCGAACAAGCGTTTCATGGTGGGCGGCCTCCAGTCGCGCCGCACCATGAAAGGGATGCGCCGACGGGTCAAGCCTCGGCGTCGGTGTGTTCACCTCTTATCCAGAAGCATCGCTGCGAGGCGTAACGATCCTGTGCCAGCGCCGTCTTTATCGGGGGCAGGATCGTATGCAGCTCATCCTTGAGCGTGAAAGGCGGGTTGACGATGACGAGGCCCGAGCCGTTCAGGCCGGCTAGATCCCGGTCGCTTTTCACGGTCAGCTCGACGCAGAGCATTTTGGGGATATCCAGCGCGTTCAGCTGCTCGTGAAAATCCTTGATCGGTGCGCCCTTCTTCATCGGGTACCAGAGGCAATAGGTGCCGCCGGAGAACTTGCGATAGGCATTGGCGAGACCCTTGACCATCCGGTCGTACTCGCCTTCCTCCTCGAAGGGCGGATCGATCAGCACGATGCCGCGCTTTTCCTTCGGCGGCAGATGCGCGCCGAGCGCCAGCCAGCCGTCGAGTTCGGTCACACGTGCCTGGTAGTCGCCTTCGAACAGGCGCGACAGGCGGGCAAAGTCTTCCGGATGCAGCTCCATTGCCGAGAGACGGTCCTGCGGGCGAAACAGCATGCGGGCGAGTTTCGGTGAGCCGGGATAGAACTTGACGCCACCCTTCGGGTTCAGTTCCTTCACGGCGCCCAGATAGGGCGCAAGGATTTCGGCCACTTCGGGAGAAAACTCCGCATCGACCAGCTTGCCGATGCCGTCGAGCCATTCGCCGGTCTTCTGCGCTTCTTCGGAGGATAAGTCGTAAAGCCCGATGCCCGCATGCGTATCGAGGAAGCGGAACGCCTTGTCCTTGTTCTGCGCATAGAGAACAAGCCGCGAAAGAACGACGTGCTTGAGGACGTCGGCGAAATTGCCTGCGTGGTAGATGTGCCGATAGTTCATCTCAGCTTGTGTCTCGCTTGAATAAAATTGATGCACTGCAAATGGCGCTTTTTGCATCCGTCGCCATGCCATATAGAAAAGCCATGAACGTTGCGACCCCCATTCCCGAAAGCCCCGTCGTCGGTCACAATTCCGTCGGCCATACCGTCTGTCCGCATGACTGTCCGAGCGCCTGTGCGCTGGATGTCGATCTGACTGCGGATGGCAGGATCGGTCGTGTCCGCGGCTCGTCCGACAACAGCTACACGGCCGGCGTCATCTGCGCCAAGGTCGCGCGCTATACCGAACGCATCTATCATCCCGGCCGCCTGATGGTGCCACAGCGCCGCATGGGTGCCAAGGGCGAAGGGCTCTGGCAGGAGATCTCCTGGGAAGCCGCGCTCGACGAGATCGCCGACGCTTTCGTCAAGGCCGAAGCGAAGCACGGGTCCGAAGCGGTGTGGCCCTATTTCTACGCTGGAACGATGGGGCAGGTGCAGCGCGATTCGATCGAGCGCCTTCGCCATGCCAAGAAATATTCCGGCTTCATGGGGACGATCTGCACCAACATGGCCTGGACCGGTTATGTGATGGGCACCGGCGCCCTGCGCGGCCCCGATCCGCGCGAGATCGCAAAATCCGATTGCGTCGTGATCTGGGGAACCAATGCGGTCTCCACCCAGGTCAATGTGATGACCCATGCGATCAAGGCCCGCAAACAGCGCGGCGCCAAGATCGTCGTCATCGACATCTACGACAATCCGACAATGAAACAGGCCGACGTCAAGCTGGTGCTGCGCCCCGGCACCGATGCAGCACTCGCCTGCGCCGTGATGCATGTCGCCTTCCGCGACGGCTATGCCGACCGCGCCTATATGGCGAAATATGCCGATGATCCGGCAGGCCTCGAAGCGCATCTGAGAAGCCGCACGCCGGAATGGGCGTCGGCGATCACGGGCCTCACCGTCGAGGAAATCGAAGGATTCGCCAGGCTTGTCGGCACCACTGCGAAGAGTTTCTTCCGTTTGGGCTATGGGTTTTCCCGTCAGCGCAACGGTACGGCGGCGATGCACGCGGCGCTGTCGATCTCGACCGTGCTCGGCTCCTGGCGACACGAAGGCGGCGGCGCCTTCCACAACAACGGCGAGATCTACCGGTTCAACAAAGCCGAGCTGATGGGCACGGCCTACAAGGATCCGGACATCCGCATGCTTGACCAGTCGCAGATCGGCCGCGTTCTGACCGGGGACGCGGAAGCGCTGCGTCATCGCGGACCGGTAACGGCGCTGCTGATCCAGAACACCAACCCGATGAACGTTGCGCCGGAACAGCGCCTCGTGCGCGAAGGCTTTCTGCGCGACGATCTTTTCACCGCCGTCCACGAGCAGTTCATGACCGATACGGCCAAGGTCGCCGATATCGTTCTGCCCGCGACCATGTTCCTCGAGCATGACGACCTTTATCGCGGCGGCGGGCATCAACATATCCTGCTCGGCCCGAAACTGGTCGAACCACCGGCAACGGTGCGCACCAACCTTTTCGTCATCGAGGAAGTGGCAAAGCGTCTCGGCGTCGACGGGTTTGCCGGCTTCGGCATGGATGAGCGCACCCATATCGACCGTATCCTGAGCGCCAGCGGTTGGGGATCCTATGACGCGCTGAAGGCCGACAAGTGGATCGATGCGCAACCGGATTTCGACACTGCGCATTACATCAACGGCTTCGGCTATCCGGACGGCAAATTCCGCTTCAGCCCCGACTGGATCAATGGCCCATCGCCGGACCGGACGCCCGATAGCGTCGGTCCGCTCGGGCCGCATGGGCAGTTGCCACGTTTTCCGGACCAGGTCGACGTGATCGAGACGGCCGACGCCGAGCATCCGTTCCGCCTCGCGACCTCGCCGTCGCGCAGCTTCCTCAATTCATCCTTTGCCGAGACCAAAAGCTCGGTGGAGAAGGAAGGGCGGCCGGACGTGATGATCGATCCGACGGACGCCGCACGTCTCGACATCGTTGACGGCGATATAGTCACGCTCGGCAACCGTCGGGGCGAGATCCGTCTGCATGCGAGACTCGTGGCCGGCGCGAAACCGGGAGTGCTGATCGCCGAAGGACTGTGGCCCAACGACGCGCATCTCGACGGCGAGGGCATCAACGTCCTCACCGGCGCCGACCCGGTGGCGCCTTTCGGAGGTGCTGCCGTGCACGACAACAAGGTCTGGCTACGCAGGGAAATCGCATGAGCGACGTGAATGACCGGGTGAAGATCGTCAGCGATACGACGCTGTCGCAGGGCTGGACGCGGCTTTCCGATTATCAACTCGACTATACCGATCGCAACGGCGAGACGCAGCGGATCAAGCGCGAGGTTTTCCATCGCACGCCGGCCGCCTGCATCCTGCTACATGACCGCGAACGCGATATCGTCGTCCTCGTCAAACAGTTCCGGCTGCCCGCGCATCTCATCGGCGAGCCGTCCTTCATGATCGAGGTCCCGGCCGGCCTTCTTGATGGCGAAGACGCCGAAGACGCGATCCGCCGCGAGGCGATGGAGGAGACCGGCTACCGGATCCGCGACGTGCGTTTCGTCTTCAAGGCACTGACGTCGCCGGGCTCCGTGACCGAGGTCATCCACTTCTTCCACGCCTCGATCGATCTTTCCGACCGGATCAACGAGGGTGGCGGGCTCGCCGACGAGCACGAGGATATAGAAGTGCTTGAGCTTCCGCTCGACAAGGCCGTCACGATGATCACCGACGGCGAGATCATCGATGCCAAGACAATCATGCTGCTGCAGTGGGCCGTGCTTAACCGGGCGGCGCTTTAGGCCCGCACGAGGCTGCACCCGGCCGACGGGGCTGCCGCGATCAACTGCTTGTCGAGCGTTGCGAGTTCGAGGTTTTCCTCGAGCGACAGCGCAAGATAGGCGGCGTCGTAGGCGGATAGCTGGTACCGTGTCGCAAGGTCGAGAATAACGCCGTCATCCTCGACAGCGACCGTCGATATGTTGAGCTTGCGCAGCTTCGCCAAGCCTTCGAGGACGAGGTCGAACGAGATGCGCTGACGCCTGTATGCGACCATCAGCACGTTCCGCACTTCGTACCAGAGCAGTTGTGGCGCGATTGCCTCGGAAGTCTGCAGGCGAGCAAAGGCTGCATCTGCGATTGGATGACGTTCGTCTGGAAGGATCCAGCTGCAAACCACGGATGCGTCTGCAACGAATGCCGTCACTATCGGCGACCTTCCTTTTTCCACTCAACGATTTCCTCGGCAGTTGCCGACGGCATCCTGTCGCGGAAAGCGATGATGTCTTCGATCACTGCCCGCCGCCGCGCGAGTTGTTCTTCGGTGAACTCAGCATTCATACCGGGCGTGGCCGCGATCGGGCTGAGCCGCGCGACGGGTGTTTCGCCACGCGCAATCACCACCTCCTGGCCGGCTTCGACGAGGGGCAGGAGCTCGGAAAGTTCGGTTTTCGCATCACCCAGCTTGACCGTGATCGTCATCTCACACCTCCGGTTCAATCCAAGGTAGTCCGCGCCAAGCCGGTCGTCAAATGGCTGGTCGTTGGGAGGGATGCATCGCTTCCATGTCGGGGAACAATTGCCAGAGACCTCCCGTTAGACTGGTTCCATTGCCAGAAGAAGGGATGCAAAGATGACCATGATCACCACCCGCGACGGAACGCAGCTTTATGTCAAGGACTGGGGTCCGAAGACCGGCCGTCCCGTCATCATGATGCACGGTTGGCCGCTGACATCGGACACCTGGGACGATTTCGCGGTGGTGGCGGCTGACGCCGGTTTCCGCGCCATCTCCTATGACCGACGCGGGTTCGGCCGCTCAGAGCAGCCGTGGGACGGGTACGAGTACGATACGCTGGCCGATGATCTCGCCGATGTCATCGAAGCGACCGGCGCTAAGGATGCCGCGCTGTTCGGCTTTTCCATGGGCGGTGGCGAGGTTGCCCGCTACATGTCGCGCCACGGCGGCAAGGGCGTCTCCAAGGCCGCGCTGATCGCCTCGGTCGTGCCCTACATGACGCAGACGTCCGACAACCCTGATGGTGTGCCGCAGTCGGTGTTCGACGAAATGACGGCCGGCATGAAGGAAGACCGGGCGAATTTCTTCCAGGGCTTCCTGAAGAGCTTTTACGGCGTCGGCGTGTTCACCGGATCGGTGAGTGAGGCCGTGCTCGACTGGTCGTTCCAGCAGACGATGATGGCGGGTCTGCGGCCAACGCTTGCTTGCGCCAAGGCCTTCTCCTCGACGGACTTCCGTCCGGACCTACCGAGCTTCAAGGTGCCGACGCTGATCATCCACGGAACAGGTGACCAGACCGTGCCGATCGAAACGTCCGGCCGTGCCGCCGCCGCCGCAATCCCCGGCGCGACGCTGATCGAATACGACGGCGCGCCTCACGGACTGTTCGCCTCGAACAAGCAGCAGCTGACGGATGACCTGATGGCGTTCCTGCGCAGCTAACACGAATGGCCGCACGCCGGATGGTTATGTCCGGCGTGCGGCCAAGATGTACACGAACGCTGTGATTAAAACTCTGCCCTGCCGGCGCGTAAGCTGACGCCGCCGGTCGCCAGAAGCGCGAGTGCTTCCGGATAGATCTGGTGCTCGACGGTCAGTACCCGCGCAGCCACAGTGTCAGGCGTATCGCCGTTCTGAATGGGAACGCAGGCCTGGGCCACGATCGGGCCTTCATCCATGCCCTCGGTCACGAAATGAACCGTGCACCCGGCAACCTTCATCCCGGCATCGAGCGCCCGCTGATGCGTGTGCAGGCCTGGGAAGAGCGGCAGGATCGACGGGTGTATATTGAGTATCCGGCCCTCGTAGCGGGAAATGAAGTCCCCCGAAATCAGCCGCATGTAACCCGCAAGGCAGATGATGTCAGGCGCTATTTCCGCCAGTGCCTCTAGGATCGCGGCCTCGTGCTCGGCCTTGCCGGCATAGGACTTGCGCTCGAAGGCAAGTGTCTGGATGCCGCGCGCTTCAGCCTTTGCAAGCCCCCCGGCCTGCGGTTTGTCGGATATGACGGCAACGATCTCGGCCGGGAAGCCTGGGTCTTCACAGGCATCCGCCAGCGACAGCATGTTGGAGCCGCCGCCGGAAATGAACACGACGACGCGCTTCTTCTGCACGCTGGCGAGTGCGTCGCTCATAGACCGAGCGTGCCCTTGTAGACGACGCCGGCGTCGCCTTCCGCACGGTCGATCATGCGGCCGAGAGGGACGACGATTTCACCTTCGCGGGTCAGCACATCGGTCACCGTCTGCGCGTTTTCGGCCGATACGACGACGATCATGCCGATGCCGCAGTTGAAGGTCCGCAGCATTTCCTTCGGCTCGACGCCGCCGGTCTTTGCCAGCCACGAAAACACGGGCGGCACGGGGATCGAGTCGAGATCGACTTCGGCCGCCAGGTTCTTCGGCAGCACGCGCGGAATGTTTTCCGGAAAGCCGCCGCCGGTGATGTGGGCGAGCGCCTTCAGGGCCCCGGTTTCGCGGATCGCCTTCAACAGCGGCTTCACGTAGATGCGGGTCGGCGTCAGCAGCGCTTCGCCGAGCGACTTGCCGTCGAAGAATGGGGCAGGCGCGTCCCAGCCGAGGCCCGAGATGGAGACGATCTTGCGCACCAGCGAGAAACCGTTGGAATGCACGCCCGACGAGGTGAGGCCGAGAATGACGTCGCCGGCGGCCAGATCGCCGACCGGCAGAAGCTGGCCGCGTTCGGCTGCACCCACGGCAAAGCCGGCAAGATCGTAGTCGCCATCGGAATACATGCCCGGCATTTCCGCCGTCTCGCCGCCGATCAGCGCGCAGCCTGCATCCACGCAGCCCGCCGCGATCCCCTTGACGATGGCAGCGCCCTGGTCCGGATCAAGCTTGCCGGTGGCGAAGTAATCAAGGAACAGCAGCGGTTCTGCGCCCTGCACGACGAGATCGTTGACGCACATGGCGACGAGATCGATGCCGACGGTGTCGTGGAAATTGGCGTCGATCGCGATTTTCAGCTTGGTGCCGACGCCGTCATTGGCGGCCACCAGGATCGGATCGGTAAAGCCTGCAGCTTTCAGGTCGAACAGGCCGCCGAAGCCGCCGATTTCGCCATCCGCGCCGGGACGGCGGGTTGAGCGTACCGCCGGCTTGATCTTCTCGACCATCAGGTTGCCCGCGTCGATATCGACACCGGCATCGCTATAGGTGAGACCGTTCTTGCCCGTCTCGCTCATCGTAATTCTCCGTTGGGACATGCCGCGCGAACCGAAGATCGAGACCTTTCGGCGTGCAGCGGCTGCGCAAAAATCTCCGGCCCGCCATTGCATGACATGGCGGAGGATGCAAGCAGAAGCGTGGGTTTTCAAGGCTTTTCACAGGCCAGACCGTCGGCCGACGCGGCGAAGTCGATGCCGATCTTGACCTTACCCGGTCCGGGCTCATATGCGTGATACCGGGAATGCAGTGCAAAAAGGACGTAAAGATGCCCTATCATATCAGCGGAGCGAGCCTTCGCCGCCATGTCTTCTTCTGGGCAGCCGTTCTTTTCATCTTTGCGCTGTTCCTGTGGTTTTTCAGCTCCATCCTTCTGCCCTTCGTTGCGGGCATGGCGCTCGCCTATTTCCTCGATCCCGTCGCAGACTGGCTGCAGCGCCGCGGACTGAGCCGGATGATGGCTTCCGTGCTGATCCTGGTCTCGTTCGTCACCGTGTTTGCCCTGTCGCTGATGCTGGTCATCCCGATCATCGTCACGCAGTTCACCCAGTTCGCCGCCGCGTTGCCGGGTTACATCACCCAGTTGCAGCAGATCATTTCGAACCCGGAGAACTCGTTCCTGCCGAGCTGGGTCTCCAGCCAGATCGAGACCGTCAAACAGAATTTCTCCGAAGTGCTGAGCCAGGGCGCCGGTTTCATCGGTACCCTGTTCGCGCAGATCTGGAACTCCGGCAAGGCGATCGTCGACGTCGTGTCGCTTCTGATCGTTACCCCGGTCGTCGCCTTCTATCTGCTGCTGGACTGGGACCGGATGGTATCGAAGGTCGATAGCTGGATCCCGCGCGATCAGGTCCAGACGGTGCGCGATATCGCCCGCGACATGGATGGATCCGTCGCCGGCTTTATTCGCGGGCAGGGATCGCTCTGCCTCATCCTCGGCATCTACTATGCAGTCGGTCTGTCGCTGGTGGGCCTGAATTTCGGCCTGCTGATCGGCTTCGTCGCCGGCATGATCTCGTTCATTCCCTATATCGGTTCGATGATCGGGCTGATCATGGCGATCGGTGTGGCGCTCGTACAGTTCTGGCCGGACTATCTGTGGATCATGGCGGTCGCTGCCGTGTTCTTCTCCGGCCAGTTCCTGGAAGGCAATATCCTGCAGCCGAAGCTGGTCGGCGAAAGCGTCGGTCTGCATCCGGTCTGGCTGATGTTTGCGCTGTTTGCCTTCGGTGCCATGTTCGGCTTTGTCGGTCTTCTTCTGGCCGTGCCCGCTGCGGCAGTCGTCGGCGTGCTTGTCCGCTTCGCGATCTCAAGGTATCTTGACAGCGATCTCTATTACGGCCGATCGGTAGATCTGCCGTGGGAAGGGGCGCCACAGGCCGTGGTCAATGAAAATACCGGCATGCAGCGTCTCGATGCTCCCAAGAGCGACCAGAAAGACATCTGAAAAGCGAATGACCGGATCGAGCGAACGCGACCAGCGCAGAAGCGAACAGCTTCCGCTGCAATTCACCCATGATTCCGCGCAGAGCCGGGATGATCTCCTGGTCTCCGAACGGCTGGCCGCCGCGGTCTCGATCGTCGATGAATGGCCGGCTTGGCCATCGCCCGTTGTCATCCTCGCCGGCCCGATCGGTTCCGGAAAATCGCATCTCGCCCAGATTTGGCGGGAGCGGGCAGGGGCTGCCGAGATCCAGCCGATCTCGGGTTCGAATGCAGCAACTGTCGCAGCGGACGGCCCGGTGCTGTTTGAGGACGCCGATCGGCGCGACTTCGACGAGACGACGCTTTTCCACGTCATCAATGCCGTGCGCCAGAATGGCCGCACTTTGTTGATGACATCGCGTCTATGGCCGATGTCCTGGTCCGTGACGCTGCCAGACCTCAAATCACGGCTGAAGGCTGCGACCGTGGTGGAAATCGGCGAGCCCGATGAGGAATTGCTGGCGCAGGTCATGGTAAAACTGTTTGCCGACCGTCAGCTTTATATTGATGACAAACTTCTCAGTTACATCGTCACCAGGATGGAGCGATCCCTGGGCGCTGCGCAGACCATCGTCGACCGGCTTGACCGGTTGGCATTGGCGCGCGGGACCCGGATCACCCGTCCTCTGGCAACCGAAGTCCTCAAGGATTTCGGCAGTGCCGTACCGAATGATTAGCAACGTCTGCGCCGGCAATTGACTATGACGGTCGCGTCGTCAAACGTATCGCACGGCCCCACGCATACCGGTTATGGGGCTGGCTCTGGGATGGATGAAGATGGAATCGATGACGACCGAGATTGAGCAGCCCAAAAAGGGCGAGGCAGCCAGCAGGGACGAAGCGGTGGATATGGGTGAGGCGCTGCTTTCCAGCCCCGAGCGGTTCATCAACCGCGAGTTTTCCTGGCTGCAGTTCAACCGCCGCGTTCTCGAGGAAACGCTGAACGCGTCGCATCCGCTTCTGGAGCGCATCCGCTTCCTGTCGATCTCGGCTGCAAACCTCGACGAATTCTTCATGGTGCGCGTTGCCGGTCTTGAGGGGCAGGTCCGCCAGGGCATCGTCATCAAGAGCCCCGATGGCAAGACGCCGGCAGAACAGCTGGATGCGATCCTGCAGGAAATCGACAATCTGCAGATGGAGCAGCAGGCCTCGCTCGCCGTGTTACAGCAGTATCTGGCGCAGGAAGAGATTCTGATCGTCCGTCCGGCAGCACTTTCGGACGAAGACCGTAACTGGCTGTCCGGGACGTTCGACGACGAGCTGTTCCCGATCCTGACACCGCTTTCGATCGATCCGGCGCATCCGTTCCCGTTCATCCCCAATCTTGGCTTCTCGATGGGGCTGCAATTGCACAGCCTGAACGGCAAGGAGCCGATGACGGGTCTTCTGCGCCTGCCGACGACGCTTGACCGCTTCATCCGTCTGCCCGACGACGCAAACACGATCCGCTACATCACGCTCGAAGATGCGGTCGCCATGTTTACCGACCGGCTTTTCCCCGGTTACGAGGTCAAGGGCGGCGGTACGTTCCGCATCATCCGCGACAGCGATCTCGAAGTCGAGGAAGAAGCCGAGGATTTGGTCCGCTTCTTCGAGACGGCGCTCAAGCGCCGCCGTCGCGGCAAGGTCATCCGCATCGAGACCGATTCGGAAATGCCGGCGGAACTGCGCCAGTTCGTGGTGCAGGAACTCGGGGTTCCGGACAACCGCGTCGCGGTCTTGCCGGGTCTTCTGGCACTTAACACGCTGTCGGAAATCACCAAGGCGCCGCGCGACGATCTGCGGTTCGAAAGCTACAACGCCCGATTTCCCGAACGCGTCCGCGAACACGCCGGAGACTGCCTCGCCGCCATCCGCGAAAAGGACATGGTGGTCCACCACCCGTACGAGAGTTTCGACGTTGTGGTGCAGTTTCTTCTTCAGGCAGCCCGTGACCCCGACGTCCTCGCCATCAAGCAGACCCTCTACAGAACCTCCAACGACAGCCCCATCGTCCGAGCCCTGATCGATGCGGCCGAGGCCGGCAAGTCGGTCACGGCGCTGGTCGAGTTGAAGGCACGCTTCGACGAAGAGGCCAACATCCGCTGGGCGCGAGACCTGGAACGCGCCGGCGTGCAGGTCGTTTTCGGCTTTATCGAGCTCAAGACACATTCGAAGATGTCGATGGTGGTGCGCCGTGAGGACGGCAAGCTGAGAACTTATTGCCACCTTGGTACCGGCAACTACCATCCCATCACCGCAAAGATCTACACGGACCTTTCCTTCTTCACCTGCAACCCGAAGATCGCCCACGACATGGCGAATATCTTCAACTTTATCACCGGTTACGGCGAGCCGAAGGAAAGCACCACGATCGCCATGTCGCCCTACACGCTGCGACCGCGCATTCTCAAACACATCGAGGAAGAGATCGCGCACGCGAAGGCGGGAGCTCCGGCCGCGATCTGGATGAAGATGAATTCACTGGTCGATCCGGAGATTATCGACGCGCTTTATCGCGCCAGCCGCGCCGGCGTCGAAATCGATCTGGTCATCCGCGGCATCTGCTGCCTGCGCCCGCAGGTGCCGGGTCTTTCCGACAATATCCGCGTCAAATCGATCGTCGGGCGCTTCCTCGAACACAGCCGCATCTTCTGCTTCGGCAACGGTTACGGCCTGCCTTCGGACAAGGCTCTGCTCTACATCGGGTCCGCCGACATGATGCCCCGAAACCTCGATCGCCGCGTCGAAACGCTGGTGCCGCTGCTCAATCCGACCGTGCACGAGCAGGTTCTTTCACAGATCATGCTGGGCAATCTCATTGACAATCAACAGAGCTACGAGATATTGGCGGACGGTACGTCAAGGCGCATGGAAGTGCGCAAGGGTGAAGAACCGTTCAACGCGCAGCATTATTTCATGACCAATCCTAGCCTCTCGGGGCGTGGTGAAGCCCTGAAATCCAGCGCTCCGAAACTGATTGCCGGCGTCATGTCCGGACGCAAAAAGTAGCCGGCAAGAACAGTCAAGAAATAGGCAGCATGGTACGATCTGAAGCTCAAGGGCGCCTGCCTGGCATCGCCCCTGTTTCCGTCATCGACATTGGCTCGAACTCGGTTCGCGTGGTGATTTACGAAGGCCTGACCAGGGCACCGACCGTTCTCTTCAACGAGAAGGTTCTGTGCGGTCTTGGCAAGGGTCTCGGCTCGAACGGCCGGATGGACGACGAGGGCGTGTTGCGCGCGCTCGCCGCTCTCAGACGGTTCAAGGCGCTGTCCGACCAGGCGCAGGCGACGGAAATCTACGTCCTTGCAACGGCCGCCGCCCGCGAAGCCTCCAACGGCCCTGATTTCATCGCCAAGGCGGAGGAAATCCTCGGCCAGGAAATTCAGCTCCTGTCCGGCGAGGAAGAAGCCAAGTATTCGGCTCTCGGCGTGATCAGCGGCTTCCACGAGGTCGACGGAGTTGCCGGCGATCTTGGCGGCGGTTCGCTTGAACTGATCGACATCAAGGGACATGAGTTCGGCAAGGGGATCACCCTGCCTCTCGGCGGCCTGCGCCTGTCGGAATCATCAGGTGGCTCCATCTCCAAGGCGCGCACCTTTGCCCGCAAGCAGGTCAATACCGCCCGCTTCCTGGAAAAGGGCGAGGGCCGCACCTTCTACGCCGTTGGCGGTACCTGGCGCAACATCGCCAAGCTGCACATGGAAATCACCAAATATCCGCTGCACATGATGCAGGGGTATGAACTGACCTTCGAGGAAATCCAGAAATTCCTCGAGGACGTGATTGATGCCAAGGATTCCAAGGATCCTGCCTGGCAGGCCGTCTCGAAAAGCCGTCGTTCGCTTCTGCCCTTCGGCGCCGTGGCCCTGCAGGAAGTGCTCTCCGTCATGAAGCCGTCGGTCGTCAGCTTTTCGGCGCAGGGCGTGCGGGAAGGCTATCTCTATCATCTGATGCCGGATGAGGAAAAGCAGGCCGATCCGCTGGTCGTGGCTGCCGATCAACTCGCCATCCTGCGCGCGCGTTCGCCGGAACATGCGCGCGAGCTTGCCGATTGGACCGGCCGCATGGTGCCGTTCTTCGGCATTACCGAGACCGAGGAAGAAAGCCGCTATCGCAGGGCTGCCTGCCTGCTGGCCGATATCAGCTGGCGTGCGCATCCCGATTACCGCGGCGCCCAGGCACTTAACGTCATCGCCCACTCGTCCTTCGTCGGCATTACCCATGCGGGCCGCGCCTACCTAGCGCTCGCCAACTACTACCGGTTCGAGGGTTTGAGCGACGACGGTGCCACCGGCCCGCTCTCGACGATTGCGACACCGCGGCTGCTGGAACTGGCTAAACTGCTCGGCGGATTGTTGCGGGTCGTCTATCTGTTTTCGGCCTCGATGCCTGGCATCGTCAATAACCTGACTTTCCGCCAGTCGAGTTCGCCCGATCTCGACATGGAATTCGTCGTTCCGCACGCTTACCGCAACTTCGCTGGGGAGCGGCTGGAAGGTCGGCTGCAGCAGCTTGCCAAGCTGACCGGCAAGAAGCTCGCCTTCGTGTTCGAATAGCAGCTGTTGCGAGAACAGATGCATCAGATCTAGACGGTTGCAACTGATCGAGCTTCGGCTTATCTTCGGTTGAACAGGCATGCCTTATGTTGGTGTTGGCTTCGAGGGGGCTCGAACATGGCAGTGGCAGATCAAGGCGCGAACAATCATGCGGACGGTGGGGCCAATAACGCGCTGGCGCCCGAGAACAATTTTCCGGAAAAATACTTTGTTGCCGGCGTGGCCGTCGGGCTCTTTCTCGTGCTGCTGGGTACTGCGATCCTTCTCTTCGGACGCAGCCAGACCGCCTCCTCGCTGACCATCTGCGTCGGTTTCGGGCTGGTGCTTGCGGCGTTCGGTGCAAAGGTTGCAGGGAACTGGGCCGGCTGGTCGGTGACCGGGGCCGGCGCCATGGCAGTCGTTCTGTTTCTAATGCTCCAGCAATTTACGCCGCCTGGCACGCCGGCGCTGTTTAAAGGCGAGATCAGCGGCGACTTCTCGCATGTCGCCGATATCCGCATAATCGATGACGAGCCGCTCTACATCTACAAGGATGCCATGGTCCGACGGATCAAGTTTCTTGGCCTCGGTACATCGCTACAAAGCACGCAGATGCGGATGCAGGTCGATACAATCGAAAAGGAAGCTGGCAAAGAGTATTTCGAGCTTATCGGCGATGCCCAGAAAATCCGAGCAATTTTCGCCGAAGGCCGGCCGGTCCAGTGGCGCTTCGACTATAATGCGCGGCAGGTCAAGAACGGCTCGCTGGTTCTCCTGTCCGAACTGGATACGCTTTCACCTGGGCCGACAGCGGAGGTTAGCGGCAGCACGACAGGTGCATGGTGGGATCTGAGCGCGTTCGCTCAGGCGGCGGTTCGGCCGGAAGCATCGGTCGATCAAATTCAAGAGGCGCTTGCCGGCCTGCGGAACGAGGATACGTTCCTGAGGCGCAATTCCCGCGACTTTCTGGTTTCTGCCGGAGTTGTCGCAGTGCCCATGATGCTGTCTGCGCTGCACGCATCGCCGGACGATTACCGCGTCAAGCTCGGCGTGGTCTATGCCCTGGCAGAAATGATCCGCTCCGACCCCAACCTGGCGTCGTCTCTGTCGCAAAAGTTGACCGCTGAGGATTTTCCGTTGCTGATCCAGGCGGCCGCAGATCCGGACAAGACTATTCGCTACCAGGCAGCAGATTTTCTGTACCGCCTGCAGGATCCGCGGGCCGTGGAGCTGAGCGTAAACGCTGCCAAGGATACGACAGATCAGGGTGTGGCCAATAACCAGATCCTGATCCTGCGGCAGTCGGGGAGCAATCTTTCCTCGTCGCAAAAGAGTGACATCGTCCGTCAGCTCAATGATCCTTCGACGAATTTGAACAGAAGCTTGAAAGCGCCATCATCGCTTAACGACGTCCTGAAATGGTAGATCCGGGCGATACCTGAGCTTTAATACGTCCAGGTTCGAGGTGTCATGGAGTCGAAAAGGGTACTTGCCGATGCAGATACCCTTTTCGGTTTCGTCGTGGTGATGTCCGGGCTCTAGAGGCCTGCCGATCACCGCCTCACTGCTTTACTTCGCGTTGAGGAACTCGGCGGCTTCGATCAGGCTGAACTCGTTGTCATCAGCCTTGTTGACGGCGCGACCGGCCGAGAAGGGCAGGTTGTTGTCATTGCCGATGATCAGGTGTGTCGCGTCGATCTGGTCGACATTCTCGATCGTCACGAACGGCATGTCGTAGATGCCGTCCTTCGAGCCAGCCATCTTCTTGCTGTCGGGGTCCTTGATGTTCAGAAGGTCGATATAGCCGATCTTGCGGACGGCCGCGCCGACATTGGCGTCGGTCATCTCGATCTTGTAGACGCGCTTCAGTTCGGCCGGCGCATCAAAGCAATCCGGTTTCGGCTGCTTCGGATCGGCGCAGGCCTTGTCCTTGGTGCCGGCGCCGTTGTCGCGTTCGATGACGAGCGCGGTGGTGGCATCCAGCATGTTGAAATCGCCGATCGCGACACCCTTTTCAGACAGCGGATAGAGCCAGGAACGACCGGTCCAGCTTTTCGAAGCGATGTCGAATTCGATGACGCGCAGCGCGGTGCGCCCATCGGCCTGTTCGACCTTGCCGTCGTCGAGGAAGATCGGGCCTTCCAGCAGGCCGTAAAGCTTCTGCCCATCCTTCGATAGTGCCATGCCTTCATAGCCACCCGAACGCTTCAGGTTGAAGACCGGCATCTTGGCGGCGGGGTTGGCCGGCATCGAAAGGGTCGGGTTGTCAGGCGAGGTGACCTTCTTGCCGTCGACGGTGGTGGCAACGACATCGGTCAGCTGGCCGAGCATGTCGACCTTGATGAGGTAAGGCCCGAATTCCTCGCCGAGCCAGAAACCGTCTGCGACGGGCTGGATCGATTCGATGTCGAAATCGGCGCCGGTCAGGTAGCGCTTGTCGCTGCCTTCCATGGCGATCGGGAAGGGGGCGATCTTGTTCGGGTCCGACAGGAAGATGTTCTTGACGACATCGACCTTGTTGGTCGCCCAGTCGAACTTCACCTGGTGCAGGAACAGCATCGCGTCGGAGGAATTGGCCTTGGAGCCGAAACCGTTGTCGGAGAGCGTCCAGAACGTGCCGTCTGCCATCGCCTTGATCCCGGAAAAGCCCTGGATCGGTTGACCGTTGAATGGCAGCTTGACGTCGGTGACGCGAACACCGTCCTTGCCGTCGATCGATCCGAGCTTTTCCGTGCGCTTGCGGTCCGGCGTGGTGAACTTGCCCGATGTCTTGAGGAATTCAGGCGCATCGGTTGGAGCAGCAGTCACCGTATTGGCCGGCAGGATTGCCTGGCCTGTGAGCTTTGCCGGAAATTCGCGGTCGTCGGCCAATGCCGTGCCGGCGAGGAGAGCACTTACGAAGGCGGAGGCTAAAAAGGTCTTGGTCATCAAATCACCTGTTCGATTGAGAAGAACACGCGACGTCGATAGGCGGCACGCATGACGGTGAGGTGATGATCGGTTGACGCTTGGATGAAGGTTTTACGTCGGTTTCTTGACGGTGCCAGAGCACGTAGTTCAAGCGTCGCGGAGCCGGGCTGGAACGCTGCAAATAACTGGGATTTAAACGAGAAGGGATCGCGCTCCGGCGCTCCGGAGGCCGATCCCTTGTATTCTGAAAGACGGTGAGGACGAGCCTTACAGCTCGACCGCCTCGACCTTCTTGTTGACGAAGCGCAGCGCCACGCCGCCTTGGATCAGCTTGAGCGCCGTGTCGCCGAACAGTTCGCGACGCCAGCCGGAAAGGGCGGCCACTTCGGCCAACTCGCCTTCGGCAGCAATCTTTTCCAGATCGTCGGTATTGGCGAGCACCTTGGCGGCAACGCCCTGCTTGTCGGAAATGAGCTTCAGCAGAACCTTCAAGAGTTCGACGGCAGCGCCCGTGCCTTCTGGCAGATGCACATGCTTCGGAGCATGCGGCATCTCGGTCTTCGGCAGCGCCAGCGCCGTATTGACAGCCTCGACGATCGCGGCGCCTGAGGATGAGCGTTCCCAGCCCTTCGGCACGGTGCGAAGACGTCCGAGAGCTTCGGTATCCTTCGGCTGCTGCTGGGCAATCTCGTAGATCGCATCGTCCTTCAACACGCGCGAGCGCGGCACGTTGCGGCTGCGCGCCTCACGTTCGCGCCATGCGGCGACGAATTTCAGGATCGCCAGTTCGCTTGGCTTCCTCAGCCGCGACTTCAGACGAAGCCAGGCATCGTCGGGATGCAGATCATAGGTCGACGCGCTCTCGAGAACCGCCATTTCCTCCGTCAGCCAGAGGGCACGGCCTTCACGTTCCAGTTGTTCTTTCAGAGACAGATAGACGTCGCGCAGATGGGTGACGTCAGCCAGCGCATAGTCGAGCTGCTTTTCGGAAAGCGGCCGGCGGCTCCAATCGGTAAAGCGCGACGACTTGTCGATCTGCACGCCCTTGATGCGGTTGACCAGCTGGTCGTAGGAGACGCTGTCGCCGAAGCCGCACACCATGGCGGCGACCTGCGTATCGAAGATCGGGTGCGGCACGAGATTGCCGAGATGGTGGATGATCTCGATATCCTGGCGCGCGGCATGAAACACCTTGGTGACCGCCGTGTTCGCCATCAGCTCGAAGAAGGGCTTGAGGTCGAGCCCTTTTGCCAGCGGATCGACGAGAACTTCGACTGTCGGGCTCGCCATCTGGATCAGGCAGAGTTCCGGCCAGAAGGTCGTCTCTCTCAAGAACTCCGTATCGATGGTGATGAAGTCTGACTGAGCCAGCTTTTCGCAGGCTTCCTGAAGGGCAATTGTTGTTTCGATCATCGTCTCATTCACGTGCAGGTGGTCAACCTTCCTTTCCCTTCCCGCCGCAGATGTCAAGACAAACGGCCAGCCTTTCCCCGCAGCAGCCGGCTATTTCCTGTTGTTGCCGTCAGCGTCCCTGTCCTTGTCGCCACCACGGTCCGCAGGGTCTGCAAGCCGGTTGAAATAGGCCGACGTGCGCAGGAGGGCCCGGAAGCGCGAACTCCGCTGCTGCGGCGGCACCGGTGCCCGCACCTGCATCCGGCGCAGCGCGTAGATCGCGAACCCGGCGAAGATGAAGGACGTGTAGAGAAAGAATGCGCGCGGGCCATAGAATTCCAGCAGTGCTGCGGCAAGCAGCGGTCCGAACGTGGCGCCGACCGACCAGAAGAACAGCAAGCCTGCCGCAATCACCGCGTGTTCGCCGGGCTTGGCATGGTCGTTGCCATGCGCCGAGCAGAGCGAATAGAGCGGCATCGAAAAGGCGCCGAACAGGAAGACGCTGATGATATTGGCCGTCTCGTTGCTGCCCGCGCCGAACGACAGATAGGCGCCGGTGATGACGGACCCGATCGTCGTCCACAGGATGACGCGCCGCCGGTCGAGCTTGTCCGAATAGACGCCGAGCGGATATTGCAGTACCACGCCGCCGATGATGCCGGCACTCATGAAGGTCGCGATCGACGTGATACTCATGCCGATCTCCTTGGCGTAGATCGGCCCAATATTGCGAAAGGCCGCCATCGACAGACCGACCGCCACGACGCCGACCACAGCGAGCGGCGAAATGCGCCACACGGTTCTCAGATCGAATGAGATGGAGGCCGGTGGCGTCGGCCCCGACTTGTCGGCGATGGATATCGGCACAAGCGAAAGCGTCAGCGCGATGGCGATGATGTTGAAGATGACAGGTCCGTCGATGCCGAAGGTCGGGATCAGGTATTGCGCGATCGTGACCGAGCCGAGATCGACGAAACGGTAGATCGACAGCGTCCGCGCGCGGTTCTCGTTGGTCACCTGCGAGTTGATCCAGCTCTCGACGGTGGCAAACAGGCTGGCGATAGTGATGCCGATCAGGAAACGCATGGCGAACCAGAAGACGGGGTCGATGACCATTGATAGGGCGATCGAGGCGGACGCAGCGATTGCCGCCATGGCCGCAAAGGTGCGGATATGGCCGATCGAGCGCAGCAGCCTTGCCACATAGATGCAGCCGATCGCAAAGCCGACACTGTAGCCGGCACCGATCAGGCCGATGACCGACGGCGAAAAACCCTCGGCCGAACCGCGCAGCGCGATATAAGTGCCCTGGAGCCCGTTGCCGCCGATCAGGATCCCTGCGGTGATCAGAAGCGGTATCAGCGGGCGGATCTGGTTCATCGGATGCTTTCGGGCATGGTCGGCAGGCGCAGAGACTCAGCCAGCGCGCTGGCCGTATCGACCCATTCTGGTTATGACATCCTCCTATGCAACTCTAGCCGTAAAAGCGGGGGAAAGGGCTCGAGCGCCGCGGGAGACTGTGACAAGTCTTGACAAAGCAGGCCCACCATGCGCTTTTCCGGCCGATTTTCATGGGTTCGTACGGCTGTGCTTCGCGCGCCGATGAAGCCGCTTTCAGCATCAGTCCAGGATAAAAGACAATGCATCGTTACCGCAGCCACACCTGTGCAGCCCTCCGCAAGTCGGATGTCGGCTCCAATGTCCGTATCTCCGGCTGGGTTCATCGCGTCCGTGACCATGGCGGCGTTCTGTTCATCGACCTTCGCGACCATTATGGCATGACCCAGGTCGTTGCCGACCCGGACAGCCCGGCCTTCAAGTCGGCCGAAGTCGTGCGTGGCGAGTGGGTCATCCGCATCGACGGCACCGTCAAGGCGCGTTCCGACGAGACCGTCAACAAGACGATGGCGACCGGCGAGATCGAACTCTACGCACAGGAGATCGAAGTCCTGTCCGCTGCCAAGGAACTGCCGCTGCCGGTGTTCGGCGAGCCGGAATATCCGGAAGACGTGCGCCTCAAGTACCGCTTTCTCGATCTTCGCCGCGAAACGCTGCACAAGAACATCGTCAAGCGCACGCAGATCATCGCTGCCATGCGCCGCGAAATGGCTACCTGTGGCTTTACCGAATATTCGACACCGATCCTGACCGCATCGTCGCCCGAAGGCGCGCGCGACTTCCTGGTTCCAAGCCGTATCCATCCCGGCAAGTTCTTCGCGCTGCCGCAGGCGCCGCAGCAGTACAAGCAGCTGATGATGGTGGCGGGCTTTGACCGCTACTTCCAGATCGCACCGTGTTTCCGCGACGAAGACCCGCGTGCCGACCGCCTGCCAGGCGAATTCTACCAGCTCGACCTGGAAATGAGCTTCGTTACCCAGGAAGAAGTCTGGGAGACGATGGAGCCGGTCATGCGCGGCATCTTCGAGGAGTTTGCCGAAGGCAAGCCGGTTACCAAGGAGTTTCCGCGGATTCCTTACGACGTCGCGCTGCGCAAATACGGCTCCGACAAGCCGGACCTGCGCAACCCGATCGAGATGGAAGCCGTCACCGAGCATTTCGCCGGCTCCGGCTTCAAGGTGTTCGCAAACATGATCGCGTCGAACCCGAAGGTCGAAGTCTGGGCGATCCCGGCCAAGACCGGCGGTTCGAGAGCGTTCTGCGACCGTATGAACGCCTGGGCGCAGGGCCAGGGCCAGCCGGGTCTCGGCTACATCTTCTGGAAGGAAGAAGACGGCAAGATCGCGGGCTCCGGCCCGCTCGCCAAGAACATCGGCGAGGAGCGCACCGAAGCCGTTCGCACCCAGCTCGGCCTCGAAGCGGGCGATGCCTGCTTCTTCGTCGCTGGCGATCCAGACAAGTTCTACAAGTTTGCCGGCGAAGCCCGTAACCGCGCTGCCGACGAACTGAACCTTTCCGACAAGAACCAGTTCGCTCTGTGCTGGATCGTCGACTTCCCGTTCTTCGAATACAACGAGGAAGACAAGAAGATCGACTTCGCCCACAACCCGTTCTCGATGCCGCAGGGCGGTCTCGACGCGCTGGAAAACCAGGATCCGCTGACGATCAAGGCCTACCAGTACGACATGGTTTGCAACGGCTTCGAAATCGCCTCTGGCTCGATCCGTAACCAGCTGCCGGAAGTCATGGTCAAGGCGTTCGAAATGGTCGGCCTTTCGCAGCAGGACGTGGAAGATCGCTTCGGCGGCCTCTACCGCGCATTCCAGTACGGCGCACCGCCGCATGGCGGCATGGCAGCCGGCGTCGACCGCGTCGTCATGCTTCTGACCGGTGCCAAGAACCTGCGCGAGATCACGCTGTTCCCGATGAACCAGCAGGCTCAGGACCTTCTGATGGGCGCGCCATCGGAAGCGAGCCCCTCGCAGCTGCGCGAACTGGCGATCCGCCCGATCCCGCCGGTCAAGAAGGACTGATCTTCGGTTCTATTTCTGTGACGAGATTGGAAAGCCCGGCGCTCGAAGGAGGCCGGGCTTTCCCGTTTGAGCAGGGCAGGGCTTGGTTGCAGTGCAGCGATCAGACCTTGGTCGGACGGAACCATCGCCGCGTACTTCGAGTTGTAGAGGCAGAATAAACAAATGGAGTAAGACTATGCGCAAGATCGTACTGACCGCTTCGGCGGCATTCATGGCGCTTTCGAGTGCAGCCTTCGCCCAGACGACGATCATCACGCAGGAACCAGCAATGGCACCCGCAACGGTTGTCATGCCAGGCGAAGTCCGCACCTACGTGATGGAGCAGCCGGTTGAATCCGTGCCGTACGAAGGCGACGTTCTGGTCGGCCGCGTGCTGCCGGAAGCTGTCCAGGTTCGTCCTGTGCAGGGATATGACTCCTACGGTTACACGGTCGTGAACGATCGCCGCGTCATCGTCGACCCGCAGACGCGCACGGTTATTCAGGTCCTGGAATAGGACCTGTCCGATTTCGGATAGTATTTGAGAGACCGGGGCTGCCACCGCAGCTCCGGTCTTTTTGCGTCGGAGCTTTTAGTCCGTATCGCTTCGGGGCCGCTACCGTCACCGTCTCGCAGATATTCCCGTACCACGCTTGGCATCTGCAATTCTCTCCGCTATAGGTCGCCCATCACAAGGACTCAGGTGAAACTCCCGAGTGGCTCTTCCGGCCGCCGATCCGCCGGACAACGCAAAGCATCAGCCGTCTTTCTCACCCTGGAGGATACCTCCCGGCGGATGCGCTTTATTTGCGAAGTTTCCAATACATGACACAGTCAATTTCCGCCTATCGGCGCGAATGGTTTTCGAACATTCGCGGCGATCTCCTTGCCGGCATCGTCGTTGCGCTCGCGCTCATCCCCGAAGCTGTCGGTTTTTCCATCATTGCCGGCGTCGATCCAAAGGTCGGCCTGTTCGCCTCGGTCGCCATTGCCTGCACCACCGCGATCACCGGTGGCCGCCCGGCCATGATCTCGGCCGCCACGGCTGCCACTGCGGTGCTGATGGGGCCCCTGGTGCGCGATCACGGCATCCAGTACCTGTTTGCCGCAACCATCCTGATGGGCATCCTGCAGATCTTCGCCGGCATGCTGAAACTCGGTCGCCTGATGCGGTTCGTGTCGAAATCGGTCATGACCGGCTTCGTCAACTCACTGGCGATCCTGATCTTTTTGGCTCAGCTGCCGCAACTCATCAACGTTCCCCAGGTGACCTACCTGCTCATCGCATTGGCGCTCGGCATCATCTATCTGTTTCCCTATGTAACCAAAGCCATCCCGTCACCCCTTGTGGCGATCGCTGCCGTTACCATTCTGGCGCTCTCCTTCGGCATAGAGGTTCCGACCGTTGCCGATCTCGGCGCGATGCCGACGGCGCTTCCGGACTTCCTGTTGCCGGACGTACCACTGACCTTCGAGACGCTGCGGATCATCTTTCCGTACTCGCTGGCACTCGCAGCCGTCGGTCTTCTGGAATCGCTGCTGACCGCACAGATCGTCGATGAAATGACAGACACGACCAGCAGCAAGACAAAAGAATGTTTCGGTCAGGGCAGCGGCAACATCGTTGCAGCCCTCTTCGGCGGCATGGGCGGCTGCGCCATGATCGGCCAGTCGGTGATCAACGTCACGTCAGGCGGGCGAGGCCGGCTTTCGACCTTTGCCTCCGGCATATACCTGCTGATCCTGCTTCTGGTACTTGATGATATCCTCCGCATTGTGCCGGTTGCAGCACTCGTGGCCGTCATGATCATGGTTGCGATCGGCACGTTCTCTTGGAAGTCGGTGATCGATCTCAAGCGGCATCCCGGTACATCCTCGATCGTCATGCTCTCGACCGTCGCGGTTGTTCTGGCAACGCACGATCTGTCGAAGGGCGTCATCGTCGGCGTGCTTCTGTCGGGTGTGTTCTTTGCGGGCAAGGTGGCCAGGATGGTGCGCGTGTCCTCCAGCCTTTCCGAAGACGGCAAGGCAAGAACCTATGCGGTTGAAGGACAGGTCTTCTTCGCCTCGGCAGACGCTCTCGTTGACGCCTTCGATTTCGCCGAAAGCCTGGAACGCGTCACGATCGACGTTCGCCGTGCGCACCTCTGGGATATCTCGGCCGTCGGTGCACTCGACCGTGCAGTGATGAAATTCCGTAGCCGCGGCATCGCCGTCGAGGTGATCGGTGCCAACGAGGCAAGCGCCTCGATGATCGACCGGTTCGCGCTGCACGACAAGGAACACGCAGCCCTTTCGGCCCCCCCCGGACACTGAAGCGGCGCACCTATCCTGAACAAGACAAAGCCCCGGCAATCGCTTGCCGGGGCTTTTTCATTCATCCCGTAGAGGGAAGCGATCAGTCGTTCGCGGAGACCTTGACGCCCAGCACGTTCGGCAGCGTGTTCGGTGCGCCCATTGCCGCGCCCATGATCATCGGGAACGGAACAGGGTTTGCCGGCTCTGCCGTGATCGTCAGGTTCTCGGGCTTGTCGAGATAGGTGTTGACGGCCTGGCTCAGCATGTTCTGCAGTTCCGGAATGTTATACTGCGACAGCACGATCGGCGTCATCGCCTTGATCATCTGTGCCATCTGCGGGCCGTTCGAACCCTGCTTCTTGCCGGCATAATCCAGCGCCTTCGCCGTCACGCCATCATCCTCGAAGCGGATCTGGGCCGCGTTGAACGTGAGCCGCTGCATCAGGCCGAGCATGGCAAGGTTTGCCGCCTGTTGCGCTTCCTGCTTGTTCGGGTTGGCTTCCAGCGCCTTTGCGGTTTCCTGCGCGGACTTCAGGAAGTCGATCGTATAGCCGGAAAAGCTGAAGGACAGGTCGAGGCGGCCAACCTTGTCGAAGTCGATGGCATATTCCTCGACGGCGACAGTACCGTCGTTCTGCGTCCATGTGCCATTGAGGTTGATGCTGCCATCCAGAGTGTTGACGCCAAGCGCCTGGATTGCCTCGCGCGACTGCGGGTCGTCGATGATGCTGAGATCCGCCTTGATTTCGTTCAGCGCCATATCGAAGTCGATACCGGAATTGTCGTCCGCAACCTCCGTCGTGACGCTGCTCGGGCCGACTGTGAGAACGGTCTTGCCGCCGACTGCGACGGTCGTGGCGCCGGTCTTGGCTTCCTCGTAGAGCAGGAGCGACTCGATTGTGTTCTTCGTGGCGTCCGCCGGTACCGTGACGCCGCTCATCGTGATGTCGGACGCGCTGATCGTGGTGGCTTCATGCGAAACGTTGATGTTAGGGAAGGTCACCTTGTCGATCGTGTAGCCACCCTCGGCTTCTTCGACGCCATCCATCGTCACAGTGCCGATCGGCATCTTCTGCGGAGCCCCTGAGGGATTGTAGGTGGCGCCTGTAAGCGTCACCTTCGACCCGTCGACGGCAACCGACTGGGCTTCGAGCGCGCCGCCCTGGATGACGAGCGCGGCGTTGATCTTCTTCAGAAGATCGTTGCCGTCGAGAGCCAAGGCCGGCCCGGCAAACACCGACAGCGCTGTGGCGGCGGCAAGCAGGCGCGCCGTGGTGGAAAAGTGGGTCATAGGTCCTCCTGGCGGGCGGCACGGCCCGGGATCAATTACAGTCTGGCTGAGGCAAGAGTTAAGGCGGACGGTGCAAAACGTCCATGCCGTAGTGTCCATTCGCTTCGGCATAATTGCGGCAGCGTAAATGTTTGTCGCCAAACAGTGAAAACTTGTGTCATCGGCCCGATCATCCACAGGGCGTTTGGATAGGTTTCTTGCCGGGAATCAGGGATTTCTATAGTCAAGTGCCATGGGAAAAATTGTAACTCCACCTGGCGACGGCTCGGGAGACGGCGGCGGCGACCACATTCAGGCGGTTGACCTGAAGGCAGCGCTCGAAGAGCGCTATCTTGCCTACGCTCTTTCCACGATCATGCACCGTGCTCTGCCTGATGTGCGCGACGGTCTGAAACCCGTCCATCGCCGTATCGTCTACGCGATGAACGAGATGGGCCTTCGCCCCAACTCGGCCTTCCGCAAATGCGCGAAGATCGTCGGTGAAGTGATGGGTAATTACCATCCGCACGGCGACCAATCGATCTACGATGCGCTTGCCCGTCTCGCGCAGGATTTCTCGCAGCGCTATCCGCTGGTCAACGGCCAGGGCAATTTCGGCAATATCGACGGCGATAGCCCCGCCGCGATGCGTTACACCGAATCGAAGATGACTGCCGTTGCCGAACTGCTGCTGCAGGGAATCGGCGAGGATGCGGTCGACTTTCGCGATACCTATGACGAGAGCAACTCCGAACCGACGGTTCTGCCCGGTGCCTTCCCGAACCTGCTGGCCAACGGCGCCTCCGGGATCGCGGTCGGCATGGCGACGTCGATCCCGTCGCACAATGCCCATGAAGTCTGCGACGCGGCGCTGCATCTCATCGCCCATCCGGATGCCAGCGTCGAAAAGCTGCTCGAGTTCATGCCGGGTCCGGATCTTCCGACCGGCGGCATCATCATCGATAACCGCGAGTCGATCCTCGAGAGCTACAAGACAGGTCGCGGCGGCTTCCGCGTCCGCGCCAAGTGGGAGATCGAGGATCTCGGCCGCGGTGGCTATCAGATCGTCGTCACCGAAATTCCCTACCAGGTACAGAAGTCGCGGCTGATCGAAAAGATCGCCGAACTGCTGATTGCCCGCAGGCTGCCGCTACTCGACGACATCCGCGACGAATCCGCCGAAGACGTCCGCATCATCATCGTGCCGAAGAACCGCACGGTCGATGCGACGCTGCTGATGGAATCGATGTTCAAGCTGACCGAGCTTGAAAACCGCATTCCGCTCAACATGAACTTGCTCTCGATGGGGCGCGTGCCGCGGGTGATGGCGCTGAACGAGGTGCTGCTCGAATGGCTGGCGCATCGCAAGGACGTGCTGGTTCGCCGCTCCCGCTACCGTCTGGCAGCAATCGACCGGCGGCTGGAAATCCTCGGCGGCCTGCTGATCGCCTACCTCAACATCGACGAGGTGATCCGCATCATCCGCGAGGAGGACGAGCCGAAGCCTGTCATGGTGGCGCGCTGGTCTCTGACCGACCTGCAGGTGGAATCGATCCTCAACATGCGGCTGCGCAATTTGCGCAAGCTCGAAGAGTTCGAGATCCGCACCGAGCACGATAATCTGACCAAGGAAAAGGGCGAGATCGAAGCGCTTCTCGCCTCCGACGAACAGCAGTGGAAGACCGTCGCCTGGGAGATCCAGGAGGTCAAGAAACAGTATGCCAAGGCGACCGAGCTCGGCCGCCGGCGCACCCAGTTCGCCAATGCGCCGGAAGCCAATCTGGAAGCAATCCAACAGGCGATGATCGAAAAGGAACCGATCACCGTCGTGATTTCGCAGAAGGGCTGGATCCGCGCTTTGAAGGGGCATGTGACCGATACGTCGGGCCTCGTCTTCAAGGAAGGAGACGGACCGAAGATCGCGTTCACGGCGCAGACGACCGACAAGCTGCTGCTGGTGACAACAGGCGGCAAGGCCTACACGCTCGGCGCCGATAAGCTGCCGGGCGGCCGCGGCCATGGCGAGCCGATCCGCATCATCGTCGACATGGAGAACGACCAGGACATCCTGACCGCCTTCGTCCACGACGCCAGCCGCAAGATGGTGATCGCGTCGACAGCGGGCTATGGCTTTGTCATTGCCGAAAGCGAGATGGTGGCCAACACCCGCAAGGGCAAGCAAGTCATGAACGTCTCGATGCCGGACGAGGCAAAGCTGGTGGTTCAGGTCAAGGGCGATCACGTCGCGATTGTCGGCGAGAACCGTAAGATGCTGGTCTTCCCGCTCGACCAGTTGCCGGAAATGACACGCGGCAAGGGCGTGCGCCTGCAGCGCTACAAGGATGGCGGCATCTCCGACATCAAGTGTTTTGCAATCGATGCCGGGCTTGCCTGGGAAGACAGTGCGGGACGCGCCTTCAACCGCAGCAAGGATGAGCTTCTCGAATGGATGGGTGACCGCGCCTCCGCCGGCCGCACCGTTCCGAAGGGCTTTCCGCGCAGCGGCAAATTCGCCGGCTGATCAGGCCTTTGGATTGAGACGGTTCGCCCTGATGGGCGGACCGGTTCAGGGGTAGGGGACCGTGTGATCCCGAAGGAACCGCGCCGCACCGTCCTCGTCGATCTCGCCGGCTGCGACGGAGAGGACGAATTGGTAGATCGTGGCGTCATCGGTATCGATGGCATACCCGTTGTCCATCAGGAAGACACCGGCTGAGACGATCGCGATCCGCTTGTTGCCGTCGATGAAAGCATGGTTCATTGCAAGAACGTAAAGATACGCTACCGCCAGCTCGATGAGGTCTGTCGATCCATATGCAACCTTGTTGACGGCAAGCATCAGCGCAGATTCCAGCGCGCCCTCATCGCGCAAACCATAAGCCCCACCGAATCTTTCGATCTGGCGCAGGTGGAGGCGTTCAACCAGCGCTCGTGAAAGAAATTGGATGGCCATCACTCGGCCAGCTTCTTGAGGCCAACCTTGTATCTGTCCATGAAGCGCTCCGCATGCTCTAGCTGACGGTTGAAATCGTCATCGAGCGGCTTCAAGACCAGCTTCCCTGCTTCTTCGCTAAGATCGATATTATCTCCCGCGCGCAACCCCATCCGCTCCAGAATCTCCTTCGGGATGATGATGCCTTCGGAATTGCCGATCTTGCGGATGGTGGTCTTCATGCGCGTATCCTCGTGTTGCAACGCGAGTTACAACATGAGGATGGCCGATTTGCAATGCCGTCGGGAGAGGGGGCGTCAGACGTCGCGCGCCGGATCGGCAAGTTCCCATCCGCGGGCCGTCAGGTGTTCCTGAGGCTGGTAGCGGGTCTTGTAGCCCATCTTGGGCGACCCCTTCACCCAGTAGCCGAGATAGACATGCGGCAGGCCGAGCGTCTTCGTGCGGTTGATATGGTCGAGGATCATGAAGGTGCCGAGAGAGCGCTTTTCGAGATCGGGGTTGAAGAAGGAATAGACCATCGACAGCCCGTCGCTCATCATGTCGGTCAGCGCCACGGCGAGCAATTCGCCCCTCGGCGTGCCAGCGATACCGTCTCCCGGCTCGCGGCGGCGGTATTCGATGACGCGGGTGTTGACGTGCGAATCCTCGACCATGATCGCGTAGTCGAGGGCGGACATGTCCGACATCCCGCCGCGCTGGTGACGGCTGTCGAGATACCGTCGGAACAGGGAGAACTGTTCGGTCGACGGCTGCGCTGGACCAAGGGTCGCAATGATGTCGCTGTTGGTCGCAAGAACGCGCCTCATGGATTTCGCCGGCTGGAAGTCGCCTGCAAGGATTCGCACGGAAACGCAGGCACGGCACGCTTCGCAGGCTGGCCGGTAGGCGATGTTCTGGGACCGTCGAAACCCGCCTTGGGTCAATAGGTCGTTCATCTCCGCCGCGCGAGGACCGACGAGATGCGTGAACACCTTGCGTTCCATTTCACCCGATAGATACGGACAAATCGCCGGTGCCGTCAGGTAGAACTGAGGTGATGGCGTTGTCTGTGTGTTCATAGAGGTGCAGCCCGGTCCGTCGTCTTGCTCGTGGCGCTACTGATCCTAGCATGGCGCATAACGCGGAAACGTCAACTGGCGCATTTGCCGGTTGACGCATCCCTAGATCACTGTTGCGGTCTTATGACCTGCGGACGACGACGGTGCCGAGGAGGAGATCGTGAACCAGCCGCGAGCGCTCGATAAACAGCCCGGCCAGGAGCACCAGCGGCGTCAGTACCGAATTGATCACCCAGAACAGTACCGTGTGAACCATGGCAGTCAGGAAATCCATCCGGCGCCCGTCGACCCGTGTCATGGCAAGCCCCATGGCGCGCATGCCCGGAGATCCCTGGCTGGCGCCACCGAGCGTCAGGCCGAAATAGAGGAGGGCGACGATGAAGAACAACGCGGGATAGAGCATGAAGCCAAGCCCGAGCGTCAGAATTCCCAAGAAGAACACGATCACCGCTGCAGGGATGCACAGCAGAAGAACGAATAGGTAATCGATGACAAAGGCGAAGATCCGGCGTGACAGAACGCCGCTATAGGCGCGCCAATTGTCCGGTGCGGCATAGGTCGGGTTCGGTTCGAAGCTCATTCGCGTGGTTCTCCAGTTGTACCAAACCCGATATAAGAGGTGGCAAGCCCAACAGCAAGGTTTGCCACCATAGGCTTTAAACCCGGCCGAGTTTCTTCGCGGCCTCGATCGCAAAGTAGGTCAGGATGCCGTCGCAGCCGGCGCGCTTGAAGCAGAGCAGCGTCTCCATCATGATCCGGTCGCCGTCGATCCAGCCGTTCATCGCCGCCGCCTTGATCTGCGAATATTCGCCGGAGACCTGATAGGCGTAGGTCGGCAGGCCGAAAGCTTCCTTCACGCGCCAACAGATATCGAGATAGGCGATACCCGGCTTGACCATCAGCATGTCGGCGCCTTCTTCCACGTCGAGTGCCGCGTCGCGCATCGCTTCGGTGCCGTTGGCGGGCGAGATGTAATAGGCGTTCTTGTCGCCCTTCAGGAGCCCGCTCGTATTGATCGCCTCACGGTACGGACCGTAAAATCCCGAGGAGAACTTTGTCGCATAGGACATGATGCCGACATCCTGGTGACCGGCAGCGTCGAGCCCGCGGCGGATGGCGCCGATGCGACCGTCCATCATCTCGGACGGCGCGATGATGTCGGCACCTGCATCCGCCTGCAGGACCGCCGCCTTGATCACCTGATCAACCGTCTCGTCGTTGACGATCATGCCCTCACGCAGGATGCCGTCATGGCCATGGCTGGTGAATGGATCGAGCGCCACGTCGGTGATGACGCCGATATTGGGCACCGCTTTCTTCGCGGCGATGGTGAACTGGTTGATGAGGTTGTTCGGATCGAGGATCGCTGATCCCGTCTCATCGCGCAGGTTCATCTCGATGTCGGGGAAGGGCGCAACAGCGGGAATGCCGAGATCTGCCGCTTCCCTGATAGCCTCCACCGCCTTGTCGACGCTCATCCGGTTGACCCCGGGCATCGACTTGATCGGATCAACGATGCCGGTGCCGGGCACGATGAAGATCGGCCAGATCAGGTCGTCCACGGTCAGCCGGTTCTCCTGCACCATGCGTCGCGTCCAGTCTGCCTTGCGGTTGCGCCGCATGCGGCGATGACCGGTGACGTGGTCGACGAGGTGGGTCTTGTCCATGACGGATACTCCGTTCTTATTGCTCGCTGCTGACGAGAGCGTTTCCTGGCTGGATTGAAACATTCTGCCGGAGCAGGCTTGTGTCAGGTCAAACGCTCTAACACGCGAGAAACTGTTTATGAATGGGGCTTACTGCGCATTGCTGCCATGCGGCCTGCTGGCGGCTCGCGACGTCTCCCGATATGATTGAAGGCATGGAATCTGATTCACCCACGGTACCCAAGCGCACGCTGACGGAAATCCTGTTCGTCGTCTTCCTCAGGATTATCGCGGTTGCCTGCCTATGGTTCGGCATCCAGTACTGGGCGATGCTGGTCGGCTATTCGCTGCACGGCATGGCGCGCTTTGATCTTCTGGCGCCGCCCTGGAAAGTGGCGGCGGCCTCGCTTGCCGTTCTGTTTCCGGTTGCCTCGCTCGGTTTGTGGCTCACCGTGTCCTGGGGCGCGGTGCTCTGGACTATCGCAGCGTTCTCGCAGGTGCTGATGTATCTCGTCTGGCCAGAAATCTTCGGACGGAACACTCTTGTGCCCATCCTGCACGGCCTCGTGGCCGCCATTTACGGCGTGTTTCGGCTCTCTTTATGGCTGGAAGAGCGGCGCAAGGCGGAGCGGGTAAGGATTGATTCACCTTGACCCTAAAGCTTTGGCGCCTTGATTTGGCCTGAAATTTTGACCTAACCCATTGATTTCAATAGGGCGGAAATAAGGGTGAGGGGGAGGCAGCTAGACTGCCGACGATTGGAAAAACTTCTGCAAGAATTTGTTAACCCTTTGTTTTAAGTCGAATTTTATGCGCTTTCGTTAGTGTCTGTCTCAAGGCGGGAATAAACAAACACACCGCCAAGCAAAACAGTGAGGCAGTCATGATGAACACGAAAATGAAGCCGCAGGCACCGGTCGCAGCAGACATCAACGAAGACCCGATCCGTTCGCTTTACATGGAATCGCTCCACCTGGTCGAGCGTCTTCACCGCCGCCTGCTCGACGTCATCAAGGACGAGTTCGACCGCCAGGGTCGCGACGACGTCAACGCCATCCAGGCACTTCTCCTCTTCAACATCGGCAACTCGGAACTCACTGCCGGTGAACTGCGCTCGCGCGGTTACTATCTCGGCTCCAACGTTTCCTACAACGTCAAGAAGCTGGTCGACCTCGGTTTCATTAACCACCAGCGTTCGCGCATCGACCGCCGCTCGGTCCGCATCAGCCTGACCAAGGAAGGCCAGGAAGTCGCAGAAACCGTCGCCAAGCTCTATGATCGCCACGTCGGCTCGATCGAAAAGGTCGGCGGCATCGGCGAAGGCGAGTTCTCGCAGATGAACAAGCTGCTGCAGCGCCTCGACCGCTTCTGGAACGACAGCATCGCTTACCGCATGTAATATCTGCCATCGCCGCGCCGCGCTCCTGAACCACCGGAGGCGCGACGGCGGCACGGCAAAGACAACTGTCGGCGCCTGCATTTCCTCCAGTCATGCAGTGGCACGACACACATATCGGGCGGAGCGTCGCAATACGCTCCGCCGATCCCGTTTCAGAGCTCCAGATGTCCTCTATCATGGTCGCCTGATGCAGGCTCTTTAAGAACACCGGAACGCAGCGTTCTCTCGCTCCACAGCGCACTCCCAACCTCCCGAAATGCCTTCGAGTTCGCGCCTGCCACATTTCCCGTTGAGTATCTCGAAGGAGGCCGAAAAGTCACGCTTTCACACGGCTTTGTGACGCTGCGGCAACTGACACGAATTGGCCATATTGCTATGGGACCGCCATGCTTGAACAGGTTCGGGAAACTCGTGCTACTCCAGATGGCCCCCCGAGCATTTCCAGCAGCCCAGCCGCGGAATTTTGCGCGTTTATTAACCATATCCCTGTAGCGCTTTTGTTTTGAAGCCTCTGGGACCAGATGGACAGGATGATGTCGAAAAAGATCGGATCGGAATTGCTTTCCCGCCGCGCCATGTTGCGTTCGGCCGTCTCCGTGGGTGCCGCCGTTCTGGCCGCGCCGGCTTTGGCGCAGTCGACGCTCGATGGCATCATGACCGCGCCTCGTCGTGGCAACTGGGATGACCAGTTCGATGCGCGTGGTTCGCGCTCGGCCGTCGGTGTCGTCTCCAACAATCCGATCCTTGGTTCCGAAGGCCCGGCAAACATCCAGCAGGCGATTGCCTTCTATCAGCAGATCGTCTCTGCAGGTGGCTGGCCAGATGTCAATTCGTCCGTGCGCCTGCAGCTCGGCGTCGTTGATCCGTCGGTGCAGAACCTGCGCCGTCGCCTGATGATCGCCGGCGATCTCGATCAGTCCGCAGGCATGTCCAGCTCGTTCGACAGCAATGTCGACGGTGCGGTCAAGCGCTTCCAGGCCCGTCACGGCCTGCCGGCAGATGGCGTGCTTGGCGAATTCAGCGTCAAGGCGATGAACGTTCCGGCCCAGACACGTCTGATGCAGCTCGAAACCAACCGGGTTCGCCTGCAGTCGATGTCCGGTGATCTCGGTTCGCGTTACGTCATGGTCAACATCCCGGCGGCCTATGTGGAAGCGGTCGAGAACGATCGCGTGGCGCTGCGCACCAATGCGGTCGTCGGCCGTATCGACCGCCCGACCCATGCGATCAATTCGAAGATCTACGAAGTCATCCTCAATCCTTACTGGACCGCACCGCGCTCGATCGTCGAAAAAGACATCGTGCCGTTGATGCGCAAGGACCCGACCTACCTGACGCGCAACAACATCCGTCTGATCGACGGTCGTGGCCAGGAAGTGTCGCCGGAAACCGTGGATTGGAATGCCCCCAAGGCGCCGAACTTCATGTTCCGCCAGGATCCGGGCAAGATCAACGCGATGTCCTCGACGAAGATCAACTTCCACAACCCGAACAACGAATACATGCACGACACGCCCCAGCAGGGCCTGTTCAACAAGCTGATGCGCTTTGAGTCCTCGGGCTGCATGCGTATCCAGAACGTGCGCGATCTCGTGACCTGGCTGCTGCGTGACACGCCCGGCTGGTCGCGTCAGGAAATCGAACGGGTTATCGCTGCTCGCCAGAACAACCCGATCAAGCTCAGCCAGGAAGTTCCGGTCTATATCGTCTATGTCACGGCATGGTCGGCAAAGGACCAGGTCGTCCAGTTCCGCGACGACATTTACCAGCGCGACGGCAACCAGGAACTGGCTCTGCAGACCACGACCGGCGTGGAGCGTGCCTCCGGTGCGATCACCGAACAGGATCTCCTGCCGCAATAAGCAGGACGTCGCTGACGAACGACGAAGTCGATTGAAAGGCCGCATCGCCCGAAAGGGTGGTGCGGCCTTTTGCCGTTGTCTCGAAACGGAGTTGGACGCGCAAATGTCGCTCCGTGTATTGCCCTGATCGGAAGGGAAGGCTAAGACGCGTCCCATCGCCTGCCACCCTTCGAGGAGCCTCGCACATGTCCAATACCGAAGCATTCTTCTCCCGCCCGCTGGCCGAATCCGATCCAGATATTTTTGGCGCGATCGAGAAGGAACTTGGCCGTCAGCGCCATGAGATCGAACTGATCGCCTCGGAAAACATCGTGTCGCGTGCCGTGCTCGAAGCCCAGGGCTCGATCATGACCAACAAGTATGCCGAGGGCTATCCGGGCAAGCGCTACTACGGCGGCTGCCAGTTCGTCGACATCGCCGAAGAACTTGCCATCGAACGCGCCAAGAAGCTGTTCGGCGTCAACTTCGCCAACGTCCAGCCCAATTCCGGTTCGCAGATGAACCAAGCCGTGTTCCTGGCGCTGCTGCAGCCGGGCGACACATTCATGGGCCTCGATCTCAACTCGGGGGGACACCTGACCCATGGCTCGCCGGTCAACATGTCCGGCAAGTGGTTCAACGTTGTGTCCTACGGCGTTCGTGAAGGCGACAACCTTCTCGATATGGATGCCGTGGCCGAGAAGGCCCGCACGACCAAGCCGAAGCTGATCATCGCCGGCGGCACGGCCTATTCCCGCACCTGGGACTGGAAGCGTTTCCGCGAGATCGCCGACGAAGTCGGCGCCTATCTCATGGTCGACATGGCGCATATCGCCGGTCTCGTTGCCGGCAACCAGCATCCGTCGCCGTTCCCGCACTGCCATGTCGCGACCACCACGACCCACAAGTCGCTGCGCGGACCGCGCGGCGGTATGATCCTTACCAATGACGAGGATCTGGCGAAGAAATTCAACTCGGCTGTCTTCCCCGGCCTGCAGGGCGGCCCGCTGATGCATGTCATCGCCGCCAAGGCGGTGGCGTTCGGCGAAGCGCTGCAGCCTGAATTCCAGGATTATGCAGCTCAGATCGTCAAGAACGCCAAGGCCCTGTCGGAAACGCTCGTGGCAGGTGGTCTCGACATCGTCTCCGGCGGTACCGACAACCACCTGATGTTGGTCGATCTGCGCAAGAAGAACGCGACCGGAAAGCGGGCCGAAGCAGCGCTTGGCCGCGGCTATATCACCTGCAACAAGAACGGCATTCCGTTCGATCCTGAAAAGCCATTCGTCACGTCCGGTATCCGCCTCGGCACGCCGGCTGGCACGACGCGCGGCTTCAAGGAAGCCGAGTTCACCGAAATCGGTAATCTGATCGTCGAACTGCTTGACGGCCTGAAGACGGCCAATTCGGACGAGGGCAATGCGGTGGTGGAAGCGGGTGTCCGCGAAAAGGTGATGACGCTCACCAATCGCTTCCCGATGTACCCGTACCTCTAAGGAAACACGATGCGCTGCCCCTATTGCGGTTCGGAAGATACCCAGGTCAAGGACTCGCGTCCGGCCGAGGATTTCACCTCCATAAGGCGGCGGCGCATTTGCCCTGACTGCGGCGGTCGCTTCACGACATTCGAGCGCGTGCAGTTGCGCGAGCTGCTGGTGTCGAAGAAGACCGGCCGCAAGGTACCTTTCGACCGCAACAAGCTGGTGCGGTCGTTCCAGATCGCGCTGCGCAAGCGGCCCGTCGATCCCGACCGCATCGAGCGCGCCGTCTCCGGCATCGTCCGGCGCCTCGAAAGCTCGGGCGAGAGCGAAATCTCCTCCGAAGAGATCGGCCTGCAGGTGCTCGAATCGCTGAAAAGCCTCGATGACGTCGCCTTCGTGCGCTACGCATCCGTTTATCGCGACTTCTCCCATGCGGAGGACTTCGAGAAAGTGATTTCCGAGATCAACGCCAAGATTGCCCGCGATCCCGGGCTGGAGTCCTGACGCCATGTCGGAGGCCGACGACCAGCGGTTCATGGCCGCAGCGCTGAGGCTGTCGCGCTGGCATGAAGGCCAGACCATGACCAATCCATCGGTCGGCTGCGTGCTCGTCAGGGATGGTGCCATTGTTGGTGCAGCGGTTACGGCCCGCGATGGCCGACCACATGCGGAAGCCCGCGCGCTCGCCGTTGCCGGCGAGAAGGCGAGGGGGGCGACCGCCTATGTGACGCTCGAACCTTGCGCCCATCACGGCAAGACCCCGCCCTGCGCCAATGCGCTCGTGGCGGCCGGTGTTTCCCGCGTTGTCGTCAGCGTCGCCGATCCCGATCCGCGCGTCTCCGGTCAGGGATTGAAGATCCTGCACGATGCGGGCATCGCGACCGAGCTTGGCCTCATGGAAGATGACGGCAAGCGCGCGCTCGCCGGTTATCTCTCCCGCCAGATCCGCCACCGCCCTTACGTCACGCTCAAGCTTGCCGTCTCGGCCGATGGAATGCTGGGACGCCGTGGCGAGGAAGTGCTGATCACCGGGCCGCTCGCCCGTGCCCAGGTGCATGTCATGCGCGCCGAAAGCGATGCGATCCTGGTTGGTATGGGAACCGTCCGTTCCGACGATCCGCAACTGACGGTCCGGCTTCCCGAGATGAGCGACAGATCGCCCGTCCGCATTATTCTAGATCGCCGTCTCGAACTGCCGCTCGACAGCCTTCTGGTGAAGTCCGCCCGCGACGTGCCTGTGATCGTCGCCTGCGTGCCGGTCTCGCAAGAGTCCGAAAAGCGCGAGAAACTTCTGGCCGCAGGTGTCGATGTGATCGAGGCAGGCGATCTCGCAGCACTTCTCGACCAGTTGGCGACACGCGGAATTTCCCTGCTGTTTGTCGAAGGCGGCGCGACGATCGGAAAGGCATTCCTTGATGCCGGCCTCGTCGACCGGATCGTGGTCTCGCAGGGACCGACGACGGTGGGTGAGGGTGGTCTTGAATCGCCTCTGTCGCCATCCGATATGCCGGAAGGGTTCAAGCTGGTTCGTCAGGATGCGTTCGGTCCCGACCGTTCCTACGATTTTCAGAAAATCGAGCAGTCATAGAGGTCGTCGATGTTTACCGGAATTGTCACCGATGTCGGAACCGTAGCGGCGACGACCCCGATGGACGAGGGCGTCAAGCTCCGTATCGCCACCAGCTACGATCCGAAGACGATCGCGATGGGTGCCTCGATCGCCCATGGCGGCGTTTGCCTGACCGTGACCAACTTGCCTGAGGACGGCAGCAATGAGCGCTGGTTCGAGGTGGAAGCCTGGGAAGAAGCGCTGCGGCTGACAACGATCGCTGGCTGGACATCCGGTACCCGCGTCAATCTGGAGCGGGCGCTGAAGATCGGCGACGAACTGGGCGGCCATATCGTCTCCGGCCATGTCGACGGCAAGGCGGAGATCCTGTCCGTGACCTCCGAAGGCGAAGCAGTCCGCATTCGCCTTCGGGCGCCGGAAAGCCTCGCCAGCTTCGTCGCGCCGAAGGGATCGGTTGCGCTCGATGGCACATCGCTGACCGTCAACTCGGTCGATGGCACCGATTTCGATGTGCTGCTGATCAGGCATACGCTGGGCGTGACCACATGGGGCGATCGCCAGGCCGGCGATTTCGTCAATTTCGAAGTGGACACGATGGCTCGTTACGCAGCAAGGCTGGCCCAGTTCCCGACAGGCTGAGGCTGACCCGACGACATGCGGAAACAGGCGGCAGCGTGCAAGCTGCGCTCCTCCTGTTCCGCCCCGATGACGTTGCAGAATAGGTATTCGCGCCCTGCAACGCAGCGTTCAGCGAAAACCACTTGCCAATCCCGGCCGGGCATGTTTTGACCGCCGACTATTCGGCTTGTCGCCCAACGCGCCGATGTAACCAAGGTGAAATCATGCCGCAAGAAAACGCACCTCACATCCTGATCGTGGAAGCACGGTTTTATGACGACATGGCGGACGCGCTGCTCGATGGCGCAACGACCGCTCTCAAGGATGCGGGTGCGACCTACGACGTGGTGACGGTTCCCGGCGCGCTCGAAATTCCGCCGGCAATCGCGATGGCGCTCGATGCCGGCGATCAGGACGGCACGTCCTATGACGGCTTTGTCGCGCTCGGCATGGTCATCCGTGGCGAAACCTACCATTTCGACATCGTCTCGAACGAATCCTCGCGCGCGCTGATGGATCTTGCGGTCTCCGAATCGCTGGCGATCGGCAACGGCATCATGACCGTCGAGAACGACGAGCAAGCCTGGGTGCGTATCAAGCGGTCCGAGAAGGACAAGGGCGGCTTTGCGGCCCGTGCCTGCCTCACCATGATCGCACTGCGCGAAAAGCTCAATGGTGGTTGATAGAATGTCCAAAGAAGGCGAGCATCCGGTCAAGCCGGCAAATCAGCGTGGCGCGGCGCGTTTGGCAGCCGTTCAGGCCCTGTATCAGATGGATGTCGGCGGCACCGGCGTTCTCGAGGTCGTGGCTGAGTACGAGACCCATCGCCTCGGCCAGGAACTCGACGGCGATACCTATCTGAAGGCGGATGCCTCCTGGTTCCGCTCGATCGTCGCCGGCGTCGTGCGCGATCAGGACAAGATCGACCCGCTGATCCGCTCGGCTCTCCAGGAAGACTGGCTGCTGTCGCGGATCGATTCGACCCTGCGCGCCATCCTGCGTGCCGGAACGTTCGAGATCGTCGAGCGCAAGGATGTCCCGGTGGCTGTCATCGTCACCGAATATGTCGAGATTGCCCGCGCGTTCTTCGAGGAAGACGAGCCGAAGGTCGTCAATGCGGTTCTCGACCGGATTGCCAAGCAAATCCGCGGCGACGCGAAGAAGTAACATCCCGGAAAGAGCATCAGATGGACGAAGCGGTCGAGCGTCAAAGAATTGACTTGAGCACCGCCCGCCGCAGCGTCTTTCTGCTCGCAGGCACCCAGGCCATCCTGGGGTCTGCCACACCTCTGACCGTGTCGATCGGCGCTCTTGCCGGCTATCAGCTTCTCGGCGACGACAAGTCGCTCGCGACAGCGCCGATCACCGCGTTCAACCTCGGCACCGCCGTCGGTGCGGTGCTGATTGCCATCGCGTCCAAGTTCCTGGGCCGCAAGGCGGCCTTCATGTCGGGCGGAATGCTCGGCGCGATCGGCGGCGGGCTTGCGGCAATCGCGCTGTTTCGTGGTGATTTCTGGCTGTTTGCCTTCGCGCTTCTGCTGGTCGGGTCCTGCGCCGGCTTCACCCAGAAGATCCGCTTCGCCGCTGCCGATATTTCTCCCAAAGCCTATAAGCCGCGAGCCATCTCCTGGATCCTCGGGGCCGGTATCGTCTCGGCGATCGTCGGACCGCAGCTCTCCATCGCCGCAAAGGATTGGCTGGCGCCGGTGACCTTCGCCGGTGCGTTCCTGATGCTGATCCCGCTCTGCCTTGCCGGTATCTGCATCATGGCCTTCCTGCGTCTTCCGACCAAGGCGGATGCGTCGCTCTCAACCCAGCAGCCGCCGGCACGGTCGCTGCGGGAAATCGTCGTGACCCAGCGGTTCATGACCGGCATGGTCTGCGGTATCTGCACCTACGCGCTGATGACCTTCGTGATGACTGGTGCGCCGCTCGCCATGGTGATCGGCTGCGGCTTTCCGACAGAACTGGCGGCGCTCGGCATCCAGTGGCATGTGCTCGCCATGTTCGGACCGAGCTTTTTCACCGGCATGCTGATCACCCGCTTCGGCGCGGAAAAAGTGGTCGCCGCCGGCCTCGTCACGCTGATGGGCTGCGCGATCGTTGCCCATATGGGCGTGGAATTGTGGAATTTCTGGCTGGCGCTGGTCCTGCTCGGGATAGGTTGGAATTTCGGTTTCATCGGCTCGACCACGATCGTCGCCTCCAGCTATCGCCCGCAGGAGGCCGACAAGGTGCAGGGGTTTCACGACATCGTCCTCTTCGGCACGGTGGCGCTGTCCTCCTTCTCCTCGGGCAAGGTGTTCGTCACCTGGGGCTGGTCATTCATCAACCTGGTGATCTGGCCGGTCGCGATCTTTTGCCTTCTTCTCATTCTGGCGCTGATGCTGCGCAGGCCCGTCGCAAAAGCCAACTGACCCGGTTCTATTACCGTCGTAGCGCTTGACGGCGGTTGTTCCTCACCGCAATCTCACCCGCGCATGGCAACAGCTGCGTTCCTTGGGAGGGGAAAGCCGTTGCTGGAGGGTGCAGAATGCCGGGGCGGCATCGGCCGCAGCCGGTCAGGGAGAGGAAAATTCGCATGACTGTAATTCTAGGTGTGATCGTCTGCGGTCTGCTGTCGATCATTTATGCTGCATGGGCCACGCGTTCCGTACTTGCCGCCGATCAAGGCAATCAGCGGATGCAGGAGATCGCCGGTTATATCCGCGAAGGCGCACAGGCCTATCTGTCTCGCCAGTATATGACCATCGCCATCGTCGGTGTGCTGGTTGCGGGTCTCACATGGTTTCTTCTGTCTGGCACGGCAGCCATCGGCTTCATCATCGGCGCCGTTCTCTCGGGCGCTGCCGGCTTCATCGGCATGCACGTCTCGGTGCGGGCCAATGTGCGCACGGCGCAGGCGGCATCCCATAGTCTGGCAGCAGGTCTCGACATTGCCTTCAAGTCTGGCGCCATCACCGGCATGCTTGTCGCGGGCCTCGCACTGCTCGGCGTGTCCATCTACTTTTTCATCCTGACAACCGTGCTCGGCCATGCGGTCGGTTCACGCGAAGTGATCGATGCCCTTGTGGCACTCGGCTTCGGCGCCTCGCTGATCTCAATCTTCGCGCGCCTTGGCGGCGGCATCTTCACCAAAGGCGCCGATGTCGGCGGCGATCTCGTCGGCAAGGTGGAAGCCGGTATTCCGGAAGACGATCCACGCAACCCGGCAACGATCGCCGACAATGTGGGCGACAATGTCGGTGACTGCGCCGGCATGGCGGCCGACCTGTTCGAGACCTACGCAGTCTCGGTCGTTGCGACCATGGTGCTCGCGGCAATCTTCTTTGCCGGCAGCGCCGTCATCGACCAGGCGATGCTCTATCCGCTGGCGATCTGCGGCACCTGCATCATCACCTCGATCGTCGGCACGTTCTTCGTCAAGCTCGGCACCAACGGCTCGATCATGGGCGCCCTCTACAAGGGACTGATCGTGACGGGGCTGCTGTCCATCGTCGGGCTTGCGATCGCGACCTCGATCACCATCGGTTGGGGCACGATCGGCACGGTTGCCGGCATGGACATCACCGGCGCCAGACTGTTTGCCTGCGGCCTCGTCGGGCTGGTCGTGACAGCGCTGATCGTTGTCATCACCGAATACTATACCGGCACCAACAAGCGGCCGGTCAATTCCATCGCCCAGGCTTCCGTCACGGGCCACGGCACCAACGTCATCCAGGGGCTGGCCGTCTCGCTGGAATCGACCGCACTGCCGGCACTCGTCATCGTTGGCGGCATCATCTCCACCTATCAGCTCGCCGGACTGTTCGGCACAGGCATTGCCGTCACCGCCATGCTCGGCCTTGCCGGCATGATCGTGGCACTCGATGCCTTCGGCCCTGTCACCGACAATGCCGGCGGCATTGCCGAAATGGCGCATCTGCCGCCGGATGTTCGCAAAGCCACGGATGCTCTGGATGCCGTCGGCAATACGACCAAGGCCGTCACCAAGGGCTACGCGATCGGCTCGGCCGGTCTCGGCGCACTGGTGCTGTTTGCGGCCTATGCCAACGATCTCCAGTACTTCGTGGCAAACGCCGATAAATATCCGTACTTCCAGGGGGTAGGCCAGATCTCGTTCAGCCTGTCGAATCCGTATGTGGTGGCGGGCCTGCTGTTTGGCGGTCTCATCCCGTATCTGTTCGGCGGCATCGCCATGACGGCGGTCGGCAAGGCGGCAAGCTCGATCGTCGAGGAAGTTCGCCGGCAGTTCCGCGAAAAGCCCGGCATCATGCAGGGAACGGAAAAGCCCGACTACGGCCGCGCGGTCGATATCCTGACCAAGGCTGCGATTCGCGAAATGATCGTGCCGTCGCTGCTCCCGGTTCTCGCGCCGATCTTCGTCTATTTCGGCGTGCTTCTCGTCTCGGGCGGTGACAAGGCATCTGCCTTTGCAGCGCTCGGCGCCTCGCTTCTCGGCGTCATCATCAACGGCCTGTTCGTCGCGATCTCGATGACCTCGGGCGGCGGCGCCTGGGACAATGCCAAGAAAAGCTTCGAGGACGGTTTCGTCGATAAGGACGGCACCCGCCACATGAAGGGATCCGATGCCCACAAGGCTTCGGTGACAGGCGATACGGTCGGCGATCCCTACAAGGATACGGCAGGCCCTGCCGTCAATCCGGCGATCAAGATCACCAACATCGTCGCCCTTCTGCTGCTGGCGGTTCTCGCCCACTAGAACCAGGTCTCACACAGACAAAAGAAAGCCCGCGGTACCATTGGTATCGCGGGCTTTTTGATATTCGGAAATGCGCTTGTTAGTTGCCCATGCTCTGCAGCATGTTGCGGATCTGGCCGGCACCGCCGCTTGCTGCTCCGGAACCACCCGACAGAAGCTGCTGCAGGAAGGTAAGGTCGCGGCCGCCGGTTGGCGTCGTGCGCGAGATCGTGTCGAACACCTTGCCGTCCTGAAGTGCGTAGTTGGCGCGCTGTGCGACCACGCCGTTCTTGTCGAAATAGATGGCAAGCACGCTCTGCTCGACGATCTGCGGCTTCATGAAGGCTGCCCGACGGTGGCGCTTCTGGGAAATGTAATAGAACACTTCCGTATCGAAGGTCGCGGTCGTCGACGGTGTACCCATGGTCAGGATCACCTGCTCGCGGCTTGAACCGACAGGGATCAGGTTCAGCGACTGCTGGTCAACGACATAGCCGTTGTACATCGTGTCGCCGATTTCCATGGATGTGCAGCCGGAAACTGCAATCGATGCAACGACAAGGGCCGCCGCCGTTTTGCTCAACGCTTTCATTTCGTATCCGAAAACCCGCTTCTTCAACGGTATCCCCCACATGTCGATGTGCCGGCGGAAGCCGGTTACTCTGCTGCTCATACCATTGTGGCTATTCCGGGGACAGCTGACTGCCGCTTCCGGATAGCCGAACCGAAGCCCGCCGATGGCGAATGCATTGCAATTCGTGCCTGCTTCGGTAAACCAGCTTTCGTTTGCATGCAACATCGCCAGCTTCGACCATGACGCAAACATGAAGGCAAATGCAGGAAACACGATGATATTCGGCCTGTTCAAAAAGAAAAACAGCAATCAGACCATAGTCAACCGGCAATACTACGCCCTGACGTCGGCAGCGCGCATCCCCGTCTTCTACGAGGATTTCGGCGTACCCGACACCGTGATGGGCCGGTTTGAAATGCTGTCCATCGTGATGATCCTGTTTTTTCGCCGGACCGCGAAGTCGGGGGCGAGCGGGCAGGAACTGGCGCAGGAGATCGTCGATGCCTTCTTTCAGGATATCGACCATTCGATTCGCGAGCTCGGCATCGGCGACCAGGGGGTTCCGAAGCGGATGAAGAAGCTCGCGGGCATGTTCTATGGTCGGCTCGAAACCTATGCCGCAGCTCTCGACAGCGGCGACGAGACCGCGCTTGCCGCAGCGCTGCACCGTAATATCCATCCTAAAGCCACCGATATACAAGACATGAGCGCACTTGCGCACTGGATGACAACCACCGAAACCGCTATGTCAGCGGTCTCGGAAGATACGATTTCCCGTGGGCTGCTGGTCGTGCCGCAGCCGGTCCGGGAAGGCGAGGAACAATGAAACGCGATCAAGAACCCAGCAAGGCCAAAGGCGGCAAGCCTCCGTTCTCCTATCCTGTGAAGGTCGGAAACATTTCGGCCAATCCCGTCACTGTCACTGTTGAAGCCGATGAAAACGAGCTGAAGGGCTTGGCCGTTCTCTGGGACGTCGTATCGGTCAATTCGTTGAAGGCGGAAATCTACATTGCCCGCTGGAAGAAGGACGGCGTGCGCCTCAAGGGCCACGTCAAGGCCGCTGTCACCCAGGCTTGCGTGGTGACGCTTGATCCTGTGTCGTCGACCATTTCAGAGGATTTCGATCAGGTCTTTGTGCCTGAGGGATCCAAGCTTGCGCGCGTCGTCACTGCCGAAAGCGCCGAGATGGTGGTCGATCCTGATGGTCCGGACCTGCCGGAAATGTTTGTCGGCGATACGATCGATGCGGGCGAGGTCGTTGCCGAGTTCGTGGCACTGGCGATAGACCCTTATCCGCGCAGGCCGGGCATCGATTTCAAGGACCATATCGAGAGCGACCCGAACGATCCGGCGACCAAACCCAATCCGTTTGCCGCGCTCAAGGATTGGAAAAAAGACTGAGACCGGTTGTAAGCAGAAACAAAACCTATATTTTGGCCACGATTTCGCCGGCAGGGCGGCGCATGAGCGTGCCCACTGAAGAAGCAAAAGTCGGCGCAGGCATTCGTTGCAGGCGCGTGCGGCCGGTTAAAACAAGGATCAGGGACGCGTGATCAGAATTTCGATTGACGCCATGGGTGGCGACTTTGGCCCCGAGGTTGTCATGGCGGGCGCCGCGAAGGCGCTCGAACGCCATCCCGACGTCAGTTTCCTCCTCTACGGACTGAAAGCCGAATGCGAGCCGTGGCTTGCACGCTATCCGAAATTGCGCGAACGGTCCGTGTTCCATGCGTGTGAACTGGCCGTTGCCATGGACGAGAAGCCGAGTGCGGCGCTACGCCGTGGTCGCTATGTCTCGACCATGTGGCGTTCCATCGAAGCCGTGAAGCTTGGCGAAGCTGATGTCGTTGTGTCCGCCGGCAATACCGGTGCGCTGATGGCAATGTCAAAATTCTGTCTTCGCACGTTGGCGAGTATCGAACGCCCCGCAATCGCAGGCATCTGGCCGACGCTGAAGGGCGAAAGCATCGTTCTCGATATCGGCGCGACGATTGGCGCTGACAGCCAGCAGCTGCTCGATTTCGCCCTGATGGGCGGCGCTATGGCGCGGGCCCTGTTTGAAGTCGATTGCCCCACCGTCGGGCTTCTCAATGTGGGTGTCGAAGAGGTCAAGGGGCAGGAAGAGGTGAAGGAAGCCGGTCGGCTTATCCGCGAAGCCAACCTGCCGCATCTCTCCTATCACGGCTTCGTCGAGGGCGACGACATCGGCAGGGGCACTGTCGACGTTGTGGTGACCGAAGGCTTTACCGGCAATATCGCTCTGAAGACCGCTGAGGGAACTGCGCGCCAGATCGCCACGCTTTTGCGCGAATCCATGTCGCGCACGCTGCTTGCCCGGATCGGCTACCTTCTCGCCAAGCCAGCATTCGATCGCTTGCGCGAGAAGATGGACCCGAACAAGGTCAATGGCGGCGTCTTTCTCGGCCTCAACGGTATTGTGATCAAGAGCCACGGTAGCGCCAACGCCGAAGGCATCGCAGCCGCGATCGCAGTCGGCTACGACATGGCGCGAAACGACCTCAACGCCAAAATTTCGCAGGATTTGAAGATTTATCATGCCAGACGCCTGCCGCCGGCCGGCCCTGAAGCCGCATGACGTTAGGATGTGATTTGACTATGATTCGATCAGTTGTTCGTGGTTACGGGGCAGCGCTCCCGAAACGGGTCGTCACCAATCGCGAGCTGGAGACGATGGTCGACACGTCGGACGAGTGGATCGTCCAGCGCACCGGCATCACCCAGCGCTACATCGCCGGCGACGACGAAACGACGGCATCGCTCGGTGAGAAGGCAGCTCGGGCCGCGCTCGATAATGCCGGCCTGACACCTGACGACATCGATCTGGTCCTTCTGGCGACTTCGACGCCGAACAACACCTTTCCCGCGACCGCCGTCGAGATCCAGAACCGGCTCGGCATGAAGCACGGCTATGCCTTCGACATGCAGGCGGTCTGCAGCGGCTTCGTTTACGCGATGACCACGGCGGACCTCCACCTGCGTGGCGGGCTTGCCAAGCGCGCGCTGGTGATCGGCGCCGAAACCTTTTCCCGCATTCTGGACTGGAACGACCGCACCACCTGCGTGCTGTTCGGCGATGGCGCCGGCGCCGTTGTGCTGGAGGCTCAGGAAGGCGAGGGCACGATTGCCGACCGCGGTATCCTGACGGCGCATCTGCGCTCGGACGGATCCCACAAGGACAAGCTCTACGTCGATGGCGGCCCATCGACGACCGGCACGGTCGGGCACCTGAAGATGGAAGGCCGTGAGGTCTTCAAGCATGCGGTGGCCATGATCACCGACGTGATCGAGGACGCATTCGAGGCGACCGGCACGACTGCCGAGGATATCGACTGGCTGGTACCGCACCAGGCCAACCGTCGTATCATTGATGGATCTGCCAAGAAGCTCAACATTCCCACCGAGAAAGTTGTCGTCACCGTCGACATTCACGGCAACACGTCCGCGGCATCGATCCCGCTTGCGCTTTCAGTTGCCTGTGCCGACGGTCGCATCAAGAAGGGCGATCTTGTGATGCTGGAAGCCATGGGTGGTGGCTTCACCTGGGGGGCCGTCCTGATCCGCTGGTGATGCCGGCTGAAAACCTGAGCCATATTATGAAATAATCAATGCCGAACAGATGCTTGGCCCGGGGGCGCTTGACCGTGGGGCACAACCAAAATACTGTTTGCGGGCTTTGATAATATCACATTAAATCAGGCGGGGGACCATGGCCGGCAAGACAGTCACACGCGCGGATCTGGCGGAATCGGTTTTTCGCAAGGTTGGCCTCTCTCGCACGGAATCGGCGGAACTCGTCGAAACGGTAATCGACGAAATCTGCAACGCCATCGTTCGCGGCGAAATGGTCAAGCTTTCGTCGTTTGCAACATTTCAGGTGCGCGCCAAGAACGAGCGCATCGGTCGCAATCCGAAGACAGGCGAGGAAGTGCCGATCTCACCCCGCCGGGTGATGACCTTCAAGGCATCCAATGTTTTGAAGCAACGCATCCTCAAGGCGCACACATTGCGCAAGGTCAAGCAGAAGCCGGCAAGCCCTGCGAGCTGACACGCCCGTTTTGCACGCTGGCACCCCTGCCAAAACACCAATCTTGTGAACACACTTGAATCTTTCGGTGCAAGCCGTTGAGAAATGTGCGATTCGACGCATAATCCTCGTCCAGCCTTTCGTGCTGACCCCTTTCGCGCCGCACGGCCGTTCGATCCCTGGAGATTGACACTTGGACAAGAGCCCGGACGCATTCCGCACCATCAGCGAAGTCGCTGACGATCTCGACCTGCCGCAACACGTGCTGCGCTTCTGGGAAACGCGGTTTCCGCAAATCAAGCCGATGAAGCGGGGAGGCGGCCGTCGCTACTACCGCCCGGAGGACGTGGATCTGTTGAAGGGGATACGTCACCTTCTCTACGACCACGGATACACGATCAAGGGCGTTCAGAAGCTCCTGAAGACGAATGGCAACAAGTTCGTCTCAGCAATCGCATCGGGTGATATCGCCACGATGGAAGCCATCATGGCGGCCAACAGCGAGAAGAATGCCGAGCCGAAAATTTCCACCCAGGAAGAAGATCAGGTCGTCGGGCGCCCGAAGGTAAAGCCGAGCGGCCGGTTCTTCGGTTTCGGCGGTGCCGGGGAGGACCAGTTGGAAGTCTCGGTTGGAAAATCGAGTGTCGGCAAGGAAGACCGTGCCTTGCTGCAGGAGGCACTGTTTGACCTTCTGGAATGCAAGCGCCTGCTGGACCAGGTTCGTTGATCCGATACCTGCTTACATGAACTCACTGTAAATTTACCGTTCACCTCTGGTTCAAACGCGAAGGTACAACATTTACCTACGAGGAAACACAAGAGGAGATGCAAACGTGAAAAAACTCGCAATCATTGTCGTCTCGGCCATGACGGCACTGACGAGCATGGTACCGGCACACGCCTTCCCTGTCGTCAACGCACCGAAGACCATCGAAGCGCCGCAGAGCGTTGATCAGGTCCAGCAGGTTCAGTGGCGGCATCGTGATCGTTGGGAAGGTCGTCGCTACTATCGTCACCATCGCGACTACCGCCGCGGCGACTATTATCGCGGTCGACACTACCGTGGCCACAATTCGGGTGCGATCATCGGCGGTCTTGCTGCCGGCGCTCTGATTGGCGGTGCCATTGCATCCCAGCCGCGCTACGCCGAGCCGCGTTACGTGCAGCCACGTCGTTACGTGAACGCCAATAGCGCGCACGTCAACTGGTGCGCCAACCGCTACCGGTCCTACAGGGCTTACGACAATACGTTCCAGCCCTATAACGGCCCGCGCCAGCTGTGCTACTCGCCCTACTGATAGGGTAGTCGCCAAGGCGTCCTGACAGGCCGGCCCCAGACAATGGGGCCGGCTTTCTCGTTGAAGCAAGACCTTCGATCAAGGATCCACTGAAAGCCGATTTTTTCCTTGCGCGGTGAAGATCATGTCAGTATGGAATGCATGCTTCACGCGACGCCGGTCCGCCGGCTCGAAGCGATGTGGCGGAATGTAGCGCAGCCCGGTAGCGCACTTGACTGGGGGTCAAGGGGTCGTCGGTTCGAATCCGGCCATTCCGACCATTCTTCCTTCGGCGACAGGCTCCCCCAGAGCCGCTTTGACATGAGCTCGCCATGGGTGAACTCGTCTCTCGTCACGCCAACCTGTTGCGACGTCACTCACCAGAACCTGTGAACGAATGATGGATCATCCCGAACCGCGTTCGACTTATCTGACTACAATTTGCATTTGGCTGGAACGTCAGTGTTCCCGACGCGTTGTCAGATAGGAAAACAAAGGAGAATGTGATGTTGAAGGGTGTTGTACTTTGGGCGATGGGCGTTCCGATCCTTGTAATCGTGCTGCTCTACGCATTCGTATTCTAAAGTTCTGGATCTCTGGCGGTAACGGCCAGCGCATTTCGATCTAAAAGGGTCAGCTCCGAGACACGAGCTGACCCTTTTTCATTTTGGCGGCTGTTGTCGAGATATAGCTCTAGGCAAAAAAAGGCCCCGCACTCGCGGGGCCTTTTCGGTGAGTCTCAGATTTCCGGGCAACCAGGGCGATTGGCGAAGGTGATCCGGTCGGGGCCCCGACGGGTCATGCCCTGGACGGTGATGCTGCGGCGAGTGGCGCGGACGATCTCCGTCTGACGGAAGCCTTCGTCGCGAGCGGCGGCGCGTGCTTCGCCAGGGCTGCAGCCCATGCGGCGATCGCGTCTGTCGTAATCGCGATCCCTGTCGCGGATCACCGGGCGCACGCCGTCAGGTCCGATGCGCAGCTGTACGTCCTGGGCCGATGCCGGGGCAGTGGCCGCACCAAGGGTGCAGACGGACAAGGCCAAGGCCAGGCCTGCCTTTGCGAAAACATTGATCATTGTATCCTCCGTGTATGGAGCCGTGGCAGGGCCTGCGGCGCAAGATATTCACGGGGATGTAACTGATTTGTGAGTGGTAAAGTTCCGCCTGCGATCAATCAGCAAGTATAGGCGTAGCAGACGTGATAGTAGTTCGCGTTAGCGAAAACGCGCTGTCCGGCTCGCATTCATTAGAAGCTCCTGCTCGGAAGCAAACGACCCCAGGAGCTGCAGAAGACGGTTTTCCTCGTCCTTGTCGAGACGGTAACGGCGGGCGAAGTCAGTTACGCTCCACACCTTCTTCATTCCGGACTGCTGAAGATCGACGGGTGTAATATGCGACATTGTGCCCCCTCGCAGATATTGGAGGATGGTATCCTCCAATATCTAGTGCATATAAAAACGACGTTAAATAGAGAAACTTCTTAAGCTCGGTTTGCGCGGAGAAACTACTTTTCCTCGACCTTGACGCCATCCTGGCCGATGCTGAATTCTACGCCCTTTGGCTTGGTTTCTTCGCGGTAGACATAGAACCCCAGACCGACGACCAGAACAACGAGAGCGCCGATGATGAAGTACAGATTATTGGAACGCGTCATAAATTTCCCCGACTATGCAATTCTGGCCGAGAAACGCCTATGAGCTCAATATGTTCCAGCGAGTTTCAGATTTTTTTCAATCGTCGTTTGCGGCGTTGAGATCTTCGGGACGCATGCCCTCTTCCTGACCGTCTTGCTTCAGTCTCACACCCGGTCCCATTCCGGATCCGCCGTCGCCGGCTGCCAGGAATATAACGCCCCTTGTCTCGAAGAATGCCCTCAGTCTCTCACTGATGGTTGGGTCGGGCAGGGCGTCATGGGCCTCCGCGTTGTCGAATTCGACGGCGGACAGGCCCGAAGCGGCGCAAAGCGCGTCTTTCGAGATGCCGGTGAGTGCGCGCGCTGCGCGAATTTGTGATGCGGTCAACATACGAGAAATCTGGCGCAAGGCGACCCAATGTCAAGGACTTGCGCTTGAGGCAACAACTCAGGCCTGTAACGGCGGCGTCGCGGCAGTGGTGTTGCGCTGATAGCGGTTTTCCAGAGCGACGCAGGCCCAGAGAATGCCGAGCGAGAGATAGAAGTGCCGCCAGTGGTCCGTGTCGATGACGTTTCCGATCATCGCATGTCCCAGGATCAGGACCCATGCAATCATCAGAAAAGGCTGCCACGGCCTCTCGCGCAGCATATAGCGGAAACCCATCCACAGGCTGGACCAGATCATGATCTGATACGTCACCGCACCCACCCAGCCATAGGTCGTGAGTGTCTTCAGCCAGATATTGTGCTCGTCTTCGCCGAAGATTTTTCCAAGCGCCATCGGTCCCATACCGAGCGGTCGCTCCATCGCCATCAGGAAGCCGATCTTATGCCGCTCGAAGCGACCAAGCCGCGCGCCGTCGTAATCCTGCACCAGTTTCGCACGATTGGAAAACAGATCGGCGATCTGCGGGATCTGCAAAGCGATCGCAAGGGCGAGCACGAGAGCCACGCCGGCACAAATCGAGATGACCAGGATCTTCAGGCGGAATGCCGTCGTGCGCTCCTTGAGGAGCATCAGGACGATCAGTGCGATGGCGCCGAACAGCAGGAGGCCCCAGGCCGCGCGTGAAAACGACAGGAAGATGCCGATCGCCAGCACCAGCATGCCGAGGATGAGAAGGGGGGTACGGATGACCGGGCCGGTCAGCATGCGGTAAAGGAGATAGAGGAGCGGGCCGACCAGATAGGGGCCGAACACGTTGGGGTCCTGAAAGGCGCCCATGGCGCGGTTATAGCGGGTAAAGACATGGGCCCCGGGAAACGCGTCGAAATAGCCGAGGATGCCGAGAGTGGCCGTGATGATGGCGGCCGCCACCCAGGCATGAAAGATGATCTTCAGCCGCCGATGGTCGTTCTCTATGACCGCTGCAAAGAACACGGCGGTGAGCGCGAGAAAGATCGAGACCGCATAATACATACCGGCGCCGGACGAATCCTTCATTACGAAGATGGAAAACAGGCCGCTGATGTTGAAGATCAGCAGCATCGCCATGAGCATCGCGACCGTCCGCGAGATCCTGAGCCCAAACAGGAACCAGAGGCCGATCTGGGCCACCATCATCAGTTCGTAAGGGGCAGGCTCCGACATGACGAAGCCGGACAGAAAGACGCCAAAGGCCAGCATGCCGTTTGCCACGAGGGCGACGACGGCCAGCTGGACGTTGAACGGCCGGGTCTCATGTGCGGCCAGCGTCGTCAATATGCATTGTCCGTGTTGAGAAGCCGGATCGGCGTCAGGAACAGGATCTTGAGATCGAACAGGATCGACCAGTTCTCGATATAGTCGAGATCGTGGGCGGTGCGGGCACGGATCTTTTCGTCGCTGTCCAACTCGCCGCGCAGTCCGTTGATCTGCGCCCAGCCAGTCACGCCGGGTTTCACGCGGTGGCGGGCGAAGTAGCCTTCGACGACGTCCACATATCTGCGTTCGCCAGTCTGGGCACTGACCGCATGCGGACGGGGACCAACGAGAGACAGCTCTCCTTTCAGCACGTTGAACAGCTGCGGTAGCTCGTCGATCGAGGACTTGCGCAGAAACCGGCCGACGGGCGTGACCCGCGGATCGCCCTTGGTCACGGCCCTGATCGCGGTCTGGTCGCTCATGCTCGTGTACATCGAGCGGAATTTGAGAACGTTGATGATCTCATTGTTGAAGCCGTGGCGCTTTTGGCGAAACAGCATCGGCCCTTTCGAGCTGAGCTTCACGGCAATGCCGGCAGCCAGCATGACGGGCCAGAGGCAGGCGATCGCGAACACGGCAAAGACGATATCGAAGATGCGCTTTGCGACCGAATCCCAGTCGCGGATCGGCTTGTCGAAAATATCGAACATCGGAACGGTGCCGACGTGACTATAGGCCCGTGGGCGGAAGCGCAGGCGGTTCGCATGCGCCGCGAGCCGGATATCGACCGGCAGAACCCAGAGTTTGCGCAGAAGCTGCAGGATACGCTGCTCGGCGCTGGCAGGAAGCGCGATGATGAGCATGTCGATACGGGCAAGGCGCGAGAATTCCACAAGCTCGGCAAAGGTACCGAGCTTCGGGTAGCCGGCAACGACGGTCGGCGAGCGGTCGCTGTTGCGGTCGTCGAAGATGCCGCAGATGCGGATGTCGTTATCCGACTGGCGTTCCAAAGCGCGCACCAGTTGCTTGGCAGGTTCGCCGCCGCCGACAATTACGGCGCGGCGTTCCATCACGCCGTTGCGCGCCCAGTGGCGGATGCCAAGCGCGATCGCCTGCCGCTCGGCGGCAAGGACGACGCAGCTGACGGAGAACCAGACGATGAGACCGGTCACGGGCACCCAACCGCCCGCGGCAAAGCTGAGCGCGAGATTGGTCAGGACAAAACCGAAGGCCCATGTGATGAGGACCCGCTTCAAGGTCCTGTTGGCGGACCTCAGGGAGGGGATCTGATAGGTGTCGGCAATCTGCAGAAGCAGAAGCGTGATGGCAGAACCGAAGGTGATGATGACCAGGCGGGAAAGCGACATCTCGGTCGCGCCGTAGATCAGGTCGACGATGAGGCCGACAATCAGGATCGCGGCAAATTCGGTAAGCCGGATCAGTCCGACCAGCAGGGATGGCGAATAGCTGGTTTCGCGGAACTGCTGGGCGATCTGGCGTGCGAAGGGATTGAGGACCGCGCCCGCTTCCTTCTCCTCGCTCGCACGCATCTCGGAGACCTTGCGGCGAAGGCTTTCGACGTCGAATTCATCGGGCTTGTTCAGCGGGCTCATGCCAGGATCCTCGACTCAGCTGCCGCGAAGGCGCAGAAGTAGTCTCAGTCCAGTAGCAAAAAGAAGCTAAAGAAGCCTTTAGCTGTACCTGCGGTCCGGGATTTGGCCGAGTAGATCCTGGTACAAGTGAAGCATGTCGTCCGCCATAACGGAGGCGGAAAACACTGCCTTAAAATCGGACGGCTTCGGCATGACGCGGTCATGCCACTCCGGTGTCTGCAGTGCCTGCGTCATCACGTCGGAAAGGCTTGTGGCGTCGCCGGGGACGGCAAGGGCCGCACTTTTCACTCCCAGCACTTCGGGAATGCCGCCGACACGCGATGCGATGACAGGCTTCCCGGCGGCGAGCGCTTCCAGCACGATATAGGGCATCGCTTCCGCCCGCGACGGAACGACGACGAAATTTGTGAGGGCAAACGCCTTGCGGGCGGGCATGGCCGGCATCATCGTCAGCCGGCGGCCAAGGCCACGTTCGGAAATCATGGCTTCGTAGCGCTCACGGTCCGGACCGTCGCCGACCATCAGCGCCGAGAGAGGCCGCCCGACCGCGCGTTCCGTTCGGGCAAAGGCGTCGATGAAGACATCCGGTCCCTTCAGGTCGCGCAGCATGCCGATATAGAGAAAGTCGACCGCGGAAATGACCGCCGGTACCGGCTCGAACTCGGCCTCGCCAATTCCGTTATAGATCACACGCGCGGTCTTGAGCGGTTTTCCGACCTTTTCCTCGTAGGTGCGGCGCTCGTAATCGCAGACAAAGACCAGGGCATCGCCGAAGCGTTCCTGGAACCGTTCGAGCTGCAGCACGACCTTGCCCGAAAGACTGGACCGGTCGAAATGCAGACTGCCGCCGTGCGGCGAATAGAGGCGGGCCACGCAATACCTGTTAACCCGCAAGGCTGAGCCGATCAATCGCGCCAGAACGCCGCCCTTGGCGCCGTGTCCGTGCAATATGTCCGGCCGCAAGCTCTTGATATGCTTGTAGCTTCTGTAGAGTGCCGCAAGATCGGAAGGAGCGATCGAACGGCGCATCGGAATTCGTGTCAGGCCAAGCGAAAGCTGCGGCCGGATCGTGTCGAACAACCTGTCCTCGTGCTCGCCACCGGTCGAGCTGTCGCAGAGGATGCCGACCTCGTGGCCGGCAGCCCGGTGTTCTTCCACCAGATCGCGCACATGGCGGAAGATCCCGCCGACGGGCGACCTGAAACAATGGAGGATGCGCAAGGGAGGGGCCTCAGCCGACATGATGATGTCAGAACAGCCGCTCGCGGACGTAAACCGTGTCGCCAGCGAGGACCTGTGAGGAAATCGTCGTACGGCCCGTCATGACCTCGCCGTTGATCTTGCGTGTGACGTCAACGTCGCGCTGGTTTCCGCGGGAGGTAAAGCCTCCGGCGATTGCGATGGCATTCTGTGCCGTCATGCCGGGAACGTAGGAATACTGGCCGGGTCGTCCGACTTCGCCCATGACGAAAACCGGGCGGTAACGATCCATTTCGATCGTCACGTCGGGATCGCGCAGATAGCCCTGCTTGAGCTTGGCGGCGATTGCACCCTCGAGCGTCGGCATGGTCTGGCCCCGGGCCGTGATCTGACCGATCAGCGGGAAGGCGATATAGCCGGCCTGATCGACGGTATAGGTGTTGGAAAGGCTCGGCTGTTCGAAGACGCTGACACGTAGCCGATCGCCGCTGTCCAGCCGGTAAGGCTGGATCGTCGCTTCCTGAAAGCTTTTGGGAGCCGGCTTGTATGAGGCGCAGCCCGACAGCGTCATCCCAACGGCTGCCGCCGCAAGAGCCAGAACGGTTTTGGCGCGCTGGTTGCGCGTCGGATTTTTCTTGTCTTGGGCGAATAGCATGTTCGCGTCCCAGGCTCGGGGTGGTGGTTCGACGATTTCGAGCCTGTTATCGATCCATTAGGGTTAATGCCCGGTAAAGAGAGGCACGACGACCATCGGAAATAATGCCTGCAAGATCAGAGTCCGGTTTTTCTTCGAAGCCGCGGCTCATTAACTGTAGCGTTACCATGATAATTTACTGTCCGCCCAAATAGACCAGTTTGGAGCGGGCAATGTCTGGCGTAAACGGCGGCCATCAGGATGTGGATATCGACCTCAGGCAGGTCATCGCGGCCGTCTGGGAACGCAAGGCGAAGATCCTCGCCGTGACGATCGCGGCGGGCGCGCTGGCGCTGGTCGGCGCCTCGCTGATTAAACCCAGCTACAAGGCCGAAACCAGGCTGCTGATCGAATCGCGATCGCCGAACCTCTCCGGCGGGGAAGGGGCAGGCAGTTCCAACGATCCGGTTCTCGACACGCTCAACATCACCAGCCAGGCCCAGCTGCTGCAATCGACCGATCTCATCAAGCGGGTTGCGCGCGATCTGAAGCTTTCCGATCGCCCGGAATTCGACCCGGCTGGACAGTCGGCACTGCCGGACCTTCTGGTGATGGTCGGCCTGAAGCAGGATCCGATGGCGATCGATCCGGAAGACCGGGTCATCCAGAAGTTCCGCGAAAAGCTGTCGGTCTATCCGGTCGAGGGCTCGCGCGTCATCGCCGTCGAATTTGCCTCGCATGATCCGAAGCTCGCGGCTGATGTGCCGAACCGGATGGCCGAAGCCTATCTTGAGATCCAGAGTGGCTCGAAGGTGGACACCCATGCCGAAACCGCCCGCTGGTTGGAGCCGGAAATCGCCAACCTGACGACCCGCGTCAACGATGCCGAAAAGAAGGTGGCGGACTACCGCTCCTCGAACGGCCTTTTCCAGACCAGCGAAGCCAACAGTTTTTCCAGCAAGCAGTTGAACGATATATCGACCGAACTTGCCCGCGTTCGCGCCGATCTCGCCAATGCCGAGGCCCGTTCGGAAAACGTCCGCGCTGGTTTGAGAGCCGGCCGCGCTTCGGACACGCTGGCGGACGTCGCGGGATCGCAGGTCATCCAGCGCCTGAAGGAAACCCAGACCAATTTGCAGGCGCAGATCAATGATCTCTCGACATCCCTGCTCGACAACCATCCGCGGCTTCGGGGACTTCGCGCGCAGCTCAGCGGCATCAATCAGCAGATCGAGCGTGAAACCCAGAAGATCCTGGCAAGCCTCGACAACGAGAGAGAGATTGCACGGCTCCGCGAGCGTCAGCTGACGCAGCAGATGAATGGCTTGAAGGCTGATTCGGCCAAGGCCGGTGAAGAGGAAGTCGGACTGCGGGCGCTGGAACGCGAAGCGTCCGCCCAGCGCCAGCTGCTCGAAACCTATCTCGTGCGCTACCGCGAGGCGACGTCGCGCCGCGACGCCAATTCAAGCCCTGCGGATGCCCGGATCGTGTCGAGCGCGGTCGAACCGTCGGAACCCTTCTTTCCGAAGGTCATTCCGATCGTCATCGTGGCGACGCTTGCGACACTGATCGTCAGCTGCCTGGTCGTCATCATCGCCGAACTGTTCAGCGGACGGGCGCTCCGCCCTCTCAATCGCCGTCGCGAGGACGATTTCCTGCTGACACCACACGAGGTCGCAACGCCTGCGGTCGAACCGGCCCCGGCCGAGCCCGAACCGACCCCTGCCGGCGCTTTGGTTGCAACAACACCCGCCGCAGCTCCGGTTGCGGCAGAAACTGTTACAGATCGGCCAAAGCGCGAACACAGGCTGTTCGCGGCGGCAAAGGAAATGCTGGCTGCCTCCCGCAAGGATGCCGCTGCCGCGAAGGGCGCGGAAGTTGACCAGAAGCAGGAGGCTTCGGTCGCTGCCGAGCCACCGGCCGAAGAAATTGCCGTCACGACGCCGGCGAACGACGGGGAGGAGGAATCCTTCACGATCGCGTCCGTTGCCCGCTACCTCCAGCGCCGTGCGGTGCCGATCGGCCTGGTCGTGTCGCCCGGTGGCGATGCAGGCTCGACGGCGACCGTGATGTTGGCCCGTGAAATTTCGGAGCGCGGTCGCACCGTCGCCCTGATCGACATGACCGGCTCGGCTTGCCCGACACGGCTGATGGCGCAGGACGTCAAGCTTGCCGGCATCACCGATCTGCTGTGCGGCGAGGTTGCGTTCGGGGAAGCCATCCATCCGGACCGTCTCTCGGATGCGCATATCATCCCGTTCGGTTCTGCCGATCCGGTTCGCGCCATGCGGGGCGCAGACCGGCTGCCGATGGTCGTCGACGCACTCGCAGACGCCTATGATCTGGTTCTGATCGAATGCGGCCCGGCGGAAGCGCCGATGTTGTCGCGACTGACCCGCAACGAAAAGGCGGAGGTCATTCTCTCCGTGCCTGAGTTCAAGGAAGAGGATGTCGCAAAGATCGTCCAGGACTTCCAAGGCGAGGGAATTCGCAACCTGCTGGTAATGTCTGACGCCAATGACCGCAGTTCGTCGCGCAAGGCTGGACGACAGGTGGCGTGAGCCACACCGCATGAACCACGATCTACAAGGCGGCTTTCAGGCCGCCTTGTTCGTTTTGGCGGCCCGCAGTTTCTGCAAAAGAGTGTAAAGGCGCGGGTTGTGCTTCACCGCAGCCTTCGCCCTTGTTGCCAGAACCATCAGCGGTTTGAGGACGGACCCCTTCGGGGTGATGGCGATCAGAATATCGTGCAGCACGGTTTCCTGGCTGCACCAGCTGCGCTTGTAGGGCTGGTCGCCCACGCCGAAATCGAACAGTGCCGCGCCTTCGCGGCAGCTTTTCTCGATCATCAGCCAGAACAGCAACTCGCCGGGGCTTGCCTCGGGGCAGATGCTGTCGTCGATGGAGCTGAACTGGCAGATCACATGGTCGCCCTTGCGCGACACGCCGGCGATAGCCACGACATGTCCCTCGTGCTCACCCCGCATGCGGATCGCGTGAAGGGTGAGCGACGTGTCTGTCCCATCAGTCGGCGCGTCCATCAGGCGATGGAAGAAGTCACGGATCTCAGATGCGTGAAAGACATCGGGCAGGCCAAACATCTTCAGCCGCGCCGCCTTCTGTCGAAAGAACGTGTCGAGCAGCGCGTGCTTTTCGTCCGCGTCCAGCGCGATCACATGGTCATAGCCGCCGGCAGCTTCGATCTTGCGGCTCTGCGAGCGGAATTTCTTGCGGCGAGTCTTGGCGTTGAGCTGTGCCAGCGTCGTCTCGAAATTCGGAAAAAGCGGCAGCTGAAACGAATGGTTCTGGTTCTCGGTCGTCGCAAGCGCACTCAGCGGATGCCGACTGCCGCGCCAGGAGAGCGGCACGCAATCGAGCACCATGAGATCGGCGTAAGGAGAAAGCGCCGTGCGCAGCATGTGCAGGAACGGCTTCAGCTCGGCAGCGGAAGCCACCTCGAGTGCCGGATCGAACAGGCCGGTATTGAGATTGTTGTAATGGTTGCCGGGGAGGCGGGCGACGCGGATGCTTTTTTCAAGCACGATATCGAGCGGCAGGATAAACACGGCGCGACCGTCGATGCGACCGACGACGACTGCAAGCGTGCGACCTTGGGATTTCGCCCAGGCTTCGCACCAGTCGAAACCCTGATGCAGCGAATTGAGCTTGATCGCCTGCAGACGGTGCCAGTCGGACTTCAGATCCGCCATGTCCGTCGTGACTGCCATTTCGATCTGCGCGAAACGCAACGGGACAGTCTCACGGGAAGGCGATCCCGATGTCCCTGCCGGCGCAAGCTCTTCAATCAGTCTCGAGGTTTGCATGACGCGCTCCGCTGTCTTTCAAGCGGGAAGAATAGGCAGGGTGCACCAACAATCGGTTTACTGCTGTGCCGCCCGCCGCCAATACTATCACGGCTGGTTAATGCGGGGTGAACCCAGGCATAACCTAGACTTTCGGCCGTGCGCCCGCCATCCACTTGATGATCAGCATGGCCGGCAGGATCCACAAAAGCCCCGACAACAGGAAGTAGAGGAAATGCACCCACCACGGCGATGTCGCGAGCAACAGCGTCGCGACCGTGGTTGCAGCCAGCGCGTAGACGATGACGAGCACGATGATCATGATCGTGCCGATGAAACTTCTCAGGCGTGGGACCAACGCGTTTCTCCTCCCGCGACGCGATGCCGCAAAGCATCGGGGCTTGTTTTGCACGTGTCCTTGGGGCAAATCAACGGCAAGAAGCGGAAAGATCACCGCGCGCATGGCGCTCTCGAGCTCTTGCGAGGCTGATCTTTCTTCGAGCGACAGGAGTTTCCGCATGTCGGCGACTGATAGCCTCATCATCGATGTCATCCATCCCGCAGCAAAACGCCGCGAGCGCGACCGCAGATCGGTGCGTATCTGGCTCGGCTTCGTCGTCTTCGTGCTGTTCTGCCTCGTCCTGGTCGGCGGCGCGACCCGTCTGACCGATTCGGGTCTGTCGATCACCGAATGGAAACCGATCCACGGCGTCATTCCGCCACTCAATGCTGCCGAATGGCAGGAGGAGTTCGAGCTCTATCAGCGCATCCCGCAATACCAACTGGTCAACGCCGGCATGACGGTCGACGAGTTCAAGACGATCTTCTGGTGGGAATGGGCGCACCGTTTCCTGGCGCGCTCGATCGGTCTCGTCTTCGCCGTGCCGCTCATCTTCTTCTGGGTGACCGGTCGCATCGAGAAACGCCTGCGCTGGCCGCTGGTCGGCACGCTGGCACTCGGCGGGTTTCAGGGGTTCATCGGCTGGTGGATGGTGTCGTCGGGCCTCACCAAGCTTGTCAGCGTCTCGCAGTACCGGCTTGCGACGCATCTGGTCATCGCCTGTCTGATCTTCTCCGCCTGCGTCTGGATCATGCGCGGCCTCACGCCCCAGAAGCAGGGGGCAGCGCCCACGCGTCACTCCTATATCGCCGCCGGTGGCCTCGCGTTTCTGGCGCTATTCCAGATCTATCTCGGCGCACTCGTCGCAGGCCTCGATGCCGGGCTCAGCTACAACACCTGGCCGATGATGGATGGCGCCTTGATTCCGGCCGACCTCTTCCTGCGCGATCCCTGGTGGATCAATCTGTTCGAAAACCCGAAGACCGTGCAGTTCGTCCACCGCTGCGGCGCCTATGTGCTTCTGGCAGCAGCACTGGTCCATATGGTCGTCTCATTGTCGAAGACGCCCGGATCCGTCCATACGGGCCGCGCCGTCATTCTGTTCCTGCTCATCTCTCTGCAGGCCGTGATCGGCATTCTGACGCTGGTTTACCAGGTGCCGCTGGATCTGGCGCTCGCGCATCAGGGTGGCGCGCTTGTCGTGCTTGGCTATGCCATCACCCATCTGCGCGGCTATGTCGGCGAATATCCGCTTGAAGACAGAAAAGCCGCGGCGAACTGAGTTCACCGCGGCTCTGATTTCAAAATTCGGAATGCTTTAGGCCGACAGCATCAGGTCCATGTTCTGGACCGCGGCACCGGAAGCGCCCTTGCCGAGATTGTCGAGCAGCGCCACGAGATTGACATGCGGGCTGCCTGCCGCGCCGAACACGAAGAGCTTCATCCGGTCGGTATTCACCAGTTCCTCGGCATCGACGCGGGCAAGCTTCGCACTCTCGTTGAGCGGCACGACGGTAACAATATCCTGACCCGCATAGTGGGCGCCGAGAGCGCTATGAATGCTCTCGATCGTGGCACCATCCTTGAGGTCTTCGAGGAACAGCGGCACCTGCACGATCATCCCTTGCGCAAAGCGTCCGACGGACGGTGAAAACAGCGGTGCGCGATCGAGAAGGCCGTGTTCCTTCATCTCCGGCACGTGCTTGTGCTTCAGCGTCAGGCCGTAGAGAAAGTTGTTGGCGGAGATCGCGTCCTCGCGTGACGCATCTTCCATCTGGCCGATCAGCTGCTTGCCGCCGCCGGTATAGCCGGACACTGCATTGACCGAGACCGGGTAGCCGTCGGGCAGGAGACCGGCAGCGCGCAGCGGACGCAGCAGCGCGATAGCACCGGTCGGATAGCAGCCGGGATTGGCGACGTTGCGGGCAGCCTTGATCTTGTCGGCCTGCGCCTTGTCCAGTTCGGCGAAACCATAGGCCCAGTTCGGATCGACCCGGTAGGCGGTCGAGGTGTCGATTACCCGCACGTTGTTGTTGCCGGCAAGCATTGTCACGGCTTCTTTCGAAGCCTCGTCCGGCAGGCACAGGATCGCGATGTCGGCGCTGTTGAGCAGGTCCTCGCGCATCGCTGCATTGCGCCGCTCGGCTTCCGGGATCGACAGGAGCTCGACGTCGCGGCGGTCGGCCATGCGGGTGCGGATCTGCAGCCCTGTCGTGCCGTGTTCGCCGTCGATGAAGATCTTTGCCGTCATGGTCATTATCCCTGAAATGTCAGTGCCTTGGGGTGAGAGCCGGAATCAGTTTGCCAGCTGCTTGATTCAATTTGTCAACGGGCGGAAAGTCGCTCCGCGCGCAGGCCAAGCATATACATCGCAACCGTTGCCCCGGCAATGGCGGTGATATCGGCATGGTCATAGGCCGGTGCCACCTCCACCACGTCGGCGCCGCAGATCTCGAGGGCGCCGAGTTTGCGCAGCACCGACAGGATTTTCGCACTCGACGGACCACCGGCAACGGGCGTTCCTGTACCGGGCGCGTAGGCGGGGTCCAGGCAGTCGATGTCGAAGGTGAGATAGCACGGGCGGTCGCCGACATGGGCAAGGATCGCATCGGCGATGGCCTGGGCGCTCAGGTCCTCCACCTCATGGCCCGGCATGATCCTGATGCCGAAATCCCCAGGCGCATGGGTGCGGATGCCGATCTGGATCGAATGCTGCGGCTCGATCACGCCCTGTCGCACGGCGCGCGCCACGAACGAGCCGTGGTCGATCCGTTCTATGTCGCCGGTCTCGTCCGCATCGTCGCTCCATGTGTCCTGATGGGCATCGAAATGCACGAGGGCAAGCGGACCGTGGCGGGCTGCATGCGCCCTCAAGAGCGGCCAGGTAACGAAATGATCGCCGCCGAGCGACAGCAGAAACGCGCCCGACTCGATGATCTTCGTCGCCTCCGCCTCGATCAGCCGCGGCGTCTTCCAGTGATGACCGTAGTCGAGCATGACGTCACCATAGTCGATGACCGACATGGCTTCGAAGAGATCGCGCGAGAACGGATATTGCGGGTCGTTGTCGAAGATCGCCGAAGCCCGGCGGATGGCCTGTGGCCCGAACCGCGCACCCGGCCGGTTGGAGACCGCAGCGTCGAAGGGAATACCGAGGACGACCGCATCGGCGCCGATCAGATCCTTGGTATAGCGCCGCCGCATGAAGGACAGCGCGCCCGCATAGGTCGGGTCGGTGGCAGCATCGCGCAGGGACTTGGCGGTAAAGGCGTTGTCGATGGATTTTGAAGCCATTGCATTCTCCCGGATCGCAGAGAAAGTGCATTGGGAGTGTCTGGAAGACAAGACTCGGACCGAAGAAAGCCCGAAACGAAAAAGGCGGAGCCGAAGCCCCGCCTTTCGAAATGCAAAGTCTTGAAGCGATTAGCGCTTCGAGAACTGGAAGGACCGGCGGGCCTTCGCCTTACCGTACTTCTTACGCTCGACGACGCGGCTGTCGCGGGTCAGGAAGCCACCCTTCTTCAGAACCGGGCGCAGGCCTGGTTCGAAGTAGGTGAGGGCCTTGGAGACGCCGTGACGAACGGCACCGGCCTGACCGGAAAGACCACCACCGGTGACGGTGGCAATGATGTCGAACTGACCTGTGCGGGCAGCGGCAACCAGCGGCTGCTGAAGGATCATCTGCAGAACCGGACGGGCGAAGTACGCCGAGAAGTCGCGACCGTTGATAATGATCTTGCCGGAGCCCGGCTTGACCCAAACGCGGGCAATCGCGTTCTTGCGCTTGCCGGTTGCATAGGAACGGCCCTGTGCATCGACCTTGCGGACGTGAACCGGTGCCTGGCTTTCAGCCGGAGCGAGGTCCTTCAAAGAGGAAAGATCGGCCATGATCAGGCGCTCCTTACGTTCTTGCTGTTCAGCGATGCCACGTCGAGAGCGACCGGCTGCTGTGCTTCATGGGGATGGTTGGAGCCGGCGTATACACGCAGGTTCTTCAACTGGCGACGGCCGAGCGGGCCGCGCGGGATCATACGCTCAATCGCCTTTTCGACGACGCGCTCAGGAAAGCGGCCTTCGATGATGGCGCGTGCAGTACGCTCCTTGATGCCACCCGGGTAACCGGTGTGCCAGTAGTACTTCTTGTCTGTGTATTTCTTGCCGGTCAGGACAACCTTTTCAGCGTTGATGATGATGACATTGTCACCGTCGTCGACGTGAGGTGTGTAGGTGACCTTGTGCTTGCCGCGAAGGCGATTGGCAACGAGGGTGGCGAGGCGACCGACAACGAGGCCTTCGGCATCGATGATGATCCACTTCTTCTCCACCTCTGCAGGCTTCTGAACGAAGGTTGACATTGTTTTTCTCTTTCATCTGAACCCAAGACCACCGGAGGACCGGCCGTAAGGGCGTTTTTTGTTGCTTGATTTGTCTGGCTTTGCCGACAAAAAAGAAAGCGGGCCTTCGAAAGGTCCGCGATCTGGGCGGCTTATACGACGGAGCCTAAAAAGCGTCAAGCAGCCGGCCCGGAGCGGTCGGAAAAATAGCTCAGCGTTTAGAATGACTTATTTGTGAGGTAAAATAATACCTCACAAATAATCGGCCGGTGTTTCGTCTCTTACATGACTTCTTGAGAAGGGATACCTTGGTTTGAGCCGCAGCAGGCCGAACGCCTGGCTGGTGGGGAAATGTGATTCTGGAACCGAGTTGGAAGATTTCCATTGCTTTCCTATGTCCAGGTGACTGCATGAGGAGATTAGAACCATGGCTCACGATCGGTATGACGACGACGTCATCGCTGGCGTCTTGAAAAGCACGAAGACGATTGCGCTGGTCGGCGCATCGCCCAATCCCGACCGGCCCAGCAACCGCGTCATGGGATTTCTGTTGCAGCGCGGCTACCGGGTGTTTCCGGTCAATCCCGGCCAGGCCGGCAAGCAGATCCTAGGTCAGGAGGTCTATGCGAGCCTCGCGGATGTGCCCGAACCCGTCGATATGGTCGATGTGTTCCGCGCCTCGGAATATCTGGATAGTGTGGTGGACGAAGCACTGGCGCTCGATCAGCCGCCCAAGGTCATATGGGCGCAGCTTGGCGTCCGCGACGATCAGGCCGCAGTCAAGGCGGAGGCTGCCGGTATCCAGGTAATCATGGATCGCTGCCCGGCGATCGAGTACCCAAGGCTTGCCCGTCTTCTCGGATAGGGTAAGGGAGCGGGGCAGGTAATTCGCGGACTCTTTTGGCAGACGCTGCGAATGCCGCAACGATATTTCTTGATCGCCGTCGGCCCGCAGGCTCTGCTGTGATGAAACGACCCTAGAGGAGACCGGCATGGCCAACCCGAATTCGCGCAGTTCCGGCAATCCCGGATTTTCAACGCTCGCTGTTCATGCCGGCGCCGAGCCCGATCCGACGACCGGCGCCCGGGCGGTGCCGATCTATCAGACGACGTCCTTCGTCTTCAAGGATACCGAACATGCAGCCGCATTGTTCGGGCTGAAGGAATTCGGAAACATCTATACCCGCATCATGAACCCGACGCAGGCCGCGCTGGAGGAAAAGGTGGCGGCGCTGGAAGGCGGCACGGCAGCCCTTGCCGTCGCGTCCGGCCATGCAGCGCAGTTGTTGGTCTTCCACACGATCATGCAGCCCGGTGACAACTTTGTCGCGGCGCGCAAACTCTATGGCGGTTCGATCAATCAGTTCGGCAACGCGTTTCAGAATTTCGGCTGGCAGGTGCGCTGGGCCGATAGCGCCGATCCGGAAAGTTTTGAAAACGAGATCGACGATCGCACTAAGGCGATCTTCGTCGAAAGCCTCGCAAACCCCGGCGGCACCTTCGTCGATATCGCGGCGATTTCGGAGGTGGCCCAGCGTTTCGGAATCCCGCTGATCGTCGACAACACGATGGCGAGCCCCTATCTCGTCCGGCCGCTCGAACACGGCGCCGATATCGTCGTACACTCGCTCACCAAATTTCTCGGCGGCCACGGCAATTCCATGGGCGGAATCATCGTCGACGGCGGCACGTTCGACTGGTCGCGCTCCGGCAACTACCCGGTACTATCAGAGCCGCGGCCAGAATATTCAGGCATGGTGCTGCACGAAACCTTCGGCAACATCGCCTTTGCGATCGCCGCCCGCGTGCTTGGCCTTCGCGATCTCGGGCCGGCCATCTCGCCCTTCAACGCGTTCCAGATCCAGACGGGGATCGAGACACTTTCACTGAGGATGCAGCGGCACTGCGACAACGCGCTTGCCGTTGCTGAATGGCTGAGCCGCCATCCGAAGGTTGGATGGGTGAACTATGCCGGCCTGCCTGACGACCCGAACAATGCTCTGCAGCAGCGCTATTCGCCGAATGGCGCAGGCGCTGTCTTCACCTTTGGCCTGAAGAACGGCTATGAGGCCGGCAAGATCTTCGTGGAGAGCCTTAAGCTCTTCTCGCATCTCGCCAATATCGGCGATACCCGCTCGCTGGTCATCCACCCGGCATCGACCACCCACCGGCAACTTACCGAAGAGCAGCAGATCGCCGCCGGTGCCGGACCTGACGTGGTTCGCCTGTCTGTTGGCATCGAGGATGTGGCAGACCTGCTCTCCGACCTCGACCAAGCATTAGCAAGGACTTGAGACACTCATGAAGAACTGGCTGACATTCGATCTGACCGCAATTGAACCGGAGGAGGGCGCACCCGCTCCCGACCGCGTCATCTTCGGCGATCCGAAATTCCTCACCTGGAATTTCGAGGAGGCCGACGGCGGCATCTATGCAGGCGTCTGGGAAGCGACGCCGGGTAAGTGGAAGATCGTCTATGACGAGTGGGAATATTTCCACATCCAGTTCGGCTACTCGATCATCACCGAAGAAGGCGCAGAACCGCTGCATCTGAAGGCCGGCGACAGCATGGTTCTGCGGCCAGGTCTGGTTGCCACCTGGGAAGTGGTGGAGACGACCCGCAAGGATTACGTCATCAGGCTGTAAGCCTGACGGCGGGTCCTGCGGCTGCTCCTACCCCCAGGTGAGATCGAGCCGCTCCAGCCCGTGGAAATGGTAGACATCCTTCACCGTCGGCATCCCGGCCAGTTTGAGGCCGGGCAGGCGGCGAAACAGGATGGGCAGAACGGTATTCAGTTCCAGCCGCGCCAGTGGTGCGCCGATGCAGAAGTGGATGCCGGCGCCGAAGGACAGGTTCTGGCCTTCCTGACGATCCGGCTTGAACGTCAGCGGATCTGAAAATTTCTTGCTGTCGAGATTGGCGGCGGCGAGGATCAGGCTCACCTTGTCGCCACGCTTCAGGGAAACGCCGTCGATTTCCGCGTCTTCGAGCGCCCAGCGCTGGAAGATATGGACGGGCGCGCACAGCCGCAGCGTCTCTTCCACCGTCCGCTCCGTCGCGGCCTCGTCGTGGAAGAGCTCGACCGGCGCTAGACCGCTTTCGAGGATCACGCGAACCGAATTGCCGATCTGGTGCACGGTCGCCTCGTGGCCAGCGTTGAGCAGCACGATCGTGGTCGAGACGAGTTCGTCATCGGTCAGATACTGGCCCTTGTGCTCCGTATGGATCATGTGGGTCAGCAGGTCTTCGCGCGGTTCACGCCGGCGCTCGGCGATCAGCGTTTTCACATAGGCTGCGAACTCCCCGGCGGCCTTGTCCGCCGCATGTTCGTCTTCCCGCGAGCGCTTGAACATGTACATGCCGACATAGGCATGGCTCCATTTCAGCAACTGCGGACCCATCTCGTCCGGAATGCCGATCATTCTCGCAATCATCGTCACGGGAATGATGTCGGCGAAAGCCGAGAGCAGTTCCACCCGGCCTTGCCCGTCGAACGCATCGATGAGACGCTCCGCAAGCTCGGTAATCTCCGGCCTCAGCTTCTCGATATGGCGGGAGACGAAAGCGCGGTTTACCATTGTCCGCAGCCGCGTATGTTCCGGCGGTTCGATCTCCAGCAGCGAGTGCCGCTCGGCGAGGTCGAAATTCGCAAGATGCGCTTCCGGCTCGGGGAGGCCAAGCTCCTCGCGGCTGGCGACATGCAGGATCTGCCGGCCGAATCGGCGGTCGCGCAGGAGAAGGTTCACATGGTCATAACCTGTGAAGAACCACTGCCGCTGCTCCTCCCAGAAGAACGTCGGACAGTTTTTATGCAAAAGCTCGTAGACGCGGTTCGGATCGCTGTAGAAGGCCGGGTTGCGGCCATCCAGCGAGACGCGGCGGGTTTCTGGATCGATGCGGAGGAAATCGGGGATCGCGGTCATGCGGAATGGGTAACTCAATCCGCGGGCCCACGAAAGCCCGTCATTCGCCTGTCGCGATACCCTCGCGCCGCGGATCGGCACTTCCCGCAAGTCCTCGGTCGGTGATCTCGATTGCCTGCAGGCCAGACGTCATTTCACCGGCCTTCACCTCGTAGCCGAGTGACTTCAGCGGCTCCATCAGCGTCTCGGCCCGCGTTCCGGCTTCGATATCGTATGTCCCGAAACGGTTGATCAGATGCGGCTGGGCGACGATCTGCTCCACCGGCATGCCCCAGTCTATATAGGCGACCAGCGCCTGCGCCACATATCCGATGATCTGGCTGCCGCCGGGCGACCCGATGGCCATCAGCGGCTTGCCGTCCTTCATCACGATCGTCGGCGCCATCGAGGAGCGGGGGCGTTTGCCCGGCTCGACGCGGTTGGCGACCGGCAGGCTGCCATCATGCGTCTTGAAGGAAAAGTCGGTGAGTTCGTTGTTGAGCAGAAACCCGTTGACCATCAGACGCGAACCGAACCCGTTCTCGATCGTCGTCGTCATGCTGGCGACGTTGCCATCCTTGTCGACGATCGAGATATGGCTGGTCGAGGGCAGTTCGATCGCCTCGCCGCGGCCGAACAGAAGCGCGTGATCCCAGGTCGGCTCACCCGACTTCACGGCATCCTTGGCAAGGGCCTTGTCCGTGTCGAGCAGTCTTGCCCGTTCGCCGAGATATTCCTTTTTGAGGAGACCCTTGATCGGTGCCGGCACGAAATCTGGATCGGCCAGATATCTTTCGCGGTCCGCAAACGCCAGGCGCTGCGCATCGCCGATCAGCCTCCAGCTTTCAACATTGTCCGGCCCGAGCCCCTTCAGATCGAAGTTTTCGAGCATGCCCAGCATCTGGCCGACGGCAACGCCACCGGAGGAGGGTGGGCCCATGCCGCATATATCGAGAGCGCGATAGGCAAGGCAGACCGGTTCCCGCTCCTTGATCCTGTAATTGGCGAAATCGGACAGCGAGAGAACGCCGGGATTGCCCTTTGCCTCGCGCACGGCCTTGACGATCGCCTGCGCAATCGGGCCGGAATAGAAGGCATCAGCGCCACCGGCAGCGATCGTCCGCAGCGTTTCGGCATAGGCCGGGTTCTTGAGGAGAGTGCCGATTTTCAGCGGTGCGCCGCCATCGTCGAAGAAATAGCGGATCGTAGCGTCATCGGTCTTCAGCTTGTCACCCTCGGCCGCAAGCAGAGTGCCGAGCCGGGGTGATACCTCAAAGCCGTCAGTGGCGAGGCGCTCGGCGGCAGTAAACAATCCCGCCCAGTTCGCCTTGCCGTATTTACGGTGGACCGTCTCCAGCAGCCGCACCGTGCCCGGCGTGCCGACCGACCGACCGCCGACCACGGCTGCCATGAACTTCAACGGCTGACCCTGATCGTCGAGAAAGAGCTTTGGCGTCGCTTCCATCGGCGCCGTCTCGCGGCCGTCTAACGTTGTCAGTTTCTTCGAGGCTGCGTCGTAATAGACTAGGAAGGAGCCGCCGCCGAGGCCGGAACTCTGCGGTTCCACGAGCCCGAGCACGGTCTGCACGGCAACCAGTGCATCGGCGGCACTGCCGCCTTCCTCGATCACTGCACGACCCGCTTCCGCGGCGAGCGGATTGGCGGCGGCGACCATGTAGCGCTTCGTCTCCACCCGCTTGGCCGACGTGACTGCCGATGCCTTTTCCGGCGCGGTCGTGTCCGATGCCTGCTGCGCCGAGGCAACCGAGATCGTCAGGAAACCGGCGAGAACAGTTCCGGAAATTTGCTTCAGCATGGCATGTCTCTCCGCATTCTTGAGTTTGCTCGGAGAGAGTGTGGAGCATTGTCGCGCCATTGCAAGACTTTAGGCGGTCGTGGGCAACGGCACTATTGGCTGAGGACGACGATGCGTTTCAGCGACGCCACCTGTTGGGACACGCTGATGTCTTCGAAAAATTCTGCGGCAAACGGTGTTGGGGACGCAAAATCCGTCGACGGTACGATCATGATTTCCTGATCCGTATGAACGGCGGTGCGGTCGCGGCCGCTGGTCTTCGACACGTAAAGAGCCTTGTCGGCAGCGGTTAGCAACACGTCGATATCAGCGTCCTTCGTGGAGCACAGCGAGATGCCGGCGCTGACCGTCACGGCTATCCTGTGTTCGCCGACACTGATTGGATGGCGTCTGAGCGTCGAGCGGATGGCCTCTGCGATACTGGCTGCTTCGACCATATCGGAAACGCGGATGATAGACGCGAATTCCTCGCCGCCCATGCGTCCGAACGAGCCGCGGCCGCGCTGAGCCGCCGCACCAATCCGTGCAAAGGCGGAGAGCACGTCATCGCCGGCCTGATGACCGTAGACGTCGTTGATCTGCTTGAACCCGTCGAGATCGAACTGGATGAAAGCAATCATGCTGCCATCCACCGCATCAACGCCCTTCGACCGGTGAAACTCTTCCAGCAGACCGCGGCGGTTGAGCACGCCGGTCAGCGGGTCGGTCCGCGCCAGCTCTTTCAGGGTCAGCTCGGACCGCTCGGTCAGGAGTCGCGCCCCGCAGACGATGCTGCCGACAAAGACGAAAGCCGTCGGGAGATAGAGCCACGGCGAATGCGACGCAGCGACAAGCGCATCCGGTCTACCGATGAACACCATCAGGACAATCAGCGCGCAGGAGAAGAACTGTATCCCGATGACGCTGGCAAACACGCGACGGGTGATGCTGGGCGGACCGCGATGGTAAAGCAGAATGCCGATGATCATGGCGTGACCGACCATGGCCGCGACATGGTGAAGGATGGCGCGACTGGCGAAGTCGCCGCGGACGGGGTCTAGAAACATCCCGGCAATCCAGATCAGGGCCGGAATGCCAACATAGGGTTCAACGGGCCGGCGGTCGAGCTGCATCAGGCCCGCAGCCCACAGGCCGATACCCGCAAGAACCATGGTATTGGCGATCTCGATCGAAACGAAGTCCGGGATGTCGCCGCGCATTGCGACCAGAGCTGCGCCAATCCCGTGCACAGCGAAGCCGCTGCCCCAGCTGAGATAAAGTGGTTCGCGCTCATAGTACCAGCGTGAAAAGAGCAGGACGGCGAGCGTCACCGCTTCAGCGGCCCAGATCAACAGACCCGTCAAGATATCCACGTCCAGCTCCGTCATTCATTCCCGGCCGCTTCAGTATGCAGCCAAGTCTTTAAGGCTGCGTTGCTGTTTTGCGTCGGTTATTTTGATTAGAATGCTGTCATTTATTCATATCTGCTTTACCCTGCTCGATCAAAAATGCTTGGATGGCCGTCGATACTTCTCTTTTGCCTCTGGTATATGAGAGTTGTTGCATTATCGGTCAGCCTCGCGCATCCCAAGCCGATTAAGGATATCGGGCTCTCCGTCTTGAAGTACCCGGCGGTGACACTCTATGTAGGAGATAACCCATTCCAATGATTCCGGAGCGCATCGCCGCCTTCGGCGATGCATTTGACAAAGGACGGACATGAGAAATCCAGTTGATACCGCAATGGCCTTGGTGCCGATGGTCGTTGAGCAGACCAATCGCGGTGAACGCTCCTACGATATCTACTCGCGCCTCCTGAAGGAGCGCATCATCTTCGTCACCGGTCCGGTGGAAGATTACATGGCGTCGCTCGTGTGCGCCCAGCTGCTTTTCCTCGAGGCTGAAAATCCGAAGAAGGAAATCGCGCTCTACATCAATTCGCCAGGTGGTGTCGTCACCGCCGGCATGTCGATCTACGACACGATGCAGTTCATCAAGCCGGCCGTGTCGACGCTCTGCATCGGTCAGGCCGCGTCAATGGGCTCGCTGCTGCTGTGCGCCGGCGAGAAGGGCATGCGTTTTGCAATGCCGAACTCGCGTATCATGGTTCACCAGCCCTCCGGCGGCTTTACCGGTCAGGCCTCGGACATCGAGCGTCATGCCCGCGACATTCTGAAGATGAAGCGCCGCCTGAACGACGTTTACGTGAAGCACACCGGCCGTACGCTTGAGGAAGTTGAAAAAACCCTCGATCGTGACCACTTCATGACCGCCGACGAAGCTCAGGACTGGGGCGTCGTCGACAAGATCCTGACCACGCGTCAGGAAATGGAAGGCGTTTCGGCGTCTTGAGGCAATAGTGGCATCCGTGCTGCTCACCCGGATTTGAGTGATTTCGGGGGTTTCAAGTGGCACGGAACGCGCTATTAGTACCTATTAAGGCTGTGTTGAGTGTTTATGACATAGCATTGGCGTCTTAGGGGTTTCGTTGCAGCCGGTCATTCTGGACCTGCGAAAGCGAGTTTAAGGCCGGTAGAGTACCCCTTGAGCGAAGACAGGCGCGGCATGGCGTCCGCGCGTGTCGACAGCGACAAAGTTGACCGCGACCGTCTGGACAGGCGGATAGGCGGAGTGCTGGAAGGAAAGTGATATGAGCAAAGTCAGCGGCGGCAACGGCGGCGACTCCAAGAATACCCTGTATTGCTCCTTCTGCGGAAAGAGCCAGCACGAGGTCCGCAAGCTGATTGCCGGCCCGACCGTATTCATCTGCGATGAATGCGTCGAATTGTGCATGGACATCATTCGCGAAGAGAACAAGTCTTCGATGGTGAAGTCCCGCGAAGGCGTTCCTACGCCGCAGGACATCATCAAGGTCCTCGACGAGTACGTCATCGGCCAGAAGCAGGCCAAGCGTATTCTGTCGGTCGCAGTCCACAATCATTACAAGCGTCTCGCGCATGCCTCAAAGGGCGGCGATGTCGAGCTTGCGAAGTCGAACATCATGCTCGTCGGTCCGACGGGTTGCGGCAAGACCTATCTTGCCCAGACGCTCGCGCGCATCATCGACGTCCCCTTCACGATGGCCGACGCGACGACACTCACGGAAGCCGGCTATGTCGGTGAAGACGTGGAAAACATCATTCTGAAGCTGCTTCAGTCGGCTGATTACAATGTCGAGCGCGCCCAGCGCGGCATCGTCTACATCGACGAAGTCGACAAGATCTCCCGCAAGTCGGACAACCCTTCGATCACCCGCGACGTGTCGGGCGAGGGCGTCCAGCAGGCGCTTCTGAAGATCATGGAAGGCACGGTCGCATCGGTTCCGCCGCAGGGTGGTCGCAAACATCCGCAGCAGGAATTCCTGCAGGTCGACACGACGAACATCCTGTTCATCTGCGGCGGCGCGTTCGCCGGTCTCGACAAGATCATCTCGGCCCGTGGCGAGAAGACCTCGATCGGTTTCGGTGCATCCGTCCAGTCTCCGGACGATCGTCGCGTTGGCGAAGTGCTGCGCGAACTCGAACCGGAAGATCTGGTCAAGTTCGGTCTCATTCCGGAATTCATCGGTCGTCTGCCGGTTCTGGCAACGCTCGAGGATCTCGATGAGGATGCGCTGATCCAGATCCTGTCGGAGCCGAAGAACGCGCTGATCAAGCAGTACCAGCGCCTGTTCGAGATGGAAGACGTCGAACTGACGTTCCACGAGGACGCGCTGCGCGAGATCGCCAAGCGCGCCATCATCCGCAAGACGGGTGCTCGTGGTCTTCGCTCGATCATGGAAAAGATCCTGCTCGACACGATGTTCGAGCTGCCGGCGCTGGAAGGCGTTCGCGAAGTGGTCATTTCCGACGATGTGGTGCGGGGCAATGCACGGCCGCTCTACATCTATGCCGACAGGCAGGAAGAAAAGGCCAACGTTTCGGCCTGATCCTCAGTGGTCATAGCAACATTGAGAAGGGGCCCCATTGGGGCCTCTTTTTCGTTTTAGCCTCGGCTATTGTTTTAGGCCGTATTACACGATTTTTGCACTGCAAAGAGTTGCAAGATAATCCGCTTGATTTAGACAGGGTCAGGGATGAACCTTTCCGTTCCGGCTGCTTCGCATCTTTTGTGCGTGTGCCGTTGATTTCGGACCTCGTCTCGAAGAGCTTTGTCGGCAAGAACGGTGGCGCGTCCGTGCTGAAGAGCTGACATTTTGCGTAATGCGTTATGCGTGGGCGCTTTGTCTGACGGCTGGTTGCACAAGGTGCAGTGCAGCGACCTTGCAAGGCTTGAAAACGATCTGTGAAAACTCCACTTTTAGCGGGAGTGAAGTGCTTGGGTAATTTCTCAAGCCATCCCGGCAACGGGACGATGGAAAGGAAATGACATGACGAATTCAACGTCTGCGGCATCCGGCGCTGAGACCTATCCGGTCCTGCCTCTGCGCGACATTGTGGTCTTCCCGCACATGATCGTGCCGCTGTTCGTCGGACGGGAAAAGTCCATTCGGGCGCTTGAAGAGGTCATGGGTTCCGACAAGCAGATCATGCTCGTCACCCAGATCAATGCCAGCGACGACGATCCTGAGCCTGAGCAGATCTACAAGGTCGGCACGGTGGCCAATGTGCTGCAGCTCCTGAAGCTCCCGGACGGAACCGTCAAGGTTCTGGTCGAAGGCAAGGCGCGCGCCCAGATCTCCGAATACAGCGACCGCGAAGAGTTCTACGAAGCCAAGGCCGAGATTCTGGCCGAGCCCGATGAGGACGCCGTCGAGGTCGAAGCACTGTCGCGCTCCGTGGTTTCCGAATTCGAAAACTACGTTAAGCTCAACAAGAAGATCTCGCCGGAAGTCGTTGGTGCCGCGAGCCAAATCGAGGACTACTCGAAGCTGGCCGACACGGTCGCCTCGCACCTGTCGATCAAGATCACCGAAAAGCAGGAAATGCTCGAAACGGTCTCGATCAAGCTGCGGCTTGAAAAGGCCCTCGGCTTCATGGAAGGCGAAATCTCCGTCCTCCAGGTCGAGAAGCGCATCCGCTCGCGCGTCAAGCGCCAGATGGAAAAGACCCAGCGCGAGTATTACCTCAACGAGCAGATGAAGGCGATCCAGAAGGAACTCGGCGACGGCGACGAAGGCCGAGACGAGATGGCCGAACTGGAAGAGCGCATCGGCAAGACCAAGCTTTCCAAGGAAGCCAAGGAAAAGGCCGACGCCGAGTTGAAGAAGCTGAAGCAGATGAGCCCGATGTCGGCGGAAGCCACCGTCGTGCGCAACTATCTCGACTGGCTGCTCGGTATTCCGTGGTCCAAAAAGTCGAAGATCAAGACCGATCTTAACGCGGCTGAGAAGGTCCTCGAACTGGATCACTTCGGTCTCGACAAGGTCAAGGAACGCATCGTCGAGTATCTCGCAGTGCAGGCCCGTGCCACCAAGCTCAAGGGCCCGATCCTCTGCCTCGTCGGTCCTCCGGGCGTCGGCAAGACGTCTCTTGCCCAGTCGATCGCCAAGGCGACCGGCCGCGAATACGTGCGCATGGCACTCGGTGGCGTTCGTGACGAAGCGGAAATCCGTGGTCACCGCCGCACTTACATTGGCTCGATGCCCGGCAAGGTCATCCAGTCGATGAAGAAGGCGAAGAAGTCGAACCCGCTCTTCCTGCTCGACGAAATCGACAAGATGGGTTCCGATTTCCGCGGCGATCCGTCTTCGGCCCTGCTCGAAGTGCTCGATCCGGCGCAGAACTCGACCTTCATGGATCACTACCTCGAGGTTGAATACGATCTGTCCGACGTGATGTTCATCACCACGGCGAACACACTGAACATCCCAGGTCCCCTGATGGACCGCATGGAAGTGATCCGCATCGCCGGGTACACCGAGGATGAGAAGCGGGAGATCGCCAAGCGTCACCTTCTGCCGAAGGCGATCCGGGACCATGCGCTGCAGCCGAAGGAATTCTCGGTGTCGGACGATGCCCTGATGGCGATCAGCCAGCAGTACACGCGCGAAGCCGGCGTTCGCTCCTTCGAGCGCGAGCTGATGAAGCTCGCCCGCAAGGCCGTGACCGAGATCATCAAGGGGAAGACGAAGTCGGTCGCGGTGACCGCTGCCAATATTTCGGATTACCTTGGCGTTCCGCGTTTCCGTCACGGCGAAGCCGAAGGCGAGGATCAGGTCGGTGTCGTTACGGGTCTTGCCTGGACAGAAGTCGGCGGTGAGCTCCTCACCATCGAAGGCGTCATGATGCCGGGCAAGGGTCGCATGACCGTGACCGGCAACCTCAAGGACGTGATGAAGGAATCGATTTCGGCTGCGGCATCCTATGTCCGCTCCCGTGCCGTCGATTTCGGCATCGAGCCGCCGCGCTTCGACAAGTCGGACATCCACGTGCACGTGCCGGAAGGTGCGACGCCGAAGGACGGTCCGTCGGCCGGTGTCGGCATGGCAACCGCGATCGTTTCGATCATGACCGGCATTCCTGTTCGCAAGGATGTCGCCATGACCGGCGAAATCACGTTGCGCGGCCGGGTGCTGCCGATCGGTGGTCTCAAGGAAAAACTCCTTGCGGCTCTGCGCGGCAACATCAAGGTTGTGCTGATCCCGGAAGAGAACGCGAAGGACCTCGCGGACATTCCGGACAACGTGAAAAACGGAATGGAGATCATCCCGGTGTCGCGTATGGGCGAGGTGATCAAGCACGCTTTGGTTCGCCTTCCCGAACCGATCGAGTGGGATGGCACGGTAGAGACTCCGGTCATTGCGACAGTTGACGGTGCCGACGACTCGTCGACAACGATCGCTCACTAAGCGGTGCCTTGAAGCCGCCACGAACTGATAAAAAAGCCGGCGAAAGCCGGCTTTTTTTGTGAAAAATGCCCAAGACCCCTTGTTTTTCAGGCTTTTTCGGAGCCTTTGGGTTGCCAAGTGCCGACGCAAAACTATTGTCGGCGCCGACCAAATGAGTCGTTCCAAAACCGTTGAAAGGGTGGAAATATGAACAAGACCGAACTGGTGTCCGCAGTGGCCGAAAAAGCCGGCCTCTCCAAGGCTGATGCCGCCTCTGCAGTCGATGCCGTTTTCGAGACTGTCCAGGCCGAACTGAAGAATGGTGGCGACATCCGCCTCGCTGGCTTCGGCAGCTTCTCCGTTTCGCGTCGCGAAGCATCCAAGGGCCGCAACCCGTCCACGGGCGCTGAAGTCGATATCCCTGCTCGTAACGTGCCGAAGTTCTCGGCCGGCAAGGGTCTCAAGGAAGCTGTTAACAGCTGATCGAAAGCATCTGGCGGCCTGCCGCCGTGATGCAAAGCGTTGAGAAGGCCCGGTGAAAACCGGGCCTTTTTCGTTGAACAGAAAGCGTGTTCGAGCCTTATCCGCAGGTCCGTTCTTTCTGCGTCCAAAACTGTCATCCGCCTGTCATGACAGTGCAGCACAAGCCGAGTGTAGTTTCACGGAGGCTTCCCATGACATTCTCGACACGCGCCGCTTTGACCGCGCTCCTCCTCGGCTCCGTTGCAGCTCCTGCCGGCGCCGAGCAAGTCTTCGACCGTATTGCATCCTTCCCGGTTGCCCAGAACCTGCCCAAGGGCGAGGACAAGGCGACCTCGTCGGAAATCATCACGGCGACCGCCGACGGCAACACGCTCATCTATTCCGATGCGCCGGGTGGCACGATTGGCTTTATCGACATCACCGACGCGAAAGCGCCGAAGGCAGGCGGCTCGGTCAAGATCGACGGCGAGCCGAACTCGGTCGCAGCAATCGGTGCGAAGGTTCTTGTCACCATCGACCGCACCAAGGATCTGACCAAGCCCGCGGGCCAGCTCGGGGTGGTCGATATCGCCTCTCGCAAGATCGAGGCCACCTGCGATCTCGGCGGCCAGCCGGACTCGGTCGTCATCTCGCCGGATGGCACGTTTGCGGCCATTGCCATCGAGAACCAGCGCGACGAAAAGCTCAACGACGGCGCTCTTCCGCAGCTGCCGGCCGGTGAATTGCAGATTGTCACCCTGAACAATGGCGTGCCGGTTTGCGATAGCATCCGTCACGTCGACCTGACGGGACTGTCCACTGTCGCTCCTGAGGATCCTGAGCCGGAATTCGTCAATATCAACGCCAACGGCGAAATCGTCGTGACGCTGCAGGAAAACAACCACATCGTCATCGTCGACAGCAAGACCGCAAAGGTTACCGCCCATTTCACGGCCGGCACGGTTGATCTCGATGGCGTTGACAACAAGACCGACGGCGCACTGACCTTCTCCGGCAAGCTCACAGCCATCCCGCGCGAACCGGATGCGGTAAAGTGGCTCGGTACCGATCGTTTCGTTGTCGCCAACGAAGGCGACTACAAGGGCGGGTCGCGCGGCTTCACCATCTTCGACCGCACAGGCAAGGTTCTCTATGACGCCGGCACTTCGCTCGAATATGCCGTAGCCCGCGTTGGTCACTTCCCGGAAAAGCGTGCCAAGAACAAGGGCATCGAGCCGGAAGGCTTGGAAGCTGCGACCTTCAACGGTCAGAAGTATTTCTTTGTCCTGTCGGAACGCGGTTCGATGATCGCGGTCTACAAGGATACCGGTGCGGAACCGGAACTGGTGCAGCTTCTGCCATCCGGCATCTCGCCGGAAGGCGCGGTTGCTATTCCCGGCCGCAACCTGCTCGCGTCCGCCAACGAAGCCGATCTCGGCGAAGATGGCGGTGCCCGCTCGCATGTCATGATCTACCAGCTTGGCGAAGGCGAGAAGGCCTATCCGATGCTGGTTTCCAAGGATGTCGACGGCAAGCCGCTCGGCTGGGGCGCCATGTCGGGCCTCGTCGGTGATGCGGAGAAGGACGGCATTCTCTACGCAGTCAGCGATAGCGTCTATGCCATGCAGCCCTCGATCTTCACCATCGACGCCACCAAGAAGCCGGCCGAAATCACCAGTGTCGTGCGTGTGACCCGCAACGGTCAGCCGGCCCAGAAGCTGGATATCGAAGGTATCGCACTCGACGGCAAGGGCGGCTTCTGGCTCGCTTCGGAAGGCGACAGTGCCAAGTTCGTCGGTCACGGCATCTACAACGTCAGCGCCAAGGGCGAGATCAAGTCCGAGATCGCGCTTCCTGCAGAACTTCTGGCCGGCGAAACCCGCTTCGGCCTGGAAGGCATCACCACAACCGGTTCCGGCGACGACCTGACACTCTGGATGGCAATCCAGCGCGAATGGAAGGACGATCCGAAGGGCCAGGTGAAGCTTCTGTCCTACAAGCCGAAGTCCAAGGAATGGGCCGCCGTTCGCTACCCGCTCGAAAAGACCGAAAAAGGCTGGGTCGGCCTGTCGGAAATTACGGCCCGCGGTGACTACCTCTACATCATCGAGCGCGACAACCTGATCGGCGACAAGGCAAAGCTCAAGAAGCTCTACCGTGTGGCAATCGCCGATCTGAAGCCGGCAAAGCTTGGAGGAGAGCTGCCGCTCGTCACCAAGCAGGAGGTTCACGACTTCCTGCCCGACCTGAAGAACGCCACCAACGGATACGTGGTCGACAAGCTCGAAGGTTTCGCCTTCGACAAGTCCGGCAAGGCCTTCGCCATCACCGACAATGACGGCGTCGATGACAGTTCTGGTGAGACGCTGTTCTTCCCGGTTGAGATCAAGGCGACCAACTAAACCGTTCATCAACAGGAAAAGGCCGGGTGTTTTCGCACCCGGCCTTTTTTATTGCCGATGCGTGACTTAAGTCTGTCGTTCCCGATGTGTTCCAGCAGCCGAGTCGATGACCTCATTCCGCTTCATCCATGCCGCCGATCTGCATCTAGGCAGTCCCTTTCAGGGCCTGGCGCTGAAGGATGTCGAGCTTGCCGATATCTTCATCGAGGCCAGCCGCAAGGCGTTTTCAGGCCTGGTGGACGAGGCGGTTGAGCGCAAGGTCGACTTCTTCATCGTCGCGGGCGATGTCTATGACGGCGATTGGAAAGACAACAAGATCGGCCTGTTTTTCAACCGCGAGGTCGCCCGCCTGGAACGCGCCGGCATTCCGGTCTATCTGCTGAAGGGCAATCACGACGCAGAAAGCGTCATCACCAAGACAATCACGCTGCCGAAGAATGTCAGCGAATTCCCGACGGCAAAGCCCGGCACGTTCAAGCTGGATCACCTGAGGGTCGCGCTGCATGGCCAGGGTTTTGCCGAGCGCTCGGCCAATGAAAACCTGGCGCTTGCATATCCGAAGCCGGAGGCCGGCTGGTTCAACATCGGCGTGCTGCACACCTCGCTGACCGGCCGCGAGCCGCACGCAGCCTATGCGCCCTGTTCCGTCGAAGATCTGCGGTCGCGTGGCTACGATTACTGGGCGCTCGGCCATGTCCACGATTTCGAAATCGTCGCCGAAGACCCGCTGGTGGTTTTCCCCGGCAACCTTCAGGGACGATCGATCCGCGAGCAGGGCGCAAAGGGCGCCGTGCTCGTGACCGTCGAGGACGGGCGCATCGCCTATGAGCGCATCGTGACCGACAGCGCAAGGTTTGCCGAACTCGCCGTTCTCGTTGAGCCGAATGAAACACCGGCGGCGATCCTGCGGCGGCTGGAAGACCTGCTTGGTTCTGTGATCGATGCGATGGAAAGCCGCCCGCTGGCGCTGCGCATCCGCATAAGCGGGCGCAGTCGCTTCCGCAACGAGATCCTGGCGAGAGCGGCCGATTTCCGGGATGAGGTACAGGCCGCCTGCCATCGCGGCCATGAGGATATCTGGCTGGAAAAGCTTGAGGTTAAACTCGAAGCCGAGGTCGCCTCGACGGGGAAATCGACCGATCTCCTCGGGCTCGAAGGCCTCCTGCCGACGGCGGAGTTTTCACCATTGCTGGTCAGCGAGGCCGAGGCCCGCATTGCAGAGATCGCCGCGCGTCTGCCGGGCGGTATCGGCGCCGGCGACCTGGCGCTTGGCGATGATGCGGCAGCGCTGTTGGCGGAAGCACGCGAGCTGCTTCTGTCGCGTGCGGCAAGGGTAGGGTAGTCACATGCGTTTTACCCGTCTCGACATCCTGCGCTACGGCGCGCTCACCGACCGCGCGCTTACCTTCCGGCCGGATGCGCAGCTGCATGTCATCTATGGTCCGAACGAAGCCGGAAAGTCTTCGGCACTGTCGGCAATCTCGGATCTGCTGTTCGGTTTTCCGACCGCTGCCGAATACAGTTTTCTCCACGATGCGACGGCCCTTCGCGTCGGCGCCGAAATCGAGACACGCGATGGCAGCAAGCTGGGCTTTCGCCGTCGTCGCGGCCGCAAGAACACGCTGCTCGCCGCAAGCGACGCGGAAGAAGCGCTGCCCGAAGATGCGCTGGCACCGTTTCTCGGCACGCTGAACCGCGATGTGTTTCAACGCGCCTTCGGTCTCGATTCGGCCTCGCTGCGCGCCGGCGGCCAGAGCATGCTGAAAAGCGGCGGCGAGATCGGCAGCCTGCTGTTTTCCGCAGCGTCGGGCCTTACCGGCCTCTCCGACCTGCGCAAAAGCTTCGATGCCGAGGCAGACACCATCTACGCGTCGCGACGCTCCAAGGACCGTTTGTTCTACCAGGTCCTCGACAGCCATGACGAAGCGCGCAAGGCCGAGCGGGACAACGAGCTGAAGTCCGGCGACTGGAAGAAGCTGCTCGCCGAACAGGCCGAGCTGGAAGCGGAACTCGCCACCATCAAGACCGAGCGCGAAACCACGAAACAGACGCTCGAACGGCTGCGCAAGCTGATGCGGCTGGAGCCGGTGCTTCGCGAGATCGATCGCGAGCAGGACCAGCTGGCGCAGTATCAGTCGCTGGGCGCGCTGCCGCCTGGCTTCGAGGACGCACTCGCGCGGGCGCTGGAAGAGGCGCGGCGCAATGACGACGCGCATCGGGCGGCGGAAACGGAAGTTTCGCGGCTGGGCGACGAGATCGCCGCTCTCCATGTCGACGACGCGCTGATCGCCGCTGCCGGCAGCATTCTTGCCCGCCACGCCGACAAGGGCGTCTATCTGAAAGCCCGCGAGGATATCGCGAGGGTGCGCGGCGAGGTGGAGGATTTCGATACCCGGCTGGTGCAGCTGGGGCGCAGGTTGGGTCTTGTCAGGACCGACGACCTCGAACGCCACCAGCCTGCCGATGCCGATCTGGTGCGGCTGAAGACCCTTCTCGAGGAAGGCAGCGAACTCGACCGGAGCCTCAAACAGCTGCATCTCCGTCTGGAAGAAGAGCGCGAGGCGCTGCGCCGTCTGGATGAAGCCAATCCGGACAGCCGCCTGATCGATCCGAAACCATGGGCCGAGCAGCTCACGGCGTTGCGCCCCGAACTCAGTGATCTCGCAGGGATCGAAAACCTGCAGGTCCGCGCCACACGGGCAGAGAGCGATCTTGCCGCCGCCGTTGCAAGGCTCGATCCGCCGGTCAAGGACATCGACGCCCTGCTTGCGAGCCCGCTGCCGGATCTCGCAGCGCTCAGCAGCCACCGCAAGCTGATCGACGATGCACGCGCCGTGCATGCGAGGATCACCCAGACGCTGACGACGGTGAAGGCAGAAGCCAAGACCGTGGCGGATCAGATGGCGGCGCTGGAAGGGCAGGGCCGCATCGTTTCGCGTGCCGATATCCTGGAAGCTCGCCAGCTGCGCGATGCGGGTCTTGCCGCACTCGGAGCAAAGCCAACAACGGATAAGCTCGCCGATGTGCACAAGGCCGTGCAGAACGCTGACGAATTGGCTGACGCGGCCCTGACCGACGCCGAGCGCGTGTCCCGGCACGCACAACTCAGCTTGCGTCAGCACGAGATCGAGCATCAGTTGACAAACGCCCGCGCCGAAGCGCGCGAAAGCGATATCGCGCTGTCGGATGCGATCACCGAATTCGAGGACCTGTTCCGCTCGGTGCCCGTCTCCCCGCTGTCGCCCGAACGCATGCTCGAATGGCGCCGCGGCGTCGAAGCCCTGTCGCATCAGGTCGATGCGCTAAAGGATGCACGTGACGCGCTGCAGACCGCGCGGCTGAAGGAAGAGCGGTTGAAGCCGGTGCTGGTCGGCCTTGCCGACGCGATTGGTCTTGCCGCAACCGCCTTGCCGCCGGCGGCCCTGGCGCGCGCTCTCGACCGCAGACTGGCGGAGATCGCGGAACGCTGGACGGAAAGCCGCTCGCTGGAGGGCAAGCGCCATTCCGCCGTCGATGCGCTGCAACGTCTCGAAGAGCGCGAGACCGTTCTGCGCCGTGAAGTCGACACGTGGCGAGCCGCATTCTCCAACGCTGCGACCATGGCCGGCCTGCCGGATGAGGCGACGGTCGAAATGGCGGCCGCAGCGCTCGATGTCTGGCGCAGCGTGCCGGATCTTCTGGCCGAGCGCGAGAACCGCAGGCGCCGGGTGCGCGGCATGCAGCGCGACATGGAAACCTTCGACGAAGAGATCCGCAGCCTCTGCACCAAGGTGGCGCCCGACCTAATCACTGTGCCGGCAGACGTCGCCGCCGGCCTGCTCAACGACCGGGCAGTGGACGCCAATGCCGCCGCCAAGCACAAGGCGGCGATGTCAGCTGACCTGGAGCGTGCGACGCTCTCTCTCGAGCGCTACGCCACGCGCCAAAAGACCCTGCAGGACGAGCTTGCGGCCCTTGCCGCATCCGCCTCGCGAGACGTCGCCGACCTCGAACAGGTCCACGAAGAATTGCGCCAGCGAAGCCGGCTGAACGGACAGCTGCTGCAGTGCCGCTCCCGTTTCAACGAACACGCCGATGGTGACGACGAAGTGGTAGTGCGCTCGGCGCTGGTCGATTTCGACAAGGTGACCGCAGGGCTCGAGATCGAGCAGCTGGAAAGCGCCGATAGCAGGCAGATCGACCGGATTTCTTCCCTGCGGACCGCTGAGGCAGACAATGCCCGCCGCCGCCGCGAACTCGAAAGCGGCATCGGCGCCGAGCGCGCTGTGTTCCAGAAGCATGCGGCCGAAACCGAGGCGAGGGACCTTGCGCGTCGGTGGGTGGTCCTGAAGCTTGCCGCCAGCCTCCTGTCGTCGTCGATGGAAACCTATCGCGAGCAACAGGCCGATCCTGTCATGCAGCGGGCGGGAAAGGTTTTTGCTGATCTCACCGGCGAACGGTTTGCCAAGCTGGTGCAGCTCTATGACGAGAAGGACGAGCTCCAGCTTGCCGTCGAGCGAAACACCGGTGAGCAGGTTCCGCTATCGGGCCTCAGCGAAGGGACCGGCGACCAGCTCTATCTGGCACTGCGTCTGGCGTTCCTCGAGGATTACTGCAGCCGCAACGAACCGGCACCGCTGATCCTCGACGACATCTTCCAGACATTCGACGACGAACGCACCGCCGCTGGCATCCGCACCCTCGCTGCCGCCGGCGACAAGTTCCAGACGGTGCTGTTCACCCACCAGCTGAGCCTGGTGGAAACGGCGCAGCGCGAACTCGGAGAGCGGCTGGACTTGATCAGGCTTTAACGCAATCTGACGGTTGCGTAGCGTGGCTAGCCTTGCGGCGAAAAAACTTGCCCCACTGGGAGCGTCAGGCAGCCGATCCGCGTGCTGACGATCGCTCGCTGTGACGCCCTGGCAGGTTCCGGCGTCGGTACCGGGCATGCCGTGGTAACGGGATGGGCAACGAGGAGCAGGTTGAACCGTCTCTGGTCCATCATTTCGGGGACAAAGGTGGCGCGGTAGTTTTCGAGATCGGATTTAAACGCCGTGCGGGCGGAAAGCCTTGCCTCGAGATATGACCGGCTCTGCGGTGTCAGCGACAGGCCGTAACCGTCGAGCGTGGTCAGTGCAGTCTGCAACAGCGCACCGTCGTGGCGCTCATCCGTGAAACTGAGCTTGATCCGGAAGGTGCGCAGGTCATCCTCTCCAACCCCTTTCGCCTGGATGAACAGAGACGCCGGATCTTCACCCGGGCCCAGCGGCAGGAAGAACGTGCACTCCCATACATTGGCGCCCGCCAAGAAGTTCGGCGGTTCAACGCCTATGCCCGCCAGTGCTTGGCAGCGTTCCTCGGTTGATGTCGTAACGGGTGGGATGAGACGCGACGTGTCGTGCGCCAGCGGCCGGACCAGTCTGGGCAGCTGCTTGCTACTCGCCGCAAGCCGTCGCTGGCGCCCGATGCGAACAGCCGGTGCGGGAGGAGGAGGAAGCAGATAGGTTTGCAGGCCGAACTGGCGCACCAGACGCTTATAGTTGCGCCCTTCGTTGACGAAAAGGACGGTCGCCGCAAGCCCGCTGAAGACAACGAGAAGGAACACCGCAAGAACGAACAACCGGCCGCCGCGTCGGCGACGTTGTTCGGCAGGGGTCGAAATTGCGGGCCTCTCCTCTTGCGGCATAGTCTTGTTCCGATCGAGGAATGCCTGCGATGATGCCTGCGCTTACCACATTACTAACAGGCTTCAAATCTAGAGCTTCGCCATATTTTCGATTCGACCGGCGGTCATCAGCGTCTGGCGGACGAGTTTACGCTGGTCGGAGCTGTAAGCTGTCTCGCCTTCTCAACTCCATTTGCAGGCGTGGTGCCGCTTTCTGTTCACTGTATGGTTGATTGTTGCTGTAAGGTATCTGGCGATCCAACCCATGCTAGTATAAACAGGAGGCAGGTTATGTAATGGCTTGTTTATGCAATAACTTTGTGCTTTTTGCGAACCCCTGAACCCGCCTTGGGCCATATGTGTATTAGCTTTTCTCGTGACATCCGCTAATAAGTATGTTGTTAAAGTTGTCCGATGCGGGCATTCCGCATCCGCCATTTTAGCTGTGAAAACAGAGTGACAATGACGATCGAAATTATTGGTAGAGCCTGTGTGGCGCCGGGTGCAAGCTCCGTCAAGGAACTCAAGACGATCCTGAGCGGCGGCCGTTGCACCGTTTCGGAGATCCCTGGAGATCGATGGGACTTGGCACGTTTCTGGCATCCGGCACAGGGTATCGCTGGAAAGACCTATACGTTTGCCGCAGGCGTTATCGACAGGCTGTATGACTTTGATCCTGCCGTTTTCGGCATTTCGCAGCGCGAGGCCATGCAGATGGACCCGCAGCAGCGCGTGCTTCTGACACTGGTCTGGCAGGCGCTGGAAGACGCCAATCTTCCGGCAAGCACGCTCGCCAAGGAAAAGGTCGGCGTTTATATCGGCGCGTCCAGTCTCGAAAACAGTACGCTGTCGTCGGAGGATCCGGCATCCGGTAGCCCGTATTTCATGACGGGCAACACGCTCTCGATCGTCTCGAACCGCATTTCGCACGTCTTCGGCCTCAATGGGCCGAGCATGACCATCGACACCGCCTGCTCGTCGTCGTTGGTGGCGCTGGATCAGGCGGTGCGCTCGCTCGAGCGCGGTGATATCGACACCGCGATCGTCGGCGGCGTCAATATCCTCGTCAACCCGCTCTCCTTCGTCGGCTTCGCGCAGGCGCGGATGCTGTCGCCCGAAGGGCTTTGCCGTGCTTATGACACCAACGGCCATGGCTATGTCCGCGCCGAAGGCGGGGTGGCGATCGTCCTTCGTCGCAGCGATCGCGCGAAGCGGGAAAATGACCGCAGCTACGCCAAGATCCACGCAACAGGCGTGAATTCTTCGGGCCGCACCAACGGCATCAGTCTGCCATCGCGGGAAGCGCAGGCCGATCTTCTGCGCTCGATCTATCAGGGCAACGGCATCGACGTGAACCGCGTCGCCTTTATCGAAGGCCACGGCACGGGAACGCGTGTGGGCGACCCGGCGGAAGTCTGGGCCATTGGCACTGTCATCGGCCAGAACCGTCCGGCTCCGCTGCCGATCGGTTCGATCAAGTCGAATATCGGCCATACCGAGCCGGTGTCGGGTCTTTTCGGTCTCATCAAGGCGATGATCGCGCTGGAAAACGATTTCCTGCCCGCGACGCTGCATATCGATAAAGCCAACGAGGATATCGACTTCGCCTCGCTCAACGTGCGGGTCAACATGTCCGCGATGAAGCTGATGCCTGCCAAGGGCGCTCGGCTCGCCGGCATCAACTCGTTCGGCTTCGGCGGCACCAACGCCCACGTCGTGATCGGCGATCCCGATCCGGTCGACACGCCGGCGCTGCCCACCAAGGCCGACAGCCAGTTCTTCTTTGCCAGCGCCCATAGCGCCACCGCCCTGAAGTCGCTTCTGGAAAACTACCAGTCGGCCCTCGAACGCTCCGATGCTGTCAAGGCACGTCGGATGATCGCCGCCTCCAGCGCCAATCGCGACCCGATGCGTTATCGCTTCGCCGTCGAAGCCAAGGACGAGGGCAGGGTTCTCAAGGCGATCGAAACGCATTTGGCCGGAACGGCTTCGCAGGGGGAGCGCGGAGAAGCGCCGTCCCATGCCGGCAAGACAGCTTTCGTGTTTTCCGGCAATGGTGCGCAGTGGGCTGGAATGGGTGTTGAGGCCTATCGTGAAAGCCGCCATTTCCGCCAGTGCTTCCAGTCCTTCAGCGCGCTGTTCGAGTATCACCTGGGCGAAAAGCTCTCGGATCTGCTGTTTGCCGACGATATCGGCAATAGGCTTGCCGATACCAAGATCGCTCAGCCTATGCTGTTTGCGATCCAGGCTTCCATCTCGGATTGCCTCGCTAATCTCGGGGTTCGCCCGGATGTCGTCTTCGGCCACTCCGTGGGCGAAATTGCAGCTGCCTATGCCGCCAAGGCCCTGACCGCTGCGGAAGCCGTGGCGATCGTCGCCAAGCGCTCCAAGTCGCAGGATCTGTTTGCCGGCAAGGGCAAGATGGCTGCCGCTGTGATGAACGAGGAGACGGCGCTTGCCTTCGCAAAGACCCATGGTCTGAACGAGATCGGCGTCGCCGCCATCAATGCACCGAACTCGGTCACGATTTCCGGTCCGACTGACGAGATCCAGGCGTTTCGCGATGCGGCACGCAAGGCGCAGACCGTCGTCCATGTTCTCGACATCAACTACCCGTTCCATCACCCTATCATCGACAGCGCGCGCGATCTTTTTCTCGCGGACCTGCCGACGATCGAGCCGAAGAGTGGCGCTTGCACCTATGTTTCGACGGTCACCGGCGGCATCTACGACTGCCGCGGCCTGGATGCCGATTACTGGTGGCGCAACGTCCGTGACCCGGTTCTCTTCAAGTCTGCCGCCGAAACTGCACTGGATCTCGGCTGCAACCTCTTCATCGAGATCTCGCCGCGTTCGATTCTGTCGAACTATGTCAGTGAAATCGCCAAGCATGCGTCGCATTCGGCTGTCGTGATCGGTACCCTGCAGCGAGAGACCCCGATCGAGGGACGTGACCCGGTCGCGCAGTCGTTTGCCCGCGCCATCGCCCACGGCGTCTCGCCGAGCGTGTCGCGCCGTAGCAGCAAGCGCGATGCGTTTGCAGGCCTCCCGGTCCTGCCGCTCGAGCCGTCCGTCTTGAAGATGGCGAACACGACCGATGAGGTTGATATCTTCGGCCGCGAACACCGCGGCAGCTACTCGCTGCTCGGATGGCGCACCGATCCCAACAGCGCCCACTGGAAGAACCATGTCGACGCGCAGCTTTTCCCGGATCTGGCTGAGCACGTCGTCGATTCGCGCGCGATCCTTCCGGGTAGCGGATTTGTCGAGATCGCCGTCACAGCCGCCCAGGTGCATTTCGGGTCCGACGACGTCGAACTGACGAATATGGAGATCGTGCGTCCGCTCGAACTTCGTACCGACCGGCTGCTCGAGCTATCGACGATCCTGTCGCCCGAGACAGGCGATATCGAGATCCGCTCGCGCGAACGACTGAGCAGCGACGACTGGACCGTGCATGCGGTGGCCCGCTGCCGCAAGCCGGTAGAGCATGCATCTGACCGTCAGATCTGGCGTGCCAACGAAGGCGAAAGCGCGAAGCTCTCCTCGCTGGAGGTCTACGGGACTGCCGAAAAGTTCGGCCTCCAATACGGCCCGCACTTCCAGCTGCTGCGCGAAGCGCGCGTCTTTGGTCGCAACACCGTCGAGGTCGATCTGAAAGCGGCCGAGGCTCCGGCCCACCCCTATCTGACCTACAACCTCAACCCGTTCTCGGTGGACGCGGTGTTTCATGGCCTTGTTGCCATGTTCGACCAGTTATCGGGCAGCGATGCCGGCTCTCCCTATATCCCTGTACGATTTGGTTCGGTTCGGGTGGGGGCGCGGGCCAAGCCTATTACCCGTGCAGTCATTGAGATCGAACGGTTCAGCGGCTTCTCGATCAAAGTCAACTTCCGCATGTTCGGGGAAGATGGCGAAATCGTCGCGTCGTTCGACGACTGCCGGTTCCGCCGCACCTCGTTGCGTCGTCATCACACCTTGGCCTCGGTGGCGTTCCATTACGAAGCCGTGCCGTCGACGATGTCAGGCAATTTCGCTCGGATCGGGTTTGCCGGCGGTCTACTGGCCGCGACGACGGATGCAGAAGCCAAGGACACTGCGTCGTTGATGCTGGATGCGATGATTTACCGTGCCTGCCACGAGATCGCGCTGTCGCTCGCATCACAGGACGGGTTCGTCTCCGTCACCGAGTTCCCGGGCGAACCCAATTTCCGGGCTTTCCTGGCAAGCTGTCTGTTTATTCTGGAAGATGCCGGGATCGCGTCGTCCGAGGAATCCGGCTGGCGCGTGCCGTCCGAATTCACCATGCCGGCCGTCTCTGAACTTCTGCAAGAAATCTACCGTGAGGATTCCGGACGTATCGCCGAGGCCGTGCTGCTGCACAATGCCTATCGCGATGCTCTGGAACACCTGTCGCTTGGCGGCCTCCATAGCGGCGAAGACGTCTCCGAAGCGCGCCACACCAGCGAAGCAACGCTCGAACACGTGCTTGTTCACTCGCCACTTGGGCGCAAGCGCTCCGATCTGGCGCTGCATCTTGTCGAGCAAGCCTGTCGGGCCAATGGCGGCCGGACCCGGGTCATTGTCGAGCTCGGCTCCACATCCGTATCCGTCAGCAGCAAGCTTGCGTCGCTTGCCGTCGATTTCTCGGCGACGCTCGCCATCGTCGAGCCGCGCGAAAGCGTTCGCCGTACACTCGAACTTGCCTTCGAACAGCATGCACATGTCTCGGTGATCGAGCCGAAGGCGCTGACCGATCTCCGCGGCATCGATGTGATCGTTGCCGCCGGACTTGAAAGCCAGGCGGTTCTGGTCGCCGACGATAGCCTTCGTTCGGCTGTGCGAGGCGCTGCCGCAAGAGGCGCTGCATTCCTGTTCGTCGACCGTGCACCGTCAGCGTTCAACGACTTTGCCTTCGGCCTGTCGGATGACTGGTTTGCCGCAAGTCAGTCGCCAGAATTCCCGGTCGGGCGTCTCGCGACAACCGAACAGGTAACCGACCTTCTGACAGGTCTCGGCTTTGCCGCCCCGCTTGTCGAAGAGAAAGATGTGGCCGAAGGGCTGCTGATTGTTGCAGGCGCCTCCTCGGCCGCGGCCGACCAGCTGCAGGCACTGCCGTCGATCCCGTCGGCGCTCGTCTTCGCTGAAGATGTTGCCCGTGCTGCAGCGTTTGGTGACGGCGACACCGTCGTCCTGCTCAGCGCGGATGCGGACGAGACTGCGATTTCGCAGTCGCTTGCCGGATTCGATGGCAAACCCGTTCAAGCCATCTTCTTAGCCGAACGTCTGAGCGATCGCGAAGCCTCCGATGTCGCTCTGGCACGTCTCGAAAACCTGAAGCGTATCGTTGAAGCGTTCACCCGGCATAGCGCCAGCCTCGCGTCGGGCGACCAGTCCCGTCTCGTGATCGTCGCACCCGGCGGCTCGCCGCTTGCCGGTGAGGCGACTGATGACGTCAACGCCGGTCTCTGGACCTTCGCCCGCGTTCTTCAGAACGAATACGATGCGGTCGCCACGCACCTTCTCGATCTCGAGACGGACAGTGCGGAACTCGGCCTGTATGTCGGCGAGATCCTTGCATCCGCCAGTGCCAACCGTGAGTGGATCCTGCGCGATGGTTCGCTGTCGGAAATCCGCGCATCGAGCGGTCCGTTCGGGCCGAAGGATACAGAAAGCGCCGACTTCACCGCGGCCACGATCCGGCAAACCGTGAATGGACGCGTCGACAGCATCATCTGGGAGAGCGCCTCCGAGCCGGTGCCGGATGCCGACGAGATCGTTCTCGCCGTGGAAGCGGCCGGCCTCAACTTCCGTGACGTCATGTGGGCGATGGGACTGCTTCCGGAAGAAGCACTCGAAGACGGCTTTGCCGGCGCAACCATCGGCATGGAAATGTCCGGCCGCGTCATCTCGGTCGGTGCGTCGGTGACGGATCTCGTTGCCGGAGACCGTGTCATGGGCATCGGCCCGGCCGCGTTCTCCACGCACGTCAAGGTTCGCCGTGACGGCGTGACGAAGTTTCCGGCCCGCCTCGACTTTGAGGCTGCAGCAACGGTTCCGGTGGCATTCCTAACCGCCTATTACGCCATGGTCCAGCTCGGCCATATCGAACCCGGTGAAACCATCCTCATCCATGGCGCTGCTGGCGGTGTCGGCCTTGCCGCATTGCAGATCGCCAAGCTGAAGGGTGCGATTGTCATCGCCACGGCTGGCACGGTGGAAAAGCGCCGCTTCCTGGAAGCGCTTGGTGCAGACCATGTGTTCGACAGCCGCTCGCTGGATTTCGTGGCCCGCGTGCGCGGCGTCACCGGTGGCGAAGGCGTCGACCTGGTGCTCAACTCGCTGTTCTCGGAAGCGATGGAACGCAGCCTGGAACTGGTGAAGCCGTTCGGTCGCTTTCTCGAACTCGGCAAGCGCGACTATTATTCCGACCGCAAGATCGGCCTTCGTCCGTTCCGTCGCAACATCAGCTATTTCGGCATCGACGCCGACCAGTTGCTGGTGAAGCTGCCGGCGATCACGAAGAAGATCTTTACCGAGATCGGCGTCCTGTTCGAACGGGGCGACCTGTCTCCGCTGCCCTATCGCGCCTTCGGCTATGACGAGATCGGCAGTGCCTTCCGTCTGATGCAGAATGCCGGCCAGATCGGCAAGATTGTCATCCGTCCGCCGGTTGCCGGCAAGGACAAGGTGGTGATTTCAAACGAAAAGCCGGTCGCCTTCGATCCGGATGGCATCTATTTGGTTGCCGGCGGCATTGGAGGCTTCGGCCTCGTTGCAGCGGACTGGCTTGCCGCACGCGGTGCCAAGCAGATTGCACTTTGCTCGCGCAAGGGCGTTGCCGACGCTGAAACCGAGGCGGCGATCGCCAAGTGGCATGCGAAGAGCGTGAAGGCATCTGTCCACGCCTGCGATATCACCAGCGAGCCGGCTCTTTCGAAGCTCCTCGACAGCCTGCGCAAGCAGGCTCCGATCAAGGGCATCGTGCACGCCGCCATGGTGCTCGACGACGCGCTTCTGTCCAACCTGACGCCTGAGCGCAACCGCCCGGTTGTCGAGGTCAAGGTTCGCGGCGCGGCTCTGCTCGACAAGCTGACGGCGGGCGACGACCTCGATCTCTTCCTCGTCTTCTCGTCGGCCACGACCATGCTCGGCAACCCGGGCCAAGCCAACTACGTCATTGCCAACGGCTATCTCGAAGGTCTTGCCCGTGCACGTCGCGCGGCCGGCAAGCCGGGTCTCGCCGTCGGCTTCGGCGCCATTGCCGATACCGGTTTCCTTGCACGCAATGCCGAGGTCAACGAAATCCTGTCCAAGCGAATCGGCAAAACGGCCATGAAGGCGCGCGATGCGCTGGAGCAGGTCGAACGCTACATGGCGTCAGACACCGGCACCATTGATGCGGCAGCCGTGATGATTGCCGAAGTCGACTGGCAGGCAGTGCGGATGCTGCCGATTTCTAACGCCTCGATCTTCGAGACGGCGATCCGTTCGGCCGGCAATCAGCAATCGGCCTCCGATGGCGACCGGATTGATCTTGAGGATCTGATCCGTGGCAAGTCGGCGGATGAAGCGCAGCAGCTTCTTCACAACCTCGTCGCGTCTGAAATCGCCACGATCCTGCGTGTCACGGAAGACAGTATCACGCCGGAAAAGGTCTTGAAGGATATCGGTCTCGACAGTCTGATGGCGATGGAGCTCGGTATGAGCTTCCAGCAGAAGACGGGCTTTGATATTCCGCTGAGCGGAGTAGGGGAAGACACGTCCGTCAGCGACGTGGTAAGCCGTCTGAGAGAGCGTGTCGCCAAGCGCAACGGCGAGGACGACACCGTCCAGAACGAAGTGATCGACCGGCTGGTCAAGAGCCATTCGACGCAGCAGAAAGCCGCAACGCAGTGACAGACAGCAGTTCGGATGAAACCCGGCCCTCCAAGCTGAGCCTTGGGGGGAAGGGCAATTTTATCGACCAGATGCGCAAGGCCAACGAAAACGTCGGGCGCAATCGCACGACGCGGCTCAATGCACAGCCGCAGCAGCCGGCCCGCCCTCCGGTCGGCTTTGACGCCTTGCCCGAATATCAACGGGTCATGGTGCAGCGCAAGGCGAGCGAAATCATCGGCGTCGACAACCCGTTCTATCGCTCGCACGACGAAGCCGCCGGCGCGACGACGACCATGGACGGGGAAGTCTATGCGAATTTTGCTTCCTACGACTATCTCGGCACCAACACGGACCCGAGGGTGACCGAAGCCGCCAAGGCTGCGATCGATCGTTTCGGCATTTCCGCCTCCGCCAGCCGTCTGGTCGCAGGCGAGCGCCCGGTGCATGCGGAACTCGAAGAAAAGCTTGCCAGCGTCTACGGCGTTGATGCTGCAGTCTGTTTCGTCAGCGGCTACCTTACCAACGTTGCGGCAATCAGCTGTGTCGTCGGCCCCAAGGACCTCGTCATCCACGACGAATTCATCCACAACAGCGCGCTGGCCGGCATCAAGCTTTCCGGCGCCACGCGGCGCCTGTTCAAGCACAATGACGTCGATAACCTCGAGACGGTGCTCAACACGCTTGCCGGAGATTTCCGGCGCGTTCTCGTGATCGTCGAAGGCGTCTATTCGATGGATGGCGACATCGCCGACCTGCCACGCCTGATCGAGCTGCGCAATCGGTACGGCTTCTGGCTGATGGTCGACGAGGCCCATTCGCTCGGCGTTCTCGGCAAGACCGGTCGCGGCTCGTTTGAACATTTTGATATCGACCCGAAGAGCGTCGATATCTGGATGGGCACCCTGTCGAAGACAACGTCGAGCTGCGGCGGATATATTGCCGGTAGCCGGGCGCTGGCTGACATCCTAAAGGCCGAAGCGGGCGGTTTCGTCTACAGCGTCGGGCTTGCTCCGGTTCTGGCAACGGCTGCAGCCACGGCCCTCGATATTCTGCGCGAGGAACCGGATCGGGCCGAGCAGTTGCACCGGAACGGTTCGCTGTTTCTGAAGCTCGCCCGGGAAGCCGGTCTCGACACCGGATTGAGCCTCGGCTTTTCCGTCGTGCCGATCCTCGTCGGTGATTCGCTTCGCTCCATCCAGCTGTCGAACGAATTGCTGGAAGATGGCGTCAACGCTTTGCCGATCATTCATCCCGCCGTCCCGGAAGGCATGGCCCGGTTGCGATTCTTTATCACCAGCGACCATACGGAAGAGCAGATTCGCCATGCGGTGGAATCGACAGCAAGACGCCTGAAGGACCTGCAGGACAGGAATTTCGGTCTTGCCTCTCTCAGCCCGGAAAAACTGATGCAGCTTGCGCCGCTTCTCCAGTCGCCCGACAACACCTGAGGCTGTGGCGACGACGATGCACGTGATCGTAACGGGTGGATCAAGCGGCATCGGACTGGAAGTGGCGCGGATCTACGCATGCCGGGGTGCGCGCGTATCGATCATCGCGCGCACGGCGGCAATGCTTGAAAGCGCTGTTGTCGACCTCCGCAGTACCGGCAAGGCTGACATCAGATGTGAACGCGCGGATGTCGCGAACGATAGCGAGATCTCGCGTGCTGTTGATGCCTGCGAGGCCGCATTCGGACCGTGCGACGTTCTTGTTGCCTCGGCCGGGATGGTAGAACCCGCTTTTTTCGACCAGCAATCGCAGAGCGACTTTTCCCGCCAGATAGACGTCAACCTGCTCGGTACGGCGAATGCCGTACGCTCGGTCTACGCGGGCATGAAGAGCCGCGGGCAGGGCGCAATCATGATCGTGTCCTCGGGTGCGGCACTGATCGGCATACCCGGCTACACAGCTTATTGTGCCTCCAAGTCGGCGCTCACGGGCTTCGCCGAGGCCCTCCAGGCTGAGTCGGTTGGAGATGGCGTCACCATATCGCTGTGCTTCCCGCCGGATACCGAAACGCCGCAGTTCGAGAGGGAACTCGCCAAACGCCCGGCGCAGGCACGGGCTCTGATGGGTGCCGCGCCGCCGTGGAAGGCGAATGCCGTTGCCGAAAAGATCGTTCGCGGCATCGATCGGCGGTCGAAGAAAGTCTATTTCGGCTTTTCCATCACTGGCCTTGGCCTGTTCGGTCCACTGGTAAAGCCGTTCGTTGCGGCCTGGTTTTCCAGACGTCGCTAGATAAACCGCGTCTCTTCGCCCGCAATCCTCAAGATTGTCAGCTTGCCCGAATAAAATGCCCCGGTATCGATGCCGATTCTGTTCGGTCCGAGCGAAGGCTCAGCCTGCGGCGTGTGGCCGTGGATCACGAAGGTGGATGGAAGGTTTGGTCCTTTGGCGAGGAATGGATCGCGGATCCACATCAGGTCAGCCTCCTCCTGGTCTTTCAACGCGACACCCGGCCGGATGCCGGCGTGGACGAACAGAAGCTGTCCGACCTTCATGCTGATCGGCAAATCGGTGAGGAACTGGCGGTGCGCATCGGGCACGACTTCAGCCAGCAGCTGCTTCAGCGTGCCATTGCGGCTGCGCTGGCGAAAGTTCTGGTCATGCACGTCGAGCCCGTAGGACGCCAGCGTCTGCTCTCCGCCGAGGCTCAGCCATTCGCCATGCGTATCCGGATCATCGAGGAAGAGGCGGAACACATCGTCATGGTTTCCGCATAGCGGCAGTCGGCGCAGACCGTATTCGCTCGGCTTGATCAGATAGTCGAGAACACCCGAGGATGCCGGGCCGCGGTCCACATAGTCGCCGAGAAGAACCACCACGCCCGCACGGCGCGTTTCTTCGATGTCGCGGGCGATCTTCGCCTCGGCTTCCTTGAGGAGCCCCAGGCAGCCATGCACGTCGCCGATCGCGTAGATCGGATAGGTCGGCGCGTCTACGCCAAGGTCGATACGCCGACGGGGACGTGGGACGCTCCCCTGGCTGGAACGTTTCTGGGTGAGCCACCCGATGACCTTGCGCATGATACAGTTCGTTTCGAGAATGAGAGAGAACGTGAGGATACAATGGGAAATGTGCCCCTAATGGACGTTTAACAAGCCCTTTCGGATCTCGTTGCAAACCGTTCAACGATCCCGATGCTGCTGCACCTCCGCTGCAGTATGAGAAAGTATAAACCGGCGCTCCGCAAAATATAATGCTGCACTGCACCAAGTCCTCGTGCTGCTATGGACAGTTGTTTTATTTTGAAACACTATCGAGGGGAGGAGCTGGGGGAGGGAAATAAATGCGGATACAGATCGTTGCCATCTCGATTATGGCAAGCCTTTTCCTGTGGATTTTCGCATACTATTGTCTGCAGACCACCTACAGGACGGGCCAGGCTTACGGCGTGATGCCGAACCTGAACATCAGCAAACGACTCAGCATCTTTGATTGAACGGGTAAGCGCTTCGAGTGCACGAGAGCTTCTGCGCTGTCGCTAAGGCTGCCTCTGCGCGTAGGTCGCCGCGAGTTGCTTGACCCCTTGGCGATATTTGAACAGCTCTATGCCGCCGACGAAGACGGCGCAGCAGGAGAGCAGAATAAAGGCGACAGCGGCAGCTTTCATGGCGGGACAATGGCATGCCGCTCGCCTCTGCGCCAGTCCCGGTTGAAGTGCTGCCGGACAGGCGTACAAAACAGGAGACCGGAGAGTGTTCGCCGGCCGTCCAAATGCTACAACGCGTATAGTCGTGCAGGCCGACAGTCTTTTGCAACGTAGCCCCTCAGCGATGCAAACCACAATTGTGTAGCTCGCCAACGTCATTTGCCCGTGATCGAATGATTGAGACTGGATAACGAATCGGTTGGAACCTGGCGTTGATGTCGCGCAGTATTCTGTCGGAGCGGATGAGCCGCTTAGAGCCGCCGCCTACTTCCGGTCAACGCAATCGTCCAAAAGGCAGTGATGGGCAAACATGTGCCATTATCAGCGAGAGAGCATTCTACGGAAATTATCTGGTAGGGAAGGCCGAAGAATGGTGGGCGATGACGGACTCGAACCGCCGACATCCTCGGTGTAAACGAGGCGCTCTACCAACTGAGCTAATCGCCCCTAAACTGCAGACCGTTTCGTCTGCCGCTTCGGTGGCCGTGATCTATGCGGATCGCGCGAAAACCGCAAGAGCTTTGACGACATTTTTTTGAATTTTCGACAAAATCCGTGGCAGATAAGGGTTCTTAACGACAAACCACGGGCCTCGATGTGGGAAAGTGAGTGGCGTCATTATTTTGTCTTCAAACTTGCTTGACACCTCCCGTCGAACCTCTTAGGAAGCGGCCAACCGAGCAGTCGAGGCTGCCTGGTGAGAGACGAAAGTTTCTGAAGAAATGTGCGGGTGTAGCTCAGTTGGTTAGAGTGCCGGCCTGTCACGCCGGAGGTCGCGGGTTCGAGCCCCGTCACTCGCGCCATTCTTCTTCCTCGAACGTCGTGTCCAAATGATGCGGCGCCGTAAAGTCGGCAATATGCGCGGGTGTAGCTCAGTTGGTTAGAGTGCCGGCCTGTCACGCCGGAGGTCGCGGGTTCGAGCCCCGTCACTCGCGCCATTTACTTTTTTTCCTCCCATTTGATCAAGCGTCTCTATCCTCACCGGGATGGGGAATGATCGTGTCGTCGAGCCCACCTGTCGCGCTGAGAGTTGCAACGTCCGTCCGCCGCGCCTCTCGAATCGCTATTCCTGAATGAAACTCGATCGTTAGAAGACCGTCGGCAGACCCTTGGCCGGGAACATGTCGGGTACTGATTTGTTGGCGAACGAACTGGTGTTTTCCAGTGGAGTATTATTGGTAGGTGAGGGGGACTCAAAGGGCTTGCGCCTTTCCTCACGCTGCGCTAGTCACGCCTTGTTGCAATGCACGTACGCTTGTCGAATTCATGTTCGAGCGTCGCCCGGCGCTAAAGGCAAGCAGGGATCGAATATCATGAGTGAACTCCTCACTTCCTACGTCCCGATCGCGATCTTCATCGGTATATCCTTGGTGATCGGTCTGGCGCTTCTGATCGCGCCTTTCGCCGTTGCCTACAAGGCGCCAGATTCGGAAAAGCTTTCCGCCTACGAATGCGGCTTCAATGCCTTCGACGATGCCCGCATGAAGTTCGACATCCGCTTCTATCTCGTGTCGATTCTGTTCATCATTTTTGACCTCGAAGTTGCCTTCCTGTTCCCTTGGGCTGTGTCCTTCGGTGAAATCGGCTGGTTCGGCTTCTGGTCCATGATGGTGTTCCTGGGTGTCCTCACGATCGGCTTTATCTACGAATGGAAAAAAGGAGCGCTGGAATGGGAGTAGTCGATAGCGGCACAACTCTCGTCGCGCCGAAGTCCAAGGGTATTATCGACCCGAATACCGGCAAGCCGATTGGCAGCGACGACGCGTTCTTTGGCGAGATCAACAATGAGCTCGCCGACAAGGGCTTTCTTGTCACGTCGACCGACGAACTGATCAACTGGGCCCGTACCGGCTCGCTGATGTGGATGACGTTCGGTCTGGCCTGCTGCGCCGTCGAAATGATGCAGCTTTCCATGCCGCGTTATGACGTCGAGCGTTTCGGCTTTGCGCCACGCGCTTCGCCGCGCCAGTCGGACGTGATGATCGTGGCGGGAACGCTGACCAACAAGATGGCGCCTGCGCTTCGCAAGGTCTATGACCAGATGCCGGAGCCACGTTACGTCATCTCGATGGGATCATGTGCAAACGGCGGTGGGTATTATCACTATTCCTACTCCGTCGTTCGCGGTTGCGACCGCATCGTGCCGATCGACATCTACGTGCCGGGCTGTCCCCCCACGGCAGAGGCGCTGCTTTACGGCGTGCTCCTGCTGCAGAAGAAGATCCGGCGCACCGGAACGATCGAGCGTTGAGGGCTTGAGGAGGATATGATGACCGAGACCCTGAGCGAGCTTTCGACCTACATTCGCGAATCGCGCTCGACGCTGGTCGAAGACGCGGTGATGTCCTATGGCGAACTGAACCTGATCGCCACCAGCGACAACATCATCGAGCTTCTGACCTTCCTCCGCGATGATCCGAAATGCCGTTTCATCAGCTTCATCGATATCTGCGGCGTCGATTATCCGGCCCGTGCGAAGCGTTTTGATGTGGTCTATCACCTGCTGTCGCCGCACCGGAACCTGCGCATCCGGATCAAGGTTGCAACGGGCGAGGACGAACCGGTTCCTTCGGCATTCTCGGTCTACCCGGGCGCCGACTGGTTCGAACGTGAGGCCTGGGATCTCTACGGCATCCTGTTTACCGGTCACCCGGATCTTCGCCGGATTCTCACCGATTACGGTTTCGAGGGGCATCCGCTCCGCAAGGACTTCCCGACGACCGGCTTCGTCGAGGTTCGTTACGACGACAGCGTCAAGCGCGTCGTCTACGAACCGGTCGAACTTCGGCAGGAATTCCGCAACTTCGATTTCCTTTCACCTTGGGAGGGGACGGATTACGTTCTTCCCGGTGACGAGAAGGCGAAGACCTGACGCGGTTGATTTGGTAATTGCCGGGTTGGGTGGACTTGGTTGAGGGAGCGGGCAGGCGGGTCGATTAGACGTGGTAATGTGATATCGGTCGAAAATATCAGGAGAGGACAGCAACATGGTTGCACTCCCTGAAAGATCGGTTCCTACTAAGTCTGCGTCCGTCTGAATTGATTGACATGACGATGAAGCAGAATTTCGGGCGGTTGCCCATTTTCCAAAGCGCGGAGCGCTGAAATGACGGAACACAACGTCCGGAACTTCAATATCAACTTCGGTCCGCAGCATCCGGCTGCCCACGGCGTTCTGCGTCTGGTGCTGGAACTGGATGGCGAAATCGTCGAGCGTGTCGATCCGCATATCGGCCTCCTGCATCGCGGCACCGAAAAGCTGATCGAGACCAAGACCTATCTGCAGGCCTTGCCCTATTTCGACCGGCTCGATTACGTCGCGCCGATGAACCAGGAGCATGCCTATTCGCTCGCGGTCGAAAAGCTGCTCGGCCTCGAGATCCCGATCCGCGGTCAGCTGATCCGCGTTCTCTATTCGGAAATCGGCCGTATCCTCTCGCATCTTCTCAACGTCACGACGCAGGCCATGGACGTCGGCGCTCTGACCCCGCCGCTCTGGGGCTTCGAAGAACGCGAAAAGCTGATGGTGTTCTATGAGCGCGCCTGCGGCGCCCGCATGCATGCGGCATACTTCCGTCCGGGCGGCGTCCATCAGGACCTGCCGGTGGAACTGGTCGAAGACATCGGCCAGTGGTGCGACGAGTTCCCGGCAAAGCTCGACGATATCGACGACCTTCTGACCGGCAACCGTATTTTCAAGCAGCGCAACGTCGATATCGGCGTTGTGAGCCTCGACGACGCATGGGCCTGGGGCTTCTCCGGCGTCATGGTCCGCGGTTCGGGCGCGGCATGGGATCTGCGCAAGTCGCAGCCTTACGAATGCTACGCCGACCTCGACTTCGATATTCCGATCGGCAAGAACGGCGATTGCTACGACCGCTACCTGATCCGCATGATCGAGATGCGCGAATCGTGCAAGATCATGAAGCAGTGCGTCAATCGTCTGCTCAGCGACGCAAAGACCGGCCCGGTGTCTTCGACCGACGGCAAGGTCGTGCCGCCGAAGCGTGGCGAGATGAAGCGTTCGATGGAAGCGCTGATCCACCACTTCAAGCTCTACACCGAAGGCTACCACGTTCCGGCCGGCGAAGTTTACGCGGCCGTCGAAGCGCCCAAGGGCGAGTTCGGCGTGTTCCTGGTCGCCGACGGCACCAACAAGCCCTACCGCTGCAAGATCCGCGCTCCGGGTTATGCACATCTCCAGGCGATGGACTTCATCTGTCGCGGACACCAGCTGGCGGACGTGTCCGCGGTGCTCGGTTCTCTGGACATCGTGTTCGGTGAGGTTGACCGCTGATGATGCTTCGCGCCGTCGCAGCCGCTGCTCTCGTGCTCTCTGCTCCTGCGGTCTCGCAGGCGCAGGAGGCGCTGTCGAGTGTCAGCGGCGGTTCGGCGTCGATGGCTACGCTCCTGTCCGATGGCTACGAGATCAAGACATCCGTACTCAACGGCACGAAGCTGATCGTGTTCATGCAGAAAGACAAGACGGCCTATGCCTGCGAATTCGTGACCCTCACGAGATCGCGGTGCGGGGTCATAAACTGATAAGGCGTTGAAAGCATGTCCGTTCGTCGACTAGCCGAAGAACAGTTCCAGCCGGCAAACTTCTCCTTCAACGAGGAGAATGCGGTCTGGGCAGAGGCAACGATCAGGAAATACCCGGAAGGCCGGCAGCAGTCGGCCGTCATTCCGTTGTTGATGCGTGCGCAGGAGCAGGATGGCTGGGTCACCCGTTCCGCCATCGAGCATATCGCCGCCAAGCTCGACATGGCCTATATCCGCGTTCTCGAAGTCGCGACCTTCTATACCCAGTTCCAGCTGAAGCCGATCGGCACGCGCGCCCATATCCAGGTCTGCGGCACGACGCCTTGCATGCTTCGCGGCTCGGAAGACCTGATCAAGGTCTGTCAGAAGAAGATCCACCACGATCCGCTGCATCTGAATGCGACCGGCACGCTGTCCTGGGAAGAGGTCGAGTGTCAGGGCGCCTGCGTCAACGCACCGATGGTGATCATCTTCAAGGATGCCTACGAGGACCTGACCCCCGAGCGTCTTGAAGAAATCATCGACACGTTCGAGGCAGGCAAGGGCGCCGAGGTCAAGACCGGCCCGCAGATCGACCGTCATGAGTCGGCACCGATCGGTGCTCCAATCACACTGGTCGACGATATCAAGCCTGTTCGCACCAATCTCGAGCCGCAGCCACAGGCTGTGACCGAGGGCGCATCTGTGCCACCGGCAAATGCCGGTCGTCCGAAGGATACGGCGCCTGAGACAGACAAGTCGCTGAAGACGCCGGTCACGGCACCGAAGGCTGCTGCCGAGAACGTCAAGGTTGCTGAAAAGGGCGAAGGTTCGCCGACGACAACCGAGACGGCGCCAGCAGCGACCGGCAGCAAGGCCGAAGGCGCTCCGGCAGAGCTCGGTGTTCCCTCGGGCGAGACGAAGCCGAAGCGCAGCCGCAAGCCGAAGCCTGAAGGGGAAAGCTCCTGATGATGGGCGCGGCAAAGTTTCGGTCCGTCACTACGGGCATGCTGATGATGACATCCGATGTGATAAAGTCGGTCGAGTAGGTAGATAGATCATGTTGCAAGACCAGGATCGCATTTTCACCAATATCTACGGTCTCAAGGACAAGTCCTTGAAGGGCGCGATGAGCCGTGGCCACTGGGATGGTACGAAGATCATCATCGAGAAAGGCCGCGACTGGATCATCAACGAGATGAAGGCTTCCGGTCTTCGCGGTCGTGGTGGCGCAGGCTTCCCGACCGGGCTCAAGTGGTCCTTCATGCCGAAGGAGTCCGATGGTCGCCCGCACTACCTTGTCGTCAATGCCGACGAATCGGAGCCCGGCACCTGCAAGGACCGTGAAATCATGCGCAACGATCCGCATACGCTGATCGAAGGCTGCGTGATCGCCGGTTTCGCCATGAACGCGCATACCGCCTACATCTATGTCCGCGGCGAATACATGCGCGAGCGTGAAGACCTCCAGGCGGCGATCGATGAATGCTATGCTGCCGGTCTTCTCGGCGTGAACAACAAGAACGGCTGGGATTTCGACATCTACGTCCATCACGGCGCCGGTGCCTATATCTGCGGCGAAGAGACGGCGCTCCTCGAAAGCCTCGAAGGCAAGAAGGGCCAGCCGCGCCTGAAGCCTCCGTTTCCGGCCAATATGGGTCTCTACGGCTGCCCGACGACCGTCAACAACGTCGAATCGATCGCTGTTGCGCCGACCATTCTGCGCCGCGGAGCCTCGTGGTTCTCGTCGATCGGTCGTCCGAACAATGTCGGCACCAAGCTGTTCATGGTGTCTGGTCACGTCAACAAGCCCTGCACCTTTGAAGAGGCGATGGGTCTGTCGTTCCGCGAGATCATCGAGCATCATTGCGGCGGTATCCGCGGCGGTTGGGATAACCTTCTCGGCGTCATTCCCGGCGGCGCGTCCTGCCCGATCGTTCGCGGCGAAGACATGGCCGATGCCATCATGGACTTCGACGGCATGCGCGACGTGAAATCGTCGTTCGGCACGGGCGGCATGATCGTCATGGACAAGTCGACCGACGTCATCAAGGCGATCTGGCGCATCGCAGCCTTCTTCAAGCACGAGAGCTGCGGCCAGTGCACGCCGTGCCGCGAAGGCACGGGCTGGATGATGCGCGTTCTCGAGCGGATGGTGCGCGGCAATGCGCAGAAGCGCGAAATCGACATGCTGTTCCAGGTATCAAAGCAGATCGAAGGCCACACGATCTGTGCGCTCGGCGACGCGGCCGCTTGGCCGGTCCAGGGCCTGATCCGTAATTTCCGCCCCGAAATCGAGGCGCGGATCGACCAGTACACGAAGGACTCGACCTCACACGGCGCAGTTCTGGAAGCAGCGGAGTAACCGGACGGCATCTGCTTGAAGGTCGAAAAGAATTCGAAGGACAAAGGTGTTGGTGGGCTTGCCGCGATCGCCGCTTGGTCCGAAACAGATATTGCCCGGTTCGAAGACGACTTGGGTTTCGATGGGCGCATTTCGCGGGACGACTGGGTCGGCCAGGCGCGGGCGCTGTTGAAGTAAGGAATGTGTCCCTCGGCGAGACGGCTGATGGATGAACTGAGGACGTAGTTAAGACGATGACGAAGCTGAAGGTAGACGGCAAGGAAATCGAAGTCCCGGATCATTTCACGCTGCTTCAGGCGTGTGAGGAAGCCGGCGCCGAAATCCCGCGCTTTTGTTTCCACGAGCGTCTGTCCGTGGCAGGCAACTGTCGCATGTGCCTGATCGAGGTAAAGGGTGGCCCGCCAAAGCCGGCGGCATCCTGCGCGATGGGCGTGCGTGATATTCGCGGCGGCCCGAATGGCGAACTGCCGGAAGTCTTCACCAACACGCCGATGGTCAAGAAGGCCCGCGAAGGCGTGATGGAATTCCTGCTGATCAACCATCCGCTGGATTGCCCTATCTGTGACCAGGGTGGCGAATGCGACCTGCAGGACCAGGCGATGGCCTTCGGCATCGATAGCTCGCGCTACACCGAAAACAAGCGCGCCGTCGAAGACAAGTATATCGGCCCGCTCGTCAAGACCGTGATGAACCGCTGCATTCACTGCACGCGCTGCGTCCGCTTCACGACCGAAGTCGGCGGCATTTCTGAGCTTGGTCTTATCGGCCGCGGTGAAGATGCCGAAATCACGACCTATCTCGAGCACGCGATGACTTCGGAGCTTCAGGGCAACGTGGTCGATCTCTGCCCGGTCGGTGCGCTCACCTCCAAGCCGTTCGCCTTCACGGCCCGTCCTTGGGAACTGAACAAGACCGAATCGATCGACGTCATGGATGCCGTCGGCTCCGCAATCCGCGTCGACACTCGCGGCCGCGAAGTGATGCGCATCATGCCGCGCGTCAACGAGCAGGTGAACGAAGAGTGGATCTCGGACAAGACCCGCTTCATCTGGGACGGCCTGAAGACCCAGCGCCTCGATCGTCCTTACGTCCGCAAGGATGGCCGTCTGCAGGCTGCAAGCTGGGCTGAAGCCTTCGCAGCGATCAAGACCGCTGTTTCCGCGACATCAGGGGACAAGATCGGCGCAATTGCCGGCGATCTGGCTTCGGTCGAGGAAATGTACGCGCTGAAGTCGCTGATGAACTCGCTCGGTTCGGAAAACCTCGATTGTCGCCAGGACGGGACGGCGCTCGATCCGTCGCTTGGTCGCGGCAGCTACATCTTCAACCCGACCATCGAAGGCATCGAACAGGCCGGTGGCTTGCTCCTGATCGGCGCCAACCCGCGCTATGAAGCTTCGGTTCTAAACGCCCGCATTCGCAAGCGTTTCCGTCGCGGCAACTTCCCGATCGGCGTGATCGGCGAAGTAAGCGAACTCCGCTACGCCTATGATTATCTCGGCGCCGGCCCGGACTCGCTTGCCGAGCTTTCGTCGGGCAGCAACAGCTTTGCCGAAAAGCTGCGCGGCGTGAAGAACCCGATGATCATCGTAGGGCAGGGGGCTCTGTCCCGTCCGGATGGTCTCGCCATCCTTCAGGCAGCTGCAAAGCTTGCCGGTTCCGTTGGCGCGCTGACGGAAGAGTGGAACGGTTTCGGCGTCCTGCACACCGCAGCATCGCGCGTCGGTGGCCTCGATCTCGGCTTCGTGCCGGGTGCCAAGGGTGCCAATGCCGCGACCATGCTGAAGTCGATGGACGTTCTCTTCCTGCTTGGCGCCGACGAGATGGAGTTCTCGACGAAATACGCCAAGTTCACCGTCTATATCGGCAGCCACGGCGATAACGGCGCACATACCGCCGACGTGATCCTGCCGGCCGCGACCTACACGGAAAAGTCAGGCACCTGGGTCAACACCGAAGGCCGCGTCCAGATGGGCAACCGTGCCGGCTTCGCGCCGGGCGAAGCCCGCGAGGATTGGGCAATCATCCGCGCCCTGTCCGACGTGCTCGGCAAGAAGCTGCCGTTCGACTCGCTTTATGCTCTGCGTGCGAAGCTCTATGCGGATCACCCGCATTTTGCGGATCTCGACGAGATCGCGACCGGCTCGGTCAACGACATCGCCACCCTCGGCCTGAAATCCGGTGAGCTTTCCAAGGGCGGCTTCACGACGCCGATCAAGGATTTCTATCTGACCAACCCGATCGCCCGCGCATCTGCCGTCATGGCGGAGTGCTCGGCACTGGCCCGCAACAATTTCCAGGTTGCGGCGGAGTAATATGAACATGGATTCGTTCTTCTGGACCTACGTTTGGCCGGCACTGATCATGGTTGGGCAGTCTCTTCTGCTCCTGGTCTGCCTTCTGGTCTTCATTGCCTATATCCTTCTCGCCGACCGCAAGATCTGGGCGGCCGTTCAGCTGCGCCGTGGTCCGAACGTCGTTGGTCCGTTCGGTCTGTTCCAGTCCTTCGCCGACCTTTTGAAGTTCATCCTGAAGGAGCCGATCATTCCGGCTGGCGCCAACAAGGGCGTCTTCCTTCTGGCGCCGCTGATTTCGGTGACGCTGGCGCTGGCGACCTGGGCGGTCATTCCGTTCAGCCAGAACTGGGTTATCGCCAACATCAATGTCGGTATCCTCTACGTCTTTGCGATCTCGTCGCTCGAAGTCTACGGCGTCATCATGGCCGGCTGGGCATCGAACTCGAAATACCCGTTCCTCGGTGCACTCCGCTCCGCGGCGCAGATGGTGTCTTATGAAGTCTCGATCGGCTTCGTCATCGTTTCGGTCCTGCTCTGCGTGGGCTCGCTCAACCTGACCGACATCGTCAATGCACAGCATGACGGTCTCGGCACGATGATGGGTCTGCCGGCTTCGTTCCTCGACTGGCACTGGTTGGCGCTGTTCCCGATGTTCGTGATCTTCTTCATCTCGGCGCTTGCAGAAACCAACCGTCCCCCGTTCGATTTGCCGGAAGCGGAATCCGAACTTGTCGCCGGTTACATGGTCGAGTATTCGTCAGCGCCATACATGATGCTGATGCTCGGCGAATACGCCGCCATCCTGATGATGTGCTCGCTGACCACTATTCTTTTCCTCGGAGGCTGGCTGCCGCCGGTAGACGTCTGGTTCCTCAACTGGGTTCCCGGCATCATCTGGTTCATGCTGAAAGGCTCCATGGTCTTCTTCATGTTCGCTATGGTGAAGGCCTTCGTACCGCGCTATCGCTACGACCAACTCATGCGTCTCGGCTGGAAGGTGTTTCTGCCTCTGTCGCTCGCCATGGTCGTGATCGTTGCATTCGTGCTGAAACTGATGGGATGGGCATGATCATGGCTCGTTCGTCACTCGGCATCATTGGAGAATAAGATGGCTATTGCCCAGGCTATCAACTCGCTGTTCCTGAAGGAATTCGTCGGCGCCTTCTTCCTGTCGATGAGGTATTTCTTCAAGCAGAAGGCGACGATCAACTACCCGTTCGAAAAGGGCCCGGTCTCGCCGCGCTTCCGTGGCGAACATGCACTGCGCCGCTATCCGAACGGCGAAGAGCGTTGCATCGCCTGCAAGCTGTGCGAGGCGATCTGTCCCGCCCAGGCGATCACCATCGAAGCCGGCCCGCGCCGCAACGACGGCACCCGCCGCACGGTGCGTTACGATATCGACATGGTGAAGTGCATCTACTGCGGCTTCTGCCAGGAAGCCTGCCCGGTCGACGCGATCGTCGAAGGTCCGAATTTCGAATTCTCGACGGAAACCCGCGAAGAACTGTATTTCGACAAGGCACGTCTTCTCGAAAACGGCGATCGTTGGGAGCGTGAAATTGCGCGCAACATCGGGATCGACTCGCCCTACCGGTAACGGGGCGAGCATGCCGTCGCTCTGATCGGGCGCCGGGCAAGCATTGGTCATTTAATCTCGGTGCGTTCGAAGCGCCGGGTTCTGACGGGCAGGGGGCTTTTTGGAAGCGCCGCCCGATGAGGAACGAAAAGGCACCACGATGGGTCTGCAGGCTATCTTTTTCTACATCTTCGCGTTCATCGCGGTGGCGTCGGCGTTCATGGTCATCTCGGCCAAGAACCCGGTCCATTCGGTGCTCTTCCTCATCCTCACCTTCTTCAACTCGGCGGGCCTGTTCCTGCTGACCGGGGCCGAGTTCCTGGCGATGATCCTGCTCGTCGTCTATATCGGCGCGGTCGCGGTTCTCTTCCTGTTCGTCGTGATGATGCTCGACATCGACTTCGCCGAACTGCGTTCCGGTATTCTTCAATACGCGCCGATCGGCATCGTCATCGGGCTGATCCTCGCGGCTGAACTGATCGTCGTGATCGGTGGCTCGGTTCTGGCACCGGAGGCGGCGAAATCCATCACGATGCCGATCCCGAACCCTGCCGTGCGCACCAATACGGCCGCTCTCGGCGATGTGCTCTATACGAATTACGTCTATTTCTTCCAGCTCGCCGGCATGGTGCTTCTGGTCGCAATGATCGGTGCCATCGTGCTGACGCTGCGCCATCGCACCAACGTCAAGCGTCAGGATATTTCGAGGCAGGTCGCACGCACCCCGGAAACTGCCGTCGAGGTGGTCAAGGTCAAGTCCGGCCAGGGTCTCTGAAGGTAGCGGGAACAAGGAACAACAAACATGGAAATCGGTCTTTCCCACTATCTCACGGTCAGCGCCATCCTGTTCACGCTCGGCGTGTTCGGTATCTTCCTGAACCGCAAGAACGTCATCATCATCCTGATGTCGGTCGAGCTTATCCTGCTCGCGGTCAACCTCAACATGGTGGCCTTCTCATCCTTCCTGAACGACATCGTCGGCCAGGTCTTCGCACTGTTCATTCTGACCGTCGCAGCTGCGGAAGCCGCCATCGGTCTTGCAATTCTCGTCGTCTTCTACCGCAACCGCGGCTCGATCGCGGTCGAAGACGTCAATATGATGAAGGGCTGATCGGGTCATGATCTACAAGGCAATCGTCTTTCTTCCCCTGATCGGCTTCCTGATCGCCGGCCTGTTCGGCCGCCAAATCGGTGCCAAGGCTTCCGAATACGTCACCAGCGGTCTGATGATCATCGCGGCGATCCTCTCCTGGATCGTCTTCTTCAACGTGGCCCTTCACCACGGCGAAGCCGGCGAAGTCATCAAGGTTCCGGTGATGCAGTGGATGCAGTCGGGCGGCATCGACGTCGAATGGGCGTTCCGCATCGATACGCTGAGCGCGATCATGTTCGTCGTCGTCAACTCCGTGTCGACGCTCGTGCACATCTACTCGATCGGCTACATGCACCACGATCCGCATCGCCCGCGGTTCTTCGCCTACCTGTCGCTGTTCACCTTCGCGATGTTGATGCTGATCACGTCCGACAACCTGGCGCAGATGTTCTTCGGCTGGGAAGGCGTGGGTCTCGCGTCCTATCTGCTGATCGGCTTCTGGTACAAGAAGCCCTCCGCATCGGCCGCGGCCATGAAGGCGTTCATCGTCAACCGCGTCGGCGACTTCGGCTTCATCCTTGGTATCGCCGGCCTGTTCGTGTTGTTCGGCTCGATCAGCTTTGAAACCATTTTTGCCGCTGCGGCCAACTACCTGCCGGCTGAAGGTGCTCCGGAAGCGACGCAGGTCGTTGCCAACATCTTCGGCATGGAACTGACACGGGCAACCGCACTCACCGTCGTCTGCCTGCTTCTGTTCATGGGCGCCATGGGCAAGTCGGCGCAGTTCCTGCTGCACACCTGGCTGCCGGACGCGATGGAAGGCCCGACCCCGGTCTCGGCCCTCATTCACGCCGCGACCATGGTCACTGCCGGTGTGTTCCTCGTCGCCCGCATGTCGCCGGTGTTCGAGCTGTCGCCGGACGCGCTGACCATTGTCACCATTATCGGTGCGATCACGGCCTTCTTCGCGGCAACCGTCGGCCTCGTGCAGAACGACATCAAGCGCGTCATCGCCTATTCGACCTGTTCGCAGCTCGGCTACATGTTCGTGGCACTCGGCGTCGGCGCCTATGGTGCCGCCGTATTCCACCTGTTCACGCACGCCTTCTTCAAGGCACTCCTGTTTCTATGCGCCGGCTCGGTCATCCATGCCGTCGATGGCGAACAGGACATGCGACACATGGGCGGCCTGCGCAGCCACATCAAGCTCACCTTCGCCATGATGCTCATTGGCACGCTTGCCATCACCGGCGTTGGCATTCCGTTCACGCCAATCGGTTTTGCAGGCTTCTTCTCGAAGGACTTCATCATCGAGGCGACCTATGCGTCCCATTCGCCGGTTGCAGGCTTTGCCTTCACTCTGCTGGTCATTGCCGCGATGTTCACGAGCTTCTATTCGTGGCGCCTGATCTTCCTCACCTTCTTCGGCAAGCCGCGTGCGAGCCATGAAGTGATGCATCACGTCCATGAGAGCCCCAACGTCATGCTGGTGCCGCTCTACATCCTGGCAGCCGGCGCAGTGCTCGCTGGTGTCGTGTTCAAGGAATTCTTCTACGGCCACGACTACGACGCCTTCTGGAAGGGCGCGCTGTTCACGTCCGAGCAGAACGAACTGCTACACGAGTTCCACCACGTGCCGGCACTGGTGGCGCTGTCGCCATTCATCGCCATGCTGATCGGACTTGTCACCGCCTGGTACTTCTACATCAAGTCGCCAGAAACCCCGAAGCGTCTCGCCGCTTCGCAGCAGGGCCTCTACCAGTTCCTGCTGAACAAGTGGTATTTCGACGAACTCTACGACTTCCTTTTCGTCCGCTCGGCCAAGGCTCTCGGCCGCTTCCTGTGGAAGAAGGGTGACGTCGCCGTGATCGATAACTACGGCCCCAACGGCGTCGCCGCCCGCGTGGTCGATATCACCGACCGGGTGGTCAAGCTGCAGTCCGGTTACCTTTATCACTACGCGTTCGCGATGCTGATCGGCGTCGCCGCCCTCGTCACATGGATGATGCTCGGGAGCTCAATGTAATGACCGACTGGCCAATTCTCTCGACGGTCACCTTCCTGCCGCTGGTCGGCGTTCTCCTTCTCTTGCTGACAAACGGCGAGGGGGCGAACGGTCGCCGCAACGTGCTCAACATCGCGCTCCTGACGACGGTCGTCACCTTCATCGTCTCTCTGTTTATCTGGATCGGCTTCGACAATTCGAACCCGGGCTTCCAGATGGTTGAAAAGCATGAGTGGCTGAGCACCGGGATTTCCTATCATCTCGGCGTCGACGGCATTTCCATGCTTTTCGTCATCCTGACGACATTCCTGATGCCGTTCTGCGTGCTTGCCAGCTGGGAAGCGATCGAGAAGCGCATCAAGGAATACATGATTGCCTTCCTGCTTCTGCAGGTTGCCATGACCGGCGTCTTCGTCGGCCTCGATATCGTTTTGTTCTACATCTTCTTCGAAGCGACGCTGATCCCGATGTTCATCATCATCGGTGTCTGGGGTGGCAAGGATCGCGTCTACGCATCCTACAAGCTGTTCCTCTATACGCTGCTTGGTTCGGTTCTGATGATGCTGGCCGTTATGGCCATGTACTGGCAGGCCGGCACGACCGATATGACCGAGCTTCTGAAGTTCGGCTTCCCGGCCGGCGTCCAGACCTGGCTCTGGCTCGCCTGCTTTGCAGCCTTCGCGGTCAAGATGCCGATGTGGCCGGTCCACACCTGGCTTCCGGATGCGCACGTTCAGGCTCCGACCGCAGGTTCGGTCATCCTGGCCGGTGTCATGCTGAAGCTCGGCGGCTACGGCATGATCCGTATCCTCTTGCAGATGTTCCCGCTGGCGTCGGAGTACTTCGCACCGATGGTGTTTGCGCTGTCCGTCATTGCCATCATCTACACCTCGCTGGTGGCGATGATGCAGGACGACATCAAGAAGCTGATCGCTTACTCGTCGGTTGCCCACATGGGCTACGTCACAATGGGCATCTTTTCGGCTAACCAGCAGGGCGTGCAGGGTGCGATCTTCCAGATGCTGTCGCACGGCATCGTCTCCGGCGCGCTCTTCCTCTGCGTCGGCGTTGTCTATGACCGCCTCCATACCCGCGAGATCTCGGCTTACGGTGGTCTCGTCAACAACATGCCGAAATATGCCGTCGCCTTCATGATCCTCACCATGGCGAATGTCGGCCTGCCGGGCACGTCCGGCTTCGTCGGCGAATTCCTGACGATCATGGGCGTTTTCCGGGTCAACACCTGGGTGGCACTGTTTGCCGCCACCGGCGTCATCCTTTCCGCGTCCTATGCGCTCTGGCTTTATCGCCGGGTCATTTTCGGGGCACTGGAAAAGGAAAAGCTGAAGGCACTTCTCGACCTTTCGACGCGCGAGAAGTTCCTGCTCTACCCACTGGTCGCGCTCACGATTTTCTACGGTTTCTATCCAATGCCGGTCCTCAACGCGACCGCAGCCTCGGTGGATCTCGTGGTGAACAATTACTCCGCAGCCTTGGCCGCAGCAAAGAACCTTGCACTCAACGTGCACTGAGACGGGACGAAACTGGACATGACCGCTGAACTCTTGAGCCAAAGCCTGCGTCTGGCCCTGCCGGAAGTCATCCTGGCCGTAGGCGCGCTCGCCCTTCTGATGATTGGCGTCTTCTCCGGCGAGAAATCCGCCCCGCTGGTCACCGGTCTTTCGATCGCCCTTCTGGCGGTCGTAGGCGCCATGCTGGTCTTCATGACCGGCGACGGTCAGGCGTTCGGCGGCGCCTTCGTATCGGATACGTTCGCCCGCTTCATGAAGATCCTGGCACTGATCGGATCGATCACCGCCATGGTCATGTCGATGGGGCAAGCCAAGGCGCTGGAACTCGACAAGTTCGAATTCCCGGTCCTTCTGGTTCTCGCAACGCTCGGCATGATGGTGCTGATCTCGGCCAACGACCTGCTCGCCTTCTATCTCGGCCTCGAACTGATGTCGCTGGCTCTGTATGTTGTCGCTGCCTTCAGCCGCGACAACCTTCGCTCCACGGAAGCGGGCCTCAAGTACTTCGTTCTCGGCGCCCTGTCGTCGGGCATGATGCTCTACGGCATGTCGCTGGTCTACGGATTCACCGGCAATACCGGCTTTGATGAAATCGCCACCGTTCTGTCGTCTGAAGAGCGCGGCCTCGGCCTCATCTTCGGCATGGTCTTCATCCTTGCCGGCGCCTGCTTCAAGATCTCCGCCGTCCCGTTCCACATGTGGACGCCGGACGTGTACGAAGGTGCACCGACACCGGTGACCGCCTTCTTCGCGTCGGCGCCTAAGGTTGCTGCCATGGCAATTCTGGTCCGTGTCGTCTCGGAAGCCTTTCTGCCGATCCTTTCCGACTGGCGCCAGATCATCGTCTTCGTGGCGATCGCATCGATGCTGCTCGGTTCCTTCGCGGCCATTGGTCAGAAGAACATCAAGCGACTGATGGCCTATTCCTCGATCGGCCACATGGGCTACGCACTGGTCGGCCTTTCTGCCGGCACCGAAACCGGCGTCTCCGGCGTCGTGCTCTACATGACGATCTATATGGTGATGACGCTTGGCACCTTCGCCTGCATCATGGCGATGCGCCGCGAAGACGGTACCTATGTCGAAACCGTGGAAGATCTCGCAGGTCTTTCCTCGACCAAGCCCTTCATGGCTCTGGTGCTGACGGCGCTGATGTTCTCGATGGCCGGCATTCCGCCGCTCGCGGGCTTCTTTGCCAAGTACTTCGTCTTTGTCGCGGCGATCGAGGCAAAGCTCTATGCGCTGGCAATCATCGGCGTGCTTTCTTCCGTCGTCGGCGCCTATTACTACCTGCGCATCGTCAAGCTGATGTGGTTCGATGAGCCGAAGGCACAGTTTGCCCGCGTCTCCGGCGAGCTGCGTCTGATCTTCGGTCTGTCCGGCCTGTTCGTCGTCGCCTATGTGCTGATCGGTGGACCGATCGGCTCGGCGGCCAGCGCTGCGGCGAAGTCGTTCTTCTGAGGATGACGTTGAGGAGCCGAAGCCTGTCGCTCGATGCGTTTCGTCACGAAGCGCTGAGCGAGGTCGGCTCCACCAACACAGAATGCCTCGCCCGCGCCCGTGCGGGCGAAGCCGGTTTGTTGTGGTTGACCGCCACCCGCCAGACAGACGGCCGTGGCCGCCGCGGTCGCGCCTGGACGTCCGAGCCCGGCAATCTCTATGCCTCGCTGCTGCTTATTGATCCGGCACCTCCGGAGCGCCTTGCGTCGCTCCCGCTCGCAGTTGCCGTCGCTGTCCATGCCGCCTTGCGTGCCGTTCTACCCACCGGTGGAGAGCCGCTCGAGGTCAAATGGCCGAACGATATTCTCATCGGGCGCAAGAAAACCTGCGGCATCCTCATTGAAAGCGAAACGCTTCCCGGCGGCCACCGGGCGCTCGTGATCGGCATCGGCATCAATATTCGCCACATGCCCGATAGCGCACCCTACGGTGTCACCCGTCTTCACGACCAAGGGTCTTCTGCGTCGCCAGAGGATGTATTCGCACATCTTTTCAGGGAGATGGCGACAGTTCTGGAGGAATGGGACGAGGGTCGGGGTATTACCACAGTCGTCGACAGATGGCGCCGCGTCGCATGCGGAATTGGTGAGAAAATTACGGTAAATCTACCTGAGCGCTCGCTAAACGGCACATTCGCAGGTATCGATGACACTGGATTTCTGCTGCTTGATACCGGCCATGGCTCTTTGATGCCGATCGCAGCAGGCGATGTATTTTTTGCAAGAACGGAATAACAATAAAAATGGCTAAACAGGACGAACTGGTGTTCCTGCCGCTTGGCGGCGTGGGTGAGATCGGCATGAACCTCGCTCTCTACGGCTACGGAACGCCGGACAAGCGTCAATGGATCATGGTCGATTGCGGCGTCACCTTCCCGGGTCCGGACCTTCCGGGCGTGGATTTGGTCCTGCCCGATATCCGGTTCCTGACCGCCCAGAAGAAAAACATCAAGGCGATGATCATCACGCACGCGCATGAGGATCACTACGGCGCCATGAACGATCTGTGGCCCGGCCTCAAGGTGCCGGTCTACGCCTCTCCGTTTACGGCGGGCATGCTGGAAGCAAAGCGCAATTACGAAGGCACCCGTGCCGAAATCCCGATCACCATCTTCAAGGCTGGCGATCGCATCAATGTCGGCCCGTTCGAGATCGAAGCCGTCGGCGTCAACCACTCGATCCCAGAGCCGATGTCGCTGGTCATCCGCACACCGCTCGGCAACGTCGTCCATACCGGCGACTGGAAGATCGACCATGCGCCGTCGCTAGGGCCCCTGACCGATGAGAACCGTTTCCGCGCGATCGGCGACGAGGGCGTTCTCGCACTGATGTGCGACAGCACCAACGCACTGCGCGAAGGCGTTTCGCCCTCAGAGGAAGAAGTGTCGGAAGGCCTGCGCCAGGTCATCCAAAATGCTGCGGGCAGGGTGGCAATCACCACCTTCTCGTCGAATGTCGGCCGCATCCGCTCGATCGCCGAAGCAGCCGACGCCGCCGGCCGCGAAGTTCTGCTGCTCGGCTCGTCGCTGAAGCGAGTCGTCGCCGTGGCCCGCGACCTCGGCATCATGGAAGGCATCAAGCCCTTCATCTCCGAAGACGAGTTCGGTTATATCCCGCGCGACAAGGTCGTCGTGATCCTGACGGGCAGCCAGGGCGAGTCGCGCGCAGCGCTTGCCAAGATCTCCCGCGACGAGATGCGCAACGTCGCGTTTGCTGCGGGCGATACGGTCGTATTCTCCTCGCGCACCATTCCGGGCAACGAAAAGCCGATCATCGAAATCAAGAACGCGCTGATCGAACAGGGCATCAAGATCATCACCGACTCGGATGCGCTTGTGCATGTTTCCGGCCACCCGCGCCGCAATGAACTTCTGAAGATGTACGAGTGGACCAGACCGGAGATCCTCGTGCCTGTTCACGGCGAGGCAGCCCACCTTACCGCCCAGGCAGCGCTCGGCGCCACCGCCGGCATCAAGACCATCCCGCGCGTGCGCAACGGCAATATTTTGCGTCTCGCACCGGGCCCGGCCCAGGTCATCGACGATGCGCCACATGGCCGCGTCTTCAAGGACGGCAAGCTGATCGGCGACTTTGAGGAAATGGGTATCGGCGACCGCCGCAAGCTCTCCTTTGCCGGTCACGTCTCGGTCAACGTGCTGCTCGACAGCCGCTTCGACTTCCTGAGCGATCCCGACGTCGTTGCCTTCGGCATGCCGGAGGTCGACTATGAGGGCGAGGGCATGGAGGACACGCTTTATGACGCGGTTCTCAATGCGATCGAAAGCATCCCGCGCGCCCGCCGCAAGGATCTCGACATGCTGCGCGAAGCCGTGCGTCGCTCCGTCCGCTCCGCGGCCAACCTGGCCTGGGGCAAGAAGCCGGTCGTGACGGTGTTCGTCTCCAAAGTCTAAGGCGCCGTCGCCAAACCAAGTCTGCCCACGGCCTCCGACACCTTCTCCTCGCTGTAAGCGTCAAGAGGGTTCGGGGCCGGGCAGATGTGTTAGCATTTCAGCATGTTGGCTGCGTCTGCGGAATCAATCTCGCAGAGCTTGGCCGGACGGGAAATATCGAACCTCGTCCTTTGCGCCCGGCATCCCCTGTTCTATAGGTAGTGCGGAGGAGACACATCATGCCATTGCTGACCGTCGCTGCGATCTATTTCATTCTCTGGTGGACGGTTCTGTTCGCCGTCCTGCCGCTTGGCTATCGCAGTCAGCAGGATGATGGGGAAGTGATGGTCGGGACGGTGGAAAGCGCGCCCGCGACATTCCGCGGCGGCAGGGTCATCTTGCTCACGTCCGTGATCTCGGCGGCGCTCTACCTCGCCTACCACATTGCCTCCACTTACTTTGGCTTCGGCATCGACAGCATTCCCAACTTCATCCCGACATTCGAGTAGGGTGGACGAGCGGGCGTGTCATTCGCCTGTCACACACCTCCGGCATTTGTGCGGGTAACTGCTGTCTTACGATCGCTATTCAGCGGATTGGCCATGCCTGTGAGCAGGGCAAAAAAAAACAAGGCGGTTAAGCCTTGTTTTTCAGTTTCGCGTGATACTCATTCCGTTACCGGGGCTGCGACGAGCGCGCCAGAGATCTGATCCTCCCAAGACTTGACCGCGAACTGGCAAGAATTTGAACTCCTTGCCTCTTTTGTGAGCTGAACCTAGCTTAACGAATGTGCTTTGTCACTCGATATTTTTGCATTTTTGACACAGTTTGGCAAAAATTTCCCGTGGACGAATTTGTCGCAGGGCTTGTCATCAAGCCGTTGAGCTTCAGCCAGTGCAAGCGCAATCTGCTGTGCCGCGGTGCGCGCTATGGGTTCCATTTGCGCCCTCGAACGGCTATGTACGCCGTCAAAGTTCAATCCAAGAAACGGCCGATTCCCTTGTTATCTGGGGAACGCCTCGGAAACCGGAAACGTCCATGCGTCTGTCCCGCTATTTTATGCCCATCCTGAAGGAAAACCCCAAGGAAGCGGAAATTGTCTCGCACCGGCTGATGCTGCGTGCGGGCATGATCCGTCAGCAGAGCCAGGGCATCTATTCCTGGCTGCCGCTTGGCAAGCGCGTGCTGGACAAGGTCAACAAGATCGTCCGCGAGGAACAGAACCGGGCTGGCGCCGTCGAACTGATGATGCCGACGCTGCAGTCGGCCGAGCTGTGGCAGGAAAGCGGTCGCTACGACGCCTACGGCAAGGAAATGCTGCGCATCAAGGACCGCCAGGAGCGGCCGATGCTCTACGGACCGACCAACGAGGAAATGATCACGGATATCTTCCGGTCCTACGTCAAGTCCTACAAGAGCTTGCCGCTCAACCTCTACCATATCCAGCTGAAGTTCCGCGACGAGATCCGCCCGCGTTTCGGCACCATGCGCTCGCGCGAATTCCTGATGAAGGATGCCTATTCCTTCGATTTGAACAAGGAAGACGCCGTCCATTCGTATAACAAGATGTTCGCGGCCTATCTGCGCACCTTCGATCGGCTGGGACTGCGCGCCATTCCGATGCGTGCCGATACCGGCCCGATCGGCGGCAACCACAGCCACGAGTTCATCATCCTTGCCGAAACCGGTGAGTCGGAAGTGTTCTCGCACCGGGACTTCGTCAATTTCGACATTCCCGGCGAAGACACCGATTTCGACGATGTCGCCGGCATGCAGGCGATCTTTGACAAGTGGACATCGGTCTACGCCGCGACGTCCGAAATGCACGACGAATCGGCCTTCGATCAGATCCCGGATGCCGATCGCCTCTCTGCCCGCGGCATCGAAGTCGGCCATATCTTCTATTTCGGCACGAAATATTCCGAGCCGATGGGCGCAAAGGTGCAGGGCCCTGATGGCAAGGAACATCTTGTCCACATGGGATCCTACGGCATCGGGCCGACACGCCTTGTTCCCGCCATCATCGAAGCATCGCATGACGATAACGGAATCATCTGGCCGGCATCCGTTGCGCCGTTCGATGTCGTGGTGATCAACATGAAGCCCGGTGACGAGGCATGCGATCGTCTGTCGGAAGATCTCTACGCAAAGCTCAACAAGGCCGGTAAGGACGTGCTGCTTGACGATACCGACGAACGCGCCGGCACCAAGTTCGCGACAGCGGATCTGATCGGTGTTCCGGTACAGATAATCGTCGGTCCGCGCTCCGCCGCCAACGGCGAGGTCGAGGTCAAGGACCGCAAGTCCGCAGCCCGTGACGTCATGACGCTCGAAGCGGCGCTCAACCGCGTCGCCGGATGATCGGACACCGACGTCTCGCCGGGCCAGTCTGACGACAGGCTAGGCAGGCATATCTGATACAGCAGCGCGGGAAGCCTCCCGCGCGCTCCATGTGTAAGGAAGCGTGAATGGCGAGCATCGCGACGAGTGGTGAACCAGAGAAGGTCGACAAGTCTCCGCGGGCTGGCGCTTTCTCGTCGTTCGAGCGAATGGTCGCCTGGCGCTACCTGCGCTCGCGCCGCAAGGAAGCCTTCATCTCGGTCATCGCGGGCTTTTCTTTCGTCGGCATCATGCTTGGCGTCGCGACACTGATCATCGTGATGGCGGTCATGAACGGCTTTCGCACCGAGCTCATTTCCCGCATTCTCGGCATCAACGGCCACATGGTGATCCAGCCGATCGACCAGCCGTTCACCGATTACGCCGAACTGACCAAGAAATTCGCTGCCGTTCCCGGCGTCAAGATGGCCCTGCCGCTTGTCGAGGGGCAGACGCTGGCATCCGGCAAGGGTGGCGCCGGTTCCGGCGCTCTTGTTCGCGGCGTACGGCCGGAAGACCTTGAGAAGGTCACGGAAGTCGCCGGCAACATCAAGCAGGGCGATATCGTCGGCTTTGCGTCGGGGCAGGGCGTTCTCGTCGGCTCCAGGCTTGCCTCGCAGCTCGGCATTTCGGCCGGCGACCAGATCACGCTGATTTCGCCCGAAGGCGACGTGACACCGATGGGTGTCAATCCGCGCGTTAAATCCTATCCAGTGTCCGGCGTTTTCGAGATCGGCATGTCGGAATACGACGCGACGATCATCTACATGCCGCTTGAGGAATCGCAGCTCTATTTCAATGCCGAAGGGCTGGTGCAGTCGATCGAACTGTTCATCGATCACCCCGACAATGTCGAGGACATGCGTCCGCTGGTGGAGCAGGCTGCCGGTCGCCAGATTTTCATTACCGACTGGCGCCAACGCAACCAGACGTTCTTCTCGGCGCTTCAGGTTGAACGCAACGTGATGTTCATGATCCTGACCCTGATCGTGCTGGTCGCGGCACTCAACATCATCTCGGGCCTGATCATGCTGGTGAAGGACAAGGGCTCCGATATCGCAATCCTGCGCACGATGGGCGCGAGTTCCGGCGCCATCATGCGGATCTTCTTCATGACGGGTGCTGCTATCGGCATCGTTGGCACGTTTGCCGGCGTCGCGCTCGGCGTTATCGTCTGCCTCAACATCGAATCGATCCGACAGTTCTTCTCCTGGGTCTCGGGCACCATCCTGTTTGATCCGGAGCTCTATTTCCTCAGTCAGCTTCCGGCCGAAATGAGTTTTGGCGAGACCTTCTCGGTCGTCATCATGGCGCTGGTCCTGTCCTTCTTCGCCACCATTTTCCCGGCATGGAGAGCCTCGAAGCTCGATCCTGTCCAGGCCCTCCGATACGAATAGGTCTCCATGGCTGTCCCGCGTAAAACCGTCCTCAATCTCTCAGGCGTCGAACGTCACTACGGCCAGGGGGAGACGAGCCTGTCGATCCTCAACGGGGCAGACTTCTCGCTCGTGAGCGGCGAGATCGTGGCGCTCGTCGCCCCGTCCGGTACCGGCAAATCGACGCTCTTGCATCTGGCAGGCCTGCTTGAACATCCGGACGCTGGCGATGTGACGATCGGCGGTCGGGCCTGCAACGGTTTGTCGGATGAAGAGCGCACCTCGATCCGTCGCTCCGACATCGGCTTCGTCTACCAGTTTCACCATCTCCTGCCGGAATTCACGGCGATCGAGAACATCATGATGCCGCAGCTGATTGGCGGCCTTTCGAAGGGGGAAGCGCGCGAACGCGCGGGCCAGCTTCTCGATTACATGCGAATCGGTCATCGCGGCGAACACCGCCCGTCGGAACTGTCTGGTGGTGAACAGCAGCGCGTGGCGATTGCCCGTGCGGTGGCCAACGCGCCCCGCCTTTTGCTGGCCGACGAACCCACCGGCAATCTCGACCCGAAGACGGCATCCTACGTGTTCGAAGCGCTGGAGGCGCTGGTGCGCCAGTCAGGGCTTGCTGCACTGATTGCCACTCACAATCATGATCTCGCTGCCCGCATGGATCGTCGCGTCACGATCGAGGGCGGCAAAGTCGTCGAGTTCTAGCGAACGCACTGATCCCCAAAGCGTGCCCCTAATCCGATAGTGTCCATCGTCACATCCTCGAAGGGGCGTGCGATGGACACTGCTGCCATGGAATGACGTCACGTCAGCGATCCGCAGCGATGGCTGGCGTTTGGCTGCCGACCGCGTGCGTCGGCCGGCAACGGCTTGGTCCTATGGAGCGCTGGTTACCTCCAGCCAGCAAGCAGCATTAACCATCGGTCAGAATCTTCTATTCCCGTTTTGTTCTACTATTGACGGTGGCACGAAAAGAGAACAAAGTGCCAACATAAACGAACACGGGAGACGACGATGACTGACCTTCTTCGTGATATTGCCGCATTCGCCTCCATTGCAACTTTCGTTGCCAGCTTGTCGATGATCATGCTGGTAATGTGAGCCGGTCCGTGCTCGCCCAGCCGGCGGGCGCAAGCGGAAAGAGGTTGAGAAGACCATTCTTGACTCGACTCTGAAGCCCCCGCGCCGGACAATGACCCGATTCAAGGAATGGGTATCAGATGGCGGACGCAGCGACTTTACAATCGGAATCGGAGGATTTGGGAGCGACGCCACAGTTCGTGCATCTGCGCGTCCATTCCGCCTATTCGCTTCTGGAAGGTGCGCTGCCGCTTAAGAAAATCCTCTCCAAGGCCATCGCGGACAATCAGCCCGCGATCGCCGTCACCGATACCAACAATCTCTTCGTCGCGCTGGAATTCGCCCAGAAATCCATCGGTGATGGCATTCAGCCGATCATCGGTTGCCAGCTGTCGATTGACATGGAGGATCAGCCGGACGAGCGCCGCAACGGCCATTTGGCGAAGCTGCCGGCAATCGTTGTGCTCGCCGCCAATGCCAAGGGATACGAGCGGCTGGTGGATCTCGTCAGCCGCGCCTATCTCGATGGAGAAGGGCAGGCGGCAACGCATATCTGCCGCGCCTGGCTGGAAGATGGCGGCACCGAAGGACTGATCGCGCTGACAGGTGCTGCCGGTGGCCCTGTCGACGTGGCAATGAAGGATGGCAACACCGTACTCGCAAAGGCGCGCCTCCTGTCATTGAAGCAGGCCTTTGGCGATCGGCTCTATATTGAACTGCAGCGTCACGGCACTTACGACCGCCGTCATGAGCAGCGGATGATCGATCTTGCCTACGACCAGGATGTGCCGCTGGTCGCGACCAATGAGGCCTTCTTCCCAGGTCAGTCCGATTACGACGCCCATGATGCCCTGATGGCCGTCGCGCACAATGCGATCGTATCCGACGATACCCGTTTCCGTTTGACGCCCGACCATTACCTGAAGAGCCGTGCCGAAATGGCAAAGCTGTTCGCCGATCTGCCGGAAGCGCTCGATAACACGGTCGAGATCGCCAAGCGCTGCTCGTTCATCCTGAAGACCCGCAGCCCGATCCTGCCGCGCTTCACCGGCGCCACCGACGATCCGGCAGAAGCGGAGCGCGCCGAAACGGCGGAGCTGCGCCGTCAGTCGGTCGAAGGCCTCGAGAACCGGATGGCCGAACTCGGTATCACCGCGGGCTTCACCGAGCAGGATTATCGCGAACGGCTCGATTTCGAGCTCGGCGTCATCGAGAAGATGAAGTTTCCGGGCTACTTCCTGATCGTTGCCGACTTCATCAAATGGGCAAAGCTGCAGAACATCCCGGTCGGTCCGGGTCGCGGTTCCGGTGCAGGCTCGCTGGTTGCCTATGCGCTCACGATCACCGACGTCGATCCGTTGCGCTTCTCGCTGCTGTTCGAACGCTTCCTCAATCCCGACCGCGTCTCGATGCCCGACTTCGACATCGACTTCTGCCAGGATCGCCGCGAAGAAGTGATCCGCTACGTGCAGCGCAAATATGGCCGCGAGCAGGTGGCGCAGATCATCACCTTCGGTTCGCTGCAGGCCCGCGCAGCACTGCGCGACGTCGGCCGCGTTCTCGAAATGCCCTATGGCCAGGTCGATCGCATCTGCAAACTGGTGCCCAACAACCCGGCCAATCCGACCACCTTGGCAAAGGCGATCGAGGAAGAGCCGAAGTTTCAGGAAGAGGTCGACAAGGAGCCGGTCGTTGGCCGTCTTCTCGATATCGCCCAGAAGATCGAAGGTCTCTACCGCCACGCCTCGACCCACGCCGCCGGTATCGTCATCGGTGACCGCCCGCTGTCGAAGCTGGTGCCGATGTACCGCGACCCGCGCTCCGACATGCCGGTCACCCAGTTCAACATGAAATGGGTCGAGCAGGCCGGTCTGGTCAAGTTCGACTTTCTCGGACTGAAGACGCTGACGGTTCTTAAAACCGCGGTCGAATTCTGCAAGAAGCGCGATATCGTTGTGGATCTCGCCAAGATCCCTCTCGATGACGAACTGACCTACCAGATGCTGTCGCGCGGCGAGACCGTCGGCGTGTTCCAGGTGGAAAGTGCCGGCATGCGGAAGGCGCTGATCGGCATGAAACCGGACTGTATCGAGGACATTATTGCGCTGGTGGCGCTTTATCGCCCGGGTCCGATGGAAAACATCCCGACCTACAATGCCCGCAAGCACGGCGAGGAAGAAATCGAATCGGTCCATCCGTCGATCGATTATCTGCTCAAGGAAACCCAGGGCGTTATCGTCTACCAGGAACAGGTGATGCAGATCGCCCAGGTCCTGTCGGGCTATTCGCTCGGCGAAGCCGACCTTCTGCGCCGCGCCATGGGCAAGAAGATCAAGGCCGAGATGGACCAGCAGAGCGAACGCTTTGTCAGTGGCGCCATCAAGAACGGCGTGTCGAAGCCGCAGGCGAAGAACATCTTCGAACTGCTGGCGAAGTTCGCCAACTACGGCTTCAACAAATCTCACGCCGCCGCCTACGCCATCGTCTCCTACCAGACGGCCTATATGAAGGCGCATTACCCGGTCGAGTTCCTCGCCGCGTCGATGACCTACGATATGGCGAACACCGAAAAGCTGAACGATTTCCGCGAGGATGCCGGCCGGCTCGGCATCAAGGTCAGTCCGCCGTCGGTACAGACCTCGTTCCGCCGCTTCGAGACAGGCGACAACCGCATCTATTACGCGCTGGCCGCCATCAAGGGCGTCGGCGAAAACGCCGTCGATCACATCGTCGAGGTCCGCCGCGACACGCCCTTCGCGTCGATCGAGGATTTCTGCCTGCGCATCGACCCGAAGCAGATCAACCGCCGCGTCTTTGAAAGCCTGAATGCTGCGGGTGCCTTCGATTGCTTCGGCTTCGACCGCGCCCAACTCAGCGCCGGCATGGACCGCGTCATCGGCTATGCCCAGCGCGCCCAGGAGGAGAAGGTCTCCGGCCAGTCCGATTTCTTCGGCTCGGGCGCGGCCAGCGGTCCGGAAAAACTCGTTCTGCCAACATTCAATCCGTGGATGCCGTCGGAAATGCTGATGCGCGAGTATCAGGTGCTCGGCTTCTACCTGTCTGCCCATCCGCTCGATACCTACGGCGCGGTGCTCGACAAGATGCGCGTCCAGACTTTCGCTGACTTCTCGACGGCTGTGAGGGCAGGCGCCACGGCAGGCCGTCTTGCCGGGACCGTGACCGGTCGCCAGGAACGCAAGACCCGCACAGGCAATAAGATGGGCATCGTCATGTTTTCCGATTCCACCGGTCAGTTCGAGGCGGTGCTGTTTTCCGAAGCGCTTGCTCAGTACCGCGATCTGCTTGAGCCCGGAAAATCGCTTGTCATCACCGTTCAGGCCGACGAGCGTCCGGAAGGCATTGGCCTGCGGATCCAGACGGTGCAGTCGTTGGAGGAACAGTCGGTCCGCATGCAGAAGGCGCTGCGGGTCTTCGTGCGCGACTCAGGGCCGCTGAAGACGGTCGCCCGGCATCTCAATGCCCGCGGCGATGGCCTCGTCTCGTTTATCGTCATCAAGGATGATGGCAAGCGCGAGATCGAGGTGGAACTGACGGAACGGTATCGTATCTCGCCGGAAATCGCCGCCGCGTTGAAGGCGGCACCCGGCGTGCTGGATGTGGAACTCGTATAACTGCCGCTGTCGGCTCGGCCTCAGTAGAGGCCGACGCCGCCTTGGTAACGGATGACACTGCGCTTGGCGCGCGGCTCGGCGGCAGGCGTTGAGCCAATATCCTGAACTGCCACCATCTCGCTTTTCGACGACTTGGTCAGCGTGACGAAATCGGTGCCCTTGCCGGTCTCCGGTCCAAGCGATTCGTCGTTGATCGTGACCGACGTCCCATCCGCCATTAGCGTCTCGATCCGGTCGCGAACGTCCTGCGAAATCTCGATCCGGTCGAGTGCGGCTTTTGCGGCACCCGGCAGTTTCGCATCGGCCGCCACGGTGATCCCCAGCCGCTTCATCGTCGCATCGGACAGCACGTTCGGCAACGTCACCGCGTGCCAATCGGCTGATTCGATCGAGCGATCGATCTTGTCGACAGTGAAGAGATGCGTGCCGAGGGCCACTTCCGGCGCCTTGATGCCGACAGGGGCCTCAAACAGCGGTTCGAAATTCTGCCGCACCATGATCTGGCCGGCGGGTGGCTTCGGCTGGCCGGCAGAGGCGTAGAGCGCGTCGATGAACTCGCCGCTTATCATCGGGCCCGTCTGCTTCAGGCCTTTCCAGCGCTTGAAGCCGGCAACGGCGCTGCGAGTCAGCGGTCCGACATAGCCGTCGGAGCCGCCGGTCTCAAAGCCCATCTCTTCCAGCAACTTCTGGACGTCCATCAGCGTCTCGCGGTCGGTACGCCGCGTGATCAGGATGCGCAGCGCGTGCGTCTGCGCTTCCTCGAGATCATCAGGCTGCGTCGGAAGAGCATCCGTGGCGCGGTTCGGATTGGCCGGCGCGACATTCATCGCCACTTCCACCGGCTTCTTCGGCGAGGCCTTGATCGATGCGGTGCGAAGATCGACATCGGTCATCAGCGCGCCGGCAGGCAAAGGCTTGCGCGGCGAAAACAGCACGACGTCCTCGATGCGCTGCGGCACCACTTCCGCATCGGTCACGATCACATGCGCACCACGCTCGGTCAGGCCGTAAAGCTTGGTCGCAAAACCGCTCGGCAGGCGCACGCAGCCGTGCGACGCTGGATAGTTCGGAACATTGCCCTCGTGCAGCGCGATACCTGACCAGGTGATTCGCTGCATGAACGGCATCGGTGCATTCGAATAGATGTTCGACTCGTGGTATTTCCGCTTCTCAAGGATGGAGAAGATGCCGGTCGGCGTATCGTGCCCGGCCTTGCCGCTCGATATCCGCGACCTGGCGACCACGGTCTCGCCCTCGTAGACGGTCAGCGACTGCTTGTCCTTGGAAACGATGATCTGCAGGGGAACACTGTCCGCTGCAAACGCTGGAGGCGACAGCATCGTCGCAGACATCAGACAGAACCCCAAAACCAGGCGACGCATCATGCTAAACCTCATACGCAAAACTTGAGCCGCATTTTACCGAGCGAGGTTTAACGAAGGTTTGCATCCGCGCTGATCTCGTCAAGTTTAGCAGGAAAAATTTAATCACGTTTGATTGAAACTATCGGTCGTGGCGCTTGTCGCCAAACGTATAGCCGGTCTCGACGGCCGCAGCTCCGAACTTCTCACGCAGCTTGTCCATGGCCGCTTCCGCAGCCGCCCGGCGTCCGGCCTGAACATCCACGAGATCCGGCGGATCTGCACGGGCAGGGTCGGTCAGATCGGTGACGCCGATCCCGAGCAGGCGAAATTTTGTACCATCCGTCTCCCGCTCCAGCATGGAGATACCGGTGCGAAAGATGCGGTCGGCAAGCTGGGTCGGGTCTTCCAGCCGCTTGTTGCGGGTGCGGCTCTTGAACTCCGCGGTCTTCAATTTCAACACCACCGTCTGGCCTGCAAGGTCCTCGCTCTTCAGTCGTTTAGACACCTTTTCCGAAAGCCGGCGCATGATCGGGACCAGGTCGTCGTGGCGGGAGATGTCGTCGAAGAACGTGGTCTCGGCCGACACGCTTTTCGCCGGGTCGTTGAGATGAACCTCGCGGTCGTCGATACCGCGAGACAAACGATAGAGGCGCTGGCCCATCGTGCCGTAGCGGCGCATCAGGTCGGCCTCGTTCATGGCTTGCAGCTGCCCGATGGTGCGGATGCCGTCCGCCTCCAGCGTCGCATCAAAAGCCCGGCCGACGCCCCAGATCGTCGTGACCGGCCGGGTGGCCAGAAACTCCACGGCTTCTGCGCGACCGATCACCGAAAAACCCCGCGGCTTTTCGAGGTCGGAAGCGACCTTGGCGAGGAACTTGCAGTAGGAGAGCCCGACGGAAATACTGATGCCAATCTCGGATTCGACGCGTTTTGCGAGCTTTGCGAGAATGCGGCTGGGCTGATCGTGGTGCAGACGCTGGGTGCCTGCCAGTTCCAGAAACGCCTCGTCGATCGAGATCGGCTGCACCAGCGGCGTCAGATCCATCATCATCTGCCGCACCTGTCGGCCGGCAGTGACGTATTTCTCCATGTTCGGCTTGATGACGACCGCATCCGGGCAGAGTTCGAGCGCCTTGAACATCGGCATTGCCGACCGGACGCCGCTGATGCGGGCGATGTAGCAGGCGGTCGACACCACGCCGCGCTTGCCGCCGCCGATGATCACCGGCTTGTCGGCCAGGCTCGGGTCGTCGCGTTTCTCGATGGTGGCGTAAAAGGCATCGCAGTCGATATGGGCAAGCGTCAGGTCATGAAGTTCGCGGTGATACACCAGCCGTGGACTGCCGCAGGCGCGACATCGTCGCACCTCTGCCTTCTGCTCGGCAAAGCAGTCTCGACAGAAGCCGGGCTTGTGATTTGGTACGACTGTCATCGGCGGAACAAAGGTTGAACATTCCGACAATAGGCCGTAAGCTGCAACCTCTCAAGAGTAGAACGCACATCCTTCAACCACTATTTTGCGGTTCGATGATGCGGGATGTGGGACAGGATGTAGGCGTCGATCATCTCTGCGGCATGCGGCCAGTCTGTGGCCCGGACGATCGGTTGATCAGGCTTCGGAGCAAGCTGATGCAGAGGACTGTCCGGCATCATGTGAATCAGCAGGCAGTTCTCGACGTGGTCGCGGACCGAATGCAGGTTGTGGGCCATGTCATCGATAAAGACCGAGGGAAGGGGGCGCGCGGCATGGATCATCTGCATGACAGGGCCTTTCTTCTCCTCCGTCGCGACGAGAGGGAAGGTGAGGTCGAGCCGGTCGAGAAGCCGGCGACGCTGTTCCTGATAGCGTGGCGGCATGGCAGTGAGGAAGATGACGTCTGCAGCCTTACCGATCGCCTTAAGGGTCTCGATCGAAAGCGCAGAGGGCGTCTGCCAGTCTTCTTGGCGGTCGAAGAACGCGCCGATCAGGCGTTTGACGTCCGCTTCCTCGATAGGGACCTGCGTTTCGACCGAAACGATATTGCCGGTGAGGCGGAAGGAGCGCGGCAGCAGCTCCAGCCCCTCTGCCTTGATGAACTCGGTGAAAGGTGCCGCGAAGTCCAGAACGACGTCATCGACGTCGCATACGACCAGCGGGCGGTCGCCAAGTTGGACGTGGGAAAAATCGAGGGCAACGCCGAAAGAGTTCTCCATCTCAGTAGTCGCCCGAATCGAGTGCAGGCTTGGAATAATAGTGTGACGCTGCGGCAACCGTTTCCGGTCTCGTGTTCGTCGCTTCGCAAAATGCCATCAGCGTTGGCTCGTGGCTCATCAGGAAATCGATCATTCCGCCAAGAAAGCCCGGATCGTCGATCACATAACGCAGCTGACCGGGCTGGAGACCGGACAGCGCCAGAAACCTTGAAAACATGTCGGGCTCGTCCGCAAGCCAGCTGAGGATTGCGCCGGCCGTCTCTTCGGGGGCTGCGGCGGGTGCCTTGTTATTCAACGGATCGAACCTCATCGCCTGCTCAAGTTACCTATTTCTCAACCAAATGCCCTTAACGTGTGCCGCTAGTGGCTTAAAGAATCTCGTGTTCGGAAAGCTTATAGACTGAAAGCACGCTTGCAAGGCGCGATTTAAGGAACGGATCGACATGCCCAAACGGGTCATGATTGTCGAAGACAACGAGCTGAACATGAAGCTCTTCCGCGATTTGATCGAAGCGTCCGGCTACGAGACGATCCAGACGCGCAATGGCATGGAGGCGTTGGATCTTGCCCGCCGTCACCGTCCGGATCTGATCCTGATGGATATCCAGCTGCCCGAAGTATCGGGTCTGGAAGTGACCAAGTGGCTGAAGGAAGACGACGAACTGCACGTCATACCGGTCATCGCCGTCACCGCATTCGCGATGAAGGGCGACGAGGAACGAATCCGACAGGGCGGGTGCGAAGCCTATGTTTCGAAGCCCATCTCGGTGCCGAAGTTCATCGAGACCATCAAGACGTATCTTGGCGACGCGTAAGGTCGGAGAATGACATGACGGCACGGATCCTGGTAGTCGACGACATTCCCGCAAACGTGAAGCTGCTCGAGGCACGCCTGCTTGCGGAATATTTCGACGTTTTGACTGCCGATGACGGCTACAAGGCGCTGGCGATCTGTGAACAGGCCCATGTCGATGTCATCCTGCTCGACATCATGATGCCGGGCATTGACGGGTTCGAAGTCTGCGAGCGGCTGAAAGCCAATCCGCGGACATCCCATATCCCTGTTGTCATGGTCACCGCGCTGGACCAGCCCTCCGACCGCGTGCGCGGCCTGAAAGCCGGTGCCGACGATTTTCTGACCAAGCCGGTCAACGACCTGCAGCTGATTTCCCGTGTCAAAAGCCTCGTGCGGCTGAAGACGCTGAGTGACGAGCTGCGCATCCGGTCCGACACCGCGCAGGATCTCACGCTGCAGGACATGATGAAGAGTGCAGCGGGGCAGGACGCTCAGGACGACGTCGCGCAGGTCCTACTGGTCGATGGCCGCGGAAGCTCGCAGGAACGCATCGTCAGGGCGCTGAAACCGGTCGCGGATATCACTGCCATCTCCGATCCGCAGGCAGCCCTTTTCGAAGCGGCTGAAAACCCGTTCGATCTGGTGATCGTCAATACGAATTTCGATGACTACGATCCGCTGAGGCTCTGTTCACAACTGCGATCGCTGGAGCGGACCCGATTCCTGCCGCTGCTGCTGGTGACGGAACACGGCGACGACCAGGTCATCGTCCGGGCGCTCGATCTCGGCGTCAACGACTACATCATCCGGCCGATCGATCCGAATGAACTCGTGGCCCGGACCCTAACGCAGATCAAGCGTAAGCGTTACAACGACCGCCTGCGGTTGAGCGTGCGCCATACGATCGAACTGGCTGTGACAGATGCCCTGACCGGTCTGCACAATCGCCGTTATCTCGACAATCACATGAAGGTGCTGTTTGCCCGCGCAACAGCCCGTGGGCGGCCGCTGTCCGTCTGCATCACCGACATCGATCGCTTCAAATCGGTCAACGACACGCACGGCCACGACGCCGGTGACGAGGTGCTGAAGGAAGTTGCGGCCCGTATCCGGTCCACGGTACGCGGCGCGGATCTCGCCTGCCGGTTCGGTGGCGAGGAATTCGTTGTGGTTATGCCCGATACGGATAGCGCCGCCGCGGCTTTGATTGCCGAACGATTGCGCAACATCATCGAGCAGACGCCGTTCGTGCTGAAAAGCACTGGCGCCAGCCTGAACATCACAGCTTCGCTTGGGATTGCCTGCAGCCGCAGTGGAGCGGAAACGCCGGAGCAGTTGTTGAAACAAGCCGATCGTGCGCTTTACGACGCCAAGAACAGCGGGCGCAACCGAGTCGTTGCAGCCGCCGCTTAAGATTTGCACGAGAATCGTCGTATATTAAAATACGCTAATATAATATCTTTCGTCTTGCAGCGAGGCTTTTTGATAAAGAAGCGCTCGTCCCACAGTTTCCTCAATTAAATTTGACGATTCGTACGCGGCTTCGAGCCAAATAAAACGCATACGGGAATGGAAGACCGGTGCTTTGTTTGAGCATTGCCGAACGATACGGTAGCATCTACACAGAAGCGAGAAAGTCCTGCTTCTCGCTGACGATTTATAATCGCCTTTTACTTCCGTCTCGAAGCCGGGCTAATCTTCGAGCTCGCACCAAACACCGTAGGGTGGATAAAGCTAAAAACGCTTTGGCTCAGAATAAACCTAACAATTGAAGAGCCGGAATAGCGTCTTTCTACAAAGACGCGTGTGGATTTTAACCATCATATCCAAACAGTTTCGTACTGATCTAAGTATGTGTTGATTTTCCATTGATTTTGCGCAATTTTGGTTTCAACGGGGCGAAGGGTTCCTTCAGCTTACGTCGAGATACCCCATGATGCTCAGGTCCGCCGCATCTCCTGGGTCGTGGGGTCGGTCGACTGGCAAGCAATTTCAACGGCTCCTCGTGCCGCGATTGCAAGCCGGTCGACCCCCAATCAAAGCGCCGCTGTCAGAAATGACGGTGGCGCTTTTTGCGTTTTGGTACTCACGCGTGAAAACAGTAGGCAAAGAAAAAGGCGCCCGGCTGATCAGCCTGCGCCTTCTTTCATGCCTTTAAGTGACCAGATCTTACTTGATCTTGGTTTCCTTGAATTCGACGTGCTTCCGGGCAACCGGATCGTACTTCGTCTTGGTCATCTTGTCTGTCATCGTACGGCTGTTCTTCGTGGTTACGTAGAAGAAACCGGTATCAGCCGTCGACAGCAGCTTGATCTTGATGGTCGTAGCTTTTGCCATGGTCTTAGCGCCTTTAAGAAAAGTGGAGCCGCGGACGCAGACGGTCGACGGCGAAATCTGGGGCGAAATTACAAATCGCGGTCAGAATGTCAACCTTGTTTCGTTGGTAAAAACCATCGAGCCCCCGAAACAACCACGTAAAAGCCGAAGAAACCGGCCAGCGCCCAGGCAAAGCCGTCATTGCCCGCGACATCCATGGCAGCGCCGATGCCCTGTGGTCCTGCAACCGTGCCGACGGCATAGCAGAAGATGAAGGCGGCATTGGCAGCGACCAGATCGGCACCTCGAAGGCGAGCGCCCAGATGCGCGAGGCCAACGGTATAGAGGCCGGAGATACAGCCGCCCCACATGAATAGGAGAACCGCGGTCATCATCCAGTTGCCGATCAGGAAGGGGATCGTCAGCGAGCCGAGAACGCCCAGTACGGCGAGGCCGGTCAGAAGCGGCCTGCGGTCACGCATGCGGTCCGAAATCATCCCCAGCGGGATCTGGAAGGCCATGTTGCCCAGTCCCATCACCGTCAAGAGGATGGCCGCATGCGATTCGGTCATCTGTTCGCGCAACGCATAGATCGGAAACAGCGACAGTCCGCCAACCGAGACTGCACCAAAGGCAAAGACGGCTGCCGTCGCACTGGGAACGAGGAATATATAGTGGAAGAAGTGCCGCTCGGGCTTGCTGTCTAGCTTCGGGCTTTCGTGACGGGCGAGAAAGATCGGTATGATGGCCGTCATGATAATGAGTGCGCCGACGATGAACGGAAGCACGCCATCGCTGCCGAGAAGCGAAAACAGCATCGGCCCGATCGCAAACCCGACCGCCAGCACCGTTGCGTATATGCCGAGGACCAATCCGCGTCGTCTGGGTGGCGCGGCTCCATTGATCCAGAATTCGGACAGGATGAACAGAGCCGTGGTCGCGCCATGGAACGTAAAGCGTAGTGGAAACCACATCCAGAATTGGTCGGCGTAGTAGAAACAGATGGCGCTGACGGCGGCGATCACCACGGCGATCATCATGCTGCGCGCCACACCAAAGTCATGAGCACATTTCGTCGTGATCGGGGCGGCAACCATGGCTGCAACGCCTGCCATGGCAGCGTTCAACCCGATCAGCGTCGATGAGATGCCGCGTTTTTCAAGGATGATGCTCAGCAGCGGCAGGCCGAGCCCCATGGCTATTCCCACGGCGCTGACGGCGGCGGTGGCTGCGATCAGGGATGGCCAGTGGATCTCCGCGACATGGCCGTTTTCGTCGGTCGTCGGCTGAGGCATTCAGACTTCCTTACAAGTCGGCTTCGGACTGGACGTCCGTACGCATGAAATAGGACGGGAAGGTGGTAACGAACGGTGGACCATGATCAGTTCGGTCTGTTGCTCGGACCGCTGGTCGAATCGGTCTCGTCCTCGCCGCCGCCGAACCCATGCATGCGGTTTGCCCATTGCAGGCCGATGACACCGCCCTTGATGGGCTGGATCGTCGCGATGGCGGCAAGCACCGCAAGCGGTGCCCAGATGGCGAGGTGGACCCAAGGAGAGACACGCAGGATCATATCGGTCAGCATGTAGCCGGTCATCAGCACGTGACCAACCACGACGATGACGAGATAGGCCGGAAGGTCGTCTGCACGATGGTGGGAGATATCTTCACCGCAGACGGAACAATGATCGACTGGCTTCAGGAAGGCACGGAAAAGCCGGCCCTCTCCACAGGCAGGACATCGACAGGCGAGGCCCCGTTTGATGGATCGGCCAAGAGGTCGATCGACCGGGTCCGACCCGCCGAAGCGGACCGTCTGTTCGCCATCTGACTGCATTGCTATCTCCTGCCGCCACGGAAGGGGCGCGTACCGGGCTTTTTGGGCCGTCCGCCAGATTTGTCTCGTCGTGCAGACTTGTGGAACGAGCGGGCGCCGCCCGGCAGCTTCTTGCCTTCGCTCAGCATTTCAAACTGAAGCGCACCGGCAAGCGGAACTGCCGCCTTCAGCTTCACATCGACGGTATCGCCGATCTGGTAGCCGAGACCGGAACGTTCGCCTGTTAGCGCCTGATGCGCCTCGTCATAGATATAGTAATCGTCGCCGATCGTTGACACCGGCACGAAACCATCGGCGCCATAGGTCGGCAGGGCCACGAACAGGCCTGCCTTGGTCACGCCGGACACGCGGCCCTGGAACTCCTCGCCGATCTTCGTCGAGAGGTGGTGCGCGACAAGACGGTTTACCGTGTCGCGTTCGGCGGCCATGGCGCGGCGCTCGAAGGTGGAGATCTCTGCCGCGATATCTTCGAGCTGGGCTTCCTCGCCCGGCGTGATTCCACCTTCGCCGAGGCCGAGCGACCCGACCAGCGCGCGATGCACGATCAAATCCGCATAGCGCCGGATCGGCGAGGTGAAATGCGCGTATTTCATCAGGTTGAGGCCAAAATGGCCGATATTGTCGGGGCTGTAGACCGCCTGGCTCTGGGAGCGCAGCACCATCTCGTTGACCATGATCTGGTGCGGCGTGCCCTGTGCCTGCGACAGGATGCCGTTGAACGAGTTGGAGCGCATCTGGCCGCCGCGAGCCATCGAAATGCCGAGCGTGTTCAGGAACTCGCGCAGCGTCTCCTGCTTGGCAAGCGAGGGACCATCATGGATCCGGTAGATCAGCGACTGCTTCTTCTTCTCGAGCGTCTCGGCAGCGCAGACATTCGCCTGGATCATCATTTCTTCGATGAGCCTATGCGCATCGAGCCTCTGCGGCACGATCACCCGATCCACCGTGCCATCCGGCTTCAGCAGGATCTTGCGCTCGGGCATGTCGAGCTCGAGTGGCTGGCGACGGTGGCGGCCGATCGTCATGATGCGGTAGGCGTCCCAGAGCGGCTTCAGGACTGGCTCCAGCAGCGGACCGGTCTTGTCGTCGGTCTCGCCGTCGATGGCGGCCTGAGCCTGCTGGTAGGAGAGCTTGGCCGCACTCTTCATCATGATGCGGTGGAACGTGTGGCCGGCCTTGCGGCCTTCCTTGGAAAAGATCATGCGCAGGGCAAGCGCCGGCCGGTCTTCGCCTTCACGCAGCGAGCAGAGATCGTTGGAAATGCGTTCCGGCAGCATCGGCACGACGCGGTCGGGGAAGTAAACGGAATTGCCGCGCTTCTGCGCTTCGCGGTCGAGCGGCTTGCCGGTGCGGACATACCAGGAGACATCGGCGATCGCGACGGTGACGATGACGCCGCCCGGATTGTCGGGCGAGGTGTCGGGCTCGGCATAGACAGCGTCGTCGTGATCCTTGGCGTCGGCCGGATCGATCGTCAGGAGTGGCACGTCGCGCCAGTCCTCGCGCTTCGACATGGTCGCGGGCTTTGCGGCTTGCGCTTCCTCCATCACCTCGTTCGGGAAGATGTGCGGAATGCCATGCGAATAGATGGCGATCATCGAGATCGCCTTTTCGGAACCGACGGAGCCGACAATGTTGAGGACGCGGGCACGCGGCAGACCGAACCGGCCGTTGCGGACGACTTCCGATTCGACCAGGTCGCCATCCTTGGCGTCTCCGATGTCCTCGGGCTCGATGACCATTTCCTCGCCGCGCCGGTCGGTCGGCAGAAGACGCATTTCGCCGTCAGCCAATCTCTGGACGACGCCGAGTGCTGCGCCGCGGCGCTTGTCGATGACCTTGATGACGCGGGCCGTATAGGCCGGGCCTGACCGTTCCTTGTTCGGGAAGATCTTCGCAAGAATGCGGTCGTTGAGGCCGGCGGCCGGCGCCTTGCCCTTTCCGCGGCTGTCATGCGACTGACGGATGAGCACGGCCGGGGCAGCACCCAGATCCTCCGGCCACTCGGTCGGCCGGCCGATCAGTTCGCCATCCTTGTCGCGGGTGGTGATGTCGAGAACGGTGACCGGGGGCAGGGCACCCGGACGCGAGAGCGACTTGCGGTTCTTGGTGAGAAGACCGTCTTCCTCGAGCGAATGCAGCAGATCCTTGAGCTCGATCCGCGTATCGCCTTTCAGCCCGAAAGCCTTGGCAATTTCCCGTTTCGAGCCCTTGTCGGGATTGTCAGCGATGAAATGGAGCAGCACATCGCGCGGAGGAACTGCACCCTGGACAATCACCGGTCTGCTCGCCGACTGGCTGTCGCCACGGTCAGCCTTCGCGGCGCGTTTCTGCTGGCGATTGGATCGCTCGTTCGGTTCTCTCACGTGTCCGTCTTCTTCGCCTTTGATGCGGTTGTCTTTTTGGCCGGTGCCTTCTTGGCAGGTGCCTTCTTGGCTGCGGTCTTAGCCTTGGCAGGCGACTTCTTTGTGGCGGTCTCGGTCGTTGCGTCCGCCTCTGTCTTGGCAGCAGCCTTTTTTGCCGTGGCCTTCTTGGCAGGCGCTTTCGCCTTGGCCTTGCCCGACGATGCCTTGCCGCCCTTTTCGATGATCAGCGCCATCGCCTGTTCCATCGTTACCGACTGCGGGTCCATGCCCTTCGGCAGCGTGGCATTGACCTTGGCCCAGTTGACGTAAGGCCCGTATTTGCCGTCGCGCACGGTGATCGCGCCGCCATCCGGATGCGCGCCAAGGTCCTTGAGCGCTGCCGGTGTGCCACGACCGCGTCCGCCGGGGCCTTTTTCCTTTTTCTCGGCAATCACGGTGACGGCGCGGTTGAGACCGATCGAGAACACGTCCTCGATCGTTTCCAGGTTCGCATAGCCACCGTCATGCAGCAGGAACGGCCCGTAACGGCCAAGACCTGCCGAAATCATCTTGCCCGATTCCGGATGCTTGCCCACGTCGCGCGGCAGGTTGATCAGTGCCAGCGCCTTTTCATGGTCGATATCGTCAGGCAGCCAACCCTTGGGCAGCGAGGAGCGCTTGGCTTCCTTGCCGTCGCCGCGCTGGATATAAGGTCCGAAACGACCCGACCGCAGCGTCAGCTGCTCGCCGGTCATCGGATCGGTCCCTAGTTCCTTCGGCTCGTTGAGGCCGGAAGCTTCCGCATCCGCGCCGCCTTCGGACGACAACTGACGGGTGAAGTTGCACTCCGGATAGTTCGAGCAGCCGACGAATGCGCCGTACTTGCCGAGCTTCAGCGACAGGTTGCCGGTGCCGCAGACCTGGCAGATGCGTGGATCCGAACCGTCTTCCCGCTTCGGGAAGACCAGCGGTGCAAGCGCTTCGTTCAAAGCGTCCAGCACGTTGGTGACGCGCAGTTCCTTGGTGTCTTCGATCTGGCCGAAGAAGTCCTGCCAGAACTCCCGCAGAACCTGCTTCCAGTCCAGTTCGCCAGCAGAGATCCTGTCGAGCTTCTCTTCGAGATCGGCCGTGAAATCGTATTCGACGTATTTCGTGAAGAAGTTCTCGAGGAACGCCGTCACCAGCCGTCCCTTGGAATGCGGGATCAGCTTGCGCTTGTCCATGATCACATATTCGCGATCCGACAGCGTCTTCAGCGTCGCGGCATAGGTGGAAGGACGGCCGATGCCGAGTTCTTCCATCTTCTTGATCAGCGATGCTTCCGAATAGCGCGGCGGCGGCTCGGTGAAATGCTGGCTCGAGTTGACCTTGTTCTTGTCGAGCTTTTCGCGAGCGTTGATCTCGGGCAGACGACCGTCTTCGTCGTCGTCCTCGCTTTTGTCATCCTCTTCGCGGCGGTCCACATAGGCGCCGAGGAAGCCGTCGAAACGCACGACCGAACCGACGGCCCTAAGGCCAGCCTTCTCGGCACCGTTTGTCGCCGAGATCTCGACGGTGGTGCGTTCCATTTCAGCAGATGCCATCTGGCTGGCAATGCCGCGCTTCCAGATCAGCTCGTAAAGACGCGCCTGATCGGCATCGAGATACTGGCGAACCTTGTCCGGCGTGCGGTTGAAGTCGGTCGGACGGATCGCTTCGTGGGCTTCCTGCGCGTTCTTCGCCTTGGTGGAGTAGAAGCGCGGCTTTTCGGGCATGTAACGTTCGCCGAACTGGTCGACGATGGCACGGCGCGCCTGGTCGATCGCTTCGGGTGCCATCTGCACGCCATCGGTACGCATATAGGTAATGAGACCGACAGTCTCGCCACCGATATCGATACCTTCATACAGCTTCTGCGCGACCTGCATCGTGCGCGACGCGCCGAAGCCGATGTTCGAAGACGCGGCCTGCTGCAGGCTCGACGTGGTGAACGGAGGGCCGGGATTGCGCTTCACCGGCTTTGCTTCGACCGTCTCGACGCTATAGGCGGCGCCGTCGAGCAGCGTCTTCAGGCGGCCGGCTTCTTCGCCGTTCGTGATCGATTTGCTCTGCAGGCGCTTGCCGTCGGCCTGCACCAGCTTGGCCAGGAACTCGTCGCCACGCGGTGTCTTCAGAAGCGCGGAGATATTCCAGTACTCTTCCGAGACGAAGCGCTCGATCTCGGTTTCGCGGTCGCAGACGAGGCGCAGCGCAACCGACTGCACACGGCCGGCAGAACGGGCGCCCGGCAGCTTGCGCCACAGGACCGGAGACAGGTTGAAGCCGACGAGATAGTCGAGAGCGCGGCGGGCGAGATAGGCGTCCACCAGCGGCACGTCGATATCGCGCGGGTTGGCCATCGCATCGAGAACCGCCTTCTTGGTGATGGCGTTGAACACGACGCGCTTGACCAGCTTGTCGCCGATTACCTTCTTCTTCTTCAAGAGGTCGAGGACATGCCAGGAAATCGCTTCACCCTCGCGATCCGGGTCGGTCGCGAGATAAACGGCGTCCGAACCCTTCACAGCGTCGGCAATATCCTTCATCCGCTTCTGGGATGCGCTGTCGACTTCCCAGAGCATCTCGAAGTCCTGGTCAGGCAAAACCGACCCGTCCTTGGCAGGAAGGTCGCGGACGTGGCCGAAAGAGGCGAGAACCTTGTAACCCGAGCCAAGATACTTGTTGATGGTCTTGGCTTTGGCTGGAGATTCTACAATGACTACATTCATCTTGTTTCTCTGCAATAGAGCTTTGCCCGGTCTCGTAACGATCCAGGCGGAAATCTGGTCTCCCGACATGGCGGGCGTTTGTCCCGGGGTCAAGAGGTCATCGTTAATTAGTAGGATACAACGAACTGCAACCTGAGAGAGATGTGCAATTAGTTGCAATCTTAAATAAACATCTCTAAGCTGCGCTGATAAGGTGACGAATAGTTATATTAGGCGGTGTCGCGCCCTATTTGACAGGATGTGAAATGGTCTCTCACGGTGACAAGGACGGACGGGGCGAGGAGAATTCACGCAACATCGCCTACATCCGGCAGATGCTGGGAGAGTTGAGGCAGGTGGCACTCAGTGAGGGCGCCGATATGCTGTGCTACCTCATCGAGATGGCCTATGTCGAGGCTGGCGACGTGCAGGCGGGCCGACGACCGCGCTCAGTCTTCCATAGCAAGTGACACCATGCCACCCGGATGCCGGTGCAGGCGTCCCGCGAGATCGAGTTCCAGCAGGATAAGATAGACACTGGCCGCGGCAACACCCGTATGGCGGATGATATCGTCGATATCGACCGGTGTCGGACTGAGCGCCGAAATGATGCGCGTCCTGTCGTCGTCATCGGGCGGCAGGAGTGTGCTGCCTCTGCCGGGCTCTTCGATGACGGTATTTTGAAATGTATCGAGATCGGACAGCGGCGCCAGCGCATCCAGCACGTCCGAAGCGCCTGTCGTGACGATGGCGCCCTGCTTGAGAAGTCCGTTCGTACCGTGGCAGCGCGGATCGAGTGGCGAGCCGGGGACGGCAAACACCAGCCGTCCGAAATCGGCAGCCAGCCTTGCGGTGATCAGCGAGCCCGACCGCTCGGCCGCCTCCACGACGACAAGCCCAAGCGAAATGCCAGAAATCAGGCGGTTGCGGCGGGGAAAATCCCGCGCTCGTGGCTCCCAGCCGAATGGCATTTCGGAGACGGCAAGGCCGCTGCCGGCCGTAATCTCATCGAGCAGGGAAAAGTTTTCCGGCGGATAGGGCCGGTCGAGGCCGCCGGCCAGAACCGCGACCGTGCCGGTATCGAGACTGGCGCGGTGCGCCGCCGCATCGATGCCGCGGGCAAGCCCAGACGTGATCGCATAACCAGCGCGGCCGCAATCTCTGGCAATGGCCGCGGCAAACTTTGCCCCGGCAATGGAGGCATTGCGCGAGCCAACGATGCCTACCGAGGGGCGGGTGGCGGTGGACAGATCGCCCTTCACGGCAATCAGCGGCGGGGCTGCCTCGATCTGTCGCAACGCGGGAGGGTAGTCGGGCTCGCCGATGCCGATGAACTGTGCGCCGTGGCGGCGCGCGATCTCCAGCTCGCGTTCGGCCTCACTGGCACTGGCGATGCGGATTGCCCGTGTCGATCCGCCGCGCGCCGACAGTTCCGGCAGCATGGCCAGCGCGTTTTCCGCCGAGCCGCAATGATTGATGAGATCCCGGAATGTCGCCGGGCCAACATTGTCGGAGCGGATCAACCGCAGCCAGGCGATCTTCTGCCGTTCGGTGAGCGCAATTCCTATCCGTCTTGCGCTGCTATCCGGCATGATCCGTCCTTTAAGGGACTAGCCCTTTCGGCCGATCTTGCTTTCGGTGCCGGCAATCAACCGCTCGATATTGGTCTTGTGCTTGATAAAGGAGATGATCGTCATGAGAGCCATGACGGCAGCAATCTTTGGTTCCTGTATGAACCACAGCACAACCGGAATGACAAGGGTTGCAACCAGGGCGGACAGCGATGAGTACTTGCTGAGCTTGGCAACCGAAAGCCAGACCGCGGCAAACACCAGAACCATGAGCGGAGCAACCCCCAGCAGCGTGCCGATATAGGTCGCGACACCCTTGCCACCCTTGAAGCCGAGCCAGACCGGATAGAGGTGACCCAAGAAGGCGGCAAAGCTGGCGATAAGGCCCGCTTCCGGCCCGAAGGCGTACCAGCCGATCAGGGCTGCCGCGGTTGCCTTCAATGCGTCGAGCAGAAGCGTGCCGGCGGCGAGCTTCTTATTTCCGGTGCGAAGAACGTTGGTCGCCCCGATATTGCCGGAACCGATCGACCGGATATCGCCGAGACCTGCGGCGCGGGTCAAAAGCAGGCCGAACGGGATCGAGCCCAAGAGATAGCCGAGAACAAGCGCGCCGGCTGCGATCGGCAGCGTGATCTGCCAGGTAAGAAGGTCGGTTATCATGTGTTTCCCCCAAAGCCCCTAGTCGGGTTTGCCCCGTTCCAACCCTTTCGCGCAAGCGCGCGATGGGTTGGCCCGCCCCATCTCTATCCCAGCTTGTAGACGCATTTTCCGCCGACATAGGTTGCGACGGCCCGGCCGGAAAAGCGCGCGTCCTCGAACGGCGTGTTTTTCGAGCGCGACAGAAGCATATCCTTGGCGACGATCCAAGGCTCGTCGAGATCGATCAGCGTGATATCGGCCTTTGCGCCCGGTCTCAGCGTGCCCGCATCAAGACCGAAGATCTCGGCCGGGCGGGTCGACATCGCCGAAATCAGCCGCATCAGCGGCACGCGCCCATCATGATGCAGGCGAAGGGCTGCAGACAGCATGGTTTCAAGCCCGATCGCGCCATCGGCGGCATCGGCAAAGGGAAGACGCTTCGTGTCGACGTCCTGCGGATCGTGCGAGGACACGATGATATCGATGCTGCCGTCGGCGAGTGCCTCGACCATGGCGATCCGGTCGTCTTCGGACCGCAGGGGCGGGGACAGCTTGAAGAAGCTGCGGTATTCGCCGATGTCGTTTTCATTGAGCGACAGATGGTTGATCGACACGCCGCAGGTGACGTTGGCACCGCGTGCGCGGGCAGTCCGCATGGCTTCGGCCGATTCCGCCACCGAGATTTTTGCCGCGTGGTATTTGGCGCGGGTGAGGCCGGCAATCCGCAGATCGCGTTCCAGCGGAATGATTTCCGCTTCCTTCGGCACGCCCGACAGGCCGAGCCAGGAGGCAAACAGGCCCTCGTTCATCACGCCGTTGCCGAGATATTTCTCGCGCAGTTCGAGAGAGATGACCGCGTCGAACTCGCGCGCATAAGTCATCGCGCGGCGCAGCAGCAGCGAATCGGACAGTCCGTGTCGGCCATTGGTGAAGGCGACGGCGCCGGCTTGCTGCAACAGGCCGAACTCGGTCATTTCCTTGCCGGCAAGGCCTTTGGTCAGCGCTGCAGCGGTGTGGACATTGACGATCGCCTTGTCACGCGCCGTCTTCTGCACGAATTCAACGAGCGCAATATCGTCGAGAACAGGATCGGTATCCGGCATCATGATAAACGAGGTGACGCCACCGGCAGCAGCGGCGCGGCTGGCCGATGAGATCGTCTCGCGATGTTCAGCACCCGGTTCGCCGACATAGACGCGCGCATCGACAAGCCCGGGCGTTGCGACAAGACCCTGGCAATCGCGCACCGTGGCGCCGTCGGGCGTGCCCTGGTTCTGGGCATCCTTTCCGGCTGCGAGGATGCGGCCGTCGGCGCCGACGATGATCGTGCCGGTTTCGTCGAGATTGCGCGAGGGATCGATGATGCGCAGGTTCCTGAGAACGGTGCCATTAGACATGGTCGTGCTCATGCGCGCTCTCCCTGATTAGAGGTCAGGAGCGTTTCCATGACCGCCATGCGGACGGCGACACCCATTTCGACCTGCTGCTCGATGACGCTCTGCGGACCGTCGGCGACATCGGAAGCGATCTCGACGCCGCGGTTCATCGGACCCGGATGCATGACCAGCGCATCACCCTTGGCGACTTTCAGCTTTTCCGCATCGAGACCGTAGAAGTGGAAGTATTCGCGCACCGACGGCACAAAGGAGCCGGCCATGCGCTCGCGCTGCAGACGCAGCATCATCACCACATCCGCATCCCGCAAACCTTCTTCCATCGAGTGAAAGACCTCGACGCTCATGTCGCGGATGCCTGACGGAAGTAGCGTCGACGGCGCGACGACCCGGACACGGGCGCCCATGGCATTCAAGAGGATGATGTTGGAGCGGGCGACGCGCGAATGTAAAACATCGCCGCAGATGGCGACGATGATGCCCGACAGCTTGCCCTTGGCGCGGCGGATGGTCAAAGCGTCGAGCAGCGCCTGTGTCGGATGTTCGTGCTGGCCATCGCCGGCATTGACCACCGAGCAGGTCACCTTCTGGGCAAGCAGGGCCGCGGCACCGGCCGAGGAATGCCTGAGAACCAGCACGTCCGGGTGCATGGCATTCAGCGTCATCGCCGTATCGATCAGCGTTTCGCCCTTTTTCACCGACGAATTGCTGACGGACATGTTCATCACGTCGGCGCCAAGCCGTTTGCCGGCAAGCTCGAACGAGGACTGCGTGCGCGTCGAGGCTTCGAAGAAGAGATTGATCTGGGTGAGGCCCCGAAGCGTGGACGTCTTCTTTTCCCGCTGCCGGGAAATCTGCACGGCCTCGTCGGCCTTGTCGAGAAGCGTCGTAATGTCCTGCCGGGTGAGACCCTTGATGCCAAGGAGATGGCGGTGGGGAAAGAAGACCATAGGGGGCGTCTCCGCTTGCGTTCGGCGGTCTATAAGGTCTGGGGGGAAAGGCCGCAAGCGGGATGGGAGGTTATGTCACTGCTGTTTTCCCCCGTTTCCGGGATTCCCAACCGCAAGCCGTTTGTTGAGAACGCTGAAATTCCTTCTGTGCTGCCGTTCCCACGCCCTTTAACTTCCGCTAGAACCGCCCCATGAACGACATGTCGCGCGATGAAGAAAAATTTGGTGAACTGAACCAGCCGAAGCCCTGGTCGGGGATCAATGCCTACCGCTCCGATCCCCTTGTGGTCGACCTGACCGGCGATCTGAACCGCGCGATCCGCGACGAATACGACCAGCTCGGCAATTACGTGACCTCTCCGGAAGCCCAGGAACTGGCGCGGATGGCGAACGAAAATCCGCCCAAACTGCGCACCCACGGTCCGCGCGGCGAGCGGCAGGACACGGTTGAGTTCCATCCTGCCTGGCATGCCCTGATGCGCCGCTCGATGCAAAGCGGCCTGCATTCGTCGATCTGGGAGACCATTCCGGAGCAGCGTGCACACGAACACAAGGTTCGCGCCACGCGCTTTTATCTGTCCGCCCAGCTGGAATGCGGCCATCTGTGCCCGCTGACGATGACGAGCGCTTCGATTGCGGCGATGATGGCTTCCCCACGCGTCCACAAGGAATGGGCGCCGAAAGTTCTGTCGCGCAAATACGATTCGACCAATCGGCCGGCCATGCAGAAGTCCGCCATCACGGTCGGCATGGGCATGACCGAAAAGCAAGGCGGCACCGACGTGCGCGCCAACCGGTCGACCGCCGAGCGTGTGGGCGAGGGAATCTACCGTCTTTCCGGCCACAAGTGGTTCATGTCGGCGCCGATGAGCGACGGCTTTATCATGCTGGCAAAGACCAATGAGGGGATCGGCTGTTTCCTCGTGCCGCGGCTCCTCGAGGACGGTTCGGCCAACGGGCTGAATTTCCAGCGGCTGAAGGATAAGCTCGGCAACCGCTCCAATGCATCGTCCGAAGTCGAGTTCACCGACGCCTTCGGCTATCTGCTCGGAGAGTCTGGCGGCGGCATCCGCACCATTCTCGATATGGTGACGCTGACCCGTCTCGATTGTGCTGTCGCGTCTGCCGGCATGATGCGCGCGTCGCTGGCCGAAGCGGTCCATCATACCCGCGGTCGTGCCGTGTTCGGCAAGAACCTGATCGATCAGCCGCTGATGACGCGCGTGCTCGCCGATATGGCGCTGGATGTCGCGGCTGCAACGGCGCTGTCGTTCCGGCTGGCCGACGCGTTCGATCGCGCCCGCGGCAACCCCGGCGATGCGGCCTATGCGCGCGTCATGACGCCAGTCATCAAATACTGGAACTGCAAGATCGCGCCATCGCTTATCGCCGAGGCAATGGAATGCCTGGGCGGCAATGGCTATGTCGAGGAGCGTCCGATTGCCCGGCATTACCGCGAGGCGCCGGTGAATGCGATCTGGGAAGGCTCGGGCAGTGTCATGGCGCTCGACGTTCTGCGCGTGCTGTCGCGAGGCCGCGATCTGTTCGATACGGTTCTGGCCGGTTTTGAGCGGGATCTCGGCGCATCGGGCAAGAAGACCGTGGAAGTTCTGCGTGCCGCGATGGCGCTGTGCGAGCGCGACGAGGGTGCTGCGAGGCTTCTGATCGAACAGCTGGCGCTGGCGGCCGGTGCAGCAGAGCTTGCGCGCCTCGGTGCCGGCAAGATCGCCGATGCCTTCCTCGAAACCCGTCTCGCCGGCGGCTGGCGCTCGACCTATGGCATGCTCGATGCCCGCTTCGACGCCCGCTACATCGTCGATCTTCTCTACCCGCCGGCGGCGTAAGAGGAAGTCACCGCCAGGCGAGACGAAGACTGCCTGTGGGGCCAAGGCGTGCACAGCCGCGTCCCCACTTATCTCTTGTGTAACGCAGCATGCGCCAGTTTCGGTCTTCTATCCTGTGCACGGCGTCCGTGTGGCGCTTGCGATGATGGGAAACGACGGGGTATCGCAACAGTTAACAAAGAGTTGCGAGACAGGCGGGCGATGCTTCAGATAGCCGAGACGAATACCGAGACCGGCGCTGCATCAGCTCAGGCCATACGTCCGCGCAACCGGGCCGGGACGGAGCGGGCGATCTTCATTGCTGCCCGCACGCTGCTGGCCGAGGAAGGGTTTCAAGGCTTCGGCGTCAATGCGGTCGCACGGCGCGCCGGCTGCGACAAGCAACTGATCTATCGCTATTACGGCGGGCTGAACGGCCTCATCGACGCGATCGGCGCCGATCTCGGCAACTGGGTCAAGGATCGCATTCCCGAAGATACCGGCGGCATGTTTCTTCTGACCTACGGCGACCTGATGGAAAAGCTCGCCATCTATTTCATGGATGCGCTGCGCGAGGATCCGCTCGTCTGCAAGATCGTCGCCTGGGAAGTCTCGCAGGATACGCCACAGGTGCGGCGTCTGACCGAATCACGCACCAAGGCTCTCTCAAAGTGGCTGGACAAGATGCGCGGCTCGCTCACACCCCCGAAGGGTGTCGATGTCGCGACCACGAACGCCATCCTGTTTGCCGCCATCCAGCATCTGGTCGTCTCGTCTGCCGTCAGCGGCCAGTTCGCCGGCATACCGTTAAAGTCCGAGAAAGATTGGGAAAAGGTAGCGTCTTCCGTCCGCCGCCTGGTTCGCGCCATCTACGGCTGAGCAGCAGACTTTCTCCACAGCGACGCTCTGGAAATTAACCATGTTTGGCGTTTTGAATTGCAGCTTTCGCCATGCGGCCTAAATCTCTGGTTAATGATTTCTTAACCAAATCGCGGCCGTCCATGGGCAAGAATGCAACTTCCACAACGAGCATCGCATTGCTGATCGTCATGACGACGATCTTTGCAGTGCTGGCGCTCGACATTGCCATTCCTGCTCTGGTTCTCAGCCTGATGGCGCTGTCGAGATGGGTCGTAACGCTGGACCTGTCTCCAGCGGAACCAGAAGGCGAAACCGCATGAAGTTGCTCTTGATCTTGTGGGCAGGGCCCGTGCTTTTGCTGGGCAGCTGGTACGGGCTTTCCTATTACGACATGAGCTTCGGCTTCTTCATGCTGACCCGTCAGACCCATGATCTGGTCTTTCAGGTCTACGGCGACGTCCTCGGAATTCCGCCCGAGACCATCCCGCCGCTGGTTGCCCGCGCAATCGCATTCGACAGTCTTGTCGTTTTCGCCATCATCGCCTTCCGCAAGCGCAAGCAGATTGCAGCCTGGTGGCGTAGCCGTCAGGTGGGGACGTCGTTGCCGGTTTCTCTGGCAAGGGACGAAAGCCTGTCCAAGGCTCCCTGAAGAATGAAGCTCGCGGCCGCCGAATCGATACGTTCGGCGCGCTTGGCCCGCGAAACATCCATCTCTAGAAGTGCCCGTTCAGCCGCGACCGTCGATAGTCTTTCGTCCCAGAAGACGAAAGGAATGGCAGTCTTGTCCGACATCGCTCGCACAAAGGCGCGGGTCGCCTGAGCCCGCGGCCCGGCGGAACCATCCATGTTCATCGGCATCCCGAGAATGAAGGCTGAGACCTTCTCCTTCTCCGCGAACGCCAGCAGAACCTCCGCATCCTTGGTGAATTTGACGCGCTTGATGACGGTGCGGGGCGTGGCAAACCGCCGGCCGAGATCGGACATCGCAAGCCCGATGGTTTTGGTACCGAGATCGAGCCCTGCAACAGCCTTGCCGGGCGCAAGTGTCGCGGCGAGTTCTGCGATGGTGAGGATTGCCATATGCCGGCCTTAGGTTTTCTTGCGCACGAATTCGGTGCGCAGCACCAGGCCCTTGATCGCATCGTGGCGGCAATCGATCTCTTCCGGATTGTCGGTGAGCCGGATCGAGCGGATGACGGTGCCCTGTTTCAGCGTCTGACCGGCTCCCTTCACCTTGAGATCCTTGATGAGAGTGACCGCATCGCCATCGGCAAGAATATTGCCGGCTGAGTCACGCACCTCGGATGCAGCGGAAGCCTTCGCAGCCGCATCGGCTGCAGACAGCCATTCGCCGGTAGCCTCGTCATAGATATAATCGTCGTCGGCCATGTCGGTTTCCTCAGGGGTTCGGATGTGACGCAATCGCAGCGAGCATGCGACGATCATATCGGGATGCGACCGCTTAACCCAGTGGCAAGTCCGTGGCAACGTGGCGCCGCCTGTGTGTCAATTCCGGTACGGGCGCTGCTCGCGCAATCATCGTCCTAGACCTTTGAAATGTGAAAGCGCCGCGTTATTTGATGAGGTGTGAGGTGAGACAACTGAGTTCAGAGCCTCATCCGCTTTCGGTGCTTCGAAACCTCCCTTTCGAAGTTCCATCTATGAATTTTGATTTGGTGTCATCACCTCTCTTTTTGCCATCCTCAAGGACACTTTCCCATGAAAATTACCTGGCTCGGCCATGCCGCCTTCCGCATCGAAACGGCAAAGGCAAAGATCCTGATCGACCCGTTCCTGACCCATAGCCCGACCTTTGCCGGCCAGGATCTGAAAGACGTGACCGAAGGTGTCACGCATATCCTTCTCACCCACGGTCATGGCGACCATGTCGGTGATACGGTCGCGATCGCCAAGGAAAAGGGCGCCATCGTTCTTGCCAACGCCGATCTCGCATCCTGGCTGGGTGGAAAAGGCGTCGAGAAGCTCGAGATGGGCAATACCGGCGGCACAGTCGGCTTCGAGGGCTTCACCGCGACCTTCACACAGGCGCTCCATTCGTCCGGCCAGATCGACGAGCTCGGCGTGTCCCACTCGCTCGGTTCCGCGAACGGACTGATGCTGCATTTCGACGACGAGATGTCGGTTCTGCACATGGGTGATACGGATATCTTTACCGACATGGGACTGATCAACGAGTTGCACCAGCCGGATATCGGCATCGTGCCGATCGGCGACCGCTTCACCATGGGCGGTGCTGTCGCAGCCGTTGCCTGCCAGCGCTTCTTCGATTTCAAGCACGCCATTCCCTGCCACTACGGCACGTTCCCGATCATCGAGCAGACACCCGATAAGTTCGTCAAGGGCATGGAAGGCAGCCGCACCGCCGTCGAGGTGCCGGGCGTCGGCGTGACGCTGACCTGCTGAACGGGCATTTCAGTTAAGGCGCGCCAGGAAACCGGCGCCCTGCCTGTTGCGAAGGACGGGCATGGCCATTATAGCGAAGGTGAATTTTACCACCGGAGCCCTGCCATGTCCGTCGATCTCGCCACCGTCAAGCGCGTCGCGCGCCTCGCCCGTATTGCGGTTACGGAGGATGAGGCCAATCGCATGGTTGGCGAATTGAACGGGATCATCGATTTCGTCGAACAACTCTCGGAAGTCGATGTCACAGGCGTCGAGCCTATGACCTCGGTGATGCCGATGGAAATGCGGTTGCGCGCCGACGTCGTCACCGACGGCAACAAGGCAGACGATATCGTCGCCAACGCGCCGGCAACCGACCGCAATTTCTTCATGGTGCCGAAGGTCGTCGAATAAGCCGCTTTAGCCCAAGCGCCGCCGACCCGTTTTAGCCTTTCGAGAGCACGAAAAATCATGACCGACCTGACCAGCCTGACCATTGCCGAAGCCCGCGACAAACTGGCATCGAAGGAATTCACTTCCGTCGATCTGACGAACGCCTATCTCGGCGCCATCGACGCTGCAAATTCCGTCCTGAACGCCTACATCACCGTTACGCCCGAGATGGCGCTGGAGATGGCCGGGGCATCCGATGCCCGTCGCGCTTCGGGTCAAGTCGGGGCGCTGGAAGGTATTCCGCTCGGCATCAAGGATCTGTTTGCCACCAAAGGCGTCCACACCCAGGCCTGCAGCCATATACTCGACGGGTTCAAGCCCGAATACGAATCGACCGTCACTCAGAACCTGTGGGATGACGGCGCCGTCATGCTTGGCAAGCTCAACATGGACGAGTTCGCCATGGGCTCCTCCAACGAGACCTCGCATTACGGACCGGTGGTCAATCCCTGGAAAGCCGAAGGCTCGAACACTCAGCTGGTTCCGGGCGGCTCCTCGGGCGGTTCAGCCGCTGCCGTCGCCGCGCATCTTTGCGCCGGTGCGACCGCGACCGATACCGGCGGCTCGATCCGCCAGCCGGCCGCCTTTACCGGCACCGTCGGCATCAAGCCCACCTATGGCCGCTGCTCGCGCTGGGGCACTGTCGCGTTTGCATCCTCGCTCGATCAGGCCGGCCCCATTGCACGCGACGTGCGTGATGCCGCGATCATGCTGAAGTCGATGGCAAGCGTCGACCGCAAGGACACGACCTCGGTCGATCTGCCTATTCCGGATTACGAGAAGGCGCTCGGCCAGTCGGTCAAGGGCATGAAGATCGGCATTCCGAAGGAATATCGCGTCGACGGCATGCCTGAAGACATCGAGGCCCTGTGGCAGAAGGGCATTGCCTTCCTGAAGGATGCCGGTGCCGAGATCGTCGATATCTCGCTGCCGCACACGAAATACGCGTTGCCCGCCTATTACATCGTGGCGCCCGCCGAAGCTTCGTCCAACCTTGCCCGCTATGATGGCGTTCGCTACGGCCTGCGCGTCGACGGCAAGGACATTTCCGACATGTACGAAAAGACCCGTGCTGCCGGCTTCGGTACTGAGGTCAAGCGCCGCATCATGATCGGCACCTACGTTCTTTCGGCCGGCTATTACGACGCCTACTACCTGCAGGCGCAAAAAGTCCGCACGCTGATCAAGCGCGATTTCGAACTCTGCTTCCATGCCGGTGTCGACGCCATCCTGACACCAGCGACACCGTCGTCTGCCTTCGGCATTGCCGACGAGGCACTCGCTGCCGATCCGGTCGCGATGTACCTGAACGACATCTTCACCGTGACGGTCAACATGGCAGGCCTTCCCGGCATCGCCGTACCGGCCGGTCTCGACAAGAAGGGCCTGCCGCTTGGCCTGCAGCTGATCGGTAAGCCGTTCGACGAGGAAACCCTGTTCCGCACAGCGCACGTGATCGAACAGGCGGCAGGCAAGTTCACGCCTGCGAAATGGTGGTAGCGGCAGGTCGGCTGTCCGGCATCTGCCAACCCAGTGCGGTTCTAGCCCGAATCGCACGCCGATGATCTACTGTTCCTGAGACAGGAGACTCCATGGCAGTCATTCGCAACGCACGCCAGGACGACGAAGCCGCGCTAGTTCAGATCGGCTTGCTCAGCTGGGAAAAAGCGATGGGCGCCGTTGGCGATCCGTCCAGCATGCGCGAAAGTGCGCTTGCCGCATTCCGCGACTTCGTTTCCTCGTCCTGGCTGACGATTCTCGTGATCGAGGCGCACGGCACGGTCGCCGGCTGGGCGGCCTGCGAGAATCGCGACGACCTGATCACCGACTTCTGGATCGATCCGCAGTTTGAGGGGCAGGGGCTCGGCAAGGCGCTGCTCGCCGATATCGAGGCCGATATCGTTCGTCGCGGGTTCGACAAGGCGCGGGTCGAGACCCATGCGCAGAACGACGGGGCAGTCGGTTTCTTCGAAAAGCAGGGATACAGCGTCCATTGGCTTTCGAGCGCCTACCAGCCGAAGATCGATCGCGATATCCAGTCCATCGGACTGTCGAAGCAACTCGTCTCCGACGATCCGGGCACCTACGGGCCGAATTTTTAAAGGCCGACGAGCATCGTCCAGATCGATGCCAGCATTCCGGACACCGCGAGGATCAGCACGACACCCAGGCAGACATGCAGCGTGACGATGGCGGCAAGGATGGTCCTGAACGGCTCCTTGTGCGTCTTGTGACGCAACATGCGCTGAGCCGCGACAGCGCCTAGACTTCCGCCGGCAAATGCAAGCAGGAGGAGGGTGGTTTCGCTGACCCGCCAGCGTCCATTCCTGGCGGCCCGCTTGTCGATCCAGTAGATGGAAAAGACCACTGCATTGAAGAGGATGCAGAGAACGACAAGTGTCAGCGCAAGGTTTAGGGTCATGAACCCCAGCTAAGTGCGCTCCGGTTAAGATTCATCCTCAGTGGTATCAGATGTTTCACCCGGCAAGCCTTGGCCTACGCTTGCACCTCGCCAACATTTGCTCTACCCACAAAGCACTTCGAAACTAAGCCCGAACGAGCATAAGATGACCCTAGTCGACGTCCGCACGCCCGATCCGAAACGCTTCATTCCCGGCGCCACTGGCGATTGGGAAGTGATCATCGGCATGGAGGTGCACGCCCAGGTTCTCTCCAATTCAAAACTGTTCTCCGGCGCTTCGACCGAGTTCGGTAAGCCTGCCAATGCCAACGTCTCGCTGGTCGATGCGGCAATGCCCGGCATGCTTCCCGTGATTAACGAGGAATGCGTCCGCCAGGCTGTCCGCACAGGCCTTGGCCTGAAGGCGCAGATCAACAACCGTTCGATCTTCGACCGCAAGAACTATTTCTATCCGGATCTTCCGCAGGGCTATCAGATCTCGCAGTTCAAGGATCCGATCGTCGGCGAAGGCCAGATCGTCATCTCGCTCGGTCCCGACCGCCAGGGCCAGTTCGAGGATATCGAGATCGGCATCGAGCGCCTGCATCTGGAACAGGATGCCGGCAAGTCGATGCACGACCAGCATCCGACCATGTCCTATGTCGACCTCAACCGGTCAGGCGTCGCTCTGATGGAGATCGTGTCGAAGCCGGACATGCGTTCGTCCGACGAGGCAAAGGCCTACATGACCAAGCTGCGCTCGATCGTGCGCTATCTCGGCACGTGCGACGGCAACATGGACGAGGGCTCGATGCGCGCCGACGTCAACGTGTCCGTGCGTCGTCCGGGCGAAGGTTTCGGCACGCGCTGCGAAATAAAGAACGTCAACTCGATCCGCTTCATCGGCCAGTCGATCGAATACGAAGCCCGTCGCCAGATCGCCATCCTCGAGGACGGCGGCTCGATCGATCAGGAGACCCGCCTGTTTGATCCGGGCAAGGGCGAAACGCGGTCGATGCGCTCCAAGGAAGACGCGCACGACTATCGCTATTTCCCGGATCCGGACCTGCTGCCGCTCGTCTTCGACGACGCGTTCGTCGCAGAGCTCGCCAAGGACCTGCCGGAACTGCCTGACGACAAGAAGGCCCGCTTCGTGGCTGAACTTGGCCTTTCGATCTATGACGCCTCGGTTCTGGTTTCCGAGAAGGCCATCGCCGACTATTACGAAGCCGTGGCTGAGGGCCGCGACGGCAAGATGGCGGCCAACTGGGTCATCAACGACTTGCTGGGCGCCTTGAACAAAGCGGGCAAAGGCATTGAAGAGACTCCGGTTTCTCCCGCCCAGCTTGGCGGCATCATCGATCTGATCAAGTCGGAAGTCATCTCCGGCAAGATCGCCAAGGACCTGTTCGAGATCGTCTTTTCCGAAGGCGGTGACCCGGCGGACATCGTCGAGAGCCGCGGTATGAAGCAGGTCACCGATACCGGCGCCATTGAAAAAGCCGTGGACGACATCATCGCCGCCAATCCCGATCAGGTCGCCAAGGTTCTGGCCAAGCCGACGCTTGCCGGCTGGTTCGTGGGACAGGTGATGAAGTCGACCGGCGGCAAGGCTAATCCGCAGGCCGTCCAGGCCCTGGTCAAGGCCAAGCTGGGCATCGAGGACTAACCTGTTGGTCTACTTCATTCGCACAGCGGGCGACGAGGACGTGGAGAAGATCCGCGTCCTTCTCGCCGAGACGTTTCATCAGTCCTACGACCCGTTCTACGGTGCAGACGCCGTCGAGAAGATGGTGCGCAACTGGCATTCGCCGGTCGCGATCCGCACTAGGCTGATCAAGAAGGATGGCGAGTTTCTCGTCGCCGACGATGGAAGCAAGATCGGCGGCATCGCTTACGCCGCCGTGTATCCAAAAATGGCAAAGACGGTGATGCTGCATCAGCTCTACGTCGCGCCAGCCTGCCAGAATGACGGCATCGGCAGGGATCTGTTTGCCGAAATCGAGACCTGCTTTCCGGATGCGGAAATCATGCGGGTCGAGGTGTCGCTGCCGAATGTGCGTGCCGCCTCCTTCTACCAGCGGCTCGGCTTTGCCGAAGTCGACCGCATGGAGGAATGGGGCGCGCCGAACTCCGGCCTGCCGGCGATCATCATGGAAAAGCGGCTCCAGTCGCTTTAGACGGCTCAGATACGGGAGGGTGACATGGACGGCATCATCATTCGCAGGGCTCGCGAATCGGACCTCTCCCAACTGATCGCAATGTTTGCCGCTGACGATGTCGGTGGTCACGGCGATACGACTGACGCAGACGCCTACGACGATTACCTGCGCGCCTTCAACATGATCGATGCCTCCCAGAACGAGCAGCTTTTCGTTGCCGAGCGGGACGGCGACGTTGTCGGCACGTTCCAGATCCTGTTCAACCGAACGCTGACCGGTCGCGGCTCGCTGTCGATGATTATCGAAGCCGTGCAGACGAGACCCGACATGCGCGGGAAGGGGATCGGCGCGCAGATGATCGGTTACGCGATCGAAGAGGCAAAGCGGCGCGACTGCCGCCTCGTGCAACTGACCTCCAATGCGGCGCGCACGGATGCCCATCGCTTCTACGAGCGGTTGGGTTTTGCCAAGAGCCATGCGGGCTTCAAGATGAAGTTCAAATAGAGGTCTACATCTCGGAAATGCTGGACATCACCGCTGTCTGGCGGCATAAGCGGTGGAGCCAGTTCGACTGGTCACCTGTTTGCCAATCCTATGGACAAGCCCATGAAAAATCTCCTGCTGCAGATCTTCACCTGGTGGAACGGCCAAACCATGGGCACGCGTTTCTTCACCTGGCGCCATGGCAAGAAGGTGGGCGACGATGAGTTGGGCAACGTCTATTTCGAAGGCCCGATGACCTCCTGGGGTAAGCCGAAGCGCTGGGTGATCTACAAGGATTACGCCGAAGCCTCCGCGATCCCGCCAGGCTGGCACGGCTGGATGCATTACCGCACCGATACGCCTCCGTCGCAGGAGGATTACAAGGCGCGCGAATGGCAGAAGTCGCACAAGCCGAACCTCACCGGATCGCCGCTTGCATACCGGCCTCAGGGTTCTCTGTCGGCCAATGGTGAACGTCCTCGCGTCACCGGCGACTATGACGCCTGGACGCCCGGCAACTGAGCCTGACTGGCACCTGTTTTAGCCATATTCCACAACTAGTCCTCGATCGGGCATTCCCAGGACGCCTTTTCGAGACGGGACCAATAATGACACGTACCAAGCTTTCCCCACGCACACGATCGATTGGCGCCGTTCTTGCCGTCGTCTCGGTTCTGGCAGGGGGAAGTGCCTCGGCTGCACGGATCGAAAATCCCGTCGCCGTCTTCAACGGCATCGACAAGATCACCGGCCGCATCACCACATTCGACGTCTATCTCAACGAGACGGTGCAGTATGGCGCGCTTCAGGTGACGCCGAAGGTCTGCTATTCCCGAGACGAAACGGAAGCCCAAAAGATCGACGGGTTTATCGAAGTCGACGAGATCACACTCGACCGCAAGATCCGCCGCATCTTCACCGGTTGGATGTTTGCGGACAGCCCCGGCCTCAACGCCGTCGAGCACCCAATCTATGACGTCTGGCTGACAGGCTGCAAGCAGACTTCCGACGTGCCGGCACCCGCCCGCGCGACCAATTGAAATCAACGATTTCCGGACAGATCAAAATTCGAGATGCGGCGAGTTGACTGCCGCATGCAGCAGCTTGAGATAGTCATCCTTCGGAACGTCGATCGCCCCGAAGGTCTTCAGGTGTTCTGTCGTGAACTGCGTATCGAGCAGCTCGAACCCCTTGGCCTTCATCCGTTCCACCAGATGCACGAGGCAGATCTTGGACGCGTCGGTTCGGCGCGAAAACATGCTCTCGCCGAAGAAAGCAGCGCCAAGCGAAACGCCGTAAAGCCCGCCGACGAGTTCATCGCCGTCATAAGCCTCGACGCTATGGGCATGGCCCATGTGGTGGAGTTCGCGATAGAGCTTGCGGATCGTCTCGTTGATCCAGGTGCTCGGCCGGTCATCGGCCGGTTGCGCGCAAAGCGCGATGACGCCCTCAAAGTCGGTGTCGAAACGGATGTCGAAGGGTTTTTTGCGGACCGTTTTCTGCAGGCTCTTGGAGACGTGAAAAGCGTCGAGCGGCAGGATACCCCGCATCTCGGGATCGACCCAGAATATCTCCGGATCATCGGCGGCTTCCGCCATCGGGAAAAGCCCGATGGAATAGGCTCGCAACAGAATTTCCGGGGTTATTGCCGGGTAATATTTGCCACGACGCCCTGCCATCGGTCTCCTTGATCCGGCCATCGCATTCCGCGCCTCATCTGGCGCGGAATGGTCGACAGCATCTTATGAACCGCTAACGGATCGTGTGGATCCGGTAGGTAGCGTCTAGTGAGACTTGTCGCCGGCCAGATGGTTCTCCAGCCAGTGAATATCGTAGTTGCCGCTCAAGATATCCGGATTGTCCACCAGTTCCTGGAAGAGGGGAAGCGTGGTCTTGATACCATCCACGACGAACTCGTCCAGCACGCGGCGAAGGCGCATCATGCATTCGGCGCGGGTGCGTCCATGCACGATGAGCTTGCCGATAAGGCTGTCATAGTAAGGCGGGATCTTGTAGCCGGCATAGGCACCCGAATCGACGCGAACGCCGAGACCGCCGGGAGCATGGAAATGCGTGATCGTGCCAGGCGACGGAACGAAGGTCCTTGGATCCTCGGCATTGATGCGGCACTCGATCGCATGGCCCTGGAACTGGATCTCGTCCTGGGTCACGGACAGGCCGTTTCCGGAGGCAACACGGATCTGCTCGTGCACCAGGTCGATATTGGTGATCGCTTCGGTGATCGGATGCTCGACCTGAAGACGGGTGTTCATTTCGATGAAATAGAACTTGCCGTTTTCGTAGAGGAACTCGACCGTACCGGCGCCGCGATACTTCATCTTCTTCATGGCGTCGGCGCAGATCTGGCCGATCTTCATGCGCTGTTCGACATCGAGGGCCGGCGAATTGGCTTCTTCCCAGACCTTCTGGTGGCGGCGCTGCAGCGAGCAGTCGCGTTCACCCAGATGAATGGCATTGCCTTCGCCATCACCGACGACCTGGATCTCGATATGCCGCGGCTTGCCGAGATACTTTTCCATGTAGACGGCATCGTTGCCGAAAGCTGCGAGCGCTTCGGAACGGGCCGTGGACACGGCCTCCTCGAGCTCGGCCTCGGTTTTTGCCACCTTCATGCCGCGGCCACCGCCGCCGGCGGTCGCCTTGATCAGAACCGGGAAACCGATTTCGCGGGCAATTTCGAGCGCGTTCTCAGGCAGAACTTCGCCGGGCGAACCCGGAACGACCGGAATGCCAAGCTCAACTGCTGTCTTCTTGGCAGTGATCTTGTCGCCCATCAGCCGGATATGCTCGGCGGTCGGTCCGATGAAGGTGATGCCGTGTGCTTCCAGAATGTCTGCGAACTTCGCGTTCTCGGACAGGAAGCCGTAACCGGGATGAACGGCGTCGGCACCGGTGATCTCGCAGGCGGCAACAATCTGGTGGATGTTGAGATAGCTGTCACGCGAAGGCGGCGGGCCGATGCAGACGCTCTCGTCGGCGAGGCGAACATGCATCGCATCCGAATCGGCCGTCGAGTGAACGGCGACGGTCGCGATGCCGAGTTCCTTGCAGGCGCGCAGGACGCGAAGTGCAATCTCGCCGCGGTTGGCTATGAGGATTTTCGAGATCATGAGATCGCCTTACTCGATGATGACGAGCGGCTGGCCATATTCGACAGGCTGCCCGTCTGTGACCAGGATTTCCGTAACCTTGCCGGACTTCGGCGAGGGGATCTGGTTCATCGTCTTCATGGCTTCGATGATGACGAGGGTCTGGCCTTCCTTCACGGTCGCGCCGACTTCGACGAAATTGCGCGAACCGGGAGCAGGTGCCAGGTAGACGGTGCCAACCATCGGAGCGGTGAGCGCGTTCTTGAGGTCCGGGCCGGCTACGGCAGCGGGTGCTGCAGCGGCGGCAGGGGCGGCCGCAAGGGCAGGCGCGGCTGCAATCGGAGCCTGAACGTACTGGGGAGTGCCTGCGCGTGAAACACGGATGCGCAGGTCATCCTGCTCAACTTCGATCTCGGTGAGATCGGTGTCGTTGAGGATGTTCGCGAGATCGCGGATCAGTCCCTTGTCGATACCGGCTTTCTTCTCAGACATGGCAAACCCTACTGTTTTGTTATGTTGTCAGGCGATGGTGGTCTTCAAGGCGTGCAGCGCGAGCACGTAGCTCTGCGTGCCGAACCCGCAGATGATGCCCTTGCAGGCCGGTGCAATCATGGAATGGTGGCGGAATTCCTCCCGCGCATGCACATTCGAGATATGAAGTTCCACCACCGGTACGGAAATGGCCTTGATCGCATCGTGAAGGGCGATCGAGGTATGGGTAAAGGCGCCGGCATTGATGGCGACAGCGGAAGCCCGCTCGCCGGCCTCATGCATCCAATCAATGAGCACGCCCTCGTGATTGCTCTGGCGAAACTCGACAGTCAGTCCGAGTTCGGCAGCAACGGCCGCACATTCCTGCTCGACATCGGCCAAGGTCTTGCCGCCGTAGATGCCAGGTTCGCGTTTTCCCAACATGTTGAGGTTGGGACCGTTGAGGACGAAAATCGGTTTGCTCATCGAGATAACTATTTGTTCCACCCAGAATTCAGCGGCCACGTATAAACCGCTGGGACGGCAAGGGAAAGCCCCTGACGCGCCTAAACGCCATGCATCCACCGGCGAACGGGCAAGAATGCAGCATCCTGCTCGAAATCTCGACCGTCAGCAGCTGGCCTTTCCGCAAGCGCGCACATTGGCGACCTTTTCCTCGATCGTATCGAGGCCAACAGCACCGAACACGGCCTCGTCTCCGACAACATAAGTCGGCGTGCCGGTGATGCCGATCGCGGTGGCCAACTGATAGGCCTGGCGTACGAGATCGTCGTTGGGATTGTCCTTCATCGACTTCCGCAGTGCTGCTCCGTCGATCCCAAGCGCGGTGGCGACAGAGAGCGCGGTCTCTTCGGACGCGTGCTCGCGGCTGCCGAGCAGCGTGCGGTGGAACTCGGCATACTTTGTCGGGGCGACCAGACGCACCGCATTGGCAACCTTGTGCGCGGCAATCGAGTCCGGGCCGAGGATCGGGAATTCCTTCAGCACGAAGCGGACGTTCTTGTCCTTTTTGAGAATGGTGTCCATGTCGGCCAGCGCATGCTTGCAGTAGCCGCAATTGTAATCGAAGAATTCAACGACCGTGACGTCGCCCTTCGGATTGCCAAGCGTGATGTCGGTGGGGGAGGCAAAGATCGCCTCCTTGTTGGCCGCGACCGCCTTGGTGGACTGGTCGACGCGCTGGTTCTGCTGCTTGGCCTCCAGCGCGTTCTGGACCTCGATCATCACTTCCGGGTTCTGGATAAGATATTCCCGGATGAATTCGCCCATCTCCTTCTTCTGCTGGTCATCCAGGGCAAAGGCCGGAACGGCAAACGCCGTTGCGGCCAGCATCGAACCGGCAGCAAGCGTCTTCAGTATCGGGTTGAGAAGGCGGGTCATTCGTTTCCTCGTCGGTCTGTTGGGCGTGGCTTCGCGCGAAACGCCGCACCATCATGTCTGTTTGCGCCAAAACTAAGCCAGCGTGGCGCGAGGCGATAGAGTAAAAACGGCAGGGGTGCCCGGGACTGCGCAACAATGGCCGACTCCGCAGGGCAGGCGGTACAAAAAGCACTTGCAATCAGAGCCTTAGATCCGTTTCCGGAATCAATCAGCAAGCGACTTGAATCATTTTCTGAGGACATGCCGCAGACAAAAAAACGGCCGCGTCAAACGCGGCCGTTTCGATTTCTAGGATGGGTTACGGCTCAAAAGAAGCCGCGCTTCTGCCACCAGCCGCCCTTTTTGGGCTTGGCCGGATCGCCGTCGCTCTCGGTCGCTGCCTTGGCAGGATCGGAGCTCTTCACCACCGCTTCGCTGGACGAAGAGATGTTGGAGGCGCGGTTCGCGCGGGCAGGCTTCGATTCGTCCGCATCATCGGCAGCGCCAGCCTGTGGAGCAGGCTCTGCGACCGGCGCGGCTTCTTCGGCCTGCGGGGCTTCTGCGACAGGTGAGGCTTCAGCGGCCGGCGTAGCTTCAGGGGCCTCGGCAGGTGTCTGTTCACCAAGGGCTGCATCGACCTGTTCCACGATCGCTGCGACCGGAGCTTCCACCGGAAGTTCGACCGGGGCAGGAGCCGGAGCTTCTGCAGCAGTCTCGACGACGGCATCAGGTTCGGCAACAGCCTCAACTTCGGACGAAACCTCTTCCGTCTTGGAAGACGCCTTGCCACGGCGCGAACGGCGTGGCTTGGGCGCAGGCTCGACCGGCGCTGCAGCAACGTCAACTGGCGCAGCTTCGGTTTCAGAACCGACATCAGCACCCGCGTCAGCAGCGACCGTCTCGGCCGGACCGGCTTCGGAACCGTCACCAGCGTCTGCGGTTTCGGTCTCGTCGTCGGACGCGTTCAGCTCCTGACCGTCTTCGGTCCGGTTGCGACGTCCGCCACGCTTGCCGCGACGACGGCGCTTGCGGCGCGAGTTCTCATCCGAGTCGTCGCCGTCTGCGACAGGCGCAGTTCCGTCGGCAGCAACTGCTTCGTTCTCGTCGCCGTCTTCATCTTCTTCGTCATCGGCACCCGATTCGGCATCGCTTGCCGCGTCGAGCGTCTGGCCTTCGCCATTCTTCTCGCCGTTGCGGTTGCGACGACGCCGGCGACGCTTGCGCTTGCGGCCGTTCTGATCATCGCCTTCGGTCCGCTCGCGGTCCTGCTTGGCGGCAGGCGCGGCAGCGACGATCTCCTCGTCTTCTTCCTCTTCATCAACCTCGATGATGATGTCGTCGTCCTCGTCCTCAACGGGGATCGCGGCAAACTGCATCAGGCTTTCGATCTTGACCGGGTTCTCGACGGCTTCGCCGCGATCGATTGCAAAGTGGTTCGAACCGATGGTGACGTCGGATTCGATGAAGATCGACACACCGAAGCGGTTCTCGTAATCCACCACGCTGCCGCGCTTGTGGTTCAGCAGGAACAGCGCGATGTCAGGCGTGGTCCGCACGGTGATGTCATGCGTGGTGTTCTTAAGCAGGTATTCCTCGACGCCGCGCAGAACATGAAGCGCAACCGACGACTGCGAGCGCACATGACCTGTGCCGCCGCAATGCGAGCAGATCTGCGTGGTCGATTCGAGAACCGATGCGCGGATACGCTGGCGCGACATTTCGAGCAGGCCGAAATGCGAGATACGGCCGACCTGGATGCGGGCGCGGTCGTTCTTGAGGCAATCCTTCAGCTTCTTCTCGACAGCGCGGTTGTTGCGCTTTTCTTCCATGTCGATGAAGTCGATGACGATCAGACCGGCAAGGTCGCGCAGGCGGAGCTGGCGGGCAACTTCTTCGGCAGCTTCAAGGTTCGTCTGGAGTGCTGTGTCTTCGATCGAATGTTCGCGGGTCGAACGACCGGAGTTCACGTCGACTGCAACCAGAGCTTCGGTCTGGTTGATGATGAGATAGCCACCGGACTTCAGCGTCACCTGCGGCTGCAGCATGCGGTCGAGCTGTGCCTCGATGCCCGAACGGGAAAAGATCGGGTGAAGGTCGCGGTAGGGCTGAACCACCTTGGCATGGCTCGGCATCAGCATCTTCATGAAGTCTTTCGCTTCACGATAGCCTTCTTCGCCGGAGACGATGACCTCGTTGATGTCCTTATTATAAAGGTCGCGGATCGAGCGCTTGATCAGCGAGCCTTCCTCGTAAACGAGGCAAGGTGCGGTCGAGGCGAGCGTCAGCGTACGGACGTTCTCCCAGAGGCGCATCAGATACTCGAAGTCGCGCTTGATTTCGACGCGGGTGCGGTTGGCACCGGCGGTGCGCAGGATCACGCCCATGCCCTGCGGCACGTCGAGCTCGCGAGCGACTTCCTTCAGACGCTTGCGGTCCGTCGGCTGGGTGATCTTGCGGGAAATGCCGCCGCCACGTGCCGTGTTCGGCATCAGAACCGAGTAGCGGCCTGCGAGCGACAGATAGGTCGTGAGAGCTGCGCCCTTGTTGCCGCGCTCTTCCTTGGCGACCTGCACGAGCAGGATCTGGCGACGCTTGATGACTTCCTGGATGCGATACTGCTTGCGCGGCTTGCGCTGGATGCGATCCGGAACCTCTTCCATGGCGTCTTCGGCGCCAACGGATTCGATCTCTTCCTTCTCATGGTGATCGTCGTCGTCACCATCATCATCGTCGTCGTTCCCGCCACGCCCACCGGCATCCTCGGAAATCGAATCGGTGTCGACCATTGCCGCCATCTCGCCGGGCTTTGAACCCTCGTCGTCGGAAGACGGGTTTTCGTCGGAGGAGGGCGCTTCTTCTTCGGAGACAGTTTCAGTAGCTGGCGCATCTTCCGCAGTCGGCTCGACAACCTTCTTGCGCGAGCGGGTGCGCTTCGGCTTGGCCTTCTTCTCGGCCACGTCTGCAACCGGTGCGTCCTCGGGAGCTGGAGCGTCTTCAACTGCAGCTTCAACCGGTTCTTCTACGGCGTTGACAGGGACGATGCCGACATCCGGCTGGTCCTGCTGGGAAAGATCGACCACCGGATCGCCAGGATCCGCCGAATCAGCTTCCGCAATGCGGCGCTGGTCTTCAGCTTCCTGCTGCATCAGCGCCTGCCGGTCGGCCAGCGGTATCTGGTAATAGTCGGGGTGGATTTCCGCAAAAGCCAGGAAGCCGTGGCGGTTGCCACCGTAATCGACGAACGCGGCCTGTAGCGACGGCTCAACGCGCGTCACTTTGGCCAGATAGATATTGCCCCGGATCTGTTTCTTGTGTTCCGATTCAAAATCGAATTCTTCAATACGGTTGCCGCGTACAACGACTACCCGCGTCTCCTCTTCGTGAGACGCGTCGATAAGCATTTTGTCTGCCATGTAAATTCTGCTCCTCGGCGCCGAGCAAATGCACAAAAGCCTGCCGCGAGGATTTCCCCGACAACAGGCTTGTCATGCGAAATGGTCGTTCCGCCGGATAAAAAGGATCCCGTCGGGTGGGATTGTGCGGGCAACCGGAAAGAAGACGGAGCCAAAGGCGTCCCTGATCTCTCCCGGTTCTGAAAATTGTGCCGCGCCATCAAAAACCAAACGAGAATGACTTTACCATAGGCCCCAAACGGGGCCCGATGAATTTGCTCCAATGAGATTTGCTCGATGGAGCGGTGGGTGGCATGCCACCCGATATGTTTCCGGCCACCGCCGGGCGGATCGTGTATCAGGATGAAGCGTAGCGACGGCGGATGTCTGTCGGTCCATGGCGCCAGATCATTATCAGCTGGCAGCCTATCGGCAGACTATCCCGTCAACACTTCAACCTTCGCTCGCGTTGTATGGTTTATCTGTCACAATAGCAAGGGAAAAGCCGCCTTTGCCATATTGTCGATCGAATTGCCATTCTATGCAAAAACAACGGGCGGACGAGATGATTCGCATCCGATCTGCATGAAATTGCTATGTTAAAAACATGCGGCTGCAGCGGCTGCCGTTGCTGCATTCCGAATGTGCGAAGTCAGGTTAGGGGACTTATGTGAGGGTGGGCAAACCGACGGGTGCGTTGCGTGTATCACATGAGACGTCCAGATACGATTTCGCGACCGGTGCAACCGGTGTCGTAAGGCGAATCGCTTTTGGTTTGGTCATGTTGCTTGCTGGGGCAGCGTTGGCGCCTGCGATGGCGGCAACCACGAAGCCAATCCTCGCATTCGGAGCCCGCATTGCCGGCGACGCGGCACGCAGCCGCATTGTCATCGACTTCGAATCGAAGCCTGAGTTTTCAGTGCACTATGTTGGCGGCCCCGAACGCGTCATTGTCGACCTCTCGGCGACCGCCTTCGGGTTTCCGCCCGAAGATCTATCGCCGCGCGGTCTGTTCAAGGATATCCGCTTCGGCACCATGGATGAACAGAGCGCCCGGATCGTGCTGACCACCAACCGGCCAGTGAAGCTCTCGACAGCGGATGTTCGGCCGGGGGAGAACGGCGTCTGGCGTCTCGTCCTCGATGCCGAGGTCGTCTCGAAGGAAGAGTTTGCCGTTCTCCTGAAAGGCCAGGACTGGCGCGCCACGACGCAAACTGACTCGGAGCCGACGCCACTGATGGCCGACGACGGCGTTTTCACCGTTGCGGTTGATGCAGGCCATGGCGGGATTGATGCCGGCGCGACTGCGTTGACGACGAAGACGCAGGAAAAGGTCATCACCCTCGATTTCGCAAAGACGCTTGCCGAGCGCCTGAACCGGCTATCCGGCGTGAAGGCATTTCTGACGCGTGACGACGACACGTTTCTCTCGCTGTCCGAGCGGGTGGCGACGGCGCGGGAACATCGCGCCGACCTTTTCATATCCCTTCACGCCGATACGCTGACGCAAAAGGATATCCGCGGTGCCACCGTCTATACCCTCTCCGACAAGGCATCGGACCGGATGGCGGAGAACCTTGCGGCGCGAGAAAACTTTTCTGACCAGCTCGCCGGCTACAGCATTCAGAACGGACCGTCGGACGTGGCGGATATCCTTCTCGACCTGACGCGGCGCGAGACCCAGGCCTTCTCGATCGCCATGGCGGACAATGTCGTCAAGTCGTTCGAGGGGCAGATCGGGCTCATCAACAACCCGCATCGGCAGGCAAGCTTCCAGGTGCTGCGGGCGCCGGATATTCCCTCCGTCCTGCTCGAGCTGGGTTTTCTGTCCAATCAGGAAGACGAAAAACTTCTGCTCGATCAGAACTGGCGCAACCGGATTGCAGACCTGATTGCCGCAGCCGTCGATCGGTATCGCGGTCACTCTGTCGCCAACGGCGGGTGAGGGGAGTGCTGCGTCGCATGCGGCGTGGCTGACGTGCAACAACGGCCCGGGAATATCCCCGTATACAAGCTAAGTTGCGGAAATACCTTGGTTGAAGCCCTATTTTACGCACATTCAGACGGTTACACCCTGCTGCACGAGGCAGGGCGGATAACGCGCCTTTTATCCTCGACGCCTTGCGCTGGCGTAATCACCGTGCAAAACGCCGAGAACCATGCGATGTTGCGCCTTGCGCAGCAACCCGAAAGCCGAACGGTAGCTTCGACATGATCAGATTGATTGGATACTTCTTTGGAATGGCCTGCGTCCTTTTTCTGGGCGTTGCTGCAGCGGTTGCCATCTATTTGAATGGTGTATCCAAGGATTTGCCCGATTATGCGGTCCTTGCTGCCTATGAGCCTCCGGTTGCCACGCGTGTCCACGCCGGCAACGGTGCACTGGTCACGGAATATGCGCGCGAGCGCCGCTTGTTCCTCCCCATCCAGGCTATCCCCGACCGGGTCAAGGCGGCCTTCCTGTCTGCTGAAGACAAGAATTTCTACAACCACCCCGGCGTCGATATCTTCGGCCTTGGCCGCGCGGTTGTGAACAATCTCCAGAACTTCGGTTCAGGCCGTCGTCCGGAAGGTGCGTCTACGATCACCCAGCAGGTGGCAAAGAACTTCCTTCTGTCGGCAGACCAGACGATGGACCGCAAGGTCAAGGAAGCGATCCTGTCGTTCCGCATCGAACAGGCCTACTCGAAGGACAAGATCCTCGAGCTCTACCTCAACGAGATCTTCTTCGGCCTTAACTCCTATGGCATCGCCGGTGCGGCGCTGACGTATTTCGACAAGTCGGTGACGGAACTGACGACGGCGGAAGCAGCCTATCTCGCGGCGCTGCCGAAAGGCCCCAACAACTATCATCCGTTCCGCCATCAGCAGGCAGCGCTTGATCGCCGCAACTGGGTTGTCGATCGCATGGCCGAAAACGGCTACATTACCCAGATGGACGCCGACGATGCCAAGACCCAGCCGCTTGGTGTCAAGCAGCGCCGGAGTGGTACGCACCTGTTCGCGTCCGACTATTTCTCCGAAGAGGTGCGTCGCCAGATCATTGGCCGTTATGGCGACAAGTCGCTCTATGAAGGTGGCCTGTCCGTCCGCACCTCGATCAATCCCGAGCTTCAGCTTGCTGCGCGCGCCGCGCTGCAGAACGGGCTTCTTGATTACGACGAACGCCGCGGTTTTCAGGGCCCGGTGACCACGGTCGACATTTCACCCGATTGGGGTGTCTCGCTTGCCAAGGCGATCACCGACGGCAAGGCGCCTGACCTGCGCGATGTCCCGGAATGGCAGCTTGCCGTCGTGATCAGCGCGTCCGCCAAGTCCGCCGAGATCGGTCTGCGTCCCGCTGCCGATGGTGGCGGCAAGGTGACCGAAGAGCGCGTGACGGGAACGATCCCCGCGGACGCCATGAAATGGGCCTATCGCGACGCCAAGGGTTCTCGCCGGACGGCGAAAGGTCCCGATGGCGTGCTGAGCCCGGGCGACGTCGTCTATGTCGAGCCGATCAATGAAGAAGCCAAGACCTTTCGGCTGCGTCAGCCTCCGAAGGTCCAGGGCGGCTTTGTCGCGATGGACCCGAATACCGGCCGCGTTCTCGCCATGGTCGGCGGCTTCTCCTACGCACAGTCGGAGTTCAACCGCGCCACCCAGGCGATGCGTCAGCCGGGTTCGTCATTCAAGCCCTTCGTCTATTCTGCAGCGCTCGACAACGGCTACACCCCGGCATCGGTTGTGCTTGACGCGCCGATCGAGATCGTCACCGGAGGCCAGGTCTGGCGCCCGTCGAACTACGGAGACAAGGACGGCAACGGTCCGGCAACGCTGCGCACCGGCATCGAAAAGTCGCGCAACCAGATGACTGTCCGCCTGGCGCAGGACATGGGCATGGAACTGGTGGCCGAATATGCCGAACGCTTCGGCATCTACGACAAGATGCTGCCTGTTCTGGCCATGTCGCTCGGTTCCGGTGAAACGACCGTGATGCGGATGGTATCCGCCTATGCGGTCATCGCCAACGGCGGCAAGCAGATCAAGCCGACCGTAATCGACCGCATCCAGGATCGTTACGGCAAGACCATTTTCCGCCATGAAGAGCGCACGTGCGAAGGCTGCAATGCCAACAGTTGGGCGAACCAGGAAGAGCCGGTTCTGGCCGACAACCGCGAGCAGGTTCTCGATCCGATGACCGCCTACCAGATCACCTCGATGATGGAAGGCGTCGTGCAGCGCGGCAGCGCGGCCGGCAAGATCCATCTGACCGACCGTCCCGTCGCCGGCAAGACCGGAACGACCAATGACGAGAAGGACGCCTGGTTCGTCGGCTTCACGCCGAACATCGTGGCCGGCCTTTATATCGGCTTCGACACACCGGCTCCGCTCGGACGCGGCAGCACGGGTGGCGGACTTGCAGCGCCGATCTTCGGTCAGTTCATCGAAGCGGCGGCAAAGCATATGCCGGCTGAAAAATTCCTTGTGCCGGAAGGCATGCAGTTCGTCGCTGTCAACCGCAAGACGGGCATGATGGCCATGGAAGGCGAGCCGGATACGATCACCGAAGCCTTCAAGCCCGGCACCGGCCCGGCCGACGTCTTCCAGGTCATCGGTGGCGGCGAATACATGACGCAGGACCAGATCCTGGACTCCTCGCCACAGGCACAGCAGGCCATCACGTCCGGTGCCTCCGGCCTGTTTTGATCCTCATACTGACGTCCTCTGGGACATCGTCGCGCCGGCCCGGGGTTTACTTCCGGGGCCGGCGCAACTATGTCCACCGCAACTTCGGTCAACAACGAAAAGACGAGAGAAGCATTACGCCATGCGCGCGGAAATCATCAACGTAACCGACGAAATCAAGCAGGCCATAAGCCTGCTGAGGAGGCATCTTTGACTGGGATCAGGCGGTAAGACGACTGGACTGGTTGAACAACAAGGCAGAGGATCCAAACCTCTGGAACGACGCCTCCGAAGCGCAGAAGCTGATGCGCGAGCGTCAGCAGCTGGATGACAGCATCAACGGCGTGCGAGCGCTCGATCAGCAGCTCAACGACAATGTCGAACTCATCGCGATGGGGGAAGACGAGGGCGACGACTCGATCGTTAAAGAGGCCGAGGAAGCGCTGAAGACGTTGCGCACCGAAGCCAACCGCCGGCAGGTGGAGGCGATGCTTTCGGGCGAGGCAGACAGCAACGATACCTATGTCGAAGTGCATTCCGGTGCCGGTGGCACGGAAAGCCAGGACTGGGCGAACATTCTGCTGCGGATGTACACCCGCTGGGCCGAGCGCCAGGGCTACAAGGTCGAGCTCTTGGAAGTGCACGATGGCGAAGAGGCCGGCATCAAGTCCGCGACCATACTCGTCAAGGGACACAATGCGTTCGGCTGGTTGAAGACCGAGTCGGGCGTCCATCGCCTGGTGCGCATTTCGCCCTACGACAGCGCGGCACGCCGCCACACGTCGTTCTCGTCGATCTGGGTCTATCCTGTAGTCGACGACTCGATCAACATCGAGATCAACGAGAGCGATTGCCGCATCGACACCTATCGTTCGTCGGGTGCCGGCGGGCAGCACGTCAACACCACCGACTCGGCCGTGCGTATCACGCACATTCCGTCCGGTATCGTCGTCGCCTGCCAGCAGGAACGCTCGCAGCACAAGAACCGCGCCAAGGCGTGGGACATGCTACGCGCCCGTATGTATGAAGCGGAACTGATGAAGCGCGAAGCGGCCGCCAATGCGGAAGCCGCTTCGAAGAGCGACATCGGCTGGGGCCACCAGATCCGCTCCTACGTTCTGCAGCCATACCAGCTGGTGAAGGACCTGCGTACCGGTGTCGAAAGCACGGCACCCAGCGACGTTCTCGACGGCGAACTCAACGAGTTCATGGAAGCAGCCCTTGCACACCGCATCAGCGGCAAGCCCGATCTTGGCGCCGACGCCGAGTAAGGTTTGGACGCATCACGAATCACAAACGGCCGGATCTCGCGATCCGGCCGTTTTCGTTTCTTGGGGGTCGTTGTCAGTCGTTGAACTGCTCGGCCAAGATCCGGTCAGACCAGGAATGGTCGGGATCCGATAGAAGCCGTGCCGTCAGTTCAGTCGATTGCGCGATGCGGATATGGATGACGGATTTCACCTCGGTATTGTCGGCGACCGCGTTGACCGGCCGCTTTTCCGGCTCAAGAATTTCGATATCGACGCAGACCCGGTTCGGCAGAAGCGCCCCGCGCCAGCGCCGCGGACGAAACGCGCTGACGGGAGTCATCGCCAGAAGCGGCGCCTCCAGCGGCAGGATCGGCCCGTGCGCCGACAGATTGTAGGCGGTGGAGCCGGCGGGCGTCGCGACCATCAGGCCGTCGCAGATCAGTTCCTCCAGCCTTGTGTGCCCATCGACCACCACCTTCAGCTTCGCGGCCTGATAGGATTGGCGGAACAGGTAGACCTCGTTGATCGCGAGCGAGTGGGATATCGCACCCCAAGCATCGGTCGCCGTCATCTTTAGCGGGTGAAACTCGTTTTCGACGGCACGCGCGATTCGGTCGGGAAGATCGACCGTTTCGAAATCGTTCATCAGAAAGCCGACCGAGCCACGGTTCATGCCGTAGACCCTTTTCCCGATATGCATGGTCTCGTGCAGCGTTTGCAGCATGAGCCCGTCACCACCCAAGGCCACGACCACGTCGGCCTCCACCAGGGGAACGTTTCCGTAAAGCCGGGTCAGCTCGTCAAACGCTGCCTCGGCATCGGGTGCCGTTGAGGCGATGAATGCGAGCTTTTCGGTCGCGATCGACATGGGAAGGCCTTTGGTGTGACGCGGACATGCGCCCAGGGATACAGGTCTGAAACACCGCATCGTCAACATACGGCTTCCAGCAGGTAGCTATAGGAGAAACGACAGGACGAACAAGCCGCTTCCGTGGAGCGTCGGTACTTCGTTAGCCATTCCGGCTGCGGGTAGACCACGAGTATCTCGTTTCTCGAAAGTGTTTATCGCGATCAACGGAATTTTCGCTTTACACGAAATCAGAATCTGGTAATTCCACCCCCAGAAGTGCCCTTGTAGCTCAGTTGGTAGAGCACCTGATTTGTAATCAGGGGGTCACGAGTTCGAACCTTGTCGGGGGCACCACTTCTATCCCAATCATTTTGATCGGTTGATCATGCTTTTCTCGGGCTGAGGAGAGCAGGGTTTGACGCACGTCGCTCCGTTGTCTTTCCGGCATCTCTTCTCGTGCCGGCCAATCCTTGCAACATGGAATGCGCTCTGTCAGGATCTCTTAAATTTAAGGGGAGACTGATGGGAAAAGTCTTGATGTGGATTGGCTGGATCGGGATCGTTCTGGTGGTCTGCGCCCTCGTGGCGCTGATGGCCAGCGCCGGGCAGGGGTCCTATGCCCTGCTCGCGCTCTTGGCAGCACTGCCTTGGGCGGCACCCGCCTTCATCGGCTCTGTGCTCGTCGCGGCGTTTGGCAGCATGCTTTTGCAGCTCAATGCGATCCGAGCAGCAACCGAAAGACAGGCCGAACTCTTCGCTCAGTTATTGGACGGCAAGAAGAAGCGTGACGCAGCGGTTGAGGCCTGACGGAAACGTCAATGCATCCTTCGTGCGTTGCTATCTCGCGTTTTCAAAACCATCCGTTTGACGGTTCGCTGCTCAGTAAGCTTCCAACGACCTCCCGGGCGTTGGGTCTGAGGGCGAATCAACAGAAAAAGCCGCCTCGACGAATCAGGCGGCTGTCTCTTTAGCGTATGGCAGTTGTGGAAGGGTAGTTCTTACTTATCCATGTCCTGTGCCATCTTGTAGTGATGCTCGAGGGCCGGAAGTGTCTTCGCGGCAAAGGCCTTCAGATCGGCATTTTCACCTTCTTCAGCGTAGCGCTTGAAGAGGTCTACCGCGTCTTCATGTGCTTCGACCTGATCGTCGAAATATTCCTCGATGAAATCGGCGCCTTCAAGCTTTGCCAGCTCGTCGACATCTTCCTTGTCATCTTCGGTCAATGCCGTGACAGGATTGCCCTGAACCTTGCCGCTGTCGATCAGCGCCTTGAGTTCGGCAGAAGCCTTTTCATGGTCTGTAATCATCTGCTGCGCAAATTTCTTGGTGGCGTCGTCGCCCTTGGTCAGCGCGAGCTTGCTCGACTCGATCTCGTACATACCGCTCGCAGACGCCTGCATGATAAAGTCTGCGGTGGTCGGAGCGCGACCCAGAACCGAGTTTGCGCCGGTGCTTTCTGCAGCCGACTGCGCGAAAGCTGCCGTTGCGGTCATGAGAAATGCTGCGGTGAGAATTGTTTTTTTCATGGTCGGTATCTCCTGTGAGCCCTACCAACCCATGGAAATCAAAGAGGTTCCGCAAAGATTTTTCAACGTGGTACTTCATCTGATTGAGATAAAGCGTCGAAGCGAGGGGATGACGAAGGCGGCCATTGCGCGTTAACGAACCTGAATGGCAGACAACGGGATATTACGGATTCCGTCAGGATTCGTAGTCTAGCATAAGCACAGCAATCCGCGGCGATTCTCATGCCAGGAGCGGACCGGAGGAAACGGATGCCCACATTCTACGGCAACGATTACGACAACACCGTCTACCAGGATGATTACGATTCTGATCTCACCGTCTACACCTATGGCGGCGACGACCGGATCTTCCTCAACCTCGTTGGCAAATACGGTGGTTTCAACACGGTCTATGCAGGCGCTGACGACGATTTGGTGCAAAATTCCTTCGAAGGCGGCAACAAGATCGATCTCGGCTCCGGCAACGACAGCTACGTCGCAACAGGATTTTCGACGTCGAGCAAGCTCTATGATGTCGTCTATGCCGGCAGCGGCAACGACTCTTTCGAAGTCTCCACCTATCACAGCGACTATTACGGCGAGACGGGCAATGACGCCTTCTTCTCGGTCGGCTATCGCAACTATTTCAACGGTGGCTCGGGGACCGATACGATCAGCTATGAGACGCAGGACGAGGATGATGATCTGGCCGGTCTCGGCGTCGCCATCGATCTCGGCAAGGGTTCGGCGCAGACGCTCGGAACCAGTTACAAAGAGACGCTCGTCAGCATCGAGAATGCCATCGGGACCGGTGCGAGCGACAAGATCTACGGCTCATCAGGCGCAAACAAGCTTTGGGGCGATGACGGAAACGACTTGATCGACGGCAAGGGCGGTAATGACACGCTCTACGGCGGTGCGGGTAACGACGACCTCTACGGTGGAGGCGGCAACGACAAGCTTTACGGCGGATCCGGCAACGACCATCTCTATGGTGGATCGGGCGCCGATACGTTCGTGTTCACCTCGATCGCAGACTCCAAGGCAAACAGCAGCCGCGACATCATCCAGGACTTCAGCCGCGCCGAAGACGATTATATCGATCTCCGGTCGATCGATGCGGATACGACCTTCGGCGGCAATCAGTCCTTCGATTTCATCGGTTCGAAAGGCTTTTCGGGCGAGGCGGGCGAGTTGCGCTTTAGCGGCGGCATCGTCTCAGGCGATGTGAACGGCGACGGTTATGCCGACTTCCAGATCAAGATCGCGGGCCAAACCAAAATGTACGACAGCGATTTCTTCCTCTGAGATATCGAGCTGTCTTAGGAAGGCGCTTCTGAAAGGAGGCGCCTTTTTTCGTGGTCGAGAGAATTTGGAAAACTACAGGACTTCAACCGATGCACCGGTCGCGATGAAGTCGCCATTGGCGAAATCAGTCTCATCCGATCGACCGACCTTGCCGTACCGGAGCGGCTGTCCGTCGATAGCGCAGGTCTTGCCACCGGCGGCGCGCAGGACCGCATCTCCGGCTGCCGTGTCCCACTCCATCGTCCGGCCGAACCGCGGATAAATGTCGGCGGCACCTTCCGCCAGCAGACCGAATTTCAGCGATGAACCGACGGAAAGGGTTTCGAGGTCGCCGTATTGCGCCAGGAAATCATCCGTTTCGACAGTTCGGTGGGACCGGCTGGCACAGGCGATGGGTCGCCGTGGCATGACGCGGGCGCGGATCGCCTGACGGTTTTCGATGGTGAAATCGGGGGCGATCGCGAGCTTGGACGCTTTGTTCTGTGCGCCGCCATAGCCGACGTTGAGCGCCGGAGCATACACGATACCAACGGTCGGAAGGGCATTTTCGATCAGCGCAATATTGACGGTGAAGTCATCGCGGCCGTTGATGAATTCACGTGTGCCGTCAAGCGGGTCGATCAGGAAGAAACGACCACCGGAAATATCGGGGATCTGCCCGGCGGCGACGGCTTCTTCTGCAACCGCGGGGATCGCCGGCCAATGCTGCGCAAGCGCTTCGAGAATGATCGCTTCCGCGGCTTCGTCAGCCTCCGTCACCGGCGAGTGGTCAGGCTTGTAGTGGGTATGAGCGCCACGGCCACGGATCTCAAGAATCGTGCGGCCTGCATCGAGCGCGATCGTCTCGAATATGGAAAGCATACTCATCATGAAGACGATCTACTGCCTTGCCTTCAGCAGCGCAAGCTCGTCTCGCCTCTACATCACCGTGCCTATGCCATTGGTTGCTGACGACCGACGGCCCAGGAATTGCCAAGGTGCGCATCCGCCGCGGCCGGAAGATCCGATGCTCCGTGGCGAAGCTGGGGCCGCAGCACGCCCGCGGCGCGTCGGGCGCCGAGCCGTGCAATCATGCCGATCGTCCGCGAGAGCTCTGCCAATAATTCGCGCATGCAGGGTGTGTGTGGGCTGGCCGGCCCAGCCCCCGATGCCGCGGAATGCGGCTCGCTCCAGCTAATCACCGGGTGGTGATATGACGGGAGTGAATCGGATCCGCCAGCATCGGGCTCGGTATAAGCAAGGGTAAGCCCGCGTAAGCGGGGCGACTTACTGAGGCGACGCCGGAACGGTGCGAGGGGGGCGAGGCGGTCCGGCGAGATCGGCAAGGTCGCAAGTGAGGCCGGGACGTCTTTGATTGGTTCGGCATCGATATCGGCAAGAAAGGTTTGCGGTTGAACATGAAAGCCGGCCTCTAGTGCAGCCTCAATGAAATCGGCGCGGGCAAGGGCCGCTACGCTTCGGCCCGTCAGCACATCGCGGCACGCCATCACCGCCGCCATATGCGCTTCTGTGCGTGCGGCCGGCCATCCGCTGAGCAGCATAAGAGCGGCATCCAGCGTGCCTTGCACGATGATCGGCCCCGGTTGGCCGAAGATTTCCAGGATGACAGGTTGCTTCCAGGTCCCGCGATCCATCCAAGCTCTCCCATTTAAGATAATTAGGAAATACTCATATAAAGCTTGCGCCAGGATGGAGCGCAGCGGCCCGACGGTTTTCGTCAGGCCGCTGATGTGATTTCAGGAGATCTTCAGGAGATGCTGCCTTGTCGCGTAAAGTGCAATCGCTGCGGCATTCGAGACGTTGAGCGACTTGATCTCGCCGGGCATGTCGAGCCGGGCCAACGCAGTCACCGTTTCGCGGGTCTTCTGGCGCAAGCCCTTGCCCTCGGATCCGAGGACCAGGGCAATCCGCTCACCGGAGAACGTGCCTTCCAGCGGGGCAGGACCTTCCGAATCAAGCCCGATCGTCTGGAAGCCAAGCTTGTGGATCGATTCCAGCGCGTCGGCGAGGTTGGTGATCTGGATATAGGGAATGAGTTCCAGTGCACCGGACGCGGATTTTGCCAGCACGCCTGACTCGGTCGGGCTATGTCTCTGGGTGGTGATGAGAGCGCCTGCGCCGAACGCTACGGCCGATCGCATGACGGCACCGACGTTATGGGGATCCGTTACCTGGTCGAGTACCAGGAGAAGCGGGCTCTCCTTAAGAGCTTCAAGCCGGCGTACGGGCAGGGGCCTCGTTTCCAGCATCACGCCCTGGTGAATCGCCTCGGGGCCCAGCACCTTGTCGATATCCTGCGGCGAGACGAACTCGACAGGAAAAGACAGCTCGCTCGATTCGCCGATCTCCAGTCGCATAAAGGCGTTCTGTGTCACCGAAAGCTTGATCAGCTTGCGCTCCGGGTTCTGGATCGCAGCCCGAACCGTATGGAGACCATAGAGCAGCACCTGTTCCGGCTGCAGCTGCGGTGGCGTCCAATCCTTGGCGCCCTTGTTGGATTTGACGCGGCCCTGCTGCGGCGTCGGGATCTCGCCGCGTTCGCGCTTGGTATCGCGAACATTCCGGCGAAGCGTCGCGTAATGGGTGTCGCGGGCGGTTTTGTCTTTAGGATCTTTTGTGCTCATGCTGCCTTATATCGAGGAGCGCGGTTTCGGCAAAGCCCTCCGCTCGAGCCTTCGTCGGATGTCATGACGATATCCAATTTTTTCCTCCTTTTTTCAAAGAGGTCGTGTTGACAGACGGACATGAGGCCGTCATATACGCGGCGCAGACCGAGGGGCGGCAAGCCAGACGGTCAGCAGACTTGGTCTAACGATCCAGACGAATGGAGAGATGCCCGAGTGGTTAAAGGGGACGGACTGTAAATCCGTTGGCTACGCCTACGTTGGTTCAAATCCAACTCTCTCCACCATTCGTCTTCGAGATCGGACCACCCCCGCGGGTATAGCTCAATGGTAGAGCAGCAGCCTTCCAAGCTGAATACGCGGGTTCGATTCCCGCTACCCGCTCCAATATCCCGGACACATTATTTCTATTTTGTATCGGTTTGATGCATTCAAACATCGCGTCGATTTGTGCGCGTGTTGATCACGTGCGGCACGCGCAAAAACCGGATCGGACGTCAGGATTACGTAGCAGGCCATCACGATCTCTGCAGCGACCATCTAGGCGGCGGACGGGGAAGGCGACACGCCGAGGCCTTGAAATACAGGCAGATAGAGCGCCATCTTTCGGCCTGCCCCTTGTACGGGGCGGCGGCGTAATTATGTCTTGCGCAATCCTTGGGAAAGCCTTAAACGGCGACACCAAACCCGGTCGCCGGGTCAACCTCTTATGTTCACAGGAAGCATTCAATGGCAAAGAGCAAGTTTGAGCGCAATAAGCCTCACGTCAACATTGGCACGATCGGTCACGTCGACCACGGCAAGACGTCGCTGACTGCGGCGATCAC